>CAVUGX010000001.1:0-72086 GCA_963741035.1 uncultured delta proteobacterium
AGCGAAGGGTTCCGGAGTTGTCTGCGAGACGTTCTCGAATCGGGATACCGCATTTCTTGACATGGGGCGGGAAGTCCTTTAAATTCTTTCTCATAATGATGACTTGTATCGGCCCGCTTCTGAGCCGCTTCTTTTTAGAAGAACACAACGGGAAGGAGAAAGGCCAATGGTCAACTTCATTGAACTTGAAGGCTTGGACGACGAAGACATTTTATTGCTGGAGACCATTGCGGAACGGCTGAGGAAAAGGGCCAAGTCAAAACGGACCCGGAAAAAAAGGGCAGTAAACAACATGCCGATATCCGAAGATGTCCTTGAGGCTACTGCTGGGGCCTGGAAAGATAGTCTTGACTGTGAAGATCTCAAGCGGCGGATTTATGAGAATCGGCTCATCTCATCCCGACCTGAAGTCAGATTATGAAAGCCGGTTATCTTGTGGACACCGACTGGATTATCGATCACCTGGCTAATGTCCCGGTAATTACCCAGAAACTCCGGGAGCTTCAACCTCAAGGCATTGTCTTGAGTGTTGTTTCTCTAGCCGAACTCTATGAAGGCGTCTATTATTCCCGAGACCCGCAACAAAACGAAAACAGCCTTCATACGTTTCTCCGTAAATTCCCGGTGCTTGGGGTAGACCGGGAAATCTGCCAATTTTTCGGCCGGGAACGAGGGAAAATGAGAAAGGCTGGAAGGATGATTGGCGATTTCGACCTCCTGATTGCCTCCACTTGCCTTTGCCATGATCTTACTCTACTTACTAATAATGTCCGTCATTTCAATAGGATCGAAGGACTGCGCCTGCTTTCCATCTCCAAATAGTTCCCTGCTACGTTCATGCCTACTCAATGTGACACACCCCGCAAGACAAAAAAGGATTTACGGGAAAATCCGCAAATCTTTTTATGGCCATGGCTCCCCAGTGCAGACCAAACTGGGCAATGGGAAGAAAGAGTCAAGCTCTGAGATTATTTTTTGTGATCCGTGATCGACTGGCGTAATCATTGATTTATTGTATCCTATGGACTACACTATATCCATGATCGAAGTCCGACAGACAGAGGCATATTCTCGATGGTTTGAAGAGTTACGTGATCGGCAAGCTAGGGCTCGTATCAACATACGTATCCGTCGCCTTTCGCTGGGCAACTTCGGCGATGTAAAGCCCGTGGGAGAAGGCGTTTCGGAACTGCGCATCGAATACGGTCCCGGCTATCGCGTGTACTTCGCACAACGCGGCCGTGCGCTCGTAGTACTTCTGGCTGGCGGCGACAAGCATTCTCAGGAAAAAGATATCAAGAGGGCGCTGGATCTGGCGCGAGAACTATAGGAGGTTCACATGGCGAAAACTCAAACCCGACCTTGGGACGCTGCTGAACATCTGGAAACAGATGCAGATATGGCGGCTTATCTGGAAGCCGCACTAGAAGAAGGGGACCCTGCGCTGGTTACGGCGGCCCTGGGGGATATCGCTCGTGCCAAAGGGATGGCACAAATAGCCCGAGAAACCGGCCTTGGGCGTGAGAGCCTTTATAAGGCGTTATCATCTGAAGGTAATCCTGAGTTCGCCACGGTGCTGAAAGTCGTGCGGGCGCTTGGTTTGCGATTTCACGCGACGACTGACCACGAATAGAGCTGAAAAACGTTGTCATAAACAACGTTAGTATTCGGAGAGATCCGACACACAAAGCAAAAGGGCCAGACCGACTGGCCTAACCCTTTGATATTCGTGGCTCCCCGGGACGGACTCGAACCATCAACCTAGTGGTTAACAGCCACCCGCTCTGCCATTGAGCTACCGGGGAACAAGAGATGCTTTGTTTAACAGAGCGCCTCGGCTTTGTCAATAGACCCGTCGTAGTTGTGGCCCGATTAATCCGGGGAAAGCCCGACACCCGGAAGTTGAAATCCTCATGATTTAATTGCTCGATAGGAGCGCGACGGGGAAGCGGGAGAAAACCCTGTGAAGAGGCAAGCTCCCTGTTTCAGAGGCATGCGTTGTTTCCAGGGTCTCACCTGTGAAAATATTTGTCCATGACCCGGGCGCTTCCGGAGGAATGGTAAGAACGCTTTCTCCCCACGCTCGTTTTCCGAGAGGCCCGGGAGCACCCATCTTAGCCACCAGCCTTGGAACCGCCACAAGTACCCATTGATCTGCCTTGCTCCTCGAAAAAGCCACGACATTATTCCTCCTTCCCCCGGAACTGAACAGGGGCAGGTACTCTCCCGCCAGAAACAAAGCGCGATGTTCTCTGCGAAAACTAAGCGCCTTATAGGTCACATAGAGTTTAATCCGGCCGTCTTCCCAATTGACAAGAAGTTCAGGAATAAGGGTGTCGCGGCTTTTGGACTCGCGCCTTTTCAGCTCCTTGAGAAGTTGGGCCCGTTTTCTGAAATCCACCGGCCGGCGGTTGTCGGGGTCAACCAGGCTGAAGTCCCAAAGCTCCGTTCCCTGGTAAACATCGGGTACACCCGGCGAGGTAATCTTCAGGAGGACCTGGGAAAGAGAGTTAAGCGCCCCGGAATATGCCAACCGAGATTGAGTTCTCAGGAAATACTCCAGGAATTCATTTTCGTCGGATTCATCCAGAATTGACTTCGTAAAGGTTATCAGGGCATCTTCATACCCGGTGTTGGGCGTGGTCCACCTCGTGTGCGCCATGGCTTCCCTCGCGGCCTTTACCATATAGTCCTGAAGACGTTTGCTGAATGCGGGAATTTCCTCCGATTGTAGTGGCCAGGCGCCGATCAGTGTCTGATAGAGAAATATCTCCTCGTTGGGGTCCGGCGCCAGGTTCACGTCGACCGGAATCTTCCTTGCCTGATTCAGACTTTTCCACCTTTGAAGCAAATCCTCCCACTCCTCAACTATTTCAGAAAGTATGTTTATGCGAGCCCTCACATCTTCGCTGCGCTTTGTGTCATGAGTGGAAGTCGCGTTCATGGTGAAAGGGCACGATCTCTGCCTTGCCCGGTTAAACTGGTGGAACGATTCCACGGAGACGGGTTGAAAGCTTGTCCCCACTTCATTAAGCGAGATAAGCGGGTTGTATATGTATAGTGTGGTGTCCTCCAGGCCTTTCGCCATGATCGGACCGCTAAATTGCTGCCACCGCATTACGAAGTGAAGTTGTTCATGCTTTTGCTCGTCGGTCAAGTAAGATTGGAAATCCAGAAGCAGCAAACGGCCGATGAAACTCATTGCCATGGGGTTGATGGAAGGATTTCTCCGGCGCGCTTCGGCGATTGTATCCTCCAGATATACCCTATCCTGCTCCGAGACCGTATCGCTGCGGATGTATGTTCGGTAGACGGGCAGACAGGCGGTCACCTCCACCAATACCTTGATCAGCTCGCGCCTGGATAGGTCGCGTGCCTGCCGATCGTGCGACGCCAGCAGGCCAAGATAAAAACCCAGATTTTCTATTTCCCCGCCAAAAAGAGTTTCCATGACGAGTTTTTTCTTCTCGTAGACTATATCGGATACCGGCAATTCCAGAGATGTGAAAGTGGAAAAGACCGCCTGCAGTTTCTTAAATCCTTGCTCGTCAATGAAGAGACCATTGACCATGTTCACATAATCATATCCTGTGGAACCCGAGACGGGCCATTCAGGAGGCAATGTCTCGCCTTGTTCCAGGATTTTTTCCACGACGACATAATATTTGCCAATTTCCGCCGGCTTTGCGTTCTCCCCGATCAGCCCTTTTTGCAAACGTTCGAGATATTCCAGGGGATCATAGAGCCCGTCAATATGGTCAACCCTTATCCCGGAAACCTTTCCTTCTTCGATGAGGTCGAATAGAAGACCGTGCTTAAAGGCTTCAAAAACCTGGGGATCTTGAATCCGAATACCGATCAGATCGTTGATACTGAAGAAACGGCGGTAGTTGATCATTTCCAGGGCAACCTGCCAGAACGCAAGCCTGTAGGACTGCTTGACCAGAAGTCTGTCTAAGAGGTCAAAGCTTCCGAGGTCCCCTTTTTCTCCATTGAAAATCCTCACATTTTCGTCAATAAACTGCTTTACTTCGGGCGTTCCCTGGTACAGCAGCCATAGACTTCTTTTGATGATTTCCTTGTCTCTTTGCCTTGCTTTGACCTTCTGCCGGCTGATGAGTGTGCGCGAAGGAAGGTGGTCACTAAGGATCACCAGTCCCTTGAGACCGATAACGGCGGGATGAGCTTCTCCAAGACCTTTTTCCAGATCCGCCAGGCGGTGCGAAAGGATATCTTTATAAGTCTTGGGGTCCAGTGAGAACCGGTGCTCATAATAGCTGATGAAAAATCCGCTTTCTTTCAGGCCCAACCGTAGTTCCTGCGCCTCCAGGGCCTGGCTGTAATGTTTTCCCAGGATGGGCAACAGTACTCTTCCTTCCAGTACCCCGCTCGGCGGATGCCAATCGACATCAAAAAAAAGGGCGTAAGGGGAACCCGGTCCATTCTCCAGGACATCCATCCACCAGGGATTTTCATGGCTCAGCGCCATGTGGTTGGGAACGATATCAAAAAGAATGCCCATGCCTCGCGACTTGAGTCTGCGCACCAGGGTGTCAAAAGATGAGCGGGAGCCTATTTCCCGATTTATTTCCATGGGATTGGTCACCGAGTATCCATGAAGGCTGCCCCGTCGAGCCTGGAAAAGAGGGGAGGCATATAACTCGGTTATGCCGAGATCGTGGAGATAAGGTATTAGCTCCCGGCAGGCCTCAAACGTGAAATCTCGGCTGAACTGGATTCGGTAGGTGGCTATCGGCGCCCTGAAGCCTGTCATTCCAACTCCTGGGAAGATTTAAAGTACGTAGACGATGAGGATCTTTCAATCAACGCGAACCGAAAGTTTCCGGCCCAGTTCGACAAACTGTTCAACCCATTCATGAGCGCCTTCAGCCCCGTGTTCGGCTTTCCAGCGCCTTTCCGGCAGCAAAGTGTGCAACATCTCATAATAGTTGTTTTGGACAATCCATAAGTTCAATTCGAATGGCATTTCTTTGCCCAGACTCACAGCGCTCAACAACTGCTTCAATTTACCGATGTCGTCAGGGTCCTCGCGCAGCTTATGCGTTAGTGTTTCAATGTTTTTTCTGAAAGAATATTCCAAACCGGGATAATCGAGTTCGATATGCAGGTCTTGAGCATCCTTAATGATGTTATGTATGGCCTCGGGGGACATCTCAGGTTTTTGAAATTCCAGTTTCAGGGTTAAATTCAAAACGAAATCGGCTGTACAGGGAAGAGGTTCCGGCAGGGGAATACCCAAGTCGATGAGAAATCGCATAAATGTGGCATAGTGATTGAAAATCTCGCGGAAAGTATACCGTGTGCTTTCCATGGACGCTTCAAGGATCTGTTTCAAGACTCCGCGCAGCTCGTCGCGGAAAAGTGACCTGAGAGAGAATTTGGAGGCGCCGAAATACCGGTCCATGCGCAGGATCGTCTCCGGGAAATCACCGGCGGAGAAGGATTGCGCCACTTCCTGGGACATAGTCCCGAATTTTTCCTCATCCTCAAATACCTGAACGCCCGTCGAGAGATTGTGCTCCGGGAAATACAGGGCCGCGAAAGTCATCACAGCCGCTTCCCTGGTAATCTCCGAGGTAATCCGTACTCGGCCGAGCGCCAGCTTGGCATTCCCGATCTGCTGAAGCCGAAATTCCTCCCGGTCGGCAGAATAGCAAAAAATTTTGTCCCCCTGAGTTCGTTCCTCAAAAATGGAACTCATCGCATAATGCGCTGCGACCCTCGTCAAATCGATCTTTGCCGGTTTTACAAATTTCTCATAAATTACACGCCCGTCCCTGTGCTCGGGGATGTTGCTTTTGGCCTGCTCGATTATTTTCAGAAAGTCCTGCTCAAGCGCGACGCCAAAAATCTCCTCGGCCATCAGGATGGCACGTCCTGCATACTGAATGACCTGGACTGTTTCGATGCCCGAGAGTTCGTCAAAAAACCAGCCGCAACTCGTATACATCAACATTGCGCATCGCTGGATCTCAAGGAGTTTAAGAACGGTTGCCTTCTCCGAATCTTCCAGTTTCCTGGATGCGTGTCTCATCAGGAACTGGTCGATATTCTCCGGGGACCGGTCGAGAACAACGCTGATAAAGTCGTTGCGGGCTTCCCAGGGGTCTTTCAGTAATTTGCCTGCGTGTAGTTCATACAGGGGTGCAATGGTATCGCGCAGCCAATCCAGCGACTCCCTTAACGGAGTGCGCCACGCCTGATTCCATCCCGGGTGGCCGCCGCTGTTGCACCCGCAGTCTCTCCACCACCTCTCCACCCCGTGTACACAGCTCCAGGCGGTATTTTCGAATATCCGCACCTCGGACACCGGAGGGTATTTTTCGAGGAATTCCGAATAATTGGTAAGCAGTGTATCGCCATTCGACCTGATTTGCTCAAGGGCAAAAGCCAGGGCCATGTCTCCGTACTGCTGGTGGTGCCCGTATGTCTCACCGTCAGTTGCTATATTGACCAATTGGGGCCGAGGGGATTCATTAGAGAATGCGCCAATGAGTCGTTCAACAAGACTTCCCCCGGACGCAAGCAAATGCTCGAAAGAAACGGCCTGGGACACTTGAGCATTGTAGAAAAAGAGATTGATCTTTCTGCCCGAGGGTAAATTAATTTCATAGGCCGTAGTGGGGTCTATGCGCCCGCCGCTCACGTCAGTCCAGGAGTCCTGGTCAAGATTTCGTACTTCCCTGGCCTGATACGGGGACAGAATAGTGAAACGAATCCCCGATTCGGCCATAATATCCAGGGTTTCCAGATCCACCGCAGTTTCCGGCAGCCACATGCCCTCGGGTGGCCGGCCAAAACGGTGTTCGAAGTCCCGAATGCCCCATATCACCTGCGTGTATTTATCCCTCTTACCGGCGAGAGGCATAATCATATGATTGTAGGCCTGGGCCATCGCGGAACCATGGCCCGAGAAGTTCTTCTGGCTGATTCGGTCCGCCGCCAGGATGGCCTCATAAGTCGCCGGGGCTTTTTCCTCCAGCCAGCTCAGCAGGGTAGGTCCGAAATTGAAGCTGATCCTGGCATAATTGTTCGGAAGCTCGATGATGCGGCCCTCACCATCCAGAATTCTGGAAACGGTATTGGGCGCATAACACTGTGCCAGAATTCTTTCATTCCAGTCGTGGTAAGGATAAGCCGAATCCTGGACCTCGATGGCTTCCAGCCATGGGTTTTCCCTGGGAGGCTGATAAAAATGGCCGTGAATACAGACATATCTTTCCATCAAGCGTCTTTCCGATCTACAAAAAAAGCGAACGAGTGCGGTTCAAGGGCCAGCGAGACTTCTTCACTTCCACCGATCATCGCCGGGAGACGGCTGCCATGTCCGCCCCAGCGTTCTTCGGCCGAATCCAACTCTTTGAGCCAGCCGCCGGGTGGCCACGGAAGGGTTACGCTGCCTGCTTTCCGGTTGAAATGAAACAGAGTCGCTACAGCTCTTCTTTCGCCGCCAAACCGGACGAGCAGCACCTTCTCCGTCTCATAAGATAAGACTTCGATTAAACTTAGACTTTGCGAAGATATAAACAGCTTCCGGAGCCGCAGCAATTCCCGGTAGAATCCCAAAAGGACCTTGTGCTCACCTTTCAGCTTCAGCCCGTGCTGAAGCTTGCTACGCTGGAAAGTCTCCTCTGCATTGGGATCGGGCGGATCGCCCATCCAGCGAAAGTCCGCGAATTCTTCCAACCTGCCCTTTCGAACAGCTTCTATGAGGTCCGGATCCGAGTGGCTCACGAAGTAGTGGAACGGTGCGGTCTCACCGTATTCTTCGCCCATGAAAAGGAGCGGGGTGAAAGGAGATAAAACGACCGCTCCCGCGGCCAGCTTCAACGATTCAAACGAGACCAGCCGGCTCAATCGGTCTCCCAGTAGCCGGTTGCCTATCTGATCATGGTTCTGCGCGAAAACCACCAGACGGCGGGGCGCAATGCCACGGGCTGAGGAACCGTGCCTCCTGCGGCGATAAACAGAGTATTCACCCGAATATACGAATCCCTCTCGAAAGGATTTGGCCAGTTGCCCGAAGTCAGCGAAATCCTGATAATAGCCGGTCTGCTCACCTGTCAGCGCCACATGAAGAGCATGGTGGAAGTCATCATTCCAGTGCGCGTCCAGGCCATAACCTCCCAGTTCGCGGGAGCGGATGAGGCGCACGTCGTTGCGATCGTTTTCGGCCATTAAATATATATTTCTATTGAGCCGCTCGGCCTCCTGATGGATTGTCTCCGCCAATTCTGCCAGGAAAGGGTAAGCAGACTGATCCACGATGGCATGAACGGCATCGAGCCGCAAAGCATCGATGTGACATTCTCTGACCCAATAGAGTGCGTTTTCGATGAAATAACGCCTGACTTCGTCGCTGCCGGGTCCGTCAAAATTGAGGGCCATGCCCCAGGGGGTGCTATACCGGTCCGTGAAATAGGGTCCAAAATCTCCGAGGTAGTTTCCCTCAGGCCCCAAATGGTTGTAGACGACATCCAGAACAACGGCCAATCCTTTCCCATGGCACGCATTAACTAATCGCTTCAGCCCATCGGCCCCTCCATATGTATTCTGAACCGCAAAAGGGTAAGCCCCGTCGTAGCCCCAGTTGCGGCCTCCAGGAAACTGCCCCGCAGGCATAAGTTCAACGGCAGTTATGCCAAGCTGCGCAAGTTCGTCCAGATGACCGATCACGGCATCGAAAGTCCCCTCAGGTGTAAAGGCGCCGGTGTGGAGTTCATAGATCACGTAATCCCGCATATACTGACCGGACAAGGATCGGTCTTCCCACGAAAAACGGGAATCGACCACTTGGGAAGGGCCGTGAACACCCTGAGGTTGGAACCGCGAAGCCGGATCAGGTCTGCGCCTGTTACCGTCTATCGTGAAGAAGTAGAGGGTTCCGGGCTCCACTTCTTCGAAAATGCCATGGAAGTAGCCTCTCTCTTCTTTTGCCAGAGCCAGCCGCCGCTCACGAGGCGCAACGATCTGCACGTCGATTGTATCAGCCGTGGGCGCCCACACCAGAAACTCGCCCCGCGAGTCTTCCTGAAGCGTAGCCCCGAGGTTGACGGATGCGTTCACTACGGTCCTCACAGTTCTAATGAGACAATCTGTTCATATCTGCGAAACGTTTTTGCTCATTTCCCGGCTTTGAAATCATCCGCACCAACCCTGCGGCACAGCGGCCCGCTATATCTCCATGGAACGGCTGCCGGGATTGTCGGAGAGAATCATCATAGAGAGGTAATCTCTGATATTTCGGGTCATAAGAAAATGGCTGCGCACAAACTCCCTGGCAATCTGACCCATCCGGTGCCCCATCTCCGGATGATGGAGCAAATACCGGATTCGAAGGGCGCACCCTTCTGGAGAGTGGACCAGAAACCCCGTGTAATAGTCCCGCAGTTGGAGCACGATACCTCCCGCCGCCCCGCCGATCACGGGTTTTCCCTTCCACATGGCCTCTGTAACCGTCAATCCAAAGCCCTCACGGACGGACTTCTGAACGATTACGTCCGCCGCTCGCTGAAGGGCATTTATTTCATGATTGCTCTCCGAGGGGAGGAGCAAAAGCTGAATATCGGGGTCCCCGTGGGCTGCCTCCTGGGCTTCAGCAAAAATGCGAGAGCCTTCCGGATCGTCGGTCGCCTCGCCTCCGGCCAGTACGAGCCTGCAAGGCGTGTGACTGCGCACCATGCGAAATGCCTGGATTACTCCCAGCGGGTCTTTAAAGGAATCAAATCGCGAGACCTGTAAAATGATTGGTTTATCGCGTTCAACGCCCAACCGGTCCATCACCGCCGAGATTTCTTCCTCACTGAGTTCACGGTTCTTTTCGCTCAATGGATCGATTGAGGGATTGATGACATACTGGGGATGCGGCAGGTTCTGTGAGAAATTGGGCATCGAGAAGATCGAGGCGTCATATTGGCTCACCGCATCCCGCAAAAACCTCCAGACTTGTCGATTGGGGCGGGAGGCGTCGATATGACACCGCCAGATCCATCTCCTGGCATGGGAACGCATATGTTGAATCAAATAGGCCGGCTGCGGGTCGTTCACCACGACAAAGTCAGCGTCAAATTCGAGTCTGTTGGCGTTCAACCGATTGACCTCAAGGTAATGCTGAAACATCGCCGGAGTAATATTCACCTCGAAACCCTGCAAGGCGTTGTGCATTGCCTTTGTGACCTCGAAGAATGCCTGGTCTCCTTCGATAACTTCCCAACGCGCATCAATTCCCAGCTCGTTCCACAACGGTATGATCCCCACAAGCAGTTCAGCAACTCCCCCCCCATGCGGGTCGAGTTGATGTGCACCAGGCGCTGTCCAGCCAGCCGTTCCGCCATGCGGCGCAACTGATCGATGACTGTCGAGCCTGAGATCGGCTCAAGTTCATTCAGGCGTGTTGTCATCGGCCGCCTCTATATATTGGTTAACGAGATCCAGGATGGTTCCGCGGACTTCCTCAAGGGTATAAAACCCTACGTCAATGCCCTGGATAGCCGCTGCCAAATCCGGCAGATCGTAATTGGTTTTGATCCAATTGGAAAAGTCGTCCATTCTAATCGATCTCAACCGCCAGCGTGCGTCCACAAAATGGTAATAAACTGAATCCAGGCCCACTTTCGAGAGCCCTGCACAAAACTCCGAAAGCGTCCAGGCAAAAATCTGCGAGCGCAGTACGACCATCGAGGCTTCACAGAAATAGAACTCAAAGCCGGGTCTGGCCCACGGCACGTAGGGCCGGTCCCATAAATATTCGTCCAATAGGTCCACCAGCGCATCACGGAGCTGTTTCATGTCTTCATAAACGAACGGATCGATAACGCTGAGCTTCTCTGCCAGACGACTATCCTGCAAGGCTTGGGTGGCCCAGATGGCGAAATCGTTCGGATACTCAACGCCGGGGTGAGCAATGGACATGCGGGATTGCCATAGATGGTAGGACAAGACCGACTCGTTCACCTCCCGCAGGGTATGCACTAATTCCCGGAGATTGGACGCTGTCTTGCCTGTGGGCATTGTCATAACGAAACATTCCAGGAACTGGAATGGACTTCCTGCACGCTGATCGGGACCTCCCATCGAACTCTCCCCTTAAGAACGGCATTTGCGGACTGAACGGCTCCGCTGCAGGACAACCGGGGCCCCTGCCAAACTTTATGAAAACTCATATAGTTAGAAATATAACGAAGAAAAAACGGAACACAAGGCGCCAAAGGAAGAGAAGAATACCCCCTTGTTCTCTCTGTTGGTTCCGCAGACCGGAGATTCCCCTCAACAAAAGCTTTCAGTTGCCAATCCTTGTTGTCGATTCATAAATCAAGAGCTATTGAACCGGAAAGGTGAACCGCTATTCTCTTGTTTTTTGACACGAACGCTACCATTGCCGGTGGTTGATCTATTACGCTAATCTCCGGGCATTCCACATCCAGGGGAAATTGTGGAGAAAATTCTCATTATCCAATTGACGCGCCTGGGCGACGGCGTACAGACCTTACCCGTGCTGAAACTGCTGAAACGGCAGAGAACAGATTGCAACGTTACCTTGCTCTGTGTAAAAGAGTTCAGCGGAATTTTTTCCCGGACACCGTTTTTGGACCGGCTCGTGGCCATTCCCGCGGTCGATGTAGCCCCGATGCGGGGAAGAGAGGCATTCCAAAGGCTTAGCGACTACCCTGTGCTGCTCGAAGAATACGACTCCGTCGTTAACCTGACCCACAACTGGGTTGGTGGCTTTTTTTGCCGCAATGTGAAGGGAATATCCAAATCCGGCCTTGTAAATTCTGAAAATCCAATGGGTCCGGTTAAATCCGGCCAGGCAAAGTATTTGTTCGCCTCGCAAAAATGCAGGACGCAGAACCTTTTCAACATAGTAGATATGCACTCGGCAATGGCGGGGCTCTCCATGGAGCCCGTGCGAAACTATATGCAAATTGATGACAATGAAGTCAGGGACGGCAACGCCCTGCTGCTCCAAAACGGCCTCAAGAAAAAAGGAAGGCTGATCGCCTTCCAACTGGGAGCAAACTTGATGCACAGGGCTTGGCCGCCTGAGCGTTTTGCTGCCGTCGCCAAACGGCTGCTTCGTCGTCACGAAATTGAAATCGTGCTGCTGGGCGCCGGGGGCGAAAAAGAACTCGCGCAAGAGATGCAAAATCATCTCGGATTTCCCGTGGTCGATCTTGTTGGCAAGACCGGGATATCCGAACTGCTGGGCGTTCTCAGACAGTGCTCGACTCTTGTCAGCAACGATACCGGGACAATCCACCTGGCCGCCGCAGCCGGGGTGCCGACGGTCGGGCTCTTTTTCTCGACAGCCTATTTTGGGGAGACCGCGCCCTACGGGGCCGGACATGCTGTCTTGCAGTCGGAACTGCCATGCTCCCCCTGCCACGGCGACCAGGTGTGTGATAATCCGGTCTGCCGGGATGCGATCACCGTTGACGCGGTAGAAGCCGTCGTGGAGAAAATGCTGGGATACCGGCCGTCATGGGGGGCTTATTCCCACGGCCTTTCTGTATATATTTCCAATTTTACCCCCAACGGACCGCTTCTGTATGCTCCGGCCGATCCCGGGTCAGCATCGGAGCGATTCCTGGGGGGCCTGGTATATCGGATACTATGGGGCCAGGCTCTCGGTTTCACCGGAAATGAACCAGCCCTGGCGGGCGACCTCTTGAGGCCCTATCGGCTTGACTCTGTCCTGGCAAAGCTGGAGAAGGTATCCGAGAAGAACAGCGCATGCATCAACTTGTATTCGCAAGCCTCCCGGCTCCTCAAGCAGGCCGCCAAGGTGCGTACCGGCACACAGTCGGGCATGGACCAGCTCTTTTCCATTAATGACATTCTTAAGACTATAGAAGAGGCCGTCCTCTCCTCGGAAGACTCGATACTCAAATACTACCACATGCTCCAAATGCACGAACTGAACTGTTATAATCACCATGAACTCATTCGAGCCATGACAGACGCTTATGCCGGGTTGGTTTCCATAGTGGAGTCCTTCGACGGCGGCATCGAGCGGCTCAGGACGGCACTGGGCCGTTGATAACTCTTGATATTCGAACGCCATGGACCGTCTAAACGATCTGGGAAATTTTCTTCAACTAAATCATAGACCCCAGCCCCGGCTGGACCGGGCTGTCCTTTGCCCTGACGAGCGTACGCGATGAGAGTGCTGATCGCAGGTCCCTTAGCCGGAGGATCGCTTCCTGTAGCCAGAGCGACTGCGGCCGCTTTCACCAGCATGGGTTATGAATCGGTGTTCGTTGACTATTCACCAGTAGCAGATGGGCTCCGAATAGCCAAGGCTTCCGGAAGCGCCGATTACAAAATGGCCTTTATCGGGGATCTGGAGAGGATGTTGGTCGATCAGATCAATAAGTACAAGCCTGATATTCTACTCGGGATCGCACAGTCGCCTCTTTTCAATGAACGCCTTCTGGATGACCTGCGAAAACTGGGAGTCATTACACTATATTGGTTTGTGGAAGATTTCAGGGTCCTGACTTACTGGAAGTGGCTTGCTCCCCATTTTGACATCTTTTTTTCCATTCAGTCAGAGTCCTTCAAAAAAGCGTTGGCTGAGGAAGGCATCAATAACCATTATTATCTTCCTGTTGCTTTCGACAATAATCTTGATGAATTTCCGGTCCACTGCGGCGATCGGACGTCGATTTCCTTTATGGGCGCCCCCTACCCAAACCGCGTCAGGGTATTCGAAACCCTGGCCCCCTATAATTTGAAAATATACGGTCAGGGATGGGACAGGCACCCTGTCCCCGGCGTCACCGCCGGCAGCCGATGGATAGGTGAATCCGAGGTCCGCTCTATATACAGGAATGCGGAAGTAAACCTCAACCTTCACTCATCCATGGACCGGTACAGCATCGGCGGTGATTTCGTAAATCCGAGGACGTTCGAGCTTGCGGGCATGGGTTGCTTTCAGCTCTGCGACCGCCGTGAGCTTCTCCCGCCCCTCTATTCTGAAGATGAAATAGTCCAGTTCGGGGATGAAGCAGAGCTTATCGAAAAGATCGAATACTACACGGAACGTGAGGCCGAGCGAAAAGAGATCGCCGGAAACGCTCGAAGAAGGACCCTTAAGCACCATCTATATGAACACAGGGTGGTGGAGATAATGAATGCGGTGCAAAATTTGTCCCGTTAAGGCTCTCAAAAACAGGATTGCCCTGTTTCACCCCATAACTTTCCGCCAGAAGCTCAGCAACGTGTCTCTCTGGCGCTCCGGGCCGTATCCGGCCGCAGTCTCCCCATATATGACGATAAAAACCATCTATCAAGAAATGCAGACTTTTATCTATATCCAAATATACTGGCTTCCTTTGAACTTGTCTCCAAGTGCAAAGTAATATTGAGCTTATTTGATTGCATAATTACTGGATAACACTATTTTTTCGCAATAATAATATTCACATCTGTCTCGATACTATCCCATAGTTTTATGTTATTTTCGTACATTTCAATGCGTTTTGCTTTTCTCTCGTTTACCAAATCAATATATCGATTAGCCAGTTGCTTTACAGAGTCTGTGTCATTGCCGTTTGGAGTAGAAGAAATTACAATGTCGATGTAACTACAAAAAAAATTGTTAATTATTAGTCTAGAAAAATCATCATGTTGTGGATTATCTGGACTACCGAATATTTTTATCTTGTGATGACAAATGCTATTAAAACCACTGTCATTCAAGATCTTCATCATCATACAATCAGATTTTTTATGGTTAGTAAATCGTTCAGCATTTACAATATTATCGACAATAACTTCTAGCTTTGCTTGTATATCAAGTTCCTCCTGAGATATTGGAATCATCTCTAATTGACTCGCTATATTTTCCGTATATCCTCCAACATCCATTACGACAATATAGCCTCCATACTTCAAAATTCTATATTGTTCTTCAAAAAATGATGAAACTTCCACATGCTGTGCCACTGTGTATGAAGTGGTGATATCAAAGCACTCATTAGAATATGATGTTTTACAGGCGTCACCGACGGCGTAGTCAATATTGTAGTGATCCCGCGCGGCTATCTCAGTGCAAAAATCAATATAGCCATTATCTAAATCTAGACCTTCAACCTGTAAATCCCCCTGAAACCATTCGTAGACACATCTTGTAAATGAACCTGGGCCACACCCCAAATCAAGTAATTTCATACCGCGTCGTATAGGCAACACCTGTAAATACAGTTCTGAAAATCTGGTGTTAAAACGAAAATCGCGGATTGTTTTTAATGTATCAATTCCGAAAATGTTTGACCAAAATGTATCCAAGCCAAGACCTCCTAAAAATAAATGTCGAACTTGACACGTGAAAAGTTATTGTCGCCAAACTGTTATCTTTATAACGTATTTGACGGCTCACTGTATGATTTTAATCCACATGTCGGTAGAACGTTCGTCTGGCGATCCTCAGCCTTTTGCAAATGTCACCAACCGGGTTGTTCTTATCCTCGTAGAGTTTGAGCGCCATATCAAACGGGATTATTCAGCAAAAGGTATGCCATAAGAGTACTTACTGCAACTGCAAGACACACGGAGACCGCAGAATCCAAATCGGAGAGTGCAGGAAAGCTGAGGGACAGGGTTTGGGGCTGGGTATTAGCGCAATGTTCCGTATGGGTCACATTAACCGGATTGGCACGGGGAGGCTGTCATTACGGACATCCCCGCCTGTATCCGCTCAGATTCGCAAAAGGAATGTCAAATTTTCGACTATTAAGGGCCTGTCTGTAAATAAGCCTCTCAGGGATTGCGCCCGATTTTTGAGATTGATTTGGTCGCGAAGATTGAGCCAAATCGCAAGCGTAGCTGGGCTACGTCGAGGATTTGCCGGTTCAGGAGCGGCCAAAGCAGGCCTAAAGCCGGATGCGAGAGGAAAGGTTTTACGGACAAGCCCTGATTATTTTCGAACTTCTGATCGCTGCTGCCAGGCATGAAGTCGATAAAGGCGCCTGGGCAACTTCAAAAGGCAGCGTCACCCGGCAGTCCGCACTTATCTAATTTCTTGCACGCCTACAATGAACATTCCAAAATGTCCTCCGAGATACCTTGGTGGTCAGGTTGATGAATTAATCGGATTTACTTGGAGATGCCTTTAGGCAGTATTGCCCGAGATTTCACCCCATAACTTTTCGCCAGAAGCTCAGCAACGTGTCTCTTTGACGCTCCGGGCCGTATCCGGCCGCCCTCTCCATGGCGCAGTACCGCATCCGGGCAAGTCTCTCATCGTTTCTCTTGAAAAGAGTACAGACCTCTCCCAACTTCTTGACGCATTCCATCAGGTTCTCCTCCTCACACCAGAACGCGTTGTCGGACCTTGCATAGTCCAGAGCACCCCAGCCGTGGAATCCCACAACAATGCAGCCGCACGCCATGGCCTCCAGGGGCGGCAGACCGAATCCCTCGAACCGGTTCATGGACAGGAAGACCGCCGAGTGCCTTAGTGTCTCGGCCGCCTCTTCCTCGGAAGCGCCATCGAGGATGACCCACGGAATATCCTTGTGCTCGCCGAAGGCATGGTCGAACGTATCGCGGATGAATTTCATTTCGAAGGCGCGCTTTCTCGGCATGACGGCTATCTGAAGCCTCTTCGCCCCCGGAGAAAAGATCTCCTGCCGGATGGCGTATGGGATTACCGGTACATCTGCATAACCCAACGCCCATTGAACGAAGGAACGGATCTGGTCTGACGAAGCGATGACTCCGCCGATGTTCAAACTCCTCCAGGTCTCCCCGCTGGGAAGACCGGCGAAGATGTAAAAGTGGTTTTGGCAGAAGACGAATTTTCTCGCAGAGATACCCTTCGCCATTAGCAGGGCGGCCGTAAAATCCTCCGGGATCACGAGCGCATCCTGTGGAGTCACCTCTAAGCCCCTGCTGGTATAAAGGACCGGGACATCCCTGTGGAACCAGGGCAGTCTGAACCCATCATTTGCATGCACCACGAAAGCGGGATAGCCCGCCTGAGTTAGGTGCAGCACGTGGTCGTAGGTGTTCTTGATACCCCCCGATGGAGAGGGGGTATCGTGAACCAGGTAGAGTATGCGGCCTCCGTTCATCATCTTCCACTCTCCTTCGAGCCCTCGGCATATAAGTCTTTGCGAAATAACCGGCTTTGGTCATTCCGGCGGAAGCGGTGTTCATCGACTTCACAGGGAAGGTTTTTGAAAAACAATCGCTTCAAATATACCAGCAAGGATCAATTGATATTATTTAGCCCGCGAGCAGTCATGCGACTCCTTGATTACCTCGGGAATGAGATCTATCGCCTTTTTCAGCAGTGCTATGCCTTCTTTTTCGAACCCCTTCTTTTTCAAATAATTGGCGCATTCGATATAGGGCAGCTCATACTCGGGAAAGATGCGGGCAGCCGCGTTGAAGCTTTCTATCGCTTTCTCGGTCCCGCCCTTTGACAAACACGCATAGGCCCTGCCCAGGCTAATCCATGAGACTATGGAACATGAGTTCCTCTCTATTGCATTTTTCAGTGTTCGGATCGGGTCGTGGGAAACGAAAGCTCCGAACATGTATGGCAAATAAATAGAAGGCTCCATCTCGATGGCTTCCTGGAACATGCTCCAGGCTGCCGACGGGTTGGATGAACCGAGCGCAAGAATGCCAGCTTGTAAAAGAAGCTCGTAGCGCGTTGAACTCAAAAACAGATGCCGGCCGGTTTGCTGAGCACCGGCGCAGTTGGAAAGACGCGCGAAGGTGCTTTCCGCCCTGCCTCCGGGCAGGTTACAAGCGTAGTTTCCAGCAGCAATCAAGCCGCGGTAAAATTCTACCCTGTCTTTTCCATGGTCGAGGTAATTTCGTTCCTGCAGCACGTATTGTCTGGCTGATGCCGACACGGCGATTCTTAAGGAGGCGTCTGAGGCCAGGTGTTCCAGGGTGGAGATGAGTTCATCGGGCGTGTTGAACAAAAATCCTGTCCTGCCCTGTTTAACGGACAGAAGGTACGGGCCGGTGGCCTGAACGACGGGGACCGCGCCGCAAGCCGCATATTCGAGGAACTTGACGTCCGACCTCGACTGGTTGAACGCAGTGTCTTCAAGGGGCGCCAAGCCGATATCCAGGTGTGAGACAAATCTGTAATAATCGTCAAGGGAGCCCGGGGCAAACCGTCTCTTTCGATCTTCGGGGAGGGCCTCGAAAAGTTCCCAGATCGGGTCGGCACACATGAGATAGAGATGAACATTGTCCCTGGACATTATCCAATGTATAAGGCGCTCCGAAATCCTGGCCATATCATCCAGATGACCAACAGAGCCACCCCACCCGACTGCGATTCTGTCCCCGGATTTTTGTCTCCTTGCCGGAAGCCGCGCCAACAACATCTGATTGGGGAAAACACAACACGTGCGGTTCAGATAGCCGTATTTCATCTTCAGATCCGGCGAGCTGAACTGAAGCGCATCACAGTAATGCGCAAGCCTCTTTATCAACAGCAAGTTATTTGTCTGGCGGTAGAAAGCTCTCATGGGATTGCTTGGAGAAAGAGCCCCCAGATCGTCGCAAAGTTCGTATACAGTGAGCTTGCCCCGGGCCTTCCTGTCCCTTATGACCGGCAGGAGGTCCGCATCGCAGATGTTATTGAGAACCAGAACATCGGCATCGAGCATCAGCTCGGGCCTCAAACGGTGGAAGTTGACGAGATTTACCACATGGACGCCCTCGCAACAGGCCATTCCCACACCGGGAGCGATGGTCCTGTAGTAGAAATCGCCTATTGTCTCGTCCTGGGTGCTATCCACCTGCGCGATCAGCAGCGGAGAATCGTTCCGGCATTCCGGAATGGGCATTCAAACCTCCGGACTCGTGTTTTAACAGAGGGACCTGTCCTGACTCCACCCTATCAGAACAATTATTCAGCACATTGAGAAGGGCGGCAACTGTTTATTTTTTTGAAAACGGAAGTTTACCGGCAGTCTGGGTGCTCCGTCTTTTGTTATTTCCGTTGGTTCCGGTGTAACTGGAAACCTCCTTTAAAAAAAGATTCAAGTTTCTCATCTGGTCAGTCGATCTATAAATCACAGCAATTGAACCGGCAAATGGATTTTGGAAGACAACGACAAGGACGTTAAGTCACACATCAAGGAGGACTAGTTATGTCAGGTATGGTAGTCAACACAAACATGGATGCCCTTACGATTGAGAACATTCTCTCGAACACCAATTCGGCGGTGTCATCCTCACTCACAAAGCTCTCGTCAGGTTTGAGCATCAACTCGGCCGCAGATGACCCTGCCGGCTACGCAATCGCAAACGCGTTCAAGGCAAGCATCTCCTCGATGCAGGTCGCCTCTCAGAACGCAAACCAGGCGCAATCGTTGCTTCAGACAGCCGACGGTGCATACAGCCAGATTAATAACATCCTGGTTTCGATGAAATCTCTGGCCACCGAGGCATCTTCCGGTCAGGAGGGCAAGACAAACCTGGACTCTTTGAATGGCGAATTTGCCGATCTCCAGGCTGAAATCGAGCAGATCGCAGGGTCCACGCAGTATGGGTCGACGAACCTTATTAGTGGCTCCGGCGTGGCGACATCAGGGATCACTTTTCAAATCGGCGCAACCAACGCAACCAATAACCAGCTCGTTATAAGCTTCTCCGGCGCCACCACAGCCTGTCTGGGGGTAAGTTCGGGCGGGACCGGAGGGATCGGGATCGACTCCCTGGTAAGCGCTCAGGCAGCAATGACCGCCCTCGACAGCGCCCTTACCTCGATAAACGCCGCCATGGGTGCTGTAGGCGGACTCCAGAACCAGCTCGGTTACACGATTAACAACCTTACCACAAGCATCCAGAACTACACGTCTTCGGCATCCACCATCGAAGACGTCGACATGGCGTCTGAAGTCAGCAACCTGACCAAGAGGCAGATTCTGCAGCAGTCATCAATGGCGATGCTCGCGCAGGCCAACTCGGAGCCGCAGAACGTACTCAAACTGCTCCAGACTGTTTAATTCGGTAGAAAACCATTCCCCGGTTCAGAAGGCGGCACGTGTGTGCCGCCTTTTTTGTTGTGATTTCCAGTTTGGACCCGGTTGGATATTCTAGAGCCGGAGAGAAGCTTCAGTGCAGGTGCGACAGGTCCAGCTTTCGTCCATTGACGGTTATAATGCCGTGCTTGTAGGTTGCGCTCGATTTGAACGCGCCATCTTCTCGCAAAATGATGTTTGCCGCCATAAGCTCCATGACGAGCCCACCGGCGCGCGACTTCGCCGCTTCTTCCGGATGCGGCGCCGACCTGTCACGGAGCGCGTTTTCGACGATCATGAAAAACAGGGCCTCTGAGACCTTAAGGTCCGCGCTTGCGTCGATACTGCTGAGTAAAGCCAGGATGTTTCCCGCAAGGTTTTCCCCGGAGCCGGCAAAGGTCAGACGTGCCCTGCCGCTCATATCTCCTTTGTCCGTTCTGATTTTTAACTGCTTTATTTCGAACTCCGGCGACTTTGTGAGCAGACCGCCAAGGATCTCTCTAACGAATACGTCCATAGCCTCGTTTGAGCCCTCGGTCTGACCCTCATCTTTTTTCCGGAATTTTGGGACAAGGCGCTCAAAGCGGGAAAGGACATCCGCGTCAAGCTTTCGCGCCTCGAACTCTATCGAGAAAGGTCCCGCACCCAGACCGGCAGCGCTGAGCTTCTCAAAATTGAGCCGAAAAGTGCCGTTAATCGTCTGGCCGGAAACCCCTGACTCGGCCTGCATCCCTAAGGAGTTCAGATTGAAAGGCGGACTCCCTTCTTCCACAAAATCGATACTGCCGATTGAAAGGGCCATCGATCCAACCGATATCCCCTTTATGCCCGGATGCGAATTGAAATCGCACTGAATATCTTTTACCAGCATCGTTTGGCTTTTCTCCGTCATCTTCAGGGATGGCGCGCCGTAAGACACGGAAACCTCTCCAAGTGAAGCGTCGAATTTCGATTTGGCGGCGAAACCGCCCCACTGCACATCCACTTCTTCGCCTTTATCGTCGGAAAGTGTTTTTCGAAAGGAAGGGACATCGAAATATGACTCTGCGCTGCCATCATAAAAAATGACCGTCAGAATCTCTGAAGATTCAAGCTCAGGTATTTTTTGCAGGATTTCCTTTAACGAATCGGAGCAATCGCCTGGCTCCAGCCGTGTCCGGATTATCGCCAGAACCGGCTGCAGGCTCCCTTTGAGGTGCGGGCTGCCCAGGAATACAAACGGCCCATGATGGATAGAGCTGGTTATGGTGAAGTTGAACGAATCCTTGCTCAACCGTGGGGTGACGGTAACAGTGGTCGACGCAGTGGAGCTGAAAAGGCCGCGTTCGTAGCTTTTGCTCGAAACATCGAGATAGTTGGCGCGATTGATTCGATCGATCAACAGGTCATGTTGTTTTCGCGCCTGCCCCCCTACCCAGTAGCTGGCGCCCCCATAGGCCAAAGCCACTACAAAACATAAAAACAAAAGAGCTGTCAGGGTTTTCTTCATAAGGTTCCTTTCCGGTCCTGTTGGAAGTGCCAATAAATAGCCCAAATCACAACAGAAAGAAATCAAAATGAATTCCCGGCACCGACGTGAATATTCGCCGGATATCAACGCTTCAATGCGGGCGGGTTTTTTTGGGAGGAAACACAGCGGAGCGGCCTGATCGCGTTTGGATAAAGCTGCGCAAACGTATATAATTCCGATATCTTCGGTCGTCCTGGAGACAGCGCTGATTTTTATCCCGTTAGCGCTCTAAGCTTGCACAATACGGGGAACAGCCCAAGAGAAAGGACAAAAATAATGCCCGGAAAGGTGGACCAGATAGTTGCAGAGGCCAGGCGGAATCGAGAGCAGCGGGAGAAGACCTACAGGGAAAAGGCGTTCAAATTGTTTCCCGCTATCTGCGCGCGGTGCGGACGCGAGTTTTCAGGGAAACGGCTGCGAGAGCTCACGGTGCATCACAAAGACCACAACCACGACAACAATCCTCCGGACGGCAGCAACTGGGAGCTGTTGTGCCTCTTCTGCCATGACAACGAACACTCGCGGGGACTGAACTCTGAGCACTACGGTGAACTGGAGCCTGCTGAGGACCGGAATCCGACAACGACATTCAAGCCGTTTGCGGGTCTTGAAGCCCTGCTCAAGAAGGACAAGTAACTCGATCGGGAGACCCGAAATTACTTTTGAGAACCAACATCCATCTGCGTGGACATCCCTTTCCGGGCATGCCCGTTAAACTTCAAAAAATTTAAATACTGCGAACGCCGATTACAAGAGCGCGGCCTCCGAAAAGACCCGGCTGCCGGGGTCTCGCCGCTCCCCCGGGAACTCTAACGGGTAACCGGACAGGCGTCGGCTTAGGTCTGGAGCTCGTGCGGTGTTGTTTCGATATACCCTTCGTGGGTAAGAGCGGTCGCGGAAGGCTCCACTATTATGGTGGCCTTGTAGAGGTTCTCCAGGTTCGAAATCTCCGCCCTTTTCCGATTCAGAAGATAGCCGGCCGCATCGGCAGGCAACACGGCTTTGAGCACCGCCGGTCTCTTCTGCACGAGAGTGAGCCAGATTTTGCGGAAATAATCAAGGGCCGTTGCCTCGGCCGACCGCACGAGTCCGCTCCCCTGGCAAACCGGACATTCTTTATAGGAGCCACGCAGTATGTTCAGCCCCAGGTGCTGGCGCGACAACTCAAGGAGGCCGAACTTTGAGATACGCCCTACCGTTATCTTCGCCTTGTCCTTCTTGATCTCTTCTTTGAGCTGGCGCTCGACTTCGCGCGCATGCCTCTGCTCGCGCATGTCAATGAAATCGATCACCACCAGCCCGCCGAGATCGCGCAGCCTCAACTGACGAGGTATTTCGACCGCCGCTTCGAGATTGACCTTGTAGGCCATTTCCTCGACGGCCCCCTCAGCACTGGTGCGGCCCGAGTTCACATCGATCGATACGAGCGCCTCGGTTGGATCGAAAAGCAGGTAACCTCCGGACTTCAGCGGCACCTTTTTGCGGAATATATTTGCGATCTGCTCTTCCAGATTGTATTTGGCGAAAATCGGACCTTCTTCTTTATGAAGTCTTACCGACTTCTGATTTCTTGGGCTGATTATGCCAAGAAATTCTTTTACCCTTCGATAAACCTCCCTGTCATCGACAAGGATGCTCTTGACTCCGGTGGCGAAATAGTCGCGAATGATCCGAATCGCGAGATCCTGCTCCTTGTAGATAAGCGATGGAGTGGGCGATTCCTGGACCCGCTTTTTTATTTCCTCCCAAATTTTCATGAGGTGATCAAGGTCTTTTATGACTTCGCGCTTGGTGCGATTTTCGGCAGCGGTCCTCAGAATGACCCCGAACTCCTCCGGGACCTTGAGGCTCCTCGCAAGCTCTTTCATCCGCTCCCGCCTGTCCCCGTTTTCGATCTTGCGCGATACCCCGCGCTGGTCCTGCCCGGGCATAAGCACGATGTCCCGCCCTGCAAGCGAAACGTATGTCGTAAGGAGCGCTCCTTTGTTGCCAAGCTCTTCCTTGACCACCTGAACCAGAACTTCCTGGCCATTGTGTACTACATCCTGAATCCTCGCCGTGTCCTCGACTTCTGAGTCGTAATATTCGGGATGGATTTCAGAGAAGGGAAGAAAACCGTTTCGTTCGACCCCGTAATTTACGAAAGCGGCCTGAAGGCTGGACTGAATGTGTGTTACCGTTGCCTTGTACAGGTTTCCGGCAACCTTGCCGCGTGTTGCCGTTTCGATGAAAAAATGTTCCAGAGTGTGGCCTTCCACTACCGCGATTCGAAACTCTTCCGGATGGATGGCGTTAATAATCATGGTTTGATATGACATTTCGCTGCCTAGCCGTTTCTATTGCCCGACCTCCGGGATTCGAGATGCTGTTTTGCCTGATAGACGAATGTTCGCAGCGCTATCTCCCGGTTGGGCTGAATTGCCCCATCATAAGCCGCATCGATGTAAGGCATGCGCATTTTGTTTAGAAGCGGCTTGAGAATGGCCGTGCACACTGAGCTGGGCATACAGGTGAAGGGAAATACGTTTACAACGCCGTTGTATCCTTCGTGTAGCTGCTCCAGTGCAGCCCCGATGCTCAAGGCCGATTCAGTCCCAACATCAAAGCTGAAAAGTCGATCTCGATCCAGCCGCTTTTCGAGTGTTCCTATACTGTGATCTTTATGGATGTCGAGGTGCTTTAGCGCGTGGCCGTAGATCTGGCTTTGGCGCACTAACTGATAATATTTCTCAATTTCTGTGGAAATCAAATCGTTCAAAATGCCCCTGAGCGATGTAAAATCCCACTTCCGAAGAGCCAGCTTCATGTGGCGCTTATGCTCTCTGGCCGTGTCGTAAGTAATGTAGTTTATCCACTCCGCGATCGAGGCCACTACGACTTCGGCTCCGAAACGCTCCAGAACCCTGACTATGTTCTGATTTGATTCCGGATGCGAACGGACGTAAATCTCCCCCACTATCCCAACCAGCGGGCGCCTGGGCAGACGGGTATCGATAAATGTCCCGGCCGTAGAGGCTATATCCTCGACAATATCTAAAAATCTTTTTACTTCGAGCGCTGCTCCGTTTTGTTCAACCTCCGCAGCTACCGCCTCAAGCGCTTTTTCCATAAAGGAATCGGTCAAACCCGGGCGAAGTTCGTATGGCCGCACGCGCCATACGATGCGGTCCAGAATATCTGATATAATTATAGTTACATAACACAATTTTCGGAAAATCGAAGATGCTTCCGCAGGCATGATTGCCTCTGTGGAATAGGCATTTCGGGTCGAAAGATAGGTAATCGGCACATCCCGAAACTCCTCGAACTTGTCCAAAACCAGCCGCTGCATCTTGTTGTACATGCCAAAACGGCACGGCCCGTCAGCTTCCGGCAAAAAATAAACGTAGTTGTCAGCCGAAAAAGCCGGTCCCAGTCTATCTTTTTCATTGCGCAGAAAATAGAGGATGTCGCCGAGCGTAACCTGGCAGGGGAAACATTCCTTTCCGGACGTAAACTCCTTTCCGAGCGCCAGGCCCTTATAGGTTTCCATTGTCCGGGCGTCTACCCCCACCGCATGGAAAGTGGCGGCGAGCAACCTGGAGGAAAAAGGGGCCATGGATGGAATGAGCAGGGTCTTGCCGGTTACGTCAAACTGTTTGACCTTGTCGTTGAAACGTCCAAAATGCTGCTTGCCGGTGACTGCCATTTTATCGTTGTCCCAAATTAACAACAGTGGACAGGAGAAGCATCTTTACCCGTCACCGTTGACTTTTTTTCTGTTCACATTTGACTTTTTCCTACCCGGCCGCTTCCAGGGTGTCCGGCTCATCCGGGTCCAGTTTTCTGGCCAGCCGCTTTTCCTGAAGATTCTTTACTACGTTGCGGTAGGCCTCCACTCGGGTGAGCATTCCGGCCACAGCGCTGTGTTCATCCAGCTCAAGGATGAGTGAGGGCTTGTCCCTGAGCAGGTGCCGGTAAAAATGCTCGATGAAGGAATCGGCCCCGCAACTGAAATTCGTGAGGTGCACGCCATACCAGTTCGGGGTGCGAGAGATTCTTTTCGCCGTTCTGATGATCCTTGCTCCCAGTCCCCAGAACATTCGTTTAAAGTCGCTCATGTCTTCGGAATCCGAACTGACCAGATCCATAGGAAGCGCCTTTATCCCCAGCTTTGCAAGCTGCTTTCCAAGCTGGAGGTTCATCCGGTCGTCATACAGGTTGTACGGGCGTCCGGTAATGACCCAGACGGGCTCTGCAGGATCGATGCTCTCGATTATTTCATTGCCGGCCTCAGCGAGCCGGCGACGAAATTCCATCTGTCTTGCCAGCGCCTTGAAAATAGCCCTCTCCAGCTCCGCCCTGCGCGGTCTCAGGTTTGCCGGAAAGGCCTTTTCAAATATATAGACCAGGTTTGCCGGGTCCTCCTTCAAATAGAGCGAAGGACGAATGATCCTCCTGTCCGCAATGTTTAGCGCAGACCGGCTCATGAACTGGGAACTCTGAAGCAGCGGACAGAAATATCCTATCTCGTCTGGCTGCGGAACAGGCGCGTTTACAACATTTGGCAGGAACAGGTATTCGGCCCGATCCATAAGGTAACGGACATGGCCGTGGAAAACCTTGACCGGGAAGCAAACCTCGGAGACGACGTTTTCCACCCCCAGGAATGCCAGCTTGTTAGTAGTCTTCGGGCTCAAAAGCACCGGAAAATCAAGCTCGGAGAAAAGATGCGCCCAGAAAACGCCCCACTCGAGGGAGTGCAGCGCAAGGGGTATGCCT
This sequence comes from uncultured delta proteobacterium, assembly GCA_963741035.1. Lineage (GTDB taxonomy): Bacteria > Desulfobacterota > Syntrophobacteria > Syntrophobacterales > Syntrophobacteraceae > SbD1. Next base: position 26,293 of record CAVUGX010000001.1, read on the forward strand.
ACCACAGGCTTTGGCTGGCGCCCGGCTTCGGCTTCTGTCAGCAGGTTTCCGGCCTCCGCAAGGGCTTGCTCGAAAAGACCCTGCCTGACTTGAAAATAGTCCGTCTCACGGCCGCCTTCGGCACGAGTCTCATAGCGGCCGCAGTCACCTCCCCACACGCTCTTTCTTTCCCCAAAGCTATAGACTTTGAGCTTGCATTCGTTATGGCACTTCTTGTCCGCATGGCAGATGCTCTCGGTAAAGTTCACCTGCATCGAAGCAAGTTGATCGAGATCGCGCCTGCGGTATTCCATTCCCTGTTTTTTGAAAAGTTCCATTACCGACAAGGCGGCCCCGAACGCCCCCATCACTTCGCGGTGTTTTGGGACCAGCACCTCGCGCTTGAGCACCTTCTCGAACGCCGCAACGATTCCCTTGTTCAGTGAAGGCCCACCCAGGAACATGACCCGCTTGCCGATGTATCGCTTCTCCACCACCCGGTTCAGGTAATTGTGGACGATTGCGTAGCAAAGCCCGGCGATGAGATCCCGGGGCTCTCCCCCCTTCTGAAGATAGCTCACCAGGTCCGATTCCATGAAAACCGTGCACCGCTCGGCAAGATGAATCGGATCTTTCGACGAAAGGGCTATTTCCTCGAATTCCCCGAAGATGTTGATCTTCATCTTATTGGCCAGTTCGTGCAGGAAGCTGCCCGTCCCGGCCGCGCATACCTTATTCATGTCGAAATCCAGGGGGTGGGTATTCTCTATCATAATATATTTAGAGTCCTGCCCGCCGATTTCGAATATCGTATCCACATCCGGTTCGATTTCAACCGCTCCCCGTGCGTGCGTGGTAATCTCGTCCACGATCAGGTCCGCGCCGAGAAAATCCCCGACCACGTTGCGGCCCGACCCGGTCGTGGCTATCGCCATGAGCTTGATTTTTTGTCCGACTTCTTCCTGCAGCGTTCCCAGAAGCCGCTGAGTAACCTCGATCGGTTTTCCCTGTGTCGGCACGTAGCACTTGTGCAAAATCCTGGCGTTCTCGCTTATCAGCGCATATTTCGTGGTAGTCGAGCCTATATCGACCCCCAGGTAGGCCTCCACCGATTTTCCCTTTTTTCTTGCCCACGGCGTCAGATCGTTCCGGGAGTCAAAAGAGCTAAGCGACAGTTCCAATCGTTCGGCTCTGGGGAAGCTGTACGCGGATTTCGAATCTTTCCGGATAAGGACAGAGAGGTCCACCTCATTTCGCCAGTTTTGCTTCTGGGCCTGCAGCGAAGCGCCAAGCGCGCCAATCGAAGTGTGGTGGGCCGGGACGACCAGAGAGGGGAAATAGTGTTTAAAGGCCTCGACCTGGAGCCGGTTAGAAGCCATGCCGCCAATGAAAATAATAGGATCTGCTATCTCCCGGTTCCCTATAATGGTGCTCATGTAATTGGCAGCGTTGCCGAAATGAAGGCCCGCTATAATGTTGGGCAGACTCTCACCCTTGTTCTGAAGGTGGATCATGTCCGATTTTGTAAAAACGGTGCATCGGCAGGCAACCGGAGCAGGATAAGTACTTTCAAGACCCAGTTTGATAAAGTCATCGAGGGTTTGCTGGAGCTTTTCCTGGTCCATCGAAAAATCAGGCCCATACATCGAAAGCGCGAGCCTTTCGGCCTGCTGGTCGATGAAGGAACCTGTTCCCGACGCGCATGGGCCATTCATGTTGAAAGACTCCAGGCGCCATTCGTCCCCGCTGTGCGCCAACTGGAAAACCGCCGCATCCTGGCCGCCCACCGTAATGATCGTGCGTACTCCGGGCACGACGTAGATAGCCCCCAGCACCTGAGCGATGGTTTCTACTTCGGATGGGGCGCCGAGCCTTTCGGCAAGCAGCTCTCCGTGAACTCCCGTAAACGTCACCGATCTGAGCGCTCCGGAATTCTCGACCTCGACTCGTCGCAGGATACCGCTCAGCAGCTTGTGTGTTTCCTCATATATCAGGCCAAAATGTCTCAGATAGGGAGTTTCCAGGACGACCTTCTGGTTTTCATCCAGAATGACGCAGTTAATGCTGACCGAGCCTATGTCAACTCCAACATCATAATCCATATATTCCAATCCTCTGAATAATCGGCATTTTTCGCGCCAGGACGGGAATCCTGTGCAAAACTACGCCTAATATAAATTTTTCGCCCGATTTGTTCAATCCTAAGATTAGCACAGAAATGTTTCCAGAACAGTATAATGACTAGAAAAGAATAATGCTCGTTTTGAGGCAGACGGCAGCGCAGGAAAAATCAGAATAACGGCTTACACACAAAATAACAAAACTCATTCTATTTTAATGAAATTCGCAGAAATATAAAGAAAGAGCGGCTTTCAGAGCATAAATGAATCTAGACCGTGATATTTCTTTGTGATTCACTACATCAGGCTGGATTTCCTCTGAAGCGCTATTTTTTTTCATTCATTTCAGAGAGCTTTTTAGTAAGAAGCCGGACCAGCTCGCGAAGACCTTCCCTTCTCAGCGAAGATATCAGAAGAACAGGCAGGCCGAGTTCAAGGTATCTTTTTTCGATTTTGTCCAGGTCCTCTTTGTTTTCTGCCAGATCGATCTTGTTCAGAACGATTATTCGCGGTTTTTTCAGCAGTTCTTCCGAATAGCTTTCTAGCTCATGCTCGATCTGCCTGAACGGCTCGAGGGGGTCGTCTGATGAGAGCCGGGAAAGGTCGATAACGTGTACCAGGAGCCTGGTCCTCTCGATGTGTTTCAGAAACCGGACTCCGAGGCCGGCGCCCTCATGAGCGCCCACGATGAGGCCCGGCACATCCGCTATTACAAAAGGGGGCAAGTCGCCGTACTGCACAACCCCGAGATTGGGCGTAAGCGTTGTAAACGGATAGTCGGCTATCTTGGGCCGGGCAGCAGAAACCGCAGAAACCAGTGTCGATTTCCCGGCGTTGGGAAGCCCCACTAGGCCGACGTCGGCAATCAGCTTCAGCTCGAGTTTCAGCTCGTGTTGCTCCCCGGGCTCGCCATCCTGGGCAAAACGAGGTGTCCGGTGAGTCGAACTCACGAAATGGGCGTTTCCCTTCCCGCCCCTCCCCCCTTTGGCTGCTATCCACCTCTGGGACGGTTCTGTCAGGTCGGCAAGTGTCTCACCCGTCAGCGGGTCTTTCGCCTCGGTACCAACCGGCACCTCCAGGATAAGATCCTCACCGCTTCGTCCCCGCTTGTTCTGGCCGGCCCCGTTTGCTCCTGCCTTGGCCTTGAAAAGATTTCGATATCGAAAGTCGAGCAGGCTGTGCTTTCGCTCCGAGGCCTCCAGCACGACGCTGCCGCCCTCACCACCGTCGCCCCCATCCGGGCCGCCTCGGGGCACGTACTTCTCGCGCCGGAAACCTACGCAGCCGTTCCCGCCTTTGCCGGCCACAATCGTGATTGTCACTTCGTCGATGAATTTCATCTTGTCTTTATAAAATACAACTCCCCTCTCACCTTTGAGTGGAGGGGAGCACATTTGAATTGGCAAAGGGAGCAAAAGCTGCCCGCTTTATACTACTGCCGGGCCTCGACTGGATAGACGCTGATTTTCTGCCGCATCTTGTCCTTGTACTCGAATGTAACCAAGCCGTCGGTAAGCGCGAAAAGAGTATAGTCTCTGCCCATTCCGACATTATTGCCGGGATGAAACTGGGTGCCCAACTGGCGGACTATTATGTTGCCGGCGCGTACGAATTCACCGCCGAATTTTTTTACGCCCCTGCGCTGGCCTGCGCTGTCGCGACCATTTCGGGAACTTCCCCCCGCTTTCTTATGTGCCATGACATTCCTCCAATACCCAAGCCGCTTGCAGCCTGAAATCGCACCGGCCCGGCCGGCGTGCTATCCGATATTTTCCACGCGCATGGCCGTGTAAGCCTGCCTGTGTCCCTGTCTTTTCCGATAATCTTTGCGGCGTTTGTGCTTGAAAATGACAATTTTGGGCAACCGCCCCTGCTCGATGATGGTGGCCTTAACCGCGACACCTTCTATAAGAGGGCGGCCTACCTGAAGCTTTTCTCCGTCGGAGAAAAGGAGCACCTCATCGAGGGTAACGTTTTCCCCGACTTCGCCGGATATCTTTTCCACTTTGACTACTTGCCCGGGATGGGCTTCGTATTGCCTCCCGCCGGACCTGAAAATGGCATACATGGGCTCAAATCCTCCAAACTTGCCTGCGGCTGACTCTGCTTTGCAAATATAACGCATTCGGACAAAAAAAGCGGCCCCCTGGCCGCTCATAAAGGGCTGAACGCCCGTAGCTACATCGTAGCGTAGATTCCCTGCTTCAGAATCATTTCCTGGTATTCTTTGAGCATTTCGCACTTATCCAAACATTTGTTCTTGTCCTCGTTAGCTCGGTCACAGTTAATGCACGGGCTTTTTACCATTACGACCCTCCTGTTTGGGAAAATATTTGGAACTACCTCATATATTTTAATCGGATGTCTTGTGTCAAGCTTTTTTTGAATAATTATCGCAGGAGACGGTCAAAAAGACTCTCGAAACGGACGCCGATCAATTCTATCCTCTCGGAAAAGTTTTTCAAGCTGTAAGAACAGGCTCGCGCAGCAGCAGGCGAATAGCTCGCTCGGCGGATGCCGCAAGCTGAGGATGGGTTTGGCTAAGGGCTTCGATCTGCCGCAGATGGTCGGCCGTTCGCAGTATGATCATCGCAAGGTCTCCTTCATCCATTCCGGAAATTTCGCGAACCTGTTCCCACGAAAGGCCCTGCGCCCAGTGATAAACAGTCACCAGCGCCCAGAAAGGAAGGGGCGGGGTGTGGAAGCCCTCGGCCTGCAAGCGCTCACGGAGGCGCTGGAGGTTTTGCAGCATCTGAAAAAAAGGCTTGGCCAGGTCTGGATATTTCCATATAAAAGACGCCAGTTGCACGTCTCCCTGCTTGTCCCTGTCGGTCACAAAAGGAGCGATCAGCGCCGCCAGCAACTCCGGCTTATCATGCGGAAATACGCTTTTGCGGATTCCCTCTGAGATGAGCAGCGGCTGGTCGAGCCGGAGTTTGGAGGCCCACATTCCGTCTCCGGTCAGCTTACCGTCTTTATCCACATATCCTTCGGCCTGAAGCAGGCGATAGTGCTTGAGAAAAGATCGCCAGAGCTGCTCCTGGGTCGAGTCCACCTTCGCGAATAAATGAAAGTACCGCCTCAGAGCCAAAGACACCGGATGGGCCGTTTCTTTCTGACAAGGGCCGAAAAGGGAGCATTTTTCGCACGGATAAGATGCCAGTCTTTCGGCCAATGCCTCCAGATCTCTGGATTCAAACTCGGCTGGAGGTGAAGCGGATCCCTCTGGCTTGACCGGGCTGAACTCGCCGTCGGCTGCGCGCGCGATCAGGCCCTCCCACTTTTGCCGTTCGTCCAGGTCGGGAATTGTTTCGAGCAAAACGCTCGACGCCCTGACGCGGTGGAACGCCACCCGGTGAGTTCTTATCTGACGCCGCCGCTCCCGGATCGGATAGGCCAGGCGGACGGCTTCTACGTTTCCGTACTCGAAGTCGGGGCCGGCTACGCAAATATAAGGAGTCCCTCTCTGGCTGATGAAGACACGGCCGGGGGAGAGCTGGTCGATAAGTTTTGTATATTTGGGTCTTCGCCTCACCGACTTGCGCATTTTCCGGAACTGCTCCAGGGTGGCCACGTACCCTGGCCGAACTTCGGACAGCGCATCCAAAGATCCGCAACCCATCTGATCGCGCCATTGCTCGAGTTCAGCCCGGACTGCTTCGAGCTTCCTCATCGACGGTGCGTCATGGCTCATGTTCTGGAAAGTGGCCAACGACGACACAAAAAGGTTGCGAATCTCCTCCGGGCTATGGGAGAGCAGCAGGTTCAAAATCATCGAAAAATTCACGCGAATCTGGCTCTGGATCACGTCGGGAGGAGATTTTAACAGGTCATTTATCAGTCGCGGGTCCTGGTGCTGCCCGGGAACTACGAGCACAAACCCGATTTCGTCCATCCCGCGGCGTCCCGCTCTGCCCGTCATCTGCAGCAGGTCGGTTGCGCCAAGCGGTACGAACTCCTTGCCGTTGAACCGGTCGCTTTGAAAAATCACAACCGTTCGCGCTGGGAAATTGACCCCCGCGGCAACCGTGGAGGTAGAGAAGATGGCATCCAGATAGCCTTCCTGCATCATCTTTTCCAGAAAGAGCTTCCAGTGCGGAAGTTGCCCGCCGTGATGAGAACCGACACGGCAGCTTTTTAGGACGGAAAGGTGCTGGTGTGTCCTCAGAAAAGGATAAACTTCGAGCAATTCCTCAACTCTTTCCCGAAATCTTGGGGCATCTTCGCGTCCGTGGGAGTCTTTGGCCGGCCGGCAGAATGAAACGGCCCTGTCGCAGTCGGCCCTCGATTTCAGAAAAAACATGGCCGGGAGCAGGTTGGCATTCCGGAGCACATCCAGGATTTTGGGGATCTCCGGAAGTTCACTCCTGGGAAGCGATCTGGGATCGAGTGTTTCGATTCTCGGAAGCAGCCCTCGACGTGTTCCGAGCGGTGCAAGCTCTCCACCCGGGAAAAGGAAGAGCGGGAAAAGCGGCACAGGCCGCTCAAATGCCGCCACCCACTCGCATTCCGAGCTGCGCATCCAGGTGAGCCATTTGCAGATTTCCTGCGCATTCAGTATCGTTGCGGAAAGCAGGAGCAGCCGGACACGCGCGGGAAGATAAATGAGCACTTCCTCCCATACGACTCCCCTGTCGGCATCGCCGAGGTAATGAGCCTCGTCCAGAACCACCAGGTCTACGTCGGTATTCTCTCCCCGGTGCATTATGTCATACAACTGATTACGCAGGATTTCGGTGGTCCCGACGATTACCGGCGCATGAAGGTTTTCTTTCCTGTCTCCGGTGAGAATCCCGACGTTTTCAGGGCCGAAGATTTCGCGGAATTCCTGATACTTCGCGTTTGACAGGGCTTTCAGCGGCGATGCGTACCAACTCTTCCCACCCTTTTGAAAAATCCTGTCAATGGCTTCAACTGCAATGTAAGTCTTGCCTGCGCCGGTTGGAGCGGTAACGAGAACATCTGAGGCCTCAATTTCTCTCAGGGCTTCAATCTGGAACGGGTCCGGCACAAAAGGGGCCGGTTCGGGAGTCCGTATCCGGTCGAGCACCGGGCGAAGACTTCTGTAGATCTTAAAAGAGTAGGGGGCGCTGGAGGATTTCATTGACAATGGATGATCGTTGTGTCTCGAACGATCTCTCTTGCGGCCGGAATTCATCTGTGGGAAGATCGCCAATAAAACCCCCTATTGGTATCTAAAATTAAAAAGCCGTTCATATCCGCTTATTATAACAAGGAACTTAAGAATGAACGAGTCTTCACAAAAAAAGATAATACCGGGCACTCAGGCACGTGCGAAAACTTCCATTACTTCCTACCATATAACGAGTCTACGTGTCCCGTTTTTTGAATTGGATATGGGACAGGCTGTGTATCATGGCAATTATTATCACATGTTCGAGCTTGCGCGTGAAGATTTGCTGAGGAAAGCAGGCTTTCCTTACCGTGAGTTCATGAACCGGCAGCTTCATCTCTCGGTCGTGGAATCCCGGTGCAGGTACCGCAAATCTTTGCACTATGACGATCAAATAGAAATACATACCGGGATCGCCATGATGAACAGCCGAAGCCTCACTTTTTCTCAACTGGTTTACAGACTTGCCGGGGCCCCGGTAATCTCCGAAACGCAAAGCAATCCCGGGCTGGAACTATGCACAGAAGCTCAATTAAGGATGATTTGCGTGCGATTCACCGGCCTGCCGACTCTTTTGCCCGAAGATTTCAGGCTGACCGCCGAACCACTGGTCCAAAGAGAATGAGTACAGATGGAAAAACCAAAAGAACACACATCCCGTATTCCGCTTCAGCGACAAAAACATAAACGAGCGGCAGCCACGCCGGAAATAGTCTTGAAGCCTATCGGCGTAATTCGGAGTCCGATTACCGATCCGGACAAAGCCCCACAGTATGGCAGCGAGTCGGCGGTCAGCGGGAAACTGGTTGTAGATGAGCAATACGGGGACGCCTTGCTCGGTCTGGAAAAAGGTCGAAAGATCGTTATTGTCTACTGGATGCACCTTGCCCAACGCGACATCCTGCAAGTCCACCCAAGGCGCGATCTTACACGCCCCCTGCGAGGCGTTTTCTCGACGCGGAGCCCCCAGCGGCCAAACCCGGTCTCCATCGATACTGTCGAGATAACCGGAATTGAAGGCACAGTAATCGATGTCGTCGGCCTTGACGCCGTTGACGGCACGCCCCTGCTGGATATCAAGTCTGTCCCATAAACACTCGGACACGGGGATGCGCAGACGAGGAGACGTGGTGTGACAACAGCATCGCGAATGGTTATCATTTCCGATGGAAATGTTGAGATATAAATTAAAATCTTGAGGCAACCAAGATAAGGAGTCCTCTGATGGTGAATGAAAAATCCAGTTGTGAATTCAGGGGCCGCAGATTCCCGGACGGGAGCGATATCGGAGCACGCGGCAGACTGTGCGAATGCGTTGACGGGAAGTGGGTCCCGGTGGTTCTGGTCAGCGGAATCTGACGGTGAGACCGGGACGAATTGAGGAATTGAGCCTTCCCGCTTCCGGTTTCCGGCAATTCCTCAATCCTTCAATTCCTCAATCCCTCCTTGACATGGGAATTTTTTGCGTGATAATCGACTCCGTTATTGGCAAACTTACGTTTTCTTCCCATTGCAGCGGGCGTGAGTGCCCGGATAAGAGGCGCTAATGAAGAGACCGACGCGAATCGAGGAGCAACATGACCCGATGCGGGATCTCGATATCGAACTTGAGAGCCAGGACGATGAAATAATCGAACTGGAGGATATTATCGAGATGCCGGCCAGACCAATAGACGAAGACGAAGATTTGGACCTGGACGTTGAGATTCTCGATGTAGATTCATATCTGGAGTCGGAACCGGAAAAGCCCGCAAAAAAGGCCGCGCAGCCTTTCATGAAAGGACAGGCTCAGAAGCCCCCTCTTAAACAGGAAGACCTGTTCGACTCACTTGGCAATGAGTCGGAAGAGGATGATATGCTTTTCGAGCCGGTCGCTTCCAGGGAACCTGCAAAAAAAACCACGCAGAGAGCAGAAACTAAGGTTCTTGATGAAGAGAAGGAACCGGTTCTGGAAGATTTCATGGATGATCTCGGGATGCCCGAGTCCGGCGCGGAAAAAAGAACCGACTTGCGGCGAAAGACTGCTGAGACGCCCAATGTCGACGAGGAAACCGCGGCGCTTGCCGAGATTGAGTCTGAGCTTATTTCAGATGAAATTTTGGAGTCTGCGCCATCGCAGCCGGCCGCTCCCCAGCGTACCCCCGTCCCGCCTCCCGCCGATATTTCAAAAACTGCTGATGAACTTATCGGCCGACTCGAGTCCCGTTTGCAGGAACACATACGGATCATGGTGGAATCAAGGCTGCCGGACTTGGTCAGGTCTATAATCAATGAGGAATTAGAAAAACTTAAGCAAGACTTTGAGTAAGGCTTTGCATTTCAGTAACTCATGTCCCCATGGGACACCCTGAACCATGAAAAGACCCGAAGGGTGGGCTTAGAGCGGCGCGCAGCCCGCAAGGTCTTTTCAATACAGTAACTCATGTCCCCGTGGGACACCCAAAACCATTAAAAGACCCGTAGGGTGGGCTTAGCGGCGCGCAGCCCGCCAGGTCTTTTCGAGCAGGGGAATCAATTCTATGAGCGAAGGCGCTCTGCCTAAAGCATATGAATTTGCCGAAGTCGAATCGCACTGGTACAGATACTGGGAAGAAAACGAGTTTTTCCGCGCCGGCGAGAATAGCCCGAAACCGCCATTCTCTATAGTGATCCCGCCTCCGAACGTTACCGGCCAGCTACACATGGGCCATGCTCTGAACAACACCCTCCAGGACATACTTTGCAGGTACAAAAGGCTCAGAGGCTTCGAAGTCCTGTGGGTGCCCGGGACCGATCACGCCGGAATCGCCACCCAGAATGTCGTAGAGAGGCAACTTGGGGCTGAAGGCCTCACGAGGCACGGTATTGGCCGGGAAACCTTTCTGCAGCGCGTATGGGAATGGAAGGCCAAATTCGGCGGAATCATCATAAATCAGTTGAAGCGGCTCGGCGCATCCTGCGACTGGTCGCGTGAGCGGTTTACGATGGACGAGGGTCTCTCGCAGGCTGTACGGCAGGTTTTCGTATCGTTGTACAATGAGGGCCTGATCTATCGCGGCAAGCGCATGATCAACTGGTGTCCGCGCTGCATGACCGCGCTGGCCAATATAGAGGTTGAGGGCGAGGAGTTGGACAGCTCCCTCTACTACATTCGGTATCCCCTTGTTAGTGGAAAGGGGGCATTGGTCGTTGCCACCACCAGGCCCGAAACCATGCTGGGCGACACGGCTGTAGCGGTGAACCCGGAAGACCACAGATACAAGTCCTATATAGGACAAATGGTGGTCTTACCTATAGTGGGCCGCAACATCCCCGTAATCGGGGATTCGTATGTCGAACGCGAGTTCGGCACAGGGGCGCTCAAGGTAACTCCCGCACACGATTTTAATGATTTCGAACTTCGCGGCAGGCACAACCTCGACTTGGTGCAGGTGATAGACGAGCGCGGAATAATGACCGAACAGGCAGGCCGCCCCTACGCCGGAATGGACCGGTTTGCATGCCGCAAGCAAATTCTGAAAGATCTCGATAAGGCCGGCTATCTTTCAAAAATAGAGCCTTACAAGCACCGGGTTGGGCACTGCTACCGCTGCCAGAACGTCATCGAGCCGATGCTCTCGCTTCAGTGGTTCGTTTCGACAAAACCTCTTGCCGAAGCTGCCATTGACGCGGTTAAGCAGGGTGCGACCAGAATTATCCCGGCCAAATGGGAAAAGGATTATTTCAACTGGCTGGAAAATCTCGAGGATTGGTGCATAAGTCGTCAGATATGGTGGGGACACCGCATCCCGGCATGGTATTGCCTCCAGTGCAATGATGTGATCGTTTCCGCGGAAGCTCCCTCGGAATGTCCGAACTGTCCCGGCTCCGCGCTCGAACAGGATTCGGACGTCCTGGATACATGGTTCAGCTCCAGCCTCTGGCCCTTTTCGACCATGGGATGGCCGCAGAAAACCGCAGAGCTTGAAAAGTTCTACCCCACCTCCGTTCTGGTTACCGCATTCGATATCCTGTTTTTCTGGGTCGCCCGGATGATGATGATGGGACTCCGGTTTATGAATGAAGTCCCGTTCCATGAAGTCTATGTACATGCCCTGGTTCGAGATGCCGAAGGGCATAAGATGAGCAAATCCAGGGGAAATGTGATTGACCCCCTTCTCATGATGGACAGGTACGGAACTGACGCTTTCAGGTTCGCCCTTATGGCTTTCGCGGTCCAGGGGCGCGATGTCAAACTCTCGGAGGAGCGCATAGAAGGCTACAAGCATTTCGTAAATAAGATATGGAATGCCGCCCGGCTTCTTCTGATGAACCTTGAGGACTTCAAGGGACCTGTCCGGATTCCGGAAAAAGTGACCGGGCTTGCCCACCGATGGATTCTTAGCCGGCTTCAAAGAGTTGCCGTGGAATCCGGCGAGTCTTTGGACAACCATCTTTTCAGCCAGTATGCTCAGGCCCTCTATCAGTTCCTGTGGCACGAGTACTGCGATTGGTACCTGGAAATCATAAAGTCGGATTTCTATGGTGAAGATGAGGACGCTGGCGCACTGGCCAGGTCGGTTGCGGCCGTTGTTCTGGAAAAAGTCCTGATCCTTCTGCATCCGGTGATGCCCTTCATAACCGAGGAACTTTGGCACAAACTGCCCCATACCTCCGGCAGCATCATGAAGGCCGCTTTTCCGGAAGCGCAGGCCCAAAGAATCGACCCCGCGGCCGAAGAGCAGATGGAAACGCTTATGGCGGTCATAATGGCAATCCGCAATATCCGCGGCGAGATGAACGTCTCTCCGGCACTCAAGGTGGAAGTAGTGTGCCTCTGCGAACAAGGTTCGGAACCGGAGCTGCTCAAAGAGCACGAGCGCACCATTACGGACCTGGCCAAAGTCTCCAGGCTCACCGTCGCCCGGGCCGGCGAGATCGACAAGCCCAAGTACGCGGCGGGGACGGTGGTCAGAAACGTGGAAGTATTTGTCGTCCTCAAGGACATTCTTGATTTCGAGAGCGAGTCAAACCGGCTCCAGAAAGAGTTGGGCAAACTCGAGAAAGAGTTCGGACTGACTTACAGGAAGCTCTCAAATGATGATTTTCTTCAGAAAGCCCCTCATGAGGTTATCGAAAAGGAGCGAGATAAGAACGCGCGGCTTGGGGAGAAGATCGAAAAATTGAATCGCAGACTCGAAATTATGAACGGATTGCGGGAAAGCCGGGCATGATGGTGTACGGCAATGGTTGAAATGGATAAACTGTTCCGGCTGGCTCTTTTTGAAGACATCGGGAGCGGGGATGTAACGACACTGTGTGTTATCCCTGCCGGGCAGAGAGGAAGCGCTGTAGTCTTCGGACGCGAACCCTTCGTCCTGTCAGGCTCGAAACCATTCCGAAGGATCTTCGAACTGCTCGACCCCGAAATCAGGATAGAGTGCCCGTTCGCCGATGGGGAACGGATCGCGCCAAACGTTCCCGTATTCAGGATAGAGGGGCGCGCGCGGACCCTGTTGACCGGCGAGCGCACAGCCCTGAACTTTGCCCAACGGTTGTGCGGGATTGCCTCCCTGACACGGAAAATGGCGGACGCCATCGAAGGAACCGGATGCCGCCTGCTCGATACACGAAAGACTACTCCACTGTGGCGGGGGCTGGAGAAGGAAGCCGTGCGGCACGGAGGCGGCGCAAACCACCGCTTCGGCCTGGCTGACGGCGTCCTGATCAAGGACAACCATATCGCGGCCGCGGGGGGCATAAAGGAAGCTGTCCGCCGTGCGCGCGAAGGGGCGCCTCATACACTCCGGATCGAAGTCGAGGTGGAAAACCTCACCGAACTCGATGAGGCGATCTCCGCCGGGGCCGATATTGTGCTTCTCGACAATTTTTCGTTAGACATGCTCCGGAGCGCTGCCGCGATAGGCAAAGGGCGCGTCACTCTGGAGGCTTCCGGGGGCGTCAGCCTTGAAACCGTGCGGGCAATAGCCGAAACCGGGGTTGATTTCGTGAGCTGCGGCGCCCTCACCCACTCAGCCAGGGCCATTGATTTGACGATGGAGTTTTCCACCTCCGTGAAGTTGTAGATCAGGCTCCCTGTCCACCCTGTCCATGATCGTGCTCTTCCCGCACCCGGGCAGCTACTTTATCGGCGGTGGCGCACCGGCGGTCGATCAGGCCTTGTCTGCAAGGATTGTCACGATCCCAAAGCGGGTAGCCCAAGCTGGCGAAGGAAATCCTCGTAGTCAAGCCGCAACTCTTCCAGACTGGCCCGCGCTACGTTGGTGAGCTTGAGTTCGGTCTTCTTCGAGGTTCCCGAAGCCTGGCTCCCTTCCGCGATATTCTGCACTCCGGACCGCGCGGCCTGTACCATTTGGTCATGGGTGCGGCTGCGCTTTTCGATTAACGGTCACAAAAACGCACCGTGATGTCGAAAACCAGTTGCGCCACCTGAAAGCTCTTGAGTTTTCGATAGCCCCCGTGCTTCGGGATTAAGGGTTCGTCGACGGTCATATCATCCGATCTCTCATGCGGAAAAAACCGGGGTGCTGTCTGCGCGATGAGCATAACAAACATGCCCATGCCGCCGGTCCATCAAGGACTGATTGGTCAGACTTCGATTAGCAATATGAATTAACGGCAGCAGGATACGACTATATCGAAATAGCGTCAATTTTGTTGATGACATTAAAAATCCGAAAAGTGGACCAAATCCGACCATTTCGTTCCACAATGCTAGAAAAAGCTGTGCTCTGGCCGTTCTTTTTTCCAGCCAATCAGTTGTTTTCCTGTAAATCCCGTCGAAGGTCTTTTTGCACTCCGTGTTTTGTGCTTCCGTGGTGCGAATTCAGTTGGCGACTCTTTGACATCGTTCGACAGCAGAGTTATTGTCCAAGCTGGTTCATCAGGACTTGAATTAACCGCAGGGACTCAGAGCGCAGAGGTAAACACCGCTTAGACAGGATTTACAGGATTATGTACTCTACGCTCCGCGAGGCGCAGCTTTCAGACAAGACGTGCCACCTGTGCGGTCTCCCCACGGGAAGTTCGAATATCTCTCAGCCGGTTGCGGGCCGGACGGTGCATTTTTGCTGTCTTGGCTGCATGTACGTCTTTCAGATTCTATACACCAGCCCTGAAGGCATCCCCGACGATTACCGCAATACTGAACTCTACAGGGTCTGCGTTTCCGCGGGTCTTATTCCATCGGGAGAAGCCGAAGACGAAAACCCCGCGTTACCTCGGCCCTACCCCGCAGAGGCCATCAGCCCGGGCATGCCGCCTGAGGCAGCGGGCAACCCGGCTGGCGCCGCCACCCCTGAGATGGCCCAAATCGAGGAAGGACTCTCGCAGGAGCTTTCCATCCACATCGAAGGAATGTGGTGCGTCGCCTGTTCGTGGCTTATCGAACAACTTCTGCGCAAAATGGACGGAGTGCTGAGCGCCGGCATTTTCTTTTTTTCGGATATAGCCCGCATCAGGTACATGCCCCACCTGATCCAGCCCGAAGCCATCATGCAGAGCATCTCCAGGCTGGGCTACAGAGCCTCTCCGGTCGAATCCCACCCTGATTCGGGCCAAAGCAGGGACCTGATTGTCCGCCTGGGGGTATCCGCTATCCTGAGCATGAATATTATGATGATTTCATTTGCGCTCTGGGCCGGCTTTTTCGAGGAAATCGGACGGGAGGGGGCGGCCTTTTTTTCCTACACGCTCTGGGTGATTGCCTCTCCCGTTGTCTTCTATGGAGGCTGGCCAATCCTGCGCAAGGCTTTCTGGAGCATCCGCCGCTGGACCGCCACCATGGACACGCTGATAGCAATCGGCGTGCTTTCGGCTTATTTTTACAGCGTCGTGTCAATGCTGCGGGGAAGCATTCACGTATATTTCGATACTGCATCGATGCTCGTCACACTCGTTCTGCTCGGAAGATTCATCGAAATTCGGGCAAGAGAGAAGATTTCCGGGACGATAACCGCCCTTTTCCATGCGGCGAGCGGGAAGGTTCGAATCGAGAGCGGCGGCAGGGAAGTATGGACCGCGCCCGATAAGGTGTCCCGGGGGGATTTGTTCCTGGTGTTTCCCGGCGAGCGCGTGCCGGTTGACGGTCGCATTCTTTCCGGACAGGCCGTTTTGGACGAATCCATAATTACCGGGGAGTCGCGCCCGCTAAAAAAGGACCCCGGAGCGGAGGTCCCCGCCGGATCGCTCCTGCTCGACGGGGAAGTCAGGTTTGAGGCCGACCGTCCGGGGAGCCAGAGTTCGCTTAGCCAGACAATCGCGCTGATTCAGGAGGCGCTTTCCACCAAGAACCGATTCGAGTTGTTCGCAGACCGCGTCATGAGGGGCCTGGTCCCGGCCGTGCTCGTGCTCTCCGCTTCAACGGCCATCTTCCTTCTGGCATTCTCGGCCCCGCCGGGCGAAGCTCTCCTGCGGGCCTTAACCATACTCGTAATAACCTGCCCCTGCGCTCTCGGAATAGCGACTCCTCTCGCCAGGGTGGCCGAAATCGCCAGGGCGCGCGCATCGGGTATACTCATCCGCAACCCTGCCGCGCTCGAACGGGCCGGGCGCCCGGACGTCATGATTTTCGATAAGACGGGGACCATAACCGAAGGCAGCTACGTACTGCGCGAAACGGTGACGAGTGAGGCGAACGCGGATGATGCGCTGCGCCGGGTCGCCTCGGCGGAGGTCAAATCTGATCATTTCCTGGCCCGTGAGATCGTAAAGGCTGCGCGACAAAGGTCTATGGAACTGGAGGAGGTCCTGACTTTCGAACCCCTGGAGGGGCTGGGAATAATCGCTCTAACCCGGTCAGGAGAAGTGATCGCAGGCACCCGGCGCTTAATGCTCAACTACGGGCTGGAATTTTCAGATGAGCTTCAGGAAAGGGCGCGCGCTTCCGAGACCGCCGGATCGACGGTCGTCTTCTTTGCCTGGAGCGGCTCGGTCAGAGGGTTTTTTATCTTTGGAGACAAGCTCAGAGAAAACGCGCCCGAAATAGTATCTCTACTCCGCGCCGAAGGCGTCTCGGTATGGATAGTCTCGGGGGATTCGGAAGAAACCACCCGGGCGCTGGCGCTCCAGTCGGGGGTGGACAGCTATGCCGGACAAAAGCGTCCCCAAGATAAGGCCAGGATAATTAAAGACTTCCAGGCACAGGGCAAACGTGTTGCGATGGTCGGCGACGGAATAAATGACGCGGCGGCGCTCGCCGCCTCCGACCTTGGGATAACTCTCGGAGCAGGAGCAAACCTCATCAGGGAATGCTCCGACGCGGCCATCCTCGGAAACGATCTGCAAAAGGTCCTGGACCTACTCGGCCTGTCCGGGTTTTCTCTCAAAATCATAAAACAGAACCTGTTCTTTTCCTTTTTTTATAACGCCTTCGCGATTCCACTTGCGGCCGCGGGCGTTCTAAACCCGCTGATCGCCGCCTTCGCCATGTTTTTAAGCAGCGTGACCGTTATCTGCAATACTTCGAGGATTTCCAGGTTCACTGCACGGATCGGCGTTCGGACCTAAGCCCCGCTGAGATACTCCCGTGCCCGCTCATAAACCACCGAAGCAAAAAAGAAGACAGCCGCGACCATTATTATAGTCGCCCCTGAGGTAAGGTTGAGCGTATAGGAAAACCACAGGCCCACGAGGGAAAAGATGCAGTTAAGAAACACTGAAACTACCATCATGGCTTTAAGAGAACGGCAGAATTTTTCCGCTATGAATGGCGGGATTGTGAGAAGAGCAATGACCAGGATAAGGCCGACGATCCGAATGAGCATAATCACGGAAAGCGCGATCATTCCGAGCAGAACGTAGTAGAGCACCTCTACCCGAACCCCCATGGCCGTCGCGAATTCCTCGTCGAAAGACAGGGCAAGAAAGCTGTTGTACAGCGTCCCGACAATGATCAGCACCCCTATGTCAACCAGGGCCATCATCAGGATATCCGAGCGCGGCACGGCCAGAATGCTCCCGAACAGATAGCTCATCAGGTCCGCATTATATCCCGGTGTAAGATCGACCAATATGATACCCAGGGCCATTCCAACGGCCCACAGCACCCCTACGACGGTATCGGCCCTCTGCTTGTTTTTCAGGGTGACGGCGGACATGATCATCGCGATTACCAGCGCGAACCCTGCTGCCCCGGCAAGCGGCGGAATCCTCAAAAAGAAGGCAAGCCCGATGCCGCCGTAAGCGGCGTGCGCAATCCCTCCCGATATGAAGACGATCCGGTTTACGACGACCAGTGTTCCTATGATCCCGCAGACTACGCTCGTGAGCAATGCGGCAAGAAGGGCGTTCCGCATGAATTCGGGTTGAAATGCGTCGAGCATTTTCTCAGCGGTCCTCGTGGTCGTGCTTGCGCAGCACGCGATGAGGCACCCCCCCGTGGGCTATCAGATCGACTGGGCAGTTGTAGGCTGAATGGAGCATCTCGTCGGTTATTTCACCTTCATCGTGATAGAAAAGAGTCTGGTTGAGGCAGGCAACCGAGTTGATGTAGCCTGACAGGACATTCATATCGTGGCTCACGACGACGATAGTGATCGTGGCGTTGAGTTCTTTTAGCAAATCATAGAGATGGGTGTGAAACTGGGTGTCCACGCTCGCGGTAGGTTCGTCCATTAGCAGGATTTGCGGTTCGGCGCAAAGCGCGCGGGCAATCAGCACCCGTTGCCTCTGACCACCGGAGAGTTTCCCGATCGGCCGGTCCCGGTACTCCCACATCCCGACTTTTTCCAGCACCTGCCTGGCATAGACCCTGTCCTCGGGAGTGTAGCGGCGGGCTCGCCCCGAGCGCCCGAGCCTCCCCATAAGCGTAACGTCTTGAACGGAAATCGGAAAACCCTTGTTGAGCGCCGTGTCCTGCGGGACGTATCCAAGCAGTCCGGAAGCTTCAGAAGGATTTTTGCCCAAGACCTTCACGCTGCCCTGCTTCGGGGCCAATATGCCCAGGACGATCTTGAGCAACGTGGTTTTACCACTACCGTTGGGTCCGATTACCGCCAGAAAATCCCGCTCTTCCACCCTCAGGCTAACATTCTTCAGGATGGGATGGCTGTTATAGAAAAACGAGACGTTGTCCAACTCTATGACCGGAACGGGCATATTCGATCTCTTCCTATCGCTTCCCAAGAGAAGCCGCAATTTGCTCGGCTACCTTCCGCAGGTTCTTTTCCCAGTCAGGCGCCAGGTCGTCGGCCTCCACCAACCTGGCCCCGACAGCGTCAGCTATGGTCTGCGCCGTCTTGGGCGAATACTGCGGCTGAACGAATACGGCTTTTACTCCAAGCTCATGCGCGCGTTTTATGAATTCATCCAACTCTTTGGCCTTTGGCTCCTTCCCCTCGACTTCTACCGGTACCTGATGGAGTCCGTACGCGTCGGCAAAGTAGCCCCACGCGGGATGAAAAACCATGAATGAATCCGGTTTCGCCTCTGCAGAAAAAAGGCGGGAAAGGAAAAGGTCAAGGTCAACCAGTTCGAGTATGAAACTCCTGTAATTGGCCTCGTAAGAGGCTCGATTCTGCGGATCGTTTGCGGCAAGGGCATCGAAGATCGCGCGCGCCTGGATCATCACAAGAGGCGGCGAGAGCCAGATGTGAGGGTCGTCTATTTCTTCATGGTGGTGGTGGCCGGGTTCGGCTCCTTCATGACGATCTTCATGGGCTTCCATCGCTCTTTTCTTAATATCTTTTTCGGTGTGTATCACCTGGATTTTTGGATTCGCAGAAACCATTTTAGAGAGCCAAATCGTTTCGAATGGAACTCCACAGGCGAAATAAATCCTGGACCGGCTCAGGGCCGACATCTGCCTGGGCTTGGGTTCGTACTGTTCGGGCGTTGCACCCGGAGGAACCATTACCTCGACTTCGACCAAATTTCCTCCTAGCTTCTCCAGAAAATATCGCTGAGGAAGAATGCTGACGGCGACCGGCATTGGAGCTGGTTCGGAAGCCAGGACTGCGCATAGTTGGATGCTAAATGTCAGCGCAAATACCAAACCGATTTTCAAAAGTCCGATTCTCATCCCGCAACGCCCTTCGCAAGTTCATCCATGAAAATATTCATGATATTGGATTTTGCTCTTGAACGCCATACACTAATTTAAATAATTCATTTTGAAGCTGCGGGGGTGAGAAAAAAGGGTAGTGCGGATCTTTTCAGCGTTCAAATGAAGGAAGCCCTTCGAGCCGGGATTCCAGGACGCGTGGGACTCAAATTGAGAAACCGTTCGCTGCACTTTGGACGTAATTTAAAAACCGGGCTCCAACCGATATTCGCGGTCCATTTTCAGTCCCTTTATGTCGGTTGTCTTTTCGCCTCGACCGGCCTTGATTTGATCCAGGCGCCTCTTCACCACGGCGCGCTTGGACGCGTAAGCCATGGCAGTTTGCTCGGTGATCATTCCCTGCTCATAGAGGCGCGTTATGCTGGAGTCGAATGTGATCCACCCAAACGGTTCGGACTGCTCCATCATCTCGTAGAAGGTCTTTCCGTCGGATTCGCCGTGAACGATGGCTTCTTGTACTCTGAGGCTGTTGCCCAATACTTCGAGCGCGGCGACGCGTCCGCCTCCCACCTTTGGTAACAGCCGCTGCGAAATTATCCATTTCATCGAATCGGCCAGACGAATTCTAATGAGGCGCTCCTCCTCGAGATCGAACATACCGATTATGCGGTTTATGCTCTGGCCCGCATCCATCGTGTGAAGGGTGCTCAGAACAAGGTGGCCGGTCTCGGCGGCGCTCAGTCCGATTTCCACCGTCTCACGGTCGCGCATTTCACCGACAAGTATTACTTTGGGCGCCTGCCGCAGTGAAGCGCGAAGCCCGTTTGCAAAGGAGTCGAAATCGAGGCCAAGCTCTCGCTGATTGAAGGTAGCATTGAGTTGCGGGTGGACGAACTCCACCGGGTCCTCCAGCGTTACCACGTGATACGGGTGGCGGCTATTGATCTCGTTCAAAATCGACGCAAGGGTCGTCGATTTTCCGCTGCCGGTCGAACCGGTCACGAAAGCCATTCCGAACTTTTCGTCGGCTATCTGCTTGAGAACCTGGGGTAGCTCCAGTTCATCAATTGTAGGGATCTTCGTTGGAAGCTGCCTCATGGCGATAGAGTAAGTCCCGCGCTGAGAGAATACGTTGACGCGAAACCGGGCGCGACCCGGGAGATGGTACGAAATGTCACAGGCCCCGGTGGTAAGGAGGTTCTGAACTCCCCGGCGGTCATTCCCGATAAGGTTGAGGGCTATGGTTTCGGTGTGAAAGGGCGTCAGCATCCGAATCCCGTAATCCATGCAGGTGGGCTTGAGCAGGCCGTCGACCTCGACCTGCGGAGCTTTGCCCACTGTGAAATTGATATCGGAGGCGCTGGGATTTTCATCCAGAATGCGCAGAAGAAATGCGTCCAGTTCTGCCCGTCTCATAAAGCGTCCTTTCAAATCGCAAAAGAGCCTACACCTCGGTAAAATCTGCCGGAGTCTCGGTCAAATAAGAGCGGAATTTTTCTTTGTCCACACACTTCATATACGCTTCCGTCGGACTGATTCGCCCTGCCTTGAGATGAGTGGATATTGCGTCATCCAGGGTCTGCATTCCGTATTTCTTGCCGGTCTGGAGCGCCGACGGAATCTGGTGGGTTTTGGCTTCACGAATCATCGCCCGAACCGCCTGGGTTGCTATCAGTATCTCAAGGACCGCTATGCGCCCCTTTATGTCGATGCGTTTGAAAAGTGCCTGGGAAATTACAGCCCGGATGCCGTCGGCAAGGGTGGAGCGAATCTGAGCCTGCTCCCCCATCGGGAATACCTCGATTATGCGGTCGACCGTTTTTGCGGCGCTTGTCGTGTGGAGCGTAGAGAAAACCAGATGGCCCGTCGCTGCGGCCTCGATCGCCAGGCGAACCGTTTCAAGGTCGCGCATTTCACCTACCAGGATTATGTCGGGGTCCTCACGCAAAGAGGCCCTCAGCGCGCTGGAAAAACTCCGCGTATGAGTGCCGACCTCCCGGTGGTTTATCACGCAGCTCTTGCTCGTATGGACGAACTCTATGGGATCTTCGATGGTGATTATGTGATCTTTTCTCTTTCGGTTCACCTCGTCGATTATAGCCGCGAGCGTTGTGGACTTGCCGCTTCCAGTTGGACCCGTCACAATGACGATGCCTCTCGGCAGAAGGGCCAGCCTGCTTATTACCGGAGGAAGGCCGAGTTGCTCGACAGAGAGAATTTCGCTCGGAATCTCACGGAACACCGCCCCGATACCGTTTTTTTGCATGAAGTAATTCACCCTGTAACGAGCAAGCCCTGGAATTTCATATGCGAAATCCAGGTCTCCGGTTTCCTCGAATATTTTGATCTTCTCTTCCGGGGTGATCTCGTAGAGCATGGAGCGGAGTTCGTTGTCGTCCAGGACTTTGTATTTTACACGCTCCAGGTCGCCTCGAATCCTCAAAACCGGCTGCTGGCCCGAAACAAGATGGACGTCGGAGGCCTTTTGTTCATTCATCAGTTTGAAAAAGGCATCTATTCTGGCCATTGACTCTCCCTGGAGAGGTGTGTCAGGTTGCGGCTTTCGCCGGAATTAAACCTTGCTGTTCCAGTTCTCAGGAACTCGACAATTGCCGCAGGTCATTCCACTCCGAACCTTTTTGTTTAGCAACAATTGTGCCTGGAACGGATGCCCTTGAATTCCTCGCGTAACGACAGGACCTGGAGATCTGTGAGCTTTGCCCATTCGCCTCCGACTACAATTCCAACTCTATCCAGTGCCTGTGACGTTCGTCCAGACGGGTGAGGCCTGCCTTTGAGGCGGCATCAAGCGCCTGCCTGTATTCTGCGCCGGTGACTCTGCGGTCAATCTTCCTATTCGTTGAAGCCTGGCCGCACGGGTGGTACTGGTCCATGATATTGATATAGGTCCGTGTCGAAATCTCTTTGGCTATGAAATCGACAATTCCAGCCGTTCCGGCAAGGCCGTTGGGCATTACCAGGTGCCGCACCAAAAGACCCCTTTGAGCCACTCCGCGCCCGTCGAGGACCAGATCTCCCACCTGTCTGTGCATCTCCCGAAGGCTCTGGCGCGCGCGCGCGGGGTAGTCAGGCGCGCTGCAAAGCTCGGTCGCCGCTCCCGAGTCCCAGAATTTGAAATCCGGCATATAAATATCGACAATTCCGTCCAAAACCTTTAACGCCGAATCGCGCTCATATCCGCCGCAATTATATACAAGCGGAACATCCAGTCCCTTTTCGACAGCTATGGGAAGCGCTTCGAGTATCGGCTGAATAACATGTGACGGGGTGACAAAGTTAATGTTGTGGCAGCCCCTTTTTTGAAGATCGACCATAATTTCGGCAAGAACTTCCGGACTAACCGGCGTCCCCTCTCCGCCCTGGCTTATGTCGTAGTTCTGACAGAAAACACACAAAAGATTGCAGTGGGAGAAAAAAATCGTCCCCGAGCCGCCTCTGCCCACAAGGGGCCGCTCCTCTCCGTAATGCGGTCCATAGCTGGCCAGCACGGCAAGCCTCCCCGTTTTGCAAAAACCGCTCTCCCCGGCCATCCTGTCCGCCCTGCACATGCGCGGGCACATGGTGCACCTCTTCATCCACATGGATGAGCGCCTCAGCGCTTCTTTAAGCCGCCCGCTCCGATATGCTTCAACGTACGCTGCACTCACCCGTACCCTCCAAATGCGACTATGGTTCACAGATCTACCGGATTTCCCGGGACTTAGAAATAACCTTTTCCGTCAGTCCGGCAAATCCTGTCTTTTCTCCGCGACCTTAAGGCAGAACGCAATCCAGAAAGGACCTGCCGCCCTGAGAAACACGATATTGAAATTCGGATGCTGATTCGGGGGTTTGCCGCTTTTCTAACGGGGGCCTCGACGCCTGCCGAAGGTTCGAGAGCCGATCTCGACAGCCCGCCAACCCACCTGCCAGGATGCTCCCAACGCACTGTTTCGCCTGTTTGCCGGGCATCATCTCAGCAGTCGTTGTAAATATCCTCGGTTGTGCTATATTTGCCTACCGCTCTAAAACAGAAACCAAAAACTGAATCGGAACGATCGAAGGCCGGCCTATTTTCTACGATAGGCTGAAATGGCTTTCGAGCAGAGGAGTTCACATGAGATTGCGAAAGTTACTCATGCTGCCCGCTGTGGTCTCTCTTTCGGCCATTTTTGCATTCGGGAGCGTAGCCCAACAGGAAGAAGGCCAGGTAAATGACAAAGTCCGTGAACTCCAGGAACAGTATCGCCGCCTGTTAAAGGATGAATACAATCCTTCAACCATTGAACCGAAAACGAACGCCAAGCCTTCTTTCAGCGAGTCCGGGCTGGATGAAGAGTACGAAAAAGGCGAAGGGCAAAAAATCGAAACACGGAAAATACGCGAAGAAAAGGTCTGGAACCCGTAGCGCATCCAGAAAGGCGCGTTCGGGCAAAAAGCTCGCCAGGGGCCGGTCGGGCAAAAGTTCGTCAGCCCGGGCAGCACTTCAAGAAAGCATCCCGTGAAGAGGACGGCTTCGGCTAAAGCCTCGAAGGGAAAGAGAACAAAATCCTCCAGGGCGTCAGCCCAGAAAGGAGCCCGATCCTCCGTGAAAGGTGCAAAGTCGTCGGGGAAGACGGCAAAAAAGGTGAGCAAATCTCGGGTCTCTAAAAGAAGAAGAAGGGAACCGCTCCAAAGGTCGCCGGCAAGAAGGGGACAACCGCAAAATCCACCAAAGCCGGCAACAAGAAAAAAAGCGGAACCGTTAAAAAAAACGCCGGCAAGAAGGGGAAAGCGGCAAACTCCAAAAAGAACGCCAATAAGAAAAAAACAAATAAAAAGTAATTTTGATCGGATTCTAGATTTGTATATTTCGACTTTTGTACTTAGAATGTGCGTATGATTGACTCCTTCTCTCAGGGAGACGACATAATTACCAAGGAGGAAAGGAGATTTAGGATATGAAGGGAAAGGTTCTCTCGATCATTACCGCTTTTCTGTTCGGGGCGTCACTGGCGGCAGCCCCCATCGTGATTGCGGCCGGGTCTGACACGACCGGAGCCGCAGGCATGGAGGAGAAAGCGCCGGCGAAAACGAAAAAAGCCAAAACCAAAAAAGCCAAAACCAAAAAAGCCAAAAAACCTGCTGTAAAGAAAACTACAAAGAAGAAGACCAGCAAGAAGGCGAAGACGCCTAAAGCACCGGCTGAAGAAATGCAATAGCTTTGAGGAGGAGTATACTGTCTCTTTGAGAGAACGTCGGAAATCAGGGCTTGCAAAACCTGCCCTTCGATTCTGAATCGAAGGCAGGTTTTGTTTTTTGGCGTCAGGGTTTTGCGCCTGCTATTTGAGTGGTTCCGTCATGCGCCCGAATGCCGTTGCGATTATCTCTATCTGCTGGGGCATAAGCGTGCGCAGGTCCATTATGAAATGGTCGGATTCGATTCTGCCGATTATGGGAGGATCGTTTCGGCGAAGGAATTCCTCGATTTGATCGGGGCTCAAATCATCGGATCGCACGGCCACGACAAAAGTAGGCAAGTCCTGAGCGGGAAGCGAACCCCCTCCTACCTGAGAAAAGCTCCGGCGCACATCGATCCGGAGCCCGCCCTTTTGGTCGGCCCGTTGAATGCTTGAGGCAAGCTCTTCGGCACGGCTTTTCAGTTCGTCAAGAGAAACCGCCAACATCTTGAGCGTGGGGATTTGCTCGATGGCCTGCCGTTCGTCTCTGTAGAGTCTAAGGGTCGTCTCCAGAGCCGCCAGCGTCATTTTGTCAACCCTCAGCGCGCGGGTGATCGGATTCTGCTTGCACCGCTGGATCAAATCCCGGCGGCCGACAATAATGCCCGCCTGGGGGCCTCCGAGCAGCTTGTCACCGCTGAAAGTGACAAGATCGGCGCCTGCGCGGATCGTTTCCTGCACCGTTGTCTCGCCCTGCAGTCCGAAGCGCTCGAGATTGATAAAACATCCGCTCCCCAGGTCTTCCACGACGGGCAGTGCGCGCTCGCGCCCGAGAGTCACCAGTTCGTTCAGCCGAACCTCTTTGGTAAACCCTATAATCCTGAAGTTGCTGGTATGGACTTTCATCAGCAGGGCCGTCTGGTCGTTAATGGCAGAAACATAATCCTTTAGATGAGTGCGGTTAGTCGTCCCTACTTCTCTAAGGATTGCGCCGCTTGAGCTCATTACGTCCGGAATCCGGAAAGATCCTCCGATTTCGACCAACTGCCCTCTGGAGACCACAACCTCGCGGCCCCTGGCAAGGGTGTTGAGGACCAGGAACACCGCTCCTGCATTGTTGTTTACGACCAGGGCGGCTTCGCCGCCGGTCAATTCGCGAAGGATCGCCTCGGCGTGAACATGTCTGGAGCCCCGTTCGCCCAATTCGAGGTCGTATTCGAGGTTGCTGTAACCGCCGCAAACTGTCAGAAGTCTTGCGATGGCGTCTTCGGGGAGAATTGAGCGGCCGAGGTTTGTGTGAATGACGATTCCGGTTGCGTTTACGACCGGGCGAAGGGTGAAGGCAGCGAGCCGGTCCGCGCGCTGTGCTATCGAACGGGCGAGTTCCGCCGGATCGATTACGGAGAACGACCCCTGGGTCTGTAATATCAGCTTCCGTGTCTCCTCGAGTTCCTCGCGCACCGCATCGAGTACCAGCTTGCGCGGATGCCGGGAAAGCGCGTTC
The DNA here is from genome assembly GCA_963741035.1 of uncultured delta proteobacterium. Classification (GTDB taxonomy): domain Bacteria; phylum Desulfobacterota; class Syntrophobacteria; order Syntrophobacterales; family Syntrophobacteraceae; genus SbD1. The sequence continues at coordinate 52,169 of CAVUGX010000001.1, forward strand.
TGGACCGCCTCCGTTTGAAGCATGGCGTCAACGCCGGGTATTTGTCTCAAAAGGTCTCTTGTCAGATTTTCGCCCATTATCTCTCGCCTTTCAGCCAGACACCCCTTAGCCGCGAATTTTCAGCTCGAGCAGCGACGATTCCTTTCACGGCCGGTTTCGGGTATGTTATAATTTTGAACAAAATCGGAAATTCCCACCCGGTTCGGGACTTGGACTCAAAAATGCCGCTCAAAGCGTGCTTGAACTCCAAATTGAGTGGACACGTCCCTTCCGGGTATTTGTGTTGGCGGCAGGACCCGCCTCAGTATGCCAACAGGGTTGGTCCTTTTCATTTGTACCAGAATTTTCGAGGATTTTCGGCAAAATAATGAAATTTTCAGAACCTGGTGAAGAGCATTTGGGATTATCTGAAGAGAGAATTCCCGGACCTGCTGATTTTAAATCCACATCTGAAGAGGTCGTCTCGTTTCTCAAGAAAACTGGAGAGTCGGCATTCCTGAGAGGCGTCCAGTCTTCGGCTCTGGCTTATCTGGTCTCTATGGCCATGCGGCAGATTCGAAAGCCTTTCCTCCTGGTCGCTCCGACAGACAGGGAAGCCGAAAGATTCACCGAGATGATTTGCCTTTTCCTTGGAGAGGGTCAGCCTGCAAATGGAGGGGCGCCACTGGAACGGCGCGTCTGGTTTTTGCCCTCACGCACCGGCCACAAAGCCCAGGCGCTCGGCAAGGCGGAAACAACGGCAAGGAGGGTCGAAGCCTTCTATGCCCTGCGCGCCGCGCCCTCTCCCCTCGTGGTAGTGACATCCGCGCTTGCTCTGATCGAACGTGTTATCCCGCCGGAAGTCATCCTTTCCAATATCGAATACAGGCTCGCCGGGGAAAGCGCCGACCTGGAGGGTTTAATGCGCAGCCTGATCGAGCGCGGATTCTTCAGGGTCTCTATGGTCGAGGACTACGGTGATTTGAGCCGCCGAGGCGGCCTGCTCGATGTATATGCCCCACTCTACAATTGGCCTTTGCGGCTCGAGTTTTTCGGGGACCAACTGGAGTCGATCCGCCTCTTTCACCCGGCGACTCAGCGTTCGATGGGCGTGCTGGAAGACGCGGTGATCCTGCCCGCAAACGAGATCATTCTGGATGCCGAAGCCAAACGGCGTGCGCAGGACGCCGTTTACGAGGACGTTAGAAAAGAGCTCCTCTCGCCGGCCGCCGGAAACATCTGGCTCGACAGGATTGCGGAAGGATATCAGTTGGGCGCTTTTGAGTCCGTTTTTTCCGTCTTTTTTGAAAAGACGGCCTCCATCTGGGAATACCTCGACCGGAACGCAATCGTTGTATGGGCTGACGCGCCACAGGTCCGCCAGGAGATGAGGGAGCAGTACGCGAAGATTTTAGGCTCGTGGGAAGAGCGGCGTTCGGAGAGTGAATGGAGAAGGAACCCGGACGAACTCTATGATGAACCGGAAAGCTCGCTTGCGGCCGTTAGCGGCTTTCAGCAGATTGTTGCCAATCCACTTTCCGAACAGGGGGCGGCAAAAGTATTCGACATCGGAACGGCGCCTCATACTGAACTTGCCGCCGCGGTAAGAGCTCACGAAAGCAGGGAGCGGCTGCTCGACCCCCTTGCCGCTCAGTTCAGGAGATGGACCGGTGAGGGGGTTTCGGTCTTCCTGGTATGTTCCCAAAAGGAACGCGCCGCAAGAATCGCCGAGCTTCTGGAAAACTACGGGATTAAATCTGTGGTGAGCGCTCGGGCTTTCGGCGAGGAGTCCTTCGAGTCCAGTCTGGTAAAGATTATCCAGGGGCCGCTGCGCAACGGGTTTTACTGGCCGGCCGAGCGGTTGGCCGTTGTAGCCGAAGAGGAATTATTCGAGAGGCGGTCACGCCGGCGGGGGCAGAAGCCCGTTGCGGGTATTTTCCTTAATTCTTTCCAGGATCTGCACAAGGGCGATTTTGTCGTTCACGTGGATCACGGGATCGGCATCTATAAAGAACTGGCTCATCTGAACGTGGGCGGCGTAGAAAACGATTTTCTGCTCATTGCATACCAGGACGGCGACAAGCTCTACGTACCGGTCGACAAGCTCCAGAAAGTCCAGAAATACACGGGCCTGGAGGGACAGGAGCCTAAAGTCGACAAGCTTGGCGGGAAATATTGGGAAACCGCCAAGAAAAAGGCAAGAGAGTCGGCCGAGAAAATGGCTGAGGAACTGTTGGAGCTCTACGCCGTTCGCCAGGTTGGGGAAGGGTATTCTTTCACGCCCCCTGATCAGTATTTTCAGGAATTCGAGACGGCCTTCGCCTTTGAGGAGACCCCGGACCAGGAGAGGGCAATCGAAGACGTTTTAGAAGACATGACCTCCAAGCGCCCGATGGATCGCCTGATCTGCGGCGACGTCGGCTACGGAAAAACCGAAGTCGCTTTGCGCGCCGCGTTCAAGGCCGCCATGGACGGAAAGCAAGTGGCCATGCTGGTTCCAACTACAGTACTGGCCGAACAGCACCACGAGAGTTTTCGCGAGCGCTTCGAAGGATTTCCGGTAAACGTCACCGTCCTCAGCCGATTCAAGTCCGCCGCCCAGCAGAAAGTGGTCCTCGAAGGGCTCAAGAAAGGTTCTATCGATATCGTTATCGGGACGCACCGGCTCCTTCAAAAGGACGTCGTTTTCAAGGACCTGGGCCTGTTGATAATCGACGAAGAACACCGGTTCGGAGTCCGGCACAAGGAAAGGTTGAAAAAGCTGCGCGTGGCAGTGGACGTCCTGACCCTTACGGCGACGCCGATTCCCAGGACGCTGCACATGGCCCTTGCCGGAATACGGGACCTCAGCACTATTGAAACAGCCCCCCAGGACCGGCACTCTATCGAAACCTATGTGACCAAGTACGACGAGTTCTCCATCCGCGAGGCGATCTACCGTGAACTTAACCGCGACGGGCAGGTTTTTTTCGTGCACAATCACGTCCAGACCATTCACCAAATGGCGGCAAAGCTCGCTATCCTGGTACCGGAGGCGCGAATTTCCGTCGGCCACGGGCAGATGAATGAGCGGGACCTTGAAAAGGTCATGCTCGATTTCATTCATAAAAAAACGGATCTCCTGGTCTGCACTACGATCATAGAATCGGGCCTCGACATTCCGGCGGCCAATACGATCATCATCAACCGGGCCGACAAGTTCGGGCTGGCCCAGATATACCAGCTCAGGGGACGAGTGGGCCGCTCGAGCGAGCAGGCTTATGCCTATCTCATTGTCCCGGACGAAACCCTTATCAGCAGGGATGCCCAGAAGAGGCTGCGGGCGCTTCTCGACTTCAGCGAACTGGGGGCGGGCTTCAAGATAGCGCTTAACGATCTTCAAATTCGCGGGGGCGGCGCCATCCTTGGATCGTCACAGTCGGGGCATATAGCGGCGATCGGATATGAACTCTACCTGGAGCTGCTCGAAAAGGCCATGAAGAGCTTGAAAACCGATGAATCGCAGGGCGAGGCGATCGAGACGGAGATAAATCTGCCTGTTTCCGCCTTTCTGCCTGAAGACTATATCTGCGATGCGGACCAGAGGCTTATCGCCTACAAGCGCCTTGCTACGCTGGCCGATGAGCAGTCGATCGAGGATCTTGCCGGGGAATGGCGAGACCGTTATGGTACATTGCCCGAAACGGTGAAAAACCTCGTTTTGATGGCAATGACGCGGCTCCTTCTCAAACGGCTCAAAGTGGTTCGGCTGGATGGAGACGAAGAGAACTTCTTTATATCCTTCGCCCAGGGAGCAGATATTTGGCCCGTGATGTCCCTTTTTGAGCAGAAAAAACTCAACTTCGCCCCGGAAACGGAAAGAAAGTTGAGGGTGGAAATTTGGGGGCGCAACTTCCCTCAAAGAATTCTTCGGCTTAAAAGGATCTTGCAAGAACTTAATGAAAATGCTACAGGTTTCGAACTTCACTGACAAAAAAAATCAGTCCGCCAATTCCTCCTTTTTGTCCTCTTTGGGCAAAGGGTTGTCTTTGCCCGCGTGGAAAAACGGAGGGACTCTGCGGATGCAAACAGGGAGCGTGTCTGGAGGTAGTATGAATCCTTTTAATAAAGTTGCAACTCTCACCGTTTGTGTGATAGCCGCCCTCGCTCTTTCATGCGCGACGGCGCGGACCGAAACGGTGGACCGCATAGTAGCCAATGTGAACGGAGAAATAATCCTTTACAGCGAACTGCAGGAGGAGGTTAAATTACTGGAAAAACAGACGCCGTCCATGGATCTTTCAGATCCGGCGAAAAGATCGGCAACTGAACGCGATATTCTAAATCAGCTCATTCGGCAGAAACTCACGGATGCCGAAATAGAGCGGCTTAAGGTGGTGGTCACCAATCCGGAGGTGGACGCTACGATTGCACAAATTGCAGAGCAGAACCATGCAACTTTGGCTCAATTCGAACAGAAGCTCAAAGCCAGCGGGCTGACCATGGAGAAATTTCGCACGCAGATGAAGAAAAACATCGAGCGCAACCGGCTCATGGAACGGGTGCTCACGTCAAAGATTCTGATCACCGATCAGCAGGTTGAAGCCTACCTCAATGGGGAGAAAGGCGATTCTGCAATCACTTCCCAAAAGGTACGCCTGGGTTTGATCTTACTGCCGATCAACGATAAATCCGCAAAACCGGCAGAAGTTGAAAAGACAGGTCATGAAATACTGGACAAGCTCAAAGGCGGAGCTGACTTCATGAATATGGCAAAACAGTATTCTAAAGGACCGGCGGCCGATGAGGGCGGTGATATCGGATACATGGCCGCCGATGAGATGGCCCCATATATCGCGGCAGGGATTAAGAATCTTAAGAAAGGCGAAATATCCGGTCTTGTGCGGGGACCGGGCGGATTTTACATTTTAAAAATAATGGATTTCGACAACAAAACGATGAGCAAATCAGACCCGGCCGCGCGCGAAAAAGTTCGAAAACTCCTCTTCGAGCGGGAAGCAAACCGCAAGTTTGAAGAGTGGGTGCACGACCTGGAATCCAAGGCTTTCATCCAGATATCCCTTTGAGCGAACGTCATCAGATGAAAGAGCTTGCAGAGTTTCTCAAAACAGAGAGGCTGAACCGCAATATGACCCTGGAAGAGGTTTCCAGGCAGAGCGGAATCAGTAAGGCTATGCTCACTTTCCTGGAGACTTGCGACTTCGAGCGATTCGGGGCGCCTCTTCTCATTCGCAATATTATCCGCGCTTACTGCAAGGCTCTCGCGATAGAGTCCGAGCCTCTTATCGCAAAGTTCTCTTCTGAAATCGAAAAATATAGTTCACAGGATCTTGGATTAAAAAAATACGGACTCCGGATGAAAGTCCTGCGCAGGAAGCGCAGGATGATCTGCCTGCCCCTTTTCGCGCTGCTTCTGAGTTCCGCGGGCGTTTTTTATGGCGGAATGTGGATATCGGAAAAGCGCGCATTGCGTTTCGCCCCGCCTGCTGCCGACAGGGTTTTCACGCAGGAGGAACTCCCTGCCGAACTACAGGAACGGCTTACACCCGGCCCGGCCGCCCGAGGCGGGAAGCTTGCGCCTGATTCACGGAATGTCGATGAGGCGTTGAGAACGGCCGAGATGCACATTAGGGAATCTACAACAACGGCGCAAAAGACCGCGGACGACAATGATACTGGGCAACCGGTCAAGACCGAAGTATTGGAAAAAGATCTCCCGCTGGGTGCTGATCCTAGGCCCCGTCTTGATCTGAGCAATTCGACCGACGCGGTTGCCGACGATGAAACGGTCCAGAGTGTGGGAACCCTGCATCCAAATAAGTTCGCCGTCGAAGCCGACGCTGAGGTATGGATTCAGGTAATAATCGATGATAAGGAAACCCGAAGTGTGATGCTCCACCCCGGAGACCGGAAGGAGTGGACAGCCGACAAGATTTTGCAGGTCATAATCGGCAACGCCGGTGGCATCCACATGACATGGAATGAACAGCCGGTAAGAGCCCCCCGGGACCCCGGGCGTGTCCTGCGCTTCCGGCTGCCCGACTATGCAAAGGCGGAGTAGGGTAAAATACAGGATTAATGAATCAGGGTGCAATCCTTGGAGCTGAGGCTTCAGGGATTTTTTTATTTTTGGGGGCCGAGAAATGCACCAATTTCCATAGTCCCCGCAGTAGCACGAGGAGATTTCCTCTTCTCAACGCTTTGCACCACTCCACAGCCACCCCGGGAGGCCGCAACTCACGGGGTGGTCCTCTCGCCGTCGCCGGGGCCCGCCCCTGAGTTCCCGCGTGTTCTTCAATATTGTCATTTAAGAATCCGGCTCAGAAAGTCCTTCGTCCGCCTGTTCTTCGGGTTGGTGAAAAACTCCTCGCCTGCGCCCCGCTCAATGATCCGTCCCCCGTCCATGAAGATGATCTCGTCGGCCACCTCTCGTGCGAACCCCATCTCATGGCTCGCCACAAGCATGGTCATACCGTCTTTGGACAAGCCGGCCATGACTTCGAGAACTTCCTGTATCATTTCGGGGTCAAGGGCCGAGGTCGGTTCATCAAACATCATATACTCGGGCTCCATAGCCAGCGCCCGCGCAATTGCGACCCGCTGCTGCTGACCTCCGGAGAGATTGCCGGGATATGCGTCGGCCTTATCCGGAATGCCTACGCGCTCCAGCAGTTCCATGGCCTTTTTCTGAGCCTGCTGCTTCGGTATTTTCTTAACTTTCATGGGAGCCAGCGTAATCATGTCCATCACGTTCATGTGGGGATAGAGCTCGAACCTCTGAAAAACCATTCCCGTCTTGCGGCGCAATTTATACAGGTTGGTTCTCGGATCGCCAACTGAAATGCCGCCCACCAGTATCTCGCCCTTTTGGAAAGGTTCAAGGCCGTTTATGCACCGAAGAAGGGTGCTCTTCCCCGAGCCGCTGGGTCCGCAAATCACGATGGTCTGCCCGCGGCCGATCGTCTCATTTATATCGCTCAGGACTTGAAAGTCCCCATACCATTTGCTGACATTTCTGATCTCGATCATAACTCCACAGCTCTTTTGCGCGTAATTCAGGCTGAGACGGCCCGGTCAGGCCGATAATAAAAAACGGGATCGGAAAAACTATAGAACTCCAGGAATATTATCTCAAGACTATACACGATTTTATACGGAGTATCAGGTGAGGCAATGCAGGTGTGCTGATCTTTCAAAACGGTCAGAGATCGGATTGATAATCAGGACTTTATATTCCACTCGGCCCAGATCGAAACTCCTTTGCCGGGTGCGGACTTCACATCACATTTACCGCCCGATAGCTCCACCCTCTCCAGCATCCCTCTCAGGCCGAAGCCATGACCTATTTTTTTTCCGGACGGCGCCTTTTTGGTATCGAAGCCCTGACCGTTGTCTTTGATAAGGAAAACGATTGAGGAGCCGATCTTTCTCAGGGAAATTTCGACCCGGCCGGCCCGGCTGTACTTTCGTATATTGTTAAGCGCCTCCTGCAGCAGGCGGAAAATCACTGTCTTGATTTCGGCCAGGATGTCCTCCTCAGCTATTTCAAATGTGATAACAGGATCAATTGACGAATTCATTTCGTGGAACTCACGACAGAGCCATGTTATGGTTGGAAGGATTCCCAGATCGTCCAGAATCGAGGGGCGCAGATTAGCCATGATGCGCCGGGTTTCCTCCATGGCATTCTGGATCATGGCGCAAGCCCGCCTTATACTTTCGCCGCTCTGGCCTTCATCCTGCCCGGCGCACAATTCGCGCTCCATACAGAACTTGATTGCCGCAAGCTCGGAAGACAAACCATCGTGAATTTCCTGAGCTATGAGCTTCCTCTCATTTTCTCCTGAATTCAGTAGTTCAGAGGCGAGCGACCTGAGCCGCTCCCCGGCCTGGTGCAATTCCGACGTCCTTTCCCGAACCCGCAATTCAAGCTCGTCACGGGACTTTCTAAGTTCCTCCTGCATGCGTTTGCGCTCGGTGATATCCCATATGAGTCCGTTAATCCTCACCGGCCGGCCTTTGTCATCATGGACCATTTTCCCGCGCGCGCTGAGGTAATGGACGCTTCCATCCGGCCAGCCAGCCCGGTACTCCGTTTCATAGGGCGCATCCTGTTCAATGGTTCGAGCCCATGTCGCCTTGACCGTCTCACGGTCGTCGGGATGTAACGCCTCGTAGAATTCCTCCGCGGTTCCGGTGAATTTAGCCGGGGCGATACCCAGTAGCCGGCAAACCTGGTCGTCAAAATGGCGTCTGTTTTCGATTAAATCCAGGCGCCATACACCCATTTGGGCTGACCGTATCGCAAGATCGAGCCGGGACTGGTTCTCGCGCAGTTCCTCTTCTACCTGCTTGCGCTCGAGTTCGCCGGCGGCGCGGACCGCTACCAGTTGGAGCATCGATTCAGCCAGGCGGCGGTTCGCCAGGGGTTGCCGCCCTATGACCGCTATGAGTCCAATCGGTTGTCCTTTCGAACCCCAAAGGATGGTTCCTGCATAGCCCTCGGCCTTCATCTCCTGCAGCATCACATCTCGGGGAAACAAACGGTGTACGCCCTTTGGAAAGCAACAAATTTTTTTCTCGACCACCTCGCCGCAAGGGGTATCTTGCAGGGTATAGGTCATGTTATCCGCAAATTTGCCATCGAAGTAGACAGCCAAAGTCCGAGCGGACAGGCAGTCCCCCACCAGCCGGTCTATGCAGGCAAAATCCATTCCAAGGCTCAGGGCCAGGTATCGCGCCAGCGATTCGAAGAAGTCTTCGCCTGAGTCTATCCGGCCGCACTGCGCCAGGAACACTTGAGTGTCCTCAATCAGCTTGCTTTCGGTTATATCCCTGAAGTAAACGGATAATCCCTCTGAGGATGGGTACGCATGGCATTCCCACCATTTATTGAGCGGGCTGTTGGGGTAGTGTCCCTCGAAATGCACGGGTACACCGGATTCGACCGCATCACGAAAACGGGGGTAAAACTCAAGTTTGACCGCATCCGGGAAGAGTTCCCAAAAGACACCGCCAATGAGGTTTGTCCTTTTCGTACCCAGCATTTTCGCCCCGGACCTGTTGAGGTAGGTGATACGCCACTCCCTGTCAACCGAAATAAAGCCGTCCGTAATGCTCTCAAGGGTCGTGTTGAGTTGTTGATACGCCTTCTTTAATTTCTCCTCCGCCAGCTTTCGCGAGGTAATTTCCCAGATGACGCCGTTCATCTTGGCCAACCGGCCATTATCTTCACGGACCGCCCTGCCGCGCGAAGCCAGGTAATGGATGCTGTTGTCTGGGTGGACCACACGATACTCTGATTCGTACAGCCCATCGTGTTCGATGGCTCGGGCGAGAGCCTCACTGGCTGCAGCGCGGTCGTCAGGATGGATTGCGTTTAAGACCTCATCTGCGGTTCCGGTGAATTCCTCCGGGGCGATACCCAGAAGACGACAGACCTGGTCGTCAAACCAGCGTCTGTCTTCCACTATGTCCAGGCGCCACGCCCCCATATGCGAAGACCTCAGTGCAAGATCGAGCCGGGACTGATTCTCGCGCAGCTCTTCCTCAACCCGCTTGCGCCGGACAATCTCCCAGGCAATGTCGGCCAGGTAGGATGCCGCTTCGATGTCTTCTTGAGTGTAATCCTCGGGTTTGTTCCCAATACCGAGTATGGCTACAACTCGGCCCGACCTCATGATAGGTATGGAGAGTCCCCGGATAACGGGGGGATGTCCGTCGGACAGGCCTTCTAGATGAGGCAGGACAGGGTAGTCGTTGTGTATTACCGGGCGCCTTTCACGAACGCAGTCTACCCACACCCCCGCCTTCTCTATTGGATAATGCGCCCCTTTTGCTTCTGCTGCGCAGAATCTATCGAGCGTTCTCGTTGACCATGCCTGGAGCGAAAGGGTTTTCTGATCGCTTTCCAAAAAATGGAGAAATCCTATGGGGCTGTCGAGCAGTGCGCAAATTTCATCGAGTATTTTCTGAAGCAACTCCTCGATACAATGAGATGTTGCGAACTCCAGCAGGCTCAGACGCACATTGATAAGGTTCTCAGTTCGCCTGCGCTGGGTGATGTTGCGGACCACGCTTATCAGGGTGCGTGCGCCTTCGATTGTCTCGCCCCGCGAACTGACCTCCACCGGGAATATGCTGCCGTCCTTGCGCCGGTGAAAAGTCTCAAAGAGAATACCCCGGCTTTCCGCTTCCTCCATTTGTTCGATAGTCAGCGCCCGGGCGCCGGGCGCCCGCAGATCGTGGATCGTCAGCGCCAGCAAGTTTTCATAGTCGTATCCATAAGCTTTGACGGCAGCGGCGTTTGCCTCGAGGATGCGGCCGTTGTCACGCCGCATAAATAAAATGATGTCGCGACCATGCCTGGCCAATAACGCGTAGCGCCGAAGAAGTTCCTCCGACTTCTTGCGGTTCGAGATGTCGCGGATGAGCCACCGCAACCTGATGCCTTCGCGCTCCGAAACCTGGACTTTGGCGATATTTATCGATCCCCAGAAAGATTCCCCTTTCCAGGGTTGGAAACGAAGCTCCCAATCTCTCACGGTTCCCAGAGTATCCATCTCGTTTAACCGCTCGAAGAAGGCCGTTTTATCCTCTTTGTTCACGAAAAGAGCCAATGGCTTTCCAACGATGAAGTCTCGTGCTGAATCGAAGAGCTCCGCTGCGGCGAGGTTAGCCTGCTCTATAACCCCGTGGAGATCGGTTACGACGTATCCGTCGGGAGCATCCTCGAAAAGTTCGACGTACCTTTGATGTTCCCGCTGTACCCTTCGACAGGCGTCAGCCAACTCTTCCCGTTGCGCATCGACTTCTTCATGAGCGGCCCGAAGCTCTTCCATCGCATCGGCGAGATCATCCAATACACCTTGAAGCAACCGGTCGTTTTCGCGAAGTAATATTCCTTGCGAACGACTGCGGAGCATTCCCATTATCGAGTCGACTTTATGCTCGGCCAGAGAGTAACGGCTACCGGGTCTCATGGCGCCCTTCGGGGTAATCGTGGGAGGTGAGGAGCGCTTTAAATCTTAAACTGCTGGTGACACAGGGCCGCAGGGATGAAGAAATGCTGATACGAGACGGGACCTGACTGGAATTACAGTCTAGCATCCCCAAACACTACTTGCAACATAGAGATTAACCGGATCTCCGCAGGAAATCGGGGCGCTCAGGATGGCCCCCTTTTTTGGCGGTTATCAGCGCCGCCCGGTGAAAACCGCCGATTATGACTTATAATTTGCAAACGAGGCTGATATCGTTCAAAGTGAAATTGTTTCTTTTGCCGCTTGCCGCCCTTGAAATGCCAGGTTGTCTTAGCCTCGCCGTCTTTCTTTTATTACGAGCAGGCCCGAAAGCCCTTCGCCGGGACGTGCGGAAAATGCCCTTTCAACGGGGAAACCCTCCGCAGGTCGTTCATCGAAACTTCCTTGATTTATTGCAGACGATGATGAGGGAACCAGGATGAAAGTGAAAAAGTTGAATACGCAAGGGTCATCCGGAAACGAGACTGCGGAAAAATCCTTCCCTATCGTCGCTCTTGGGGCTTCCGCAGGCGGGCTCGAAGCGCTTCAGGGTTTTTTCGACCACATGCCGTCTGACTCCGGCATGGCCTTCATGGTCCTCCAGCACTTGAACCCCAAAGGGAAGAGCATGCTGGGGGCTATTCTGCAAAAGCATACGCAAATGGAGCTTCTGGATGCTCAAGACGAGATGAGGGTCGAACCAAACCGCGTTTATCTCAATCCCGCCGGAAAGGACGTCGGCATCTTCAACGGCGTTTTTCAACTGACGGACCCCATTAAGACACGAGGCATCAGCCTTCCCATCGATCACTTCCTGCGCTCCCTTGCACAGGACCAGGGGGAGAGATCCCTTTGCGTAATTCTTTCAGGAACCGGTAGTGACGGCACCCTGGGGCTCAAGGCAATTAAGGAGTCCGGCGGGATGACCATTGTCCAGGACCCGCGGAGTGCGAAATATGACGGAATGCCACGGAGCGCCATAGACGCCGGTTTGGCAGACCACATTCTGCCCGTTGAAGAAATCCCCCGGGAGTTGCTGAGCTATGTGCAGCAACCCTACCTTCAACCTCCTGGAAAACTCCAGACCGAGGAGAAGCAATTCGCCGGTTACGTGCAGAAGGTCTTGATGCTTATTCGCTCCGTTACCGGCAGGGATTTCACCGGGTACAAAAAGAGCACCATCCATCGTAGAATCAGGCGCCGCATGGCCGTTCACAAGATCGAACATGTGGCGGACTACCACCGTTATCTCCAGGAAAACCATGCCGAAATTTACAGACTCTTTAAGGAGTTGCTGATCCTGGTGACGAGCTTCTTCAGAGACCCGCCCGCGTTTGAAGTTCTGGCTGCCGGAGTGATTCCTCAGATCCTCGCCAACCATCGGGATGGGTCGCCTGTGCGTGTCTGGGTGCCGGGATGCGCCACGGGAGAGGAAGCCATCTCGATTTCGATGCTCTTTATAGAAGCGATGGATAAGCTTAACATACAGGCGCACCTTCAGGTGTTTGCAACCGACGTGGACCCCGAGGCTATCCAGCGAGCGCGGGTAGCCGAATATCCCGAAACAATCGCCTCGGAGGTCTCACCGGAGCGCCTGGAACGTTTCTTCACCAGGAAGAACGGGGGCTGCGGACTCAAGAAAGACATTCGCAATTCAATTGTATTTGCCGTCCAGGACCTTGTGACCGATCCTCCTTTCCCCAAGCTGGACCTGATTAGTTGCAGAAATGTACTCATCTACATGGACCCGCCTCTGCAAAAGAAGATAATGAACCTCTTTCATTTTACGCTGAGCGAAAACGGGTATCTCTTTCTGGGGACATCGGAATCGATCGGGGAGTTCTCGGACCTTTTCTCATCTGTGGATGTAAAGGCAAAAATCTTCAAGTCAAAGAAGCTTCTCGGCTGGCAAGCTGCCCCTGCTTTGTCTTCGGGTGAGCTTATTCGCACCGGTCGGACGAACCGGGAAAGGCGTGAGTTCAAAGTGGCAGGCGTCCGGGAATTTGTGGAAAGAATCGTTCTGGATCAGTATGCGCCGGCCAGCGTTCTAATTAACGAGAAACTTGATGTGATCTATTCCCGGGGACCGACCGACAGGTACCTGATCTATCCCAAAGGGGAGCCGAGTTCCAATATTCTCAAGATTATCCCCGACGCGCTGCGGCTCCGGCTGCCTGCCGCAATCAACAGAGCGCTCCTCGATGGGGAATCTTCCGATCTGCATGGATTAAGGCTAAAGCGGGATGAGCGATCGAGAGCGGTCGATGTGAACGTTCGCCCCCTGCAGATGCCATCGGATGCTCAGAAACTCGTTCTCCTGGTATTTATCGATCGGCCATACTCCGAGAAACGCTATGCGAAAGGGTCCGGCGGCGAGACTGATTCCTGCGTCGCGGAGATCGAGCGGGAGCTTCAAGTTACACGCGACAACCTCCAGGCTACAATCGAAGGACAGGAGGCAGCCAATGAGGAACTCAAGTCGGCAAATGAGGAGCTGCAGTCCGCCAACGAAGAACTCCAGAGCATGAACGAAGAGATGGAGACCGCCAAGGAGGAACTCCAGTCCACAAACGAAGAGCTGGTTACTGTCAACTCCGAGCTTCAAACTAAAATAGAGGAGATGTCCGATCTCAATAACGATATCAATAATCTTCTCGCCAGTACTGAAATCGGGACCATCTTCCTGAATGCCCGTCTTGAGATCAAGCGTTTCACCCCCTCGATGACGAAACTCTTCAGCCTCATCCCGACAGATATTGCCAGGCCCATCCGTGATTTGACCACCAGAATATCGTACCCGGATCTGTATAAAGATGCGCAGACGGTCCTGGATACCCTCCAGGCAAAGGACGCAGAGGTAATGACCGAAGATGGCAGATGGTTCTTAATGCGCATCCTGCCCTACCGGACGAAAGAAAATGTAATAGATGGAGTTGTGATCACATTCATTGACATAACGGATCGAAAGCGGGCCGTAGAGCAGATGCGTGCGGCCAAAAACTTCGCCGAAAGAATCGTGGAGACCGTGCGTGTGCCTCTGCTGATTCTCGATCCGGACCTTAACGTAATCTCCGCAAACGACCAATTCTGCCGCAAGTTCAGAACGACGCGCGGTGAAACGGAGAACAAGCGAATCTATGATCTTGGAAACGGCCGGTGGAATGTGCCCGGACTGCGGGAACTGCTCGAGCAAATCGTACCAGATAACAACGTTGTTGATGACTTCGAGGTCGAGCACGATTTCCCGGGAATCGGCTTTAAGAAGATGCTCCTCAACGCCCACCGGATTCCGGAGGAGGGTGACCGCCCGGGCATGATTCTGCTCTCCATGGAAGATATTACCGGTTCAAGCTGACCTAAACGGAGTTGCGTTCAAATTGGGGCTAAAGATCAACCTCGCCCCCCGGAACAGATTACAGGATTTTGCGAGTTGTCGATCGGGAGGGCATACAGCGCTGCGCTCCCCCTCCCCTTGTATCTACGAAAGAAGCGTGCGATGATGCCGTAGGGGCGGGGTTTATCCCCGCCCTGTCTTGAACGCAACTTGGTATTAGCCGCGAAGACATCCTCAATAGCATAGCATCTCCAACAGGAATGATTATCGTTTTCATATACACTAATTCCGTTGCCGGCCACATTAAGCAACGCGGAGAGTATATTCAGGAAAAAACGAGCACAATGAAAGGTGGACATCGCTATTTTGTAGGCACAAGAGTAGCCCCGGGATAAATGGTATGTCTTTAGTGCACATGCATGAATTTGCAAAAACGGCGGATGGCAGGAAATTCATAAGATTTGGAAATGGAAAAAAGCTGATGAAGCTGATAAATCGAACCCATTGAATATGAGTAGCGGAGTAATATGGTCAGTCGGGCATACTTTTCTTATCTGGAGGTTCTGATAATGAAAAGCAAAAGAGGCCCGAAAGGTTCCGAAGATCTCAGAAAGCGAGCCGAGGAAAGCCTGAAATCCGAGCCCCACAGGCCGGGTGATACGCGCCCGGAAGAGGCAGCCGCCCTTATTCATGAACTGCGGGTGCATCAGATCGAACTCGAAATGCAAAACGAAGAACTCCGGCGGGTGCAAAACGACCTCGAAATTTCACGCTCACGATATGCCGACCTCTACGATTTTGCTCCTGTCGGCTACCTTACCTTGAACAAACACGGCCAAATCGTTGATCTAAACCTGACAGCAGCCGGACAGCTTGGTGTTGAGAGAGGCCGTTTGATTAACAGGCATTTTCAGTATTCTGTTTTCCAACCGGATAAAAAGGGGTTTCTCTCCCACCTCAACGCGATTTTTGATAAGCGTGAAAGGCAGATTGCTGAAGTAAGGCTGTCTCCGAAAAGTGGACCGCAATTCTATGCTCGACTCGAGAGCGTATACATGGAGGGTGAAGGCGGCGCCGGGCTGTGCAGGACCAATATGAGTGATGTCACTCTGCCCAAAAAAGCCGAGCAGATCTTGCGAAACGCCCATGATGAACTTGAGCGCTGCGTGGACGACCGCACCTGCGAACTTACAAAGGCCAATGAGCTTCTGAGGCTCGAAATCGCCGGGCGCCAGAGTGGAGAAAGAGAACTCAAAGTTTATGCTAAAAAGCTTGAGATCAGTAACCGGGATCTCCAGGACTTTGCGTTCGTTGCTTCCCATGATATGCAGGAGCCCCTTCGAAAAATCCAAACCTTCACTAACCTGATCGAGGAGAAACACGCGGGGACGCTTGATAGTGCCGGCCGTGATCTATTTGAGCGCATTGCCAAAGCTGCAAAGCGCATGTCGGAGATGATCCGGGGCCTCATGGAATTTTCTCGAGTGGGAAGCAGTTCAAATCCCTTTACCACTACTGATTTGACTCTCCTGGTCAGGGAGGTGATGAGTGACATCGAGGTGCTCATTGAAGAGTCGGGCGCGCGCATTGAGGTGGGAGACCTGCCGGCCATAGAAGCTGACCCCATCCAGATGCGGCAGCTCTTTCAGAATATCATTATTAATTCACTGAGATTTCGCGGCGATGAAAATCCTGTCGTAAAGATCTATGCCAAACCCGGCAGCGTGTATCGAGAAGGAGATGATCGCCCTGAAGGGAGGGCATACCAGATTTTTGTTGAGGATAACGGCATTGGTTTTGACGAGAAGTATCTCGATCGCATCTTTACCTTATTTCAGCGCCTTCACAGCAGGAGCGCCTATGAGGGGACCGGTATGGGACTTGCCATCTGCCGGAGAATCGTCGAACGCCACAAAGGGCGCATCACGGCCAGGAGCACACCAGGCGACGGCGCAACGTTCATTGTCACTCTTCCCGAGAAGCAGCTTCAAGATGAGCTGAAATAACCTCATTCTTTGCCCTGCCATCCACAATGATTATCCTATGAACATTAGTGACAGGTAAAACCAAAAACAGCTATTGTGACAGGAGCATCCGAAGGAATCGGATCGATCCTGCGTAACAGTGAGGAGGATCACTTGACAGCTCTTAAACCCGGGACTCAAGCCCCTGACTTTTCCCTTTCAACCACCCCTGATCAAAAAGTGTCCCTCTCCGACTTTCGCGGAAAACCCGTAGTCCTGGTCTTCTACCCGGCCGATTGGAGTCCCGTTTGCAGTGACCAGTTGGCGCTCTATAACGAGTTGAAGCCTGAATTTTCCCAGTTTGAAGCGCAAATTGTCGGCATCTCGGTCGACGGCGTCTGGTGCCATCTCGCCTTCAGCAAAGACCGCAAATTGCACATTCCGCTCTTGGCGGATTTTGAACCCAAGGGCGAAGTAGCCCGTCAGTACGGCGTCTACAGGGAAAAAGAGGGCGAGTCTGAGCGGGCATTGTTTGTCATCGATGCCGAGGGCGTCATTCGTTGGAGTTACGTCTCGCCGGTGGGCATCAATCCAGGCGCTGACGGCATTTTGAAAGCTCTCGAATCGATGGCCGAAGGCTAATACCAAGTTGCGTTCAAGATTGGGCAGGGATAAACCCAGCCCTACGGAACAACCGTGCTATAATGCCGTAGGGGCGGGGTTTATCCCCATAAGCGCTCAAATAAGGATTAATTATGTACCATATTTTAGCGTATTAAATTGTGACTTTCTACTTCGGGCATTTTCCATTAAATTGTACCTTATTCTAGGCCAGTTCTGAAATGCCTTCAAAATTGAAAGCTTTGGAATAACGGCATGTTGTACTACCATAAACCAAAACTCGAACTCCCGCCAGGGACTTCTTACTCTTTCATTGGAAGAGCCTTCTTTGCTTTTAGGCGGGGCTGGAGATTGGATATCCCCAGGGGGAAAAAAATTCTGCCTCCTGGTGCAATCGCTCAACCAACAGAGCGACAAACAATTTCCCTTGTAGCCAGGCAATTGAACTTTCCGGGCTTTGCTTTGGCAGATTGCCAACGCCAATGATGCCTTTGAGCCTTTTAAATACAAGTTCAATTTGCCAGCGGCCCTGGTATAGATTCAATATGTCCCCGGCTTTCAAGGAAAAGCGATTCGCTGTGGTAAACAGGCTCACATACTCGGCATGTTCCAACGTTTCCGGGCGCAATTGCCTTTGTTGTCTTGAGGCCTTGGTTCGCAGCGTCTTTTTTGCAAGCTCAATGGCCTCTTTGCTTTTGCGTATGGCGCAAAGACGCCCCTTTACCAGCTGGTTGTCCACAGGAGAGCGGAACCAAACATTCCAATCCCCATATTTGCCAGCCTCAAGGGTTCGGAGATACCTCAGAGGCTGAGTCGGAGCACGATAATCGATGGTTAAGTTTTCACGATAAATAATGCGAATGATTCCTGCAAAACGATTCCACTGTCGTTGCGAAAGGATATTGCTCTGGCAGGACAGCAGGATTGAGCAGATGGTGGGGTTAGATCGGGGATCTGGAGGACATGAGTCGACGAGTTGGTCATCGCCTGCGAGGGTAATCGGTTGGGTTTTGCGATAAAGTCGGCCGCCTGAGCCGCTCCGGGCCGCCTCCAGGGGTTGTGGGTGACCCCGTTCCGGCGGCCCTGCGCTCAGTTGGTTGTGAGATGCGCGGTTTTTAAAAGCAACGGAACCGACGACCCGGATGCCGGATTGCACACAACTAAGGAGATGTTTGAGGGATGGGAAGCTCCAGCTACCCGTTCACCCCATCCTTTTTGACAGGCTTGGGCTTTCGGGAACCTGGTTGCCGGGTAAATGTTTCGAGAAAGAGCTTCTCATCGATGTGGGGCATCTGTTTTTGTGCCGCGCTTGCAAGCAGATCGGCAGCCATCTGGTTAAGCATCCGTAAATTTCCACAGCAGTGATCGGCCAGGGCTTCCATGAGGGCATCGGTCATGAGGTGTGGCGCCCCGGCCTGCTCCAGGGCGTGGTGCAGGTAATCGAGCAACTGGTCGCGGCTTAGAGGTTCAAGTGGCAGGCGCACCCGGATGCGTGTTCCAAGGGATACCAGGGGATCTGTTCGGAAACGTTCCGGAAGTCGGCCGTCACCGCAAAGAAGGACGGTAAGGATGGACTGGGAGTCGAACTGGGTGCTGGCAAGTAACCTGATCTCGTTAAGCGAGGATGCAACCATTTCCTGGGCTTCGTCAATAAGGAGGACGGGCCTAAAGAGCGTGGTGCGTATATGGCTTTGCCAACGCTCGCGAAGGGCTTTGAACCCGCCGTATCGATTGGCCGGGGACAGGTTTACGCCAAAAAGAGCGCTCATCTCCCGATAGAAGTCCTGCAGGCTGCTCTGCGGCCGCTCCATCACTCCAACGACAACATCGGCAAGCCTGCCGAGCCTGTGAGCCGTAAGCTGCAAGATCTTCGATTTGCCTAAACCCGGATCGCCGCTTATCATGGCGAACCCCCCTTCCATCACCAGGCTCTCCATCCTGAAGGAAAAAGAATCAAGCTGCGGGGGCGTCCATACGGCTTCCACCGGGATGTCCGGTAAAAAAGGATTCCATTTAAGACCGTAGAGTGCGAGGATCTGTTTTTCAGAGGTCATCGGATTTGTCCTTTTCATCTT
This sequence comes from uncultured delta proteobacterium, assembly GCA_963741035.1. Lineage (GTDB taxonomy): Bacteria > Desulfobacterota > Syntrophobacteria > Syntrophobacterales > Syntrophobacteraceae > SbD1. Next base: position 71,163 of record CAVUGX010000001.1, read on the forward strand.
TGGGGATATAAGCGGGTGGAAGTCCGGTGGCGGCATAGTCGGCGAGCAACCGGCGAAGCAGCGGAGGCAGCGGCTCCGTTTGCCGGGGAGTGGAAGGCGGTTTAAGTGGGGCATCGGGTGTGATGGTGCGTCTTACTCCACTGGAGTTCCGGGTTTTGTCCTGCGGATAAATTTGCGTGATGAGCCGGCCATCCGTTGGACCAACCAGATATGCAACGCTTAAATCCCATGTCTGGTAGAGAATGTGGAGCCTTTCGATATGTCGCATTCGGGAAGGCACTTCGAAACGCACCCCTTTGATGGCCACGGTACCGTCGCTTCGGCGCTGAGTTCTTGATTCCTCGGCACAGAATGCAAGCCGAAGTTCCCTGGTGTCCGGACACGGGCGGCAAACCGTTTTATCCCGCACCAGACGGTCAATGGGAGTGGTCGCAATTTCGCAGTGGACCCCGCGATTATACTCCAGTTCGGCCCATGCCTGAGATGCACGGTTTAAAAACTCCAGGCTCAGTAGGTCTACGTTTTTGAGCATTGCGATAAGACGCCCTTCGAGCTGTCCCCAGAACGACTCCTGTTTTCCGTTTTGATACGGGCTGTAGGGCAAGGTCGTCTCATGAACGATACCCAGGCGCAGCAGTCCGTTTTCCGTTTCGGCGGCAAGCATCGCGGGACCGTTATCGCTCATGAGCGCACGGGGCAGTCCCCTCTTTTGAAAGGCCTGAGTAAGGCCATGAATGAGGTTTTCAGCGGTTTCGGCAAGATACCACTGGATATGACAGCAAAGACGGGAGCGATCATCAAGGACACACAGCGCTTTTGGAGTATGCCAGACGCCTTTTGCATCCACCACTCTTCTACTGCAATGGTGGAAGTCGAGGTGCCAAAGACCGTGCACATACTGGGACTCGTAGCTTCGGACTTCCC
>CAVUGX010000002.1:0-116291 GCA_963741035.1 uncultured delta proteobacterium
TCTATTGACGAGGGCCTTGATGGTTTAGTCTACATGAGTATTGGCTTTCCTGATTCGCAAGATTGATTGACCCTCTCTTGAATTTTGACGGTCTTCAACATGCAAAATGTATACTATTCGCTTACTCTGTTTTCCTGATGGCCGGCATCAGCATATTGGAAAGGCATGGCGGGGGTTATGAAATCAGCGTGCAATGCGCCAGGTGTGTAATATCGGTTCCAAAGCCGTTATGTCGAATTGCCGGGACAGCGATAGCGAATTGTGCCTGACGATCATCGAAATTCACCGACAACTATGTATTAGAAAAACTACAGTATGCAGTCAAAAACCTGCACTTACCCCACCAAAACCAAGCGATTCTGTTTGTCCCAGGGCCGTATTTTCAAATTGCAAGTTTGCTCCGGTCAATCCAAGGGATTTATTCAATTGGATTCCTGCCCGATAAGCGGTGCAAAGGGAGTAGTTAGAAGCTCACCAATGCTCGAATCGAAAACATCAGGGCCCGGTCCCTGCTCCGTTAGCCTGCGAATAAGCAGCAGAGCTACATCAAAAGTGATCAATCGCGCAACCGGGGTAGCGAATTGCCGCGTCTTTGCCGGCCTTCAACACTTACAGGCCTCCCGGGGAACTGCGATGGGCCGCCCGCTTCAGCGTCACCCATGTGGCGAAATCATAAGAAATTGCTTCTCAAGTGTCTTTAGACCTTTCGTTAGTAACTGTCCCGGATGCTGTCAAGGCCGGTCAATTGCCGGTTCCGGGCAAGTGACGACAGTGAGCAGTGAGCAGTGAACAGTGGTAAGTCATGGTTCTACCCAAAGACCCCGCAGGAAAAAAATTCTTGACAAACCTAGCTGTCTACGGTCTATTGTATACAAGGACAATTCTCAACCGTTCTATGACAGGGTGGGGGAAGCATCGGGCTGATTTCTTGATCACCACAGGCATTACGAGGTCGAAGATGAGGAACAAGGCGATGATGACACATGCTGGGAGCGCTTATTTTTCGCAAGACCAACTGGAGCTGTTGAAAGAAAAGAGCTTCGAACTCCTCGAGAAGAGAGGCGTCAGGATGGACCACCCCGCAGTGATGAAGATCCTGAGCGATGCGGGCGCGCGGGTGGATTTCGACGCCGGGATGGTGCGTTTTCCCCGGGCTTTCATGGAAGAGCAGATCCTGAAGGCTCCCAAGAAGTTCGATCTTGTCGGCAGAAACGGAAAACACAAGCTGAGTTTCCCTCATCCGGAGGGTACCTTCCACACCCGAACAAACACCGGGGCCCAATCATGGATCGAGCCGGAAACAGGCCGATTCAGGCGTGTCGAGCTCAGAGACGTAGCTTATTGGGGAAGATTAACCGATCGACTGGAGCATATCGACTTTTGCGCTTTTCCGGTGCCCAGCGATGTTCCGGGGCCAACGGCCGACGTTTACGCATTGAGGGCTCTTCTGCAGAATATGGAAAAGCACATCTGGATCCAGCCGTACACAGGCGAAACGATCGAGTACCTGATGAAGCTGCTTGTGGCCGCCGCGGGGGGAAAGGACGAATTGCGGCGGAACCCTCTGGCAAGTTGGATCACCTGCTCTTTGACTCCCTTTGAATTCAAGCACATGGACCTGGAAATAATTCTTCAGGCCGCCAGGCATGGCGTTCCCATGCAGCCGTGCAGCCTGCCCGGAGCTGGGACGACAGCTCCCATAACCGCTCCCGGAACGGCCCTGCTGGCAGTCGTGGAGAACCTGGCAATGCTTGCCACCGCGCAAGCCGTTCAGCCGGGCATTCCCATCATAGCTACTTCGCTCCAGTTTTCGGCGGATATGCGGACAGGGATGAATCTTCAGGCAAGCGTCGAATCTCTGCGACAGTCGGCTCTTTTTATAGAGATCATGCAAGCTGGCTTTGACATCCCCGCCCACACTTACGGAACCGGTTCGGATTCACCAGACATCGACGGCCAGAGTATGACGGAGCGCGCCATGCGGACCGTTCTCATAGCCATGTGCGGCGCAAATGTCCTTGGAGGGGCCGGGCAGCTTGAAGTTGCCTGTACCAACAGTCCTGTTCAACTGGTTGTCGATAACGAAGTGTTCGGGATGACCAAGGCTATCATTTCCGGCATGAAATTCGACGATGATGCTCTGGGCTGGGAAGAGCTGCTCCAATGCGAGCCCGGCAGCCAGTTCCTCACGAGCATGCACACCTTAAATCATTGCCGTGAATCCTTTGTGCCAACCAACTTCACTCGCAGCAGCCGGGAAATGTGGGAGAAAAGAAATGAAGGCACCCTGGTGGATCGGGCCACTGCATACCTCAAAGATCTGATGAAGGACGCCGCCGAAATCGACCTTCCCCCCGATGTAGTGAAGGAAATGAACGATATAGTGGCCGCCGCCGACCGGCAACTGCCGCAATGAAACGACCGGCATACAGGGCGGAGTGATTTCCGGGATAACGGAATCCGGCACACGATCCTCAGAAGGAAGCAACGAGCGATATGTAACGAAATGAACAACAGTTCCGCAGACGCCCCACCCAACCCAAGAGGAGGTTAACGCCGTGAAGTATCGTTGGAGTAAGCTTATCCCGGCAATATGCTTCGTGCGTCCTTTTGGGTTTCCCGCCGGTTGGTCACAAGCGGATGATAAGCCTGCGGTGATCCGTGTTGGGCTTAATTCAGGCGCCGATACGTTTGACCCCGCTCTCTCGCCCCGGTTGTCCGAGCGTTACATAGTGTACGCGGTCTACGATACCCTCGTACAATACGACAAGGATTCTAACATCAAACCGGCCCCGGCCGAATCCTGGAGCAATCCAGATCCGCTCACTTATGTTTCTAAGCTGAGGCAGGGGGTAGTGTTTAAGGACGGGACACCCCGTGATGATAATGTAGTGGCGTGGAATATCAATCGGATTAACCTCTCCCCCTCTTTTGAGTTTTTCGAAATTTGCAGGACTTCCATCCGCGCTGCCAGAAGGCTCGGGAAAGGGTGCAAGTCTGAGACCCCTGTTCTGAGGGAAGCAGGAGAAGAACATCTAGTTTAGTGCCATTTCGCATAGGCGTTTACGTCCGAGTTTCGCGCAGGGGTCTGTATCTGCTCCCAAGGAGAAGACAATGAGCGACATGAATGAAATGATCAAGACCTTGATGAAGGGTGATGTGGAAAAACTGAAAGTCCTCGTGAAGGAAGCGTTGGACAGCGGAACTCCCGCTTCCGAGATCCTGAACGAAGGTTTGATCAAGGGGATGGATATTATTGGCGGAAAGATGGAGACGGGGGAGATGTTTATTCCGGAAGTCCTCCATAGCGCCAAGGCAATGGGCCTGGTCCTCGAGATCTTGAAGCCCATGCTGGCGGCCGGCGAGGTCAGCGCATCGGGCAAAGTCGTGATCGGCACCGTCAAGGGGGACCTTCACGACATAGGAAAGAACCTCGTCATCATGATGCTGGAGAGCACGGGCTTTGAGGTCCACGACTTGGGCATCAGCGTCACACCGGAGAAGTTCGTGGCCGCCATCAAAGAAAACAGTCCTGATTTGGTTTGCCTGTCCGCGCTCTTGACCACCACGACCCATATGATGAAGGAGACGATCAAGGCCATCGATGAAAGCGGGCTGCGCAGTGGAGTCAAGATCATGATCGGCGGCGCCCCGGTAACCCAGAGCTTTGCCGATCATATTGGCGCCGACGCCTACGCGCCCGACGCCGGAGCGGCGGTGAAGGTGGCGAAGGCATTGAAGAAAGAGATATCGAAGATGAAGTGAGCCTTTTCGGAGTTGTCTCATTCGCCGGCGAAGATAGTCCATCATGTCCCTCAGAGATCCAGGGTTTGGTAGAAGTGAGCACAGACCGGATAACAGGATGTGTTGCGGCAGTGGCCCAGCAATAGGACGTTCTCCAAAAGAGGCAGGTAGATCTCAATGAAAATCGATACGTTGACTGACGCAGCAAAGAGATACATCGAGGAAGGGATCGGCACCGGCGAGTTTCTTCCAGGGCAGCAGCTCAAGGAAAATGATATCGCCAGGCGGTTGGAAATCAGCCGCCCCCCGATTCGAGAGGCTTTCAAGCTGCTGGAGGCCCAGGGCCTGGTCGTGAGAAAGCCCCGCCGCGGCGTTTTCGTATCCGAAATTACTGAAAAAGACATTTGGGAAGTATACACTTTCAAAGCGGCGATCTATGAGATGGCGATAGGCCTTGCCTTAAGGAAATTCACCCCTTCGGATATCGAACGACTCGAGCGGTTGATCGACGATATGGACAGTTGCGTACAAAAGGAGCCTCCTGAAATCCCGGGCTACCAGAGTGCTCATTCGGAGTACCATCTCGTGATCCTGGAAGCATCAGGCAACCGCCGCCTGATGGAGGTCGCCGCAACGCTTCACCAGCAAGTCCGGCGGGCCAGTCGCAAGTCGCTCCGGAACAACGAACACCTGCGCTCCTCACTGAAATACCACCGGGAGATCGTGCGAGCGGCAAAAGAAGGGAACGCGGCGCGGGCCCGGGTTCTTATGCGGGAGCATGTACTGGTGGGGCTGAATGTGTTGATCGATGGCTTTGGGTATGATGCATTGGACTCAGACTCCATTCCCTCGTGGAAAAATCCCATAGGAATCCAGGCAGAACAGTTGTCTGTTTATGCAATGCCGTGAGCATGCGCCCGGAGGATAACCCCCCCGGGGAGGAGACAGGGGACGGACCAAAACTTGCCAAAAGAGATGTGGCGGCGTGACGACAATTGGGTCGGAGATCGGAACGAGAACTCTCAACAGCGGCAGAAAAGGAGACATTATGGGAATTCGGGCGATCAGGCTGTGCAGGGGCGTGGGATTGGTTCTCGCTCTCGCGCTTTTGTGGGCGGCGCCGGGCGTGGCGGCGGAGAAGGTGTTCAAGTTGGGAGTGGTCGGGGCGTTCACGGGTCCCTCGAGCCAGAACGGGGCCGAGTTCAAGGCGTCGGTCGAGATGGCCCTTGAGAAGATCAAGTACCGGATAGGCGACTATAAGATCGAGCCCGTGTGGATCGACGAGCAGAACGACCCGGCGAAGGCGAGCAGCGCGTACGCCGAAGCCATCGAGCGCAGCGGCATCCAGGCGGGAATCCTGGATTGGACCACGACGGCGTCCATGCCGATCATGGATCTGACTGCGCAGTACAAGATCCCGCACATGTTTACCGAGGGCGCCTCCAGCATCATCAACGACAAGTACAACTCGGACAAGGCAAAGTACAGCTACTGGGGCGGTAAGTTCTGGCCCGTGCCCTCGAAGCTCGTGGTCGGCTACGTGGACTGCCTAAATGACGCGATCGAGCGTGGCCTGTGGAAGCCGCAATCGAAGCTGGTGGCGATCTACGGCGAAGACACCGACTGGGGGCGAAACGCAGGCGTGGCGTACAGGGAGGCGTTCGAGAAGGCCGGTTGGAAAGTAGTGTCGGAGGACTACGCTCCCACGACCCAGACCGACTTCTACCCGCTTCTCTCCAAGTACAAGAAGGCCGGAGTCTCGGTGCTCGCCGGTACGGCCAACGCCCCGCCGTTCATGTCGGCCTTTATCAAGCAGACGGCGGAAGTGGGCCTCAAGGCCGTGGTCATCGCGGACGGCCTCGGGTGGATCGGCGACTGGTACAAGTTGACGGGGCCCAGCTCGAACTTCGTCCTCGATATGGTTCCTCGCCTGACCAGCCCGGCGGCCCTCGAGTGGTCGAACGCGGTGGAGAAAAAGTACGGTTTTAAGCCGAGCCCATCGGCAGGAGGCTTCGCATATGACGCTACGAACTTCTTCATCAAGATAGCGAAGCGCGCCATCGAAAAATACAAGGTACTGGACAAGGATAGTATTTACAAAGTCCTGACACAGGAGGTCGACACCGGAGAGCTGACCTTCACTAAGGCGGACGGCGCGATCGTGATGGACGAGTACAAGTTCACTCCCGAGTCGATGCCGGATGCCGTTGTGGGACAAAAGTACTACTACTTCCCGGTGATTCAATACTCCGAAGGGGATGGGAAGATCGTTCACCCCGCCAACATGAGGCAGCAGGATTTCCAGGTGCGGCCGTAACCTTGACAAAGGGGAGAGGCCAGGACTGCCGGAAGGTACCCCCTCTCCCCTATCCTTTCGTCGCGACAGGAGTACCCGATGAACGTACTGGAGACCCGGGATCTCACGAAGCGGTTCGGTGGACTGGTCGCGGTGAACCGAGTGTCCTTCCATGTGGAGGAGGGGGAAATCGTCGGGCTCATCGGGCCAAACGGGGCGGGCAAGACCACGCTGCTTAACGCAATCGCCGGGTTGAGTCCGCCGACATCGGGCGCCGTGAGCCTGTTCGGGGAGGAAACGACTGGGTTTACCCCTGAGCGGATGTGCAAGCGGGGATTGGCCCGGACGTTTCAGATCCCGAGGCCGTTTCCGAAGATGACGGCGTTGCAGAACGTGATGACGGCGGCCATCTTCGGCAACCGCCGCGGTGTGGTGGCCGATCCGGCGGCCCATAGCCGGCGGATGCTGGAGTTTCTCGAGTTCCCCATGGCCGAGGACACGATCTCCGAGTGCCTGAATACGGTCCAACTAAAGAGGCTGGACCTGGCGCGGGCGCTTGCGAGTTCCCCCAGGCTCCTTTTCCTCGACGAACTTGCAGCCGGGCTGACCGAGGGGGAACTGAACGATCTGATGGGGATCATTCGGAAGATCCATCAGTCCGGGGTCACCATATTGATGGTCGAGCACATCATGCAGGTCATTATGGGATTGTGTCAGCGGCTGGTGGTCATCCAGTTCGGCACCAAGATCGCCGAGGGGCCAACCATGGAGGTGACCCAGGACCCAAAGGTGGCCGAAGCCTACCTGGGGCGAAAACACTGAGGGCCGCGGGGGCGCAGCTTCCCGAGATTGGAGGACCAGGTGCTGCTGGAACTGAACGGCGTGGAAGCGGGGTATGGGTTTTTGCAGATCCTTCGGGACGTGTCCCTGCATGTGGATCGGGGTGAGTATGTCTGCATCGTGGGGCCAAACGGCGCAGGCAAGAGCACCACGCTCAAGACCATCGCGGGGATCTTGAAGCCGAAATCAGGCGAGATCCTCTTCGAGGGCGAACCGATCGGCGGCCTGCCCGGCAACAAGGTGACGCAGCGGCGGATCGCCTATATCTCGGAGGAGATGAACCTCTTCACCGGGATGTCGGTCCACGAGAACCTGCTGATGGGCGCATTCACCATTCGGGATAAGAAGGTCGTCAGAGAGAACCTCGCCTTCGTCTATGGGCTCTTCCCCCGGCTCGAAGAGCGCCGGGACCAGCTTACCGGCACCATGAGCGGCGGGGAGCGCAAAATGGTGGCCATCGCCCGGGGGCTGATGCTCAACCCTAAGCTGATCCTGGTGGACGAGCCGTCGTTCGGACTCTCACCCCAGATGACCGACGCGGTCTTTGACTCGCTGGAGGTGCTCAACCGTCAGGGCGTGACCATCCTGGTCGTGGAGCAAAACGTCACGGCGATTCTGGCAATCACCCATCGCGGCTACGTGATCGAGCACGGGAAAATCGTCCTCGACGGCAGGAGCTCGGACCTGGCGCAGAACGCGCATGTCCGCAAGGTGTTCCTGGGTGTGTAACCCCATCGTTGCGACGAAGAAAGAGACGCCATGTTTGACAAACCATTGATCCGCTTCGTCACGTGGGCCCGGAGCGCCGCCGGAATCACCATCCTCGCGGCGGTCGCCCTGGCGGTCTTCGCGACCGTGGACCGAGGCCCTTCCGTCCTGATTAACACCATCGTGCTGGGTGGAATGCTCGCCCTCATGTCGATGGGTCTGGCGCTGGTGTTCGGCGTGCTGAACATCCCGCATTTCGCCCTTGGCGAGTTCTTCATGATCGGCACGCTGGCAGCGTATTACGTCTTCACGCCCCTTTCGGCGCATCTGGCGGCCAACCCGAATGCGGTGCTGGCGGCAGCGGCCCCGCTCGTTGCGATCTTAGGGGGATTCGTGGGCGGGGGTATCGTGGGGGCACTGAGCGAACGGCTCGTGTTCTCGGAGCTTCGCAAGCGAAGCCGCGAGAATTGGGTGATGAACTCGTTCCTCTTGACCGTGGGGCTATCCGTGGTCCTGCTCAACGCCACCCAGCTCCTGTTCGGCACGAGCTTCAAGGGGATCGTCCGATACTGGGCGGGACCTCCTTTCGTGATCTATGGCGAATTCATCTCCCGAGACAGGGCGTTCGCCTTTCTGCTGGCCATCGCCATCTTCGTCGCCTTTGCGTTGTTCATGCGCCGCACTCGCACGGGGCGGGCCATCAGGGCCGTGTCGCAGGACGAAACCGGGGCGCTCATGGTGGGAATCGATCTCAACGCCATCATGGTGCTGACCATGGGGCTTTCCTGCGCCTTGGCCGCCGTGGCCGGAGCGAGCCTCCTGTTCATGTATCCCTCGTACCCGTCCGTTGGGCTGGAACCCTTGTACATGGCGTGGTTTGTCGTTATCATCGTAGGTTTGGGCAACGTTCTGGGCGCTCTCGCGGGCGGTTTCCTCGTCGCGCTGCTCAAGGTGCTGACCGTTGAGTACGTAGGGGCGGGATGGGACTTCGTCATCCCGTCCGCGGTGATGATCCTGGTGTTGATTTTCAAGCCCAACGGCATTTTCGGCTCCGAGGTCCGGGGCATTCTCGAGAAGTAGGGAGGCCGCATGAAGACGCCAACGACCCCTCAGGGGGCGAACCCGATTCGGAGGGCCCTGGACGGGCTGGGCATGAGGCCGCTGGGCCTCCTGGGATTGGTCCTGCTCCTTGTCCTCCCCCTGGTGCCTCCATTCAACCAGGAGTACCTGGTGCGGTGGCTTATCGCGGCAGCCCTCATCGGCGCCGAAGCTGTCGCCTTCGACTTCACCTCGGGGTTCATCAACATCGTTAACTTCGGCTTCCACGCCTTTCTCGGCGCGGGCGCCTATACCTCGGCGCTCCTGGTGGTGAACCTGGGGCTCTCGCCCTGGGTCGGCATCTTCGCCGGCGCGGCGGGCGCGGCCCTGCTGGGCTTCTTCACCGGCGTCATCACGCTCCGGCTGCGCGGGATGTTCGCCGCGGTCATGGCGTGGTTCGTCGGCCTGGCGCTCATGGGGCTCGCGACGAAACTCGTCTGGCTCACCCGCGGGCCTCTGGGACTGCGGGTGCCCCGGCTCTTCGAGACCGAGTCCAATGTGCCGTACTTTTACGTGATCGTGGCCATGCTCGTCGTGACCTACCTGATCCTTGGCGGCATTACGCGCTCCCGCATGGGGCTCGCGTTCACCGCGATCGGCCAAAACATGGAGGCAGCCCGCACTTCCGGGATCAACCCCACCTACTACCGCATCGTCAACTGGACAGTTTCCTGCGCTATGGCCGGCTGGCTCGGCGGCTTCTACGCTCACTACTACGGCGTCCTCACCCCCGACCTCATGTCGACGGCCAAGACCATAGAGGTTTTGGCCATCGCATACATCGGCGGACGGGGAAGCCTCTGGGGCGGGGCCGTCGTGGCCTTTCCCTTCATCTGCATCATGGAGACGATCCGCTCCGGTCTGTCCAATCTGCCTGGGCTGCATTTGATCCTCTACGGCCTGCTGTTGATCGTAATCATGATCTACTATCCGGGCGGGGTCGCCCAGTTCTACCGAAACCACATCGCAGCGTCCAGGAACCGGTTCCTGCGGTCCTTGACAGGCCGGCTAACCGCCGATCCCGAAGCGGAGGATGCACAGAGCTGTCCGTCCGTGACACCTTGAGGATGCTAAGGTATGTCACCTGCAGCCATGCTCTTCGCATTTGTCACCATTGGACTCTGGAGTTTTCAGGCCTACCTCGGGGCCACTTTGAACCATGTACCGCCCTTCCTGCTCGCAGGGATTGCCATGACCCTCGGCGGTATGGTGGGAGTCCCGAAGATTCATTTGTGGCGAGTGCCGGTCAAGACCATGCTGGTGGGCGTGGGTGGGATCTTTGGCTACGTTCTTCTATACTTCTTCGCTCTTCAGCATGCTCCAGCCATCGAGGCAAGTCTCGTCAACTACCTCTGGCCATTGTTGATCGTTTTGCTCTCACCGGTTTTTTTCAGGGAATTTGCGTTACGCCCACACCATCTCATAGGGTCGACCCTCGGCCTCCTGGGAGCAGGCCTCATAGTAACAGGTGGGCGTGTGCACCCGGACATGGTCAATCTGCCGGGTTACCTGTTCGCGGCCGGAGCTGCGCTGGTATGGGCATGCTATTCTCTTCTTACCAAAAAAGTCCCCGCCTTTCCTAATGCGGCCGTCGGCGCCTTTTGCCTGATCTCGGGAATTCTGTCTTTGTCCATCCACTTCGTTGTCGAGCCCGCCTACACACCCAGCAGCCATGACCTGATCTTCCTGCTTCTGCTGGGGATCGGCCCAATAGGCGGCTCCTGTTTCACATGGACCGCCGCCATCACGAGAGGCGATCCTAGAATCATCGGGTCTCTCTCCTATCTGACCCCCCTCACCTCGACGCTGGTATTGGTCGTCCTGGGGAGGCATCCATTTAGCGTGGTAGCCGCAGTCGCAATGCTTTTGATTGTTTCGGGAGCTGTCATTGGGTCCCTGGACCTCTTTCGCCCGGGGACCGTGCGCAACGCCGCGTTAAATCAGTAAGATTTTGTCTGGCGCCCTGTCGTGTCATACTCCGCATACGTACTATTCGCCTTTATCTAGTCTGCATGAACCTGGATGCCAACGAGCAGGAGGGACCCCATGTAACCCGGCCGGATGATTTTTATTGCATTTTAAACCCGGAGTGCTATTTGGCCTGTATGCACTCCTGGTAAGGAGTGCCCTCTGCGCTCCAATCACCAACTGGAGCTTGCCTTGATAAAGAATCACCGTCGAGAGATCAGGAGGGAAAGTGTGCGACACGCAGTCTTCTTGAACTATGTTTTATCACGGGGCCGGAGTCTCTTTGGACGGCGGTTATTTTGGGCCTCAATTTTGTTTGCTGCGGCGCTTGCCGCTTCCGGCTGCGAAAAGCATGACTCCACTCAATCCGGCGAGGGGCAACGTCCGGTAGAGGTCACCGTGGTTACCATGGCGCCGAAGGACACGCCGGTCACGTTCGAGTACATCGCCCAGGTGGAGAGTTCCCGGCAGGTGAACATCCAGGCGCGTGTCAACGGGTTCCTCGACAAGCGCGTTTATACCGAGGGCGCAGTCGTGAAGGCGGGGCAAACCCTTTTCCTGATGGACCAGAAACCGTTCAAGGCGCAGCTCAACCAGGCTAAGGCGGCGCTTGCGCTGCAGGAAGCATCCCTTGAGGTGGCCCGCAAGAACCTGGCCCGGGTCAAACCCCTTGCCGCCGCCAACGCGCTCTCCCAAAAGGAGCTGGACGACGCGACCGGCCAGTCCCAGTCCGCTGCAGCAGCGGTTGCCCAGGCCAAGGCGGTGGTCGAGCAGGCGGAATTCAATCTCTCGTACACGATTATCAAGTCGCCCGTTGACGGCATTACCAGTAATGCGCAGCAAGCGGACGGGACCTACCTCAGCCAGGGTAACAGCCAACTCACCACCGTCGCGGTGCTGTCGCCGAGCTATGTCAACTTCAGCCTCTCCGAGAACGACAGGCTGTCGTACCGCACCGAGGTTGAGAAGGGGCTGCTGCGCGAACCGAAGGACCATAAATTCATTGTCGAGATCGTTCTTGCAGACGGTTCGATCTTTCCGCATCACGGGGAGGTGACTTTTTTAAACCCCATGTTCAACGCCCAGACCGGAACGTTTCTTCTTCGTGTTACCGTTGATAATCCCGAGGGCTGGCTCCGTCCGAACGAGTTTGTGCGCGTCCGCATAAAAGGCGGGGTGCGGCCGAATGCGGTCCTTGTCCCGCAGCGCGCGGTTCAGCAGTCGTCCAAAGGCCATTTCGTGTGGGTGGTGGACAAAGACAATAAAGCCGAGCCCCGGCCCGTAACGTTGGGCGACACGTACGAAAACGACTGGTTTATCTACCAGGGTCTGAGCGCAGGCGACCAGGTGGTGGTCGATGGAACTCTCACGCTTCGTCCCGGCGCTTCAGTAAAAGCTTCACAGGCCGGTTCGGCAAAAAGCGGCAAATAATCGCAGGAGGCGCTTACCCATGTTTTCCAAGTTCTTCATCGAGCGGCCAATCTTCGCAACGGTCATCGCGCTTATCATCGTGATCGCCGGGTTGGTCGCGATGAGAGCCCTGCCTGTGGCGCAATACCCGACGATCACGCCGGTACAGGTCCAGGTGTCGGCAACCTATCCCGGCGCGGACTCGAAGACGGTGGGCGACTCCGTGGCGGCGCCCATCGAGGCCCAGGTAAACGGCGTCGACAACATGCTCTACATGACATCGACGAGTTCGAGCACCGGCCAGATGACCCTGACGGTCTACTTCACTCTCGACACCAATCCCGACATTGCCCAGGTGCAGGTTCAAAACCGGGTAAATCTCGCCATGCCTCAGCTCCCCGAGGCAGTGTCGCAGTACGGCGTTTCGGTGCAGAAAAAGTCGTCCAGCACCCTGATGATCATTGCGGTATACAACAAGGATGGCCGCTACAGCCCGGAGTACGTGTCTAACTATACAAATGTGTATGTCCTGGATGCGGTCAAGCGCGTGAACGGCGCCGGGCAGGCCCAGATTTTCGGCGTGCCGGACCAGGCCATGCGCATCTGGATGAACCCGGATCGAATGGCCTCGCTCGGAATCACAACGACGGATATCCAAAACGCGGTCTCGAAGCAGAACGCCATGTGGGGGGCGGGCCAGGTCGGGCAACAGCCGAGCAGTGACCAGGTGCAGTTGACCTACCCGGTCGTGACCCAGGCCCCCTATCTCAAGCCCTCGCAGTACGAGGATATAATCCTGCGGGCGAGCCAGGACGGCAGCGCAATCGTCCGTGTCAGAGACGTTGCGAGGGCCGAAGTCGGCCGCAGGATGTACATAGACGACAACAAGCTGAACGGTGCGCCTGCAACCCTGATCGGCGTCTACCAGCAGCCCGGCGCCAATGGGCTCGATGTCTCAAAGGCCGTCCGCAAGACCATGGAAGACTTGAAGAAAACCATGCCCGATGGCATAGAGTACTTAATTGCCCTGGACACCACCGATTTCGTGCGGCTGTCCATCGAGGAGGTGATTCACACCCTGCTCGAAGCGATAGTGCTGGTTGTGCTGGTAGTCTACCTCTTTCTGCAGAGCTTCCGCGCAACGATCATCTGTATCGCTGCGATCTTCGTCTCGCTGATCGGCACCTTTGCCGGCATGCTCGCCCTGGGGTTCTCCATCAATCTTCTGACGCTTTTCGGCATTGTGCTCGCCATCGGGATGGTTGTCGATGACGCCATCGTGGTTGTGGAGAACGTGGAACGCAACATGGCCAAATCGGGGATATCCCCCATGTTGGCCACGGAGAAGGCCATGGAGGAGATCGGCACCTCGCTCATCGCGGTGGTGCTGGTCATGGCGTCGGTCTTCATCCCGGCTGCCTTCCTTCCCGGCACCACGGGGCAGCTCTATAAGCAGTTTGCCATTACCATTGTCATCTCCGTCGCCCTGTCCGGGTTTATAGCCTTGACGCTCACTCCGGCCATGTGCGGCATCATTCTGAAACACGCCCAGCCTCCCCGCAGAGGCCCTTTCGCCTGGTTCAACCGGTTGTTCGACCGCTTTACGCTGGCTTTCGGCGATGCGGTGGTGTTCATGATCAAACGAATGACCGTGGCGTTCCTGGTCCTGGCCGTCTTGATCTGGGGGCTTGTTCACCTTTTCCGGACGACCCCGACAAGCTTCGTGCCTAACGAAGACCAGGGTTACGTGATGGCCCAGATCGTCATGCCCGACGCGGCCAGCCTGAACCGTACCACTCAAACTTCGAGCCAGGTGGACGAACTGTTTGCTAAAAATCCGGCGGTGGCCAACCGGACGGCCGTAAACGGCTTCAGCTTGATCGACGGCCAGTACAAGCCCAATTCGGCGACTTTCTTCGTTACGCTCAAAGATTTCAAGGACCGTTATTCCTCCAGCGAGCGCGCCCGCAAGGAAAACTCCAAGGCCGTACTGATGGAGGTCGCCGGGGCAGCCCGGGAAATCAAGACAGGGCTGACCATCCCGATAGCGCCTCCGGCGATCCCCGGGATCGGCACCTCGGGCGGCTTTGAATTCTGGGTCCAGGACAAGGGGGCCGGAGAGCCGGCCCGCCTTTATGAACTCACTCAGGAATTTCTGGCCAAGGCCCGCGCGCGCCCCGAGCTTTCCGGCCTGAACTCCACCTTCCGCGCTTCCTCCCAGCAGTTGCGTGCCGAAGTCGACCGCGCCCAGGCGGTGCTGCTCGGTGTGCCGGTGCAGGATGTGTACAGCGCCCTGCAGGCCCAGTTCGGCTCGATTCAGGTCAGCCAGTTCAACCAGTACAGCCGCGTCTGGAACGTGATCCTGCAGTCCGACGCGCCATACCGCCAGACCCCGGCCGATATTACGCGGTTGTACACCAGGTCGAGCAGCGGCAAGATGGTCCCGCTGTCCGCTGTGGTAACGACCGATTTTACTTCCGCCCCCGACCTGGTGCCACATTTCAACGGCTTTCCGGCGGCCCAGGTTACCGGCGCCGCCGCAGCGGGATTCAGCTCGGGGGAAGCGATCAGGACAATGGAAGAGGTGGCAAAAGAGGTGCTCCCCAGTGGTTATGGCTATGCATGGTCAGGTATGGCCTACGAAGAGAAGAAATCGGGAGGGACCTCCGCAAACGCCTTCGTGTTCGGCCTCGTAATCGTATTCCTCGTCCTGGCTGCCCAGTTCGAGTCGTGGACTCTTCCCGGCTCCGTCATGACCGCTGTGCCGTTCGGCATCCTCGGCGCCCTCGCCTTTAACGCGCTTCGCGGCCTCGATAACGACGTCTACTTCCAGATCGGCCTGCTCGTGCTGATAGGCCTCGGGGCCAAGAACGCGGTCCTGAGGGTCACCTTCGCAGTCGATCTGCGCAAACAGGGATTGTCGATCATGGACGCCACGATCAAGGCCGGCGAGGAGCGGCTGCGCCCCATCATCATGACCTCGCTGGCATTCATCTTCGGAGTGCTGCCGCTGGCTGTCGCCACGGGCGCGGGCGCCAACGCCCGCCATTCGATCGGCACGGGCATCATGGGCGGCATGATCGGCGAAGCCACACTGGCCATGCTCTACGTCCCGCTCTTCTTTTACATCTTCGACAGGCTGAGCGAGCGCTCCGAGGCGAAGAAAAAACAGAAAGAAGCCGGCGCCGGCCCACCGGCGGACGCAACCGTCGAACATAGGGAGGGAGACTGACATGGGCCGGTTCACTTTCTTTGCAATCGCCGTTCTGCTGGCAGGCTGCATGGTCGGTCCGGATTATCGCCGCCCCGCGGTGGACACTCCGCAGTCTTTCCAATATGAAGAAAAGGAAGCGCGTGACACTGCCAACACCGACTGGTGGAAAAGCTTCGACGACCCGGCGCTCGACGCCCTGATCGCCGAGGCGCTGGCAAATAACAGGACGGTGAAGATTGCCGCCGCCAACATCGAACAGGCTGCGGGGGTGCTCATGCAGACCCGCGCCCAGTTGTTTCCACAGGTCAGCTACAGCGGGAGCGCCACACGCGAACGGCTGACCCAGCTCAGCGCAACCCCCGTGCCGTCCTCCATCCCGAACCCGCAGTCGGCTTACCAGTTGTTCGCAGGCGCCAACTGGGAGATCGATCTCTGGGGCCGCATCCGGCGGCTGACCGAGGCCGCCCGGGCGAGTATGTTCGCCACCGTTGAAGCGCGGCGCGGCGTTATCCTTTCCCTGGTCGCATCGGTTGCGACCGGTTACCTTGAACTCGTCACCCTGGACGATCAGCTCGAGATCGCCGAGCGAACTCTTGCCGTCTACGGAGAAACCGTCAAGCAGTTCGATTTGAAGTTCAAATATGGCCAGGTCTCCGCCATGAACGTCGAGCAGGCGCGCTCCCAGTACGAAACCGCGGCGGCGGCGATCCCGCCGATCAAGTCCCAGATCGTGCAGGCCGAAAACGCCATATGCATCCTTCTCGCCCGCAACCCCGGCCATATCGAGCGCGGCAAGCCGCTGTCCCAACTTGCACTCCCCGCCGTGCCGGCCGGTCTTCCATCGCAGTTGCTCGAACGAAGGCCCGACATCGCCCAGGCGGAGCAGAACCTGATCGCCGCAAACGCCCAGATTGGCGCGGCCAGGGCGCTCTATTTCCCCGCAATTTCGCTTACCGGGGCTTTCGGTACCGCGAGTTCCGACCTGTCAAACCTTTTCAAAGGGCCTGCGCGGATGTGGAGCTACGCCGGGTCTTTTACAGGGCCCATTTTCACCGCAGGGTTGATTGCCGGCCAGGTGAAGCAGGCCGAAGCCCAACAGAAGGCCGCCCTCCTGTTCTACGAAAATGCCATCCAAAGCGCCTTCGGTGACGTGGAAAATGCGCTCTCGTCCTACAAGGAATCATTCGACCAGCTCCAGGACCAGGAACGGCTCGTCAAGGCGCTGAGGGAATACGCCCGCCTGGCCCGGATGCAGTACGACGGCGGTTACACGCAGTATCTCACGGTACTCTACGCGGAAACCCAGCTCTTTCCCGCCGAGCTCAACTACGCGCAGATCCACGGCTCGGCATTGAGCTCGATCGTCACTATCTACCAAGCCATGGGAGGGGGATGGGTGAACGAGGCCGACAAGCTCACCGAAGCGCCCGCGCCCGGTAGCTGAGCCTTAAGAAGCGCGGGGAGCCGCAGGCGCCGAAATCCTGTGGGGGTGCGGGGGGAACGCGGTTCCCCCGCTCTTTTGGGCTTTTACCCCCCTTACAGGAGCCCGTGCAGTTTCTGCATGAGGTCTTCGTACTCAGAACCCCGAAAGCAGAAGCGCAATTCACGGAACGGTTTGCGCAATGCCTTGACCCGGCTCGCCACATTGGCGCCGTCCTTTACCGCTTCTTTTATCAGGACCGCCAGTTCCCCGAAGTCCTTTTCCTCCATCCCGAAACGGGTCATTTCGGACACCCCGAGCCGAATCGCCCCCGAAGCCGTGAATCCTTCTTCATCGGGCGCAGCCTGGAAATTGACTATGATGTTGTTGTCTTCCAGCTGCCGCGCAATTTGCGGCCCCTTGCCGTAGCCCACGCGCACGATCACCTGGTGAGTTTCGGTGTAGTCGACATCCGGGTCGCCGGCCACGTCGAGACCGCACTCCTTGAGGGCGCGGGCGAATGCTTTTGCGTTGGCGATGACTTTGGGCTGGTATTCGTCCTTGAAGTGATTCATCTCATAGGCAGCCATGAGGAGCCCCAGCATCGTGCCCAGGTGGTGGTTCGACACACTCCCGGGGAAAGCCCGCCTGCGGATGGCCTCCCAGAGTTCGTAGCGCTCTTCGTGTTCCTGGAATCGGCTCCCCACCACGCCCCGCTGTGTGCCGAAGTAGGTCTTGTGCGTCGAACCGGTCACCAGGTCGGCCCCTTCAGCAAAGGGTTGCTGGAAATGAGGTCCTATGAGCCCCAAAACATGGGCCATATCGTACATCACGACCGCGTCGTTGTGTGTTGCATCGAGATGTTGGCGGATTTCGGCCACCGGTTCCCTGTGAAGGACCATGCTCTTTCCGAAAATGATCAGCTCCGGGCGGCAGGCATCGATCAATTCGAGGGTGGCAGGCACGTCGATCTTGTAGGGGTTGTTTTCGAGCACCGGGAAATTCACCACGGCCGGGCGCTCCGTGTGGAGATCGCGCGCGACGAAATCCCGGAGCGCGCCCATGGGCTGGGCGCTGAGATGGCCTCCTTTGGCGATGTGGTTGTTCATCACCCGGCGGATGCGCCGCGGCTCCTGCCGCCGATCGGCGCGATTGATGTAGTCCACCATCGCGCTGTATAGCGTCGCATTGGCCATCTGCCCGCTGAGCAGCCGCAGTTCGACGTCGTTGCAGCCGAGAAATTGCCGCATTTCTTCTTCCAGCAGCCACTCCACCTGCGCGATGAAGTCCGTCCCCTGGTAGTAGAAGACTTCCGCCTCGTAGAAAGCCTTTACTTCCTTGTGCTCGGCATACCGGAAGGACGGGTCCATCACGGAGAGCAGCCGCACCATCGGGGATGCCGTCATCTCCGAGGGGATCAGATTGATGCACTCGTGCTGGCGCCATTGCGTATTTTCCACGGCCTTTTCCAGCAGGAGGCCGACTTTGGCGTTCACCCCTCCCTCGGGCGGCATCTTCTCGGGGAGTTCATGGTTATACACGATCGGCCGCGCATAAAGGGGCGCCTCGGACCTGAGATGGTAGGGCACCACCACGCCGTCCACGAGCTTTCCCCGGATGTCGATGGCGAGGCGGTCGTCTTCGACGATGTCGCTGTCGATATATGCCAGGCAGATGGAGCGCAGTTGATGTTCGTCGGTCTGTTCGGAGATGAGACCTTTGTCCTCGAAAATCCAGTACGGGACCATGGTGCCGCTTGTGACCCAGCCCACCTGTCTGCCGTCTTTGAGGACCTCGGCCCCCGCGCGGGCGATGCCCCGCCCCGAAACGGCAACCGGTTGGATGATGCGCGGCAGATCGGCTATGGAGGAGTAGTCGCGGGTGATGATTTTAGAGAGGGCGGCAAACTGTTTCGCCAGGGCCGTCCGGCCTACGAACTCGGCTTTGAGCGGCGAGAAACTCACCCCGAACCTTGCCAGGGAAAGGGCGAAAATGGGGATTTCCTTCCCATCCCGGTCTTGTCCCAGCTCATGTCCGTAAAGCGGCAGGGCGGATTCCAGGCGCAGCGTGTCGCGCGCCGCAAGTCCGATGGGCGCGGCCCCCTTCGACATGAGGAGGTCCCAGAGCATCGGGCCTTTGTCGCGGTCCGTGAAAAGTTCGAAACAGAGCGGCTCGCCCGTATAACCGGTACGGCCGGCCATCACGCGGGTCCCGGCAATCTCCACGATACCGACTGCATTCTTGAACGGTTCGGGCAGCTTGCCGGCCTGGACGATCTCTGCCATTATCGAGCGTGACAGGGGGCCCTGCAGCGCGAACATGGCGATTTCTTTTGTGCGGTCGATCAGCTCGACGTCTTCGAACGCTCGCAGATGCGACTGCAGGTGCGTCCAGTCCTTTATCCGGTTGGAGGCATTGACCACCAGGAGATACTCGCTTTCAAAGAACCGGTAGAGGTAGGCGTCGTCCACGGCCCCGCCGGTTTCATCGGGGATGAGCGTGTACTGCGCCCCGGTGGGCCTCAGGTCGAGGGCTTCGGCGTTGTTCGTCAGCACATGCTGGAGGAAAGGGAGCGCGTTTGCTCCTCGGATGATGAACCGGCCCATGTGGGAGACGTCAAAAATCCCTGCGCTCTTGCGCGTAGCCAGGTGCTCTTTCACGACTCCGGAAGGATATTGCAGCGGCATATCCCAACCGCCGAATTCGACAATCTGTGCTCCGAGGGCCTTGTGCGTGTCATAAAGAACGGTTCTTTCGGGCTGATCCATCTGTACATCCCCTTTTTTTCACGGGTCATTGCCGGAATGCGCGGGCGCAACCGCCGGGTTTCTCTACTCTACATAAAGCGGCCGGAAACCCCAAGAGGTTTGATAAACCGAGGGATATCATCTCTTGCCCCACGCCGCTTTGCGGCTCGCTTCCGGTTTTTCGGAGCGCTCCGGACCGTGGTTTGCTCGTTGCCTTTACAAAAGCTTGATCGATTGTAATACTATGCGCACTTGAAATATTCTGCGAAAGGTTCAAATTGAATAATCTCGCAGTGATTATGGAGGGCTGAGTGGCCGCAAAGGTAACCGTCATAGGCGCGGGACCGGGGGGATATGTGGCGGCTGTACGCGCCGCCCAACGGGGCGCCAATGTCACCGTCATCGAGCAGGACAAAGTCGGGGGCACATGCCTGAACCGGGGTTGCATCCCTTCCAAAGTCATGATCACAACGGCAGAGCTGTTGGAAAAATTCCATCAGGCAGGGGAATTCGGCCTGAGGCTGGAGGGAAAAGTCTTCCCCGACATGCAGCGGCTGATGGCGCGAAAAGAGAAGGTGATCCAGGACCAGGCCAGGGGCATTCAGCAGCTTTTGGACCACCACAAAATTCGCTGTCTGCGCGGCAGAGGAATCATCGAAAAACAGGGCCTGGCCGTCGCGCAACTGGAAGACGGCAATAATCTGGAAGTCCCCTGGGACAGCCTGATCCTGGCGCCGGGGACGCAGCCCTTCGACTTTCCCGCCTTTCCGCGCGACGGGGAACAGGTCCTTTCCAGTGACGACGCCCTGTGCCTCCGGGAAGTCCCCGAGTCCATCATGATCCTGGGGGGCGGCGTCATCGGGTGTGAATTCGCCTTCCTTCTTTCCGCCCTCGGTTCCCGGGTGAGCGTGGTGGAGGCGCTGGACCGCTTGCTTCCCCTGCCTTCGGTAGATGAAGACTGTTCCAAGGTCATTCAACGGGAAATGAAGAAGCGCAAAATCCAGTTTATGGTGAAACGAACGGCCCAAAGCGTTGAGCGCAGCGGCGGTAAACTCCGCGTGACAATCGGAGCGTCCCCGTTCATACCGGAGCCTGGCGAACGGGAAAAGCAACCCCTGGTCGTGGAAGTGGACAAAGTGCTGGTGTGCATCGGGCGCCGGCCCTGCACCCGAGGTATGGGCCTCGAAAATATCGGAGTAACTCTTGACCCCCGGGGGTGGATCGTTGCCGACAAACGGATGCAAACCGGCGTTCCCGGAGTTTACGCGGTGGGCGACGTGCTCGGGCCGTCGAAGGTAATGCTCGCGCATGTGGCTAACATGGAAGGCGCGGTTGCCGCTGAGAATGCCGCCGGAGGCGACCGCTCCATGGATTACGGCGTCGTGCCCGGGGCCATTTTTACCATGCCTGAAGTGGCCAATGTCGGCCTGACGGAAGCACAGGCAAGAGAACAGGGTTTTCCCGTTCGATCCGATACGGTCCTGTTCCGCACCCTGGGAAAAGCCCAGGTGACAGGGGAACTGGCAGGCGAGGCCAAGATCGTCTCCGATGCCGCAACGGGCAGAATTCTGGGGGTCCACATGGTCGGGGCCCATGCCACCGACCTGATCGCGGAAGGAACGCTCGCCCTGAAAATGGGATGCACGGTGAAGGACCTGGCCGAAACCATCCATGCGCATCCGACACTGGCGGAAGTGATGCTGGAGGCATCTTTCAAAGCAATGGACATGTCTTTGCACGGGTGATCGGGCACGGTCCGGGAAGCGGCCGGTCACAGTATGTTTGGGAAACGGGCCAAGTTGCGTTCAAGTCGGGTGCTAAAGATCAACCTCGCGCCCCCGAACAGATTACAGGATTTTGGGAGTTGTCGATCGGGCGGGGATAAACCCCGCCCCTACAGAAGAACCGTGCGATAATGCCGTAGAAGAACCGTGCGATGATGTCGTAGGGGCGGGGTTCTTTTGTCGTCGAAGAGTCCCCGCCCAGTCTTGAACGCAACTTGGCATGAATACTGGTGGTGGACGACGCCCTGCGGGATCGCGCCGCGCGCCGTCCCGCCCGCGGGATAACTCGACGTGGAGGAGAAACCATGAAGGAAATCAGTGAATTGAGTTTTCCGGACGATGTGCGCTACACCAAAGACCACGAATGGGCAAAAAAGCTTGACGATGGAAAGGTGCGGGTGGGCATCACCGACTACGCCCAGGATCAGCTCGGAGACATCGTGTTCGTAGAGATGCCCGAGGTGGGGGCGACGTTTCTAACGGGGGCCGAATTCGGGACCCTGGAGTCCGTCAAAGCGGTAGCCCCGGCCTTCATCCCCGTGGGCGGGGAAATCGCGGCCGTGAACACCGGCCTCGAAGACTCGCCCCAACTGGTCAATCAGGCCCCCTATGGTGACGGGTGGATTATCGACGTTGCGCCCTCCGACCTTTCGGAACTCGATCGGCTCATGGACAGGGACGCCTACGTCCAAATGCTGAAGGAGATAAGCTCATGAGATACTTGCCGCATACCGGTGAGGATATCGCCGAGATGCTCGAGGTGGTCGGGGCCGCCAGCCTCGACGACCTCTTCTCGACTATTCCCGGGGATTGCCGGCGCAAGACCGGTCTCAATCTGCCGGAGGCCCTGACCGAGTGGGAACTCAACGACCTGATGGCCTCCGTTGCCGGCTCCATGGCCGTATCCCCTGAATATAAAGTGTTCCTCGGCGCGGGCAGCTACGAACACCACATCCCGGCCTCGGTGTCCTATCTGCTCGGCCGTTCCGAATTTTCCACCGCCTACACGCCGTATCAGCCCGAAATCAGCCAGGGAACATTGCAGGCGATCTTCGAATATCAGAGCCTCGTCGCAGCGCTGTTAGGCATGGACGTCGCCAACGCCTCGATGTACGACGGGGCTTCCGCGCTGGCGGAGGCCCTCCTGATGGCGATTCGGGCCAGCCGGCTGAAAAAGGTCGCTATCTCCAGCCTGATCCATCCCCTCTACCGGCGCGCCGTGCGCACCTACCTGGCGCCCTCCGGCTATGAGATCGTGGAGTTGCCCCGGCTGGATGACGGCAGGACAGATCTGCGGGGACTGGAAAAAATGGACGGCCTGGCCGCCGTTGCCGTTCAGTCGCCCAACTTTTTCGGAATCATCGAAGACCTGGCCGCTGTGGGAAATCTCACCCGCAGCGCCAAGACCCTGTTCGTTACTTCCTTTACCGAACCCCTTGCCTACGGACTTCTCAAAAGCCCCGGCAGCCAGGGGGCCGATATTGCCTGCGGCGAAGGCCAGAGTTTTGGAATTCCCCAGAGTTTCGGCGGTCCCGGCGTGGGGATGTTTTCCTGCCGCAGGGAACACGTGCGCAGCATGCCCGGCCGCCTGGTCGGAAAAACGTTGGACAGAAACGGAAAGCCGGGCTTCGTGCTGACCCTTGCCACCCGGGAGCAACATATCCGGCGTGAAAGAGCGACTTCCAACATCTGCACCAACAGCGGGCTCTGCGCCACAACGGCCGCCATGTATATGGCTTCGCTGGGAGGTACGGGGCTGCGTGAACTGGCCCAGCTCAATCACGACAAAAGCGAATACCTCAAACGGGCGCTGGCCGGGGCAGGCTTCAAAATCCCCTTCTCAGCCCCCACGTTCAATGAATTCGTGGTGGAATTCCCATCCGGTTTCGATGCGACCTACCGGCGGCTGTTGGACGAAAAGATCGTGGCGGGCCTGCCCCTGGCTCCCTATTACCCGGAACTTGCCGGCTGCTGTCTGCTCTGTGTGACGGAAACCAAGAGCAAAAACGATCTGGATGCCCTGGTGCAACGGTTGATCGGTTGACCCGTTCCGGTTCGACCGGACAATGAGAGAAGGTGAAGCATGAAAGAATCGGCAGGCACGACCGGCTTGATACTGAACGAACCGGTGCTTTTTGAAAAAGGGAGAAAGGGAAGATGCGGTATTTCGCTCCCCCGGCGCGATGTTGCATTTTCCCCCCTGGATGAAGCCCTCGCGGGGCCGGGTCCGAACTTTCCCGATCTGAGCGAGGTGGATGTGGTGCGTCACTACACGCGGCTGTCTTCGTGGAATTTCGGCGTGGACACCGGGATGTACCCGCTGGGTTCATGTACCATGAAGTATAACCCGAAGACCAATGAGAAGCAGGCGGCCCTGCCGGGATTTGCCAAGGCCCACCCCCTGCTTCCCGTCGCTTTGTCCCAGGGGGCGCTCAAAATAATGTATGAACTCGAACGTCTCCTGGCTGAAATCACCGGCATGGACGCCGTTACCCTTCAGCCCGCGGCCGGAGCGCACGGCGAGCTTACCGGCATGCTCGTTTTCCACGCGTACCACAAAAGCAAAGGCTCGCGCCGCTCAAAAATCATCGTCCCGGACACCGCGCACGGCACAAACCCCGCCAGCGCCGCCCTGTGCGGCTACAGTCCCGTCAATGTGAAGTCCAATGAACGCGGGGTCCTCTCCGCCGAAACCATTGCCGAGGTCATGGACGAACAGACGGCCGGGATCATGGTCACAAACCCCAATACGCTCGGCTTCTTCGAGGAAAATATCAGGAAAATCGCCGAAATCGTCCACGCCAAAGACGGGTTGGTCTACGCTGACGGGGCCAACATGAACGCCCTCATGGGCATTGTGAGCACCGGGGAGATCGGAGTGGACGTTTTGCACCTGAACCTCCACAAGACTTTCTCGACGCCTCACGGCGGCGGCGGACCGGGCGCCGGTCCCGTTTGTGTCGCAAAGCGCCTGGAACCGTTTCTCCCCGTTCCGCGCGTGCTCAAAAAAGACGAAAAATACTTCCTTTCCGAAGATTTTCCGCAATCCATCGGCAAGCTGCACGCTTTTTACGGCAACGTGGGGATAATGATCCGGGCCTACAGCTATATAATGAGTCTCGGGGCCGACCTGAAAAAGGTCAGCCAACTGGCCGTACTGAACGCCAATTACATCAAGGAGAGGCTCAAGGGCGTCCTGCATCTCCCCTACGACAGGCCCTGCATGCACGAGTGCGTCTTTTCCGACAAGAACCAGGCGGCGCAGAAAGTGACCACCCTGGATATGGTCAAACGGCTCATGGATTACGGCTTCCACCCGCCTACGATCTATTTCCCGCTGGTGGTCCACGGTGCTATCATGATCGAACCGACGGAGACCGAGTCCAAAGAGGAAATCGATCTTTTCATCCAGGCGTTCGAGGACGTCGTCAAAGAAGCGGGTGAGGACCCGGAAAAGCTTTATGGAGCACCCTGGCGGCCCAAAGTGACAAGGCTCGATGAAACGGAAGCCGCGCGCCACCCGTGCCTGAAGTATTGATACGAATTTCGATTCGAGAGTTGCCGTGAAAGACTGCGAAAACGATCCATCGTCGCACGCGGAGCATAAAACCTGGCTGTGTGTCGATTTGCCGCTGCTGGACTACGGGGATGCCTGGATGCTCCAAAGCCGGATCGTCGAGGCCAGAAAATCCGCAACCATAGGTTCGGATATCTTCATACTTTTGGAACACCCGCCGGTTTTCACTCTAGGCAGAAGGGGCGGCCGCGACAACCTTACGGTACCCGAAAGTTTTCTGGAAAAATCCGGTATTCCCGTTTTTCACGTGGAACGCGGTGGAAACATCACCTTTCATGGACCGGGCCAAATTGTCGGATACGCTATCGTGGACCTCCATGCCGCAAGGATAAGCGTGACCGATTTCGTGGGACGCCTTGAAGAAGTCATGATCCGCACGGCGGCGCAGTGGGGCGTGCCCGCCCGGCGCGATCCCAGAAACAGGGGGGTATGGGTGGGCAACAGCAAACTGGGCAGCATCGGCATCGCCGTTCGCCGGGGCATCACGTTTCACGGTTTTGCCTTCAACGTGAACGTTGCGCTGGAACCATTTTCCTGGATCAACCCTTGCGGGCTGAAAGGCATCGGCGTGACCTCCCTGGAGCTGGAACTCTCGCGCAGCCTGCCTCTCCCCGATGTCCGGGCGGCGGTGAAGAAGAACGTCGAATCGGTCTTCGGGGTGAATCTGGCGCCGGCGGACCGGGCGGCAGTAGAGCATCTTCTGAGAGAAGAAAGCCTCGTCCCGCATTCGAAAGGGGTTTTGCCATGACGGAAGTTCCGGATAACAGGCCGCGCATTCCCAAACCGCCCTGGCTCAAACGGCGCCTTCCAACGGGGCCGGATTACGAGCAGGTGAAGTCGCTCGTAAAAGATGGGGGTCTCCACACGGTGTGCCAGGAGGCTAAATGCCCCAATGTGTGGGAATGTTTTTCATGCCGGACGGCGACCTTCCTGATCCTGGGCCCCCGTTGCACGCGAAATT
The DNA here is from genome assembly GCA_963741035.1 of uncultured delta proteobacterium. Taxonomy (GTDB): domain Bacteria; phylum Desulfobacterota; class Syntrophobacteria; order Syntrophobacterales; family Syntrophobacteraceae; genus SbD1. The sequence continues at coordinate 25,768 of CAVUGX010000002.1, forward strand.
GCCGGTTTTGCGCGGTCGAACACGGACCTTTGGGTCCGCCCGATCCCGGAGAACCGGCCAGGGTGGCGGAAGCTGTCCATCGCATGGGATTGAGCTACGTGGTGATAACCTCCGTTACCCGTGACGATCTTCCGGACGGCGGGGCGGGCCTCTTCGCGGAGACGATACAACGCGTTCGAGCTCAAATCCCCGGCGTCCTCGTCGAGGTGCTGATTCCGGATTTTCAGGGCGATGCGGAAGCGCTCCGGACGGTGGTCACGGCCCGCCCCGACGTATTGAACCACAACGTGGAAACCGTTCCGCGCCTCTATCCGCGCGTGCGGCCGGAGGCGATATACCGGCGTTCCCTGGAGCTTTTGCGCAGGGCCGGGGAGTTCGACCCCTCCCTTGCCGTCAAGTCGGGCCTGATGCTGGGCCTGGGGGAATCCCCCGAAGAGATCGCGGCCACGCTGCAGGACCTGCGCGATGCAGGCTGCGGCAGCCTCACCCTGGGCCAGTACCTCCAGCCCTCGAAAGAACATCTCCCGGTGGACCGCTACGTCCCCCCCGAGGAATTCGATAACTGGCGGGAAGCGGCCCTCGCCATGGGTTTTGTCCGCGTTGCCGCCGGACCCTTCGTTCGCAGTTCCTACCATGCCCGGCAGATGTTCCAGCCCGTCCGGAGCGGAGACGAGTGCTGAGCCCGGTAAGGCGCACGGGTGGGCGAGCATCCCCGAAATACATACTCTAGTCGGCGCCTATTCTGCCGAGAGCTATTCCATGATTGAAACCACATTAGGAATTATGACATTTTTTGAATGGGCCTTTGCACTTGCATCTTTATCAAAGGGCCCCAACTTTGCAGGGTTTCTGCACCAAGGAACAGAGGCTCAGGGCAGAATCAAGGCCCCTCAAGCTAAGCAATTTGAAATTTTATGGTTGCTAATGTTGCTGTGCTTCCGAAACAAAACTGGACGGGTGAGCTCTCCAAGTCGAGGTTACCGAAATTTGGAAGGGGTCCGCGAGACCGACATCCTGGACCTCGCATCTACTCTTTACTGCTGGGGTATTTCTTCACAGTTAAACCCTCTCAAACTGGTCGCTTTTGCAGCCTGCGGGCGATCGCCGCGGGAACCCATGTCAACGGGATTCCAGAGACTAATGCCTTACCAGCCTAACAGGCTTCTTCCGAAGCGTTTTGGGCGTCCCGGAATCGGAGGGTCCCCAGCCTCTGGGCTCATACCCCAGAGTCATGTACTTCTTAATATCCGCAGTGCGTGTCCAAATATTCTCCAGCTTCATTGGCTCATTCAAACTCTCCTGCCATGCCTTCTTGTCCACTGTTCCTATAACGAAGTATTCATTTCCAACCACTTCAGGGTGAGATTCCGAAAATATCTCGGTCATGACGTGCTCTAGGTCGTCCTGATGGGCTATAATAAATTCGCACTTCGCGCAATAGCGGCAAGTCTTACCCAAGCTGAGGAGGCCAAATCCGTCTATGTGGATAAGTAGGGGAAATTTCCGCATGTAGGTGAGTCCGTGGCACTTCGGACACTTGCTCCATCGAGTCTCAGCATAATGATTCAGAGCAAAAAGGTAACGTGGCGGCAGTTTTCCTAGTTGTGTTCGCTTTTTAACCATCAGAAATCAGCCCTTCGCTGTCTGTTACTCCTCAAGCTCATAGCCCATTCTTCTATACCCCAGGCGCCTCCGCCCATACATTTTTGCCAACATTGGGACACTGAGGTCAGCGTAATCGTATACAATGACCTCTTTTTTGCTTTCGTGTAGTCGATGCAACCGTCCGGCGTACTGTGCGAGAACTCCACGCCAGGAGATAGGCAGTGCCAAAAAGAGAGTATCAAGGCGGGCATCGTCGAAACCTTCGCCCAAATATCTTCCTGTAGCGATGATGACCCTCGGTTCGCGATCAGCAAGGGCAACAAGTCTATCTGATGCAATCTTTCGTTCCTTCCGCCCCATTCCGCCCTTCAATACGATTATGTTGGAGATACTCTTGGACAGAAGCTCGACCAGTATTGTCAGATGCTCCTTCCGCTCGGTTAGAACCAACGGACAACGGCCCGATCCGATTGCTTCCAGCACATCCCCGACGATCAGTTCGTTTCGCTTGCTGTCGGCAACCAGGGCTGAATAGAGTTCATGTATAGCAAGGTCGTCTCTCATCTGGAAAATGTCGGGGAGCAGGAACCCGGTCTTTCGCAAAATAACTCTATGTTCAAAAGGCCTTTCAACCGCTTTCTTTCGCTCATCAATGTGATATCTTGTAGGACCGCACTGCATATGAATTATAGGGTGATGACCGTCCTTCCTCGTGACCGTGGCGGATAATCCAGTGACATATTTTGCTTTGCATTCTCTGGCAACAGCTCCAAAGCTCCTTGCAGAAAGGTGATGGCACTCATCGACTACGAGGTGCCCATAGTTCCCGACAAGATCATCCACCTCTTTTTTTCTGAATAGACTTTGGATAATTCCAATGTCGATTATCCCGCTGAGCTTCCTTTTTCCTCCTCCAACATAGCCGATTTGACCAGGATTCAGTCCCAGCAGGTTGCTCATCTGTGAAATCCATTGATCGAGGAGTTGCCTCCTGTGGACTAATATGAGCGTGTTCACCTTTCGTGCGGCGATCAGGTAAGCCGCCAGGACAGTCTTACCAAAAGCAGTTGGAGCAGAAAGCACACCTGTATCGTGGGCGAGCATTGCATCGGCCGCTGATTGCTGATCTGGTCTGAGCGTGCCTTGGAATTCGCAATCGATGAGTTCGCCGGAGTACCTCTCCTCGACCAATATGGGTCTTATCCCTAATGACTTTAATAACTCGATGACTTCTTCCAGGCAGCCCCTGGGAATTCCGATGTGCCTGGAAAAGTCCTCGGAGCAGTTGATAACCCTTGGAATCCCGAAGATTGGTAACCGCATTGCCTGGGCCTTGTGGAATTCCGGGTTTTGGAAGGCTGCCAGTCGTGTGAGACGATTTATCAAACCTGGGGTGAGTTCATCCTTTGAGATATACACCTCGTTTGCGACTACAACCGTGATTTGTTCCGGTAGAGGGAGAGGCAAGGGGGGATCTTGCTGCCGCCTGGAAGGCGCCGCCGCCCAAGGCTCTTCGTCCGCTTCGTCAATGGCCACCATTCTTACCCCGATGACCCTTCCACGACGAACTGCCTCGGCAGCAATTGCTTCAACTTTTGTCAGTTGCATCGGGCAAATGGTTGAAAGGAAATCCCACTGGTCCGGATATGGTTGAAAATCTTCGTCAATGAAAACGCTATTGCCATTCTCTCTGGGTAATTTTTGTAAGGGCAGAGCGATGAGGCTTCCAAAGCCGCCTTTGGGCATCGTGTCCTGATTGGGGAAAAGGCGGTCGTATGAATCGAGGCCAATTTCAGGGCGTTGTTCCATGGCCTGGGTCAGGATAAATGACCCCATCTGCCGTGCGGTTATGGCAGGAACGGGCGAGGAAAAGTAAATCCACAAATGTGCGCCATTTCCGGAACGTGAGCGCTCGATGACTGCCGGAACATTTAAGGATTTGCATACTCCTCTGACCGCAGAGATATCCTCCATCCACGATTTTTTGTCAAAATCAGCTGCCAGAAACCAACAAGTCTCATCAGGAAGCAGCGGGTATACTCCAATCGTAAAATCTTTTTTTGATTTGCTGGCAAGATCGGTCCCTTGCAGATGGTTCCTGATAACATCATCGGTTACAGGACGAAATTCCTTTTTTTGACACTCTCCGCATTTGATCTTAGGTTTTTTGCAGAAAGGTTTTATCCATTCATTTTGACAGGCAGGCTGATAGCCGGACTTTCCTGTTTTTGTACTTTCAAATCTTCTGGGATAAACATCCTCACGCCCTTTGAACAGCTGCCGAAATAGAGCAATTTTGTCCTCTGGGGCAGGGTCCCTTGTGACCGTTGCTCGGCCGATTTGCACTGACTGATTCGGGAACAGCGTGGCTGCAGAATCTTTTTCGATTTTCAGCCGCTGAATTTCTCTAGCGACCGCCTCCCGCCTCGCATCCAACTCTTTCAATTCCTGTTCGGCGGCGATCAGCAAGTTGTCCAATTCTGAAATACTTGGCAAAAGCTCCTCCAAGGGGCACGGTAGAATCCTCTTAAACCCTGTTTGGGCATTATTCCAAATTCTACACCGAATCAAGCTTGAGGGACATTAGATCGTTGCGAGTCATTTAGAAAGTTGGATATCATTTTGGTGGGAATGCAGCAGGTGGCTTCGCCTAATGAATTGGGAAGGAATCTCCCGACCAATCAAAGTCCTATCAAAAGTCGCAGTTTCAAAAATTCCATGGTTTCCAAAAATCGGCTGATTGGGCTTTGCCGAGGTGTGTGGGACGTCTTTTGGTCAGCCCTGCTTACTTGCCCATGCGAAGCGGCATCCCGCAGGGGCTACGAGTTCTAAAAAAACCCTGCATGCAGACCACTGCCGCCAGCTTGTTTGTCCGAGAAAGGCTTCCTTTTCCTCTGTATCTTTGGTCAAAGATTCTTGCCGTTAAGCAGCTTCACGCACGCCAATAACCAGCCTTTTGCCCAATGCCGCTAAGGCGATTTCTATCTGTTCAATGCGGCTGGCATGGGTGAGGCTTAACAGACGGTCTATGACCGATGGTGAGAGGTTGAGTTTGCGAGCCAAGTCTGCTTTGCGAAGGCCCGCATCAAACATGGTGTTCCACAAAAGAATCTTTGCCGAAACTCCTGCAGGAAGCACCACCCCAGATCGCCCCTTGAGTGGAGAAGGCATAGGGATGCGCTGACGGTCATCCATATAGGCTGAGAAAATGGCAACAAGGGCGCCGACAGCGTGATTTTGGGCATCTGTAGCATCATCTCCGAAGGTTACTGCCTCGGGGACATCGGGAAATGTGGCAAGTATCGTTTTGTTATCGTCGGGTTCAAAATCGACCGGATAAATCAGCATAGCGGCCTCTCCTACTTCAATCCAAGCTGTTTTTTGATTTTCTCAACCAATCCCGTGCCAAGTTCTTTTTTGCCGCCGTGCATGGGCAAGTCCGCTTTCTTGTCACCCAGGCGGACAACAATGTGGCCGGTTCTCGCTTTCGTTTCGAACGTACAACCTTGTTTCTTTAGCCATGCTTTGAATTGGTTCGAGTTCATAAGATTTTATAAGCAGTTTTGCTTATGAAGTCAAGTGTTTTATACGCATTTATACTTATAACAGATCATTCGCTGGCGGCACAAACCCCCTGGGCGGCTGAAAGGTATAACCTAGAAATTAATCCAATAGGTTTTAGGTGTCATAATTCTTTACGTGGATGCGACCACAGGGGAGGTGTCAAGCTGGTGATTCCACGCTGCGAATTCAGCCTGCCCCTCCCTCCAGTCTGATAGCTCCTCTGTGATTGAGACCACCGGGGAGGGATCGGACTGGGTTTGGGTCAGGAAGATCAGGTGGGGCCTCTGAGGGCTATTCTATGACTTGCGATCATGTGCAAGGGGGCAGCCGCGATTTGGGAAAATGGGGTCGGGTCCGTGTCCGCCCCCCATTTCCGGCCATCATAGCCCTCGATTCAATTCGTGGCGCTCGTGGCTAGGACTCTCAATCTATTCAGGAAGAACTGCTCTTTTTCTCGCTGCCCCAGGGCCCTGTGGCAGGCTGCGATCTGTTGAAGCGCATTTGGTGAGTGCTGGAATTTCATCAGGCTCGAGAGTGCATCGCTGAACTTACCAAGGTTCATGTAGCTCACACCCAGGCAGATATGCAGCGGTTCACTCTCCGGGAAAAGCCGGATGCCTTCCGTAAGCAACTCGATCGATTCCCTGTACTCCCGATTCCTCTGCTTGATCATTGCCAATCCCAGGTAGGCCCTGGCGTCAGGGGAATAGCACAAGGCTCTCTTGAAAAGCCTGACTGCAATCGCTTCCTTATCCGGTATGGCTTCGATCGCGGCATAATCTCCATGACTGAAAGTCATTCCAAGTCTTGAGAGGAAATCGGCGTGCAAAGGGTGCAATTCGGCGATATCTTCCAGTTCTATTGCATCTACAAAAGATGGGAGGCCTTCATGGAAGGCCTTTCTCAACCGGTCCCTGAATGTCAGAACCTCCTCGTTCGCCAGGCCCGGATCAGTTTCGAGGTAAAGTATATCCTCTATGGGATTGAGCCATACCTCATCCGTGATCTGCATTCTTTCTCTTACGTCGTCGTACAGGGCCGTACCAGGGAAAACCCGCAAGACATAGAAAACAATGCTGAGAGGCTTAATCTTGCGAATGAGTTCCTCGGTTTCGCTTATCGTTGCCGGCGACTCACCCGGGCACGCATAGATGATGTAGGCGCGGGCCAGGATGCCATAGCGCGTCGTCAGGGAAAAAGCCCTCTCGACCTGCACGTTTCTAATACTTTTGTTAAGCTTCTTTCGTATCTTTTCAGACCCGCTTTCAACCCCGTAACTGATCTGAATGCATCCTGCCTTTCGCATCCAGTATAGTATCTCTTCATCCACGTTGCTGACGTGGGAAATGGCGTACCATGATATGGAGAGGCCACGGTTCAAGATTTCCTTGCAGACAGCTATCGCCAGGTCTTTTTTCATTGTGAAGATGTCGTCCGAGATATAGAAAAAGCTAATCCCCTTCCGATAGAGAAGCTCCAATTGATCCACGAAATACGAAACGGAATGGAACCTCACCTTATGTCCCCAGAATCGAGGCGATCCGCAGTAAGTGCAATTCCCGGGACAACCCCTGGTCAAAGACAGGTGATTGTAAGTGAAGTACTTGGCAGGGTTGGGCAGTTTGTCCAAATCTTCAATGGGATCGGCAGGCGCTGTTCGAACGATTTGGGACCCATTCCTGAAAGCGATCCCCTTGATGTCGGCGAGATCGCCCCGGGAGTCCTTGTCGAGGAGTCTGACCAGATGCAGGAAACTATATTCTCCCTCTCCCAGCACGACATAGTCGATCTCCCGGAAGTTCCCCAGGAGATGCTCCCAAAGGAACGTCGCGCCCACTCCGCCGAAAACGATCTTTGCCTCCGGGTTCACTTCCTTCACGATTCGCGCTGTCTCGATGCCACCCCAGCGATTGGCATTGAATACCGAAATTCCTACAATGTCGGCGTTCTGCCGTGCCAGAATCTCCCTTATTCCTTGAGAGTCGCTGCCGCTACGGTAAAAATTCAATATTTCCGCGTCATAACCTTCGTGGAGCAGAAGTGCGGCAAGGTAGTAAAGCCCCATGGGGACAGCGCTGATGTTCTCCTCTTCAGAACGCTCCTCGAGAAAGTACGGATAGATGAGCAGAATCTTCATAGCTCTCCCATTTCCCGGCGGAGGTTCGCCGGACACAGGCCGAAGCGCCGGGATCCCCGTAAGCGCTCGAATAAGCGCGTAAGTAACCGTATTTACCAGGGCGCTATTAAGATTTATGCCGCCGCCGCATCATATTAGTTCCCGGCCCTGTCCGGAAAAACATCATAGACGTAGTCGTAAGCGGCCAGGGCTTTTTCGCCAAGCTTGCCTGCTTCCACCCGTTGCACGATTTCTTCCCGGGACAAGTCGAAGATCGCCTCCAGAATCTGCGCGCGCTCCTGCTCACTCGCTTCCGCCACGACAAACAGCACACGGGCGCTGTGCTGGATGTAGCGCGGCGAAACCAGTTGCCGTTTCAGAAGTTCCATAATGACCGGCGCTTTACCGCGGTCGAAACGGCCCGGATCGCCGAGGCGGTCTAATTCGGCGAAAAATACCGTCTTTTGGTCCCGAAAAGTTCCGGGAATTTCCGCAGAATGTCTTCACGAATCATGACCTGTCGTCCTTTAATCCAATCGTTTACGATACTTTAGCTGAAGTCTTCTTGCAACGCTGCAACATTATACGGAATCCGAAGATGAAGTAAACTGAAAGCAAGAGGAGCGCCTTCCCGAGCGACCAGGATCGGTCGAAGGAATGAGAGACCTTCACAGGGCTCAGGCAGGCTTTGCGGCACTCACCTTCGGTTTTCTTTGTCCGCGCGGTCATGTCGGAGGTTGGAACCAGACGGTGTGACCATCCTGCTGAGAATTTCCTGTTGCCTACGCCACCTCCTGGTGATAATTTCGAATCCCCCACTACTTGCAAAATTTAGTCGATCAATAGACCTTTGCCCTGCTGGCAAGGTCAGAGTTCAAGAGCCGTTACGAGCATGACCTGCTGTCGATACGCGCAGCGGAAAAGCAAGAACGCGGTCACCTGTGCAGCCTTGGCCACAGAGCATATCAGCCCCATCCGTGGGACTGCGAATTTCATCCCGTTCCAGAGGTTAAACCAAAGCCGGCCCCTCCGGGGTCGAATGTTTACTACTCAAAGGGGAGGTGATGACGATGCCCTGGTATCAAAATTACGCAGCCTTGGGCGACAGCCTTGGTCTGACCGCATTGGTCGTATCGATCCCTATCTTATTTTTATTCTGGGCGTTGGCGATAAAACGTATGAAAGGGCATGTGGCCGGGGTGTTGACCCTGCTGCTGACCCTTATCATCGTAATCCTTACCTACGGCATGCCTTTGCGGATCGCGGTATCGGCGGCGGCCCTGGGTATGGTCACCGGCTTGTTTCCTATCGGCTGGATTATTTTGACGGCGGTGTTCTTTTATAACCTGACGGTAGAAGCCGGGCAGTTCGAAGTTCTGAAGAGCTCGATTTCCGCGCTGTCGACCGACCGGCGGCTCCAGGCGTTACTCATTGCGTTTTGCTTTTCGGCTTTCATGGAAGGGGTATCCGGACAGGGAGCGCCGGTAGCGGTTGCTGCCGCCATGCTGATCGGTCTGGGCTTCCCCGCCTTGCCGGCAGCCGTGATCTGCCTGGTCGCGAACACTCCTCCCGTGCCCTTCGGCCCGGTAGGCGTGCCAACCAACATGATGGTTACGGTCACCAAGATTAATGCCTCGGTTATGACCGAGGCCATCGGGACCGACATGACGATCATGGCCGTCATTATTCCCGTTTTCATGCTGCTTGTTATGACAGGCTGGAAGAAGACGATGGAGGTAATGCCGGCCGCCCTGGTGGCCGGGATCAGCTATGCGATCGCCAATATGATCGTTACCCATCGTCTGGGCATGGAACTTCCGGCCATCATCTCCTCCTTCGTTTCGATGATGGCCCTGACGGTTTTTCTGAAGTTCTGGAAACCGGCTTCCATCTGGCGTTTTCCCGGGGAACCCGAGGTCAGACAGGAGTTGGAGAAGAAGTACACTACAGCCCAAGTCGCAAAAGCCTGGTTTCCGTTCGTGGTTTTGATGGCCATTATGGGGTTATGGGGAATTCCGTCGTTTAAGAGCTGGATTGTCAACGAACTTCGCTGGATCGTCATCATTTCTCAATGGCCCGGCTTGCACGGCCTGGTTTACACCACGGTGCCCGGGGCTAAACCGGCGATATATGGGGCCGGCTACCGGTGGGAATTCTTTACCGCTCCGGGAACAGCCATGCTTATTTCGTCTTTGATCGCCATGGTGATCCTGGGGATCGGTCCGTCCCGGGGTGTGAAGGTATTCGCGGCGACGTGCAAACAACTGCGTTTCGCCCTGGTTACTCTTTCTTCGGTTATCGGCATCGGGTTCCTGGCAAATTACTCGGGCATGTCCTACACCCTGGGTCTGACCTGCGCCACCTATACCGGGATGTTGTTCCCAATCTTCTCTCCGATCATCGGATGGCTGGGAGTCTTCCTGACCGGATCGGTTACGTCCTCTGCCGCCTTGTTCGGTAAGCTCCAGCAAGTGACCGCCATGAAAATCAACATCAATCCTGTGTTGACCACTTCCGCCAATCTGTTCGGCGGCGTCATGGGCAAGCTGATTTCGCCCCAATCGATCGCGGTCGCATGCGCGGCTACGGGGTTGGTGGGGAGGGAGACGGACATCTTCCGCAAGACGATCAAGTATTCGGTCATGCTCCTGGGCATTACGATCGTCCTGGTAGCGCTGCAGGCATACGTGGTTCCGGGCGTTGTGCCCCAGGATACGGCGGCCCTCATGCCGTAGGCAAATGGCGGATCTGTCCGAGCCGGACCCGGCAGGCTTTTGGGGGCGGCAGAGTGCAGGCCGTGCCGCTAAAATTAATTAATCGGTTTTTGTCGGCATGGAAGAGCGGAGGTATTGAATACTCGGCCCGAACAAGCATCGGGGCTGTAGCGTCTTTGGTCGTCGCGCGCTTTTTGGGGATGCCGGAGGCCTATTGGGCGCCGATCACGACGCTCATCGTAATGCAGTCAACACTCGGGACCTCATGGGATGCTTCGAAGCCGCGATTTTGAAGTTAAAATTTCTCTCCTATACGGCGTTATTCTGCGGACCATCCGGAATCTTTCAACGTCCGGATCATCGCTGAAATTCTCATCCCTGCCAGCGGATGCGATTGAAGACTCGCCCTTTTTGACGACTTCCAGCCGGGCATGGCCGGGGAAATATTTCTATAACCGGGGCCTTGACTTTCGTTTTGAAGCTTCCCAAACTCTGCTCCCTGCTCCCTGCTCCCTGCTCCCTGCTCCCTGCTCCCTGCTCCCTGCTCCTGTTGGCCTGTCACTTGCGTTTTTGATATGGAAAATGTATGGTTCGCGAGCTTTGGTTTGGGGTTCCAATTCTATAGAGATGCAAGGGAGAAAAGGTCGTGAAAGAAAAAATCGGATTCATGGGACTGGGTATTATGGGTTACGCCATGGCGGTTAATATCGCCAGGGCCGGGTATCCGCTGAGTGTTTATAACCGGACAATGAGGGACTTGGGAGAACTGGCCGCTTTAGGCGTTGAAACGGCTCCAACCGCCAAGTCCCTGGCAGACCGTTCCGATGTGGTCATTTCCATGGTCACCGGTCCGGAAGCGATTGAAAATCTCCTGTGGGGCGAAGACGGCGCTGCCCGGGGATTTAACCGGGATAAAACTTTCATCAATATGAGTACGGTCCCTCCAAGTTATACGAAAAGTCTGGAGCAAAGACTCACTCCTTCGGGCGTTTGCTTCATAGACGCGCCGGTTTCGGGATCTAAAAAACCCGCCGAAGACGGGACATTGCTCATTTTGGCCGGAGGAGCAAAAGACAGGGTGGAGGCGTTCACGCCTCTGTTCGAGACCATGGGCAAGAAGGTCGTCTACTGTGGGGAAATCGGCCAGGGTTCCATGATGAAAATGGCCAATAATCTTCTTTTGGCCCTTATGATCGAAGGTCTGGCAGAGACATTGAATTTTGGGAAAAAGGGCGGACTCTCGCAGGAAGACATGCTCGAGGTCATACTCAATGGACCGCTGGGCTGCGCGATATTCCAAATGAAATGCCAGGCGCTCACGACTGATTGCTACGATCCGAATTTTCCATTAAAACACGCTACAAAAGACCTGAAGTTTCTTGTCGATACTGCATATGAAATTGGCGCGCCGGTGCCGGTTGGACAGACGTTGCTTCACCTGTACAGCACCGGGGTAAACAAACAGTGGGGTGACTTGGATATCTGCGCAATCATGAAGGTTTTGGAAGACCAGTGCAGCGCCTGAGCGATAAGAGATTGCCCTGTGCCGCGTCCGATCGTTCCCTTCAGGTTGGTCGGGCATTGCACGAGTGACAGAGACGGCATACACCCCGTATGCCGTCCCTTGCTTTTCAGGGTTCGGGTTATCCATTCTTCTTTGCGACATACTGGACACCTTCGATTTCCTTGAAGTCGGAGTCCTGAGTCCATATGGTTGCTCCAAAGAGGCGTGAAGTTGCCAATATGATGCTATCGGCCATAGGCAGATGGTGTTCGACGCTCGTTCTCGCAGCCAGGACCGCAATGTCTGGCGTCAGATCTACAACAAGGCCCTGTTCCATGAGTGCTGCCGATTGCAGAGCTTCGGACTCGCCTCGTTGACGGAAAACCACCTTGAAGACTTCGTAAATCGTAATAGTGGGTACGACAAGATCGGCTGTTTCCTCAAGGGGGCGGGAAAAGAAATAGGCATTGGGACCATCAGCCAAATACTCAAGCCAGCCCGAAGAATCGACTATGTTCATATCCTATCGGGTTCCCTTTCGACAGTGGTATCAATCCCTCTGAGAAATCCCTTCATATCCGAGATCTTTCTGAGGGGAATCATCTCAATTCTGTTGTCGTAGGCAACCATTTGAATTTTTTGTCCAACCGAAAGCTTCAAGGCATCTCGAATCTTCTTGGGGATGACAACCTGGAACTTTGGGGAAATCTTAACCGCTTCCATACGCAGACTCCATCGATAGTAATTTCGTAATATTATAACGTGCGGCGCGGGGTTATACAAGCAGGGTTTCTCTGCCCCATTCCCGAGTGTGGATTTACCCCCTGGAGGTATTGAGGTATTGAGGAATTTAGGAATTTAGGAATTCTGCCAACCATTCACTATTCACTATTCACCACTCACTACTCACTGCTTTCGCAAGTTTGCCGCAGCTTCACGATCTCGTCGATCAAAAACATGTCGGTCAGAAGCGTACGGATATGTATGGATGCGTTCAGATTGTCGATCAACTGGGAACTGAGCCTTGGCTGGGCAAGCACCAGTTCGACTGCGGCAAGCGCGTTTGCGGCGTCCCGCTCCAGGACCGCCAGGAAAACATGGTAGCGTTCGACCGGCTCGAGGCGCAGCTCGTGAACTATCCCGGCATAGGTCCCGGCCAGGCCTGACGCCGCTTGGGCCGCGCGGGACAACAATTCACGAAGCCGTGTCTCAGGCCCGCTGCCCTGGTCGCCCGAGAGGCCCTGGGCCGCGTAAGCGAGCATGAACTCATAGCATTCTTCGATCGCGTCGCAGAGAGCGACAATATCTTCGAGCTTCGCCGTCACGTCGTTCCTTTTTGCTCACTGCGCGCCGCAGGCCCACTGCCCTGCATCGTGGTGTTTGAGGTAATAGTCGCGGTCCATCGAGCCGAAGACCATGGCCTTCGTGACCGGCAGCTTCTCGGGCCGCAGGGCGAAGTAGACATGGATCGTCACGAGCGCGATCAATGCCACCCCGGCAAACCCGTGCAGCAGGTAGATGATTCCCCAGGTCATGTCGTCAAAGAGGTAAGGATTGCGCGTGAAAAAAGGCGTGCGCACCCGGGACAACATGAGCAGGCCGGTGATCGCCATGCACAATCCGCAGGCCACGATGGCGAGATGGTAAAGCTTGTTGCCTATCGGGTATTTCCCCGGCTTGCCCGGGCCCGGGCCGACATTGACGAAGGAGCGCAGGAAGGCGCGCCACGCGTTTTTCAGGTCCGTCTTGCCGGGCCAGATCGACCAGAAGTCCATGAAGAAGACGGCATGAACTATGTGGAAGACAATGGCAACAATCAAAACGGTCCCGGCGGCCCAATGCAGGTACAACCAGGGAAACCGCAGGCCGGCCTTGGGCAGGAATGCCGTAACGAGCAGCGTCAACATGGCGGCGGCCATGACCCAATGGAATATCCTGGCGGGCAGGGAGTGCCTCGGCACTTTTTCCGGTATGCAGGACGCCGCTTCCGGCGGGATGACCTCCGGCGGCTCCTCCGGTTTGGCGCGCAGGCGAATCCAGACGGCGTGAACAACCAGGAACGCGAGCCCTGCAAACAGCGACACCCATAGCAAATACCAGGCGATATGGACGGGAACGGCCTGGCCCCACGGATTGGGGGCCGACGTGATTACGCCCATGGTTCCTCCTTGCCGAGAACGGCACGCTTCACGAGGTTGCGAACGAGCGTCACCTTGTAGCCGTTGTGCGCAAGCGGCTGAGCGCCCTCGATCGCAAGCTTTCCTGCCATGCCGGCGGTTGTCTCGTTTTGGGGTTTGCCGCGGACGGCGTCTTCCACCCGGGTCAGGCGTACAGGGTGCGCGGCCACGGCATTTACGGCCAACCGCATGCGGTCGATCCGATCGCCCGACAGGACCGCCGCCGATGCGATGTTGACCAGCGGGAAATCCCACACCCGGCGGTCCCGGACTTTTTCGAAAAAGAAATGCGCGCCGGCCCAGGTTGGCGGGATCAGGATCGCGGTCAACAGGTCGCCGGGGTCAAGCACAGTCATTCGGGTGATATCGTAGTCCGGGCCGATGAAATAGTCGCGGGCCTCAACCTGGCGGGTTTTACCCGCGTTTCGGATGACCATCCGCGCATCGAGGGCGACAAGGGCCGGGGCAGTGTCGGACGGATTGACCGCTACGCAGCGTTCGGCATCGAAGATGGCGTGCTCCCGGTTCATGCCGACCGGCGTGTCAGCGTAGCAGATGTTGCCGCCTGCGCGGTAGCAGGTCCAGCCATTGCGATAATACCAGCAACGGGCGTCCTGGGATACATTGCCCCCGATCGTTCCCTGGTTTCGGATCTGGGGGGAGGCTGCCGATTCCGCGGCCCGGGACAGGATGGAAAACCTCTCCCGTACAGCCGGATGGCCCACCACCTCAGTCAGAGTCGTCATGGCCCCTATCTCGAGTCCACCTCCATCAACCTCGCGCACCCCGCGCAGTTCGTTGACCCGGCTCAAATCGACCACCACTTTCGGCCGTTTGGTCCTGTCTTTGAACCATTCGAGGCTGTCGAGTCCGCCCGCCAGCACCCAGGCGCCGGACCCGTGCCGGGCAAGCAACTCCAGCGCATCCCCGGCGGTCGCCGGTTGAAAGAGATCGAATTGCGGCATGATGTCGCGAACTATCGCCACGTCTGCTCTCCTGCCGCCGCATCGACAATGCGGCGTCCGGTGTTAAACATCGGCCGCAAGGCCGTTCTGGACAGGTCTGCCCGCTTCCAGCGAAGCCAGAATGACATCGGCGGTCACGGGCGCGCGCCGGAACACGTCGTCGCCGAGGGCGTCCATGAGGGCGGTAAGAACTGCCGAGCATGCGGCCCCGGTCGGCGGTTCGCCTATGCCGCGAGCTCCCACGGGGGTCTCCGGGTCCGGAATGCCCAGGGCGTCCCATTGCATCCTGGCCGGCACATCGAGAATCGTCGGCGGCTTGGTGTGGTAAAACCGCTTGGCCAGCGGCAGGCCGTAGTGTTGGTCGTACACCCATTTCTGGCCGACGGCATGCCCGATGCCCAGCATGGAGCGGCCGAGCAACTGCCCGCCAAAGGCGCGCGGGTGCACCACGACGCCCGCGTCGGCGACCGCGAGGAAATCCAGGATCTTGTACATGCCGGTCTCTACATCGACTTCGACCTCTGCAAAACTCGTTACATAGGAAAAGGTCAGGCCGTCGCGCGGGAAGGTGTCGCGGGCAACAGCCAGCAGTCCCTGGCCGGCCAGGGCCTTAACCGACTCCTTGGTCAGCTTGTTGATGTTGTCGGGGAATTCGTGTCCGTCGTAGGCGCCGCCCAGGACGACAGCCTGCTCGGCCGCCTCGCCAAGGCTCATGCCGGGTCCGCCATCGGGGCGAAAAACGCGCTCGCCGCCGACTTCGTATTCCTCGGGGCTGCCCCCGAGGGTTTGCGCGGCGATTTCCCGCAATTTCTTTTTGGCGTCCAAAGCCGCGGCAAGGGCCGCCCGCGACATGGCGTGTATGGTCTGGCTGCCGCCTGAAACGCAACTCCACGGCAGATGCCTGGAGGTATCCCCCCAAACGATCTCGCACCGTTCCCACGGCACGCCCAGGGCTTCCGCCCCTACGCGGTGAACGTCGCTCATCGACTCCGTCCCGAGGTTGCCGATGCCGCAGTGAAAGCGGATGGTTCCGTCCGGTTTGATGACAATAAGCCCGTCGAATCCGACTGTCCCTGCGACGAAGCAACCCATGCCGACGCCGAGCCCCCGGACTTTGGCCCCGCTGCGCTTTCCACTGGAGGCTTTGCGCCGTTCCCAGTCGAAAGACGCCGCCCCGCGATCGAGGGCTTCCTTAACGAAGGCGCTCGTGGTATGGGAGCGGGCGCCATCCGCCCCCGGTGCTCCGAACGGGGCCTTGCCCTCGGGGGCGTTGAGCCGCCGGATGGCCACCTGGTCAATCCCCAGTTTGCGCGCCGCCTTCGCCATTACCGGTTCCATGAGGGTCACGCCCTGCAGGCCTCCGGGTGAGGTCTGAGCGGAACGGGTAGGCGTGTTGGTCAAGACGGCGGTCCCGCGCCAGCGCATCGCTATCGGCTGGTACATAAGCGAGACGACGCGGCCGGACATGGCGGCATCGTTATTTTCTTCGTACGGACCATTGTCCTGGATGACAAACAGATCGAGGGCCAGGATACGGCCCTCCCTGGAGAAACCCACCTTCATGCGTCCGAGGAGGCTCGGGCGCGCGCGGCCGATATAATGCTCCTCCTCGCGGCTTATGCGCATCATGACCGGGGCGTTCGTCTTGCGCGAAAGGATGGCCGGGATGATCAGGGGAATGGAGCCCGTGATCTTGCTGCCGAATCCACCCCCGGTATATTCGCTGACAAAAACGATCTGGTCGGCCCCGATTCCAAGCCATCGAGAAATAGCGGGAACGGTTTGAATCGTGCTTTGCGTGCCGGCGTGGATGAACACCTTGCCGTTTTGCCAGTAGGCCAGGGTCGAGCGGGTCTCCAGAGTCTGATGGCTCGTGTTCGAGGTCGCAAAAGTTTCGTCGAGCACGAGCGCCGCTCTTGCAAACCCTGCTTCGATATCCCCGTAGGACCATTGAGCCGCAGCCTGGCCCATGGGCAGCCGGCCGTCTTTGGCTTCGGCGAAGTCGGCCCCGGTCCATTTGATTTCCCGCACCTCGGGGGCCGGCGGCGGTTCAGCCCCCTTGCCCGGCTGGGGCTCGGGTCGCACCCAGACGTTGCCGTCCGTCCTGGCGTTTGGCCCGCCCGGCCGCAGGCTGGCCAGAGGATCGATCACGAACGGCAGCGGCTCCCACTCGATTTCAATTTTTTCAATGGCTTCTGCGGCCGTCAATTCATCGACCGCCGCCACTGCGAGAACGGGGTTGCCCTGGTACAACGGCTCCATGGTGAGCGCGCGTTCCGCCCACTTGCTGGCCTTGATCACGGCGCCGGTATCGGTAACGAAATCTGCCGGGGCCGGAAGATCGTCGGCGGTGATGATAGCCTTGACACCCGGCATGGCCAGCGCGGCGGCGGTATCGATCCGCTTCACGCGGGCATGGGGCATGGGGCTGAGAAGCAGCTTGCAATAGAGCATGCCCTCGGCGCGAAAGTCCTCGGTGAACCTGGCCGCGCCGGTCACCTTCGCCCGCAGGTCCGGGGTGAGGTAGTTCCTGCCGACCAGTTTTTGCTCGGAAATCTTTTCTTCGCCGGGCATGATCACGCCTCCCTGAGGAGTTGCGCGCCGCGCATCAGGGCGTCGAGGATTTTCTCATAATCCTGGCAGCGGCACAGGTTTCCGGAGACCCCTTGCGCAAGCTGCTCGCGCGTCGGGTTCGGATTTGTCTTCAAAAAACCGGCTGCCGCCATGAGAAACCCGGGCGCGCAGTAGCCGCACTGGAAACCTTGCTCGTCAAGAACACCCTGTTGCAGAGGATGGAGCGTTCCGCCGGTCCCGGCCAGCCCTTCGATCGTCACGATCTTCTTATCCCTTACCGAATGCGTAAGGATCGAGCAGGAATACTGGGGCACATCGTCGATAAGCACGGTGCAGGCGCCGCACTCGGCGCGGTCGCAACCGATCTTGGTTCCGACAAGGCCAAGCTTGTTACGCAGCGTCATGGCCAGGGTCTCCTGCTGCATGACGTCGACGTGGCGCTGCTGCCCGTTGACGTTCAGTGTGATCAGCCGTTCGACCGAGCCTGGAGACGCCTTTTGATTCGCCATCGTCGCGCCCCGGAACATATAACCGGACCAGGACACGGCCCCGGCGGCGATAATGCCTTTGATGAAGGCCCGTCTCGTGATCCTGATCGACGCACCTTCCCGATTTTCCTCATCAGCCATTGTGCGAATCACCTCGTCCGGCATATACGAAACAGGTCCTTTCGATCCAAACATCGTTTTTCACAAGAGAAGCAAAATTGGATTTAGCATCAGGGAATACGCCACTCTAAGTAACCAATATCCCTCGGAAAGGGAGAAAATATTGAACAGAGTCCTTTTCCTGTTCAACGTTTTTCATCTTAAGTCTTCCGTACCTCTCAGGCAACTCGCGAATGGCGGCGCTACGGGTTTCATGAATGATTGCGCGCGATTGAAAAGCTTGAAAATGCGTCAGGGCACGTCAGCGCCGTTCATTACAGCTCGCCTCCGAGAAATGGCGCGACGAAATCCTTGCAATCTCGCAATCTTATGCTTACGGAATCTTTGTGAGAGATATGTTTCCGGTTCCGGCGAGGAAGGTTGAAAAAGAAAAAAGCGCCAACTGAAAAGCTTTGACTTCGGCAGTTAATGGGCCATGATGGCCGAAAGCTAAACCTGAGTCTTACCGGCATCGACGCCATTCTGGTTCATACGGAGGAACGGTATGGATACGGGAATTCAAAAAATTTTGGAAACTGTGGACACTATCCCCGGTCAGGGCGGTCTGCTGGAGCAATTCGATAAGCGGTTGCGCAAACTACAGAGGCGGGTAATGTTTCAGTTGCTCGAAAGCATAAGCACAGAAGAAGTCGAACATTTACCGGTCATGCTTTATAAAACCGTTCTGATAGGCGGAAAGCAAAGGCCTGCCTTGTTTCGCTTCTATTTACCCACATGGCGGGGCTATGACGAAGTTTTTTGGCAAGCCCTCGGCGACTATGCCATCCTCGCGCTCCATCGCGTGAAAGACCTGGAATATAACGCCTCCAAAGGGAAAATGAAAATCGAGTATTTCATCAAAACCGTAGGAAGGATAAGAAGCCCGGAAGAAATCCGGGGAATTGTCCAGAAGATCGCCTTCCTGGTGGATAACGAGACCCTACCGACCGACTTTACGCGTTTCCGGAGTGTGGCCGAAAGAAGGGAGCACATCGGAGATTTGAGCAAAGAGGAAGCTGCTGCAATCGGCGCGGTGTTCAAACTTTTACCGATATAAGAGAACTTGCGGGATATCTTCGGATGCCTGCCTGCAGAAGAAATGACCCCGGCAATAGCCTTTCCCCGGATAGCCGCGAGCTTTGCAGACTCAGGCCGGCAAATCCGCTCGCCGTTTGATTCGGCTGCGTACCGATATCAGTGTTCGAGTTTGCTTACCAGGTATTGGGCCAGCAGGCGGTTGGCCAGTGCGTTCGGGTGGGTGTCCATGGTGCTCAACTGGAACTTCTCCCGGTCGGCATTATAGCCGGGCAGAATGTCCTCCGCGAAGTCGACCGGGATTCCCATCCGGAGAAACCCATCCCGTATCTTCCCGTAAGTGGATTGCTGCGCGGCGCTGCCTGCCTGACCCGGCCACAAGACGATGCGAAACTGAATATCCGGGTATTGGGTTGTGATCAGTTCCTGTGTGCGGCGAATCATGGCTAAATAGAGACGTATGTCGTCGTCGGTAATGCGAGCATCGGAAAGAAGGAATCTTCGCCATAATGCCGACTTGTTCAACTGCCCTTCGGTCCAGTTCAACAGCCCTTCGACCGGCCAGCCAAGCCCGAGCTGGCGGCCCAGGGGTTGACGGCCCTCGAAATACCCCGCCCGATGCAGAGTTCCATCGGCGTCCAGCACATAACGCGGCTGGTGATGGATCCAGCCGACCCGTCCCGCCGCCCGCCACACATGATGCGGAATGGCCATGTAGTAAGCATACCGGGGAGGGGTGTCCACCACCCGGCCCACCCTGCCTGTCTCGACGGCTGCGAGCATTTGGGACGGGCCATATGCCACAAAAGCGAAGTTAAAGATACGGTACCGCCCGTCCGACTGGACGCCAACCTGGTATGGCAACGTTTCGTCGTCATTGAGGCCCACGCCGAAAGTGTAGGAGCAACCGAAGAACAGAACCGAGCCGGCCGGATCGTCATTGCTATATGGGGGAGCGATGCGAAGCCCGTTCGAGTCTATCGTGTACCTGGTATCGGATATCTTTCCAACGGGGCGGTGGAACAGTCCCGAGCGGACGGCTTCCATAGCCGTAGCCTGCATCCCCTTCGCAGGGGCCCATCCCAGTGCGTCGTCGGGAACCATGAAACCGGGCGTGAAAATCCGGGGTGTGTATTCATGGGTGATCAGGTATGCCTCGACCCCGGCCACCATGCATGCCACGATCCCGAGGTTGAACAGGATGGCGCGGGGCCAGGACCCTCGAACACAGAATATAGCGACCCACAAGGCAGCGGCCCAGGCGAGCAACATCCAGAAGAACGGCGCGGGCGCAAATTGCAGGATCAGAAACGATGCCGGAATTGCACTCAATGACACTAACGCCGGAAAGAGGTATGGCCGCACTACTCGTTTCGCGTAGCGCAGCTCTGCCGGGATTGCCGACGGATCATTCCTGGTCATGGGCAAGCTTCCTCTCTCCTTAATTCAAAATAGGGGACAAACCGCGCTGCTGTTGCAAAGTTCCATGGCTCGCGTCCCTGCTTCGGGTCAATCGAGCTTGAATTCCTTCCGCCAATCGCCTGTTTCGGATAACGGCGGCTGGTCCTTCTTATCGAGGAGATAATCCCCAAGGACCAGAAAATCCATTTCGGTCCTCATAAAACATCGGTAGGCGTCGTCGGGTGTGCAAACGATCGGCTCGCCGCGCACATTGAAGCTTGTGTTAACGATCACTCCGTAGCCGGTCAACTCTTTAAACTTGTGGATCAATTCCCAATACCGGGGATTGGTCTCCCGGCTCACGCTTTGTATGCGGGCGGAGTAATCGATATGAGTGACTGCGGGAATATCGGATCGAAGGATATAAAGTCTTTCGTAGAGAGGCATGTCGTTATACCCCTCGGGAAGCGGATTTTTTTTGTCCTCACGGATCGGCGCGACCAGCAGCATGTAGGGAGACGGACGGTCGAGGTCGAAATATTCGTCGATATCCTCTTCGAGGACTGAAGGCGCGAACGGCCTGAAGCCCTCCCGATACTTGATCTTGAGATTCAATTTTTTTTGCATCTCCGGGTTTCTCGCATCCCCCAGGATGCTTCGGTTGCCCAGAGCGCGCGGGCCGAATTCCATCCGGCCCTGAAACCAACCGACGACGTTTCCATCCGTAAGCTTCGAGGCGACGTCGGAAGCCAGGCCCTGAAAGTCTTCATAGAGGCGCGCCTTAGCGTCGTATTTCTGCAGCATGCGGTGGATCTCGTTGTCCGAGAACTCCGGGCCCAGGTAGGAGCCCCCGGTCGCATCCCGGCCCCCATTGACCTGCCGTTCGTTTCCATCGAGGATATGCCAAATCGCATAAGCCGCCCCGACAGCGCCGCCTGCGTCGCCCGCGGCCGGCTGAATCCATAGGTCGTCGAAAATCCCGGCCCGGAGGATCTTCCCGTTGGCTACACAGTTGAGGGCTACGCCCCCCGCCAGCACCAGGTACTTGCTGCCCGTCAATCGCTTCGCCGTGCGGACAAGAAGAAGGACGATCTCCTCGGTTACCTGCTGGATGGCCAGCGCCATGTCCATGTAAACCTGGGAAATCTCGGACTCCGGTTTTCGGCGGGGCACTCCGAAGAGTTGCTCCCACTTTTCTTCGTTGGCCATCTTGAGCCCGGTGGCGTATTCGAAGTAATCCATGTTCAGGACGATCGATCCATCTTTCCGGATATCGACGAGTTCCGTTTCAATTTTTCTTTTGAAGTCCGCAGTCCTCTGCGAATCGGGATTCCCGTAGGGCGCCAGGCCCATGAGCTTGTACTCGCCGCTGTTGACCGCGAATCCGGTGTAAAAGGTAAATGCGGAATAGAGTAACCCTACAGAGTGGGGGAACTGGAGCTCTTCCAGGATCTCGATCTCTTTGCCTTGACCCCGTCCGATGGTCGTCGTGGCCCACTCTCCCACGCCGTCCACCGTGACGATCGCCGCATCCGGGAATGGCGAAGGATAAAAGGCGCTCGCCGCGTGAGACAGGTGGTGCTCCGGAAAATACATCGGGGGGCTTCCATCGCCGAGCGCAGCGAGTTCCTCGGTGAGCATCCGCTTCATAAATACCTTTTCCTTGACCCAAACCAGCATCGCCGAAAGGAAGCTCACGAAACCGCTTGGCGCAAAGGCGTGGTACGTTTCAAGCAGCCGTTCGAATTTCAGAAACGGCTTCTCGTAAAACGCTACGGCAGAAAGGTCCTTGTAATCGATGCCTGCTTCCTGCAAAACGTAGCGGCAGGCGTTGATCGGAAATGACGAATCGTGCTTCTTCCGGGTGAACCGTTCTTCCTGCGCAGCGGCAACAATCTTTCCGTCGACAAGGACGGCTGCGGCACTGTCGTGGTAGAACGCGGATATGCCCAGGATAGCATTTTTCATCCTGATTCCCTATGCCTTATTCCAATACTTTGCCGGCGCTTAGAATATCGAATAGATAAACGGCGCAATGGCAGACCCTGCGGTCAATGCCATAACGGCTCCAAATCCCAGCAGAATTAGAATCACCGGCATCAGCCAGAACTTTTTCCTTTGATTCATGAATCCCCACAAGTCCTTTAAGAAGTCCATGCGGATTTCCTCCTTTCAGTACGGTTTCTCGATGTCGCTACCGACAAACTTATGATTTCTCACCAACATGACCGATTCTTCACCGGCTTTAAAGGCACGCAGCTTCAAGGAGTCCTTTCGGAAAAACCGGCGCAGAAGGCCAATCGGAGTTACGAGGCCAAAAAACAGGATGGAGAGTAGAATTTTGGACATGACGGCGCCGAGAATATGAGAAAAACCCAGCCAGACGACGGCGATGGGTGCGTAGACCCGGGGCGCTGTCATGTTCAAGACATGCAGGGCTATTGCCGCAAGCAGCAACCCGTCCCGCCTGGTACGGATATATACGAGCAGAAGCAGGAGCACCATGGCCATTCCGGTGTCCCGGCTCCGGTCTTTAGAGACATTTTTCAAATGCAATTTGATATCGAGCGCCACTGCTCTTCCTTCCCGATCCTGCATCCACAAAGGATGGCGGCCTTTAGCTGCTTTCCGCCAAAAAGGTTGGCAAAGAATGAGTATTCATCCGTCTGTAGGTTGTCAAGATCACTGAGCTTAGGGCGGCGGCTAGCGTCGTTTTAAAAGGGCCGCCTCACTTGATTTCATCGCAAAGCGCGTCTCATCGGCGCTTCAGGACGGAGGGCCCTCACCAGGAAACTCGACATGTTGCCGTTCCTTCAGCAACGCGAGTTAACATATTAAAATCATCTCGTTGTAGATAGCACCTTTTCAAGCATATTTGCTCATCCGCAAGATATGTAGCACTGAAATCGACCGGGGCCGGATCATCTCCTTAACTGATAACAGTGGGCGGGATTGTTCCGTTTTTTGGGAAGTTGTTTCCCATTTTCCGGATAGAAGTAGACAGACTCAAACCCTCAAGCAGTCCGCCATGTAACAGGTTTTTTACCATGAAATACACTGTTCCCCCCATTGAAGTTTTCTTAACCTGATACGAAATTACTTTGAGCTACTCTTTAAGGAATTAAGCACCTGAATACCGCAAGGAGGGGGAAATGAGTTATGAACGCGATCCGGGATCGCCATTTTCGAAAATTGTGGTGAAAAACGGTTTATCTGTTGTCGGCACTATCCGAAGGAATTTGATGACCGGTCTTTATCATTTCTGCGATAACCAGCGTGGTGGATTGAATTGCATGTTCCAGGAAAAAAGAATTGAGGGCATCAAAGTGAGAATTGAAGAGTTACTCGGTCTTTCTGAGGGGAGCTAAGGCGGAGAGAAGCCGAGACACACCTGAGGGAGGGAAACGACAATGACGCCTCGACGCGCCGATCAAGATGACTGTGAGACATGCAAATTCGTAACGTTCGGGTTGCATAGCGCACCGTGCTTTTATTGCTCAGATTTTGCCGAATGGGAACCGAAAGTCTGCAATGAGTACGGCAACTATGATCCGTGAGCAGTGGGGCGGGCTCGATGAGGAAAATCGAACCTGATACCCTGTGCCCAATTGAAAAAAATGCTGTCTGAACTTACTCTTGCTCTTGCCAGCAGTGGATTTGTGGGCACTCTTGACATAAGGGAGAAAGGTATGATCGAGCAGCGCAAAAAAAGGACCGTTTTGCTCATGGCCGACGATGATGAAGACGACTGTCTTCTTATGAACGAGGCGGTTCGTGAAATCTTCAAATCGGAGCATTTTTTCTGCCTCCGCGATGGCCAAGAGCTTATTGACTATCTCCTTCGTCGAGGTATCTACACAGACCCTAAAAAATTTCCTGCACCAGATCTCATCTTTCTCGACCTGAACATGCCCAGAAAAGATGGCTTCCAAACTCTCAAAGAGATTAAAGAACATCCGAAACTTAAGGCCATTCCTATATTGATCTTCTCAACCGCAAAGGAACAAGAGCAAATTGAGGTATGCTATAAACTTGGGGCCAACTCTTACATCACCAAACCAATGTCGTTTGAGAATTTGCTCAAAGCCGTAAGATGTCTGGGCGAATACTGGTTTGATATAGCAAAGTTGCCTCCCTCTGAACCGCTATGTGCGTGCTCGCTTTGTGAGGATCAGTCATCTGCGCAATGCAACTAATGATTTAAGTCAAAATTTCAATATCTTCTCTATGGCGTTATGCGGTGGACCATGCTGAATTTTTCTATGTCTGGATCATACCCCCAATTCTCATCCCTGGCAGCAGATGCGATTGAAGACCTGCCTTTTTGACGATTTCCAGCCGGGTATGGCGGAGAAATAGCCCGCCACACGCATTCCATGGTTACGCGTAGTACATTTGTGGGCGAACAAAGCAGGGATCGTTCTTACCAATAGAGTGGTTGAGTCGGGCATGTCTATTGCGCGCATCGCGCGGGTTTTTTTCGACGACGAGTGTGGAGATAGGCGGCATCCCGATTCTTACGATGCCTGAAATAGTTTGAAATAGTTTTGGGGGCAAAACGTACGAAACAGCTTCGTGATAAAGAGTGAACCGATCCCGTGGAGTTGTTTTCGGATTCCTTAACGGTTTCATGAAATGATGAAAATTTCTTCATTTGATCAATTTTGACGCAGAGCAAATCGCATATTCGCCTTTTGCCGCAGTTCGGCGTTATTCTCGGTTCTCTTTTCATCTTTTGCTGAAATCCGGGGAATTCTCCGTCAAGGCATCACAAATTAATACTTAATTAAAACAGAAAGTTAGGTGCAGGCGACGCGTGGCATTCCCGTTGCTATGTGTTGGTGCGTGACATTTAATTCAGTTTTTGTCCCTTCATAGTCTCAGATCGAGAAATCCAAGATCGACCGTTGTTGCCATAGTTAACAACAGAAGCAAGTGAACCGGTTCTTAAAGGGCAGGAAGACGGAGGAGAACCAGTCGTGAAAAAATCTAAAGTCATGACAGCACAAGAGGCGGTATCTAAGTTCATTTCTGACGGGATTACGGTAGCCATCGGAGGATTTTTCCACTCACCTTCCTACGCCATCACCCATGAGATTATCCGTCAAAAGAAAGCGCACCTGACGATATGCCAGCCCAGCTTTAACGAACACGCCGATCAGATGATCGGCGCCGGATGCGTGGATCGTATCATATCCTCCTACGTATGGATGGAGGTTTTTGGTCCGCTTTACTGCTTCCGGAGAGCGATGGAAAAAGGCATCCCCCATAAGATTGAGATGGAGGATTACACGAATTTCGCTGTCATGGCCCGCTACCTTGCCGGTTCTCTTGGCGTCCCATACATCCCCATACACTCCATGAAGGGCAGCGACATGATGAATTATCGAGCCTGGAATGGGGAAAAAAAAGCCATCCTCATGAAAGACCCTTTCGGCTCAGGGCACGAGCACGTTCTTGTGCCCGCGCTGAACCCGGATGTGGGTTATTTTCACTGCCAGCGTGCCGACGAGGAGGGTAACAGCCAGATGTGGGGCATCTGGGGCGACATGCCCTGGAGCATGAGGGCCTGCAAGAAGGTTGTCGTCTCCTGCGAGGAGATCGTTACGCGCGAGAAAATCGGACAGGACCCCAACAGGACGATCGTACCGGGATACAAGGTGGTGGGTGTCGTTCATGCCCCCTTTGGCGCTCACCCCAAGCATTGTCAGGGTTACTACGACGTCGACCGGGACTTCATCTTCAAATACATCCGTGAGTCTACGAGCGAAGACGGCTGGAAGAAGTATATGGATGAGTGGGTGTACGGTGTGGCCGACCGGGATGAGTATGCCAAAAAGTACATTGATACCTTCGGCATGAAGCAGTTCCGCGGCCTGAGAGCAAAGGACATGATGTGCACCTCGGTCAACTATGGGTTCTAAGGAGGGCCGGCCATGACCAGCGACTATAGCGAATTCACACTGCAGGAAATTATGGCCGTCGCCGCGGCCAGAGAAATAAAGGATGGTGAAAAGGTCATCATAGGTACGGGACTTCCCTTGCTGGGGGCCTTTCTTGCCCAGAAGACCCACGCGCCTAACATGGTGGCCATCTATGAGTCGGGCGCCATCGACTGCAAGCCCAGCGTTACACCCTTTTCGGTCGCCGACTCGGTGCTCGTGCCCGGATCGGCCATGCAGGGCGGCCTCATGGAGGGTCTCGGGATTGTTCATGCGGGCGAAGTCGATCTGGGGTTCCTGGGCGGCGCCCAGATCGACAGGTACGGTAATCTTAACACCCACGTCATCGGCGATTACTGGAAACCCAAGGTCCGCTTTGCGGGAAGCGGCGGCTCCAATGACATCGGAGCCGGTTGCAAGCGTACCGTCGTGATGATGCTGCACCAGAAGCAGCGCTTCCCCGAAAAGGTGGATTTTGTCACCACCCCCGGCTACTTCGGGGGCGGCAGGGAGCGGGAAAAGTACGGATTCTACGGAGACGGTCCCGGTGCGGTCATCTCTACCCTGGGTATCCTACGCTTCGATCCCGAGACCAGGGAAATGTATCTTGCCTCCTTTCACCCGGTGTAACGGTGACGCAGATCAAGGAAAATACGGGTTGGGATCTGAAGGTCAGCCCGGAGGTCCACGAGACAGAGCGGCCTACGCCTGAGCTCATTCGTATCCTGAGAGAAGAATGCGATCCTACGGGCGTGTTCCTCAAGAAACAATAGACTAAAGAGCCCGCATTCCGTGACCCTGATCAAAGCATCCATCAACAGGGGGACGGAGATGGATCTGGAGTCGGCAGCGCTCTTTGAGATTGATTGCTTCGGTCTTTGCTTCTCCACGGAGGAACAGAAAAACGGAATGGAGGCCTTCGTTAACAAGAGCAAGAAGAAGTGAGCCATATAGAAGTGGAATAGTCGCGGTATCCGGCGATCGCTGATCCAGGCGGCGCGTTCACTTCATCAGAGGGAGGATTGAGATGCATCACAAAGTCACAGTCATCGGAGCGGGCACGATGGGCTCCGGGATCGCTCAGGTTGCGGCCGAAGCCGGGTTCGAAGTGACCATCGTGGACACCGACCAAAAATTCATTGACCGGGGGATCGGCGGCATCGGCAAATTCATCGAGCGAAAGGCCGCCAAGGGGACCATCAGCAAGGAACAGATGGACCAGATCCTTTCCAGACTGAAGGGGACGACGGACATGAAGGCCGGTGTTGAAGGGGCCGCCATGGTCGTAGAGGCTGTTTTCGAGAAGATGGAGATCAAGAAGGACATCTTCACGAAACTCGACGCCCTCTGCCCTAAGGAAGTGGTCCTGGCGAGCAACACGTCTACACTGAGCATCACCGAGATCGCCGGGGTCACAAAGAACCCCGGGCGCGTCATCGGGACCCACTACTTCAGCCCCGTGCCGCTCATGAAGCTCGTAGAGGTGATACGGGGCGAAAAAACAACCGATGATGTCACGGAAAAAACCGTCAACTTCTGCAAGCAGTTCGGAAAGATTCCCATTGTTGTGAAGGACATCCCGGGGTTCATCGTGAACCGCTTTTTGTGCCTGCTCTACAACGAGGCGGCCAATATGATCGAGAACGGCGCTGCTTCGGCGGAGGCCATCGATCAGGCCATGAAACTCGGATGTAACTGGCCCATGGGACCCAACGAGATCATGGATCTCGCCGGTGTGGATGTCTGCTATTTCGCGATCGACGCTATGTACCAGATGACCGGTCACGAAGGATATAAGCCCTCGCCCCTCTTCAAGAAAATGCTCGATCAAAACCTCCTGGGCCGCAAGACAGGGCGCGGCTTTTACAGCTACGAAAAGAAAGCTTAAGGAGTGCAACATGGAGAAAAGAGAGGTTGTATTTGTTGAGGCTATGAGAACGGCCTTCGGAAAGATGGGCGGCTCGTTAAAGGATTTTACGGGGGAGGAACTGGGAGCAATTGCACTGAAGGCCTTGGTGGAAAAGACCGGGATTACGGAAAAGGCCCATGTGGATTCCGTCTTTGCCGGCTCCGCGTTTCCTATGGCCTATGCCATGAATCCCGCCCGATGGGTCCTTCTTAAAGCCGGGCTCCCTGTCAGCACATCAGCTTCGTATGTGGAAATGCAGTGCGGCTCGGCAATCGATTCGATCAATCACGCCGCATGGAAAATCATCTGCAACCAGGCCGACATCGTGATCGCCGGGGGCATGGAGTCGTTCAGCCAACTGCCGGTGAAGTTTTCGACCAGCCAGGAGCCATACAGACTGAACGCGCCGAAGCAGCTTGAGTTTCAGTTGCAGCCACGTGTCGAAGGCGAGATGATGTACGGACCCTTTAACATGGGGCTCACCGCCGAGAACCTTGCGGCCAGGTATAGCATCTCCCGGCAAGAGCAGGACGAGTTTGCCTTCCGGAGCCAGTCGCTGGCCAGGAAGAGCATCGATGCAGGGTATTTTACCGAAGAGATCATCCCCGTCATGGTTTCCCAGGGGAAAAAGAAGCCGCCCATCGAGTTCAAGGTGGACGAGCACCCCCGTCTGGAGCCTCTGGACAAACTTGCGCAACTCGCGCCCGCTTTCAAAAAAGATGGGACCGTCACGGCGGGCAATGCCTCCGGTATCAATGACGGGGCCGCTTTCGTTCTGATGATGACCGCGCAAAAAGCAAAGGAATTGGGCTACCAGCCGATGGCCAGATGGATCAGCGGCGCCGAGTACGGTGTCGATCCCTCTATCATGGGTGTAGCCCCCGCTTATGCCATCCCGATTGCTCTGAAGCGCGCAGGCCTTAAGTATTCGGATATGGACGTCATTGAATGCAATGAGGCATTTGCAGCGCAAAACCTTGCGGTCATCAAGGAGTTGCCGAACCAGACAGGCGAAAGCGTTAACATGGAGAAATGGAACCCCATGGGAGGCGCCATAGCCTTCGGGCATCCCAACGGCGCCTCGGGCGCGCGCATCGCGGGATTCGCGATGCGGTACCTGATCCGCACAGGCGGACGGTACGGATTGTTTTCGGCCTGCTGCGGCGGAGGCCAGGGAGTCGTCACGATTCTCGAGAATTTGAGGCGTTAATAGAATTAATCAAGTATCACTTAACCACCTCTAGCAGGAGCTCAAGAATGGATTTTAGACTATCGGAAGAGCTGGTAATGATACAGGACACCATCAGGCGGATTGCCAGGGAGCAGTTTGCGCCCAGGGCGGCAGAGATCGATGCCTCGGAGAGATATCCCTGGGAGAACTTCGAGACCCTGAGGGACAACGGTTTCCTGGGAGTCAATGTTGCCGAGGAGTACGGCGGCGCCGGCGCCGGACAACTGGGGCTTCTGCTTGTGCTGGAAGAAACAGCTCGTGCCTGTGCCTCCACCTCGGTGATGCTGACCAATCAGGGCCTCACAAGCGAACCATTCATGCTCGCAGGCAGCGAAGAGCAGAAAAAAAAGTGGCTTTACCGGCTGGCCACCGGCGAGTGCCCGGGCGCCTTTGCCATCACCGAGGCCAGTGCCGGCTCCGATGTTGCGGGCATGAAGACCACGGCGAAAAAGACCGAGGGCGGCTGGCTCATCAACGGCGCTAAAATTTTCATCACCCAGGCCAGCGTGGCGGGAATCATGCTGGTGATATGCTACACGGACAAATCAAAAGGTAACAAAGGGATGAGCATATTCGCCCTGGAAAAAAATGCCGAAGGCATGACCTGTGGGAAGCCGGAGGAAAAGTTGGGCATCCGGGGCTCCGACACCCGGCAGGTTTTTTTCGATGACTGCTTCGTGCCCGACGAGAATATGATCGGTCCTGAGGGCAGCGGCTTCAAGACCCTCATGACCACCTTTAATTTCTCCAGGCCTAACATAGCCGCCCAGGCCCTCGGCATTGCACAGGGGGCCTTCGATGCCGCCGTCGCATACGCCAAGGAACGCGTTCAGTTCGGCAAGCCCCTCGCGTCCTTCCAGGGCATGCAGTGGATGCTCGCTGAAATGGCTCTTGCCATCGAAACCGCGAGAACCATCGTCTATCGCTCCGGCGCCATGATCGACACCGAGCCGGACAATCCGGATATCCCGAAGATTGCCTCCATGGCGAAGTGGTATGCCTCGGACGTGGCGATGAAGGTCACTACGGATGCTGTGCAGATTTTCGGAGGTTATGGGTATACGAGAGACTATCCCGTCGAAAGGATGATGAGGGACGCGAAGATCACCCAGATCTATGAAGGGACAAATCAGATACAGCGGATCATCATCGCGAACCAGTTGCTTCGATAGATCCCTGGCATACGATTTTCACTTTCTTTTCTCCATATGCGAAGGGGGCATGAAACCCCCTCCGCATTAGATCAAAACCACGAAAAGGTATGAGCGGTGAAGCGGCACGGCTGGTTCAAAGCGACAATTGATTTCCCGTGAAGAAAAGGTGGGACCCTTTACAGTGGCTTTTTTTCATCTGAATTATTTCCCCATTTCAGTGAACTGTTTCGCGTGATTGCTCATTTCCCGTTCTTCCTGCTCGTTCTCGAGTCCTGCTGATTTTTACGACTGAAATGTTTTCCGGAAGCAAAGCATGGCCTGTTGAAAAGTGACGCAGACAGGCAAAAGTGCAACAGAAACCATTAGACGCTCAAGGCTGCCGGTATCGCGATCACGAGGATCAATCAGTTGGTGGTGCTTCCGAACTCTACCTTTTTTTATTGATATGCGGACAGGGCATGAAGCCCCTCTTCGCATCAGATCAAAGCACGAAGAGGTGTCACCGGTGATATGGCAAGTTGGCCGTGACACCGGAAAAGAGTCCTAAAAAACTACCAGGAGGGGAGAATATGGCAAATCAATTAGTTTCGTCAGTTAACGCCCAAACGACAGCCAAGCTGGAAACCGGTTCTCGGTGGTACATTGTTGTCTTGCTCGCGATGGGAACTGCGATCAACTACATCGACCGGGTAAACTTCGGCGTGGCCACGCCGACATTGATGAAAGAGTTCGGCCTCGGAACGGCACAAATGGGGATACTCATGTCGGCCTTCTTCTGGTCCTACACGATAACAATGCTTCCGTCGGGGTACCTTCTGAATAAATTCGGGCCGAAGAAGGTCTTAGGTTTTGCCGGAGTCTCCTGGGGCTGCGTTACGATGTTAGTAGCGGTTTGCGTTGGTTTTTATTCCTTTCTCGCCCTGCGAATAGGGATCGGTATCACGGAAGCGCCCGTATATCCTTCGAATGCCCGGGTGGTATCGGTATGGGTCCCCAAACGAGAACGGACATTCGCCTCATCCATATTCGACTGCTGCGCGAGAGTCGGGGGCGCCTTCGCCCCACCCATAGTGGCCTTCATCATCGCTGCATGGGGTTGGAGAGCGTCGTTCGTGATTACAGGCGCCCTGGCCATAGTGTGGGCCGTCTGGTGGCTCCTGGCTTATCATGAGCCTGCCGATCACCCTAGAATTTCCGAATCCGAGCTGGCCTACATACGCCAGGACGAAGTCATCACGCATACAGGCGACATCCACGTTGAACCCATCCCCATCATAAAGTTAGCCACATACGCCGTCATCGTGAAGGCTACTCTTGCCTATGCCTTTTACCTCTATGTCTGGACCGTCGCCATCTATTGGATACCCACATACCTCATGAAGGTCAGGGGCCTGTCCCTCAAGGAAATGGGCCTTGCCGCATCGGTTCCGTTCATCATTGCGGTCTTCATGGAACTCGCGGGTGGAAAGGTCTTTGACAAATGGTATGAAAGGGGCGCTTCGATTACCACGCTGCGCCGTACGGGAATGGGAATCGGCATGTTCGGCGCGGCTCTGTTCATCTGTCTGTGCATGCAGGCCAACACTGCCTTCTGGGCTGTTTTCTGGCTCAGCGCCTTTATGGGCATCTACTCATTCGGAGCTTCCAACGTCTGGGCAATCCCCAGCGACATCGCGCCGTACGGCCAGGCTGGCGGCGTCGGTGGTGTCTACAATTTTGTCGGCAACTTCGGCGCTCTCATCGCTCCGATCGTTACAGGCTATCTTGCCGAGACCAAGTATGGCTTCAATGGCGCCTTCGCGGTCTGCGTTGTTTTTTCCGTTATTGGCGGCCTGCTCTTCATTTTCAACAGGTATGATAGATTGAAGCCCAAGGAGGCGTGAGATCTGCCCGGTTAGACAGCCTCCATCCTTTGCCGTTTCCATCGGTGTCCGCTTCAGGCCACGGCTCGAAGCGGGCGCCCATGGAGGCATACAGCGTTTAAGCGTGTTTTTTTGCCTCTTCAATATCGAAGCAATGTTTGTGAGGCAGAAATGTTCGATTCTGAGAAAACGGCGTGCATTTCGTCCCGGAGGATTTAAGGAATATGAAAACCGCTCTGCTGGTTTGCGCGACAGTAGTAGTCGCCTATCTCGGATTTTTTGGCTACCGGGGCAGCCAGGCCCTCAAGCGTCGAAAATCGTTTCTCCGGCGTATCGGTGAAACCGACAAAACTGAACTTGAATACCTTGACTACATCTCCTACCATGGCGGTTTGCCTGAGATTCCTAAGCCCCAAAAGCTGAATATTGCTATCGCGCAGGATTACCTTCTTCTTTTTTCCAACGCGGCGCGTTTCTGCAAAGTGGCTTTTGATCGTTGGCATGATATAGAAACGTTTACGACTAAGCTCAAACACGACCCAAAGAAGCAAAGCTTGGTCTTGTGGGGGCCGGTGAGCCATCTTCTGCACAGGGACAGGGTGAGGCATTTCGTTGTCATCCATTACGTCGATGTGGAGAATGAGGAGAATCACCTGCTTTTGGAGCATCCGAACCCCGAGAGGCTGAAGGAGCTGTATGAGAGGTTGTCTTCGGCGTACAAAAATTCTCAACACAACAACTAACTTCCAATTTCGAAGAAAACTCTAACCGATCTCTGAAGTCCTTCACCTGAAATGATTCCGGTTCGTTCTCCATTACTACCGATTTTACCAATGAAATGTTTCCAAATGCAATGCATGGCCTCAAAAAAATGACGCAGACAGACAAGAAGACAACTGAAGCCATTACACCGGAGAAGCTGCTGACATCGATCCTGATGATCAATCAGTTGCTGGTGCGTCCGGTTTCCATCGACAAGGTGCTAAACGCCATTGTGACCGAAACGCAAAAGATCTGGGACCTCACCCGCGTGGCGATCTTCATGGTGGAAAAAGAGACGCGTCTGCTGCGAACGAAATACGTTTCCCCCCTCGGCTTCAACGAGGAGGAGATGAAAAAAACCTGGACCGTGCCTTTGCACCTCGATAAGCACCCTTGCGCGGAGACACTTGTAGCCAAAACGGGACAAACGGTCTACATAATAGATCGGGCCAACGACCCTCGGGTCACCCGGATCGATCTAAAGATGGATCTTTTCTGGAAACGTGTTTCAACCGTCACGGCTCCACTCAGGATCGAGCAGGATATCATAGGCGTGCTTGAGGGGGACGCTACAAATCGGGCTCTTCACCTCTCCGAAGACGAGGTTAATCTCTTTACCTTCTTCGCAAACCAAGCCAGCATAATCATCGAAAATGCCAGGCTCCAGGATGAGAATCGAAGAAAAATCGATCAGTTGCTCTTTCTCCAGGAAGTGACCAGGAAGTCGAGCTCGAGCTTCGATGTTGATGAGTTGATCAACAACATTGCCATTAGCGCCCTTCGGCTGACAAAGGCGAAAAGCAGTCTTGTATTTATCACCGGGGGAAATGGAAAACATTTGAAACGTGCCGGTGGAAGTGGTGAGCCCATTCAGGAAAAGGAACTCCTTGCCCTGGGTGAGGGTATCGTCGGAGGCGCTGCAGTAACGGGGCAGCCGGCGCTTATCCATGATGCGAGGAAGGTGTCGGAATCGAGCGGTCCGGATGTGAGATCCCAACTGGCCGTCCCGATCGCGACTGAGAAGAAAGTGCTGGGAGTTGTTTGCGTTTACAGTGACCGGATCGGTGCATTCAGCAACACCGACCTCGAGATTCTTTCCATCCTGGCAAGCCATGCGGCGGTGCTGTTCCAGAACGCCGCTCTCTATGAGCAGCTTTCTATGGAAAAGCATAGAGCTGAGAACATTCTGGAAAGTTCCCATAACGGCGTAATCACGCTCAATGCCGGCGGGTTTATTCAGTCGGTCAACCGGAAAGCCGAGCAGATTCTTGAGATTGACAGAAAAAGTATGCTGGGAAGGTCAATCTTTGAAATCGGGGATGACAGGATCGAAAAGGTTCTAAAAGTGGCTCTGCGGAAGGAACCTCGCCCTGGTATCGTCGAGGCGGGCTTAGTAAGAAAGAGCGGTGAGGATTCCATTCTTGAAATCGTCACGTCTTCTGTAAAAAGACTCGATGAGGTCACGGAATTCATTATCTCGTTTCGCGATATAACCGAGTCCAGGAAGTCCGAAGAGATGCTCCACAGGATGGACATGCTGTCCTCACTTGGTCAACTGTCCGCAGGAATTGCCCACGAGATTCGCAATCCCTTATCGGGAATCAAGCTTAACCTTCAAATGCTGTCGAAAAAGATAAAGAACCCTGAATCGATTGAGAAAATCGCCGATTCGCTCGAAGGAATAGGCCGAATCAACAACCTGATCAAGGGCGTGCTGAATTTCGCGCGTCCAGCCGAACCGAAGTTTAAGCAGGATCACTTGCAGCGCGTCCTTAAAGATACGGTAAGTATTATGAAATCACAGCTTAAACGGAAAAAGATCAGGGTGACCATGGACTTGCCTGCAGCAGTGCCGGTGATCGCCTTTGACGAGAATCAAATCCGACAGGTATTCGTAAATCTGCTGTTGAACGCCATGGCAGCCATGCCCGAAGGTGGAATAATCAAAATAACCGGATCGATGGATAATTACGAGCCAGGTAAGGCCGGTCTATTCCGTCTGGTTATCGCAGACGATGGTAGCGGCATCCGGCAGGATATTCTGCCGAGGATTTTCGACCCTTTCTTTACAACCAAACCTGAGGGAACAGGTTTGGGATTATCTATCGTACACAAGATCCTGGAGCAGCACAAAGCTACCGTCGAAGTTGAAAGTTCCGACAACAGGGGCACGGTATTCACATTGACTTTTCCCTTGAATGCAGTCGAGGCGGAAAATGTATCGACATAGAATTCTAATCGTAGATGACGACAAATTATTGCAGAAGCCGTTAAAGCAGATTCTTGCCGACAAATATGATGTCTCTGCCGCAGGGAGTGGTGAGGATGCGCTTGCAATCATCAAAGAAAAGCCTACCGATCTTATACTTCTAGATATTCGACTGCCTGGAATAGATGGTATTGAAACACTCAAGGCCATCCGGGAGAGTGATAAAAATATTTTGGTGATCATGATGACTGCATATGAGGATGTTAAGACCGTCATAACTTCCATGAAGATGGGAGCCTTTGACTACCTCGTGAAGCCTTTGGACATGGATGAGATAGAAATCATAGTGGAACGGGCGCTTGAAAACTTGAATCTGAAAAAGGAACTTGAAACGCTCAGGCGCGCTTACATCAGAGAATTCGATATTCAAAATATAGTGACTGCCAGCGACGAGATTCGGGAGGTGTTCCACAAGGCGGACAGGGTGGCGCAGAGCCACGACACGACGGTATTGATCGAAGGAGAAACAGGAACGGGGAAGGAAATCATCGCACGTTACATGCATTATCGAAGCGATCGATTTGGCCAACCCTTTATGGCTATCAACTGTAGTGCAATCAACCGGGACCTGGTGGAAAGTGAGCTTTTCGGTTATGAGAAGGGCTCATTTACTGGCGGGTTGCATGAGGGGAAAGAAGGAAAAATAGAGGCTGCAAATAGAGGGACGCTATTTCTGGACGAGGTCAGTGAAATTTCCCCCCAGACACAGGTAAAGTTACTGAGGTTCCTTGAGGAGAAGGAGTTTTATAGAGTTGGAGGGACCACGAAGATACAGGTGGACGTGAAGGTCATGGCGGCAACGAATAAAAAGCTCTCTGAAGCGGTGAAAGAGGGGACATTCCGTCGAGACCTTTTTTACCGGTTGAACGTAGCTTGGATCTATGTACCGCCGCTTCGGGAGAGGAAGTCTGATATCTTGCCGATGGCCATGTTTTTCATGGACCGATTCAATCAAAAGTTTGGCAGGAATTTTCAATCCATCTCACAAGATGCCCAGTCGCTTCTTCTCCGGTACGACTGGCAGGGTAATGTGCGAGAGTTGAGAAATTTTATAGAAAGAATCGTATTGATGGAAGAGGGCAGCAAAATAACGGAAGATCATCTCAGCAAATTACTTGGCCTGGCCCACCGGAATTCGATCACGGATTCCACTGAGATTGACATTCCTGTACAGGGCATTGACTTGGAGGAAATGAACAAGAGATACATGCTGCGCGCGATTGAAATAAGCAAAGGCAATCTATCGAAGGCAGCAAGGCTCCTGCGTTTATCCAGACCGGCACTGGCTTATCGTCTCGAAAAGTACGGCTTTCCAAAATGAATTGTGGCTGAGATACTGTTTGAAGAGCGAAAAGAACTTTTGACTTTTCTGTTTCGACTGTCGGGACCCGGCATTATTTCCCCCTCTCAAGAAATCAGGGGAGAAAATGCACGGCCCCTTTCATTACTATAAGGTCGGAATAAAATGCATCAACTCTGCGCTATGCCTCTGAACTGCGGGTTGGGATCGCATTGCACCTGCAAAAGCTTCAAACGCAACCCAAAACTAGTAAAACCATATGATTTCACGATCGGACAATGCAAGAAATTATCTCCGCGAGAATACGCGGGGGAGAGTGTGCGCGAGATGCTTCCGAATAGTTCAGCTACCCAGTTTGCACAGGTTTGCGAGCTGGCATTAAGCAGGCGCGGGCGTCGTAGCGGCATTTCGTCTGCCCCATGGATTTCTTCCGGGCGCATCACCCGGGTTTTCGGCGTGGGTCCACCACCCTGAAACCTCCTCAATGGTCTCAACCATAGAATATTGGATAGAATCATCAAACGCTTGTGCTCATTGACACAGTGTTCGAATCCTCGCCTGATCCCGGCGCTATTGGGTCCGGCCCCCGGCATAAGCCCACAGGGATACCCCCAGGCGCACAGAGAAGTAGACAAAGGCAGTCTCAACTTCATGACAGCGTCGGTTGTTAAATGTGATCGCCTCAATTCGATCTTCCACGCTCCACACCCCCAGTTGCCGATCTCGTCCGATATGTTGCCGTTTCGTGATATAACCGATGACGAAAAGATGGAAAAATGAGGAGATCGGAACTATTGTTTCTGGAATGTCTTTAAATATTGAACACGGCAGTGTGACACAAGCGGAAGGAGAACTCCATGAAAGAGAAAATGCGTGTTATGACCGCTAAGCCATTAAACGCCGAAACCCCTAACGACTATCTTCGATCGTGGATTACCCCTAACGACGTGTTTTTTGACAGAAATCAGGGCGCCATTCCAACCACGCGCATCTCCCTTGCTAAGTGGACACTCATCATCACTGGGGAGGTGGAGACGCCTCTGACGTTCAAGTTCGATGAAATACGGCGCATGCCCAAGGCCATTGTTTCCAATACCCTTGAGTGCTCGGGGAATGGGCGTTCCCTCTTAGGGGAAAAGGCATCCGGAAACCCCTGGACTATCGGCGGTGTGGGTAACGCCGTGTACGGTGGAGTCTGGCTTAGGGCGCTACTGGAAAAAGCCGGTTTGACCCCTGCAGCCAGGCATGTTGTCTTTGAGGGTCTGGATAAGCCGCTCACCTCATCGGGAATCAAATTCATCCGGAGCATTTCTCTCCAAAAAGCGCTCTCCTCCACTCTGCTTGCCTACGAAATGAACGGTGAACCGCTACCCCTTAAACATGGCTATCCTCTGCGGGCGTTAGCCTTGGGATGGACCGGAGCCAATTGCGCCAAATGGCTCAGTCGGATTTCTGTTTTGGACCGGCCACATGAGGGTTTTTTCATGGACAACGTCTACCGCGTCTTCCAAAAAGGGCAGGACCCCAGGACGGGAGAGGTTGTCACCAGCCTAAAGCTCAAGGCCATCATTACCCAGCCGGTGTCCGGCGAGACACTCCCGGCCGGTACCGTCGTGATCCTTGGTGCTGCCTATGCCGGCGAGTCGGAGGTTGAACGGGTCGACATCTCTCTCGATGGAGGAACCACCTGGAACCCAGCCGACTTTATTGGCCCCCATGAGCCCTACTCATGGCGGCAGTGGCAGTACGTCTGGAAAGCCGTCGAGGATGGCGTGCACATGATCATGGCGCGTGCAACAGATGCGGACGGGAATCCGCAGCCCCTGCGTGCTCAATGGAACGTCCTCGGCTACGGTAATAACGGCGTTTACGAACATGCAGTGAAGGTGAACATCATTCAAACTGGCTCTGATCCATATTCCCGAGAAATTGAACGGCTTTGATGCCCGTATTGTCCATACCCGGCATAATGAGATAATCGTCGAAGCAAAAGACGATGTAACTGATCGGGTGAAAGCGATCGTTGCGAGTCAATGGAAGAGGCATTCGGGAAGATCATCCCAGAGGTCCCGTTTGTGGAGGAGATCAGAGGGGCTGCGGCTTGGGGATGAGATCCGGTGATGACGATCTCTTCAATTCGATAGGCATGATGGAATTGATTGTTGTGCCTCTTTGCCTGCCTGTTGTTTTTCATTCAGGACGAGCTGGACTTTGGGCTGGGCTTGAAAATGG
Source organism: uncultured delta proteobacterium (assembly GCA_963741035.1). Taxonomy (GTDB): domain Bacteria; phylum Desulfobacterota; class Syntrophobacteria; order Syntrophobacterales; family Syntrophobacteraceae; genus SbD1. Next base: position 64,731 of record CAVUGX010000002.1, read on the forward strand.
ATGATACCTACTTATCAATACAGTGTGAAACTTGCGAAGAACAATTCAAGATAATATCGACTTTTGCTGAGCATGATATCTTTGTGTCCAACTCACTATAGTCGAGGGAATCCGTTGGATAGACTTGTCATTGGTATTGCGGGTGGGACCGGGGCCGGTAAGACAACCCTTTCAGAGGGGCTTGCCATATACTTGGGTTCAGCAGTAGTTATACATGAAGACCGATATTACAGAGATAAAAGCCATCTTCCGACGGCTTCGCGGGAAGATCTCAACTATGACCACCCTGAAGCCATTGACTTGGATTTGCTGACCGGGCATGTACGTGAACTTGTCTCCGGCAGGACGATTAATCAGCCATCTATGACTTTGTCCGGCATGTCAGGAAGAAAGGGGCCAGCACGATCTTTTCTGCCAGGTTCATTATTGTGGAAGGCCTCTTCACATTGTTCAATAAACTGCTGTGGGACGTAATTGATTTAAGGGTCTTTCTGGAGTCGGAGGAGGGTATACGCCTGTCGAGGCGTCTTGAAAGGGATATCAGGGAGCGCGGGCGCACGAAGGAGTCCGTTATAAGGCAATGGATATCAACTGTGCAGCCGATGCACGAATTGTTCATCCAACCTTCTCGATCCTGTGCACACCTGATTCTCTCCGGATGCGATCAAGTCGATTACAATGTAGCCAGAATCAGAGATTTCCTAATTTCAAGATACTCGAATTATCCGAATCAAACGGCAGGATTCCCTTGAGACCAATGGGCCTTCACCTTCTGGCAGGCAGTGTGGACTTGGGTAGTGGGTCATTTTGAGAAAACGACCCACTACCTGGACTTTCGCTGATCCAGAGCCAGCGGCTCTTTCAAAGATTTGTTATGTACAGCGACAGGCAAGTGTCCCCTGATGTCCATGTCAGCAAAAAAGATGCAGGCAGCTCTTTTCACCGCTTACGGCTTCACTATCGGCTGGTCCGTTTCGCAGATCCCCATGTTCGCAAAAACCGGCCTGAGCAGTTCGCAAAGCCTGGGGAGCTTTAAGGCGAAAATCAAAGCCCCGGCTATACAGCAGGCCGCGCCGAGGAGCACGGTGAACTGGACGCCGATCCTGTTTGCGATGCTTCCGGCAAGGATGCTTCCAAAGGGCATTATGCCCATGAATGACATGGCGTACAGGCTCATTACCCGGCCGCGTTTGTCCTCATCGACTATTGTCTGGATAATCGTATTGCTGGATGCGATCTGAGTCATCATGCAGAACCCTGCCAGGAAGAGGCAGATTATCGAGAGGGCAAAGTTTGTGGAGAGGGCGAAAAGGGCAATCCCCAGGCCGCATCCGGCGGCGGCTGCCGGAATGATTTTTATCAGCCCGTGGGCATTCTTGCGGGAGGCAAGGTACATGGTTGAAGAGAGCGCTCCAATGCCTGCCGCGGACATCAGGAACCCGTACGTGTGAGCCCCTCCATGCAAAACGTCCTTGGCAAATGCGGGCATGAGCACAAAATAAGGAGCACCGGCGATGCTAAAAACCGAAAGCAGCGCGAGAATGGCGATAATGGGCTTAAAATCCAAGGCATAGCGGAGACCTTCGTAAAACCCACGCAAAACAGGGACCTTGCCATTGTGGTTTTGCCTCGCAGCAACCCTGATCGCCGCTAAACTCGCCAACACCGCGAGATAGCTTATCCCGTTTAGAAGGAAGCAAACTCCTTCCCCCACCGCGGAAATCAGAATTCCTGCAACCATGGGACCGATAAAACGCGCGGCGTTGAACATAGCCGAATTGAGAGCGATCGCGTTGCCGAGGTCTTCTTTTTTCTCTACCATCTGCATCACGAAAGCCTGACGGATGGGTATGTCGAAAGCGTTTATTATCCCGATAAAGAGGCTGAGCGCGATTATCTGCCACGCGCGGATGGCGCCGGTAAGTACGAGCGCGGCCAGAATCAGCGCCTGGAGCATGGAGAGGGACTGGGTCCATAACAGGAGCCCCTTGCGCTCCCACCTGTCGGCCACCACGCCGGCAAAAGGCCCGAGAAACAGGGTCGGAATTTGATTGGAGAAGGCAACAACGCCAAGCAGGAGTGTCGATCCGGTGATTCGGTAGACGAGCCAGCTCAAGGCCGCCTGCTGCGTCCATGTGCCGATTAAGGAGATGCTTTGCCCCGTGAAGAATAACCGGTAGTTTCTTGAGCTGAGCGTCCTGAATATGAACCTGGCTCCAGAGGTTTTGACGCTCTTGGCCACGGTATGATCTGGTTTCACTTGTTATTCTCTTCGGTCTTTACTATTGGATTGGCCGACAAAATAGAGCCGGCGATTCCTGGAGCTGAGGGCTCGGAAGAAGAACCCGGCTTCGGTAGAGATGTTGATACGGGGCATGCTGACGCGATTTCCATTTTGCAAAATCATTGTGCCGCCAAGTCTTTTGTGAAATCAGCAAAAACCATCAATTCCGAGCGCAGTTGTGACCATAGATCCGGTAAGACTGAGATTAATTTGCTCATCCTGTCCGGCACTAGATTAATCGTATAAACGTTTCGAACAAGGTGCCTAAAGCGCCGGAATTCATCCAATCTATCGACATGGTCTTGGGAGATAAGGGCGGGTCGTACACCTTGGATTTCTCGCCCCATCTGAAATAGCAGATCGCGATGCCAAACCTCACTTGAGGGCAGCGAATGGTCCAGACGTCGTGCAATCATTTCAAAGAGACGTTCCAAGCCAGAGTAAAAACCAGGGAGATTTAATGCCACGGAATCCAAGTAAACATCCTGATTTTCCGTCGTTTCTTTCGCATAAGGCCAGGCGCGCAGAGTGCGCCTTACAACCCGATCCAGGTCCGATACGGCGTCATGAATCCGGTCGGACAATTCCTGGTAAATGATGTTCACAGTTCCATTCCGTAGCGCTGGATTGTCCGAAGCATTGATTCCCCCGCGGTTTCCATATCAATCAGATCGACAGGCCGGTCCGGGATCATTTCCTCGATCATTCGCCACGCGTCCCAATACTCGTCTCCCGTAAGGCCTTCAGCAGCTAAGTCCACGTCGGAATGAGCAGAAAAACATGCCTCTTGTACCAGGGAACCTATAAGGAACACGCGCCGGACACCGAAACGGACCTTGAGCTCGGCCGCAGCGTAGCGAACGAGAGCCAGTAAACGTTCACGTTCCTTCTGAACCGATGGAGGCGGAGCGGGCGGCTTTGGCCGCCGCCGTGCCCCCTCTACGTAATGCTGCCAGCCCCTACGGGTCAGTTCCAGGGCAGTCGCCATGTTTCCCTCCAATTTATGAACGGGTGTCTCAAGGTAAGATAACGGCGTCGTACTTCACCCGATCAGAATTCGTAACTTTCGATACTACCTGAATTCCGGCCTGTTCCCAACAGGAAAAAGAGTTACCCGGCGGGGCCGTGAAACCGGGATGGACATTGAGAATGATTCCGTGCTGACCGGGGATTATATAGCGGGAACAGTTTTTCATCAACTCGGGGTCATTGTCGATCACGGTGAATTTGTCCTGGCTGAGTCCCCCAAAAAATCATCTCCCCACGGTAGCGCCTTCCACGGCGGCGTTCTCCGTATCGCGCAAAAGAGTTCTTACGTACGAACCGCGCTCGCCGAGGTTCCTTTTCTTCATTTACCGATTGAAACGCCGCCATAGAAGGCGCCGCTGCCGTTCGAGTGAACGCATAAAATCGCCGCCGCGCAGGACTTTCTCCGGCCGTTTCTCAGCCTTTTTTCTTTACTGTGGCTGCTCCCGGGATTAATCATGACCTTGAAGCGCTGCCGCAGTTGACTATGCCCGTTACTGCGGCCTTTCGTATAACTATTGGAGAGTTGAGAATGTCAGGAAGGATCGTCCTTTTCGTGCTGTTTTCGATCATGCTGACGGCTGCCCCGGCCCGGGCGGTCGATGCCGGTTCCGTAATCGGCTTTTGGAATACGCAGGATAATGACGCCGTCTTCGAGATATACGCGTGCGGGTCACTTTACTGCGGAAAAATTACCAGCCTGGAAGAACCCGACTATCCGCCCACCGACAAAAAAATGCCCGGCAAGCCCAAGGTTGACAGCAATAACCCCGATCCCGCTCTGCGAAATCGGACTCTTGTCGGTTTGCGCCTGATATTCGGATTTCATTATGAAGGAGATAATTCCTGGAAGGGTATGATTTATAACCCCGAGGATGGAGAGACATACAGGTGCAATTTCTCAATGGATGGAGAGAATCGGCTCAAGGTAAGGGGTTATATAGGAATCCCCCTCCTGGGAAAAACCCAGACCTGGACCAGGGCCAGGGAAAGGTAAGAGGCGACGGCTGGAAAAAACATTGATAATGATTATTAAATGAGAATGACTTGATGCATAAACTGCAGCCTAGCCCACGCGGACGCCGCGCATTATAAACAGAAAGAGACTTGCTATGGAAACGACTCAAGAAAACGACTGCTTGTTCGAGGAAAGGCTTTATCCGCAAGGACATGAGCTTTGAACCAACGCAGGGTGCAAGGTTTGCACCGATGGAAAATGGCGCGACGAACAGGAAGAGAAGGTGAGTAGCCGGCACTGATCCCGACTGGCGGGATTGGCGTCTGATGCGTCCCGGTTGTTCATCGCTCTCACGGGAACCACTCTGCAGGGTCCGCGGCGTCAACATCCGCTGACGGCCGAGGGCCGGGAGTGGATGTCTACCTGTTCTTCCACACCGGCTTTCTCTTTTCGATAAAAGCGGTCATCCCTTCAAAAGCGTCCTCAGCCATACAATTCATAGCTATTACTTCTTTGGCGTAATCGTAGGCGGACCTTTCGTCCAGATCTACCTGGGAGTAGAAGGCGTTCTTTCCGAGGCTGAGGGTAAACGTACTTGCCTGCGCCAGTTCCAGTGCCCAATTGCGGGTTTCTTCGGCCAGTTTTTCAGGCGGGACGATCCTGTTTACCAGGCCGAACTGCAAGGCTTCTTCGGCGGAAACGAAACGGCCGCTGAGAAGCATGTCCATGGCGCGCCGCCTGCCGATAACGCGGACCAGGGGGATCATCGGAGTGGTGCAGAAAAGACCGATCTTCACACCAGGAGTGGCGAAGCGGGCTCCGGTTTCGGCGACGGCCAGATCGCACGCGGCGACGAGCTGGCATCCGGCGGCCGTTGCGGTCCCGTGCACCTGGGCTATTACGGGCTGCGGCAACTCGTGGAGTCTGAGCATCATCTTGTTGCACTCGGTGAAGACTTGCCTCAATTCGTTCAGATCTTCATGCTTTCGCGTCATTTCCCGGATGTCGTGTCCGGCGCTGAACACCGGACCGTTTGCCCGAATTATGAGGACGGATATCTCCCGATCTTCCGCAACCTTGTCGATGGCTCCGTGGATCGCGTCGATCATCTCGAGGGAAAGCGCATTTCTGGTTTCGGGCCGGTTCAGGGTGAGCCAGCCAAGTGGAGGTTCTTTTTCAAGTAGTACGGCGTCCATTGGATTACCTCGATTCAGTTTACAAGTCAGGCCGCAACCCGGCCAACGAAGAATTTGGCGGGTTTGCGCAGACCTGACAATTACTATAAACCTTCGCCGCGGGTTTTGCATTATCCCGCTGAAATTTCAAACTCACCGAAGGGCAATCCTGCTCCACACAACGCTATTCCCACTCAGACTCTCCATCCAGGCAGAAGCGGAGGGCTTTCTTTATCTCTTCGATCTGCTCCGGGTCCGTCACTTTCTCACGCTTTTCGTTTCTGATATAGAAAGCGTCCGCCGCCTGGTCGCTCTTTGTCGTGATTTTGGCGACGTATATCGGGATCTGCAGTTCGTGCAAGGTCCTTGTGATCGTATATAGAAGTCCTATCCGGTCCGCCGTATAAACTTCCAGAATGGTGTACACGGCCGAGGATTCGTTATCGATAACGATCTTGCTCGGCCCGGCCCGCAGTACTTTCGGCCGTTGTCTCCCCGCCGAACGCGCGGCTATCCGGAAGTCGAGGGCCAGCTTGCCCTTGAGCAGACGGTCCATATCCTTTCGCATCGCATCCCAGTCCGTTGCCGTGCCGCCTTTCGGAAGCCCGCACTGAAATATGAGCAGGGTGATTTCGTTGTTCATCGCGAATGCCTGAGCACTGATGATGTTAAGTTCGTGGAGAGTCAGGATTCCGGCCGCTTTTGCCAGGAGCCCCGGCCTGTCATAGCTCAGGAACGTGATCTCGGCTGTTTCGCGCGAGGAGGAGACCTCCCAGATAAAGGATTCCTCGGACTCCTGGAGCTTCAGCCTCAATTTGAGATGCTTCACGATCTCCTCGGGAGATATGGAAATCAAATACCTCGGGGCGAGTTGTGAGAAATAGTCCTCCATCTCCACCGGATTCAGAAGGTCGGACACGCGGGTTTCGACCTGCTTTCTCACCCTGGCGGCCCGTTCGGAGATGATCCTGGAACTCGGCTCGCCTTTTTCCAGTATGCTTCGCAGATTGCAGTAGAGCGTCAGGACCGGCGTATTGCGCCATTTGTCCCAGGCACGGGGCCCCGTGGACATCATGTCGGAGAATGTGAGCAACACGAGCTGATCGAGATACTCCTTTTTTCCGACTGCGGCCGTACAGCCGGAGAGCATCTCCTGGTCGGCCAGATCGCGAAGGGACGCGCTGTCCAGCAAAAGCAGATGCTGAGACACAAGGAACTGAACCGTGTCGGTCTCCTGGGACGAGAGGCCGAGGCGTCTTGCCACGGCGGGGATCATCTCGCCGCCCCTGGCTGCATGCCCGCTGCCGGAACTCTTTCCCACATCGTGCAGAAGGCCTGCGAGCAGCAGAGGTGCGGGGTCCCCCAGGTCCGCGGCAGCTACGGTGAGTTCAGGTTCTTCCTCAGAGTAGACGCCCGCGATGGTCTTTTTTAGCTCGGCAACGGTACGCAGGTGGTGCTCCTGGACGGGGTAGAGGTGAAACCGGTCGTGTTGGACCAGCCCGTGTACCGAGGCAAGCTCGGGTATGAGCGCGGTCATCATGCCGTAGTCGTAGAAGCGGCGCAGGACCGGGACCTCGGGGGAGTCGGCCCGCAGCAGATCCAGGAATTCATCTTTAACGCAAGGATCTCCCGAAGCCGCGTCCAGGACGTTTTTATTGTGAGATATCCACTGCCTCGTAACGTTCGCCAGCCCAAGACCGAGCCGGGCGGACACTGCAAAGAGATGAACAAGGCGCTCCGGCGTCGCCGGGTAGCGCTCGGTCTGTATGTGAATCTTCCCGGCGCGCGCAATCATCCCCTCCTCTATAAAGGTCTCGGGTTCTTCGGCCAGGCCCGAGCGGCCTTCCTCGCGCCTCTCCCAGAATTCCCGCGATACCTCGGCAACTCCTTGAAATAACCTGTGAACCTGCTGCATGAAGATTTCGACCGGAAGAAAACCGGATTTTTCCGCATATCCCAGCTTGCGGGCAAGCGTTTCCTGGTCGCCAAAAAGCAGAACGTTTCCCGTGCGTCCGGATGTAGCGCGCAGAAGCGTCAAGTACCGGGAGAATGTTTTTTCCGCTCCCTGTAGCAGGTCCACTTCCTGCCGGGTTAGATAGCCCTGGAAAATTGCGTCCTCGAGGTTGCGGATCTTCGATTCTATGCGGCATCCGGCGCGGATGTCGCGAATTTCCGAAAGCCCCCCCGGATTTTCTTCCAGGTCCGGCTCAAGCCAGTTCTGGGCGTTTTCGAGCAGCTTTTTACGGACTGTAATCGACTCGCGCAGAGAACGTAGAAAAAATTCCCGGTTCTCTTCGATGTAATTATCGATTTCCCGATCGAGCTGATCGGCAAGATTGCGGTTCCCGGAAATATATCGGAGGTCCATGAGCTTGAAAAGCAGGGCCGAATCCGTCCGCGCCAGATCCGCTACCTGTGCGGCCGATCCCTGGACTGCTTCAACGGTCCATCCGGCTTCGACGAGTGGACCGACGATCTCGTCGCCCCACGCGTCTTTGAGAGGAGATTCATCGGCATGCAGGCATAAAATGGGAACCGCCTGGGTGGGGCCCGATATGCCTCGGCCAAATGAGCCGATTGCCGCTATTGCGGCGCCTGCCCGGAATGCCTCGGAGCCGCTGACCAGCCGGTTGGCAAGCCGGTTGTACAAAGAAATGATAGCGATCTCCAACAGACTCGTGTGGCGATCGAGCGCCTGTTCGCTGCTTTCCTCCAGAATCAGCTCGCGCTGCTTCCTCAAGGATTCGGCCATATTGCCAATCATTTGTCTCTCCGTGTCAAGGTTGGGTGAACCTGAACTTTAAGCCCACCCCTTCATCCACTCACCCACTCACCAATCAAATCTTTTCAATCGCCTCCCGAATTTGCGAAAGCTCCACCCTTATAGGCTCCATTGCCGCGAGCCGTTCGGCCAGGCGGGACTGTTTTCGGGCTGCTTCTTCTTCTCCCTTGAGGCGCAAGTCCATGCCGCTTTCTATTGCCCGGGATATTCCGCCGGATACTGCGTCCATATTTCCGATTATCCGCGACCGGAAGCGGGATGCGCTGCGGTTGAGCCTGTCGATGAAATCGGACCTTAGCCTTCCGGCCTGCATCTCTATCATTTCCAGCATATGCCGTTTTCTTTTGTTGAGAATAACCCTGTTGGCGGTCCGCACGGCCCAGTCTCTGAGGCGCTGGAATTTCCACTTTCTGCTTATGTACCCGGGGATGACCTGCGTGAGGGAGTCGGACAGCATGTCAAGGCCGACCGCATCGCCTCGGAGCTTATAGTGAAAGGAGGACTCCGAGGCCCTGATGGATTCGGCTTCGACGGCTTCGAACGGGACGCAAAAAAGCTGAGAGGAAAAATCGAGGAGCGAATCCGTCACCCCGTTTACTTTTGCGGCAAACCGGTTGCAAATGGAATCAAATGAGTTCGAGAGCCGTTCGTCCTGGAGTTCCCGCCATGCCGTGAATTCCGACTGGATTCTTTCCAGAACGAACTGCTCGAGCGCGTCGTTGAGTTCTTTGAGGGAGAGGTCCTTCTGCGATTCGTAGAACCGGTTGAACTCCTCCGCCATCTCGGATACGAGTCTGTTTTTGAGTTCGCCTATCGTATTATCGAGCCCCTTGGTAATCAGGCGCTCGATCTCAGAGCTGAAAAGGACATCGAACGTCCGCCTCTCTTCGATGAGTTCCTCTTTTCTTCTCTCAAAGGTGGCTATTTTTTCACGGATCTGTTCGACCGGGGTTTCGAGCGACTTTAGCTCCAGTTCGGTCTCCAGTCTTTCGCGGGAAAGGACCTTCTGGAGGTTTTTAGAGACCGATTCGAGCAGGACCTTGCCCTTCTCCTTTACGAGAAACCGGTCGAGCGCTTCGGAGAAATCCGGAAGCCCGCTGGCGCCAAGTGTTTCCGAAGACTCGTTGAGCTTTGCCTGGAGAGCGAGTTTAGCTGAAATCGGAAAAATTCTTACCTCAGGCTCCATAATTGCTTCGAGAGTCTCTTTGGCAAACGATAAAGCTCTTCCGGTTTCTTCTCCGGAAAGGTAATCTATCTTATTCAGGAGGAAGAAAATCCTGCCCGCGTATTCGCGGACATCTCTTAGAAATTCGATTTCGGCGCTGCTCGCAGGCTGGTCAACCGAGAGCAAAAAGAGGGCCGCGTCTGATTTGGGGAGATAGCGGTATGCGACATCGGTATTGTGAATGTAGACGGAGCCTACGCCCGGGGTGTCCACCAACCGTACGCCGTCCTTGAGGTAGGGCGAGGGATAGAGGACCACAACCTCGAGGACCTCCTTCTCGTTTTTTGGGTTTCCGGCCTCCGTAACGTAGTCGGAGAGCGATGCGACAGGTATATCGGCTATTTTCCCGCTTTTGAAAAAGACCTTCGCGCCCGGTGTTTCGCCGTAAACCAGGACCGTCACAATGGAGGTCAGGGGTACGACTGAGACGGGAAGTATGTCCGCACCGAGCAGTGCGTTTATCAGGCAGGTTTTTCCGCGCTTGAACTGCCCGACAACGACCAGGTTGAATGTATTCGTCTCGAGCTTTTCCTTGATCTGCAGACAGGAACCGCGGTCAGAGAGGCCCAGGTCGAGCATTCGTTCTATGACCTCGAAGAGGTACTCCCTGCAATATTTGAAACCGCCGATTCGGTCTATCTGACAGGAAATCGGTCCCGGAACGCCAGGCATATAATCTCCGGTTGACAATTCCCGTCCGACTGGGTGAGCGGGCAGGAAATGAAAAATAATTCGACAAGCTCAGCGGCAAAGGCGCAATTGAGCTGGGTTTGCATTAAAAGTGCTGATAAACTATAATGAACGTTTCGTCAATCGCAAGGCAAAACCGCAGGGGAAAACCCTGCACTAAGACCGCAAAAGGTGTTTTCGGCATGTCGAATAAAGTAGTTTCGGTTGGAATGGAAAGCCGGATTTGGTTTCTGCCGGCTCTTTTGATTTTCATGGCCATGTTTTTTAATCCGGCGTCTGCGCATGGGGCTGAAGACGTCTACGGAATGCTGAAGGTCAAGCTGATGCAGGACGGTTTTCCACGCCAGCAGGTCGCCGGCGCTTTCCGCCATGCCCAGCCTCCCATGTTTAAGCTCGTCTCGCAGACCATGAAAATCCGGGAAGGCCAGGTTAACTACGACCATTTCCTGGCGCCCTCGGAAATCGCTGCCGCGCGCGAGTTCATAGCCGATCACCGGAACTGTTTCCACAAGGCGCAAGCTGCATACGGGGTCGAGCCGGAAATAATAGCGGCGATCCTTCTCGTTGAAACCCATTTTGGATCGTATACCGGAAAAACTCCAACGCTCGCGGTCTTTTCGACCTTTGCCATAATGGATCTGAAAGCCAATCGCGACAAGGTATGGAAGTTGCTCTCCCCGCAGGACCGCGAAAAGTGGGTGCGCGACGCCTTTGACATGAAGCTGATCGATCGCTCCGGTTGGGCTTACCGAGAGTTGTCGGCCCTGTTGGAGCTAAAAAATACGCACGGGCTCGAACCCGACTCGCTCAAAGGGTCCGTAATGGGCGCAATCGGCTGGCCGCAGTTTCTGCCAAGCAGCCTCTTAAAGTTTGGGGCCGACGGTAACGGCGACGGGCGTATCGACCTCTACAACGCCGAGGACGCTATTTTCAGCACAGCCAATTATTTTCGGGGCCACGGGTGGTGTGTGGCAAGATTTCCTTCCGACAAGGAAGCAGTAGTCTGGGACTACAACCACAGCAAGGCTTACGTTCGCATAGTTCTTGGAATAGCCGAAAGGATCAGGGGGGAGGCGAGGTAAGAGCACCGGGGCAAGGCACGGCAAAAATAGACATCCCTCACTTTTGGTACGGGATTGGGATTTACTGAATAATGACAAAATACAAATTCAGTAACTATTTTGAAAAGGAGGTCTTGCGCAAAAGGCCGTATCTCAGGAAAGAATGGTGCACAAGAGTTTTGGAAAATCCAATAAGAGTCGAGCGGCAAGAAAAAAATCGATATAGGTTCTGGGGATACATTGAAGAGCTTGGAGGCAGGGTCCTCAGAGTGGTCACGCTTGAGGACAGGCTCACCATTCACAATGCCTTTCCGGATAGAGGTTTCAAACCATGAAAATAAATTATTACCCGGATACGGATTCTCTTTACATTGACCTGTCAGACCAGCCGGGCGTCGAAAGCCGGGAGATTTCAGATGGGATCGTGCTCGACTACGACGCCGCAGGAAAACTGGTTGGAATAGACATAGATAACGCGAGCGATAAAGTTGATTTGAGCCGCCTTATACTGGGCAGGCTACCGCCTGCCGAGGTGTCGCAGGCCGGAGAGGATGCTCCGGCATAATGGTTCGTCTTCAGGCCCAATGGTCAATTTCCACTCGGGAGATCGTCTCACTCCATTGTCCGCAAACCTAAGATCAAGCGTTCAGCACGAAGCAAGTACAACGCAGCGCAGGCGCAAGCGAAAGACTACGCTTCCGACATGATTAGACACCCCAATCTTCTTGTTCCTCGTTGTCCCTCGTGCTCTTCGTACTACTCTCCTTCGTTTTCTTGTCCTTCGTGGTGCAATCCCCGGCTCTAAAGTTTTTTCATGCCTGCGGTTCGGTAATTGCACAACGAAGGGCACGAAGAGCACTAACCCAACTTCCGCAGTTGTGACTTTCTTTGATGAATTTTGCCCCGCTTTTGTGGACTGACTTTCTGTAAGTTCCCGATATTCCGGGAGCGATTTCTTTATCAATGCCGAGAACCAGTTGTAGTGACGACCAACCCCATTGACTTGATTTGCCGATTATCGATAATTTCCGCGTGTATATACGAAAATTGACACGCGTAAAAGACGGCAAACCGCACCATTACTGGGCGTTGGTCGAGTCATACCGGACCGAACGAGGACCGCGTCAACGAGTCGTATCCTGGCTTGGTGAAATGGATGAGTCCGGTCGCCTGGGTGTTGAGAATGCTGCCGAAGGGGGTGCTGGCGTCCAGCACAGATTGTTCAATGATGTTAAACCTGAATGGGTAGAAATCAATATCACTGGGGTGCGGGTTGAAAATATCAAGGACTTTGGTGGCCCGTGGCTTGGCTTGGAGTTGATGCGCCGGTTGGAGATCGATCGATTTTTCCAGGAGCATATGCCACGAGGTAATGAAGGGATTGGGTGGGCGGAAATAGCTAAGGTACTGGTACTTTGTAGATTCTGCCGCCCGTCGAGTGAACTGCACATTGCCGAACATTTTTATGAAAAGACCGCGCTGTCTGACTTACTCGGCATCCCCTCCGACAGGGTCAACGATGATCGGTTATACCGCGCCCTTGACAAGCTTTTGCCGCATAAAGGCGATCTGGAAAAGCATCTCAAAGAGAAGATCGGTTCATTATTCAAAGTGGATTATGACCTGTACCTCTATGACGTTACGAGCACCTATTTTGAAGGGCAAGCCAAAAGCAATCCTTCGGCTAAGCGGGGCTACTCGCGAGACCAGAGGGGAGATTGTAAGCAAGTCTGCATCGGCCTGGTCGTGACAAGGGATGGTTTTCCCTTGGGCTATGAAATATTTGCAGGGAATCGTACAGATGTGACGACCGTAAAAGAGATTATTGAGACCATGGAAAACCGATACGGGAAAGCCAACCGCATTTGGGTCATGGACCGAGGAATGGCCAGCGAGGCAAATTTTGATTTTTTGAACAAGGAAGGCCGCCAGTATATTCTCGGCGCCAACCGTGGGCAATTGAAACAGTACGAGTCCGAACTGTTGAAAACGGACTGGCGTGTGGTGCATTCCGGATTGGAGGTAAAGCTGGTTGACGGGCCTGATGGCAAGGAGGTCTTCATCCTTTGTAGGAGTAAGGATCGCGCCGAGAAAGAAAAGGCGATGCATGATCGTTTTGAGAAACAAATTGAAGATGGTTTGAGGCAAATGGCCAAAGGCTGTGAAAAGCTAAAATATAAGGTGAAGGTAATTGAACGTCGTATAGGGAAGTTGCTTGGGAAAAATAGCCGTGGCGCGGGGTTGTTTGATGTTGAAGTATCAGAGAGTCCGAGCGGGGGGGCGCAGATCACCTGGACCAAGAAAGAGAAATGGCGTGAATGGTCCCAGTTGAGCGAAGGTTGCTATATGTTGCGAAGCAATATACGAGACTGGTCCCCGGAAGAATTATGGAAAGCATACATTCAACTGACCGAGGCAGAGGATGCTTTCCGTATCCACAAAAGTGATCTGAGTATTCGTCCGGTATGGCATCAAAAGGAAGGACGAGTTCAAGCGCATATTTTGATCTGTTTCCTGGCCTATGTCCTTTGGAAGACCTTGGGTAGACTTTGCAAAAATGCAGGCCTCGGGGACGAGCCGCGCAAAGTTCAGTGGGAACTTGCACAGATCAAACTCACTGATGTGATTTTGCCGACTCGCAACGGCACAGAGATCAGGCTGCGACGCGTGGAAACGCTGGATGCTCATCAGAGGATCCTTTTGCAAAGGCTAAAACTGAGCTTGCCCCGAAGATTTGAAAAACATACTTTGTAGTGACGACTTTTGACCTCAGATTATGGAATATCAACAACTTAACCCTCCTAACTGCGGAAGTTGGGCTAACGGAGAGGATCACGGGTGCGAATAGAACCGGGCATCTATTTAACTATAGCTTATAGCCAATCTTGCGCAGCAGGTCCTTGCGCCAGTTGATTTCAGCCTCGTCTTCCACGCCCCTGGTTGAAAAGCCGTCCACAACCCCCATGACTCCGCGTCCCAACTCTGTTTCCGCGACAATGACTTCAGTCGGGTTTGCCGTGGCGCAGAATATGCGGCACACCTCGGGGACCATTTTGATTGTGTTCAAAACGTTCACCGGATAAAACCCCGGCCCAAGGAAAATGATGAAGCTGTGACCGGCGGAGATGGCTTTCGCATTCTTACGGGCAAGTTCGATCATGTCGGGATCGGTTCCCGACCATCGGACCAGGCATTTGCCTGAGGCTTCGCAGAAGGCCATTCCAAATCTGATGCCCGGGACAGTAGATACCAGGGCTTCGTGGATATCCTCCACGCTTTTTATGAAATGAGTCTGACCAAAAATAAAGTTGATCTCTTCCGGTTTTTCGATCTTCACGGTCGTGAACTGCATGGTCCTCTCCTTTTCGGCGATGAGATATTGGTGAAATCCGTGGTTTCCTGCTTGTCTTTTAAAAAATTAAACCACGGATGACACAGATGAGCACGGATAAAATGATCGATATTCGAGCAGAAGGATCAGGGCGGAAGCGTGTGGCGCGCTGTGAGGAGAAAAGCCCAATCCGTGATATTCGTGAAATCCGTGGTTTCCCGCATCGTCTTTTAAAAAATTAAACCACGGATGACACAGATGAGCACGGATAGAATGATTCATATTCGAGCTGCCCTTGAGAGCGCTGCGCTGACTGTCGATTTTCCGGCCCGGACGAAAACTTTACGTTCAGGCATAAAAGAAGCGGGGGTGATGACACCCCCTTTTCGATAAACGATGAGAAGAGCGCGGCCGCTCTTCGTTTAATTTATCTTTACTGCAATTTTTTTCTGCTTGGCGCGTTGGGATTTCGGAATGCTCACGCGAAGCACACCATCTTTGTAGGAGGCTTCAATCCCATCCTCCTTGACATCGGCAGGCATCATAAATGAGCGGATGAAAGACCCGAACTCCCGTTCGACCGTGTAGTAGCGCTCGTTTTTCTCCTCGGGCTCTTCTTTCTTTTCTCCCCTGATAGTGAGGACATTACCCGCAAGGCTGATGTCGAGGGACTTTGGATCGATCCCGGGTAGATCAGCCTTGACGACGAAATGGTCGTCAGATTCCGAGATATCGAAAGCAGGAATCAGTTCTCCCTGCTCTTTCATCATTGAAGGCATCAACTCACGAAAGATCCTGGAAGGCGTAAGCTCATTAAAGAGCCTGTCAGCCCAGTTCAAAACAACGGGAGTACCCCCCGAAGGCTTCTCCAGGCGATGTATTGATATTTCAGCCATTGCCATGCTCCTTTATTTTATTTGAGGGTAACCTTTCGTAAGAAAGATCAGACCCCCTTGCAGGTCCGATTCAGTGGCGAAATCGCCCTGCAATTGACGGAACCAGGATTTAATCGGATTTGTTTCAGGTTTTTTTATCCCCATAAATAAAAACCTAACCGGACCGGTTCCTATGTCAAAGGGATCGCAGGGTAAGATGTCCCTTCATTGAGGCGACGACAGCATTGACGGGGAAGCATTTGTTGCCGGATAAATTTTGGAAGGAAAGGATAATCGGAAAAAAGGAGGAGATCTGTCAAAAAAAAGTAAAACCCCAAGTGACCATTTCAGTTACCCGGCTCCACCTTTCGGTTCATTCCAGCTTCTTTTCCCAACTTCCCATCTGAAGGTGTTACCCTTATTTTTTCGGTTGGGTAAGCGAGCCGGTCATATTCACCAGGTTCCTTACTGAGACCTCTTGGGGTCTTGGTTACAATATACACACAGAGGGGGGAGCTGTCAAGCACTTTTTGAGCGGCCAACGGGCCCCGGGGAGCACAAATCGGGGATCGAGCAAGGCGGCAGACCGCTTTAGCCCCGTTAAATTTTTTTTAAATCCTTTCTCTTCTATACACCCCCCGCAAGTGCGGATCGTTGCGTGGGGCCAAACAATCGGCATTTCCACCGCAACCGGTTTCGGCGGCTCGTGCTCGATGTTAGCGTTCACCGCACTCCGTGAGGTCCTGGCGGAAATACACGCGAACGAACTATCCCTGAAGTATGCCCTGAGAGAAAGAATGGGCCGCCGCAGGCGTAGCGACCTGAAGCTTTAGCCGGGTCCCGTCAATGCTGGGTCGCGGTGGGAATGCCGGTTGCCCGTCTACGGTCCAGTCCGGTTATTTTATCGCTCAGGACGCCGATGTAGGGCAGGTTGCGGTAGAGCTGGCGATAATCCAGGCCGTAGCCGACCACGAACCTGTCCGGGATCTCAAATCCTCTGAAAGCAACCGGGATTTTAACGATTCGGCGGGCGGGCTTGTCCAGGAGCGTGCACACCCTTATGCTGCGAGGCTGGCGCGCCTCCAGGTTTCGAAGCAGATAGCCCGCGGTCATTCCGGTATCTATTATCCCTTCGACCAGCAGTACGTCCCTGCCTTCAATTACACAGTCGAGGTCCTTCGTAATGCGCGCCGCGCCGCTCGGCCGGGTCATGCTCCCGTAGCTCACCAGGGAAATGAAATCCATTTCCAGGGGGATTTCGATCTGCTTTACCAGATCCGACATAAACAGCGTACATCCCTTGAGTACCCCGACAATGAGAGGCAAACAATCCCGATAGGCGGCCGTAATTTCTCCGCCCAGTTCGGCAACGCGCTGCTCAATCGCCTCTTGAGTAACCAAAATCTCGATAATGTTGTCAGCCTTGGAATTCATGGATAACCCGCCTGTACCGTTTCACCATAGAGGACGCAACACAATGCGTCAACTCACCACAGAGGCACAGAGAAAAACAATGAACCACGGACGGGTACACCCGGATGAGAAAAGCAGAGTGAATTTCCGCTTTCGTGCGACAATGCCGCTTTTATCCATGTGTATCCACCGTGCTGCGCTCCTGCATCCGTGGTTCATTTTTTTTCTCCGTGCTCTCTGCGCCTCTGCGGTGAACGCTTTTAGTCTTTTGGTTGCGGCCCTGGTCGCTCTGTGCCTCTGTGGTGAATCGGTATTTTCGGTCTGCCAGGTCTAATCCGGCGCCTGCTTATGAACGCCGTCCGGCAATCCGTACTTGGCCATAAGATTACAAAAATCCCTCTGATAAAAGATGCGTATATTGATCTCGGGATAGAGCCGCCGCAGTTTGCGCACTTTCCGGTTCTTGCGGGTCACCAGGCTTTGTTTCATTGTGGTGAGTTCAATATAAAGGTCCTGGTCCGGCAGGTAGAAATCGGGTGAGAACGCTTCGACTATCCTGCCCTCGGCGTCGGTTTCCAAAGTGAAGGTGCGGGGCTCGTATTCAAATGGAATATTGTAGAATTCGAGGAAGCGCGCAAACTCCGATTCAGCGGAATTGGCAAAGACTCCATTGTCACGTTTTTCAACCGGTTCAGGCAAAAGATCTTTAACGATCCGGTCCCTCGGGACCTGGCGAAGACCCATCGAATCAATAGCTGTCTCAACGAGCTTCAATGCCTGCTCGATCGACAGGCGATCCATCCGGAGGGTCAAGTCGTAAAGGTTGGGGTCCGCCGGGTTCAGATGAGAAAGAAGACGCAGGTACCGGGCACGCCGTATCTCCAGGGTTCTGATTCGCCTCCTGGCTTCCCGCTCGGATAATCTTTCGTGGGTTTGCACCTGCTGAACGCGGAATTTTCGCGGCGCGATAAAGCGCACATGCAAGGTGCCCGGGCAATTTTGAAACAGTCCCTGGGCGCCCCTGCCGATTATGACCAGGTCTTGTTCTTCTGCCAACAGGACAAGGATGTCGCGCAACATCCCGGCGCAGGCTTCGGTTTCCGAATCGATCGGGCTTTCCCCCGAAATCACTTCGTCCACTTTTCGCCTCGCCTCGTCGAGATCCATTTCACCCGCGAGTTGAGCAAGCCTGGCCTTATCGACAAGCGAAAATCCCAGGTGTCCGGCCAGCCTGGCCGCAGCTTCTTCGCCCAGTGATCCCGGTTCCCTGGTTATCGTTATGACAGCCATCGTTTTCCCGTAAATCCCGGTCAGAAACCCGGGCGTGTGCTGTTAATACGTCCCTTAGATCGATCTCACGGCGAAGCGGGCGACGCCCATGCGCGCCTGTTTTCAAAATCCGACGATGCCCTGTCGCCAGGCTTCCCTTCCCATTCCATTACAAATATCGTAGGCCACTTCATTACCCGGTACCGCACCGCATACTCTTTCGCTCAAATCCACCAGAATCCTTGTCGGACTGCCGGCGCTCGGGCCTGCAACCTGATTTTTATGCTTATTGATTATTCTTTCTATTATATCCGACAAATAGATGGAATCGGATTTTTTGAGTCGGGAATTCTTTTGCAGCCGTTGCAGAAGTTTCTTCACGCCATATGGGACCTTGGCCATTTACCAGCGCCCGAACAATCATTAGTTTGGCATCGATTGCCTTTTTTAAACAAGCCGGTGGTAAACCAGGGAGCACGAGGTCCGGTCTTCCTGCCGCGCATTTTTTCTGGAGTGTCCCATGCAGCCGATATCCGATGGAATAATGTCGCCCTGGGAACCGGGAGTCTTCAGCCTGGCCCTCTATTCGCTCCTGGTGTTGGCCTTCATAGCTTCGCAGCTCTTTCTGGCAGTCTGGCTGGGAGAAAAGAAAAGCTCCGTAGAAAAATCGCGGCCATACGAATCAGGCATCATCCCGACGGGGTCGGCTCATTTCCGTTACCCGGTGCCTTTCTACATGGTTGCCATCTTCTTTTTGATCTTTGACGTGGAAGGCGCATTTATTTTCGCCTGGGCCCTGGTTTACCGGGAAGTGGGCTGGCCCGGGTATCTTCAGATGTCGTTTTTCATCGTTTTGCTGCTGGTCGGATTGTTCTATATCTGGAAACACGGAGGGCTCGATTGGAGAGTAGCGTACAAGCAAAGGCGCCCGGCCGGTTTTTGAATCTCGCGGACATTGTGGTCAACTGGTCGCGCAAATACAGCCTCTGGCCGATGTTCTTCGGGCTTTCCTGCTGCTTTGTCGAGGAAGCGACCGCCTTTACCGCCCGATACGACCTGGCCCGGTTCGGTGCGGAAGTGCTGCGGGCTTCCCCCCGGCAGGCGGACCTTCTCATAGTTTCCGGGACCGTCTTCAAAAAAATTGCCCCCATCGTGCTGCGCCTCTACGAACAGATGCCTGAGCCCAAGTGGGTGATCTCCATGGGTTCGTGCTCGAATTCGGGCGGGATGTATGACGTCTACAGCGTCGTGCAGGGGGTTGACCAGATCATTCCGGTCGATGTGTACGTTCCGGGGTGTCCTCCGCGTCCCGAGGCGCTCCTCGAAGGACTCGTCATCCTGCAGGAAAAGATCGTATCCACCGAGAAGCCGAGCCGCAAAATCTTTCATCTGGAAGGCGGGACCCAGGGCACGGACAGGCCGGTCCTCGAAGATGGGGTGACCAAGTCCGGAGATCCGCATGGTCCAGGATACGAGGGCCTGGAGGTAAGGGGCACTTCGGTGAGTCCGGGGTGGCCGCAGCATTGGGGCAGCAGATCGGATATAATGTGGACGCCTCCCGCCCGCCGCATCCAACTCTCGAGCGTCGACCAGTCGATCGGCGCAGCGTTGCAGGAGCGGTTCGGGGACAGAGTGCGCCAGGAACCTCATACATCGGACATGCCGACCTTTCATATCGAGCAGGACAGCTTGAAGGAGGTCCTGCGTTTCCTGAAATACGAATCGAAACCCGGTTACAAGCGGCTCGACGATCTTACCGCAATTGACGAATCCGCCAGAAGACAACGAATCTGGAACAAAGATTTTGCGGGGGCGATTACCGACGCCGGAGAAGCCGATGCCTACGCACAAATGGCCAAGCGGCCCTATCCTGATTTTACGGTTGTCTATCAGCTTCTCAGCTTCGACAGCGCGAGCCGCCTGCGCATAAAATCCGGACTGAGCGGCGTGTATCCCGCCACGGGCTCAGTTACGGATATCTGGCCATCGGCCAACTGGTACGAACGGGAAGTTTTCGACATGTTCGGCATCAAATTCGAGGGCCATCCGAATCTGCGCAGAATTCTGATGCCTGAATGGTGGGAAGGTCACCCGCTCAGGAAGTGCTACCCGGGGCGGGCGACACAGATGCCTCCATACACGTACCTGGACGCCCGAAAGCGCCAGCCCATGGACGCCCGGGAACTGGCAATCCTCGACCATAAAGCGACTGCCGAAGGCCGGGAGTTCTTCCTCAATCTCGGGCCGCACCACACCGCCACTCACGGCCTGTTGCGCTGCATCGCCGCTTTGGACGGAGAGGAGATCCGGGCGCTCGACCTGGAGATCGGATATCATCACCGGGCTGCTGAAAAGCTGGGCGAGCGGCAGAGCTGGCATCAATACATCCCCTACACGGACCGCAACGATTACCTGGGGGGTGCCTGCAACGAGCTTTCATACGTGACGGCGGTCGAAACCCTTGCGGACATCCGGGTCCCTGAGCGGGCGCAGGCGATTCGGGTTATGCTGGCCGAGTTATACCGGCTTAGTAATCATCTCGTCTTCTTCGGGACCTTCGCTCAAGATCTGGGGGCAATGTCGCCCAATTTTTATACTTTCGCCGAACGGGAGATGGTCCTCGACATAATTGAGCTCATAACCGGCGGAAGGCTGCATCCGGAATTCCTAAGGCTCGGAGGTGTGGCGGCCGATCTGCCGGAAGGCTGGAAACAGGCCGTTGACGACCTGGTCGCAATATTTCCCGGCCGCCTTCGAGAGTACGAAAAGCTGCTCGGCAAAAACCCCATATTTTTGGCCAGGACGAAAGGGATCGGACTCATGAGCCTGGAACAAGCGATGGACTGGGGAGTCACCGGGCCGAACCTGCGGGCCTGCGGCCTCCAGTGGGACCTTCGGAAGAAATTTCCCTACTCGGGTTATGACAATTATGAGTTCGAGGTCCCGACGGCGACGGAGGGCGACTGCTTTGCGCGCTATCAGGTAAGGGTCGAGGAAATGCGCCAGAGCATCAGGATTATCGAGCAGGCCGCCGGGAACATGCCTTCCGGCCGTCATGTGACGGACGACTACCGGTATTCGATCCCGAATCGCAACGAGATGCTCAGAGACATAGAAACCCTCATTCATCATTTCATAAATGTCACAAGAGGCATGAAGATCCCAAGGGGAGAAGCCTACGCGGCCACGGAAGGCCCCCGGGGAGAGCACGGCTATTATGCGGTGAGTGATGGGCTCGGCTATGCGTATCGCATGCGCGTACGGGGGCCGGGCTTCGCAAATGTGCAGACCCTTCCGCTGCTCGCGGTCGGCGAGAGCATAGCGGACCTGATCTCGATCATCGGCTCCATAGACATTATATTGCCGGACATTGACAGGTAGATTGGAAACTCTTCTATGTTGATGTGGATTGCCGGATTCCTCATCCTGATCGTAAAAGTCTCAATCGTTCTGTTATTTGTGCTCATTGTGGCCGCTTACCTGGTATGGGCGGAGCGCAAATTCCTGGCCCGGCTTCAGATTCGCTATGGACCCAACCGGGCTGGCATCTTCGGGCTGCTGCAGCCCCTGGCCGATATAGTCAAACTGATAACCAAAGAAGACACGGTGCCCGACGGGGCGGACAAGGCGTTCTTTCTGATCGCTCCGGCCATAGTGGCCGCCACTGCTTTCCTTATGTTCTCCGTGGTCCCGTTGGGTGGGGACATAACCTTGTGGGGGCATAAAATCCCTCTGGTTGTGACAGACCTGAACATCGGCCTTCTTTTCGTTTTCGCCATGTCCTCCCTCAGCGTCTACGGAGTGGCCCTGGGCGGTTGGGCGTCGAATTCGAAGTACGGTCTTCTTGGAGGCATACGGGGTGCGGCCCAGATGGTCAGCTACGAACTCTCCCTGGGGCTTTCGCTCATCCCTGTGGTAATGATGGCGCGATCGTTCAGCGTGGTCGATATTGTCGCGTCTCAGCAAAGATATCCGTTTATCATTTTTCAACCGCTGGCTTTCCTCATTTTCCTCATAAGCACGATGGCGGAGAGCAAGAGAACTCCGTTCGATCTGCCTGAGGCCGAAAGCGAACTGATTGCCGGATACCACACCGAATACAGCGGCATGCGGTTCGGCCTTTTTTTCCTTGGCGAATACGTTCACATGATGGTCTTCGGGGGCCTTCTGGCGGTCCTCTTCCTGGGCGGCTGGCACGGACCGTTTTTGCCTCCGTTTGTCTGGCTCTTTATAAAGATGATTCTGGCTGCTTTATTCATGATCTGGGTTCGGGGCACGCTTCCCCGGCTCAGGTACGATCAGCTCATGGTCCTGGGATGGAAGGTCCTTATACCGCTGTCCCTTGTGAATATCCTGGTAACGGGTGCGCTGGGATTGTTAAATGTCTACCCCTGAGCGCGCTTTAACCCAACCTTGCAATGTGTCCGTGAGCCGGAGGAAAAATCGGTAATGGAATCGGTCTGGGAGGCGACAAGAGCGCTGGTTTCGGGTTTTGCCACAACATTTATTCATCTTTTTCGCAAACCGATAACCGAGCAGTACCCTGAATACAAGAGGCGCCTGCCGGACAGGGCGCGCGGACGAATAATCCTGACACGGGACCCTGACGGCGGCGAACGCTGTGTCTCCTGCTACCTGTGTTCGGCGGTCTGCCCCGTAAACTGTATTTCGATGGAGGGTGCGGAAAGGCCGGATGGACGGCGCTACGCGGCATGGTTTCGAATCAACTTCGCCCGCTGCATCTACTGCGGGCTTTGCGAGGAAGCCTGCCCGACCTCGGCAATTCAGCTCACTAACGATTTCGAATTCTCGAAACAGGACATCCTCTCTTTTGTCTACGAAAAGGAGAACCTCCTGGTCGACCACCAGGGGAAGGACAAGGATTACAACTTCTACAGATACGCCGGCGTGGCCACCAACTACGGCGATAAAGGCGAACACATCGGCGAGAAAAAGCCGGTCGATGTAAAAAGCAACATGCCTTAGAGGAGAGGGAGCGGGAAGCGGGAATAAACTCAGTTTTTTTCTTCTCCGTGCTATGCTTCTCGCTCCGTGTTCCGAAGGGTCCTTTATGACGTTTTATGGATTTTTATTCTATCTGATATCGGCGGTGGTGATAGGGGCGACGGCCATTGCGATCACCCGGCGCAACATGGTGCATGCCGTGGTGTACCTGATCGTTTCTTTTTTCGGGACCGCCATGCTTTTCTATCTTTTCGGCGCGCCCTTTCTCGCGGCCCTTGAGGTGATTATCTACGCGGGTGCCATAATGGTGTTATTCCTGTTCGTGGTAATGATGATCCGGGTAGAGTCGCCCGGAGAGGTCATGTTTCCACTGAGCCAGTGGGTCCCGGCGGCTGCCTTTGGACTCATCTATCTGGCCGCCGCAGTAGCGATGATATTCCGGACTTCAAGCGCGCAGGCCTCTTTGAGCACTCTTACGGCTGCGCCGGGACAATTTGCCCTGTATGTTTTCGAGCACCACTGGTTTTCCATTGAGGTCATTTCGACCCTGTTGTTGATTGCACTCGTCGGGGTGCTGCACCTTGGGATGGGCCGGCGCAAGGACCGGGTTGAGGAAAAAATATGATCGTACCGTTTAGTCATGTTTTGGTGGTTTTCTGTATTATCTTCGCGCTGGGTGTCTTTTGCGCAGTGGTCCGGCGCAACCTGATCATGATCGTGCTCGGAATCGAGATCATGCTCAATGCCGCATCGATAGCTTTTGTGGGGGCTGCCTTGCGCTGGCAAAATCTCGAAGGCCAGACGTTCGTGCTCTTCATTCTGGCGGTAGCCGCAACCGAAGTGTCGGTTGGCCTGGCGGTAATTGTTTACGCTTTCAGGCAGACAGGTTCCTTCGACCCGAACAATTTCAACCTGTTGAGGTAAAGCAAACAGATGGTGGCCTCCAGTGCTGATACAGCGACCCTGATGGCTCTTTTTGCGGCGACACTGCTGCCGTTTGTCTCCTTTCTGGTGATATTGATCTTCACCCGGAAGCGTCCGGAGCTTTCGGCCGGTATCTCGATCGGGGCCGTTGCCGTTTCGCTGATATGTTCTCTCGCGTTGTTAGGGCTGCATCTGAAAATGGCCGGATCGATTCAGTACACCGTGAGGATGCTGGCCTCCAGCGGTTTTGATATTCCGTTTGGCTATTTGCTCGACCATCTCAACATCTTGATGCTCGTGATCGTATCCACAATCTGCTTTCTCGTGCAGGTCTATTCGCTGGGTTATATGGCCGGTGATCCGGGCTTTACACGCTATTACGCCTTCATGTCACTTTTCGCCTGGGCCATGATGAACCTGAGCGTGTCCCCGACGATACTGCAGATCTACGTTTTCTGGGAACTGGTGGGGCTTTCGTCCTATTTGCTCATCGGCTTCTGGTATGAAAAGTTCAGCGCCACCCAGGCGGGCAAGAAGGCCTTCGTAATGACCCGCGTGGGCGATGTGTCGTTTTTCATCGGTTTCCTGATCCTGTTCCTGCACACGGGCAATCTCGATATCCTGGATCTAAACGGCCAGGCAGCGTCGCACGTTTCCCCTGCGGTCCTTACCCTGTCGGCGCTCCTGATCTTTGGCGGAATAGTCGGCAAAAGCGCGCAGTTTCCTCTGCTTACATGGCTGCCCGACGCAATGGAAGGGCCCACCCCCGTAAGCGCGCTGCTGCACTCGGCGACGATGGTTGCGGCCGGAGTGTACCTCTTCGCGAGGCTGTTCCCCTTTTTCAGCATGTCGCAAACGGCGATGAGCGTCTTTCTCGCAATCGGAACCATCAGCATGATCCTGGCGTCCACTATGGCGATGGTCAGCCGGGACATCAAGAAAGTGTGGGCCTTTTCGACCATTAGCCAGCTCGGGTATATGATAATGGCCCTCGGCGCGGGAGGCTATTTTGCCGGGTTTTTTCATCTCACCACGCACGCCGGATTCAAGGCGCTTCTCTTCCTTTGCTCGGGAGTTCTCATACACCGCTACGGGACCAACGACGTCTATGAACTCAGCCGGCTCGGGTCCAGGCGGATGCTTATCCCGATCGTTTCGATGACTTTGGCGGCTGCAGCTCTTTCCGGTTTTTGGCCTTTATCCGGGTATTTCAGCAAGGAGGCCATAATAGGGACCCTTGCCCGGTTGCCCAACCCCATCTGGCTGACGGCAGGTCTGGCCGGGGTTTTTCTGACAGCCTATTATGCCTTCCGCCTGATTTTTATCCTGTTGCTGCCGCGTGCGGCGCAGAGTTCCGGGACGTTCGGCGCGCCACCGGAGGCAGCGGGGTTAAGTCAGGCCGGCGGCCCGGTCGCGCCGGCAGGCGTTTCTCACGGTTCCGGTCACGGCGAAGCGGGGCATGAATCCAACTACTGGCCCATGGCGCTCCCGCTGATTATCCTGGCGACCATTACAGTTGTTCTGGGCTTTTTTGAAACTCCGATTAAAGATTTTCTTGAAGCCGGGGTCGTGGCCGGCGCCCCGTCTAAAGAGGGAGCTTTTACGTGGTCCCATACGGCGGCGATGTGTCTTGCGGCCGCCGGAGTCGCCGTGGCGTGGTTTGAATTCGGCCGCCGCAGTGCAAAGCAAATCGGTTTTGTGGAGAGAATTCCGCTCCTCTACGGACTTTTCGCCGAGCGATGGTACATCGACCGGTTTTATGGGCTACTGGTGAGCCGGGTGATTGACAGGGGAATATCTTTCCTGTGCTATGAGAATGACAACAAGGTAATTGACCGAAGCATCGATGAACTGTGCCGGACAACGGTTGATGGCGGCCGCATAGTCGCTTTTTTGCAGTCGGGAATGATTCAGTACCGGCTGCTTGTAATATTCGCGGTCATGGTCCTTCTCGCAGTTTACTTCTTCTTTCCGATAATCTGAGGAAACAGCGCGATGCACATGGCTTCCGCCGCATTCCCTTATCTTTCCGCCATTCTGCTAAGCTGCGTTATCGGTATGCTGGCTATTGTGCTGATCCCGCCGGATCGAAAGATGCTGATCAAGCAGGTGAGCGCTGTTTTCTCCGGGATTACGCTGGTCTTGTCTCTGTTTTTATTTCTGGCCTATGACAAAAACCTGGGCGGTCTTCAGTTCGTCGAAAACGTCCCATGGATTCCATCTCTGGGCATCAATTATTTTAACGCCGTTGATGGATTCAGCCTGCCCAATCTGCTGCTGACGGGCATTGTCTTCTTTACGGGCGTGCTCACCATGTGGGAACTCGAGACAAGGGTAAAGGAATTCTTCGCCCTGTATTTCCTGCTGGTAACCGGCGTATTCGGGCTTTTCATGAGCTTTGACCTCTTCTTCATATTCGTCTGGTATGACGTCTCACTTTTTCCGATGTACCTGTTGATCGCGGTTTGGGGCACGACCCGGAAGGAATACGGGGCCATGAAGCTGACCCTGTATCTACTGGCGGGGAGCGCCCTGATTCTGCCGGCCGTCATTTTCCTGTTCGCAAAGTCCGGTTTGAACACGTTTTCGATCGTAGCGCTCATGCAACCGGGACTATTGAGCCCGGGGGCCCAGAAGTTCGCATTTATACTTCTTTTTCTCGGATTTGGGATTCTTGCGGCCGTTTGGCCTTTTCATACCTGGTCACCGGTCGGACATGTTGCAGCTCCGACTGGAGTCAGCATGGTGCACGCGGGCGTGCTGATGAAGATCGGGGCTTTCGGGGTTCTTCGGGTAGCCATAATGCTTTGTCCCCTGGGGTGGGTTTACTGGGCCGATCTCATGGCCGTGCTTGCCGCAACCGGCATAATCTACGGGGTGCTTGCCGGTTTGAGGCAGACGGATCTAAAGTATGTTATCGGATACTCCAGCGTGTCTCACATGGGGGTGGTCGGCCTCGGACTGTCAACAGTCACCGTGGAAGGCCTGAACGGCGCGGTGTTTCAAATGTTTGGGCACGGTATTATGACTGCCCTGCTGTTTTCCTCGGTCGGCTACATCTATGACCGGACTCATACGAAGTTGATCCCGGAGCTTGGCGGTCTCAGCAGGATCATGCCGGTGGCTTCGGCGTTTTTCATCTTTGCGGCCCTTGCGGGTATCGGTGTTCCGGGTCTGGCGCCTTTTTGGGGCGAACTCGTGGTCTTTGTCGCCGCTTTCAGAACTTATCCCGTTCTCGGAATAATTGCGGTGCTCGCTCTCGTTATATCCGCTCTCTTCATGCTGCGCGTCGTGCAACGGACCTTCTACGGCCCTGAAAACGAACGCTTCGCGAAATTGCCGGATATAACGCTGTCGCTTGGAATTCCCCGGATAATACTCGCTGCGGTCCTGTTGATCGTTGGATTCTACCCTTCTTTCCTTTTCGACATTATCCGGACTGCATCGGTTCCGTTTATGAATGGATTGCTTAGATGAATTGGACAAATGCCGGCCCTGAAATATTCTACTTTGCCGCAGGTCTGTTGTTCCTGCTGCTCTCTTTTGTAGCCGAGCCAAATCCCGGGCGCGATCATCTCACGGCTCTTTTCCTTGCCTCGGTGGGAATACTGGTCTGCCTCGTTTCGACCGGCTCGCAGGGCTATCTTTTCATAAAAGCATTCAGGTTGGACATTTTCTCGCAGGTCTTCAAAGTGCTGCTCGCCTTGGGGCTTTTCTTGATTATCTGCATATGCGGCGATATGACCGATATAAGGGAGCGGCGCCACCATGTGTTCTATTTCCTGCTGTTTACCTGCACACTGGCGCTCATGCTGCTGGTCAGCGCCGACCATCTGCTCTCGATTTACATATCGCTGGAGGTTGCGAGCTATTCCCTCTACATCCTGGTTGCACTGAGGCAAAACCAGAGTTTCGGGCTGGAGGCTGGAATAAAATATTTTCTGGTGGGGAGTTTCTCCTCTGCGGTAATGCTTTTCGGAATGGCTCTTCTCTATTCAATGTCGGGGACAATCTACCTTACCGATATGGCGGGCGTGCTGCCGGGGATGATTAACCAGCCGGGTGTGATAATCGGCGTGTTGTTCACCCTTGCCGGGTTCTTTTTCAAACTGGCGATATTTCCTTTTCATTTCTGGGCGCCCGATACCTACCAGGGAGCTGCAAACCAGGTGGCGGCATACATCGCGACGGCATCCAAAGTAGCGGCAATTGCCGTGATCCTGCGGATAACGGCCTTTGCGGGGCAGGGCAGCGTCTACCTGGTTCACTGCCTGGTGATCCTGTCGGTTGTTTCAATGACCCTGGGCAACCTTGCCGCCATTGCGCAAAAAGACATCAAAAGGCTTCTCGCGTTCTCGACAATAGCGCATTCCGGCTATGTGTTGCTCGGGATACTGGTCTTAAGTCCTGCGGGATATTCAGGCGCGATATTCTATGCGCTTGCGTTGCTGTTGATGGAATTCACCGCTTTTATGGTGATTGTGGAACTTGCTTCAGATGGCCGCAATCTGCAGATAGAAGAACTGGCGGGGCTGCACAGGCGATCTCCAATCATGGCCCTGGCCCTTATGGTATCTCTTTTCAGCCTTGCCGGTATTCCACCTACAATAGGATTTGCAGGAAAATTCCTCGTTTTTGTGGCGGCCATCGAAAAAGGTTATACAGCGCTGGTTATCATCGCCATGATAAACGTGGTTATATCCCTTTACTATTACCTGCTCGTGATCAAGGCCGCCTATCTGCTGGAACCCGCCGAAGAACTGCCGCCCCTCAGCGTCTCTATTCCAAAAAAGCTGCTTGCGGGTGCATCCGCGGTTGTTATTGTAGCCGCTGGTTTTGCCCCCTACTGGCTGGTTCGGATCGCCCAAACAGCCGCCCAGGTTCTGACCTGGAGCCGTTAAATCCCCCGGGTTTTTCTTCACCGATCATTCCCGATATCTGCTGTAAATTCTTGAGCAACCCTGAATTTTTTTAGAAAAAATCAGTTCAGGTAGCAATCCTGCCTGCCGATCTAATCCTTCAAGACCCTTTGAAAGTAGAAAGGGTCAAGAGGAAAACTATTTGGAAGAATAAAAATTTTGGCAACTGAAGATGGCAACAGATTCATGATATCGATCTTGTACCGAGCGTACCGAGCCCGATCCATGTTTTCATACCAGTTGCGTTCAAGACCGGGCGGGGATAAATCCCGCCCCTGCGACATTGCCGCACTGCTCAATCGCAGGGATGGGGGAGCGCAGCGCTGTATGCCTTCCCGATCGGACAATTCGCAAAATCCTGTAAATGAGTTTGTGGGGGCAAGTTGATAGTTAGCCCCCGATTTGGACGCAACTCCGTATTACCTGGACAAGGAGACCATACGAGAATCCGTGTAAGAGAAAAGAAAATACTTCAATATTGAGCAGTTGTGTCTGCGGCGAAACCGATCGAAGCCGGCGCAAGTTCTCTTTATTGTTCAGAACCGCAATATTGGATGAAGTCCGGATGCCTTCTTACCACATTCAACCACGAGGAATTCAAACAAAGGGAATTTAAATGAAACAGCTCACTCTTACTCAAAAGTTAGTGTTCGGTGGAATTGCGATCGTGCTCATCTCTGTCTTATCCATGGGTATCGTTTCAACAATTGATACCGCGGCCGAAATCGAGGCCAGCTCAAAGAGTCAGGTGCAAAAAACCGCTCAGGACATTGCGGAGCTGGTCCAGATCGCGCTCAAGCAAGAGATGAATATGGTCAAAGAGATCGCGGTCGGCAACAATGCCGTCGATGCTGCCACCAAAGTGACAAAAGACGGCAAAGAAAGCGCAGCCGCCCAGATCGAGAGCCTTCAGCGAAAGCTTGCCAATACGCAGGCCCACATAGGTGAAAACTACGAAACCATCGTGGCCTTTGACCTGCAAGGGGTTGTCTATGCCGATAGTCAGGGCGGCAAGCAGCTTGGAATACATGCCGCAGATCGGGAGT
Source organism: uncultured delta proteobacterium (assembly GCA_963741035.1). Lineage (GTDB taxonomy): Bacteria > Desulfobacterota > Syntrophobacteria > Syntrophobacterales > Syntrophobacteraceae > SbD1. The sequence continues at coordinate 94,674 of CAVUGX010000002.1, forward strand.
ATTTCAAGCTCGCAAAGCAGGGTAAATTCAACATAGGCGACGTGTCTAAATCCAAGGGCACGGGAAAACCTGTCGTACAGCTCGCCGGCCCCATACTGTCGGAGCAAAAGGAAGTAGTGGGGGTCCTCGCTATAATCTTGAAGGTCGATTACCTGATAGACGCAGTAACGAAAGTCAAGGTAGGAAAATCGGGATTTGCAGGCATGGTCGATCAAAACTGTATCACGATTGCTCACCCTGACCGGGAACTTATTCTCAAACTCGACTTGAAGACGGTGCAGGGGATGGAGAAGTTAACGAAAGCTATCCTGGCGAGAGAGTCCGGGGTGAGTCAATATGCCCTGGGTGGGGCGGAGAGAATAGGCGGATACGCTCCGGTCCAACTGACGGGATGGAGCGTGCTGGCAACCGTACCCCTGGATGAGGTGTTGACGCCGATACGGGCCATGCAGAAGAAGATGGCTCTCATTGGTTTTATTCTCCTGACTGTGATCGCGGGGGCTGTATACTTTGTTGGCAGGAAGATCTCCAAGCCGATCACCTGGGCGGTGGTGGGTCTTTCCGATGCCTCCGATCAGATCGCCTCGGCAGCCAATGCGGTTTCGAACTCAAGCCAGCAGCTTGCGGAAGGAGCATCCGAGCAGGCGGCAGCCATCGAGGAGACCTCCTCGTCTCTTGAGGAGATGTCCTCAATGACCAAACAGAATGCGGACAACGCAAGTCACGCCAATCAGTTGATGGCGGAAACCAAAAACACCGTGGCAAAGGCCAGCAAATCAATGGGGAGTCTGACAACCTCAATGGGAGAGATATCCAGGGCAAGCGAAGAGACTTCCAAAATCATCAAAACAATTGACGAAATCGCCTTTCAGACAAATCTGCTTGCTCTCAACGCGGCGGTGGAAGCCGCCCGGGCGGGAGAAGCCGGGGCAGGATTCGCGGTGGTGGCCGACGAGGTCAGAAATCTTGCGCTGAGGGCTGCGGAAGCTGCGAAAAACACTGCCGACCTCATAGAAAGCACGGTTAAGAAAGTCAAAGAAGGTTCGGAACTGGTAAAGAGGACAGATAACGAATTTGGCGAGGTGACCGCAAGCGTTGGGAAGTCCGGCGAACTGATCGGCGAAATCTCTGCCGCCTCTCAGGAGCAGGCCCAGGGCATCGAGCAGGTGAACAAGGCTGTGAGTGAGATGGATAAGGTGGTACAGGAAAATGCCGCCAATGCCGAAGAGTCGGCTGCGGCATCCGAGGAAATGGATGCCCAGGCCACGCGGATGAAAGAGTTCGTGGGAGGGCTGGTTAAGCTCGTAGGGGGCGGGAACGGCAATCGCACGCAAGAGTATGCCGGGCCGGCGAAAGGTGCAAAAACCCTGATTGGAGCGGTCAAAAAAACAGCGCAGGCGTTCCCGGTCAAAGAGAGAAACCGGAATGCCGGTGCTAATGGAAAGGATCGTTCCCACTTAGGCAAACGGGAACCCAGCCCCGATCAGGTCATCCCTTTTGACGATGCTGAGATCTCACAATTCTAAGCCAACCCGATAAGCAGGGGGGAGTTCAATGAACTCGCCCCTGCAGATTTAAAGTATAAGACATCTTTTACTACTACCTGTTCGCGATCAAGGCCGGCTACCTGCCGGACCCGCCGCGGAACCGCTGCCCCTTAGAAGGAAGCTGCTCGCGGGTGCATCCTCGGTTGTTATTGCAGCCGCGGGTCTTGCCCTCTATCGGTTGGTTCGGCCCAATGCCGTTAATTCAAGAAAATTGCCAGGTTTTGATGAGTTGCCATCTCATGGACATCTGTCGAGATCCAGGGACGGCTCCCTTCAAGGGCTTCGTTCTCTTCGTGTGCTGCTGCACATCAGTCGGGAGCGCGCTAAAGTGCTATCCGGATTAGTTTTCCTGGTACTGTTATCAGGAATTTCGTTTATTTTTATCTGGACGTTTTTCTCTTCGTGTTCGTGGCCATATAACTGTGCCCATACCAACCAATATGCTTAAGTTAACAGCATTGGGTTCGGCTCGCCCAAACAGCCGCCCGGGTTCTGATCTGGAGCCGCTGAATCCTCCTGTGTTTTTCTGCACGATCATTCCAGATATCTGTGCAAAATTTCTTAAGCAATTCTGAACCTCTTAGAAGAAATCATTTTAGATAGGAATCCTGCCTGCCGATCTAATCATCCAAGACCTTTTTTAAAGTAGAAAAAGTCAAGAGAAAAACTATTTGGAATAATAAAGATTTTGGTAACTCAAGATGGCGAGAGATTCATGATATCGATCTTGTACCGAGCGTACCGAACCCAATCCATGTTTCCATACCAGTTGCGTTCAAGACCGGGTGGATATAAGTCCCGCCCCTGCAGCACTGTCGCGCGGCTCAATCGCAGACGAGAGGGAGCGCAGCGCTGTACGCACTCACGATCGACAATTCAACAAGATCCTGTAATGAATTTGAGGGGGCAAGTTGATCGTTAGCCCCCGATTTGGACGCAACTCTGCATTACTTGGACCGGAAGATCAGACAAGAATCCGTGTAAGAGAAAAGAAAATACTACAATACTGAGTGGTTGTGTCTGCGGCGAGACCGCTCGAAGCCGGCGCAAGCTCTCTTTATTTTTCGAAACCGCAATATTGGATGAAGTACAGATGCCTTCTTATCACATTCAAACAAAGGGAATTCAAATGAAACAGCTCACTCTCACTCAAAAGTTAGTATTCGGTGGAATTGCGATTGTGCTCATCTCCGTCTTATCCATGGGCATTGTCTCAACAATTGACACCTCGGCCCAAATCGAGGCCGGCTCAAAGAACCAGGTGCAAAAAACTGCTCAGGACATTGCGGAGCTGGTCCAGATCGCGCTCAAGCAAGAGATGAATACGGTCAAAGAGATCGCGGCCGGCAATAATGCCGTCGATGCGGCGACCAAAATGACAAAAGACGGCGTAGAAAGCGCGGCCGCCCAGATCGAGAGCCTTCAGCGAAAGCTTGCGAATACGCAGGCCCGCATAGGTGAAAACTACGAGGCTATCGTGGCCCTAGACCTACAGGGAGTTGTCTTTGCCGATAGCGTGGGCGGCAAACTCAAGGGAGTCCAAGCCGGCGATCGCGAGTATTTCAAGCTCGCAAAGCAGGGTAAACACACCATCGGCGACGTGGTCAATTCCAAGGGCTCGGGTAAACCGATCGTAGCGATTGCCGCCCCCATATTTTCTGAGCAAAAGGATGTAGTGGGGGTCCTCACTGTAGTCTTGAAAGTCGATTACCTGATAGACGCGGTGACGAAAGTCAAGGTAGGGAAATCGGGATTTGCGGGCATGGTCGATCAAAACGGCATCACGATAGCTCACCCTAACCGGGAGCTTATTCTCAAACTCGACTTGAAGACGGTGCAGGGAATGGAGAAGATAACCAAAGCTATCCTGGCGGGAGAGTCCGGGGTGAGTGACTATATCCTGGGTGGGTCGGAGAGAATAGGTGGATATGCTCCGGTCCAACTGACGGGATGGAGCATACTGGCTACAGAACCCGTAGATGAGGTGTTGGCGCCTATACGAGCCATGCAGAAGAAAATGGCTCTCATTGGTTTTATTCTCCTGACCGTGATCGCAGGGGCTGTATTATTTCTCGGCAGGAGGATCTCCAAGCCGATCACCTGGGCGGTGGCAGGCCTTTCCGATGCCTCCGATCAGATCGCCTCGGCAGCCAACGCGGTTTCCGTCTCCAGCCAGACGCTTGCGGAAGGGGCATCCGAGCAGGCGGCAGCCATTGAGGAGACTTCCTCGTCTCTTGAAGAGATGTCCTCGATGACCAAGCAGAATGCGGATAACGCAAGTCAGGCCAATCAGTTGATGGCGGAAACCAAGAGCACCGTAGGAAGGGCCAGTCAATCGATGGGAAATCTGACAATCTCGATGAGAGAAATATCCAGGGCAAGCGAGGAGACTTCCAAAATCATCAAAACGATTGACGAAATCGCCTTCCAGACGAATCTGCTTGCTCTCAATGCGGCGGTGGAAGCCGCCCGGGCCGGAGAAGCCGGGGCAGGATTCGCGGTGGTCGCGGACGAGGTCAGGAATCTTGCGCTCAGGGCTGCGGAAGCTGCGAAAAACACCGCCGACCTCATAGAAAGCACGGTTAAGAAAGTCAAAGAAGGTTCGGAACTGGTAAAGAGGACAGATAACGAATTTGGCGAGGTGACGGCAAGCGTTGGCAAGTCCGGCGAACTGATCGGCGAAATCTCTGCCGCTTCTCAGGAGCAGGCCCAGGGTATCGAGCAGGTGAACAAGGCTGTGAGTGAGATGGATAAGGTGGTACAGGAAAATGCCGCCAATGCCGAAGAGTCGGCTGCGGCATCCGAGGAAATGGATGCCCAGGCCACGCGAATGAAAGAGTTCGTGGGAGGGCTGGTTAAGCTCGTAGGGGGCAGGAACGGCAATCGGACCCAGGAGCATGCCTGGCCGGCGAAAGGTGCAAAAACCCTGATTGGAGCGGTCAAAGAAACAGCGCAGGCGTTCCCGGTCAAAGGGAGAAACCGGAATGCCGGTGCTAATGGAAAGGATCGGTCCCACTTAGGCAAACGGGAACCCAGCCCCGATCAGGTCATCCCTTTTGACGATGCTGAGATCTCACAATTCTAAGCCAACCCGATAAGCAGGGGTGAGTTCAATGAACTCGCCCCTGCAGATTTGAAGTATTGGAGCCGTCGAATTGCCCCGTGTTTTTATTCGGCGATCATTGGTCCTGCCTGCTGCAAATTCTTGAGCAACCCTGAATCTCTTAGAAGAAATCACTTCAGATAGGAATCTTTACTGCCGATCTGATCCTTCAAGACCTTCTCGAAAGTAGAAACGGTCAAGAGATGAAATATTGAAAGAAAGAATAAGAATTTTAGGGACTGAGGAAGGCAAAAGATTCGTGATATCGACCCGGTGCCGGGCTCAATCGATTTTTTGCCCGCGCAACGAGACCAGGCGGGTAATCTGAACAAGAGAAAAGAAAATACAACGACACGGAGCGGTTGCGCGCATGGCGAGACCGCTCGAAGCCGGCGCAAGCTCTCTTTGTTGTTCGAAACGGCAATATTGGATGAAGTTTAGATGCCTTCTTACCACATTCAATCACGAGGAATTCAACCAAAGGGAACTCAAATGAAGCAACTTACGCTCACTCAAAAGTTAGTATTCGGTGGAATTGCGATTGTACTCATCTCCGTCTTATCCATGGGTATTGTTTCAACGATTGATACCTCGGCCGAAATCGAGGCCGGCTCAAAGAGTCAGGTGCAAAAAACTGCTCAGGATATTGCGGAGCTGGTCCAGATCGCGCTCAAGCAAGAGATGAATATGGTCAAAGAGATCGCGGTCGGCAATAGCACCGTCGATATGGCTACTAAAGTGGCAAAAGAGGGAATAGAAAGCGCAGCGGCCCATATTGAAAGCCTTAACCGAAAACTTTCGAATACACAGAGCCACATAGGTGAAAACTACGAGGCAATTATCGTCCTGGACCTGAACGGGGTTGAGATCGCAGACAGCCTGGGTGGCAGGAACAAGGGAATAAACCTTGGTGAGCGAGAGTACTTCAAGCTGGCAAAGCAGGGTAAATATAACATCGGCGATGTGGCCATTTCCAAGTACTCTGGGAAACCAATCGTAGCGATTGCCGCCCCCATATTTTCTGAGCAAAAAGAAGTAGTGGGAGTCCTCGCTGTAGTCTTGAAGGTAGATTACCTGATAGATGCAGTAACGAAAGTCAAGGTGGGAAAATCCGGATATGCATGCATGTTCGATCAAAAGGGCATCGCGATAGCCCACCCTAACCGGGAGCTTATTCTAAAGCTCGACTTGAAGTCAACGCAGGGAATGGAGAACATAACTAAAGGCATCCTGGCGGGAGAGTCCGGGGTGAGTGAATACATCCTGGATGGGGTGAAGAAGATGGGGGGATATGCTCCGGTCCGAATGACAGGATGGAGCGTGCTGGCAACAGAACCCCTGGATGAGGTATTGACGCCGATACGGGCCATGCAGAAGAAGATGGCTCTCATTGGTTTTATTCTCCTGACTGTGATCGCGGGGGCTGTATACTTTGTTGGCAGGAAGATCTCCAAGCCGATCACCTGGGCGGTGGTGGGTCTTTCCGATGCCTCCGATCAGATCGCCTCGGCAGCCGATGCGGTTTCGCACTCGAGCCAGACGCTAGCGGAAGGGGCGTCCGAGCAGGCGGCAGCCATCGAGGAGACCTCCTCGTCTCTTGAGGAGATGTCCTCGATGACCAAACAGAATGCGGATAACGCAAGTCATGCCAATCAGTTGATGACCGAAACCAAGAGCACGGTGGCAAAGGCCAGTCAATCGATGGGAAATCTGACACTCTCCATGAGAGAGATATCCAAGGCAAGTGAAGAGACTTCCAAAATCATCAAAACGATTGACGAAATCGCCTTCCAGACAAATCTGCTTGCTCTCAATGCGGCGGTGGAAGCCGCCCGGGCGGGAGAAGCCGGCGCAGGATTCGCGGTGGTCGCCGACGAGGTGAGGAATCTTGCGCTCAGGGCTGCGGAAGCTGCAAAAAACACCGCTGACCTCATAGAAAGCACGGTCAAGAAAGTCAAAGAAGGTTCGGATCTGGTAAAGAAGACAGAAAACGAATTTGGCGAGGTGACGGCAAGCGTTGGCAAGTCCGGCGAACTGATCGGCGAAATTTCTGCCGCCTCTCAGGAGCAGGCCCAGGGCATCGAGCAGGTGAACAAGGCCGTGAGCGAGATGGATAAGGTGGTACAGGAAAATGCCGCCAATGCCGAAGAATCGGCTGCGGCATCCGAGGAAATGAATGCCCAGGCCACGCGGATGAAAGAGTTCGTGGGAGGGCTGGTTAAGCTCGTAGGGGGCGGGAACGGCAATCGCACCCAAGAGTATGCCGGGCCGGCGAAAGGTGCAAAAACCCTGATTGAAGCGGTCAAAAAAACAGCGCAGGCGTTCCCGGTCAAAGGGAGAAACCCGAATGCCGGTGCTGATGGAAAGGATCGGTCCCACTTAGGCAAACGGGAACCCAGCCCCGATCAGGTCATCCCTTTTGACGATTTCTGAGATCTCACAATTCTAAGCCAACCCGATAAGCAGGGGTGAGTTCAATGAACTCGCCCCTGTCCATTTAAAGTGTAAGACATCTCATTACTATTACCTGCTCGCCATCGACGCCGACTACCTGCAGGAACCCCCCCGAAGAACCGCCGCCCCTTAGCGTCTTCCCTACCCGCTGAAAATTCTTGAACAACCCTGAATCATTCAGAAGAAATCACTTCAGATAGGAATCCTTACTGCCGATCTAATCCTTCAAGACCTTCTCGAAAGGTGAGATGGTCAAAAGAGGAAATATTGAAAGAAAGAATAAGAATTTTAGGGACTGAGGACGGCAAGAGATTCGATCCGGTGCCGGGTCCAATCGTTTTTTTGCCTGCACAACAAGACTGGACGGGTAATCTGAACAAGAGAAAAGAAAATACAGCGAAACGGAGCGGTTGTGTGCGTGGCGAGACCGATCGAAGCCAACGCAAGCTCTCTTTCTTGTCCATAATCCGGAATATTGTACGCAATCTACATGCCTTCTTACCACATTCAAACAAAGGGAATTCAAATGAAGCGGCTCACTCTTACTCAAAAGTTAGTGTTCGGTGGAATTGCGATCGTGCTCATCTCCGTCTTATCTATGGGTATTGTCTCAACAATTGACACCTCGACCGAAATTGAGGCCAGCTCAAAGGACCTGGTGCAAAAAACGGCTCAGGACATTGCGGAGCTGGTCCAGATAACGCTCAAGCAAGAGATGAATATGGTCAAAGAGATCGCGGTCGGCAATAACGCCGTCGACACGGCCACTAAGGTAGCAAAAGAGGGAATAGAAAGCGCATCGGCCCAGATAGAAAGCCTTAACCGAAAACTTTCGAATACGCAGAGCCACATAGGTGAAAACTACGAGGCGCTTGTCGTCATGGACCTGAACGGGGTTACGATCGCAGACAGCCTGGGTGGCAGGAACAAGGGAATAAACATTGGTGAGCGAGAGTACTTCAAGCTCGCAAAGCAAGGTAAATACACCATCGGCGACGTGACCAATTCCAAGGGCTCAGGGAAACCGATCGTAGCCATTGCCGCCCCCATATTTTCTGAGCAAAAAGAAGTAGTGGGGGTCCTCGCTGCAATCTTGAAAGTCGATTATCTGATAGAGGCAGTAACGAAGGTCAAGGTGGGAAAATCAGGATACGCGGGCATGGTCGATCAACACGGCATCACGATAGCCCACCCTAACAGGGAGCTTATTCTAAAGCTCGACTTGAAGACGGTGCAGGGGATGGAGAAGATAACCAAAGCTATCCTGGCGGGAGAGTCCGGGGTGAGTGACTATACCCTGAATGGCGCCAGGAGAATGGGTGGATATGCTCCGGTCCAACTGACGGGATGGAGCATACTGGCAACGGAACCCGTAGATGAGGTATTGACGCCGATACGGACCATGCAGAAGAAAATGGTTCTCATTGGTTTTATTCTCCTGACTGTGATCGCAGGGGCTGTATTATTTCTTGGCAGGAGGATCTCCAAGCCGATCACCTGGGCGGTGGACGGCCTTTCCGATACTGCCGATCAGATCGCCTCGGCGGCCGATGCGGTTTCGATCTCGAGCCAGCAGCTTGCGGAAGGAGCATCCGAGCAGGCGGCAGCCATCGAGGAGACCTCTTCGTCTCTTGAAGAGATGTCCTCAATGACCAAACAGAATGCGGACAACGCAAGTCACGCCAATCAGTTGATGGCGGAAACCAAAAACACCGTGGCAAAGGCCAGTAAATCAATGGGGAGTCTGACAACCTCAATGGGAGAGATATCCAGGGCAAGCGAAGAGACTTCCAAAATCATCAAAACAATTGACGAAATCGCCTTTCAGACAAATCTGCTTGCTCTCAACGCGGCGGTGGAAGCCGCCCGGGCCGGAGAAGCCGGGGCAGGATTCGCGGTGGTGGCCGACGAGGTCAGAAATCTTGCGCTGAGGGCTGCGGAAGCTGCAAGAAACACTGCCGACCTTATAGAAAGTACGGTTAAGAAAGTCAAAGAAGGGTCGGAACTGGTAGTGAAGACTGAACAGGAATTTGGTGAGGTGACGGCAAGCGTTGGCAAGTCCGGCGAACTTATCGGCGAAATTTCCGCCGCCTCTCAGGAGCAAGCCCAGGGCATAGAGCAGGTGAACAAGGCTGTGAGCGAGATGGATAAGGTGGTCCAGCAAAATGCCGCCAATGCCGAAGAATCGGCTGCGGCATCCGAGGAAATGAATGCTCAGGCCACGCGGATGAAAGGATTTGTAGGGGGATTGGTTACGCTCGTAGGGGGGAAGAACGGCAATCGGTCCCGGGAGCATGCCGGGCCGGAGAAAGGTGCAAGAACCCCGAGCGGAGCGGCCCAAAAAACAGCACGGGCATTGCCGGCCAAAGGGAGAAGCCGGAATGCCGGCGCTAATGGAAAAGATCGGGCCCGTTTCGGCAAACAGGAACCCAGCCCCGATCAGGTCATCCCTTTTGACGATCCTGAGAGTTCACAATTCTAAGCCAACCCGATAAACAGGGGTGAGTTCAATGAACTTGCCCCTGTCGATTTAAAGTGCAAGATATCTCTTATATCCTGCAGTCGCCGGTACCCGCGCGCCTCTTTATAACAAGCTCCGTTCAAATCCCGGCCGGGATAAGCTCGTCTCTGGCGCGTTGTGTTCCTGTTAATCCTGTTACTCCTGTCAAAAGTCTTTTTCGAAACAGGATGCGAATTTGCGGGAACACATTGCCGATGAGATGAACCATTTGAGGATTTCGGTCGATGGGGTCCTCGAGGGTTTGCCTCCAGGGAAAATAGGTTGGCAGCTTGAAACAAACCGCTCCTGCTCCCTGCTCCCCGCTTCAATCCTTTTTTACGTTAAAGATAGGCCGTCCCTATTCCGAATAAAAGATAGGCGCATTAAGGGCGAGCCGGAGCCGAACCGGAGCCGACCCGTGAAAAAGAATCACGCTAACTGTGAGCAAAGAGAAATGGACAGCCGTTTCGGAATCATCAGGCCGTGGTCTATTCGCGGGAAGTTACTGTTCTTGCTGCTGATCATCTTTTTGCCCGCATTCGGGATCATTGTCACATCCGGGTTAAGCCACCGAAAAGATGAAATCCGAAAGGCGGAAAACAGTGCTCTGCTGCTGGTCCAGAGCCTGGCAGCACAGCAGGAACAAATTGCAACCTCAACGAAAGTAATGCTCAGCACTCTGGCGCAGTTTCCTGAGGTGCGGAGTTTGAATTCCGAGGCATGTAGCGCTCTTTTCCGTGAAATGCACGATCGTTATCCGTTCTATGCTGCCATACTGGCTGTAACACCGGATGGGGAGGTCTTTGCCGCTTCCATGCCGTTCGAACCCGGTAGTATAAATCTGGCATACCGGAAATATTTAAAGGAGGCAATAAGTACGCTGGACTTTTCCGTTGGTGAATACGTCGTAGGAAGGATCAGCAATATTCTAGCGTTAAATTTCGCATACCCGGTGTTCGATGACAATAAGAACCTTATTGCAGTAGTTATTGCGAGCTTTAATCTGAATGAGTATGCACGATTCGTATCTAAGGTCAACTTGCCTGAGGATTGCGCCATAGCCATCACGGACCATAAGGGGGTCCGCCTTTACAGGTATCCCGAAAAGGAGGGGATTGCTCCGGGCGTGCCTATCGCCGACCATACCTTCAAACTGATATCCAGTGGCTCGGAGAAGGGAATTTTTGACAGGCTTTCCCAGGATGGTATTAACAGGGTTTATGCTTTCAAGCAGCTACGGCTCCATCAAGATTTCTCTCCTTACATGTATATGCTTGTCGGTCTCGGGAAAAATCAGATATTCCACAAAGCCGATATCCAGATGTTTTGGAATTTATCGATTCTCGGGATTGCAGCCTTTGTCGGGCTGTTTGCCGCGTGGGTTTTCGGAAACTCCGCCTTCGTCAGGCCAATCAAACATTTGGTCACGGTTGCAAAGAGATTCGGCGACGGCGAGTTGAGTACGCGAACGCGCTTGTCTCACACCTGCGATGAGGTCGGTCTTTTGGCCCAATCTTTCGACGAAATGGCCTCTCTAGTGGAAACGAGAAGCATTGAGCGGGAGAAGGCGGAAGCGGCCTTGAACGGAGCATATGCCGCATTGGAGGCGCGCGTTCAGGAGCGGACGGTCGAGCTGTCGGTCTTGAATGCCAATCTCAAGTCTGAAATCATCGAACGCCGGCGAACGGAAGATGCTTTGCAATCCGCGCTGACCGATCTGGAATTTTCAAATTATCAGTTAAAAGAAGCCATCACCCGCGCCAACTACTTGGTCGAGCAGTCCAGGTTGGCCAATACCGCCAAGAGCGAGTTTCTGGCCAGAATGAGCCATGAGATACGGACACCCATGAACGCGGTCATCGGTTTTACGGACATCCTTCTGGATACGGACCTCGAGGATGAGCAGGCCGATTATGCGAAAACCATAAAAAATAGCGGAGAGGCTCTTCTGCAACTGCTCAACGACATTTTGGATTTCTCGAAGATCGAAGCCGGCCGGATGACTCTTGAATCTGTTGAATTCGATCCGGAAACAATCGCCTACGAGGTCTGCGAACTGATAAGGCCAAAGATCAATGACAAGCCGGTGGAAATCATCTGCCGGATCGGCGACGATGTTCCGGAATACATCAAGGGCGACCCGGGGCGTTTTCGCCAGGTCCTGGTGAATCTGATGGGCAACGCCACCAAGTTTACCGAATCGGGTGAAATCGAGCTTTCTATTGGCGTTGAAGAGGAACAGGATCTCCGGGTGAAACTGCGCGCCTCCATTCGGGATACCGGCGTTGGAGTGGCGCATGACAAACTGGAGAAGATCTTTGAAGCGTTTCAACAGGCAGACGGCTTTAATACCCGCAAATATGAGGGAACCGGCCTGGGGCTGACAATCTGCAAGCAGATATCCCATCTGCTGGGAGGGGATGTTACAGCGCAAAGCACGCTCGGCGAGGGATCGGTTTTCCATTTTACCGCCTGGTTTGAAAGAGCCGGGACTCAGAAGAAAAGCGACATCGCTCCAATGCTTTCTTTTGCAGGAGCGAGAGTCCTGGTTGCCGACGATAACGCGAACAATCTGGAGATACTGAAACATATTCTGAATCAGGCCGGAGTGCGGGTCACCGCAGTCGCGGGACCGCGGGATATCTTGCCCGCCCTGCTCGGTGCATACGATTCGGAAGACTCCTATAGTCTCGCCATAATTGACATCTGCATGCCTGATGTGAGCGGCTATGAAGTGGCCGGACAAATTCGAGGTCAGAAGTCCGGGATAGCTGAGATGGCATTGCTGGCCTATTCCTCATCTGTGGGACATGGCTCCAGTAGCTGCATTGAGGCCGGGTTTAACGGATTTCTCGTCAAGCCCGCATCCCGGAAAAAGCTTATGGAAATGGTGGCGCGATTGATCGGGACCAAAAGCGAGTCGCCGGCAGGGATCGAGCAGCACGCCATCATTTCGCAATCCGCTCCCGGCGCCGGCAGCAAGAATGGATTACGAATCCTCCTTGCAGAAGACAACCCCGCCAACCTCAAACTCACAACTCTCGTGCTCACCAAAGCGGGATTTAGAGTGGATGCGGCCCGGAACGGATACGAAGCGGTTGCGAAGTATACCAATTCCCCGGAACTTTTCGATTTGATTCTTATGGACGTCCAGATGCCGGAAATGGATGGTTTGAGGGCGACAAAAGCCATTAGAGAAAAGGGGTTTGACAATATCCCCATAATTGCCATGACGGCCAACGCCATGAAAGGCGATCGGGAAAACTGCCTTGGCGCCGGGATGAACGATTACATTCCAAAGCCAATCAGGCGTGAAAATGTTCTCGAAGTGATCCGGAAATGGACCTGATCTGATGGAGAAAAACCTTAAGGACGCCATCTTGAGGGAACAAGTATGCCTTGCAATGCAACAGGTCCCGACGCTGCAGGCGGCCTCTTTCATCGTTGCGCTTGTTCTCTCCTATACGGTGCGCGACATCGTTCCTCATACCCAAGCTCTTGTATGGGTGCTGATGATCCTGGCCATCGCCGTCGCCAGGGTCGCGTTCTACCATGAATTCCGCAAAGTACGGGAAGGACTGTTTGCCGGGGAGTTCTGGAAAAATATCTATCTGACCTCGGTCTTTATCTCCGGGACAGCGTGGGGGCTCTCTGCCTTCATGATCTTTCCCGCCGGCAACCTGGTGCTCATATCGCTTTTTCTTATTGCACTGACCAGCGCTACGTCGATCGTTACGGTGTCCCATTCTTCCATCAGGTTGGCCACCACTGCGTGGGCGGGACCGGTCATGGTGCTCTATTCCATCCGCTGCGGTATGGAAAAGGGGCAATTTGGATATACTTTGGGTTTTCTACTCATTGTTTACCTGATTTCAATTCTTCGCATTTCATTCAACCACAATGACACTATCACCTCTGCTATAGCCCTGAGGTTCGAAAATATGGAACTTCTCAAGAATGTGCAAAAAGCAAATGACAACCTTCATCAGGAAATCACGGAGCGCGGGAAAGCCGAAGAGGCGTTGAGGCATTCTAAAACGGAACTGGAGGAGATCAATCGACAACTCAATAGCGCTATCGAGAGCGCCAAAGACATGGCAGGTCAAGCCCGGGCCGCCAATGTGGCCAAAAGTGATTTCCTTGCAAATATGAGTCATGAGCTGCGCACGCCTCTTAACGTGATCATGGGATTTACCGAGTTCATCCTGGACAAACAATGCGGCGACCTCACACCCGAGCAGGAAGAATACCTGGGCGAAGTGCTGCATGGCGCCCGGGATCTCTTTCTACTCATAAATGACATTCTGGACTTGACCAAGATAGAAGTCGGCAAACTCGAACTCGAACTCTCGGAGGTCCCACTGCCCGAACTCCTCTCACGCGGTTTGACCATTCTCAAGGAAAAAGCCTCGAAACACAACATACAGCTCTCATACGAAGTAAAGGAGATTCCTGCGAGCATCATTGCCGATGAGCGTAAGCTCAAGCAAATAATCTATAATCTTCTCGCGAATGCGGTAAAATTTACGCCGGACGGGGGAAGAGTGCGCATGGAGGCGGAATTGGCCGGCAGCTTTGTACAAGTTTCCATCGCGGATACGGGCATCGGCATCAAAGAGCAGGACCTCCAGCGTATTTTCTATCCGTTTGAGCAGGCAGAAAGCTCTCTTAGCCGTCGGTTTCAGGGCACAGGGTTAGGACTTTCGCTTACCAGAAGCATGGTGGAGCTGCATGGCGGAAAGATCTGGGCCGAAAGTGAAGGCGAAGGGAAAGGAGCCAAATTTTTCTTTCTTATGCCGCCGGTGCCTCCGAACATAAATGTGGAGAACTAGGAAAAACCATGGGCGAATCACGGACGGGAATCTCCCTGTCAGCTTGGCTCATCAGAATAGTCGGACTCGCCGCAGTCTATTTCTTTGCAGGCAAGCTGTCTATCCCCCTGGCCTCGCCGCACGCCTATGCGTCGCCGATATGGCTCCCTGCAGGGTTGGCCCTGGGAGCGGTTCTCGCCTTTGGCTATGGCGTCTGGCCGGGAGTCTTCGCAGGCTCCTTTTTGCTGCATTTTTTGCACTGGTCCGATGCAGCCGGAGCCTTGCCCGCGTCCGAGATGTTCCTTCAATCTGCCGCAATGGCCTCCGGGGCCTCCCTGCAAGCTCTCGCCGGAGCATTTCTGATCCTTAAGGCCGTAAGGTTTCCGGTCTCCCTGAACCGCATGCACGACGTGGTGAAGTTAATGCTTCTCGGAGGTCCTGTTGCATGTGTCATAAGCGCTACCACAGGCGTCGCCGTCCTATTGCTTACAGGTACGATCCGTCCCGAGAGTTGGCTGCCGTTCTGGGGAACATGGTGGTCGGGCAATTCGCTGGGCGTGCTTGTGTGTATCCCGCTGACTTCAGCCTGCAGTTTCGAAATGAGCAAATCCCGGCTGCGTAACCGGCTTTTCGTCATTATCCCGGTTCTTATCGCGTTCGTTCTTACCATTGCCGTTTTTCTCAACGTCCGTGAGGAAGAGTGGAAAAGAGCGCAGTTGGTATTTGAAAGGCAATCAAGCGACATTACCGACTCCCTTCTCGCAAATCTGAACTCATACATGGAAGTCATGTATTCCATTGGAGAGTTCTACCGGGTCGACCCGAGTGTGGACCGGAATGCGTTTCATATTCTTACCGAAGGGCTGCTTTTGAGGCATCCAGGGATTCAGGCCCTCGAATGGATACCCCGGATACCCGGCGGGCAGCGCTCGTTCTATGAGGATGCGGCTCGTAGGGACGGTTTTCTCCAGTTTGAGTTTTCGGCACAGGACACTCAGAAAAAACTTGTGCCGGTGCCGGCGAAGGAAGAGTATTTTCCCGTCTACTACGTGGAACCCTATATCGGGAACGAGAAAGCTCTCGGATATGACTTATCCACCAATCCGGCTCGTCTGGAGGCCTTGAGCAAAGCGCGCGATCTGGGCAAGGCGGTAGCCACTTCCCGTCTTGTGCTCGTACAGGAGAAAGGAACGCAATCGGGGGTGCTCATATTCCTCCCGGTTTACGCTGAAGGTTCGGTTCCCGGCGACACCGAGTCCCGCCGGCGGGATCTGAGCGGATTCATCCTGGGGGTTTTCAGGATCGGTGACATGGTTACTGCCGCCGTGAAACCATTTGACCAGAGAAACATCGATATCGATCTCCTCGATAGGACGGCTCCTTCAGGGGAGCGGATGTTGTTTACGAGCGGGGCTCAACCTTCCGGTGCTGCCGCTGTTGCGGTGGGACAGAGGCGAAACGGCTTTGAGGGTCTTGCTCACTTCCAGACCTATGAAATTGGAGAACGTAAATGGTCCATCGTTTGCTCTTCCACTGATTCTTACCGCGCCGATCTGCATCTTTGGGAGGCATGGGCCGTCTTGACTGGCGGGCTCTTCTTCTGCAGCATGTTGGGGGCGTTCCTGCTGGTTGTGATCGGCCAGTCGGCTACGACCGAGCGTATTGTAATAGAGAGGACGGCCGAACTGTCACAAGTCAATGCGGAGCTCTCACGAGTCAATGAAGACTTGGAACACGAGATCGTTATCCATAAAGAGGTGGAAGCCGCGCTGAAAACCAGCGAGGAGAAGTTTCGAACGTTTGTCGACTGGACCGGTGATTGGGAGTACTGGGTTACTCCTGATGGACATTTTGTCTACATGACGCCATCATGCGAGAGGATAACCGGATATTCGGCGCAAGCCTTTATTGGAGACCCCGGGCTCATCAAACGGATATTGCCCGGCGACGATTATTCGAAATGGGAGGAGCACCACTGCAATCATTTCGAAAGTAAGGCCGGAGAATCGGAGATCGAGATACGCATCGTGGCAAAGAATGGTGATATACGGTGGATCAGCCATAGTTGCAGGCCGGTCTTCCAGGAGGGTGGGGCTTACCTTGGCCGTCGCGTCTCGAATCGAGACATAACGGAGCGCAAACGCGTGGAGGATGCCCTGCATGTGGCCACCGAGCGTGCAAACGCAATGGCGCAACGAGCCCAGGCTGCCAATGTGGCCAAAAGTGATTTCCTTGCGAATATGAGCCATGAGTTGCGCACTCCTCTCAACGTGATCATCGGTTTTACCGAGTTGATCCTGGACAAACAGTGCGGTGGACTCACTCCTCAGCAGGAAGAATACCTTGGCGATGTGGCGCATAGCGCTCGAGATCTTTTCCTGCTCATAAACGACGTTCTGGACTTGACCAGGATTGAGGCCGGTAAACTCGAACTCGAACTCTCGGAAGTCCCGCTGCCCGAACTCCTCTCACGCAGCTCTACCATCCTCAAGGAAAAAGCCTTGAAACACAACATACAGCTCTCATGCGAAATAAAGGAGATTCCTCCGAGCATCATTGCCGATGAGCGCAAGCTCAAGCAAATAATGTACAATCTTCTCGCAAATGCGGTAAAATTTACGCCGGACGGGGGAAGAGTGCACATGGAAGCGGAGTCGTCCGGCAGCTTTGTACAGGTTTCCATAGAGGATACCGGCATAGGCATCAAAGAGCAGGACCTACAGCGTATTTTCGATCCGTTTGAGCAGGCGGAAAGCTCGCTTAGCCGGCGATTTCAGGGCACAGGGTTAGGGCTTTCGCTTACCAGAAGCATGGTGGAACTGCACGGCGGAAAGATCTGGGCCGAAAGTGAAGGCGAAGGAAAGGGGGCCAGGTTTTTCTTCCTCATGCCTGCGATGCCGCCCAACATGAACGTGGAGAAGGATGAATGGAAGAGAAAATAAAGACGCTGATTGTCGAGGACAGTAAGCCAATCCAGGTTATTTACGCCGCCGGGCTAAGTGACAGTGTCTTTGAAAAACGTTTTGAGAAAGACGGTGACCAGGCCCTGGAAATCTACACCACATGGCAGCCCGATATTATTGTGTTGGACATCATGATTCCAGGGATGAGCGGTTATTCGCTGCTCAAAGAAATTCGCGAGGCAAGAAAGGACGCGACGACCACGGTCGTAGTCGCCAGTTCCATCTCGGAGCGCGACACGGTTGTCGATATTCTGAAACTGGGGGTCCAGGGATATTTCGTAAAGCCTTTCACCCACAAGGAGATAGGCCATAAGATACTTGATTCTTATAAAAAAATGAATCCGGAGAGGGCCGAAGCAGCTTTTGCGGATTTGGAAGCGGAGGAGAAGGAGAAACCACCCGAGGAGAAACCACCCGGGGAGCAACTACCTGAGGAGAAACCACCCGAGGAGCAACTACCAGAGGAGAAACCACCCGAGTAGACGGAAAGACCGATACCGCGCGAGTTCAAGATGGCGCAACATGGTATGGCGTCCTCTCCCGCGGCGCCTTTTGATGTGATTAACCCTATAAGCGCTTAAATAAGAAACCATGCATATCGGGAAAACCATCCCGGCTTGGGAGGATCTCACATTTCCTCACGGTTGTAAGAAACCATGCATATCGGGAAAAACATCCCGGCCTGGGAGAATTTCACATTTCGTCATTCCGGCAGGGTTTTTGGGCCGGAATCCAGTGTTTTCACTAAGTAGATGGATTAACGGGGAATTTATCTAAAGAAGTTGGATCCCGGCTCAAAAGCTCTGCAGGGGTGACGGTTATGAGACCTCTCGACCGGCCAAAAACTGACGGGTATGGTGCTTTGCGCACACGATCTTGAATTGTGCGACATGCGCGCTTCCGGCTTCCTACGGGGGAGAGTCAATGCGGGGAACCAGGTCGGCATTCTATGGAGAAGTCGATATGCCAGTAGAAGAGCAAACTATTCTCATCGTCGATGACGAGGAACTGAACCGCAAATTACTCAAAGCACAGCTCTCTATCACTGGTTTCGCCGTCTGGGAAGCTGCAAGCGGCAGTGAAGCTCTCGAGAGAGCGAAAGAAAAACCGGACCTGATCCTTCTGGACATAATGATGCCGAATATGGACGGGTTTGAAGTGTGCCGCCGTTTAAAGGCGAGTGAGGTTACTCGCGGCATACCGGTCATATACCTGTCTGCGCTCAAGTGTTCCAAAGACAAAGTCCATGGACTGGCTCTCGGGGGAGTTGACTATGTCAGCAAGCCTTATGACGGTCCGGAACTGCTTGCCCGGGTGAAGGTCCATTTAACCATCCGGCGACAGGAAAAGGAACTTTCCGGTTACGCCAAAGAACTCGAACATTTGGTGGAGCAGAGAACGCAGCAATTGATACACTCGGACCGCCTGGCGACAATAGGCACCTTTGCATCTGCAATTATGCATGAAGTAAACGGTCCGCTCACATATATCAGTGGTGCGGCCGAACTGTTGCAGCTATTTTGGGGCAAGGCGGGACCGTTTCTGGAACGGTTCAGCGGCGAAGATCCAACCGGCGCGATAGCTAAAGGCATTCCGGAGGTTGAAGACTACATTAATAGGATACTCGAGGGAGAAAGACGCATTGCTCAAACCGTCAAGACCCTCAGGACCTACGCGCAAAAAGACGATGGAGGCGTGGAGCCTTGTTTCCTGGCCGACCCCGTAAACGATGCGGTTCGCCTGATCGAGTATCGATGCAAACATGGGGTGTCGATCGAGGTTTCCATTCCCCCCGGCCTCCGAATCTTATGTAGCCGCCGCAAGATTTCCCAGGTATTTATCAATCTTTTTACAAATGCCATCGATGCAATGCCCGGCCAGAAGGGGTTCATCCGCGTTGATGCGGTCCCCGCAAACGGCCGCGTAGACATCAGTGTAAAAGACAATGGCTCCGGAATACCCGATACAATGTCCGAAACGATCTTCGATCCATTCTTCACCTCAAAAGGCGAAATGCAGGGAACCGGTCTCGGGCTCTACATCGTCCGGAGCATAATCGAGGAACATGGAGGCAAGATCCGTCTCGCGCCACCCGACGGCACCGGCGCACAGTTCCATATCGAGCTGCCGTTAGTCCAATAGCGCGATTGAGCAGCCTTTGCTCCAATAAGGGGGGTCCTCTGGCGCTGCCCCGGCAGTTAGTGCTTCCATAAAAGATGAAAATGACGCGAACGCACACGCAATGGTCTCGATGCGGCACGCAAGCAAAGTCGTGTTCGCCGCCGCCCAAAACTCAAGACACACCAACAGGAGGAGATTGTCCATCTAGTAAGTTCCGGACAGAAGACCGCGGCGGACGTAGCCAGACTATTCAACGTCCATCCATCTACTGTATCGCGCCTCTTGCAACGAGGTAAGGGGCCTTAGGTTAACGCGGACCCAGCGCAAGACTCGCTTCGCCAGTTAAACAAATGTTATGTCCGTAAGTTTTAACGTCGAGGAGAATTGAATGAATACAAGTAAGCACCAATCCCCTGTTGTTTTTAACCAAGAGTGTGCGTCCTCTATCGACAAGAAATACGCTAAATTAGCCCCGCTGATTGCAGCGTTGCATTTGTGTATGCGCATAGTGCTTTCTGATCTTCCCGCCAATGCTCAAATTCTTTGTGTCGGGGTCGGTACAGGCGCGGAATTGATTGCGCTTGCTCAAGCATTTTCGAAGTGGCGGTTTACTGCCGTGGAACCATCATCACCCATGATCGACGTTTGTCGTCAACGCGTCGAAGAGGTTGGGATTGCCCCGCGTTGCACGTTTCACAATGGTTTTCTCGATACACTCCCCGAATCTGATCCTTTCGATGCAGCAACGTCTATTCTGGTGTCCCAGTTCATTAAGGATAAAGATGAACGGCTCGATTTTTTCCGTGGAATTGCCTCGCGACTTCGCTCCGGTGGATATTTGGTGAGCGCTGATCTGGCGTCTGATATATCCACTTCAGCCTTCAAAAGCCTTCTTGAAGTTTGGCTTAAGATGCTGAAGTATTCAGACCTGCCAGCCGATGAAATCGAGAAATTTCGCACCTCCCACGGCAATGTTGTTGCAGTGCTCCCGCCACAAGAGGTTGGAGAAATAATTGCATCGAGCGGATTCGATTCGCCTGTATTGTTCTACCAGACGCTTCTTATTCATGCGTGGTATTCCAGATTACGGTAGAGATTCCGCGAAGTGCTGTCGCACACGGACTATGGCCCAACACAATCCTTAATTCATTTTGTCCCTATTGCAAAAACACCCCCGAGGATTGGCGCGGGTTTGCGCCCTGTGAAAAACCTCGGAAACCGGACAAAATGACGAACGACGGAAAACATATCACCGTGCGTGAGGTTGAAAAGCTCATGGCCGCCACCAGGGGCGGCCGCTTTGAGGTTCATCCAGATGTCCGGCCCCGTTCCGAACCACTTGCCGAGGCGCAGGGCCGTATCGCCCGAAATCCCGCGCTTGCCGGCCATGATCTGTGTGAGCCGGTTCGTCGGCACGCCCAATTCTTTCGCAAGCTCGTTTGCGCTCATCTTGAGCGCCTTCAGTTCGTCGGCCAGATGCTCGCCCGGATGCTAAGGTTGCTAACATCTACGCTGCTCTGCACAGCTTTCGTCGATTTCATTCTTTCTTCTCCGTATGCCGCTCTTTGTGCCTTCGGGTTTTGCAGCGTCTCCGGCAGGCTCACTTGCCTTTTCCCGTAGTTTTGCTGCGCCAAGCGTGGGGAACAAAGAAAGCAGCTTTGGTTCTAAACCTTCACCATCGCGAGAGGGCGTCACTGCTCGCCTCCCAGAAGACTCAAGCTTCCTTTTGGGATGGTGGCGGTTGCTGCCTGATTTCTGGGCGGGCAGCCACTCCGGGCGATGGTTCGAGCTTCTTTTAGATTGACTCCTCGGGCTTGTGCCTCTATCGGCTTATGACGGCGGCCCATGCGTTTCTCGAAATGGCTTCAGGCGATTCATGGCGTCCATCGGGCTCTTGCCTTGCCGAACCATTTTCAACTTATCTTTACTGCCCTGCCGGAATTCGAGAAAAACTGTAGCTAATCCCTCTGTTCGAAGCTATACACCGTTCAGTGTACCCGATCTTACTGCCGCGCGCATCGAAGTTCAAGCGGAGGAGCCCCCGTTGCTGACGTGCCCCAACCCCTCTCCCGGCAAAAAGTTGCGCTTTGGAGGAATTTTCAGGGGACGCCTGGGTTCG
>CAVUGX010000003.1:0-27319 GCA_963741035.1 uncultured delta proteobacterium
GAGTTCGCCGCTAAACAAGGGACGCAAATCATCATCGAGCTGCTGGAGGAATCCGGCACCGCTTTAAAGGACGTCGACTGGTTCATAGTTCACCAGGCTAATATTAACATTATCGAGACGATCGCTTCCGGCTTAGGCGTTTCGAAAGAGAAGTTCGTTATCAATCTCGACAGGTATGGAAACACTGCGAGCGCTTCGGTCCTAGTGGCGCTCGATGAGGCAATTTCGAGCAACGCGATTCGCAAAGGCGAACTTGTTGTTACGTCTGCCTTTGGCGGCGGTTTGTCCTGGGGAGCGAATCTGATTCGGATCTAGGATTTATTGTTCATTTTCAAAAGAAGGAGACGACTGCCATGTTAGAAGTTCTTCAAACAATCAGAGAAGGCATTCCGGATCTATTCCCTGACGCGATGGGTTTTCCGATCGAACCGGAGACTCCGCTGAACCACATTCCGGAATGGGATTCGATGTCATCGGTCAATTTCAAAGTCTTCCTGGAAGAAACATTCGGAGTGAAGATTCCCGATGATCTGCTGGAAGGAGGATCCACCGTGGGTGAAGTAATAACCTTCATCAGAAGGGCGGACTAATGAATTCACCGAGCATGCCCTCCGATCCTTTTGGAATTGCAAGTTCGTTTTTCAAAATCTGCCAATCCTGGATGCTCAACGGCCCGGAGTTGTTCAACATCACATCTAAGTTGAGCGCGAGCATCCAGACCGCCGCCGCAGAGCAGCTAACCTCAGCGTTGCCTGAGAACCGTGGTGCGAAGGGCAAGCCGGAAAAGCCGGAAGACGCCCTGCTGGACGCGGTAAAAAACAATTCCAAGCTGGCCAATAAGCTCCACAGCGCTTATGCAAGCTGGCTTAGAGACTACGTCGCCAAAGCCCCGGAGATCCCGGAACACGAAAGGCGGCGGTCGATTTTCTGGGCCAATCAGTTCATCAGCGCGATCTCTCCGGCAAACTTTTTCTGGACAAACCCCTCGGTCGTTCAGAAGTTTGTGCGAACAAGAGGGGAGAGCACGTTGAACGGCTACGAGAACTGGCTCGAGGACATCCAGCGCGGGGACAACCTGATAAAGATCGCCGATACGGGCGCATTCAAAGTCGGGCAGAATATTGCCACAACCCCGGGCCGTGTGGTCTTCAGAAACAGGCTTATGGAGCTTATCCAGTACTCACCCAGGACAGAGACCACTTTCTCGATCCCGGTAGTTTTCATTCAGCCCTGGGTAAACAAATACTACATCCTCGATCTGACCGAAGAAAAGAGCCTCGTGGCCTATCTGCTCAATCAGGGCTTTACGGTGTTCATAACGAGCTGGAAGAATCCTTCCCCGGAGATGCGCAACGTAACTTTTGAGGATTATATGCTTCAGGGGGCGCTCAAAGCTGTCGAAGTAGCCAGGGACATTTGCAAAGCAAAGCAGGTTCATGCCGCAGGCTATTGCATTGGCGGAACCGTTCTGACCGCTTTGATGGCCTATCTCAACCGAGGGCCCCAAGGTGTTCCGATTCCAATACGGGACTTTACCCTGTTTGCCTCCTTGGTCGATTACTCTTCTCCCGGCGAACTCGAGGTCTATGTCACTGAAGAGGTTGTCAGGATGATCGAGGAAGTGGCGGAAAAGGACGGGTATCTCGACAAAAAGTACATGTCGGTGGCCTTCCGTATGCTGCGCTCCAATAATCTTATATGGCGCTATTATGTCCATAACTACCTTCAGGGCGAAGTGCCTCCCAAATCTGAGTTTCTCTACTGGAACAGCGATTCAACCCGACTGCCCGCGGCGATGTGTTCTTATTATCTTCGCGAATTCTATCTAAACAACAACCTGGCCAAAGGGGACCAGGTGGTCCTCGGCAATCGCTCCATAGATCTGGCGCGCATCCGGCAGCCACTTTATATGGTGGGAACTGAACAGGATCATATCTGTCCGTGGAAAGAGGGCTTCAAGACATGCAACCTGGTTAGAGGCCCAAAGAGATTCGCGCTTTCGGATGAAGGACATATCACCGGGATCGTGAATCCCCCATCTGCGCGGTCCAGGAGAAAATACTGGATCAGTGACGTGACACAGGCGCTCACTGCGGATGAATGGTTATCGAGCCAACAGGAGCAACAGGGGTCATGGTGGATTGACTGGGTCGAGTGGTTATCGGAAAAATCGGATTCCAGAGTCGAACCTCCCGGAATGGGCAATGACAAATATCAGCCCCTGGAGAAAGCCCCCGGCAGTTATGTAATGGAACAATAGGCCAAGAATAGTATTCAACATTTAAGGGAGGCAGGTTATGTACGAACAGTCAGCAATGGCGAAACAGATGATCGATCTGCAAAGGATGAGCGTTGAAGGCATGATCAACAACATGATTATGTTATGGGACCAGACCGGAAGCGTGTTGAACTCGTTTCTGGATAAGGCTGCCTGGGTCCCCGAGGAAGGAAAGAAGACGTGCCGTGAATGGATAGAAAGCAACAAGAAGGGTTGTGAAACTCTCAAGAACGCTGTGAACAGCGGCTACAACAACCTGGGAAAGTGTTTGGAAAGGCAAATCTGACAGGCCCGGCCTGAGCGGTTCCTGCCGAGGCCGGGCTATTCCTTTGTGAGCTGGCTGCATCCGGGACATTTCAGTGTGCAGACCTCCGCGATTGCTCACAAAGGGGGACCACCATCTGCAATCAGCCCTGCGACGATGTTCTCCAGATGACTGTGCAGGACCGTATCTTTTTATTCTCGCATAGTTAACACGCCGGCAGGCAACCTCTTCATGGGTTGTGAAGGGATTAGTGTTGCATTCAATTGCTGGACCCGTCATTATAGTGGATGCGTCGGATTTGCGGCCAGTAGCGTTCAACTGAAAATCCCGGGTTATTTGGAGATTAAAGAGGCATGTTGGAAATCACCAATTCAGTTGCGGTAATTACCGGAGGCAGTGGGGGAATTGGGCTGGCGCTGGCCAGATACTGGGCCGGCAATGGCGGAAAGGTGCTCCTGGCTGATGTGGCGGAATCCCTTCTGGCCCCTGCCGAAGCCGAATTAAAAGAAATGAATGCCGACGTACGGACAATTGTGTGCGACGTCACAAATGAGAATGACTGCTCCATGATGGCCGACTTTGCCATTGAAAAGTTCGGTCGGATCAACCTTGTGGCACCTTTTGCCGGAATAATCAAAGACGGGCTGCTGGTTACTCCGGACATGGCCACAGGCAAAGTCACCAAGAAAATGACCCTCGCCCAGTTCGAGTCTGTAATTAAGATAAACCTCACGGGAGTTTTCCTCACCGTACGGGAATGCGCCGAGCGCATGGTAAATAACAACTGCAAAGGCTTGATCTGCCTGATCTCTTCTACCGGGTCGCTCGGAACGGCGGGCCAGCTCAATTACTCTTCCTCCAAGGCCGCAATGTCGGTATTCCCGAAAGTGCTTACGGCAGAATTCTTTCGCCGCGGACTGGCCGATAAAATCCGTTGCGTAGCGGTTGCTCCCGGATATGTGGGAACACCCATGGTCAAAAAGATAAGCCCGGCGGTGCTGGGTAAAATAATCGAACAGGTCCCGATCAGCCGTTTGATCGAACCGGAGGAAGTTGCTTCCCTGGTAGGGGAACTCTATCGGAACGAAGCGCTGGCCGGAGAGGTATTCTTCATACACGGCGGACTGCGCCTTGGATCGAAAGGATAGCTTAATCTCGACCGGCTTTCGCAGTGCCCCGCAATCAAAGGCGCGGGGCAGTGCGAAAGCCCCTGAAACGAGTCCGCTTACAAGAATGAGGACTTTCAAGATTACCTCCCGATCTCTTTAATATTGAGTGCTACGGGTCAAAAATCCGCCTTATCCCCCCTTTAATTCCATTTAGTCCATTTTCTAGGGCCTTAAGGCCAAAAATCGCTAAAAATTGACATCGATTTGACTAATTGGTATCATCACCGCGTTTTCTCGATCAGACCGGGCGAGCCATCTTTATCTTACTTTCTTCTCACGCTGACTTGAGCAAAATACCGATTTTACAATTATCTGCATCGAGAAAACCGGGTACGGGAGGGGCCCCTGGATAGCACACTGCTGGAGGGCAGCCAAACCTTTCTACATCCCACGTAGAATACCGGGAAAATGGGGGAAAAATGCAAAACTACTTTAGCGTGCCTTTCGAAATGTTCAGCACAGCGGCTTATTTTATGGGCAGGTCCATGGAAGTCGCCCCAAGACTCAGTCGTGCCGCGTTCGCACAAGCAAAAACGGCCCAGGATTATTGGTACGGAATGTTCAAATATGTCGACGCCTTTATGATGCCGTCTGTAAATGCTCTGAATGCTTTCGTGAACGCCGAAAAAGTCAACCTCGTCGAAAAGTCTCCCTCTCAGAATCTGCAAGATTACGGTGAATTATTCAACCTGAATGTCCGGCTTGCGAGCGCCGCGATGGCGGGAAGCCTGAGAGCCATGAACACTTTTTTTTATAACAAGCTTAGCGAAGGTCTTCTTGCCTATATGAATACACTCTCAGACGGCGACTGCTTTGGGGATTTTGCCTGCAGGCTCGAAGAGACGCTCAAGATAGCTGTTCACGAATACCCTGTGGCCATAGAGGAGATAAAAGCTGAATACGGCTTCCACCTGGATAGTCCCGGATATGTGAAGGTGGCTGAAACCGGTCGTTTCGGCCTGTATCAGGTCCTTCCTACCGAAAAGAATGTAACTGCCAGGAGCAAACCTATCCTGATCATTCCTCCCTATGTCCTGGGGGCCAACATTCTGGCCTTTTTGCCGGGAGAGCAAAGGAGCTACGTTCACTGCTACGCAAATCAGGGAATACCGACCTACATCCGCATAATCAAAGATATACATACCAACCCCGCGGTCCAAACCATGAGCGGAGAAGATGACGCTCTCGATATGCGATTGTTCTGCCGGGAACTGGTGGCAAAACATGGCAGGCCGGTCACCCTGAATGGATTCTGCCAGGGTGGCTACCACGCCCTGGCCGCGCTTCTCGCCGGGGAACTCGACGATCTCGTGGATGCTTTGATCACCTGCGCCACTCCAGTGGACGGGAGCCGGAGCAAAACCCTGGCGGAGTACATGATGAGTCTGCCGCCCAGATTCAGAGACATCAGGTACTCTTGTAAAGTGCTCCCGAACGGAAACACGGTGATCGATGGCCGGATATTGGGGTGGGTTTACAGGCTGCGAAAACTGGAGACCGAGTCCCCGATCGCCTCATTTCATCGCGACATCAGCATGTTTGACGGCCAGACCGGTCCGCGAAAGAAAATCAGCAAGACCGCTGCGGCGGTCAATCACTGGCTGACGCACGATCAGCAGGACATCCCGCTGGGCGTTACAAAAATGAGCTTTGCTTCCTACTCGATTCCAATCGACGCGGAAGGAACTCTGCCGGTGACCCTTTTCGGCCGAAAACTCAATTTGAAGCGGCTCGAAGAAAAGAAAGTCCCCTGGCTTATCTGTATAGCCGATAGCGATGACGTCGTTGAAAGGGAAGCTTCCCTTGCTCCCCTGGACTATATCGACGCTGAAGTCTGCGTGTTTCCCAAGGGCCATGCATCACTTGCAACCTCATGGTCCGTTCCGACGTCCGAATGCGCCCTTCACCTTCGGTTTTGCGTGCCGAGCCTGTCCGCTCCGGAGCAGGACAAAATATACAGAGGCCCGGTTTGTTTCCAGATAGATCTGGATACGAATTCGACAATCAAAGCCACCGGCCCTTTCAGCGAGACAAAAGAAGAACAAAAGGAAAAACAGCAAGTATCTGAATCACATGTTGCAATCCCCGATCGCGCGCACGCTGCGGGTGAAGAGGAAAAAATCGAGAAGCCGTCACGGAAGCCGCCGCTCGTTCTGGCTTCGCCTGCCGCGAAAGCTGCAAAGAAAACGAAACCCGGCCCGGGTGCGCCAAAGCGGCGTCCATCCGCGAAATCGGCATCTCCCAAAACTAAACTTCCTTGAGCTCTTTTAAATAACAGTCTCGAATCAATCCCGCAAAAAAGCTGACCCCCGTACCGGTGTTGGAATGGTACGGGGGTCTTTCGATCCGCATTGATGATCCGTTATAGAATTACTCGGCGGGACTCGGGGTCAGATTGGTTTGTGAATCCACTTTTTCCAGAAGTTCTTCGAGCTTCTCCCTAAGTTTGCTCATTTCTACGGATAGTTCGTCAACTCCCCGGTCCTGAGGCTTCGGAGCGTCTTTCGCAGAAGGACCGTACACCTGCCGCCTGAGCTGACAGTATTGCTCGTAAGCATCCGTCGTTTCATGTAACAACTGAGTGTAATCCGGCGACTTGAGCAGCTCCAGGTAGGAACTCTCAAGGACGGAAAGCCAGACGCCCGAAGCCTGCTCATAATTTTGAGGGAGCCTGCCATCGCTTCTCTCGCGCGCCAGCTTTTTCACCATGGCTTTCGATGCTTTGTCCATTGGCATACAGAGCCGATAAAGAAGCTCGCTCATCTTCGCGGAAAAGGCGGCATACTTTACAACAACCTCCCGTGAAGAGCCACCCGCACCGCCAGCCTCGACGTTCGGGACCATACCGAGAAGTTTCCTGATGGAATCAAGCCAGACCGACGTCGCCTGGCTCAAAGATTCCACGTCATTGGCCGTTGAGGCCCCTTCCTGAGCCCCGTCAATCCATTTCTTCTGGAGTTCGAGATATCCCCCGAACCCCGCTTGCATCAGGTTCGACATAAGCTCGGAAAGTGAATCGACCTCCCCGGCTCCGGATTTCTTATCCAAAGTGAAACCTGAAAAGGAATCGGCTATCGCCTCGGCCATCTTCTGAGGCAGCAGCCATTGACTATTGCCTTTATCCAACTGCGTAAACCAGGCGAAAGGACTCCCGGCGGGAGTGGCGTATTTCGACCACATGTTGACCATCAGTTTGTTCCAGAAATCAAACACCGGGTTGTCCATAAGCTTGAAATTCCTTTCAGGTATCCCGCTTTTACCGTTACTGGCGCAGTTCCAATTCCGACAAGACCCAGGGCGGCACCTGTTCCTGGGACATGTAGCTCGCCCTGGCCCAGTAATGATCCGGCGCGCTCAACCTGATGAATTTCACTTCATCCCCGTTAAGCAGCGCGAAGTAGCTGATCCTGGGTCCATCCTGTTCCTTTTCATGACCCAGCCCGACAATCCTGCCTTCTTTCGGTACCAGGCGGCGCACCGATTCACACGGGGAGGTGCATGCGGCGACGTGTTCACAATTTCTACACCCTCCAAAAACTCCCAGCACCTGAACATCAAAAATATCATCGTCAGGATTATTGAGTTCCCATCCGCAGAGGTCTTGTCCTGTGGGCTCCATGATCTTTCCTTTCCTGCAGGTCATTTTGGTGCAAAACCGGACGTGGTTCTGACGGGACCAGCGATCACAATGGTGCATCGGGCAGCTATATGTTTTTGGCTTAAAGCGGAAGCAAATCTCTTCCGTACGGCAGGCTCCCGCGCATTATTATGAAAAAAACTATCCAATCATAGCGATTATGAACCATTTGCGTCAGACTAAAATAGGCGAAACACATTATTTTTCACATACCAAAACAGTAGAATATAGCAGATTCAACAGTAGAGATTTAATTATCGAAAAGACGTGCCGCAAGATGCTTCTGGTTTGATCTGCTCATTTGCTCTAAACCAAGGATGACTGCTCGAAGAAAACGTTCAGTGGGCAAGAATCGCATAATGGTTTTTTGCGGCAGTAAAGATGGCCGGTGCGAACCAGCAGAGCGTGGAATTCCTGGAAAAACGGGACATCGGGCTCCAATGCTCCCATGAAATAGTCCCGCAGTTCCTCATATGAAATGGGTTCCTCCACCCATCCGTGTCTAGATAAAATCCTGTAGGTATATGCATCTACGACAAACGATGCTTTAGAAGCAGCATACAATACGATACTGTCGGCAGTTTCCGGACCGATGCCCCGGATTCCAAGAAGCTCGATCCGCAGGGCTTCCATATCCTGGCTCAGAAACTCTTCAAGAGAGCCACCCCATTTGGTCAGAACATGTTCGCAAAAGGATTTTATCTTTTTGGCTTTTTCGTTATAGAATCCGGAGGAGCGTATGAGGGTTGCAAGCTCATGCGCGCTGAGCCCGCAAACGGAGTCGAACCTCAAAAGATCATACCGGCGCAGGTTGCTGATTGCCGTGGCCACATTTTTCCAGGCAGTATTCTGTGTAAGGATAGCGCCCAAAATGACTTCAAACGGGGTCTCGGCCGGCCACCATCGCTGGGGGCCAAAAACGGCTAGAAGCCGGTCGTATATTTTTTGCAGTAACTCTTTTCTGCTCGCGTTCAATCCAGTCCGACCCCCGCCAGCGCCGTTCGGCATTTCTCGCAGGCGCCACTCTTCAGGTTCTGTTTCCTGGTGGAATATCCGATTCGGCTGATCAGCAGCGTCCCGCAGGAGTGGCAGTATGTATTTTCGCCGCTGTCTCCGGGCAGGTTCCCCGTATAGACGTAACGAAGACCGGCTTCCAGACCTATTTGCCTTGCCCTCCTGATTGTTTCGACCGGCGTAGGTCCTTTATCGATCAGACGATATGCCGGGTGAAAACGGCTGACGTGCCAGGGAGTATCCGGCCCCAGACCTGCCAGAAATCGCGCCAGTTCCTTCAGCTCAGCCTCGCTGTCGTTCAAGCCGGGGATGAGCAGCGTGGTGACCTCAAGCCAAACACCGCTACGCTTAATACCCTCAAGGGTCATGAGAACCGGCTTTAGGCGGGCGCCGCACTGATCACGGTAGAACCTGTCGCTAAAGGACTTGAGATCCACATTGGCCGCCCCAAGCAAAGGGGCCGCCGCCTCCAGCGCCTCTTTGGTCATGTATCCATTGGTCACGAAAATGTTTGCAAGTCCGCGCTCCTTTGCCAGAACAGCTACGTCGAGAGCATACTCCATAAATATGGTCGGCTCCGTGTAAGTATAGGAGATCGTAGCGCACCCCTCTTTTTGGGCGAGGTCGGCTATTTTTTCAGCAGGGATGCTCTGCCCGTAAATCCCGCCGTGGATGCGCGGAGACTGCGATATGTCGGCGTTCTGACAGAACAGGCATTCGAAATTGCACCCGGCCGTGGCTATCGAATAGCTTGTTGTGCCGGGAAAGAAATGAAACAGAGGTTTTTTTTCGACAGGATCGACATGCTGGGCGATCACTTTCCCGTAAATCAGGCTCCAGAGCTTTCCATCCCTGTTTTGGCGGACCCCGCATTTTCCCGTCTCATCCGGCTCGATATTGCAGTGCTGGGAGCAAAGAAAGCAGTACAGCCGGTTTTCGTCCAGCCGCCTGTATAACATAGCCTCTTTCATTACCGCCCTTTCGATATTGAATGAAATTTCCTGGGAACTCGGAAAACCGGGGCGGACTTTTTCCAGTCGCCAATCAAAATGTTTTTCAGTCGCTGTTCCGCCTAACAGCACCGGGGCCTTCAGACGCCCGCCAGCAGCCCAGAGACTGCATGGAAACTTTGGCACCGGCGGGGATTTCATCGAAAACCGGCGTCTGCAATGTGCGAACACGGCACCGCATATCAATCCGCATCGCGATGAAATGTCCGAAAGGATGGCGTTGCAGTAGAGGAATTCTCTCCAGAAGGTGGAAATAGCGCAGAAACGGCAGAGGCAAGGAAAAGCAGGTCCGCCATTCAATCGGGACAGTGCCGGAAAGGATCCCGCCGCACATGCTGCGAAGCTGAAAAATGCTCAGGAACCTGGCGCGGCTGTAAACCGAATCTTTCCAAAGACTTTCTATGCAAGTCTGGACTCGACCAATCGAGTACTTATTGAATACACCGAGCAGCACGTTTCGACGCGCCACACGGAAGGCCTCCTTAAGCGCCAGTAACGGATCGTCGACAAATTCCAGGGCGCTTATCAGCGCCACGGTATCGAATTCGTTGTCATCGTAAGGCAGGTTTTCGGCAAATCCCTGCTCCAACGCGGCTTTGGAACCAAGCCGCCTTCGCGCCAGCTCAAGACTCGCGCTTGAAGGTTCGAGCCCGGCCACCGTATGCCCCTGCGACATGAACCATTCCAGAAAAATACCGCTCCCGCAACCCACTTCCAGAACACGCTGCGAGGAAACGGGCGTCCACACCGTTTTGAAAAGCCCTTTTTCAAACGCCAGCACCCTTTGCCCCTGCGGGGTGCTAAACCACTTCTCAAACTGCTCGGCGTCAGTTAAGCTGAAAACGTAGCCCACGGCAAACCCTTGCAAAAACAAAAACTGTTTCTATTCATCCAATAAAACAGCCCCGCGGGAACCAGAGGTGACCAGACGGGCGTATCTGGCCAGGCATCCGCTCTTTATTCTCGGCTCATGCGGCTTCCAGTTTTTCCTGCGATCTGCCAGCAACGCATCGTCCACCAGCAGTTCGAGTTTCTTATTCGGAATATCCAAAAGGATTTCATCACCCTCTTCGATGAGCGCAATTGGACCGCCTACGGCCGCTTCAGGAGAAATATGTCCTACGGCCGCTCCCTGCGTGCCTCCGCTAAACCGGCCATCTGTTATGAGCGCCACGTCGCGTCCGAGCCCACGCCCTATTATCGCAGCGGTCGGAGTCAGCATCTCCTGCATTCCCGGGCCCCCTTTAGGGCCTTCGTAACGGATAACCACCACATCGCCCGATATGATCCGTCCGTCCAGAATGGCGTCAGCCGCATCGGACTCGCTTTCGAAAACCCGCGCCCTGCCCTTCCTCGTAAGCATCTCCGGGGCCACTGCGGACTGCTTGACCACAGCCCCTTCGGGTGCGATGTTCCCATAGAGAACAGCGATGCCTCCCTCATTATGATAAGGACTTTCAAGCGGCCGGATGACCTCCGGCCGAAGAACTCGAGCGTCTTTCAGATTCTCGCCCACGGATTTTCCCGTAACGGTAACAGAGGTAGGATATATCAGCTCGCGTCGCGAAAGCTCTTTCATCACCGCCTGGACCCCGCCTGCCGAGTTGAGGTCTTCGAGAAAATGAGCTCCCCCTGGTCTCAAACTGCACAGGTGCGGCGTGCGGGCGCTGATCGCGTTGAAAACGCCCAGATCAAGACTGATTCCGGCTTCATGTGCGATTGCCGGGACGTGGAGAACCGTGTTTGTAGAGCAGCCAAGCGCCATGTCCACCGTTATTGCGTTTTCAAAGGCTTCCCTCGTTGCGATGTCACGGGGTTTAAGGTCCCGTGCAACCAAATCCATTATCCGAATCCCGGCTTCTTTGGCCAGGCGTACTCTGGCGCCGGTTACCGCCGGAACAGTTCCGTTACCCGGCAACGCTAACCCAAGGGCTTCAGCCAGGCAGTTCATCGAATTGGCCGTAAACATACCGGCGCATGACCCACATCCCGGGCAGGCATTGTCTTCCAGCTCTTCGAGTTCTCCCAGGGTTATCTGGCCCGCTTTTATCGCACCCACGCCCTCAAAAACCGATATGAGATCGACCGGCTTTCCACCCACGTGACCGGCCAGCATTGGACCGCCGCTTATGAGAATTGCCGGAATGTTAAGCCTCAACGCCGCCATCATCATTCCGGGTATGATCTTGTCGCAGTTTGGAATCAATACCAGACCGTCAAAAGGGTGGGCCATCGCCATTATTTCCACGGAATCGGCTATCAACTCGCGGCTAACCAGGGAGTAGCGCATCCCCGCGTGATTCATGGCGATCCCGTCGCAAACACCTATAGTGTTGAACTCGATTGGAGTTCCTCCGCTCTGCCGGATGCCGGCCTTGACCCCTTCAGCTATCTTGTCCAGGTGAATGTGCCCCGGAATTATTTCATTGGCTGAGTTGACAACACCTATGAGAGGCCGGTCTATCTCCGATTGAGTGTAGCCCATAGCTTTGAAAAGTGAGCGATGAGGGGCCTTCTCAACACCCTTTTTCATTAAATCGCTTCGCATCCTGTTACCCCCTGAGGATTTATCTGGCCAAAGTCTAAACATATAATAATTACAATATTTTTGGTGACATTGGAAGTAAAAACGCCAGGTTCAATGCCGCAAAGTTGACAAAGGACTTTACAGCTTATATAATCTTTGGCGATTCAGGTGATTTTGTATCATATAGCACAAATTGCAGGCGCTCAAGTAAATGGGAAAAAATGGCCGGAAACCACTTTACCCCATAGGGGTAGTGGCAGAGCTGATCGGGATACATCCAAGGACCCTGCGTTCTTACGAACAGCAAGGTCTTCTAAATCCATCAAGGCGAAGCGGTAAAAGATTTTACTCAGACAATGAAGTTCAATGGCTCAAATGCCTCCGAA
This sequence comes from uncultured delta proteobacterium, assembly GCA_963741035.1. GTDB lineage: Bacteria > Desulfobacterota > Syntrophobacteria > Syntrophobacterales > Syntrophobacteraceae > SbD1. The sequence continues at coordinate 12,287 of CAVUGX010000003.1, forward strand.
AGCTGCTGAGCGATGAGGGCCTCAATGTTGCGGGAGTAAAAAAGCTCCTGTCCGTGGCACCTTGCTGGTCCATTCGCAACTGCTCCGAAGAAAAGCGTAAGAACTGCCCCGCAGTCCTCGATATTCCCCTGCCCTGCTGGGAAATAAAGCGCCGCCGCTGCATCAGGCAAGGCTCCTGCGCGGAGTGCGAAGTGTATGCGGGTAAAATGAATCTGGCAATGAAGATCGCAGGTTCGGAAGACCCGGCCAAAATCGTGAACCATCCAACCCATCTCCCCGACCTCCCATGAGCTATATATTCGGCCCAGTACCATCACGGCGGCTTGGACGTTCCCTTGGAATCGATGTTATCCCGCCGAAGACATGTTCTTTCGATTGCATTTACTGCGAATCGGGACCAACCACCCATCTGAGCGTAAGAAGAGAGGATTTCGTCGACTCTTCAGAGGTACTCAGCGAATTGAGCGCCTTTTTGCGCCTGCATCCGAACGCAACGGACGTCCTGACCTTTTCGAGCGCCGGTGAACCAACCCTATATCTGGGTCTCGGAGAGTTGATTGCAGCGCTCAAAAAAGCTTACCCCCGGTTTCCTTTGATAGTGCTCACAAACGGATCTCTTTTGTGGGACCCGGAGGTAAGGCGCTCACTTTTGAAAGCCGACCGGGTTGTTCCATCCCTGGATGCTGTCACCGCCTCTGTTTTCCGCAACGTCAACAGGCCTCATCCATCTCTGGAGCCCGGACAAATAATAGAGGGGATCCGTGCATTTCGGGAGGAATATAAAGGCCAGTTGCACGTTGAAATAGCGCTGGTCTCCGGAGTTAACGACGACGCTGGAGAGCTTTCGGCTCTGGCGCGGGCCATAGAACCTCTCAGGCCGGATAAAATCGAACTGAATACGGTGGTCCGCCCTCCTGCACGTGCGGGAACCCGGGGCCTCACCGTTGCGCAGATGTCTCGGGCAGCTTCTTTTTTCAGTTCACTCAAGACGGAAATAGTGGGTGTATTTGCGTCTGAGACACAAGATTGCGGCGCTGGCGGGATAGACATCCGCATAGTTGAGACGGTGGAAAGGCGGCCCTGCACGATAGCTGAGCTGGCCGCCTCTCTTGGAGTCTCTGAAAAAAGAGTGGAACTGGAATCAAGAAAGCTTCAGGAAGAGGGAAAGGTTCACACGCTTAACTTTGGCGGCAAACTATTTCTCTGCCCTTGTAAATGAGCGAACGTCCCGGCTTACATCCTCACATCGCTCCTGGGAGCGGGCGGGGCTGCAAGTATTTCTGTAGGATGTTCCGGCAGTGTCCTGGCTATCATTGTGTGAGCAAAAAGCTTGCGGGCCAGGTCCTTTATCTGAGCGGCGCTTACAGCCTTGGCCAGGTCCGGATAGTGCTGGCTGTAGTCCCACCCAAGCCCCAGCACTTCATTGAGCGCCGCATCGGAAGCCTGGCCGCTGAGTGTCTCCCTGCCGAGCTTCAGTTCTACCAACAGGGTCTCTTTGGCTTTTTCGAGTTCGCTGTCCGGGACCAATTCATCTGTCAGCCGCTTGAGATTTTGCTCGATTATTTCCTGCACCTTGGGCAGGTTCGCCATAGTGGTCTGGGTCATGACCCCGAAAAAACCGGCGTTTTTTCCATAGAACGGAAATGTGCTCACAGTGTAGACCAGGTTCTGGTCTCCACCCCGAAGAGAGTCGAATATCCTGCCTGCCGGAGAACCTCCCCCTGACAACACAGTGGTAAGCACATCGAGCACAGGCCGTTCGGAGTTATTGATACCCAGTCCGTTTGAGCCGATAAAAAGTCCCGCGCTGTTCTTTTCGTTCTTTATCTCCACCGTGCGATTATCGCTGAGTTGATGAGTCTCATCGAGCGCCGGAGTTACAACCGGTACGCCGCTCCATTTTGCGAATTTCTCCTGAACTAAGTCCTTGGCTTTTTTCGGATCTATATCGCCGTAGATCGCAAGCACGGAATGAGTCGGATTGACCATTTTGTGATAGAAGGAAAGGATGTCCTCACGAGTAAAAGCCCCGACGGACTCCAGCGTTCCCAGCTTGTCGTTCACATAGGAAGTTTTCTGGAAATAGTTTTTCTTGAACAAACGCATGACCTCGGCCTGCCAGCTCTCATCGGACTTCTTTATCGCAATCTGTGTGTCCTGCCTCAGCTTTTCAATCTCGTCCTGTGGAAACTGGGAGTTCTGGACAATATCGGCAAGAAGGTCAAGCGCCCAGTCGAAGTCTTCTTTCAGCACCTTAACGGACACGTGATAGGTATTATTATCGGAGCGAGCGCCTATTTCGCCGCCCGCATCCTCCACCTTTCCCAGTAAAGTGAGTTTAGGCATAGATTTCGTCCCGGCGGTCAATAGCCCGGCCGTGAATGCGGCAATCCCGGGACGCTCCAGGCTTTCCAATGAAAGGCCGCCCGTCCCGTAAAGTTCCATGGTTACAAAAGGAAGGTTGGAGTCCTGCTTGATAAGAGTCTTCAACCCATTGTTCATCCGGCTGAATTCAACCGGCGTGATGTTAGGGGGCGGACATGAGGCAGCCACATCCTGAGCCTCGGCCGACGAGGGCTTTATGACGGCAACGTTCATACGGCCTTGCACCAGATATCGCTGAGCGACTGCCCGAACCTCTTCCGCCGTTACGGCGCGGAGTCCCTCGATGTATTCGTCGTCCCAATAAGGATTGCCCGAGAGCAAATAGGACGAAGCAAGCGATGCGGCCACTGCCGAGACCGATTCTTTCTCGAAAACATGGCGGGCTACTGCCGTTTTCTTAGCCCTATCCAGTTCAGCCGTGCTTACCAGAGTTTTCCTGAAGCCCTCTATTTCGTCCTGAATGTCTTTCAGCGCCGAGGGCCACTGTGAAGGAGAAAGGGCCACCGAGATAATAAACTGGCCACGGACAAAGGCCGGCGTCCAGTTCGAGGCCCCGATGCTGAAGACCTTGTTCTGGTCCTCCTTCAAACGGCAGTGCAGACGGCAGGTCTCTCCCTCGCCCATCACATGCGCCAGAACATCAAGGGCGTAGAGGTCTTTTTCATAAGCATTTACCGATGGAAATCCGATCATAGCCTGGACCAGCCGGACGATCGGGACTTCTTTTTCCTCCCACCTGATGCCATCCTGCAGAGGCTCTTCGGGCAGGACAACCGGATCGGAAATTCTGGGTAGAAAGTTGGTGGTCTTTTCCGCGACAAACCGAAGGACCTCGGAGGCCTGGACATTCCCTGAGAGCGCCACTACCACGTTTTCCGGCTGGTAGCGCTGCTGGTAATAGTCCAGAAGGGCCTCCCTGCTCTGCTGAACGAAAACCTCTTCATAGCCGATTACCGGATATCGAACCGGATTCTTCTGGTACGCTGTCTGTACGAAGAGCTTCCACAATTCCGTATTGGGGTTGCTCTCGCCCATTTTCATTTCCTGCTGGATGACCTTCTTTTCCCTGGCAACCTCTCCCGGGTCGATAACGTTTTCAGACACATAAGAAAGCAGGATGTCGAGGGCATCACGCCAGTGGCCGCCGCTCGTATTTATGTAGTACACCGTTCTATCGAAGCTGGTGTAAGCGTTCGTTGTACCACCCATTTCCCGAATCCGCTCCTTGGCCTGCTCCTCGGTAAACGACTTGGTAGTTCCACCGGCCACTACGTGCTCAAGGTAATGGGAAAGTCCGGCCTTCATGTATTTTCCCTCAAGAGCCGATCCTGCGCGAACGAATACCTGAGCGGAAACTATTTCGGCTGAGGGCTGCTGATGAACGAGCAGCGTGAGGCCGTTTTTCAGCACGACGAAAAGATCATCCGGCTTTGAAGCTATCGTGCGCTGGACGAACGCCCGCGACTCCGGCGAAATAAGCGGACACTGGTTGCCTTCGTCAGCAGGAAGCGCGGCAAGAGTCACCCCCACGCAGACAATCATTATCAGAAAACATATGAGAGCTATCCTTTTCAGCATCGAAATATTCCTTTCAGGATGTTTTTACTATCGGATCGAGAACGGCCAACTAATTTTAATGGTCTGGTCAATAGTATTTCCACAGGTTTTACGAGGGACTCCGACGTAAATCCCGGTGTCACTGTGAGAAATATGGAAACGAAATGGAAACAGCATGCCCGGTGTTTCCCGATGAACCAAAACCTAGAACCTGTTGGATTCGATCAGGCGGGAAATGTACAGGTACCTTTTAATCACGCCTTCGGCAGACGGCCATGAAAGCGGGGGACGCACCAGTTCAATCAATTGCCAGCCTTGGCGGGTTAAACCTATTTCCACTGCAATATCGTTCAGTTGCATATATCGAAGGAGTTTTTCGATATAGGCGATAACCTCACCGCGAAGATATGTCGGAAATCCCTCCTTGTCCACAGGATGGCTCCCTGAGATCCCGGAACAATCGAATTCGCATTCTCCCCCACCAGGTCCTTTGTTAACAATCCCGGCGCATTCGTAATTGATGAAAACGAGCAGGAGACGCTTCCGGTAGTCCAACACTTCCTGGATAATCAAAGGATTATAAATTTCAGACACAGCCCGCAGATCACAGATGTTCGAGACCAGATAAGCCTTGCCTATCATATCCGGACCCATCGCGTAAACCGGAAAAGGAAAATCGTCGGGGATCGAACTTTTTTGACGGCCATAATAGATTCGCGTGAACGGATGAGGACACTTGAGAACCTGATACAGCGCCTCTTGCATAAGCCTGGACTTTTGCACACTGTGGGCAAAACCGCTGGGAAACGTGTTTTTCCCGGCCGCTTCCAAAATCTTGACAAAACGTGGAGTTGGAAAAAGAATTTGCCGCGCGGAAAGCAGCAGTTCCCTTTGCGAAGGGGTATAGTCACCCATGGAGGCTCGAACACCGAGGGTTATGAGTCTCGGGCAGGAGCGCAGGAATGGAGCGATTGCAACCAGCTTTTCGCCCATGGGATTTTATCTGGTGAGCCGGAAGGAGAAGTTTTTTGAGTTAATTTTCATCAGGATACTGCCGTCCTGCTGCGTTTCCCGATGGGAATCAGCGCTCGAGGTCCGGATTTTCCGTTTGGCCGTTGAGCAACAAGTCCGGGTGAACGCCGTAACTGTAGCTTCGCATGCGAAAGTAGTTGTCGAGAATTCCCACCCTGGAATCAACGTAATCATAAATGGTGAGCCTGCGATCGGTCGCGTCCCCGTCCTGGCACATGTCCCGCATGGCGTTGGAGAGGTTTTTCTGGAAATAGACTGGAACAGCCAAAAAGACCACATGGGATTTCAGGGAGTGAGAGCAGTTAGGAAAAATGCGGGGAGAAATGAACAAAACCCGGGCTTGAGAAGCTGCAGCCGGCAGAACATTGTTATTATTGCCTTCATCGCTGTTGACAATTTTGGGATTAGCACAAAACCTGTTATATGAAAAAGACTCTATACCGCGCTGGCTCAGCTCAGCGCTCAGTGCGTCGTCCTGGTCATCTCCTCCGGAAAGTACAAGGACCCGCTCTTCTCCTTTGCTAAGCTCCTTCTCCACGTCATCCGCAATTTTGCAGTTTCTTACGGAGTTCAGCATTAGGTCCCTGAGCATCGCTGGGTAGTCCGCCCTGGAATTATAGGGGTAGCTAAAATCCGTTGGACGGGCTATTACGTTCCCGCTAACAACGCCGCGCCCTTCACGGGCGTCTTTTTCATTAATCGTATAGACCACATCGCCCAGATAAAAATGGATGAGCTTTAAGAGCCGGTCTTTTCGCTGAACAGTATTGGATAGACCCAATATGAAGCGGCAGTCGAAATTGGGGATCAGGCCGGTAAGAACCTTCGATGGAGAGCGCTGAGATTCGTCGAAGATTATATACCCTACCTTGTCGTAAATCTTTCTCCAATATCGCATGATTTCACCAGTATGGCCGATCGTGATCTGATTTCCGACCTCGTGCGTCCCACCGGTAAAAATACCCACCTCTGAGCTTGGAATCTGAAGAAAGCTTTCGATCTTTCTTAGCCAGCCATCGAGAAGGTCTATTTTAGGGATTATGATAAGAGTGGGCTGGCGTCTCTGAGAGATTGTGTAGAGGGCAATAACTGTCTTGCCGCTCTTGTGACCGCCGACCATGGTAGCGCAATCGTGCTCCAGCACGGCTTCGGCCGCATCCTGCTGATAGGGCTTGAGTTCGCCGTGGAACTCGATCGGAATCGGGTCGAAGGACCGCCTCCGGTCTATCATTCGGACCGGTACCTGGTATCTTTTGCACAGTTCGGTAAACTGGTCCAGGAAACCCCTCGGGATAAGATAACTTCGGCCTTTCAGCTTCAAACAGCTTATCTGAGCCGGGATGTTACCGATCCATTCACCGCGGTTATGCCGCATCTCGTAGTCGGGATTGGTAAAAACAAGGCGTTCGTGCAGTTTTCTATCGAGCATGGCAGGCAGCCCGTCAACCGGGACTTTGATCCACTCGGAAAGCAACACATTGATATTCTTTACAAACATTTTTGTAACCTTGTGCCGACAGAGTGGAGGCAGACATACCGCTCCGACTATCGGTCAGCATAAAATGGGCGCAATGCCGCTGCTCCGCGAAACCTCGCCGCCGGCAACCTGCCGCGAACCGATTGTTACTTTCCCGGCAATCGCGATATGGCAGAGCTGTTAAAATCCAACAGGGGATTGAATAATCAGATTGTATCGCAACCCTGCTGGAAGTGTTATAACGTTTCTAATTATCCTCTAAAAGGAGCATTGCATGAAAGATCATTCCCCGCAGTTACGGATTATAGGACAACTCGCTCAAGAATACGATGAAAAATATCGAGAATTGGAAAGACTGATTTCCGAAATTCCGCGGGAGAATATCCTGCCTCAGATGAGGGCGCTTGCAGAGCGCACTACAGACCGTTTTCGTTCCGCTCAGATAGCTTTGGTCTCAATACCCGAATTATTTGAGGGAGAAGAGGGGGAAAGGGCACTACAGGCGGTGACGGCTCTGTGCCGCTCTTTCGATGAGATGCGCATACTTTTTCATTTTCTTTTCGAAAACTCTCCTCAGAGAGCCGATCAGGTATGACTTCATTTTCGGGATGCTACTGCAATTCTTCGGGAATCAGACCCTTTTTAATGACATAATACAATTCGCCCGGCTGCTTCATCGGCCCGGCAATTCTTTCCCCGGCCTCGCCGGTCCCGCAGAAAAGATCTATGCGCCCAGGTCCTTTGATGGCTCCTCCGACGTCCTGGTTGAGGACCCATCTGCCAAATCGCTCCCAACTCCGGATTTCCCCGGAGGAATCATAAACCGGCTTTTCGCTAACCAGGAACGCCAAGGCGCCGAGTGGGTGGAATCTGCGATCGGTCGCTATCGATCTGCCGGCCGTGAGAACGGTGTCAAGACTGCCAACCGGTCCTTGCGAGAGCAATTTAAAGAAGACGTAGCTCTCGTTTTTCCACATGATCTCGTCCTTACCCTCCGGGTTAGACTGCAGGTAATTGCGTATCGCCTGCAGCGACATTTCCTCGCGTGAAACCACCCCTTTCTCGATAAGCTCTTTGCCGATGCTGTAATACGGCCGACCGTTGGCGCCTGCATATCCAACCCGCACTTGCCGACCATCCGGACTGAGTCTGATCACACCAGACCCCTGGATGTGCAAGAAGAAACAGTCAACCGGGTCCTTCAACCACGCAAGAGGCTTCGCCAGTGGTGTGGCCGATTGCGCTCCGGGTTTTTCGAGGACTTTTTTGCCGTCTATTTCCGAGCGTGAATAGTAGGGAAGAAAATATTTTCCTTCCAAGCGGCCTACCAGCCGTTCCCCATGGAATTTATCGCTGTCGAAACGGCTCAGATCGATCACGAGAAGATCGGATGGAACGGGGTAAATCGGCCACCGGAATTCAGCTCTCGGCTTGAGGCTTCCCTCCACCACCGGTTCATAATACCCCGTTACGAGCATCCTCCCGGAGTTATCCGGCGGGACAATCCGGAAGATGTCGAAATTCTTCCAAAGCACATCAGCAGTAATCCGGCCGGAATCCGCAAGAGCGGAAAAATGCCTGATGGACTCAACGAAAACCTTTGACGGCACGCTCATATTGCCCAGTGAGACCGGCTTTTCCGGAGAGTTTTTCGTATACCACGATAGACTCTTATCTATGGCCAGCCGAAGGGAGTCGGAGGACCCGTCGTCTTGAAAATCCGGAAGCCGGGCTGGGGAAATCCGTTCAAGAAGCGGCCGTTCAGCGGGCTGCTGAGGCGCCTGAGGGGGTTTTGAGGGGCAGCCGGTCAGGAGAAGAAGGCACATGAGCCAGAAAATTGTACACCTTCTTTTGATGCCCATACGCCTTCAAGTCCTGCCGGAAAAACTTGTTGCCTTAAGTGCCCATCTCCCACGAATGCAGGTAGGCATCCTGCTCCGCGGTGAGCGAGTCGATCTTGACTCCCATGCTCGCGAGTTTGAGGCGAGCGATTTCCCGGTCGATATCCAACGGTACCCGATAGACCTGTTTTTTAAGGGAGGCATGGTTTTTGGCCATGTATTCCGAACACAGAGCCTGGTTTGCGAAGCTCATGTCCATAACGCTTGAAGGATGTCCCTCCGCGGCAGCCAGATTGATAAGGCGGCCCTCGCCAAGCACGTAAATCCTTCCACCCTTTCTCAGACTGAATTCTTCAACAAAATCACGGATGCTACGCGCTGATGACGACATTTCACGGAGAGCATCCAGATCGATCTCCACGTTGAAATGGCCCGAGTTGCATACAATAGCTCCGTCTTTCATCATTTCGAAATGTTCTTTGCGAAGCACGTGGATATCGCCGGTCAGTGTACAAAAAAAGTCACCTATCGGCGCGGCATGTTCCATGGACATAACCTGATAGCCGTCCATAACGGCCTCGAGGGCACGCAGCGGCTCTATCTCGGTCACTATCACTTTGGCGCCCATACCTGAGGCGCGCATCGCGACGCCACGTCCACACCACCCGTATCCGCTCACAACGAAATTGGACCCGGCCAGCAATCGGTTTGTAGCCCGGATTATTCCGTCCACCGTGCTCTGCCCCGTCCCATAGCGGTTATCGAACAGGTGCTTGGTATCCGCGTCGTTTACCGCCACGATGGGGTACTGAAGGATTCCTTTCTCCGCCATGCTGCGAAGCCGGATAACTCCCGTGGTCGTCTCTTCGGTACCGCCGATTACGTTGCAAAGAAGCTCCTTGCGCTCCGAATGAAGAATGCCGACGAGGTCCGCCCCGTCGTCCATCGTGACCTGCGGCAAATGTTCAAGCGCATTGTGAATGTGGCGGTAGTAGGTTTCCTTGTCTTCGCCCTTGATTGCAAAGACGGGAATTCCTTCTGAAATCGCCAGAAAGGCCGCCACGTCGTCCTGCGTGCTCAAAGGATTCGATGCGCAAATGCGCAGATCGGCGCCCGCAGCTTTGAGTGTCTGTGCGAGGGCAGCCGTTTCAGTCGTAACATGAAGGCAGGCGGCCATTCGTATTCCCGCCAGGGGCTTTTCAGAAGCGAACCTTTTCTGAATCGACCGTAGAACAGGCATGGATTGCGCAGCCCATTCCACTCTTAACCCCCCCTTTTCGGCAAGCCCCTTATCCTTGACATCAAAATTCATTCATTCTCCTCGTTCAACCACAGCTCGGAAAAAGAGCATTAAAAAACCGGGGGCGCCTCCAGTAAGGCAAACCCACGGCACGTTAGACGGTTTCATTATTTCTTGCCGCAGACTCCGTTGAGTCCCGATCTATCGCGCATGGTCTCCGCCATGTCGGTTTTCTCCCAGGTAAAATCGGGATCTTCTCTTCCAAAATGGCCTCCGCAGGCGGTCTTCCTGAATATCGGCCTTGCAAGCCTCAGGTACTTTATCATGTTCGATGGTTTGAAGCTGAACAGGTCCAGGACGATTTCCTGAATCTTTTCGTCCAAAATGCGGCCCGTACCGAAGGTGTCGATCATCAGCGAGACAGGTTCAGCCACACCAATGCTGTATGCGACCTGAACCTCCACCCGGTCGGCAAGTTCGGCTGCAACAATGTTTTTAGCCACATACCTTGCCATATAGGAGGCCGTTCGGTCGACCTTGGAAGGATCTTTTCCCGAGAAGCCGCCTCCACCATGGCTGCCCTGGCCCCCGTAAGTATCGGCGATGATTTTTCTTCCCGTAAGACCGCAGTCTCCCATCGGGCCGCCGACCACAAAGCGCCCTGTGGTATTGATGTAGTACTTGGTCTTGGAATCGAGCAATTCCGCAGGGATTACTTTCTTTAGGACTTCCTCTATGATCGCCTCGCGCAAGGTGGAGTAGGTCACTTGAGGCGTGTGTTGAGCGGCGACTACTATGGTGTCCACTCTTTTCGGTTTGTGATCGAAGTATTCGATCGTCACCTGGCTTTTTCCATCGGGACGAAGGAAATCCAATACCCCGTTTTTGCGGACTTCGGCAAGTTTTCGAGAAATCCGATGAGCATAGTAGATGGGCATGGGCATAAGCACCGGCGTTTCGTTGCAGGCGTAGCCGAACATCAGCCCCTGATCTCCCGCGCCCTGTTCTTCGAAGAGCCCCTCGCCGGCGTTAACGCCGATTGCGATATCCGGCGACTGTTTATCAATGCTGGTAATCACCGAACAGGTTTCCCAGTCAAAACCCATTGTGGAATCGTTGTACCCGATTTCCTTTATGGTGTCCCTGACAATATGGGGAATATCGACGTAAGTGGACGTCGTTATCTCGCCGGCGACAAAAGCAAGCCCAGTGGTGACAAGGGTTTCACAGGCGACGCGCGCTGTTTTGTCTTCCACTATAATTGCATCCAGAACGGCGTCGGAGATTTGGTCGGCCACCTTGTCAGGATGGCCCTCAGTCACCGATTCGGACGTGAACAAATAACTCCTCATTGACATCGAAAAATCTCCTCTTTCAGGAAAGACAATTCAACCGGAACACGCCCGGCTGCCACAGCTCAAACATCGTCTATTTAACTACCGCCAGATCCTTTGCCGACTTTTCGAGGCGTTTTCTATTTTTTGAATTCACAAACACTATTTTAGGTTTGTGCCCTGCAATTTCAACTTCATCATAGCTCGAATAGGTCGCAATTATTATCAGGTCGCCGCGCTCACCCATCCGGGCGGCCGCTCCGTTCAGGCAGATATCCCCCTTCCCGGCAGGACCGGCGATAGCGTACGTAGCGAATCGGGCGCCGTTGTTGATATTATAAATCTCTATCTGTTCGTAGAGCAGAATATCGGCCGCCTCCATCAGATCGGCGTCGATCGTCAGACTGCCCTCATAATTGAGATCGGCATCCGTTATACGGGCACGATGGATTTTAGACTTTAAAAGGGTCCTTCTCATGACTTTCCTCCTGGCGGATATCGCTTGAGATCAACTGGAAGCGGATAAAAATTCAGAAGCGGAATTTCGCAGGCAGACATCCAGCGCCGGGGAGCCTCTTGTCAGGAGGATCGCCATAGAGCTTGCTTCTAACCATTTCTGTGCCTGCTGCATCTCGCCCAAAACCTCGATGATGCGCATCGTGTTCCTTTCATCTTTAAACCGCAAAGCCTCCAGGCGTTAGCCCGAACGGCCAGCCGTCCGGTTCGATAATGTCCCGGTCTCATGAGATCCGGGCGGAACCGCAACGCAAACCACCTATAATTATCAAAAAGAACCATTGTCAGTCAAGTTTATATGACGGCAGACCGGGATAAGATCTTTAATGTTTATAGCTGACGACCGATAATGCGATTCGCGGGGCGCCCAACCCTCGATCGAGGCTCCACAAAATTTTTCCCTTTCCTCCACCGTGATCTCACTTTATACTCCGTCCGGAAATTTGAGAGAACATTGTTCGCATAGCCAAAAGGATTTTAGTTTATGGGATTGAATGAAACCAAATAGGCCAAAAGAGCATTCTCCTGGAAGCTGGATAATCTTTTCCTATTTTTCGAACATAGACGGCAAGGCAAGCTCGCAACACATCGACGATCGAATTCCGCATCTCGCATCGCTTGGGGTAAAACCCTTCATCGTTTCCAGCATCTGCGGAGATCGAGCGAGGGGTGTCGCCCACTACAGGGTCCCGTCCATTGCACCCTCGGGTGTGCGCTTCGAACTCAGATATATCAAAAGAAAAAATAAAATCCTTAGATGCGCGGCCGTTCCCCTGCTGGCGGCAATTCTTCCGCTCTATCTCATCGAAAAAGCAATCATCAATCTCGAAAGCCAATGGTCATGGTTTCCGCTGGCTTTCCTGCGCGGGCTGCTATTGCACAGGAGATTTCATTTCGAGCGGATCTATTCGACGGGTGGACCGGCAAGCGCCCACTTCGCGGCGGGCCTCCTCGCCCGCTGCGCTAAAATACCCTGGATTGCGGAGCTTCAGGACCCGATCGTGTTCAAGGACTGGACCAGGAGCAAAACCGCCCTGAGGATTAACTCATGGCTGGAGCGGTTCATTCTCGCGCGCGCCTCCTCGGTCGTCTTCCTGACCGAAGGCGCAAGGGAAACGGCGGTCTGCAGAACCGCAGCCGACGCCGCCAAAACCCACGTTATCTATCCTGGCGCGAACGCGGCCGGCGAGCCGCAAACTATTTACCGGAAAGGGAATTTTTGCCGTTTCGCTCATTTCGGCTCCTTCGGAGGCTCGCGCAACCCGCAGACATTTATGGAAGGACTTCAAACAGTGCTCGATCAAAAACCCGATTTGATCGAGAAAGTGCGATTCGACTTCTACGGCACGATGGACAGCTTATCCAGCAAACTCATTGCCATGTTCAAGTATCGCCAAGTTGTCACCGATTTCGGGAAAGTTTCCAGGTTGGATGCGCAAAGGGCTATGAGAAAAAGCGATGCCCTGGTATTGATTCAAAATCTGGATGACATCTCCTACGAGACAATCCCCTCGAAGGTTTACGAATATCTCCAGGCGGACAGGCCCATTCTGGGGCTCGTTTACAAAAACCCCGATTTGAATAAAATCCTTCTTGAACAGGGGCATTTCGCCGCTGAGGCCGATTCCCCAGCCGAAATCAGCGCACGGATCAGTCAGATTCTGGAAAGATGGGACAGAGGGGATTGGGATGGGCGAAGTTTCCCCGATTCTCCCTATACGGTTTCGGGCGCTGCAGAAAAACTTCTGGCCATATCTCGCGGCAAAGCCCTCGGGGCGGCACCACTTTGCCGGGGTTAATCGCTTTCTCTAAAGAACTGATAAAACAAAGGGTCGGATAGGATAGAAGCAAAAACCTTCTCCGAGGCAGTCATGTTTTCTTTTTCGATTTTTGCCAGGGGCTGGCTCCGGAGTCTTTTGGGAATGGCCTTGGCGACCCAACGGGGGAGGCGTCCGGACCCTTTGGCGTTCAATTCCGCCAGATCAGCCCTGGATACCGGTGGCCTGAAACCTGCTCCGTGATGATATATAAGGTCCTCATAGAGTCCGAACCACAGAGGATGGAGATCGCGCCGATTGCTCCTTAACATGGGATACCAGGCGATCTTTTTTTCATTGAGAATTTTCAGCAGGTTTCCACCAACGTCAGTAACATTTTCACCCCTCGTGTTTTTCCAGCCGAATCCCTCCTTCCAATCTCCATCTATTTCCTTCCAGAACTTGATCGTAGTAACGCAAAATGATGGATGCGGTTGAATGTCGCCGTCATTTTCTCTTCGCAGTATGGCGACGAGGGGGTACTCATTCAATTTTGAATGTGCGAACTGCAGAACATTTCCCACGGGAAATGCGTCGCCATCGATAAAGATCAACAAATCATCGCCATGTTCTGCGTTAAATGCAGCCATGTCAGCCAGAAGATTGAGCTTAATCGCATGAGACCGGATCGGCTCAGAGGATGAATAGAAAAACTTGGAGCGGTGGTCGCGTTCCAAACCGTTTAGAAACGCATAAACCTTGAATGGATGAGTTATATTACGGTTCAAGTATTGCAACTGAATATCGATCCAACGATCGTCCTGCCAGTGAACTGTCGCGATGTGTATCATTATATCATAACTCTGCTTTTATCAATGAATCGCGGCTCAGACCCTCGCCCGTTGGACACCCTCGAAAAGACCCCGTTGAATCAGATAATCCAGGATCAGGCGCGCGTTTTCCTCCTCCGAGTTCGCGACCGTATCGAGCGTGATCTCCGCCAGGACCGGGGGTTCATAGGGGTCGTCAATCCCCGTAAAGCCTTTCAGTGCCCCCTGACGCGCTTTGGCATACAGTCCCTTCGGGTCCCGCCGCTCGCAGACCTCTATGGGAGTACTGACATACACCTCGATGAAGCGGCCTTCTTCCATCATATGGCGCACCTCATCGCGAATCGCCAGATAGGGGCTGATTGCCGCACATACGACAAAGCCGCCATGACGCACGATTTCAGATGCTACGAAACCAATGCGCCGTATGTTCACGTCACGGTCCTCTTTGCTGAATCCCAATCCTTTGGACAGATGAGTGCGCACCACATCACCATCGAGCATCGTCACCCTGCGGCCCTGCTCGAGGACCAGGCGTACCAGCATCTCAGCGGTGGTGGATTTTCCGGAGGCACTCAGGCCCGTAAACCAAATACATACCCCTCGAGAATATTGTCGATCCAGATGCAGAGTTTCCATAAGATCCATTTCCGATAGTTAACTGTAAGTTGGCATTTTATCCCGATTGAGAAACAGACGACCATCATTGAGGACGGCGCCTTCATCGGATCGGACACGCAACTGGTCGCGCCAGTGCGGGTGGGCAAGCGCGCGGTTGTGGCCGCGGGCGCCACCATCACCGAGGACATCCGCGATGGGGCGCTCGCCATCACGCGCGTGCGGCTCACTCAGATCGACGGGTACGCGAATGGGTGGCGCAGCGGTACGCGAACAAGCTGCGCCCAAACGCTGACATTGACAGCCGCCGCTGCGCGGCCACAATCGCGCGCAGAAATTCCATGCCAAGTCGGTGAAAGACTTCTTCGATCGACGCGTCCCGGATGCCCTGCCCTGCACCCGGAAAAGGCAAGGAAGTGGCCGCGAGCTTCCTGTTCACCATAGCC
>CAVUGX010000004.1:0-75985 GCA_963741035.1 uncultured delta proteobacterium
GGGTTCGAGAGGATTTAGTGTAAGCAGAGTGTCGCCTCCGCATCGACGCCCTTACGATGCACTGAGCCATTACCCATTCGAATGGCGCTCTTACTGTTGGGCAAATCTTGGACTAGTTGAGGTGAGGGAGTCAAAAAAATATGCGAGCCTACGCCGGCAATGTCCCGCTGGACGTCTGATACCAGTTCGCTATCAAAAACTAAACTAAAGTCCAATGAAACCCCACCAGGCCTTGGACTATCTGCTTTGACTTTTCCACTAAAACAAGGGCCCTTTCAAGCATATCCTCAAGAGTTTCCATCGAAAGCCAAAAGCCATTCCGCAGATATTTCTCCCTGATATGTTCCCATAAATGCTCTGTCGGGTTCACCTCCGGCGAATAAGGCGGAAGGTAAATAATCCGGATGTTTGCAAACTTCTTAAGATTGGATGTCCGATGCCATGCAGCCTGATCCATCACGAGGATCAAACGGTGCTGGCTATACTGCTCGGATAATCCCTCCATGAAAATTTCCATCGACTCACTGTCCGCGTATGGCAAGATCAAAGAGAACGATTCACCATCATGTGGGCATACCGCACTGAAGACATGGGTGTATTGCCTTATGATCTGAGCCTGAACGACAGGTCTAACACCTTTAGGCGCCCAGCAACTGAAGAGGTCTGAAATCCTTCCAAACCGTGCTTCGTCCTGAAAGAACACTTTCAGTGGCCGGACGTCTTCCGGCGGGAAACTCTGGCTGGCGGTTGCCACCAGCTCCGGGAATTTTTTTTAAATTCCTCTTGTTTCTCCACGTCAGCATTAGGATGTCGCGGCCTAGGCACGACCTTTCGCCAATCATGGCGGTGCAAAAGATCGTAGAGATAATCCTTCGACACTTCATGGCCCAGCCTTTTTTCCACCATCTCCCGAAGCCAAAAGGCGCCTACTATTTCGCCTCTTTCGGCTTCAGCCCGGATGCCTTCAAGCAGATCCGCCTCTTCCTCAACTGACATTATGCCGAATCGCCTTCCTCCTCGTCCCTGAAGGGAACAAGATCCAGGGCCCTGGTGATTATACTGGAATACCCACTGATGAATTGTGCCCTTGGCTACGCCGACGTACTCAGCAACCTGTTCAACCCGCAATCCCTTAACCAACAAATAAATAGCCTGCCAGCGCTGGAACTGCTCCCTTGTCTCCGAGCCTTGCATCTCCTTTCGAATCTGCTCCTGCTCAAGATGGCCCTTAATAGTCGTCTTTCTCATCTTCGGTCCCCCTCCTTGATGAGTTATTCAGGGAGGGAGTATACAATTATAGTTTAACGTATGACAGCGAATTCGTATGAATCCCGCTTCGCGGCAAATTACCGGGGGGGCTGCATGGAGGCTGATTAACTGAAAGGTGGTTGAGTGATCATCCGTTTAAGATGCTTGCGAGACTGGTCCGGCTAAATCGGAAGATTTGCCAGCGTGGACGGCGAGGGGATGCTTTCGTCATGGTTTGCCACGGCCTGAATCTTACCGCCATGAACGCAGATCGACGATTGCCGCGTAACCGGGGACCATTGCCGGCACCGGGGGCGCCGGCAAAATGCTCAATCTTCAGACATTGGAAAAGACTTATGGGGTGATCGGCCTCTGCCCTTCATAAACCGGCAGCGATCCTTTCGCCAAGCTCCATACACTGCTGCAGTTCCTCGTCTCCGGGTACGTATACGACCTCCAGCCCGGGTTCTAAAATTTCGATCCCGATGGCCTTCATCTCTGCTTCCACGACCTTGATCGCCTCACCGCTCCAACCGTATGAACCAAAGGCCACGCCCTTCTTCTTAAGCGGATGAAGCCCTTTCAGATAAGAGAGGATATGTGCAACCGACGGGAAGACTCCTTCGTTGAGGGTTGGAGAACCTATGACCAACACCTTTGCTGTTAAAATCTCTTGCACGACGTCACTATAGTGATTTTTTCTCAGGTGGATCAGCTTGTTCTCCAGGCCCGCCCGGCTCATGCCCTCCGCGATGGCCCTGGCCATGGCCTCAGTACTGCCCCACATGGAGTCGTAGATGATCAGGGCCCGGTCATGGACTATGCCCGTGCTCCAATCCGTATAGGCCTGAATGATTTTGCCCAAGTGTGAACGCCAAATGACTCCGTGGCTTGGAGCGACCATATCGATCTGCAGACCCATCTTTTCCACCTTTTTCAGCAGTGGCGGAATGAGCGGTGCGAGCGGCATCAGGATGTTGGCGAAGTATTTGGCGGCCTCTTCCATGACGATTTCAAGATGGTCGATCTCATCATCGAAACGCTGATAGCTGGCGTAATGCTGACCGAACCCATCATTTGGCAGAAGGATCCTATCTTCTTTGACATAGGTGAACATGCTATCCGGCCAATGCAGCATGTATGCTTCGAGAAATTGCAATGTTTTGCCCCCGAGCGGGATTTCATTGCCTGTTCTCACTTTGAGGCTCGGCCAGTCCTTTTTGTAATGACGCGCCAATCCCTTGACGCCATTGTCCGTAGCGACGATTTGCGCCCGAGGTGTTCGTTCCATGAGCAGCGGCAAAGACCCTGAATGATCCATCTCCACATGATTGACAACCAGATAGTCGATCTCTGCAGGATCGATCAAGGATTCGATCCTGGAAAGCATCTCCGGAAAGAACTCCGCCCTGACGGTGTCCACCAAAGCGGTTTTGTCACCCTGGACCAGATAGGCGTTGTAAGTCGTACCGCGGGAAGTGGAATAGCCATGAAACTCTCTGACATTCCAATCAATCGCCCCGACCCAGTGTACACCATTCTTCAATTCGATGGATCCTGACATGCTGGACCTCCTCAATGATCGGTCAGTTGTTCTAAATTATGGACCCGGTTTCCGAAATTTATCGCTGAATTTCGATCCGGCGTGAGGGATTTCCACTTGGGGATCGTCCGGCTGACAGGCATCGTGGATTAGAGATTGAGTAGAGGGTGAGCTTGCGTTCGACAACACTTAGACGGTGCTGAGTATGGTATGGAATTCTCCTAAGAGCGATTTCGTTCCAGACCTTCAGAAATCGCTTTCTTTGCACTTCCCCGGGCCGGAATGAAGCCCTTACCGGACTTCCTCAAATTTTTTCGCATCCACACCGCAATAGGGACATTTCTCCGGCGGCTCGTTCATCACCGTGTTACCGCAGACCGGGCAGACGTAATAAACCGCCTCCGCATTTGCATTAGGGTCTTCCAGCGCTTTTTTGAACATTTTGGCGTGAATCATTTCGATGGACATAGCATATTCCAGGCTATACCTGGCTTCCGGGTGGTTTTCGGCGACCGCAGCCTTAACCATGGCGGGGTACATGTTCTTGAACTCGTAAGTTTCCCCTTCCAGGGCCGTCTTCAAATTAGCAGCGGTCTCAGCAACTACCCCAAGTGCCCTGAAGTGAGATAACGCGTGATACATTTCTGCTTTGGCAGCGGCCCTGAAGAGTTTTGCCGCACCTCCATAGCCTTCCTTTTCCGCCCTCTCCGCAAATGCTAAATACCGGATGCTGGTTTGCGATTCACCGGCAAATGAAAGCTCCAGATTTTCTGTTGTCTTGCCCATTTACGGTCTCCTTGTTTGGTCGAGACACAGCTTCCCCCTCCCAGGCAGGCTCACGGACCTTTTGCATCCATTGCTGATGCACTTAGCGGCTTCATCGAAACCTTTCGCCCACGCCCGGAATCAAGTTCTGAACATGCAGGCTCATTCCAACAGGATCAGACTGTAGCAATTGTGTTCTTTCATGACATCTTTTGCTATTTCAAATTGTTTGCCGATATTCTGAAGTGTTTTGAAAACGTCTATGGAAAAGGATTCAACTGAAGGACGCCTGTCCATGGGAAATTTGCAGTCTTGCGGATAAGTGCACTCCCTGCAAAGTGCGCAACTTTCAGATACCAGGGCAAAAGCCTTGTAATACCCGGCCAAAAAGAGCTGCCTTTCCAGGGCAACGGTGCCTTTCCAGATCTGGACCTGCTTGCGCCTTTTTCGGTAGTCATCCTTGTGAAATTCCGAGCTTGTAATACGTCCACAGAGCAGCAGAGCCTTTTTGTATTCATTCAAAAGTGATCTCACCTGGTCAGGCGTTGGCGTCTCGGGTGGGCAACACCAACTTTTTCCAAATTTCTTACAGCCATATTTACATTTCATCTGCACCCAATTTGCCACGCAGATGTCCTTTACATTTACTGGTAAAATTTCATCGATGCCGTGTTTCTTACCCAGTGGCTGGATCGTCCAAAGAATTTCTCTTTCTTTTTGACAATCTTCCAAAGAGAGCACTTTCTCTTCGTTTTTGGAGCTGCACTGTATCATTTGCTTCATTGGCTTATTTCTGGTCCCCACTCTTGACACCCCTTCGCGGAGAGGTCTGAAATCTCGGGTGCCGGCCATATTCATCAGAAGATTGTGCAACTCGAACGCTGTTTGGAGTAACATCCCGCCAGGGTGGATCGCTGGAAAGAAGAACCATCGATGAATTCACAAAGGTTAACAACCTTCGAAGGGACGCGGCACCAGGTCAGGATTGCCCCTTCCCCAGCCTTCCCGCTCGACGGCAGGAGGGCTGGGGGAGGTCGCTAAGATTTCAGTCCTGACTTTGAGATGCGATGACCACTTTAGACTCGTGCATTCGTCGCCGTATGAATGCCGCCAAATATGACTCCGAGTTGCTACGAGTCCCTGGCCCACAGCGCAGCACACTAAGCCGGCGGCTACTTTTGAAACAGCACCTCAGGGGGAACAACTCCCTCGAGGTGGGGAAATTTGTCCTTCATATGAGGGATCTGCATTGACTCCATGAAGTGTTCCTGGAAGTCTTTTTCAACCGTAAGTTCAATGTATTCAACGTTGCGAGCCACCCAGTTGGCCTCAGCCCGTTTCTCTCTGTTCAAAAGGGCCGCTCGCGCTCCATCCCCTGCAGCATTGCCCACAGATTCAATCTTGTCCAGCGAGCAATCGGGGAAAAGCCCCATGATTAAAGCCTTTTGGCGATCCACGTGAGTCCCGAAGGCGCCGGCAATCTTTACTTTATCGACCTTCTCAATGCCCATCCGGCGCATCATAAGCTTGCAACCGCAGTAAAGGGCGCCTTTGCCCAGTTGGATCTGGCGAACGTCTTTTTGGGATATGATAATGTCTTTCCCGATAGAAGACTCATCTTTCCATGCGATGACAAACTCCGGTTGTTTGTTGTCCGGATTGATCCTGTAACGATTGGATTTCTGCACCTTGTTGAACCTGCCGCTCTTGAGAACGATCCCGGCGGTGTAGAGTTCGGCCAGTACATCCAGAATTCCGGAACCACAAATCCCTTTCGTTTTCATCTCTTCGGGTTTCGAGAAACTCTTCCACGCATCACGTCCGATGACCTTATAGTCGACTTCATGGGTCTCGGGGTCGATCTTGATCCTCTCGATGGCGCCCGGGGCCGCCCGCATGCCAAATGCCATTTGTGCTCCCTCCAGTGCAGGTCCGGTCGCGCAGGACGAAGAGATGAGTTTTTCTTTGTTGCCCAGGACCAGTTCGCCGTTGGTGCCGATATCGATTATGAGCTGAACTTCCTCTGACTTATAGGGCGCTTCACAAATGAGCACCCCCACGTTATCGGCCCCTACGAATCCCGCTTCATTGGGCAGGACATGGATATAAGCCGAATTGCACATCTTGATTCCGATGTCTCTCGCCTTGATATCCAGGCTCTTGTGGATTACGGGTGGAAAAGGGGCCAGTCCCACAAATTGAGGATCGAGTTTCAGAAAAATATGGTGCATGGCCGTATTACCCACAATGGTCATGTCGATCACATCACTGGGATCCAGGCGGAGGTAATGCTTTTCTTCCTTGGCTTTGAGAATCAGTACGTCGCCCTCTTCCACCATTTCTGCTTCTCCCGCGGCTTCCCCGGGCTCTGCAGCTACAGCTTCCTCAGCTTCACCATCTCCTTTCTTTTTCTTTGGCTTGGGGGGATGAGTGGCCTCACAGGCCTTGGCGACCAAACCATTGAGTCCTTCAATCATGTCGTCACTCATCTTTTCCAGGCCGCCTGGATTCATCATGTGGTAGGTGATGCGACTCATCACGTCCTCACCGTACTTGCACTGAGGATTCATCATGGAGACCGTTTCCACCACTTGCATGGTGCGCAGATTGCAAAAGTAGGCAGCCACGGTAGTGGTGCCGATGTCAATTGCAAGTCCATAATAATCCTCTACCTTCCCCGGCAGGAACCTTATGATTTCCTTGTCCATCCAAACGGACACTGTCACTTTCCACTTGCTCCCCGGCTCTCTCAGTCGCGTGGGGAGCGTTTTTAGGGCAAAGTAATCAACGTTTAAGTCCTTGAGCCCATACTCGCACTCGAGTTGTCCGAGAATCCGTTCAAAATCGGCCGTAGGCTCCTCGAAAGTAGGTGGCACCACTTCCACGTAGTAGTGTTTTACCGCAGGGTTCCAATCGATATGGATGTCCCTGGCCGCCTTGCTCACCACCTGTTTGCCGGCCCTTGATTCCTCGGGCACGAAAATCAGCACGTCACCCTGAGCTTTTGCGCAACACCCCAGCCGGTAGCCCTCTTCGCGCTGAGTCGGATTGATAAATTTTTCCTCTTCTTCCTGCCATTCGCTTACATTCGTTTTACTGGAGTGAATACCATACTTTTCAAAAAACCCCTCTTCGATGCGCACCTTGCATTTGCCACAGACCTTTTTCTCACCGCACAAGGCCTCAATATCCACACCCAGTTGGCGGGAGGCCTCGATGAGTGTTTCTCCTTTATCAACCTCGCCTCGCCTTCCTGAAGGCTGAAAAATGATCTTGGCTTTATTGTCCTGCTCCATGCAGCAAACTCCTTCCCTGTCAGAAATGACAGCAGTGAAGACCTTTGGTCCCACATACCGTTGCTGGCGGTGCTGAGGTTATTTTTTGTGCATTTCTCGCAAGCGGCTGATCATCTTGATCGCTTCCTGGACCGCGTTGCCTGCCGACTCAGCGTAGCCGTCAGCGCCGAACAGGTCAGCGACGTCCTTGGTTACCGGTGCTCCACCCAGCATGATGGCCACATTGGGGTTTTTCTCCTTGATCATGTCGATAACTTTTCTCATGCCCATCATGGTCGTAGTCATCATGGCCGACATTGCCACGATTTCGGAGTCGGTACGGAGTTGCTCCGAAACGAAATTCTCCAAGGGAACGTCCCGGCCCAGGTCGTGGACCGTGAATCCGCCCACATCGAACATCAGTTTGATAATATTTTTCCCGATGTCGTGGACGTCACCCTGAACGGTGCCGATGACCACCTGGCCTTTCTTTTTCATGCCATCCGCCTTGATATGAGGTTTCAAAATACCCATGCCCGCGTACAGCGCATCAGCGCACATGAGCAGTTCGGGCACGAAGTATTCCTGCTTGTCATAGAGGTCACCCACGATCTCCATTCCGGCGGCCAATCCGTTCATGATGGCGTCAAATGCGTCGAGTCCTTCGTCAAGTGCAACTTGTGACCATTCCTTTGCAACATCTTCATCGTATTCGACCACTGCATCGCTGAGTTTCTTGAGGATTTCTTCCCTTCGCGCGTTATCCATTTTCTTTTCTCCTTCTCATCAAACCGGCCCAGTCTGTTAACCTGCTGGCCAATTGCAGAATCTGCCATTATTCCATGCCAACCGATGTCCTGTTAAATCCTGCCCACCGCAGGTGAAGGCTGCTTGCCGTACTTGCGGATCGTTGCCACATACGCCTCCAAGCTTTCTTTCTTGGCGTCGGGCCAGATATCGCATCCCGGCCAGACCGCGTCGGCTCCTTTGTCGATACACGTCTTGATTACCCCTTCAACCTGAGAGGTTTCCATCTGGACCAGAGTGGAATACGCTTCGAAATCACCAAAGATCAGCACGTCGTTGCCCACTTTTTTGCGGGATTCCACCATGTCGTTCTTGTGATCCACGCTGAGTGCATCCGCGCCGCATTCGTTCATCATCTCGATGATCAGGTTGGTCGAGCCGCAGATATGGTTGACAGTAGGGGATTTGAGCGCGGCAAAGATCTTCACCAGGTTGGGCTGAATGAGGTCCTTCCACATGCGGGGTGAGAGAAGGTCTGTACCGGTGCCCATGTCCCGAATACTGATGTAGTCAGCGCCCAGTGCCTGATAATGCTGCGCCGCTTTAATCACTACGTCGGTCATTTTATCGAGGAATGCCAAAACCCTTTCCCTGTCCTTCTTCACGCCTTTGAGCAGCAGATCCAGTTCGATCACCTGTCCCGCCATAGTGAAGGGGCCCAGGACCCAGGCGCCAATGGCGTATTTCCCATCCTGTTTGGCCTTCAAAATGCGGAAAGCTTCGTCCACCATGGGCATGCGTCCCCTTTTCAGGAAGTCATCGGGGATGGTCACGTCCTCCAGCTTTTCCCACTTGTAAGGCACGGTGGGATACAGGATGTCCTCAGATTTGTCATAGAGACTGACTCCTCGGCCCAAGGCTTCAGGGATGGTGCACATGTCGTAGGGGATGATAACTGCGTCAAAACCGAACATTTCCGCCGTGATGCGTGCGGAATCGGCCAGATACTCGGCGGAGGTGTGCACCTGGGGAAAACGGATGCCCATCTTCTTGATCGCCTGGATCGTGACCATTCCCTGACCGCTGAAGACGGGCATGGTGTCGATGGGTTCCTTTTTGAAAAGCTTCTCTATTCTTTCTTTGGGTGTCATGTGTCTGATCCTTTCGAACTGTTTTTCCCTGTTGGTTCGTCAGTAGTAACTCGTCAGGAGTTATGATGCTCCTGATTCAACGCCCGATTGCGTTTTGTCGTCCAATTGCATCTGTATCTGCGGCGACTGAAGGGCAGCCGTAGGACAGATGGCTATACACTCGCCGCACGACGCACATTTATTGCCAGGTGTCGAGGGCACGGCAGACAGGTTGAGCCTGGTTCTGTAACCGCGAAAGGCAAAATCGATGAACGATTCCTTGTTTTTCTCCCCACACACCCAGACACATTTTCCGCAAAGGATGCAACGGTTAGGGTCATAAGTGATAAATGGGTTCGTTGTGTCCAGAGGCTCCCACTCGGTTGGAAGCCCTCTAAATTCTGCGGGTCTTTTGAGCTTTACCTTGACTTTGCTGGCAATCTTCTGGAGTTCGCAATTCTTGTTTTTCCAGCAAATGCGGCAATCAAGATGGTGATAGGCGAGGAGCAACTTGAAAGCGGTCTGTCGAACCTTGCTTACTTCCGGCGTCTGCGTGTGAATTACCAGGCCGTCCCTGACAGGCTGCGTGCAGGCGGTCACCAATCCTCGTCCTTCAACGTCCACGTAGCAGAGGCGACACCCCCCGAACGGCAGTTCGGCCTCAGGAATGTAACAGAGATTGGGAATATAGATTCCGGCATCCAATGCAGCCTTCAGGACCCTTGTCCCCGGCTTTGACTGTACTTTTGTTCCATCGATCGTCAGTTCAATTAGGTCCATTGCGACTCTTCCTCTATCCTTAGGCGGGCAGCTTAGGAATCGGTGAAAGTTTAACCACGGCGTTGTATTCTCCCGGGCAAACCTCCAGGCAGTTGCCACACTTGACACACTTTTCCATGTTCACTACCTTGAAGCGCTTGGCATGCTCGGTTATGGCCTCCGAGGGGCATACGACCACGCAATGTTCGCAACCTCGGGCGCATTTTTCGGGAATGATGTAATACGAGATCAGATCGCGGCACAGGAGAGCCGGGCAGCGTTTCTCCAGGATATGGGCCTCGTATTCGTCACGGAAATAGCGGATCGTGGTGAGCACTGGGTTGGGCGCCGATTTCCCAAGCCCGCAGAGCGATCCATTGATGATATCTTGAGACAGGTTGGCAAGCAGGTCGATGTCTTCGGGCTTACCCCGCCCGGCCACTATGTCTTCCAGGATGCTCAGCATCTGCTTAGTTCCAAGGCGGCAGGGAACGCATTTGCCGCAGGATTCCTGCTGAGTGAATTCAAGGAAGAAACGGGCGGTATCGACCATGCAGTTGTCATGGTCCATGACAATCATACCGCCGGAACCCATTATCGCTCCAGCCTGGGTCAATGAATCAAAGTCTATAGGCGTATCGAGAAAAGATTCGGGCAAACACCCACCGGAAGGGCCACCGATTTGTACTGCTTTGAACTCCTTGCCGTCTTTGACACCCCCGCCAATATCATGGATGACCTGTTTGAGAGTCGAACCCATGGGCACTTCAACCAGCCCGACGTTTTCCACTTTGCCTGCAAGCGCAAAAACCGCCGTGCCTGTGCTTCGCTCGGTGCCGATGCTTGAAAAGTAGTCGCTGCCACGGTTGAAGATGACGGGGATGTAGGCATAGGTCTTGACGTTATTGAGCTGTGTGGGTTTCTGGCGGAACCCCGCCTCTATGGACTGGGGCGGCCTCACGCGGGGAAAGCCCCTTTTGCCTTCGATAGAGTACATCAACGCGCTGGACTCGCCGCAAATGAAGGCTCCCGCACCTTGAAACACCCCGATATCAAAGTTAAAGCCGCTCCCAAGGATATTTTCTCCAAGGCAGCCCAGTTCCTTTGCCTGCCTGATGGCGGTTTTGAGCCGATCCACCGCCAGGGGGTACTCCATCCGGGTGTAGATATAGCCTTGTGATGAACTCAGCGCGCGTGCCGAAATAATCATGCCTTCCAGCACCGCATGGGGATCGCTCTCCAGGACTACGCGATCCATGAAAGCACCGGGATCACCCTCATCGGCGTTACAAATCACATACTTGGGAGTCGCAGGCGCCTTGAGACAAGACTCCAGCTTTCTCCCGGTGGGAAAGCCGGCTCCACCCCTGCCCCTGAGTCCCGCCTGCTTGATTTCTTCGACAATTTGCTCCGGACTCATCAGCAGAGCCTTGGCCAGAGCGCTGTAACCGCCGAGAGCGATATAATGGTTGATATTCTCCGGGTCGATGAAACCGCAGTGTCTGAGCAATAAACGTTGTTCGTGCTCCGACCGTGTGAGTTCGGGAATGTGGGGAGCTTCGCCGCAGCCCCCATCTCCTTCGAGGGTTCCCAGCGCAAGCTCCATGCACGGGTCGTCTTCGACCAGATAGCCTTCCACAAGGCGCGTAACCATATCCGGCGTCACCTTACCGTAGCAGATCCGTGGATAGTCGGGTTTGCTGATAATCACCAGAGGTTCGTAGTTGGAAAATCCAACGGAACCGGTCGTCACAATCCTGGCTTCGACATTCAATCTCGCCAGTTCGTTTTCAAACGCTGCGATGACTTCCAGCGCGCCCGTAGCTCTGTCGCTGGTCGCAGCACCGATACGGATAATCGGGATCCCGCCCTGTTCCAGGGCCTCCCATTCGGCAATAGCCTGTGTATTGATATCCTCGAATTTCATCAGGACCTCTCAGCTAATCTTTCAATGAGGACGCTTCTTCTGCCGCGGACTCATCCGCAAGAGCTTCCATCTTGGCAGACTCATCGGCTTGCATTTTCAAATTCACCAGTACCTCATCCACTTTGGTGGACGTGCATTTAGGATAAATTTTATCCGAAATCACCATAACCGGAGCCAATCCGCAGCACCCGATACAGGCAACCCTGTCGAGGCTGAACTCCCCATCCTCCGTGATACCCCCCACGTTGATTCCCAGCGCTCTTTCCAGGGCCTCCAGGACCAAAGGGCCCCCTACCATGTGACAGGCGGTCCCCAGGCACATCTGTACGGGGTTCTTTCCCAGAGGGATAAATCGGAAATGGTTATAAAAAGAGGCCACTCCGTAGACCTGAACATCGGTCATCCCAAGGTGGGAAGCTATCGCGCCGATCGCTTCCGCCGGGAGATAACCAAAAGTTTCCTGTGTCTGTTGGAGAACTGGTATCAAACGGCTCCGGTCCTGTTCGCACCGAACCAGAATCTCGGTCAGTTTCTCCTTTATTTCCTGTTCATCAAATTTTCCGCGCTCTCCCATTACTGTTTCCACTCCTCTGCCAAAAATTTTGGGATATCGCTTGCCTCATTGGGCCCTAACACTATCTCCCAGCCGGGAAGA
The DNA here is from genome assembly GCA_963741035.1 of uncultured delta proteobacterium. Lineage (GTDB taxonomy): Bacteria > Desulfobacterota > Syntrophobacteria > Syntrophobacterales > Syntrophobacteraceae > SbD1. Next base: position 12,050 of record CAVUGX010000004.1, read on the forward strand.
TCTTCCTCCAGCTCGTCCTTCAGCTTCTTTGCCACCCCCGGGATGATCAGCTTTCGGTGTTTGACCTTCTTTTCCACACCGTATTTAGCGAAAAATTCGGAAATGGCTTCGCCGTTGAATTTGCCGGAGGTCCATGCTGCCAGGACTCCCAATCCCTCGGTGTTCTTTATGCACAGGTAAGCCGGCAGACCGGCCTCTTCGATGGCGCCGGAAACAATGAAGAAGTCCAGGGCATAGTTAGTGGTGATAAGAATAGGAGAATTTTCGTCGGGGTTACTGACCTCGTAGACTTTTTCCTCGACCGTCATCGGGCGGCGGGGATCGCTGTAGATGTTGAACCTGTAAATTAGCAGCGGCAAAAGGAAGTGTTCATCCGGATGAGACAATACTATTATGCCGGCGTACTTTGTCATGAACGCCGCAGCCGCCAGGGATTCCTTGAGCTTGTCTTTGTACATGAAGCACGGAAACGCGATCGTTGGATATCCGAGAGGCCGGAAGCCTTTCTTGAGGGCCGATCTTCTGATCAGCGTATTATCCCGGACCCCCTCGAGCATGTTCTTGGGGCCTGAATCAAGGACCATCTCCTCGATCCCTGCATCTCTTAGAGCAGAAGCCACCTCGATCAGTTCATCCAGGCCTTTTCCATAAACGCCAGCCGGAACTTTGAGTTCCTTTAGCCTGGGAATCGCCGCGCTCAGGTTTTCTTTGCCTATGGGATAGACCAACGGCTTTCTGTCAGCGCAAAGGGCGGCGGCGGAAAACAGCACATCGGTATCGCAGGAGATAAGAACGAGAGCCATTTGGGTGGTTTCAAGGACTTTCTTTACCAGAGCCTCGTATTTGGCCTTGTCGCCGGATTCGTAAGAAAGGGCCAGCAGGTTTACTCTGAGCTTTTGACCGATTCTTTCGAAGTCGAAGCCGGTTATCTTCTTTAGTTTTTGACCGATCTCCGCTTCGGGTTCTTTGTCGGAAATGAGGATCGCTATGCCCGGTTCGTGAAAGAAGGTCTTTTCATGCCTGAACATGACTTCTTCTTCCCCGATGACCAGAGCGTTTGCTCCAGTACCGATAGTCACCAGCTTGATTGGGGGAGACAGCTCCGCTTCCAGTTCCGCCTTGCTTTGAGGAGAGATATGAGGACAATCGTCAACCTTGGCGCCCCCGGTTGCAATCTTCATGGCAAATGCAAAGCAAGTGGGAAACCCGCACTCCTTGCAGTTGGTCTTTGGCAATTTTTTAAGTATATCAGCACCCTTGAGAGCCATAACGTTTTTCTCCTACAGCTTTATGAGTGAGTTAGCATTCCGTGATCATCTCTTTGAGTAATCTGAGAGAGTCAGGATGGCGCAATATAAGGATGTTGGCCCCTGCTAACAGGAATGAAAGCCCGCTGATGGCCTCCCACAGGATGCCCTGGTCTCGGTTTGCCTTCGCTTCCTTGGCTCTCCAGCATTCCACTCCCACATCGGCTAGAATTGGCATCAGCATCATGTTGTCCCTATCAGCCAGCCCAAACTGCTTTATTCTCTCTATGATGGAGAAGGTGAATTCGAGTCCGTAACCCAATGCGGAAGAAGTGGGATCGACGACGATCTTGTCCGCAGGGAAGAATTTACACAGAGCTATGTTCAGCTCTTTCGTGAGGTTGGCGTCCATAGAGGCCTGAGCCACTATCCCGTGTCCATGATCCATTGCTGCCTTGGCGATCTCTGCGTAATTCTGTTTGAGCACTGGACCCAAAAGCAGATTCTTGCCGGCGCATACTCTGGCCACTTCCGTCAAAACCTGCGTATCTTTTTCCTCGTCTCCGGTACCCCATACGATGAGAGGAACGTCTACGGAATCAGCTACCGTTTTGGTGGTCGCAGCGGCTTCCTGCGCCGATGCATTCCTGCCCAGGGGATCAGTGCTCAAAAGGCGGAGGCAAACAGCATTTGCTCCATAAACGTCCACGCATTTTTCTGACCACTTGGCCGGGGAGGACACCACATCCCGGTACTGTTCGATTAATTCAGGCGCCCAATTTTCAGGTTCGATATCCACAACTTCCAGTGCAAGCCCGGCGAGATTGGGGAGCGACCCTTCAAAATAATGGAACGGCAGCGCGTTTTCCCCTCCTGTACGCACGGTTTTTTCACCGAGACCCCATGCGACTTCTCGAATTTTTACGGAATATTTTTCCAAGGGCGGTTCAAAGCTCATGATGCGTGTCTCCTTTCAAACCTCTAGCCAGGAACTGGAAAACAGGCTTCTTCCCATAAGCACTTCAGCGGTCTTCACATACTGCCGCTCCTTTTCAGAAAGGGAAGAAACATCGATATCTTCTGCATCCATGGTTCGGTGAATGAGCTTGACGATTCCGGGCAACCCCCCATTCATGAGCTTCGAGAGTTCCTCGTCATAGCCGCTCACAATGGCTGAATGTTGGCCAATTCTGTCTAACATCACCAGGAAGGTCCGGTTGAGCAGTCCCCTGAGTTCCTTGGGTACCCCGAAGGACAAATTGGACAGGCCGCAAAGCGATTTCGCCCCCGGCACAATGTCGGGCAGCATCTGCACAAATTCCATGTAGGCTGCGACCTGGCGTTGATCAACGCTAACCGGCATCATTACGGGATCAACCCAGATATCCTCACTTGCAATACCGATTTCATTGGCGTAAGCCACTGAATCCATGATGCTCGCCGCTCTCTCTTCAGCATCGGAGGGCAGCCCCGCATCGTTTATGACGGAGAGAACCAGACTGCACGGGTACCTGGCCGCTAAAGGCATCATCGTCTGTCTGCTCTCTCCGGACCCGGAGGCTGAATTGAGTATGGGTTTCTTCTTGCAAATTTTAAGGCCTGCCTCCATAGCCGCTACGTTGGTGGTATCCAGGCACAGGGGAGTGTCGGTAATCTCCTGTACCGTTTTGACGAGCCACTCCATCGTACCGACCGGATCTTTTTTGACCGGACCGACGTTGAGATCGAGGTAGTCCATTTTGTTTTTTATCTGCTGTGCTACACATTCACGGATCGGGCCTGCGTCCCGGTCCTTAATACCTTGTCCGATTGTCTTGGACATCACGTTCAACTCTTCGCCGACGAGAATCATGGCACATCCTTTCCTGTCATAAGGTTATGGGTAGTCTGTGCAAAAATTGCTGTAAAGATAGCGTCCCGGCGACATCGACCGGATTCCGCACCTCCGGCGGGGTGTAGATGGATTTTGATGCCTATTGAGCGTGAAGTATCAGCATACTGCCGGGCACTGTGCGCATTTGATTGCCTTGAGATATTGTTTCCGACGAAAATGTTTGAGACCACAACAGCCTTTGATTAAGGATCGTATGATCGTTCGTTGTGCCAGAGAGGCTGAAGCTGGAAGGTATGGTGCTCGCATGTGCGGTTTTTCGAGTGTGAAAATCAGCTACTGTAATCGAGCATCAAACACAGAGGGGAGCGGTTCTATTTTTGACCGCGGAGAAGGGAGAAGCACCTTTGAGACAATCCATCCCTATCAACGGTCGCATTATAAAAGGCAGAGAAGCACTCCGCTATAGTCTGACGGACTATTTGATCTAACCGGGGGGACGATATTTGAACATGACCGGGGCTTAAAAGGGACGCGCCGTGATATTTTGCCTGAACCCGTCTCCGGTTTTCCGGCACCCCTGCTCATCTTGGCAAATTGAGAGGAATTTCAGTAACTGTCCGGACTGTTTCAGGGCGCCAAACAAAAGACCGAAAGGCACGACACTCAGGACTGGATTTCCACAAGCCCGAGTTCAATCGCAAAATGGATTAGCTGCGAAATGTTGTCCATTTGAAGCTTTTCCATAATATTGGAACGGTGGGTCTTAATGGTGCTCGCGCTGACGCAAAGGATGTCGGCAATCTCCTTGGTCGAGCGCCCCTCTGCGATCATTTGAAAGACTTCACGCTCTCGGTTGGACAGTTGGCCGTAGAGATCTTCGCGCGACGATTTGGTTCTTTTCAAAGATACATAGTCCTCAATGACCTGACGCGATATGGAAGGACTAAGGAAAGTATCTCCTCGTACGGCTGCATTGATGGCATTAACGATGTCCGTCCCGCTGGAGTCCTTCAGAAGATACCCTGAAGCGCCAAGGCCAAAAAGTTCACTGATGAATCGGTTATGGGAATGCATGGAGAGGATGATGATTTTCGTATTGCGGTTGGCCTTCTTGATTTGCCTGGTAGCCTCGATTCCGTTCAGCATTGGCATCGTTATGTCCATTATGACGATATCCGGTTTGATTAGTTCCACCTGGCTGATAGCCTCCCGTCCATCCCTGGCTTCTCCAACAACGCGGAACCCGGGCTCTGCTTCGAGAACTTTTGCCAGCCCCTGCCTTACGATGGTGTGGTCATCAGCCAGTAATATGGTAATCGGCCTTTCACCCATCCGAACTCTCCTTAATAGGGATTTCTATACGGATTCGAGTGCCCTTTCCCTTCCCGGTGCGAAGTGAAAATTTTCCGCCTGCCATGGATGCGCGTTCCCGCATACCCAACAGCCCCAGAGCTTGTCTGTTCCCCTCGAACTGATCCGGTTCAAAGCCTACTCCGTCGTCTTCAGCCAAAAAAATGATATTGGGGTAGCTTTTTATGATGGAAAGTCTGAAATGCTTCGCTTGTGAGTGCTTCACGGTGTTATTGATGGCCTCTTGAGAAATGCGGTAAAGCAAGGTCTCGATTTCCGGATCCATGCGCTCTTCAAACCCCACCATCTTGAAGTCAATTGCTAATTGGCGGTACTTCGAAATGTACCCCAGGCATGACTCCAGCGCCGGCTCCAGGCCGAGATGACTCAATAGCGCAGGGTGGAGTCTGTGAGATATGCGTCGGATCTCCTGGTAAGTCCGGTTGACTTGTTTCTTGATATCGATGATATCTTCTTCAATACGAGCCGTCTCAGGCCAGTTGGTTTTCAAAATCGTATCCAGCGCGAAGCCGATGCCCGTGAGGGCCTGCCCCGTCTCGTCGTGTAATTCCCGGGCTATTCTTTTTCGCTCCTCTTCCTGGGAATGAAATAGCCGGGCGGTGAGTCCTCTCAATTGCTCTCGATGCTGTCGAATGGTCTTACCTAAGCAGGCATTGTCAACCGCGCTCCCCAGGAAATTCCCCAGGGAACCCAACATCTGATGATCACGGTCCGAGATCTTTCTGTTCGAGGCAAGTTCTAAAGCGATGAAACCGGAAGCCCTTTTTTTCGCTGTGATCAGGAAGCACAGGAGTTGTACTGAGTCGTCGCCATCCACTGCTTTCAAGCTGGCCTTAAAAGGCGGGAAAGTTCGCTGCGGTATCAAAGAGCGATCTTCCTCGAGCAGCGATTGCATTAGAGCCTGATCGTGAAGCACCAGATCATAAACGCTTCCCATAACTTTTTCAGGCAGGCCTTGCCGCACTTTCAGCACAAAAGCCGATTTTTCTTTATTGATCAGGAAAATGGCCCCCGAACCAAGGTTCAATACCTCCAGTACTTTTCTCAGGGCCATCGTCAGAATTTCATCGAGGTCCTGTGTGACATTCATTGCCACAGCTATCGAGTGTAAGAGTGACAATTCCCGGTTCTGTTGATGCAAGTTCCGGAAACCATCCATGCGAGCCGTAATATCTTTAGAGATTGCCTCATACCCTGTGATCTTGCCATCGGTGTCTATTACCGCGTTGCCGCTGACCAGACAGTGAAGGCGGGTACCGTCCCGCTTCTGGAAGCTGATCTCGAAGTCTTTCGCAAACCCGTAGCGGTCGATTTGTTCCTGAAACACCCTTCTGTGCATAGGGTTGACGTAGATTCTTTCCACCGACGCAATAGAAAGTAATTCTTCTTTGCTGCTATAGCCGAGGGTGTCTACGCAGGCTTGGTTTACGTCTTGGAATATGCCCCCTTTGGAATGGATGAAAATCATGTCTTTAGATCCATCGAAGAGACTGCGGTATCTATTTTCAGAACGCCTGAGATCATCTTTCAGAGGTTTACAATTCGTCACGTCTTCCATTACGTGCAGTTTTGCAATTACTGACCCGCGCGCGTCCCTGATTGAAGAAGTTGTGCGCCTGACGAAAACGGCTTCGCGATCCCCGGGAGACATTGCGGATTGGCTTGTGCTAACATCTGCTTGCTCCTGCTGATCTTCTATCAGGGTAGATTCAACTCCGTTATGAGAGCTTAAGAAGATGTCCTCAGATGTTCTGCCGATAAGCTCACAGGCTTGCAGTCCAGTAATCTGCTCAGCAGCTTCATTGACGCAGTTGATGCGGTCTTGCTCATCTGCGATCAAAAGACCGCACGGCAAATGATTAAGAATCTCGAGATACATGTTTTCACGGTATGCAGTCGTCTTGTCCCCCATATGGGTTAGATAACCCATTTCATCGGCTAGAAAATGGTTCCAGCCTCGGGGGTCACCTTCGGCATTCAACTTAAAAATCGGACAAACCAAACAAACTTCCAATTTGCTGCTGCCAGGGGATTGACAACGATTTGTACAACAGGCACGGGGCAAGCGCCAACAAGAGACTTCTTCATTTAGGCGGGAACACCGTTCAGACAGATACCGCATCATAGGATACCTCTTCCCGTACAAAATATGCGATTTTACCAGTGTTTAATTCCATAAATGCCTATAATTTCACTCCAATAAGAACAGTTCCCGATCCTTTCACATCTGCTCCGTGGAAGTACTGGTCTTTCAAAAAGATATCGCAAGGGGTAGAAGGGGAACCGAAGACGATTGAGTGGCATTGCAGCTCACGTTCTTCTATGATACACCAATCCGCAGGATGGCATGGTATTTCAAAATAGCAGATTTTCTTCATGACATCCTGGGGAAACGATACTTTATCTTTGTAAACAACAAAGTTCTTGTGCATGAACCACACATTTTTGTTGCCGGCGAGGCGAGCTATGGTTTCTTTGTCGGTAACTTCTTCTCCCACTACGTCATCACCTTTTTTCATAACCAGGTTGGATCGGCAACTCCAGACGAAGTCCATATCGGTCAGGGCGACGTAGATCCAATCACACTTAACCACTTCCCGGATCCCCGCATTGATCACTTTCCCCAATCCCAGAAGAGACTTAGCTTCCGCTTCACGCTCAAGATCGACAACCTTGGGCCGGTCTTCATCTGCAAGCGGCTTTGCATTTGTGATACCTTTGACTTGCCTGAGGGCTTCCAGAACCAATTCATCCGCTTTTTCCCTCTCTAACATAGCCTTCCCTCTTATGCCTGAATAAACTAAGTCGCCTTAACACTAGCAGGTGAGCAGGGAGATGAGATCAAATGATTTTTCGTTGCACACCCTCTCGCATCGCCTGCAGGCAACTCCATTGCACAGAGCCATGTTAATGGTAATTTCGAAATTGTCACCCTTCCGCTTCATCTGCAGGGCATTCTCCGGACATTCTACCACACACTTGGCGTCGCCGAGGCATCCGTCAAAAACAAGGGTCTTTCTCTCCCCGATATCGGGGATAATCGTCAAACCCATCACCCCCAAATCCGGTATGTCTCTTTTGACAGTCTTTATAACCTCCGGAGGACCGGCTGCGTCCACCAGCGTTGGCAGTCCGTACTTAGTCAAGAATTTTTGATACTGCCTGCGAGGCATCCCCTCAGTCCAGTAAGACAGTTCCAGGATATAAACTTTTTCGAATACTTTGGATTCGGCAAACATACAGTGGTTCTGGCGAAGGTTGTCGGCGATTTCCTGCATTTTCCAGAGATTATCCACGTTTTTTATAACATCTCCGGCCATGGCCAGGGAAGTGTTTCCCACCTGATATATTTTCTTCACTCTCGCTGGAACCATACCGATTTCCAGCGCCTTAACGGCATCCACATAGGTGCCCGAAGCTCCGCACATGTAAGCGACTTCAATGTCCTCCAACCGTATGCCTGCCTCGTTACACAATGTGATGTGCCCGGCCCTGATCGCGCCAATGGCTTTTCCTGCCTCTATTAAGTCATCTTCCGTGAATTTGAGGCCGTCCGGCAGGTGAATTTCCGTGTCCGGAGTATCGATTCGGGGAATTCGAATGAGCCTGGCTTTTAGACCCTGACTGAGCAGGGCGATCACTCCGGTCCCGGTAATGCCTACCGCTCTTACTTCACCAACTCCGTCCACTTTCCCCGTATCCGGCTCCACAGTATCTCCCGGACGCGGCATCATCTCCTGATCAAGCACATAAGTTTTCAGTCTTCCCCTCAACTGTTTGTCATCACCGCCTGTGAAACATCCCGGAGCGCCGGCTGCCTGATCTTCATCCGGTTCGAACTCAACATCGCTGATAGCACCGGGAAGAGCTAAAATGCCATCCTCGATCTGCTGACCCTCCAGAGCAGGTCCCGCCGCAGTCGAACCGGTATAGACAACTCCCTTCACAATGAGGGCCATCTCCGCATTGGTGCCGTAGTCCGTTACGATGGAAATCTCGTCCTTTTCCAGCATTCCGGTCTGGATCATCATTGCAAGGGCATCAGCTCCAATTTCATGCCGAACAGCGGGTGGAACCAGGACGTCTGCCTGATTCGGCAGGGCCAGTCCTGAAATCTCCACGGCCTTTATGATTCGAGCGTTTCTTTTCGGGGGGACCACTCCCAAGGCTTCCAGTTTACGTTTGCCGGCATAGGCCAGGTCCCTTATCTCAATGCCCTGAAATAGGGACAACTGAATTGGATTGCCGCATACAGCCAGCCGAACTACCTGGTCTTTGTCGACTGCCAGATTATCGAGCACTTTGTTGATAGCGTGAATGAAGACTTCGTGAGCCTTATCGATCCCGACCTCCAGGGCAAAGTGGAGGTGGTCTATAACGTTGGCCCCGGGAAAGGGATGACGTGTGGTGACAGCGGTGCAGAGGATTAGCCCATTTTGATCCAGATCGATTACCTGTCCCCTGAACCCGCTTGTGCCAAGGTCTAAAGCAATGCCTAATCTCGCCATTTCATACTCCAGCAGTTCCCCACGGAGAACACATGCGAAAACTTTCGTTATGAATCATAGTAACTTACGTTTGCACTCAAAGCAAATGGGCGCTCCGGAATTGTCTGTGGTCATCTTTGCCGGATGCCCGTAGAGTTCTTTGTGCTCACTGTTAATCTTAGCCCAATACTGTTTGACCTCGGTACAGGACAAATCTTTATCCAAAACGCGTTCCGCATCGCTATGCCAATGTCCGCAGCGGGTGCAGGCGAGCATTTCAGTGCATCTCCTTTCAAGACGGGCTTTTGCAGCAAACAGGCCAAAAGTAAGTAGGGGCGTAGTCCCGGCGATAAAACCCACCGGGGCATGCCCCCCTTTTGCTCTACTTAACTTAATGGTATTGAAACTTCCAACTACGTACTATAATCCGTACGATTTCGGGTTGAAGCCCTTAACGTCCTTGTACTTCTTCAGACACATATCAATGAAGTTACCCTCACTGTCGGGCAGGGCCTTCAGGTCCTTCAGGGCTTTTGTCAGCGCATCTTTTTCGAGGGTGGTCAATTTCATCTTGGAGTCGCCAAGGATAATCTCGCCCGCCTTGATGGCGCCCGCTTTGGCGCTTAGGTAATTGCCCTTGCCGCGGTTGCTGACGATCGCGTTACCGACCTCCCACGCATTGTTGGGGGCCAAGATAAGACTGTGGGAATCCCTGTACATGTCGGAGGCAACCAGGATCTCCTTCATCGCCTCCTGGTGTCCAAGTTCGATGGCGCTGTTGAGCATCGCGCAGTCGTAACCGAGGATCTCGGCAAAGACTGAAGTCGTTGTGGCCCCGAACATGTCGTGGTATTCGACCGCCTCGTTGCTCCACAGGTCGCAGACTGCCATGATGAGATTGCCGCAGAGATCCGAATGGGCGCAGGCGCTTGTCTTGCCCTCGGTTGAAATGGGAACTCCCGCCATGGCTTTAATGATCGGATCTTCGTAGGCACAATCCTTGGTGGGGCCGGTTGCGCCGCACTCGTATGCGACCAGGGTTCTCGAAGCCGCAATCGCTCTGGAAAGGGCTGCGATCACATGGGGCACGTCTTTGGAAGTCATACCACCGGCCATAAACATGGCCGTGTTCGCTTCCGAACAGTTCGTGTCACCGCCAGGTATACATTTGTTCTTGTTCGCGATATCCACGATCTGATTCCACATCCACTCCATATCGATGGCGCCGAGCACTCCAATACCGAAAAGAATACCCCCGATGTCATTGCGGATGATGCAATGGTCGAAGATCTCCTTGCCGCCCATGGATTCGATGGAGACGATGTCAGCGTACTTCGCACACTCTTTGAAAGATTCAATAACCTCGTTGGTATAATCGCTTTGCCGCATATCGACCATGTCGGGTTTGCGCAGGTCCGCTATGGTGGCCCGATAAGCAGCTTTGAGGCCGTATTTTTGCAGGTAATCATCCATCTGCTTGGCGGACTGGGCCGCGATTTCCCCTCCCCACTTGGGATTGTGGGTCATCTGAAAAATGTGCTCGTTTTCGATCTGCAGCGTAGGATGGCCAACAATGACCATTCTTTCAAGGGCGTCCCCATTGGCCCTCTCGTACTCCCGCAGCAAGGTCTTCATGGTTTTCTCGCTTCCAGGCCGGGGATGAGGAACCACCTCGGGATGCACAAATCCACCGCCAATCACTATTCCTCTCTTGGTGGTCACTGGTTTTTTGGCGGTTCCGAACATCATTTCCGCGCCATTCTTGTACGCCATCTGTGTGAGCGGTTTTCTCGCCATGTCGTTCTCCTTGCCAAGTTAAAAGATGTCTGATTCTCCAGGTCTCTCAAAAGCAAAATCCGGTCAGTACCTCCTTCCATTATCGCAATGTCCGAATGCAACAATCTTTCTGCTCTGAGAAGCGCAACGAAATAACAACATCATCACCCTACACAGGTTTAATAGAGCAACTCATGTGCCATTTCGCTCTCGATTAATATTTTTATATGTCGTGGATATCATAGACTTTTCTCTGCCCAGCAAGGATCCTTCCGGTCCGTCGTGTAACCGTATGTTACATACGCCCATTTCCTCGTGACATGAGGTGACATGGTTTGCTTAGTTAAGCCCGTATTGAGCAAGTCGGAGGTACAGCAACCGGCGGGTAATTCCCAGCATCTTGGCGGCTTCGCATTTGTTTCCAAACGTCGTTTGCAGAGTTTTGAAGATCAGTTGCTTCTCTACCTCATGAAGTGGGACCCCTCCTTCCGGCAATTCTTTTAACATTTGTCTTGATTTGGTTTCATGGTCCGTTATTTCCCGAACTTCCCCGGGCAGATCGTGGAGAGTAATCGGGCCCGGCCAACAAACAACAAGCATCCGTTCCACGACGTTGGCCAATTCCCGAACATTGCCCGGATAGCTGTAGTCTAACAGAGCTTTCCAGACATCCTCGCCGACAGGCGGCACAGGACGATTCAACTCGTTAGCGGTTCTGCGAAAAAAGTGGTCCAGAAGCAAAGGGATATCATCTTTTCTCTCTCTCAAAGGGTGAAGGTATATCGGGAGCACGTTAAGACGGTAGAACAAGTCTTCACGGAATTTCTCCATTCGCACGGCTTCCCTGAGGTCCTGATTTGTTGCGGCAATGATACGCACATCGGTTTTGTAAGTGGAGTTTCCGCCTACCCGCTGAAATTCCTTTTCTTGAAGCACGCGCAGCAGTCTAACCTGGAGATCCCGGTCTAATGCGCCAATTTCATCGAGGAAAAGCGTGCCGCCCTGGGCAACTTCAAACTTCCCTTTCCTCTTGTACAATGCGGTGGTAAAAGCGCCGCGCTCATGCCCGAACAGTTCACTCTCGATCAAAGCATTGGGAATGGCGCCGCAATTAACTGCTACGAAGGACCGAGCCTGGCGGGTGCTTGTCTCATGAATTGTCCGGGCGATCAGTTCTTTGCCGGTGCCGCTTTCACCCTGTATGAGAACGGTAGTCGAAGAATCTTTCAAGTTATCGATCAGGTCATAGATTTCATTTAATGCCTGGCTTCGGCCGATTATCGCGCCATATCGCTCTTTTAGTTCCTTGCGCTTGAACCTGAGTTCGGGGTGGTTTTCCGGTTTTTCTTTTTCTTCCAGGTCCTGACTGATTCCGCAAAGAATTGTATTTATCTGCTGTTTCAGAGTTGGGCCGGAAAACTCGTAGAACGAGCCTCCCTTATATAGAAAGGGGCCTAATGGGCCGGTGACCAAAATAGCCGCCCGAGGAGCGATCTGTCTGGCTTGGTGCAGAAATCCACCTCCGCCCATTCCCGATGATTTCAAGTCGATGATGATAATCCATTCTTTGAGCGGCTGTTTTCTTAACAGGTTCAGTGCATGTTGCTCGTCCGGAACCCACACGGGTGAGAATGCATCCGGGGAGATGATGCGCGGTAAAGAATGCAGGGTGTGGTACTGATCATCGACGATCAGCACCACAGGCTTGGACGTGTTGACATCCGTTCCCATTATAAGCCCCTCAATCTAACCTAAACAGATCTCAGATTCTCCACCTTCGGTTGCAAATGAAGTTCGAAAATATCTATCTGACAATAGGACCTACCGGGAGGACTGATCGTCCATAGAGTGTGCCCAATAGTCCAGCCGCAGAGACATAGAGAGCCGCTAGACCACAAATAATTCCAACATATCCTGCCAATTTGATAAGATCCGGGTATCCGGCCAAACCAAGGTCCAACAACACGAACACAGCAAGCAGAAGTCCAACTGTCAGTATTACAGCCTTGTTAGTGACAAACGAAGCAACAAAGACATAGAGGGTAAATATAGTATACGCTACCAGGAAAACCAGAAGAGCATCCGCATCCAGCTCATACCATTTTAGCGCCACGCCGAGGTTGATCAAGCTGTAAACAATCCAAAACATGCCGAAGATTCCAAACACGAGTCCGGTGAAAAGCTCGTTTTTCTTAAATCCGTTCAAGCATGTAATGAGGTGGATCAGACCGACAATCAGGGCTAGTGGAATAATAACGCCCGCCGCTTTTGGACCGATAATGCCGGCGTTCTGAAAGCTCAAGGTAAAAAGACCAATACCGAAACTCGCCAATCCCACTGTGGACGGATCGGCTATCGCTTGATTGACAATATTGAAGGTAGTTTCTTCCGCCATTTTTTTGCTCCCTAAAAAAGGAATATTTTCCTCACTAGGTTCAATCTATAGTATCTTTCAGATACCCATTATTCTTCTGCCCTCCGGGTTACACATCTTTCGAGGGCGCCTCCGATTTCCTTTCGGTTCAACTTCCTGCCGATAATCGAAACCTTGCTCTGCTCGGCCGGTCTTACGGGTTGAGAAGACAATTCTCCTGAGGCCAACTCCATCAATATAGATTTATTGCCGACTCGAAATATCCCTTTGGCCCTCACGACTTCACCCATCTCAGAGGCGTTTAATTTTTCGAAAAAATTTGACAAATCCTTTTCATCGAAGGTGAGATCACTGTAGACGAGGCCAAAGGATTCGTAACCCAGAGCATCCTCCTCATCGTGTAAATCAATGGCTCCCTTATCCTCTATCCACCCATCCTGCCGGTGGTCGGAAATAAGAGTTGGTCCGGTCCGGAGGTTCCTGGACCCGGGGGGGGTTGACAGAGCCAGTTGATACTGGCTCCAGTCAACTGCCCCGAACTCCGTTGTGATAACCGTTGCATCGGGATTGATCGCTGAAATAGCATCGCGGGTCAGCATAGCCTTCCTTTTGTCCACTCTGTCACACTTGTTCAAAAGGACTATGCGCGCATTTTTCACCTGAGATTCAACAAAGTTAGGATTGGCTTTGTACAGTCCCATGAAACCAGTGGCATCGGAGATAAGTACATAGTGAACTCTACTGATAACTTTCTCGAAGAGTTGCGCTTCGATGATGGAGCGAATCTGCGCGATTGTGGCCACCCCTGTCGGTTCGATTATCACTCTTTGGGGCTGAATTGACTGCATGATATCCAACAGTTGAGTCCTGAAATCGGACTGAAGGGTGCAGCAAATACATCCGCTCGGCATCTCGACAACGTTGCCTCCTCGCTCTTTCAATAGAGTGCCATCTACGCCCACATCCCCAAATTCATTAACCAAAACCACGATTTTTTCTTCGCCACCCCATTCTTCGAGGACCCTGGTGATAAAGGTAGTTTTGCCGGAACCTAAAAACCCATAAACAATATCAACGATCATCCCGTCACCTTGTGTCGCAGCCTAGCCGTTCCATTTTTCGCGCATGCTCGTCCACTTCTCGCCGGCCAGTGCATCCTCGGCCATACCCGGCGCCTGGCTGGCTTCCTTGCCCCAGATTCCCAGCTCGAAACTGGTCACGTACTCTTCGCTGACTGCTCCGCCTCCGCAAATGAAAGGAATATCAATGCCTGCGAGTTTGAGTTGATGCGCAATCTTGGGGAAGGCGGTCATTGTAGTGGTCATGAGGGCCGTACCTGTAGCCATGACGGGCTTGTGGAGTTTGACCGCCTCCACAACCTTGTCAACGGGGACATCAGCACCAAGATTGACCACCTCGAATCCATTGGCGTTGAGCAGAGCATTGACGATTACCTGGCCGATATCGTGAATGTCGCCTTCGGCGGTATGGGTAACTACTTTGCCCTTTCTGTCCATGGACTTGCCCATGGTCTTTTCACATTCGGCAATGCCGACATTCATGGCATCAGAAGAGAGGATTACCTGGGGGAGAAAGTAGACGCCCTCGTCCCACAGGCGGCTCACCTCGTTCATCCCAGCGATGAGCGCCCCGTTTATTATATCCAGGGGTGATTTGTTCTTCAGAACGTCCTTAACGACTGCCAGAATGCCCTCATCGTCCCCGTCCACGACGAATTTGGCAATTTTCTGCAGAGCGGGGTCCTTCGAAACATCCCTGGCGGCCCCAGCCTTTTCGGTGTCGAGATCATAACGTTTGAAGATGTTACCGTAGCTCTGTAACGTTTTCATGTTTGCGCTCCTCATCTTCTGTTTATTGTCTGCGTAAAAAACAAGCGGTTCCGGCAAAACCGCAGATGCACTTGGTTGGAATTTCTAATGCTTTTTGGCCACTTCCACCATGGCCAAAAGGTTCTCGGGCGGCGTCCCGGGCGCGATTGCACAACCAGGCGCCAGGATCTGAATCCCTTTGGAGATCGATTCCTCACAGGCCAGTGTCACCGTCTCGGCATCCTTCATGAAAAGCGTGGTCGCCGTGTCCACTCCACCCATCAAAATGATATCCGGGCCGCATTTTTCGCGAGCCAGCAGGGGATTGGCCTTAGGCTCGAGGCTCAATATCTTGGCCCCCGTCTGCCCCATCCACGCGACTATGGAATCAACGTTTCCACAGATGTGCAAAATCGTCGGAACCGAGATGGACTCGAATACTTTGCTCTGGTATTCCAGTTCGATGTCCCGGTAGGTCTTGGGCGCAATCAATTCCGGGGAAGCTGTCATGTCTTCGCAGGAAATAATATCGGCTCCCGCCTCAACGAGGGCCCTGCCTAAAGCTGAAGCGGCCTTGGCCGCAACTTCCAAAAACGGCCGGATCTTGTCCGGAGCTTTGAAGGTGGCCTTCAGGAGGGGAACTGTGTCCACAAGGGAACCTGCGATGGTAAACGGCCCGATAATCCCAGCCACTACGATCGCGTCGTTTCCCACCTCCTTTTTCAATATCCGCACCGCCTTGAGGAGTTCGGGAATCCCTCCTCTGGAGAGAAAATCGGAGGGAAATGTCGGGGTGTCGTCCAATTTGTATGGGGGCGGATGCTCGATTCCCGGTATTCCCTCAGTCCCACCGGATTTTATTTTACAACCGAGCGCTCCGGCCTCGAACGTCTGGTCAAACGGGACCCTGACCGCGTCGAAACCAATAATGGAATAGGCCGCCAACGCCTGCTTGGCCATTGCCTCCCCTTTCTCGTGCCCTTCCGGCCAGAAGACTTTTACCTTTTCCATCTGGTCGTAAGTTACCGTGGAATTGGCGCCGAAGCAGGGCATCCGATCCGGTTTCTGGCCATTGACCACACTCATCACCCGTTCTCTAGCATTCATTTACGAGACTCCTTGATTGAGTAACTCATTAGGATAAAGATATTGCCGACCCGGGTCTCAACTGTCCCCGCAGCCCCGAACGCCAAGGGGTTACAACCCCTCCCGGCAAGCTGCGGGCAAATGCACTGGAAAACCTCTGCAGGCACAACTGCAAAGTGTCTGAATGACAATCTTTCTTCATCCGATTTGTTGGAATACTGTTGATCTGTCGGCGACGCCGCACTCCCCCTCGAAGCTACGGCATCCTGATCAGGCAGGTATCTGGCTCGCAGGGACCTCGCTCTCGGAACGCCAGCCCGGTAGACCGGTCAGTCCAACGAGAACACTTGCTGGTTCCCCACTCACAGTTGCGGGGCAGCGATGGGTTCGCACCATCTTCCCTACTAACATACTAAATACTTCAGTACCGAAGATGCATGATGTCGATCAGAGGCGATTTGTGCTCAGCACTTGTGAGGAACAGGAATTGGGAGAGATCATCTTCAGTCTGAAGCGATCCGAAACTTCTTGCTAAGGGTCATAGTAGCAGTTCTTGTGCCAGATGAACAGGAAATGAAAACTTAGGGCGCAAAGAGTTACCCTCTGCGGGCAAGCGAGACATAGAGCAATCGAACAAAAAAGAACCGTCCGGCTCATAATCACGCCATCCCGGTCGCGGCATTCGTTTGATAATATCAAAAATAGCCATCATATCAATCTATTAAGGTGTGTGACAAAATAGTCAGACAGTGACATCCAATACAGACTAATCTTTCTCCGCAAAGCTCATCCTGTCCAAACGGTGCTCCTTAAGCTTGCGCCATAAGGTTCTCGGATTGATGCCCGTTTTTTGAGCTGTTTGCGAAACATTTCCCTCGCATTGCTTCAAGGCTTCGATGAGATAGGCCCTTTCGAAGTTCTTGAGAACCCTGGATCGGGCCACACTGAAAGGGACATCCGTATTTACGACCTCCAGAGCATCCGTCGCGGGCGATGACGGCAGGTTTTCCGAATCTTGAGGAATAGTAAATTGGTCGATTACATGGCTGTCACAGGTAATGTACGCTCGTTCAACGACATTTTCCAACTCACGGACATTGCCCGGCCAGGAGTAGTCCATCAATTGTTTGAGCGCGCGCGGGGTGACCCTGGGGCAGTGGGTAGTTGTGACCGGACATCCGCAGTCCATCAATCGTTTGCGCGCGCGCGGGGTGACCTCCTCGGTTTTGCGATTCACACTCTGGTTGTGGCGATTAATGAAATGCTCAACTAAAAGAGGGATATCTTCCGGCCTCTCCCTTAGTGGAGGAACATGGATGGGAATCACATTCAGCCGGTAGAAGAGGTCGATGCGAAACTCGTGACTGTTGATTTTCTCTTTTATTTTCTGATTGGTGGCCGAAATGACTCTTACATCGACATCGATAGGGTGGGTGCCGCCGACTCTTTCCACCTTTCTTTCCTGCAGAGCGCGGAGCAGCTTCACCTGCATTGTAGGCGAAATGTCGCCTATTTCGTCCAGAAGCAACGTTCCTTTGTGAGCGTACTCGAATTTGCCTGCCTTGCACCTGAAAGCACCCGTGAACGCACCTTTTTCATGGCCGAAAAGTTCCGATTCCAGAAGGGTTTCCGTTAAGGCGCCGCAATTGATAGCTACGAAAGGCATCTTCTTTCTTGCGCCGGTAAAATGAATGGCTCTCGCAACCAGTTCTTTACCCACTCCGGTCTCGCCGGTGATAAGCACGGTAGAATCAACGTCGGACAGGCGTTCGATAAGTTCAAGGATTCGCAGCATCTTTGGGCTCTTGGTAATGATTCCGCTGAAACTCGATTTCTGAACTACATCGGGCAAAAGACAGCTTTCTTGTACCGCCTGCGGCTCATCGAAGACATAGTTAACGGCCCTGAGAACAGACTCAGGTTCAATCGGCCCTTGAAGATAATCTGCTGCCCCAGCTCTCATAGCTTTTACAATCGAAGTGGCTGTACTATCAGCGGAAACAATCATCATGGGAATATCAGATTCGATCTGTTTGGCTGCTCTTAGAAGTTCTAATTTTTCCATCACAGATCCCTCAATATTAATGAGTAACATGTCAAAATGCTGTGACTCAAGCGTCCTCAAAGCCTTTCCAACATCTGACACAATGGTTATGTCATAGCCGGTATTTTCTAATAGCGTCCAAACATTGTGGTAAATAGAGCTGTCATCGTCAACCACAAGTATCCGTTTATCAGTGCGATTCATAATGCTTATTACTCATAAATATATTCACCGGGATGCAGAATAAGGATGTGTGGGCGCTGAGAGCAATTGACTCCGTCAGATTCGGCTGGTCATGATTAACAAGTACAAGCAGCGGCTTGCACTTTAACGCTCGATTGTTCAGAAACCGGACTCGCTCTCCTCTGTAAGTACTTTTAGGCATCCCGTCCTCATAGTCAAGTCGATCCGCCACGGTTGAGACTTTCACCCGGCTCCCCCTGCGATCAGTTCAACCAGGGTATCCGGGCAAACCCAAAAGAATCGTGCGGGCTAAGATGAACCGGCATATGTTCACACCGTGAGAGATGGCCGGAAAATGATGACGAGAAGGACGATGGGAGGGTAAAGCAGTCTGAGACAGCGCGCGCGTATCAGTAAGATTCACAGCATGGCCATCCAAGCGAAATCCATTCTACCGGCAAAATGAAAGGCGCTGCCATAGTCCCTCGGAGGATTTTCATTTGGGGAAGAGACTATTATTGAGTTTCCTCAGGGGCTGGAGAGGTTCCGGGAGGCGATAAAAAACGGCAACGGCCAGCGCAAATTGAAGCCCTCGGTTTTCCACTGTCTAGTTGGGTGATTTTTCAGCATAACGTGCCAGTATGTAGAGGAGGCAACCCAGTCGATTAACGTATTTCAGTGTTTCTGCACGTTGAAGTTGCCCCATTTCCTGCAAGATGACCATGCTGCGCTCCGTGCGCCGTATGACGGAGCGCGCCAAATCCAGAGCAGCGCTTAGAGAGTTAACTCCCGGCGAAACAAAGCGGGGCGCCAGGGGAACTTCCTCTTGCAGCCCGTTGCTCCACTTCTCAAGCTGGGCAATGTGTTCCAGGTCAATGCGCTTCACAATGCGGCCGGGGTCGGTGCTGGACAATTCGGCCCCCAACAGAACCAGTTCCTCTTGAACAGTTGAGATTATGTTTCGAATTTGTTCGTTTTCGGTAAACGTCTTAGCCAGACCCATTGCGGCGTTGGACTCATCCAAATTGCCGCAGGCTTCGATGCGGAGGTTGGATTTGGATACTTTTTCACCCGACAATAGGCGGGTTTGGCCGCGGTCACCCTTTTTGGTCGATGTGATGAGCCTGACCTTATTACCAGCCCCTTTTCTTTCAGACCGCGGACTCTTTCCCTTATCTGCCAATTTCGTGCTCCATCAGGTATGAATTCTTTTTGAACATTTCGTCGCTGAATTGACTATTTTTGTGAATCCGGTCCAGATAAAAAGGAGTCGAAATAATCACTGCCTCTAATCTATGCAGATCATGAGATCATAACCGCCGAACTTGAAAAATATTGACCTCTCAGGCCTATAAACGCAGGATTGGCCTGCAAATTATCTCCTATAGCACGCCGCCATTATACAGCCAACTCGTAAAAACACCAAACGCTATCTACTTGCCTTCACAAGGAATCTGTTCAGCCATAATCTTCAACTACTGTCTAAAAACCACAGCCTTCCGGTCGTTTCAGCAGCTTCGCAAATATTGCGCATTATGGTTCAATATAAAAGCGCCAGGCGCAGAACCATTCATCGGGGTGTTCGTCGGGTGGACAACTGATGCATTCAGTCTTGATCCTCGGGTCAATTGATTCGGCGAATGTCGGATACTCGGCCATTCCGCCTGATTTACAAGGATAATTTCCGAGGCCTTTCCTTTTTCTGGCGGCCTGGACACGGCATTCATTCATCTGGAAAACGAAGCCGGCCGGTGTCTCATCAAGGATACTCTGCCGGTTGATGCTGGCATAAAGCCTGAATCCCAGCGCCTTTTTCAGACCCTCAAGTCCCGGATTCTCGGGAAGATTCAAAAACCGTTTTACCGACCAGGCTTCAAAAGGCGAGAAGCGCGACCAGCAGGAGTCATTACACCGCTTGGCATCGAACATCCCTCTTGAGAACTCAACCGCCTGGAACCATACTCCGTCACTGGCCAGCCAATTTTTTGCGATACTATCTTTAAGGGCGATCAGGGCTTCCTGCGGGAGGGCCAGGAGGGCTTTGGGAATGCCGTTCTCCACCTCAAATCCCAGAGATTCCGAGAGCCTTTTAGTCTGAATTTCATAACTCCGCTCATAGGCATCCCTGAGAATGTCCCATGAGCGCTTGCGCCCGAACTGGTGTTGCACCTCGGCAAACCACATTGCGTGATGCACCACGATCCTGTGCAAAAAGTCGATGACGAGTCGAGCGGTTTGTTCCTGATTTAAATCAGCAAGGGAATGGACATCATGCTCCATAATGCCTCCAGGTTACTTTCATCGTGAATTCAGTTTTCAGGATACACTTTAGAACATACCCGTTCAAGGGACAGTCGCACACATCACAAAGAAGGCTCTGAGCCGCTCCCCCAAAGATTGGCGAATACCAGCGCTCGAATTGCAGGGACCGTTTATGACGAAGATCTTCGCCATACTTACTTTAGTTGACTATCCTTGCTACCTCTTCGATTATAGAATTCAACTGTCTTTAGCCTTTTTTCGCGTTCCGATTGACATCCGACACAATATCGAACTCCAGGCATTGCTCTGCGACGCGCTTCGGGAATTTCAACCTCGCATTCCTCACAATGGGTTAAACTTTCGCCATCCGGCAGCCTGCTTTTTGCTAACTGGACAGCGGATTCCACTGTTGCATCTATTTGTTCCTGCACCGCCTCATCGCGGGACCAGCCAACCGCCATAACTTATTCCTTCTATTCCAGTTGACCCTGCTTTAAGCGGGCTCTCAAAAGTTGAACTCGAAACTGAGCCGCACCAGGCCTTTTTGGGCACGATGCTACCGATATTATTCTATCATTGTGGTGTGGTTCAGGCGCAACTTTCTTTTTCCGCACCCTTGCCCGCCTCGGTTTCTCCGGAGTTGAACCTGCCGTGGCAGTCTACTGGAGCAGCCAACCGACTCCAGAGAAATCTGGATCTCCCACAGCCAGCAACATGCCCACATCGTAGCTTTCCGTTCTGCCGGTTAAATCTCTCTTTCGGGCCAGATTTTGTCATAAAAAGCTTCTGGAACGACAATACCAAGGCTCGCAAAATTTTACAGTTTACCAAATTGGACGTGCAAGGGAGAAGTCAATGAGACTGGTTCTTACAAATTTTAGACACACTCTACAACACGCCCCAAGGTACAGTCGCACACATCATAAGAAAGGCTCTGGACCAGCTCCTCTAAAAATTGGTAAATGACCGGAGCCCAGATTATTCGAACGGGCGCTTGACGAAATCATCCTCGAAGTTCCAGAGGAGATGGCAAATGATGCAGCAGGTATCTTTGGGAAAACAATGATAGAAACTCACCTGAAGCGAACTCGTGCGCGAGTTCGAACCGCCGCCATTCAAGTTCATCTACCACCATGCCGGATGCGCTCGGGTACGATAAGCGAGCCGAGATAAGGCGAGTTTACGGTTGGATGCACCTGTTCACACAAGAATAATTCCTCGATTTTTGCTGAAGATAGGTTTATTTACGAGATCCTGATAATATTGAAGCGCCGATCAACGCCGGTTGTCATTACGAACAGTTAAAGGAGCAGGTCTTGGGACTGATGACGGAAAATACATCACATGCATTGAGGACTTTACTCATCGGCGGTTTTCTGGGAGCCGGCAAAACCACGTTTATCATGGAGCATATCAAGAGTGCCCGCGGTAGCACGGCGGTGCTGGTAAACGAGCTCAGCGATCTTGGTATCGACGGATCGCTGATCGATTCCAAAAGCGGGGTCCATGTCGTCGAAGTACCCGGTGGATGCATCTGCTGCAGCGCACAGAAGGGTTTGGTGGAAAGTATCCTGACGATTGCCGAACAAATCCGGCCGGATACACTACTAATAGAACCAAGTGGCATTGCCCAGGCTTCTAAAGTCATCAAAGCGTTGGAGGACGAAGCCCTATCAGGTACGATGCGACTCGATGCCGTCATTACTATTGTGGATGCCTCATCTTTTCTCGAATTTTCAAAGCCTGAGACCTTCGGCACCTTTTTTCTTGATCAGGTGACTAACGCCGACATCATTATCGTCAATAAAATCGATATCATCTCCTCAACCGAACTTGAACGGGTATCTCGACGAATTTTGGTTCTGAATCCTTCCGCGTTAACTGTTGAAACCACCTTTTGTCGAATGGAAAGCCCTCTGCCCTCAGGAAGAAGCAGGAAGGTTCTATCCCTGGGCGAATTCGAGCTTGGGATGGAATGCTTCAGCATGGTTCCCGAGCAGCCAATTTCCAA
Organism: uncultured delta proteobacterium; assembly: GCA_963741035.1. GTDB lineage: Bacteria > Desulfobacterota > Syntrophobacteria > Syntrophobacterales > Syntrophobacteraceae > SbD1. The sequence continues at coordinate 34,554 of CAVUGX010000004.1, forward strand.
AGACCAGTTGGACCAGTTCACCTCAGCTATAACCAAAGGAAGTTTCGGTCGAGTCTTCCGGGGCAAGGGCATTTTTCCAAGCCAGGGCGGGGGATGGGTCAATCTGCAGATTGTTGGCGAGAATGTGTCAGTGACCCCGTTTGATGAAAATGTCCGGCCTCGGCTCACCCTGATCGGTTTCGATCTGGACCGGAAACAGGTAAGCCAGTTTTTGAGTTGAATAAAGCACTCGAAAAACCCGATTCCTTTTGAAACACCCGTAATCAGGACAAGCTTCCCCTCGAGACCCAGCTCCATCGAATTCTCCACCAAATGTTGTATCAATAAGGCAGAAACGGAAACGATCAGGTTTTTCGCTTTGGGCCGATAGCGGGGAACTGTTGCAGCCATTAACATGTTGGCTCGTGTAGTGGAATTGACGCTCCTTTTTTTACGAGCGGTTCTTGCGGGCGGTTGAACAGGCGGGAGGCAACTCTGTGAACTCAAGCTATAAAATAAAATACCAGCGGTCTTCTACAGATGCCCGCAACGCAATACTGCAGGGAAAAGGTTCTCTCGCTTTATCCGAAGACATGATGACCTTCGAAGGACGCAAGAGACCTTCCTGGCCTTTTTCGAGGTCCAAACGAACGATCACCATAAGCAGGGAGGCCGTCTTCAATGTTGCCTCGGATGGGCAATCGGTAAGTTTCGAATACCTCCCGGATGGAAATGAACAGACCGGCGTCCAGGCTTTCGTATTCTACACAGCCGGTGATGAAGAAACCGGACAGATAAGGCAATGGCTGCCCGCGCGGATTACTCCTGAATTCGAGAAAGCCAGGGCCGAAGTGGAGCAGTTCAAAAGCGACATCGCCGGGGCGAGACGGCGAGCTTACGTGACATACTCCCTGATTGCCCTGAATATCGCTGCATTCATCCTCACCATAATTGCCGGATCAGGCATCGGTACATCGGACACAAGGGTCCTTCTCAAATACGGCGCCAACTTCAGAGCGCTCACTACCGATGGGGAGTGGTGGCGCCTGCTGTCGAGCGCGTTTCTTCACGCCGGAATATTTCATCTGCTGTTCAACATGTGGGCGCTTTTTACGTTTGGAGTGCTTGTAGAGCGGCTGTACGGAAGGTTTTTCTTCTGCCTCATCTACATTTTTTCCGCTTTGACGGGAGGGCTCGCAAGTATCATCTGGGCCGACGCTGTCGTGTCGGTGGGCGCCTCGGGGGCGATCTTCGGAGTGTGCAGCGCGCTCATGGCTTTTCTAATGACCCAGAAGGGATCGATCCCATCCTCGATGGTGTCGGGCTTGTGGAAAAGCGCGCTTATCTTTGCCGGGTATAACGTAGTCTACGGATTTTCTCACGCAGGAATCGACAACGCAGCCCACATCGGTGGATTGATCGGGGGATTCCTGATGGGCTTGGCATTGTCGCGGCCTCTGGACGTGGAGCGAAGATCGCGGAGGATGTGGGTCCGTTTGCTTACCGGCGCGGGAGTCGGGGTGGCGGCGATAGCCCTGGCGGTGGGGGCTGTGCCCCATACCGGGCCCTATGCGGTCAAGCTGGTGAAAACCGGTCATGTGAATGATTATCCGCAACCGGCAATTGGAGAAGCTGTCGATGCCTATTTTGGCAATACCAAATGGGAATCCGGGACCAGCGCCGGTGGTGAGACGAAAGGAAAGACATTCGTAAATGCCAAAGGCCGGATCAAAGTTATGGAAAAGGATGTCGATGTTCTCCTCCAGTTCATTGTGGACGAAAAGGCCGGCACCTTCTACGTGTATGCATTGGAGTTTGACAAAGTGCCTCAGGGCCGGGCCGTACTGATGGGACTGCTCGATAAAATGTATGGAAAAGCCGAACCTGATGTTACAAACAATATAGCCAAAAAGACGGAATCAACCGGAGATGAAGCAAATCCGGAATCTATCAAATGGAATACCGACGAAGTCGATGCAATAAAGAACGGCAACATCGATGCGGCTGTACAACTGCTGACATCTGCAGCATCCGGAAGCATCATTTCAATTAGTCCTTCTCCAGGTATGGTCGCCAAAAGACCACTGGAGTATTGCGGGAAGATGGTGACAATCAAGGGAGAAGTCGCCGTTGCGCAGGATTATCATCCCGGCAGTAATTTAGCGAAACGATTGGGCGGAGAATCCTCAGAAATAGTACTTGTATCCGATGATTCCACAATAGCGGACTTTTTTATCATTGGATCTGCCGGAAATATAAAAGTTGGCGATACTGTCGCCCTGGACGGATTCCCTGTTGGTTTGGTTGAACTTCAAAATGCTCAAGGCGAAAAGAAAACACAGCTTTTACTGGTAGGCAAACTGCCCTGGCAGATAGTTCCTCCTGCAGAACCGGAACAAACCGCTAAAGCCCGGGTATCAGAACCCACGGTATCTGAACCCCAAAAACCGCCTTCACCTTTAGAGACGCCTCCACAGGAGGCTAATCCCGATGTCAAGGATACCGGCAGCGGCGAAGACATGAACGAAAAGCCGGAAGCGCCGCAAACGATCCCGGACAACACAGCCGTAAACTCGGGGGATACCGGCAAAAGCGGCAGTAATCCGGAGACTCCTACAGAAAAGCAAACTGTGATTGAGCGCAGGCAACCAGGTATTCCACCGTACAATGCTCCGGCGGCCACACCCGATCGGCGGGCGCGAAACGCCGTGGATGTTATGAGGCTGTTGGCTTCAGCCGGCTCGGATCAGGGATCGGCGCAAAGACCTGGAGAGAACGGGACAGCGGCTCCTATGGGCAGTTTCAAAGTCTTGAGTTCCAGCCGCGATGTCAATTCCCTCGCTGCGCGTTCCTGCAGCGAAAGGACGGAATTCAAAGATAAAAATCGAGTGGTGCTGACCTGCTATAAGGATCAATGGGCAGATTGGGTCACGGGAACGGCAAGAAGGGTGTCCGGCAACAGGTTTAAATCTTTCGAGAGCGATTCGGGTGTGGAATCTCCGGCAGACCGCGTTATCGAATACCCGGATGGAAGCAAACGTTTGATATTCGGAGGATGCCGCGCACATGCATGTACTGATGCCGGAGTTTATTTTCTCCTGGACCCGCAATCAAAGGAGATGGATATCATTGCATGGAAATCCCGGGGGGGGAGTTGAATATCTGGGGCGTAATGCTGAACTGCTCAGGAGCCGCAATGTTCTCAACCTGCTCAACAAATACTGACCGGGGTTTTTCTCTCTTAGCCCAGTGATGAAAAAGGACCTGCTGGTGGGAAAAGTTTTACACGCATTGTGGATACTTTACACGACGAGGTAATAGTTCAAGCCGGAGAACGCATAGAGGATCAGGTGGAGGCGATTGTAAAGGAGGGGATGGAGGAGGCATTGGGGCGGATTATTCCGGAGGCACCTTTTGTGGAGGAGATCAGAGTGGCTGCGGCTTGGGGATGAGATCCGGCGATGCGATCGCTTCAATTCGACAGACATGATAGAATTTTGATATCTTTGAGTCCAACTCACTATAGTCGAGGGAATCCGTTGGATAGACTTGTCATTGGTATTGCGGGTGGGACCGGGGCTGGTAAGACAACCCTTTCAGAGGGGCTTGCCATATACCTGGGTTCAGCAGTAGTTATACATGAAGACCGATATTACAGAGATAAAAGCCATCTGCCGACGGCTTCGCGGGAAGATCTCAACTATGACCACCCTGAAGCTATTGACTTGGATTTACTGACCGGGCATGTACGTGAACTTGTCTCCGGCAGGACGATTAATCAGCCCATCTATGACTTTGTCCGGCATGTCAGGAAGAAAGGGGCCAACACGATCTTTTCCGCCAGGTTCATTATTGTGGAAGGCCTCTTCACATTGTTCAATAAACTGCTGTGGGACGTAATTGATTTAAGGGTCTTTCTGGAGTCGGAGGAAGGTATACGCCTGTCGAGGCGTCTTGAAAGGGATATCAGGGAGCGCGGGCGCACGAAGGAGTCCGTTATAAGGCAATGGATATCAACTGTGCAGCCGATGCACGAATTGTTCATTCAACCTTCTCGATCCTGTGCACACCTGATTCTCTCCGGATGCGATCGAGTCGATTACAATGTAGCCAGAATCAGAGATTTCCTAATTTCAAGATACTCGAATTATCCGAATCAAACGGCAGGACTTCCTTGAGACCAATGGACCTCCATCTCCCGGCAGGCAGTGTGGACTTTCGCTGAGCCCGAGCCAGTGTATCGTCAACTAAGTCTTGTCATGTTGCAAAGGGCCGTAACCTCGGCGAAAGCCGGGATCTAGTGCGTTTAACTCACAGAGTAAACACTGGATTCCCGCCTTCACGAGAATGACGAATAAAGGCTTTTAACCTTAAGATAATTTAGACGAATAGAGGCTTTTAACGTCTTTTCCTAGCAGCCGGGTTCATGCAGCGTCTCGGTTTCAGCGCTCCAGTCTGCATCTTCGGGTTTGTCTTCGCCGGCCAGGTTCAACGCTTCGTTCAGGTCATCCCGCAGGTCTTCGAAATCCTCACAACCTACGGAAAAGCGGACAAGCTCGTCGGAAATGCCGGACTCCTCCCTTTCTTCCTTCGGAAGGGAAGCATGCGTCATCGAGGCGGGGTGTTCGATCAAGGATTCGATTCCCCCGAGAGATACCGCCAGTGTAATCAGCCGCACGTTGTTCATTACCGTTATTCCGCCCTGCAGTCCGTGTTTGACTCCAAATGAAATCATCGAGCCAAAACCGTCCATCTGACGCTTTGCGATTTCATGCTGTGGGTGGTCCGCAAGTCCGGGATAACTTACCCAGATCACCTTGGGATGAGATTTGAGGAACCGGGCGAGCTTCATGGCGTTTTCCTGCGCCTTTTCGATCCTGAGAGGCATAGTGCGCAACCCTCTCAGGATGAGCCATGCCTGGTGGGGGTCCATCGTCCCCCCGAAAAGACGCACGATGCTCCTGACCCGGTTGAAATGCTCCTCGGTTTTTGTGACTACCATGCCCCCGATTACGTCCGTATGACCATTTATAAACTTGGTCAGGCTGTCGATGACCACATCGGCGCCAAACTCGATCGGCCGCTGAAGGTATGGGCTTGCGAAAGTATTGTCCACGACCAGAAGAACCCCGTGCTTTTTCGCGATTGCGGCCACCCCGGCCAGGTCTGTAATTTTCATGCTGGGATTCATGGGCGTTTCTACGAAAATCATTCTGGTCGCGGGTCGCAGAGCTTTTTCGACATTGAGCAGCTCCGAGCTGTCCACAAAAGTTGTTTCCACCCCATACCTGCTGAGCTCGCTTTCGAGAATCACACGCGAAGAGCCGTAGAGGCAGTTGGTCGCAACGACGTGATCCCCGCTGCTCAGAAACGCTATATAGACCGAACTCACGGCCGCCATTCCCGTGGCTGTCGCCACTCCGGCAAACCCGCCTTCCAGGGTCGCGACGCTTTCCTCCAAAGCATTTACCGTGGGGTTGCCGAGCCTGCTGTAAATATACCCGGACTGCTTTCCGGAAAACCGGGCGGCCCCGTCAGCCGCGCTGGGGAAAGCAAACGTCGAGCTTTGAAATATGGGGACGGACACTTCTCCGTATATGCTATGTTCAAGAGCCCCGGCATGGATGGCCTTGGTGGATTTTCGCATTTCCCTGGGTTTCTTTACACCGGTTTTCATTTGAATCAACTCCCGGGGCGGGCGCCTGGGCGCCACGCGTCCTTATATGTGATCTGCACAGTCCCATCAGAGCAGCCCCCTTCTCGAGAAAAGGGAGGGGCCAGGCGCCGCCGAAGGCAGCGCCGATGATTGAATTACAATCCCGGCCGGCGGTCCCACCGCTCCAGCCACCGCCCCGCCCATCATGGATTTAAGGTCTTCTTAAACGAAGTCAATATTGCGGCAAAGCCGGATGTGATAATTGTCCGCAACAGAAATTCTTTTTTGAATGTTTGACGGCTATAATGCATGTGCAACTCCGGGAGTACTTTTGCGTTCATCTCAACACTATCCTTTACAATGGACCGCTCAGCACGATGATCGTAAGTGCAAGCCGCCGGACCGACATCCCGGCATTCTATTCGAAATGGTTTGTGAACCGGGTGCGCCAGGGATGGTGCCTTGTGCCCAATCCGTTCAACCCGACCCAGGTCTCCAGGGTCCCTTTGTCCACCGGGGAAGTTGATGGTTTTGTTTTCTGGAGCCGCAATCCTCGCCCGCTTATGCGGTATCTGGACGAACTCGACGATCTGGGCTGCCGGTACTACTTTCTTTTCACCCTGATCGGCTACCCGGAACGCATAGACCCGGCGGCGCCGCCGCTTGGCCTGTCTATAAAGACTTTTCAGGAGCTTTCGGCGCGGGTGGGGCCGCAAAGAGTCATCTGGCGCTACGATCCGATAATTTTGAGCGGCCATATCGGATATGGATTCCATGAGAGAAATTTCCGGCAGGCGGCTCGGGAGCTCAAAGGGGCTACCGGCCGGTGCGTGATCAGCTTTGTCAAACCCTATCGAAAAGCTCGCACCCGAATGGAGGCGGTAGCGCCGGGCAGCTCTGAGCCGGTCGATTTTGGCAGCCCGCAAATTTACGGTTTATTGAATGCACTTTCCGGCGCCGCCCGCGAAAACCGAATGGAAATATTCTCCTGCGCCTCCGAGCACGATTTTTCTCAAGTCGGCATAAATCCCTCAAAGTGCATCGATCCCGACCTGGTTTCGAAGCTGTTCGGAACCCGGATAAGCCTTCCCAAGGACCCGTTCCAGAGAAAGGAATGCGGGTGTGCCGCAAGCCGGGATATCGGGATGTACGATACCTGTATTTTCGGGTGCAGCTACTGCTACGCAACATCCAGCCTGGAGCGTGCTAAAGCCAACTACTCCCGCCACGATCCGGGATCTCCCAGCCTGCTGGGCGTGGAAAGACCAGGACTTTGACAGGATTAACAGGCCGATCCCCGATGCCTGTCTCCGAGCGTTCACTTATATCGGCAGCCTTCGAAACACCTTCAACACATAATCAATATCCCTCGATGTCACGTGATAATTGGTAACGGCCCTTAGCTGGCGCGGTCCGGCGGGGAGAATCAGAATGCCTTCAGCCTTCAGCCTCTCCGAGACCAGATGGGGTGCTATGCCCTCTCGGTTTACTCCGATGAAAACGATGTTCGACTTTACCAGTTCAAGCGAGATTGAAAGCCCGGGAACCTGGCACAGGCCTTCTGCAAGCCTTCGGGCGTTATAGTGATCCTCGGCGAGTCGGTCAACCATCTCATCAAGGGCCACAATCCCCGCTGCCGCAAGCACGCCGGCCTGCCGCATGCCGCCGCCAAGCGCTTTGCGAGCGCGCCTTGCTCGTGCAATGAATTCATTGGAGCCGCACACCACCGACCCTACCGGTGCAGCCAGCGCTTTGCTCAGGCAAAATGAGACTGAATCGGCGTCCGCTGTGAGCTCCCGGACGTCCAGGTTCTGGGCCGCAGCGGAATTGAAAATCCGCGCGCCGTCGACATGAACTTTGAGGCCATACTTGTCGGCGAGTTCCCGGAGGCGCCTCATGTAAGCTGGACTGAGGGGGCTACCGTGGCAGCGGTTATGAGTGTTCTCCACTGCTATGAGGCGTGTCCTTGGGTGATGCACGTCGTCCGGCCTTATTGCAACTTCGACTGCACTGAGGTCCATCGTGCCATCCGGCTCGTTTCGGACAGTGCGCGGGTGAACTCCGCCCAGAGCAGCAATTCCCCCCTGTTCGAAAAGGTGTATGTGGGCGAGATCGCCCAGTATCACTTCATCCCCCCTGCCGCAATGACTCAGAACGCTTACCAGGTTGCCCATGGTGCCGCTTGCAACGAACAGAGCGGTCTGTTTGCCAAGCCGCTCCGCTGCCATTTTCTCCAGGCTGTTAACAGTAGGGTCTTCTCCGAAGACATCGTCCCCGACTTCAGCTTCCGCCATTGCGCGGCGCATTGACGAGGTCGGGCGGGTGATCGTGTCAGACCGCAAATCTATAATGCGCATCGCATCTCCTATCTGGAAACGAATTTATGCCAATAGAAATCGCTTTTCGAAAAGATTTTACATCATCCGCAGAGGTGCCGTAAAGGTCAGGATTGGTAGGGGCTCACTGCCTCGAAGTTCCTGAAGGGGAGGCAAAGGATGCCGCTGCTATTTTGCGGGCTACCATGATCCAAGCGGGGAAAACTTATCCGAGCAGAGTCCCGATTGAGGTGGAAGTTACGATTGGGGATACGCGGGCAGAGAAGTAGCTCAAGCAAGGATTATGGACATTGAGATTTCAGGGGTTCCGGTTCTCATCCAGTCCGTGAATAATTTCGGCTATTCTTGTGAAAAATCCAGGTTATAATCTTTTCGTTGAAAAGAGAGAGATTCCAATCCGTACAGCACGAAAGGTAACAGATGAACAGGTTGATATTTTCTATTTTGGTAATACTTTCACTAACTTGGGTACCGGCTGCAAAAGCCTCTGACATCGAGGGCACGTTCTTTTTAGTTCCTCAAAAGAGTGATAATGTTGCACACATAGAAGAGTCACTTTTAACAAAGATGAATGTATTTGTAAGACCTTTTGCCCGAGATAAGATCACTAAAGTTTCAAGAGTGCATAGACGAGTGTCTATAGCATTGGCGGGCAAGGAAATCAGTATTGTTGCTGATGATTACACATTGCCACCCGCCCCTACTGATGGGTCCATATTAATGTATCACAATCGCGAAGGCGATGTTCTGCGTTTACAGACTCGTTTGGATGGCAATAGATTGGAACAGACATTTTTAGCAGATAACGGCTCTAGAACTAATGTTTGTGAGCTTAGCCAAGATGGCAATACATTGCAAATGCGTGTAGTTATAAAGAGTAATTATTTTGACCAGCCGATGCAATATACACTTGTATATTGCAAGGATCCCAGCCTGCCGAATGGCAAGACATTTGAGTAGGATATATTCTAGGTACCATAATTTAGTCCTAATCACCTTGATCAAAAATAGCTTATTTTAGCTGACGACAGCCAGATGTAAATAAATTAATGGAAGATCCTGGTAATACTCCCCCCCAGGTCCGGATCGAGCAACCGTGATCAGTGCGCCAGCGACGGCTTCCCCCAAATGAGCGTCATGCGCAGCCTTGTCCTATTTCGCTTTGGAATTATCGGACATTCGCCCCGAAGAGCGCATCACGCCGGCAGGGCGCTTCTTGGCCACGCTGGGCTGCAATTTCAAAGGGAAAGACGTACTTTGGGTTGACTACAAGATGCCGTTTCCCTGTACCGTGTGATTACGAATAACTCCAAGGAGAGGCGCCTGGAGCGCCTGGCCACTCCGACTCGGCGCGACAAACGTACTTCGTATGGGTGCATCAATGTTCCTGCAACTTTCTTCGACAACGTCGTGCTTCCCATTTTACCGGGACAAAAGGCGTAGTCTATGTACTGCCTGAAACTCGGTCTATCGGCGAAATCTTCGAATCATACTATGAGGTCGACTCACGTTGAGGAACAGGCGCAACCGCGAATCCTGACGAGAAAACAAGGCCATGGCTCCGGCAGCAGGATATCAAATCATACCAACTTCGCCGATTACGCGCCGGCAGTAAGCTCCATGCCTTTGTTGAAGGCCCTGAGGTTGATATCGAGCATTTTCCCGGGGAATCGTTCTTCCAGGAGAGCTGTAAACGATTCTTTGCTCAAAGGTAATATGTCCGCTCCCACGATTGCTCCCAGGAAAATGACATTGCTGTAGATCGGATTGCCCATCTTCAAAGCTTCTTCAGTCGCATTGACATAGCTGGTTTGCGAAGACATTTTCTCGATGGTTCGCTTAACTTCGTCCAGGTCCGGATAGGCAACGCCACCGGTAGGATAGACGGGTCTGGGATTTACAATCGTTATAGTACTGCGGTTGCCGAATTCTACCAGGCTTCTCAGCGCCTCTACCGGTTCCATGCCGATGAGCACATCCGCCTTGCCCTTGAGGGTGACCGAGCTGTAGAGGGTCGTTTCCGAAATTTTTATGTGGCTCGAGACCGATCCTCCCCTCTGGCTGACTCCGAACGTATCGGCCACACTTACCACGAAGCCTTCATTCACCAAAGCAGCCCCGATAAACCCGGACAACAGGACATTTCCCTGGCCTCCCACGCCGGAGATGATGACATCATAGGGTTCCTTTTTCAGTTTGCCCGGTCTCATCGGTTCGCCTCCTCTTTAACTATGGCGTGGACCGGACAAATCTCCGAGCACAGGCCGCATCCAACACAAAGCACCTCATCTATTGCCGCCTTGCCGGTTTCATTGTCCACCGTCAGCCCCGGACATCCGAACAGGCGGGTACAAAGCCGGTTGCAGCCGCAGTTGTCCGCCAGGCATTTTGAGCCATCCACATGCATCTTATAGTCCGGCGGGATTTTTCTTTTCGCCTTTACCAACTGGCACATGTGCCGCATGATGACAACCTTGGGGCCGCCGTCTTCCTGCATTTTCCTCATAAGGGCATCGGTGGCTTTTTTGAGATCGAAAGGGTCGCAAATTTCAACTGAAGCCCCCATCGCCCGGCAAACCGCTTCCATGTCCACTATCGTCGCCGGTTCTCCCGTGGCCAGTTGTCCGGTGCCGGGATGCGGTTGAAACCCCGTCATGGCCGTAGCGCTGTTATCGACGATGAGCAGGGTAAAATTTGAATTGTTGTAAACCCCGTTGACCAGGGCCGGCATTACAGCATGGAAAAAAGTGGAATCGCCGCACATCGCAAGAACGGGCTGATCGAACCCGAATCGGCCCAGTTTTCCCAAACCGCTCGCCACTCCCGTGCCTGAACCCATGGCGTGCGAGGTTCGGGATTGGAAAAACCCCGGCCCCGCAAACCCCATGGAATAGCAACCGATGTCCCCGCATAAAAAACCATTCCGGCCGTCCAGTTGAATGGCGTTTTTGAGCGCCCAAAAGGTTGCGCGATGGGGACAGCCCGGGCACATGTTGATCGGGCGGTTCGGTACGAGTTTGGCCCCTTCAGCCGCCAGATCCTCATAGGCCGGATCACGGGGTTGATAGTTTATGCCCAGGATATCCGCCAGCGCATCGATTACGATGTCGGTGCTGAGTTCGTTATAGGGAGTCAGGTGACCGGAACGGGCGCCGAAGAAAGTGAGATTTGCCGTGGCCGGCAGCAGGCCGGCAGCCAACTCCATGACACTTCGTTCCACAAATGGGTCCATTTCCTCGACAAAGAGCACTTTGCTGGTGGAACTCAGATGCCGGGCGACAAGTTTTTCCGGAAGAGGCCAGGTGGTGCCCAGTTTCAAGATGCCAACCCGTTCGCTCATCCTCAGTTCATTGACGCCTTCGATGCAATAGGAGGTGGAGGCGCCGCAGGTTATGACCAGGAGATCGGGTTTTTCGGGTCCCATGTACTGATTGAAGGAAGAGCCTTCGAAAATCTCCCGCGCTTTTTCGAGTTTTTCGTGCAAAGGCTTGTGGAACACTGGAAAAGGACCCGAGGTGAACTTGCTCTTTTTGGGATTATTCATATCCCAGATTTCCGGGAAGAAGGGCTTGGGCTTGGCTTTCCCCGGCAGCTCGCCCAGCACCACGTTGCTTCGGGTATAGGAGATCCTTCCCACACCCCGCACGAATGTGAGCAGATTCACCGCTTCGGAGACCTCAAAAGCCCATTTGATCATTTCCTTGGCTTCCTGGGCGCTGCTTGGTTCCATCAGCGGATTGTCTATCCATTTGGCTATGGTTCTCGAGTCCTGTTCGTTGTTGCTGGTTCCACCGCCCGGATCGTCGGAAATAAAAATTACCATGCCCGCGCTGCCGATACCCGTCATGTTCAAATTGACGATAAAATCGGCTGCCACGTTGGCCCCGTTTTGCTTCATGACACCGAAGGAGCGGATTCCCGCCAATGAGGCGCCCGCCGCCACTTCGGTCGCCACCTTCTCGTTGCTGGACCACTCCACGTAAATGTTCATCTCCTCGGCCACTTCGGCAAGAGCCGGAATGACCTCCGAGGTTGGGCTTCCGGGATAGGCGGCCGCCACCCCGGCACCGGCTTCGATCACCCCCCGCGCAACCGCTTCGTTGCCCATCAGGAGAATTGTCGATCCGGGCCTGTTCACTGCAATATTTGCCATTTGTAACCCCCTGGTAATTCAACAATAAAAGACTCGTCTATTGAGCCAGGAACTTATGCGCGATGGATTCCGACAGGCCGCTCAAATAGAGAAGGTCCTTTTCGCTGCCGGTTTTTTCCGTGATTTTTTTAACTGCGGCGCTCTTTCTTTTGAGCGCAACCGATTTCAAATGTTTTATCCTTTCCTCCGGCAGGGGCTGAATTTCGATAATGCTTTTCCGGTCCGCCAGGGCGATAAGATCGGCCCCTTTCGGACTGCGGACGAGCACGGTATTCCAGCCCGGAAAAGCAGAACCGGCTGAACCAATTGAAATATCGGAGAACTCCGCCGTCAGGTCCCAGCAATAGTGACAGCCCGGATTGATATAGGGTTTGATCTCATCCAGGGAAACAGACCCGACGTCCTGATTTTCCAGGTGAAAGTCAAACGAGTAGTGCGGCGTATGAGGTATCTCGAATTTACAAACCTGCGAGAGCTCGCACATCGTTTTCAAATACGGGTGAAAGGTCCTTGGCGAAAGCGCCCAGCCACAAAAAAGACCGAGCGTGAACCCGATATTTTGCGGATCGGGACTGTTTTTAGGAGCGCGCTGTTTCATCTTGCCCACAGCTTCGATCTGGCATCCGGTGCCCACTATGGCCAACCTTTCCGTGCTCTCCCCGGGAAGACTCCGGTATGCTTCCAACCCGAAGCCCACTTCATAACTTGACCCGGCACACCGGAGCAATTCCAGCCGGCTTCTCGCCAGGTATCCATGGGGCGCCCTGTCTTCGTCCATGCGGGTACAGGCGACAACCTCTATCAGACCCTCTTGAAGCGCCAGGGCGAGCAGACTCGTTACCGTTCCACCGTCTTGTCCTCTTTTTTTCATTTGAGGGTCCTTTGCCCGGGCCATAAAGATATCGAGGACCTGGCCTATTTCTCCCTCACCGTAAACTGTTCCGAAAACCGCCCTGTTTACGCCGTCTATATCAAAAGAGGTCCTGGGGCAGTGTTTGTAGCAATCTCCTTCGGCGCCTGCGCACTTGTCCAGCACCACAATTCGGCCCCCATGAGCGACTATGTAAGGGCACCCCGTGACGCACGCGCCGCACCCGGCGCACAGGCCCTGATTTATTACCTCGTCAAATAGTTCCTTTACACCTTTCCCGGCATGTGCCATTGACCTGCCTCCTTCCTGATATTCAAGCCCGATGTCAAGCACAGGGCCGCATTTCGATGTTGCCGGCGCCAAACAGTCGGTGCGCGGGTTCATCACATTGCCCCGGAGCCGCAAGGCGGTCCCGGCGCAACCGGCAACGCGGCGCCATTGCGCGCCAGGCGCCACGCAGACTTTGGAGACAAATTCAATGGGAGCCTGCGAGGCAGGGGGAAGATATAGCTCACTGAATCTCCGGAGGCAAGGAGAGAGCGGTCAGGGCTGGAGCCACTGCCTCCATTCAAGTCTCGCGGGAGCTTTGCTCAAAGGAGTGTTCAGATTGCCGGGTGAGGAAATGTCGAAATGGAAAAATAATGTTGGATCGATCGGGTGAGGCGTCTCTGGCTGGACGACCCTGGGGACGACCTTAGTTTCTGCATCGAACCAGATGTAAATCGTGTACCCCGGTGTACCCTTTCGGGTCTTTGCCTCGCTGACTGCCCGAATAACTGGGTAAGAAATCGGGGCGAGAGGATTTGAACCTCCGGGACTGAGATATTTTATTGGACCCCTGCTATCTCGGCCGTGCGGGGACGGCCCCTGGCTCGCGGGGCTCCGATTATCGATTGAATAGGCCCTTCAGCCAACGCCAGAACTTTTGCACGATCCCGCCGCGCGAACGATCAAGATCATCATAGTAGGCACGTCGGCGCTCTTCCTCTTGCAGGCGCCCCGCGGCGATTTGCTCCGGCCTCCACTTGTCAGCCCATCTGATTTCACCCCGATATATTACATAGTGCGATTGGCATGCTTGCTGCCAGTTCCCCACGGACGGGCTAAGACTCGGTCCGCTGTCAGTCTCTTCAACAGACCACCCAGTCGGACCAAGAGGAGTCCTGATCTTTGAGCCGCAGCCGCAGGCACAAAGATGCGCCGCAGCACCGAATTCCTCCGAAACGTACAGAATGCCGGGCTTTAGCTCTTTCGGCATATAATGGACGCGTTGAAGCTCAAACTTCATTGCAGCTCCGGCTCCCCGACGATCTTGAGATCGCCGACTTCCAGCAGTAGATGGTAATAGGGAACCTCCTCGAAGTAAAAGCCCCGAAGCTGTTTAAACCTGATGACGGCCAGACACGCGTTAAGGGCGTTAAGCTCGCTTATCTGTATATTGGTCCGGTATAAATCGTTCGAATTGTCCTTGAGCTCGGCAAGCTCCTTCCCGCGCGCCGTCTGGCCATGCTCAGCAGAGTAATAGGTTGCACGCAACATTCCGTTCAATGGGCCCTTTTTGCGATTGAGGCCCATGCCTACGTCAATGAAAGGGACGCCCTTCGAAATAAGTAGATCGAAAATTCCGGCGCGTGATGAGCCCTTGTCAACGCACACGAACGCGAAAGTCACACCTTCAAGCATATCACTGCACGAAGAGTCGATGAACCGGCGCTCTACCGAGATCCCCTTCCGGAAGTTCTCATACTAAGTTGCGTTCAAGTTTATACCAACTAGCCACGGAAATCCGGTAAGACTGGCCACGGTCTCCGGATCGCCTTCTAGCGTCGCCAAGGCCTTTTCCAGTTGATTCTCCACCCCCGTCATGCTGTTGAAGACCTCGTTTCGAAACCAATTTTCACGGATGCTCTCCCATATGTGCTCCACCGGATTGAGTTCCGGACTGTAAGGTGGGAGAAAGAGCAGTGCCATGTTTTCTGGAACGCTTAACTCCTTCGCCCTGTGCCATCCCGCTCCGTCCATTACCATGAGGATGAATTCATCCGGATGCCGTTCGCTTACTTCCCGCAAGAAGATTGACATGGCTCGTTGGCTGACCTCAGGCAAGATCAGTGAATCCATTGTCCCGTCATGGGGAGATACAGCCGCGTATGCATAGGTGTACTCCCGAACAATCTGGCTTGGCACGCAAGGCCGAACTCCGCGAGGCGCCCAGCAGCGTCGAAGCATGCTGATTCTCCCAAAGCGACCTTCGTCTTGAAGCATTAATCGAAGGCGTACTCCTGCTTCGGCCAGCCCTCGCCGCACCTAGTCATCGTTTTCGGGAGTTTTTTTAAAACCCTCCCGGGCCTCGGGGTTGCTGTTTGGATGTCGGGGCCTTGGGACGATTGTTCGCCAATCATGCCGGTCCAGCATCCGGTAGATGGTGGTCTTGGCCACCTTATGGCCCGCCAAAGCTTCAAATGCTCGTTTGATCTCGCTCACAACCAAAATCCCGCCATGTGATGCTTGATCAAGATACTTTGAAAGGAATTGGCGCTCTTGCTCAATACTCATGTAGCCATAGCGCCGGCCACCCCAGTTTCGATCTTCCGATTTTAATGCTCCGAATTTCTTTTGTAACCCACCAAAGTTACACGGGAGCGACCAATGATCTTTCCCGTAACGCGGTCGGGGACACTGAGAAGGCCGGGAATTAGTACGGCTTGAGCCATTCTCAATTCATCGGATGTCTTGGCCTCCCGTGCGGCTTCTGTCGCTGACTAAGCATCTCGGCTGACACTTTGTCTTCTTAGGTATGGCACCCTCCTCTCTCTATTGTGTTCGGAGGGTTCCATTCTACATTAGTTTAATCTTGAACGCAACTTAGTATCATAACGGGTAGAGTAAACCTCCGCTTTCGTTTTGCCGAGTTCGGTCTCCTAAGCTTGCCCGGTGATCGAAAGGCGTTGTGTACGTGGAATACATCGAGGTCGAACGCCCGGATTTTGAGGACGGGTGTCTTCGCAAGAAAATTAGCACGTACGCGCCTGTACCACCGACGCCGATCAGAGCACAATGTGATCCGCGAACTTGGCGGAGAGATCAGTGATTTCTGCTCTGCTGGTGAGCGTATCGTGAAATTTGAATACGGAGACGGGCACTGTCTCTTTTACTCGGAAAGTGTAAGGGTTGGCGTCGTGCAGTTCCATCGCAGGCCCAGAGATCACGCCCACATAACTTTCGATTTTTTCAAAAAATCCGCAAATTTTCCGGAAGGCCGAGGTTTGTTAGAAAACGAGCGCTGAACGACCACATCCTTGCTGGCCTCGCTCAACGCGAGCGCAGTCGGTCCACCGCCGAGATTCCGAATAGGTGTCCCGTCAAGATTGTGAGGGATGGAACCAGCGAAGAAAATCTGGTGGTCGTCCTGAGCGACCCTCTCCTTATCGACAAAAATGAGCTTTGTGACAATGGTACGGTTTGCGATTGCCTCAGATTGTCCAAATAAGGAATGTCATGTATGACGAGATAGCCGCTGTCAAAGGCAAGGGCGTAGCCCTTCTCGAAAGGCGCCCATATCATCGTTAATGACTGACCAGTTTTGAAAATCTGAAGATCATACCCTCCTTGACCTTTACAGAAGCGCCGGGGGACAGGGTCCCTTCAGGCTTATTGCCGTGCCCGTTCTTGTATTTGACGGAGTACGTGATTTCGGGATGCTGCGCGTAGTTGGCACTTGAAGGGTAACTACCTCCGCATAGCTAATCTCTTCCTTTGGCCATTCGTGCGGAGTCCCGTCCACGATTATTGTGATTTTCATCTCTTCTGCATGACTTGTTCTCTTGTGGAATGAAGTTGGCTTCGAAGCATCCGGACGTCCTCGCGGTTAGCCGATGAATCCGTATTCATAACACTAAGACTTGTATCGAACATTTGAAGATTTCATTCAACCGTTCAAAGTTCTTCCAGGTTCAGCATTTGTTGCCCTTTTGTATAATGTTCAATTAAGTTCTAAAGAGCTTTGGGAAGATGCGAATTCCAAAATTCGGCTTTGTCACTAATCTTGCTTGCTTCGCGAAACCATCAACGTAATGATGTAGTGAGTATTGTAGAACGACTCGGACCGGAATTCATGAAGATCTCCGTTAACATCCTCGATTGCTAGCCGAAATCCCCGACTGGCCACCTTTTCGCTTGCGGGTATTTTTATCGATTTGGCCGATCACCCAATCGGGTGTAACGCAAGAAAACACGTTTGAAAGATTCGGCTCCGCAAAATGGAATGTGCTCTTGGTCGCGCGGTTTAATATCCATTTTGCAGATTACAACCTTGATGGACGCTGATGATAAATCAATGAACTGACGCGTGGTAACCACGATTTATCGTATCTTTTTTTGAGAAGTTTCACGCTTTCCCATTGCGGTACTAATTCCAGAGCTTCCTTAGTAAAAACCTGCCCGCAAACATGAGGAGCAAAGGGCTTCTTAAGCATTTGAAAAGCGGGGTAAGGGTCTGTGCTTTGTACCTAGCACAAAGTTGCTTACCAAAGCGCAATGTCTGGGTAGTATCGTGGATAAGCGAACTTGCTGGGGGCAGAAAGTTGACTCATCAATAAGTATCCGCTGTTCATCGGGAAACCATAACGCACACAAGCGGATCTTCCCTACAATACTTGCGATTTTCTGGCCTCTGACTTGTATTTTGTGCCAAGCTCGCTGAATTAACGAGGCGGGATTTGTCAGATCATAAAGACCTCTGTACAACTCAAGGTGCGCGAGGAGATCCTGAACAAGAAATGGAGGCTGCTTCATTCCAGCTTCTTTGAGAATTTTTGATGTGGTTCTATCGATCTCTGCGGCCGTAGATCGATTTATCATTTGCTTTCCTCACGCAAAAAGGCAACGAATTTATCAAGGGTTCGCCTTTCCTCTTCTGTTAATTTTGAAAATGACTCAGATTGAGCTGCAAATCTTGAAGCTTCTTCTTTGAATGCGGCAGGGATAGTATTAATAGCGCCCGCGAGTACTGCGAGTTTATTGTGAGGAATTTGATAAAAATTGCTCAACTTAAAGAGAGCAAGAGGAGATGGGAGATGGTTTGGATCCCTCTCCATTGCCAGGACCTCTTCCTTGTCGATTTGCACCTTTCTTGCGAACTGGTCAATAGTCAATCTTTTTTTGAGTCGTAGTCCCTTTATAACCTCGCGAAAAGCAAATCGTATCGTGTTCCGCTCGGCGTCAGAGGAGGTTTGATCCAGATCTTTGTTGGCAAGCATTGTAATGTTAATGTTTCTGCCGAGTGCTTTGGCAATACGAGATAACATCGACAAGGAATGTCCCTCATAATCAGAATCCTCCAGGTGACTGATAACAGATTGAGTAGTATCGACTAAATCCGCTAAAGCTTTTTGTGATAATCCGGCTTCCTTCCTGAGGTCATAAATCATCTGAGCTACGTCAGCATCGATACGTTCGACCTAGTGAAGCTTTCCGAGCCTCATCTTCACCAACGAAGCGTTCACGAAGCATCCCGACTGCACTATTTTTCCGGGTGCTTTCGTTTATTCTTTTTCCCTCCACGTATATTTCAGAGGATTCTCAACAAACCGGTTTTTTCGATCCTCCGCAAGATCGATCTCCCCAGGTGGTACTTTGCCCTCCTTGGAACAACCGTGCGAAATAATTGCCTGCCCGCCCATAAAAAAGTAAAGCATTCTGTATTGCACACTCCGAAAAGCAACCCGCAGTTCATAGATGCCATCACGGAGCAAGTCGGCTTCCGGGCGTCTCAGTTCGTGTCCACATTTGCTCAGCCGCTCAACTCGGACTGTGCACTTGACTTGAACCTTGGACGGTAATAGATCGAGCCAGTCCAGGAGCGGGCAGCTCCCATCTTCTTCTGCAAAAAAGAGAACCTCTGTTTCCGGCATACGCCTCTCCAAAATAAGATAACGCTTAATAGCAAAATTGCGATACTCAGTCAATAGAAAATATCGCATTTTTGAGATATTTTTCGGACGAAGGGGACGCGAGAAGCCAGGGGCGCCGGTTTATCTGACGGAATCCGACAAAGCAGTGGAACCCTGGAGGACTTGGAGTGGAGAAAGTGGAAACCAGGAAGTGCAAAGTGGCCGGTCCTAATGCTGCTAACTTAAGAAAGATAACTGTCCTTTCGAATCCGAACGGTTCTGCCGCGCTGAATCAGCTTCCGCCTTTTCGGAAAAAGTGGATTTGAGTCAGGATATGCTGTAAACTACTTGGTTATCGACAAAACGTTACCCGCAAGGCTTTGATGGAATCAGACGCGGGGCTTGGTAAAAATAATCCGACCTAGAGGAGCGTTTTACATCTGATGAAGGACAGAAACCTTTCGAGCGAAAATTTTTTGACTGAACCCATAGAGCATATCGATATAGCCGGTTTCAACGCTGTCGGACTGATCGAATCCATGAGCAGGATGTCCTTTAGCGCCAGGGAGCTTGCTTCCGCCTCCATGATTTTCGATCGTATGATAAGTGATGAGTCATGTACCGTCGTGTTGTCGCTTGCCGGCAGCACCAGCGCTGCGGGATGCATGGCGGTCTACAGCGATATGGTGCGCTGCAACATGGTGGATGCCGTTGTGGCGACCGGGGCGAGCATAGTAGATATGGATTTTTTGGAGGCCATTGGCTTCAGGCATTACAGGGGTACCACGGAAATAGATGACGCAGTCCTCAGGGATGCGTATGTAGACCGTATATATGATACGTTTATCGATGAACGGCAGCTCCAGGAGTGTGACTCCACTGTAAAAGAGATTGCAGACCAGCTATCCCCAGGCGCTTATTCGTCGCGGGAATTCATCAGGGAGATGGGCAGGTACCTGGTTTCGAATGCAAAGAAGAAAAATTCGCTCGTTCAGACCGCTTACGAGAACAAGGTGCCGATCTTCTGTCCGGCTTTTTCGGACTCCAGCGCCGGCTTTGGCCTGGTAAAGCACCAGACCGAAAGGCCTTCGAAGCATGTATCGATTGACAGTGTCAAGGATTTCAGGGAACTGACGCAGATCAAAATCAATTCGGCCAACACCGGCCTTTTGATTATTGGCGGCGGTGTGCCGAAAAATTTCATACAGGACGTTGTCATCTGCGCCGAGGTACTGGGAGCCGATGTCCCGATGCACAAGTACGCCGTTCAGATCACGGTTGCCGATGTAAGGGACGGGGCCTGCTCGAGTTCCACGCTCAAAGAAGCAAGGTCCTGGGGTAAGGTCGAGTCCGGAAACGATCAGATGGTTTTTTGCGAAGGCACTATAGCGGTGCCTCTTCTGGCGAGCTACGCTTATCACCGGGGGAACTGGAAAAATAGAAAGCGGCGAAATCTCGCAGATTTGCTCTAATACCAGGTTTCGTTCAAAACCGGGCGGGGATTCCTCGACGACAAAAGAACCCCGCCCCTACGAGTTTCGTCTTCTCCGAGATAATCATGGATGGGAATAAAGATGGCAAGGATTAGCTTCAAATCATTGCAGCAGGTGGTTGAATTCCACAATCCATTGAAAAACGGAGAGCTGGACAGGCAGAAATTAGAACTCCGGTTCGACCCGCTGACCCAGCACCAGAGCATCTGGTCCGAGGCTCTGAAAGGAAAGGTCTCGATCCTGTTTCCGGAAACGGATTACGCATACCTGAACCAGCGGTTCGAGGCGACGAAGGAACAGTGCTTCATGTGTGACGGGAAGTGGCGCAAGGCTTCGCCCCGCTATCCCGAACATATGATCCCGGGAGGGCAGATCGAAAGAGGGGAGATCGCCTTATTCCCAAACCTCTTCCCTCTGGCGCCTTATCACGCCGTTGTCAGGGTGGGAGAAAAGCATGGGCGAACCCTGGACGAGCTTTCTTCCTCGCTTCTCTTTGATGCTTTCTCGGTATCTCTGGAGTTCATCAGGAGGTGTTTCAAATCCGATCCCGAAGCCCGGTTCTTTACCATCAACGCCAACTTCATGCCTCCGGCCGGCGGAAGTCTCGTGCATCCTCACCTGCAGATAATAGGATCATCGTTTCCCACGACTCACCACCGGCTGCTGCTCGAAAGGAGCCTTGCTTACCACGGGAATACAGGCTCATGCTACTGGCTGGATCTCGTTGAGACGGAAAGGGAATCGGGACAAAGATGGCTTGGAGAAACAGGCCCGGCCCGGTGGTTCACAGCCTTCTCTCCGATAGGCGTAAACGAAGTAAATGCGGTATGGCCGCATGCTTCCCATTTCCTGGAATGGGACGACAGGGACATTGAGGCGATGGCCGAAGGGGTCCATCGAGCCCTTCTTGCCTACCATGATTTGAAGTTCTCAACCTTTAATTTCTCCTGTTTCAGCGGGCCTCTCGGAGAAGCTGCTCCCGAATTTCGCTGCTTTTTGCGTTTGATCAATCGTCAAAACATGCATCCCAATCACCGTACAGACGATTATTATCTTCAGAAGCTGCTGCAAAACGAGATCATTATCTACCCGCCCGAGGAGTTGGCGTCGATCATCAGAGGACGCGCGGCCTGGGCGCCCTCGCCTTCTGTTTAGTACAGGCGCCGGCTCCGGCGAAGGCAGCGCCGAAGATTGGGGCTTCCGGCAAACGCGCACATAGACAGTTTGCACGCGAAGCCGCGAAGTCGCGAAAAAGAGGAAGCAGGTTAGTCACCGGAAAGTTGAGTAACCAGTAGCCGGAACAGAGGAGCCGAACAACAAAGAAAGCCTTCTCCCCGCGCCATGCTCGCGACAGACGTTCTCCTCCTGCTCTTTCTTCGTGTCTTCGCGTCTTCGCGTGAAAAACATTGCGGGCACTCGTTTGCCGGATGAACCCGCCGGCTTCAATTACTATCCCGGCAGGCGGTCCCACCGCCTCCTACGGAGTTTATAGTGTTTCGCACTGACGGATGGATGATAAGAGTTCTCCTTGTCCTGGCGGGCGGCGGCATTGGCGCCGTCACCCGCTACAGCGTGTCGCTGCTTGCCGTGAAGCTCTTTGGGAGCAGGTTTCCCTGGGGGACGCTTATCGTTAATCTATCGGGCTGCTTTCTGATCGGTCTGGCTTTTGCCCTGGCCGAACGGGGCCTTAGCATCATGAGCCCTTCGGTTCGTCTCTTGTTCGTTACGGGCTTTCTCGGCGGGTTGACGACTTTTTCGAGTTTCGCCATGGAGACGGTTGACACAATCCGTTACGGCACGTATCTCGCTACGGCGGCAAACTTTTTGTCCAACAACATCATCGGCGGAGCGCTCGTTTTTCTCGGGCTATGGGTTGGCCGGTCAGGGTAGGAGAAAAAGGACCATGCTTGAGTACAAGCTGATCGAGATATTCACGAGCGAGGGGGCCAAGTGGAACGGGCGACCTCTGAGCGATGCTATCGTCGAGTACGTGCGGGACCTCAAGATTGCCGCACGCACCATCGTGACGAGGGCGACCCAGGGTTCCTACGAAAGCGGCGAGATTTCCACCGCGAGGATCGAGGTCCTTTCCTACAATATACCCGTTCGCATCACAGTAGTCATTCCCGCTCCCGAGTTGGACCGAATACTTCCGAAGATCGAGGAGATGGTCGAAGACGGCATTGTGGCAGTCCAGGACTTGAATGTCGTTTCCCACAGGGCCCATGGCAACCTCATCCCCGGGCATACAAGGGTCTGCGACATCATGACCCGCGATCCCAGGAAGGTCGGTCTGTCGACTCCGCTGGACGGAGCTGCGCGCCTGTTGCTCTCTTCCGTCTTCACCGGGCTTCCGGTGGTCGATGAAAACAACCGTCCCGTTGGAGTCATTGCCCAGGGAGACTTGATATACAAGGCGAACATGCCGATGCGCATCGGTCTGCTTGCCGAATCCGACCAGCAGAAACTGGCCGCGGTGCTCGAGTCGCTGGCCCCGAAACGGGCAGGCGAGATCATGACGAAGCCCGCTGTAGTCATTGAACAGGACAGGTTGGTTGCGGATGCCGTAAAACTCATGCTCGAAAAGGGAGTAAAGCGTCTTCCGGTAGTGGACCGTGCAGGAAAGCTTATAGGCATTCTTTCGCGTGTGGATGTCTTTCACACAATTATGCGGGAGTGTCCGGACTGGATGGCGTTTCAGGACCAGGGCATTCTTGTGGATAACCTGCGATTCGCATCCGACATCATGCGCAACCGGAGTACTTATACGGTTCTTCCGGACACCCCGGTAGAGGAAGTGATGCGCATCATCGGCTGCAATGACATCCAGCGGGTCTGCGTTCTGGACGAGGAAGGGCATTTTCTGGGGCTGATATCGGATCGAGACCTCCTTGTCGCTTTTTCCAGCCGCCATCCCGGAATCCTGGATTATTTCATGAGCAAGGTTCCCTTTTCGGAGCGAGGCCGAAAGCACAGGGAACTAAGAGAGCATTTACGCGCCAAAACGGCCTCGGAAATCATGAACACCAGCATCGTAACGATCCGGGAAGATGCCCCGGTAGAGGATGCCGTGCGGCTAATGCTGGATCGGGCCATAAAGAGGCTGCCCGTGCTGGATGCGGAAGGAAAATTCAAGGGAATGATCAGTCGGGATTCCCTGTTGCGCAAAGGGTTTGAGAGCGGTGGGGCCACCGGCCCTGCCAAAATTACCCTTGAGAAATAATGATTGCAAGGTAATAATCGTTACACAATTCCAGTCCCTACTTGGTAGAATCTTGCGTTAAATGCTAAGTCCGTTTGCCGGACGGATCGGACCGGCGTCCTTTAATAAAACAGGATTTTAATGAAAGTTTTCTTTTCTAGTCTGCGTTTCCGGCTGATGCTTGTGGTTTTTTTGGCGGTGCTCCCGTCTTTGGGGTTGATTCTCAATTCCGGCCTGGAGCAAAGGAAACAGGCCATTACGATGGCCGAGCAACAAACCTCTCTTTTTCTGACTCACGCTTCCCTTTACCAGGATCGCTTGATAGAGGGGACCATCCAGTTGCTTGAAACCTTGGCTGAGGTGCCGGAGGTCAGGAACAGCGATGCTGAGAAGAGTTCTGAGATATTTGCGTCCATCTTAAAAAAACATAAGCAATACACCAACATCGGAGCAACCGATTCCGAAGGCAACCTCATTGCTTCGGGAGTGCCTCTGAAAGAACCTACCAACATTGCCGACCGGGTCTATTTTGATCATGCCATGCGAAATAACCGGCTGTCCATCGGGGAATATATTGTCGGCCGACTCACCAAAGTACCGACTCTGACTTTAGCATATCCAATCAAAGACCGGTCCGGTTCGGCAAAAGGCGTAATCTATGCGGGGCTAAGCCTTGATTACCTGTCAGACATTGCAACTCGAGAGGCTCTTCCCCCGGAGTCCACGGTCATCGTCACAGATAGCTGGGGAACGGTGTTATATGACAATAGAAATCAGGGCATGCGTGGTAAGCCGTTCCCGGAACCGGAAAGTGTCGGGATGGCGTGCGCTATGAAAAAGGGAATGCTCAAAACCAGCGGCCCGGGGGGGCAGAGGCTCCTGCATGCCTATGGTCAGATCAGCGATCTTGCTGCTGTCGGCTGCATTTTTATAGAACTGAACGAGCAATCCGTACTTGCCGGCCCCGATCGTATGCTGATGCGCAACCTCATAGGTCTGGGAACCGCGGGTTTTTTCGCCATTATAGCATCCTGGCTCCTTGGGTCTGTGCTTGTAACGAAGAAAGTAAAGGTACTCGTCGATGCCGCCAAACAACTGTCGGAAGGGGACCTTACAGTTCGGACCGGACTTGGTAAAGGCGCCGGGGAAATAGACAGGCTCGCCTCAATGTTTGACAATATGGCGGAAGCATTAGAGCAAAGGGAGGCAGAAAGGCTGGAAGCCGACGAAACACTTTCGGCCATTGCGGAAAGATTTCGGCTCATTGTCGAAACCGCAAATGACGGGATCTGGGCCGTGGACCGCCAAAGCAACACGACCTTCGTTAACCCTGTCATGGCCGGGATGCTTGATTATCGGCCGGGCGAAATTATGGGCAAATCATTTTTGGACTTTATTTTCGAAGAGGACGTCCAGGCCCAGAAAGAAACCTTTGACCGCCGCAGTCAAGGCGCCGAAGAAAGATATGAGCGCCGGTTGCGCCATCGGAACGGCCATGAAGTTTGGGCGCGGATTTCCGCCGTACCAATGTTCGATGATGCCCATGACTTTGTCGGCTCGTTCGGGATGATTACCGACATTACCGACCGCAAGCTTGCCGAGAAGGCAACGCGGGAGAGCCAGGAAAGATTTCAAGCTCTTTTCCAGTTCGCCCCCGTGGCAATCTTTCTCGATAAACTGAATGGGGAAACCGTAGATTGCAATAAAGCCGCCGAAGAAATTACAGGCTATGACAGGGCAGAACTCCTGGGAATGCCTATCGGAAATATCATACCGGAACAAATCTGGCCTCTTCCTCCAAAGACCGGAAGACAAGCCCTGCCGAAGGGCGAGCATTCGGTGGAATCCATAATTGTTCGCAAAGACGGAGAGGTTGCCGCCGTTCTGGTTAGCGCGAAACTGATTGCTCTCAATGATGAGGAAGCGTTCATCATCATAGTCAGCGATATAACCGAGCGCAAGCGGGCCGAGGAGGAGCGCATGCGCCTGGTGGCCGCGATTGAACAAGCTGCGGAAGCAATCATAATAACCGATACAGATTGGACCATCGATTACGTCAATCCGGCTTTTACGGCTATGGCCGGCTATGAGGGCACGGAGGCCATAGGCCGCCATTTGCGATTTCTCAAAAGCGATAAACATGAGAGTGGCTTCTACGGGGATATTCGGGAAAAACTCAAAAACGGACAGGGATGGTCGGGACGGCTCACCAACAGAAGAAAAGACGGCTCATTATACGAAACCGAGGCCACTGCATCTGCCGTCCGGAACAAATCGGGGGATATCATCAACTTTGTGAGCATTCACCGGGATATCACCCTCCAGGGAAAACTCGAGCGGGATCTTCGCCAGGCGCAGAAAATGGAGGCCATCGGCACCCTGGCCGGGGGCATTGCCCATGACTTCAATAACATTCTGGCGGCCATAGTCGGTCACGCGGAACTGGCCAGATTCAAGCTTTCACAAGAGGACCCGATACGCAGTAATCTCGATCAGGTTCTCAAAGCAGGCGCTCGTGCAACGGACCTGGTCAGGCGGATTCTCGCTTTCAGCCGCCAGACCGAGCTAAAGCGCCAACCCGTACCCATCGTCTCCGTTGTGAAAGAAGCGCTCAAATTGCTGCGCCCTTCCCTGCCCACAACCATCGAAATTCGCTGTGAGATTACATTGAGTCAGGAAGATGGAGTGATTTTTGCTGATCCGACCGAAATCCACCAGGTGCTCATGAATCTATGCACTAACGCGGCCCAGGCCATGCGCGCCAAGGGGGGCATCTTGCTCGTCAGATTGTCTTACCTCGTTGTTCCCGGCTTCCGGCACCCCTTGCACCCGGACCTGGACCCAGGACCTTACGTATGTCTCTCCGTAAGCGACACGGGCGATGGCATCGACCCCGGTGTCGTGGATAGAATTTTTGATCCCTACTTCACCACCAAGGCGATTGGTGAAGGCACAGGGCTCGGCCTTTCGGTGGTGCAGGGGATCGTAAGAACGTATGGAGGAACGATAAAGGTGCATAGTGTGAAGGGTGAGGGAACTACCTTCGAGATATTTTTTAAGGGCATGGAGAAACAGGCTCCGAGCAAGACCGAGACAATTGAAGCTCTTCCGACGGGAGCAGAACGAATACTCCTTGTCGATGACGAGCAAATCCTGGCAGAGTTGGGAAAGGAGCTATTGGAGTCTGTCGGCTACAGGGTCGTTACGGAAACCAACAGCCTGGAAGCCATGGAGACCTTCCGCGCCGACCCCGACGGGTTCGATCTGGTCATCACAGATATGACCATGCCGGGACTGAGGGGCGAAGAGCTGGCCAAGCAAATTATCGCCCTGCGGCCTGGCATGCCGATCATCCTGTGCACCGGATACAGTGATCTTATTGATGAAAAGCGGGCGCGAGAAATTGGGGTCCGTGAGTTCGTTATGAAGCCCTATGTGGTCGCAAACTTCGTCCAAACCATTAGGAAAGCACTGAAAAAAGAAACGGATTGAGAATTTAAGAATTAAAGAATTCAACCCCTCAATTCGTTACTAATCCCACAATTCTTCAATCCCTCAATTCTTCAATTCTTCATGGCAGGTATACGAGATGCTGTGAGAGGGAGGAACCTTGCGGCTCCTCCCTGCGCGATAAGCCGGATATGAATTGATTACTTCTGGCTTTTGACGGCCGCCATCGGTTTACCGCAAACGCAATCCCCCGGTTTCTGGCTGATCGTGCCGCAATCGCAGCCGGCCCCACAAGCGCAGGCATACTTGCCGGTCGTCTTAAAAGTCAGCGTTTTGCCGTCCACCGTCACATAAGCTTTACCTTTTACTACTTTGTCGATTTTCGTTTTGACCAGGTCTTTTCCGCATCCACATTTGCCCGCCTTTTTGGACATGGTCAGACAGGCGCAACCCGCACCGCACCCGCAGACATACACTTCATCGCCCTTCTTAAAGGTGATCTTCGTATCGGCTGCGGCCGTGCCGATGAAAACAAACGCAAACATAACAGCACATGCCAATACAAACAGTCTCTTCATGTTGCTCCTCCTTGTGGTGGTGAGTTGTCCGCGTCTGCCCACATGCTGACAGCCATTTTCCTGAATCCTTTAATAACACAAAGCTGAATTGAAGGATTGGAGAATTGGCTAAATCGATTGAAGAATTTAAGAATTGAGGAATTAAACTCCCTGGAAAAGAAGCGGGAAGAGGGAGCAAGAACCTTGACCGCGATCTATTTTGACGCGATTCCTTCCCGCTCCCCGTTTCACCTCACAGCAAGGAAAGAGGTCGTGCACTTGGCGTGGATTATTCAGCATTGGTGCAGGCACATCGTAGCCGTCAGGCTGCCTCGCGGGGAGTAGCGATTAAATCTTCACCCCGCTGCGCTCCTCATCCATGGTCTAAATCTTTAAAAGACAACGCGCAAAGCCACGAGTTTACGGGATTAACAGGAGAACAACAGAACAGGAGCTGATCCTCGGCCTTGATTCGGTTGTTAATCCTCTTGCGAAAAGCTGCTGATGGATTTCGCCACACTCTGGGACACCCTGAAACCATGAAAAGAACCGGGGCCCCCTTCTTCGTCATTCCGGCAGCGCTCTTTAACCGGAATCCAGCGCAGCCCACCGAAACTTTTCGTAACAGTTGTCCATGTCCCATCGGGACGTGTTCGCGTCTTCGCGGGAAACGGGGGACAACGTCACGAAAAATGCCCCGGTAGAAGGCTGCCTCAAAATTAGTATTAACTTTTTGCGGCCTCCTGCCGAAATACTCTCTGAATACAGAACAATTATTCAACGGGAAACTTTATCATTTCACCCAGTTCATCAATTTTACCGATTTAAGATAAAGACAATCCCTCAAATCCGTTCTGGTCAGGGGGCCGCCGGGATGGCTGGCAGTAAGGGTCTGCGCTGGTATTATTCAGAACGCAGAGAATATTTAGGAATTCCTCAATTCTTAAATTCCTAAATTGATTTAGCCAATTCCTCAATCAGAGAATTGGGGGATTTAGGTACTATCGACGCCACGAAAAGAATAGGGAGGTTTTATGGCTCATAACACGAACATACTTCTTGCCACCGGCACCAATGAGATGGAATTCGTTGAATTCTACATCGATGAAATGATCGGAGCGGAAGTCTACAGAGGCTGCTACGGAATCAATGTAGCCAAAGTGGTGGAAATCATTCGCAAGCCAAAGCCGACTTCTCTGCCTGAGGCGCCTGCCGGCTATCTGGGGACCTTCCTTTCGCGAAACAGGGTTATACCCCTTATAGATTTAGCGGTCCAACTCGGAAAGAAAAAGCCCGAAGAGGACATAAACCCGCTAACCATCGTGACCGAATTCAATAAGTTTACCCTGGCTTTCGTCGTTTCAGGCGTGAACCGAATCCATCGTTTGGTGTGGGGACAAATAGAGCCTGCCGGCCCGATTCTGGACTCCATGACCAATTCGGTTACAGGCATTGTCAAGATGGAGGATCGAAACATATTGATCCTCGACATGGAGAAAATTCTCGGGGAACTCAATCCTCAATATGCGATCAAAGACGATGTTGAAATCCAGCCCGTAAGCATCGATCTTCATTACAGGGCGCTGATAGCCGATGATTCTTCCCCGATCAGGAAAATCCTCTCCAGAAAGCTTGAACAGGCCGGCTTCATTATCCAGACGGCAAGCGATGGAGGCGAGGCCTGGCAATACCTCAAGGGGTTGAAAACCCAGTCGCAAAAGGAGAAACGCCCAATTTACGATTACATCGATATTGTTATCTCCGATATCGAGATGCCGCAAATGGACGGCTACAGCCTGTGTCAGTCAGTTAAACAGGACCAGGTGCTCAAGGCGCTCCCGGTCGTGCTCTTCTCCTCACTTATCAACGATAAACTGATCCACAAGGGGAAGTCTGTGGGGGCCGACGAACAGATAACGAAGCCCGAGGCCGCCAACCTCGCTCAGCGGGCAGGGGAACTAATCGAACAATACAGGCACGGGCAAGCTCTATAGAAAACATTTGAGTCTGAGACAGTGACGAAAGGTTGTGAAATGAAAAAGTTGAGCGTCGCGCTCTGGGTCAAGATTTTTATGGTATGTGTGGCTTTAATAGCGATAAGCGCAGCTATCGGCGGGGCCGGCTACATTACGCTCAATAAAGTCATTAGCGGCGGGGAATTAAACCTTACCGCCGAGAGGCTCGCGGCCAAGGTCTTCGAGACCCGGACCCTGGAAAAAGATTATATGCTCAAAAAGAACGAGGAAGCCTTCAACAGGCTCAGCCGCTCGATCGGAGATCTCGCAACGCTTACGGGCCAGCTTAAATCGATCCTGGTCCAGAGCGGAAGGGTGGACGAGATCGTTACGGCCCAGGACGTATACAAGACGGCCGCTTCCGAGTTGAAGGCCATCGACGAAAAAGATGCGGCATCACTCAAAGCGCTTCAGGTCTCCTCGCAAGGCATTGAGGAGATAGCAAAAAAAGAATCAACTCAAGCGTTTGCGTCAATCGAGAAGGAGACCGTCGAGGGCAATGCCCGGCTGATGAAGGACGGCGCGCTGTTGCGCCTTCGGGATGTCGTCGATCTTGGATATGACGTCATGAAATTCCATTATGACCAGTCACAGCCCATGGAAACAGCGCTCGACGCGCTCCGCAGCCTCCATTTTCAGGGCGACAACTACTTCTTCGTAGTCCAGGAAGACCTCACCGTGGTGGCGCACGGCAGTGACAGGAAATTCGAAGGAATGGACTTCGGGAAGATCAAGGACAAAAAGACCGGCAAGACCTTTATGAGAGAAGTGGTCGGGAACGCAGTCAAATCCGGCGAATCCTTCACCGAGTATTACTGGACAAAACCGGGTAAAGGCCAGGATACATTCCCGAAGATCACCTGCGCCAGGTACTTTGAGCCGTGGGGGTTGGTAGTGTGCGCGGGTGTCTACACCGACGACGTCGAAGCTGAGATAGCCAATGCCGCGAGCGCGTTGAAGGGCCGGCTCGACAGGGTCCAACAGGCAAACAATATCGAAACGCTCTGTCTCCAGGCAAGGCTCGCTGCCCTTTACTACATCGCGTTCGCCCGGGATGCCGGGAAGGTCCGGGAAAACCTCGCCAGGCTCAAGGAACTGCCCATCGCCACGGACACGCTGAAAAAAAATGCCGATTCCTTCCTCGAACAGTTCAACGGCCTCATTTCCAACAATGAAAACCGCGATAAGGCAACGGAGCGGATCAAGGATACAGCTAGAAACATCCTCAGATTGTCGGACGATATCGGCGTCTCGGCAACGCGAGACTTCACTGAAGACACCGGCACGGGAAAAACCATTATAATAGTCTTTATCTCCGTAGGCATCCTTTTGGGCGCGGGCTTCTCGGTACTGTTGACCCGGGCCATCGTTATGCCTGTAAAGCGCACCATCGCGGGGATGGAGGAAGTGTCCGTACAGGTTGGAGCGTCGGCGTCGCATATCTCGTCTTCCAGTCAAAATCTTGCCGATGGGGCATCGGGACAGGCGGCTTCCATCGAAGAAACAGCCTCGTCTCTTGAACAAATGTCATCGATGACCAGGCGAAACGCGGAACATGCGAATAGCACAAACTCCTTGATGCTGGATACGACCAAAGTGGTCTCCAGGGCCAGCGAGTCTATGAGCCGCCTGACCTCCTCGATGCTCGAGATTTCGAAAGCAAGTGAAGAGACTTCCAAGATCATAAGGACAATAGACGAAATCGCCTTCCAGACGAATCTGCTTGCCCTCAATGCCGCCATTGAGGCTGCGCGGGCCGGAGAAGCCGGCGCCGGTTTTGCCGTGGTCGCCGATGAGGTGCGCAACCTGGCCATGAGAGCGGCTGAATCCGCTAAATCCACAGCCGGTCTCATCGAAAAAACCATCGTTACGATAAAAGAAGGCGTGGAAGTCGTTGGGCAGACCGACAGGGAATTTCGAGAGGTGGCGGCAAGCGTTCACAAATCGAACGAACTGGTCAGCGAGATCGCCTCGGCGTCACGGGAGCAGGCCCAGGGTATCGAACAGATTAATAAGGCTGTCAATGAGATGGATACAGTGGTACAGCAAAACGCCGCCAATGCCGAAGAGTCGGCTTCGGCCTCCGCTGAGATGAACGCTCAAAGTGAGCGGATGAAGGGATTGGTCGGCGAACTGAAGAGCCTTATCAGCGGTTCCAAAGCAAATGAAATGGTAGACGGAGGCGAAGAAACCGGAATGTTCGAAAGCGCAGGATACGCTCCCGCCGTTTCCAGGAAAACCAATGGAACGGCGCGGCTGCGTCATCCGCAAAGAAAGGCGCCACCGGCTCCGGCCGTTTCGGGAAAAACAACGGAAAGGCGCGGCTGCGTCATCCGCAAAGAAAAACACAACCGGTTCCGGTGTCGATTGCCTTTGATGAGTTGAGCGATTTCTAGTAACATCATGAAGGTTGGCAAGAGCTATGAGCAGGGGACGGAACTGTGTGAAGCACAATTTTGGCCCTTTTGTGGTTCCCGAATCTTATTAAGGATCGAATCCAGTGACGTACAAAGACTTGACAGTTATGGTTGTGGATGATTTTTCCACGATGCGGCGCATCATACGAAAAATTATGAAAGATTTGGAATTCAAAGAGGTAATTGAAGCCGAAAACGGCGCTGAGGCGTTCGAGTTATTGAAGACCAATAAAGTCGACGTGATCGTCTCGGACTGGAACATGCCGACGATGACCGGTCTTGAACTGCTGAAGAAGGTGCGGGCCGATGAACGGTTTAAAGCCCTTCCCTTCCTGCTGGTTACCGCCGAGGCCCAAAAAGAAAACATTATCGAGGCGATCCAGGCCAAGGTCAGCAACTATGTTGTCAAACCCTTCACCCCGGCGGCGTTGGCGGAAAAACTCGCCAAGATTATTCCTCAGGGTTAGTGATGGAGAGTAGATGATGGATGTAAAGCTTATTAATCCTTTTCTTGTAGCGGCCATGCATGTGCTTAAAACAATGGCTGAAGTTGATGCGAAGCCCGGAAAGCCCTTTATCAAGAAAGATGAAATTGCTATTGGAGATGTCTCCGCTATTATCGGGATCACCGGCGCAGCCCAGGGGTCTATGGCTTTAATTTTCACTGAGCCATGTATCAAGGACATTGCAGCGAACCTCTTAGGAGAGCCTTGCACTGAGGTGAACCATGAGGTGAGAGATGCCGTGGGGGAACTCACCAACATGATCTGCGGAGACGCCAGAAGGCGGCTCGCCGAAGAGGGATTCGTCCTGCAGGCTGGAATACCGACAATAGTTGGGGGAAAGGGCCACACGGTAACGCATATTGCAAGCGGACCATGCCTTGCCGTTCCATTCCAAACGTCTCAAGGTAGTTTTATGATCGAGGTGGCGTTCAGCAAGTAGGCATGATCTGATAAGTGAGCAAGTAGCGCCGTCTTCCACGGCGGCGCAGAGGAGACTCCACGCTCCGCGAGCACTTGGAGGGGTGAAGATTGAGCTGCTCACTGGTATTGATAATGACTGCCTTTCTTCACCCTGCTGCGCGCCCTCTTCGTGGTGGTAAAATCTTACTCAGGGCCGGCCCCGGACCTGATCCGGGGCCGGACAGACCAGCGGAACAGGCGATGGGCCAACCTTCGCCTGTTCGCCGCCCTCCACTCCCCATTCACCCCCTCACCTAGTAATGCCCCCGGCCCCTCTCAAGAAATGTTTCTTATTCCCGCCTTGCATGATATAGAATTCCAACTTCAGGGTATTCAAAGGGTTTTCGAAGACAAAGGCGTTTCACTCGATAAAAAATAACGGAAACTTAAACATAGGTTGGCCATGGGAGGGCGCCGCCGGCAAAGGGATCGATGGCTTTCTCTGTTCCAATTGGAGAATCTCATGATATGGGATCGAACAAACCGTCCGGTATGGCTTCGCTGCGCAGTAGGCGTTCTTGCCGCTGTTCTCGCTGCGGCTATTCGGTTGCAGTTCCTCGAAGTTCTTGAGTTCCGTGTAACCTTCCTGACCTTCTACCCCGCCGTGGCCGTTGCGGCGCTATACGGCGGATTTAGCGCCGGGTTGCTCGCCACTGTCGTCTCAGCCGCCCTCGCCGACTATTTCTGGATGGAGCCGGTTGGCCAATTCGGCATTACGAATTCCGCCGACCTGCTGGGCCTGGCCGTTTTTCTCGCCAGCGGAGCCCTGATCTCCTACATGGCCGAAGCGACATTCCGCGCCCAGGCGAGGGCGCATAAAGCGGAGGAACAGTCAAAGCTTTCCTCCGAGCGCGAAACGGCGGCTTTAGCCCTCCAGAAAAGTGAGACCAGGTACCGCGAACTCGTCCAAAATGCCAACAGCGCCATCATCCGTTGGAAGAGCGACGGGACCATCGCCTTTTTTAACGAATACGCTCAGAAGTTCTTCGGCTACAGTGCGGAAGAGGTTATCGGCAGGAGCGTAAATATTCTCATGCCTGAACATGAGTCCACCGGGGGCGATCTGACCGGGCTCATGCAAGATATCGTGACCCACCCCCACAGATACGTTAACAATATAAATGAGAACATTCTTCGGGATGGCAGCCGGGTCTGGATGGCCTGGACCAACAGGCCGGTATTCGATGAGAACGGGCAAGTGCTGGAGATACTTGCCGTCGGCAGCGATATCACCGGGCGCAAAAGGATTGAAGAAGAGCTGAGGATAAATCAGTCCCGGCTCGATCTTGCCCTGAGGTCGGCTCATATGGGCGTGTGGCATCTGGATATGGTCGAAAACAGACGTTTTTTTGACGATCAGGTCTGTCATCTTCTTGGTATCGACCCCGCAAAATTCACCGGAACTGCGGAGGAGTTCTTCAAAGCGGTACATCTTGACGACCGCGAGATGCTCGAGGCGGCATGGGCCAGAACCATTGAACGGAATGTGCCATACGAAGCGGAGTACCGGGTGGTCTGGCCTGATGGAAGCGTCCATTACGTCACTGCGCGCGGAAAGTTAGTCCATGATGACAAAGGCCGGCCGCTGAGGGTGAACGGTCTTATCTGGGACACCACCGAGCGCAGGCGGGCTGAAATGGAGCGCGAGACCACGGTCGAATTCCTGCACTTTGTCAACCAAAGCAGCGGGACTGCAGACCTGGTCAGGGCCGCCGCTACGTTTTTCCAGCGGCAGTCGGGTTGCGAAGCAGTCGGCATAAGGCTCAAGGAGGGAGAAGATTATCCCTACTATGAAGCCAGGGGCTTTCCCCGGGAGTTCGTTGAAAAGGAGAATTCTCTTTGCGCAAGGGATGCTGCCGGCAACATCATTCGTGACGTTAGCGGCGATCCTTACATCGAATGCATGTGCGGAAACATAATTTGCGGGCGGGTCGATCCATCCAAACCTTTTTTCTCGCCGGGGGGAAGTTTTTGGGCCAACAGCACAACCCGGCTCCTGGCCTCAACCATCGATACCGAACGGCAGACTCGAACCCGCAATCGCTGCAACGGCGAGGGGTATGAATCGGTGGCCCTGATACCGCTGAGCATGGGCGCCGAACGGATAGGCCTCCTTCAATTGAACGACAGGCGGGAAAAGATGTTTTCGCCTGAAGTCATCGCTCAATATGAGAGGCTGGCCGGTTACCTTGCAGTGGGGCTGGCCAAGTCCAGGTCAGACGAGAAAATCCGGCATCAGAACGAGGTCCTCGAGACCATCAATCACATATTCCACGAGACCCTGACCAGCGAAACGGAAGAACAACTCTGCATAACCTGCCTGGCGGCGGCGGAAGGCCTCACTCAAAGCAAATTGAGCTTTATCGGAGAGATCGGCCCGGATGGTTTGCTGCACGATCTCGCTATCAGCAACCCCGGCTGGGAACTGTGCGCGATGTACGACAAGAGCGGGCATCGAAGACCCCCCGGAGATTTCAGGGTTCAGGGTCTCTACGGCCGTGTCCTGGCGGAAGGTAAGAGCCTGCTGACCAATGATCCTTCATCGCACCCCGGCAGTATCGGCATACCCCAGGGGCACCCTGCCCTGACGGGGTTTCTTGGCGTGCCTCTCTTCCAGGATGGTAAAACCATAGGCATGATAGGGCTCGGAAACCGGGAGGGCGGGTATACACCGGAACACCAGCGGGCCGTGGAGGCAATCGCCCCGGCCATGGTCGAAGCCCTGATGCGCAAACGCGCCGAAGCGGCGCTGAGCCGGAGTCAGTCGCGCTTTAAACTCCTCTCCGAGACATCCTCTCAATTGCTGGCATCCGAGAATCCCCAGGCAATCGTCGAAAGGCTGTGCCGGGAGGTTATGCAGCACCTGGACTGCCATGTCTTCTTCAACTTTCTGGTCGATGAAACGATGGGCAGGCTTCACCTCAATGCGTGCGCCGGAATCCCGGAAGAGGAGGCCCGAAAAATCGAATGGCTGGACTTCGGTGTAGCCGTCTGCGGATGTGCGGCACGCGATGGGCAGCGTATAGTGGCGGAAGATATTTTCAATACGCCGGATATCCGCACCGATCTGGTAAAGTCTTTTGGAATTCAGGCATACGCCTGCCATCCTTTAGAGGTCCAGGGCAAAATCATCGGTACGCTCTCCTTCGGGACGAAGACAAGAACGCGCTTCCCGGCCGAAGCCCTCGCTCTCATGAAGACCGTGGCCGATCAGGTTGCCATCTCCATGGAGAAATTACGTCTCATAGATGAGCTTCGAAACTCGCGTGACGAACTCGAATTGCGCGTTCGGGAGCGGACCGCCGAGCTAAAGAGCTATATGGCAAAGCTCGAACAAAGCAACCAGGCGCTTCAGGATTTTGCCTCCATTGCCGCCCATGACTTGAAAGAACCCCTTCGCAAAGTCACCTCTTTTGGATTTATGCTCAGGCAGAAGTATGAAGATTCGCTTGGGCAGACCGGCAACGACTATCTGGACAGAATGCTGAACGCAACGGAGCGGATGCAATCCCTTCTGGCGGGACTTCTCGATTACTCACGGGTTGCGACCGCTTCGGAACCTTTCAAGGAGGTCGATCTTTCCGATCTCATCGGCGAGGTTCTTTCGGACCTTGAAGTAAGAATCGTAAAGACAGGCGGCGAAGTGCATTTTGAGACTCTTCCGGTCATTTCAGCCGACCCCACACAGATGCGGCAGTTACTCCAAAACCTCATCGGCAACGCGCTGAAATTTCACAAACCGGACGGGAAGCCAATAGTCCACGTCCGCTCCGTACCCACTACCGATGCAGAATGCCGGATCGTTGTCGAGGATAACGGCATCGGGTTTGAGGAACAATACCTGGAACAGATTTTCGCTCCATTCCAAAAGCTCCACGCCAGGCGCGAATTTGAAGGGACCGGTTTGGGCCTTGCCATCTGCAGGAAAATAGTCGAGCGGCACGGCGGGAGCATTACGGCGAAGAGCACTCCGGGCATAGGGGCAAGCTTCATTGTCCGGCTGCCGCTGAACAAACCTGTGGGAGCTTAAGACATCTGTTATTCTCTGTTATTGATCGAACACTACGTGAGAGATCAGTCACTGACGGAGCAGAAAGATATGACGAGTACATCAGAAGGAATAAAGTCGCTGCACCCCAAAATAATAGGCCCGCTGCTGGTATTTACCTGCATGGCCTCCATCGTGGCGCTTTATGCCCTCGACATAACTTTCCTTTATGAACCGAAACACTTGTTGGGTGTCACCAATACCATCTTCACCGCGCTCATTCCCATCATAGTGGCCTTTTTTGCCGCAAGAATCTATCTAAGGAGCGGCTCTCTCAATGTTTTGCTGATGGGATGCGGAATGCTGGGATTTGGCCTCTGTGCCGGATCTGCCGGCTGGTTGAGAGAAATACAGGGTGGGGCAAATTTTAACGTTACTATATACAATACGGGGGCTCTCTTTGGTTCGCTCTGCCATGTCACCGGGGCTGTTATAAATTATTCCAGGAATCCATACCCGCTGGAGCCAGGGAAAAGGGGACTGGCTATAACAGGTGCTTATTCTGCAATCATTGTGTTTGCTGTTCTTCTCTCGTTCGCAACCGTGGAGCAGGTTATTCCGGAATTCTTCATTCAGGGGTCCGGTCCGACCGCCCTTCGACAGGTCGTTCTAGGGCTGGCGATCTTTTTATATGCTCTTTCTTCTCTTGTTTTCATGAACAACTACTTCAGGATTAAATCTGATTTCCTCTACTGGTATTCTCTTTGCCTTGCAATGCTGGCCGTGGGGTTGTTTGCCTTCTACATCGAGAAAGTTGTGGGCAGCCCTATTGGCTGGGTTGGTCGAACCTCAAATTACTTGGGAACAAGTTTCGCGCTGATTGCCATCCTGGCCGCTGTTAGAAGCGGAAAGTCCAGGGGATTGCCCCTGGAAGAGGTCATCTCCAGCTTCTTCGTGGATGCCGAGGCCAATTACAAATCCTTGGTCGAAACAGCTTCAGACGCAATCATATCTTTCGACCAGGCTAACAGGGTAATTCTCTGGAACTCCAGCGCTGAAAAGATTTTCGGTTATACAAAGGGGGAAGCAATCGGCTCGCCGGTTTTCGGGATGCTCATCCCCCAAGAACATGCGATGACCTTAAAAGAGCTGATGGAAATCTCTCAAGTTAGTTCCCAAAGCACAATCGAAATTGTCGGCAGGCATAAAAATGGTGGTTCTTTCCCGATCGAAATTTCTGCCTTCGCAAGAAACCTGCCAATCGGACGGGTTAGTACCTGCATCCTCCGCGACATCACCGGGCGCAAGGAAGCCGAGGAGGCATTATCCCGAAGCCGGGAATGGTTCCGTACAACACTTGGCAGCATCGGTGACGCCGTCATTGCAACCGACGTTTCCGGCCAGGTAACCTTCCTCAATCCCATCGGCGTTGAACTGACAGGCTGGAAATTGGAAGAAGCACTGGGTATGCCGATCCAGAGCGTGTTTCGGATTATAAATGAGCGGACCCGCCGGCCGGCCGAAAATATCGTTGAACGCGTGCTGCGCGAAGGATGCATTGTAAGCCTTGCCAACCATACCGCGCTGATCGCCCCTGACGGGCGGGAGATTCCCATCGAGGACAGTGCTGCCCCC
The DNA here is from genome assembly GCA_963741035.1 of uncultured delta proteobacterium. GTDB lineage: Bacteria > Desulfobacterota > Syntrophobacteria > Syntrophobacterales > Syntrophobacteraceae > SbD1. Next base: position 73,162 of record CAVUGX010000004.1, read on the forward strand.
ATAAGAGACAGCGCCGGGAACATCATCGGGGTTGTGCTCGTTTTTCACGATGTCACCGAGAAAAGACGGACACAGGAAGTCCTGAAGCAGAGCGAAGAGCACTACCGGTCTTTGTTCGATAACATGCTCAATGGATATGCATATTGCAGAATGCTCTTCGAAGAAGATGAACCAGAAGATTTTATCTACCTCAATGTTAACCGCGCCTTCGAAACCCTGACAGGACTAGAGAACGTCAGCGGGAAAAAGGTATCCGAGGTCATCCCCGGCGTCCGGGAATCCGATCCCGAGTTGTTGGAAATTTACGGGAGAGTGGCGACAACAGGCGTCCCTGAACGCTTTGAGACCTATGTTGAAGCCCTGGGGATGTGGTTTTCGATCTCCGTCTACAGTCCTCGAAAAGAACACTTCGTTGCGGTATTCGACATCATCACCGAGCGCAAGAAGGCCGATGAAGCGCTGCAGCAAAAGGAGGCGGCACTTAGGGAGGCTCAGCGGATTGCCCACATCGGCAGTTGGTATTGGGATGCGAAGACTGATGTTACTGCCGGCACAGAGGAACTGCTCCGCATATACGGGTTCGATCCGGCGGCGCAGCTCATGCCCGATTTTAGGGAACAGCGGGGGCGCTGCTACCCGGTTGAGGAATGGGAACGTGTGAATGCGGCTGTTCAAACATCGTTGGAGACGGGGATCGGCTATGAACTGGACGTGCAGGCGATCCGTGACGGCGAGACCATATGGGTCACGACGCGCGGCGAAGCCGTTCGCGACCGCGACGGTCAGACCGTGGGCCTGCGCGGCACCGTCCAGGACATAACCGAACGCAAGCACATCGAGGAGGAACTGCGCGAGAGCGAAGCAAAATACCGGACATTGTTCGAGAACATGACCGAGGAGGTGCATTTCTGGCAGTTGGTCCGCGATGAAGACGGCCGGATAAAAACCTGGCGGCTGGTGGACGCCAACCCCCCGACGATCGATTCCTGGGGCCGGACGTCGCTCGACGAAATCAAGGGAAAGACCACGGACGAGATCTTCGGCCCCGGTGCTGCGGACCATTACATGCCGATCGTGGAGAAGATCATGACCGAACGTGTTCCCTATTCCTTCGAGGACTATTTCCCCAATCTCGATAAATATTTCCGATTTACCAGCGTTCCTCTCATGGACTACTTCATCACCACCGGCGCGGACATTACCAGCATCAAGAAGGCCGAGCAGGCGCTGCGGCAATCTCGCGATGAACTTGAACTGCGTGTGCATGAGCGCACCGCCGAACTCGTCAGCGCCAACGAGGACCTGCAAAAGCAGGCTACGCTTCTCAATTTGTCGCACGATGCCATTTTCGTAGTGGATTCCGCCGACGTGGTCAGTTTCTGGAACAGCGGGGCAGAGGATTTGTACGGGTTCACCAGGGAACAGGCCATCGGAAATGTCGCCTCTGAATTCCTGCAGACAACGTCTCCGGAATCTCTCGAACAAGTCGCGAACCAGGTTATCGAAAAAGGCCGGTGGGCCGGAGAGTTGAGACATACCACTACCTGGGGAAAAGAATTAGTCGTTGAGAGCCGATGGGCTTTGCGGCCGGGAGAGGACGGCAAGCCGGCGGGATTCCTCGTAGTAAACCGTGATATTACGGCCAGAAAACTCGCGGAGGAAGCCCTGAGATCGAACATGGCAAGACTTGAGTTGGTAAATGCCGAACTGCAGGAATTCGCTTTTATCGCCGCCCACGATCTCCAGGAACCGCTGCGCAAGATACAGACTTTCTGCGACATAGCCATGAAAAGATGCGCCCCGGTTCTGGACAGCAGCAGCAAAGGTTACCTGGACCGGGTCGTAAGTTCGGCGGGCCGCATGCGGCAACTATTGAATGACTTGCTCGAATTCTCCAGGGTAGCCGCGAGACCCGGCCCGCTTAAAAAAATAGACCTCGCAACAATAGTGCACGAGGCTGCGGATGTCTTTGAAGCATCGGTCAAAGAAACAGGCTGTCAAATCGAAATTGAAAACATACCTGCCATCGAGGCTGATGAAACTCAGATGTTGCGTCTCTTCCAGAATCTGATTGGTAACGCTTTGAAATTCCGCGCTGCCGGGACCCCTCGCATCAAAGTTTATGGCAAGTTGCACAGGCAGGGGATGTGTGAGCTTTTCGTAAAAGACAACGGCATCGGGTTTGACCCCAAGTTTGCCGGGCTTATTTTCAAGCCTTTCCAGAGATTGCATGGCCGAAGCGAATATGATGGAACCGGGATGGGTCTTGCCATATGCCGCAAGATCGTTGAGCGCCATGGGGGAACCATCAGGGCCGAGAGCGAGCCGGGAAAAGGCTCGGCATTTATCATACGTCTGCCCGTAAGACAAAATCAGTTGGGAGAATATCAGTATGCCGGACAGCAAGCATAATACCATTGTGATGGCCGACGACGATGCAGAAGACTGCTGGCTGGCAAGCGAAGCCTTTGCGGAAAGTGGTGTGGCGGCTGCGTTCTGCTGCGTTCTGGATGGTATCGAACTCATGGACTACCTCTCGGAGCCTTCCAGCTCCGAGGCAAAAGAACTGCCCAGCCTGATCCTGCTCGATCTGAACATGCCGCGAAAAAACGGCGCCCAGGTCATGAGCGAGATCAGGTCCGAACCCGCGCTTCAACAGATTCCGATTGTCGTTCTGACCACCTCCACGCAGGAAGACGTTCCCCCTGCCATCAGCGGGATGGCGGATGGATTCGTCACCAAACCGGCAACCTTCGAAGAATGGATTGCCATAATGAAATCATTGGCCGAGCAATGGCTCGTAAGGTAAAGTACCAAAGCGTTC
>CAVUGX010000005.1:0-19740 GCA_963741035.1 uncultured delta proteobacterium
TGTCAAAAGTCTTTTCGAGACAGTTCGGGTAGACAACCGGTTTTTAATTATCTGTAGCCGTTACGAGTTGGCCCGGACCTGATTGGCGGATTTTGCGCCGCCGCCTGTCCGGACAAGGGAACAGACATTTATGTGGCGCCAATTCACCATTGCCCTGTCTTTTTTGACGATCTTTCATTTGCCGGTTTCAGGGGAGATATCCCCCCGTGAATCGGGAAGATGCTATGCGGCCTTTCCCGTCGTAGGTCTGCTTGTCGGCCTCATGACTTCTCTAATGGTCCTGGCGCTCCAGGCCGTCATGCCCCCTCTCCTCCTTGCTGCCTGGGCATGTGCCTTCATGACGTTGATTACACGAGGGTTCCATCTTGACGGACTGGCGGATTCGGCCGACGGGCTGGGCGGAGGCTACACCGCCGCAAGGCGGCTTGAAATCATGAAAGACAGCGCAACCGGCGCATTCGGCTCCCTCGCCCTGGTTTTGGCCATCCTTCTGAAGGCGAGCGCAATCTACAGTCTGATTATGGCAAAGAGTTGGCCCGTGTTGGCCATTGTCCCGGCCCTGAGCCGTTTTGCAATCGTTCTCACCGCTTATAAAAGCTCCTGCGCCCGCACCGGAGGTCTTGCCAAATCGACTATCGAATGCCTGACTCGCGGCACGGTCCTCGCCGCTGCCCTCTCATCTGTCGTTTTCACCTTGCTGCTCGCTCCGAAGTTAGCCCCGGCTTTATTAGGAACAGCCATCACGACCTCTTTTCTGATCAGATGGGTTGCGCACCGGTGCCTGGGCGGTATCACCGGAGACGTGCTCGGCGCGGTCAATGAGCTCACCGAGATCCTCCTTTTTACATTGTCGGCCTGCCTGGCGCATTGCCTGAATTAAGCTACGTTCGAATCACAACTCCTTCAACGGTCTGGCGCCCAGTGGCCGCTCATCGCGGCGCCGGCGTCCGGGGTCAGTTTTCGCAGCGGAAATACGGCAAGTATCGCGATGACCCCAATGATCGCAAAGGCCGGCCAGAAATCATCGGCGTTCAAGTCCGTCTGGTGATGCCAGTTGAGCGTCAGGCTGAGCAAAAGTGCCCCCGTTCCTACGCCCAGGCTCAAAAACAGTTGCTGCAGCATGCTGAATAAAGTTGTGGCGCGACTCATAGACTCGTCCGGCACGTCGGCAAACACAAGCGTGTTAAACCCCATGAACTGCAGCGAGCGGAAGAAGCTGCCGATCAGTAAAACGGCCATGATTACGCTATGCGGTGTCGCCGGACGAAAGAGACCGCAAGCAGCCATGGAGACGGCGCAGATGTATGCATTGCCGATCATCATACGGCGAAAACCCAGCCTGTTAATGATAAACCGGGCGAAGAACTTCACAAGAAGGGCCCCAAGAGCAAGGGAAACGGTCAAAAAGCCTGATAAAAGAGGGCTCATGCCAAAACCGATTTGAAGCATGAGCGGCAACAAAAAGGGCATGGCGCCGATACCGATGCGAAACAAAGACCCGCCTTCCATACACGCGCGAAAGGTTGAAAGCCGGAACAGGCTCAGATCGACGATGGGCGCTCGCACGCGTCGCGCATGGATAAGATAAAAGGCAAAGCAGAGAAGGCCCCCGATCAGGAAGGCGGCAACCCCTCCGTTCGTCAGCAGGTTGCGGCCTACGGTCTCAAAACTAATCACCAGTCCCGCCAGGGCTGCGGCCATCAGCAGGAAGCCGGAAATATCCAGCGGCACAACCCTTTCCTCGCGAATATTGTCGATGTACAGGGTGACCAGAACCATGCCCAGAAGGCCGATCGGCAGGTTGACGAAAAATATCCAGCGCCATGAAAAATACGTGACGATCAGCCCTCCCACCGGAGGCCCCAGAACCGGGCCGATCATGGCAGGCGTCGTCAACCACGTCATGGCGGTCACCAGTTTGTCTTTGGGAACCATCTTCAGCAGCACAAGCCGGCCGACAGGCATCATCATAGCGCCGCCAAGTCCTTGCAAAAGACGCGCGCACACGAGTTGCCCTAGGTTTTGCGAGAAGCCGCAAAGGGCCGAGGAGAGCGTGAAAATAAGGATAGCGGCCCGGAACACCGTGCGGGCGCCAAAGCGATCGGCTGCCCAACCGCTGAGCGGAATGAACAGCGCGAGGCTGAACAGATAGCCCGTGATGGCGAGATTAAGGTGAATCGGATCGGTGTGCAGCGACTGGGCGATGACCGGTACCGCCGTCGCGATGATCGACCCGTCAAGCAGTTCCATGAACAGGGCGCTGGCGATGATAAGGGAAACGAGCGTGGTGCGCGGCAATAGGGCAGACATAACGGCTAGATCCGAGTCCGGACGATTTCCGATGCGATCCCGATGAGTTTTTTGAGCATTGGAAACCCCTTGGCGTGGAAGTGGAAAATGCAAAATTAGGAGATGGGATTCTAATAGGATAGCGCGCGAATGCAATACTTTTCGAAAGCACGTCTCTTTCCGGTCTGCGGCTCATCGGTCCGTCAGCCACTCCACCGGAACAAGATGCCGGGAAGGCATGTATAACTTACCCTTTTCTTTTTGAAATCCCAGCCGGGAGACTGATATGATCCACGAGCACCGTTGTTTTTTGAAAGGGAAATCAGGTGACCCCGATTCAGGAACTTCTAAGCAGAATCCGATGGGACAGGGAATTCGGAGCGGGGACCTTCGAAATCGGTTATCTCGATCATGTCGCGCAAAGAATCGTTCGTATTCCGCTTGGGAGAATGCATTTCGAGGAAGGAAACCGGTTTTCTTTTCAACTGGAGGAGGAGACCGGTGAGACGATGGATATCCCTTTTCATCGAATCCATGAAGTGTACCGAAATGGTTTCCTGATTTGGCGAAGACCTGGGTGAGCATTTTATGTTGGTGGAAATCCGGGACGTTCATTAAAGTAGTGTGAATGAAAACTGACGTTGTCATAATCGGCGCAGGCGCATCGGGTCTGATGTGCGCAATTGAGGCGGGAAAAAGGGGGCGGTCGGTCGTAGTCCTCGATCATTCCGAAAAGGCGGCCGGCAAGATACTCGTTTCCGGGGGAGGACGGTGCAACTTCTCTAACAGGATTGTAGGACTCGAAAATTACATTTCGCAAAATCCCCGCTTCGCCGTTTCCGCCCTTTCGCGATTTACTCCAGCGCATTTTCTATCCCTCGTGGAAAGCCATGGGATCAGGTACCATGAGCGCGAAGAAGGCCAACTTTTCTGCGATGAGAACTCCCGTGAAATAGCCGGGATGCTCATGTCCGAATGCGATAGGGCGGCAGTACGGATCCATTTGAACTGCAAGGTATCGGAAATAAGCAAGACCGGCGGTTTTCGGGTTGCAACGACTAAGGGTATTTTTGATTCCGAGTCGCTCGTTATCGCGACCGGAGGCCTGTCGTATCCCAATTTGGGGGCGAGCAATTTCGGATACACAGTCGCAAAACAGTTCGGGCTGAAAGTCACAAAATTGAAGCCGGCTCTCACTCCTTTGAGGTTCAGCCCTGAGGACGAAACGGTATACGGGGGCCTGGCGGGAATTTCAATCGATTGCACGGTAAGCCACGCAGGGGCGAAATTCCGAGGCAATCTGCTGTTTACTCACAACGGAATAAGCGGCCCGGCGGTCCTTCAGATATCCTCTCACTGGGATGGGAAGGGCAGCCTGACAGTCGATCTCCTGCCCGCACTGGACATTTTCGCAGTCTTTTTGGAAAAACATCATTCCAAAATGATTCTGCCCACGATCCTCGATCGGTATCTGCCCAAAAGATTCGTCAGGATCTGGTGCGATCTCTACAATGCATCAGGGCCAATCAAGCGGTATTCGCAGCATGAACTCGATTCAATCGCCCGCAGCCTGCACGGATGGCCGCTGCGCGCAGACCGCACAGAGGGATTCAACAAGGCTGAAGTGACCCTTGGGGGCGTCGATACGGACGAACTTTCGTCCAGGAGTATGGAGTCCAGGAAGGTGCCGGGCCTCTATTTTCTGGGAGAAGTCATCGATGTGACAGGGCATCTCGGCGGATACAACCTTCATTGGGCATGGGCGTCCGGGTATGCCGGAGGACAGTTTGTTTGATCGCGAACCATCTCAATCGGAGATTCGTGTCGTTTTCCTCGTCAATCGTCCAGCCTGTTCAAATGTTCGTCTGAGAGTTCCTCCAAAAACGGGCTAATCCCGCTGGCTTTGTTCTGCCGCATTCTGGCGTAGGAAATGTGAAGGTTGCGCTCGGCCCTGGTGCACGCGACGTAGAAAAGCCTGCGCTCTTCTTCGACTTTATCGCCGTTGAAATAGCCGTTATCTTCCTCAACAGACCGCCAATGAGGCAGGATATTGTTCTCGCATGCGACCAGAAACACGGTATGGAACTCGAGCCCTTTGGCGGCATGGATCGTGGACAGGCGGACCGCCTGATCCTTGGATTCATCGTCGCCTTCATCTTCGGTGCGCAGGGCGCAGTCTTCCAGAAACTCCTCTATAGTTTCCCTGCCCTCGGCTATGCTGAGAAGTTCATTGATGTTTTCAAGGCGGGATATAAGGCTGCTCTCATCGCCGTCTCCGGCATAGGTCTCCAGGTACTCTTCGTAATGGGTAATGTCGATGATCTCTTCGAGGGCCTGCCTGGGTGGCATGTTTTTAATCCGGTCAAGGATGAACAGCACCATCCCAATCCCGCCTGCTACTCTTTGCAGGCCGAGTTTTTTCTGGATAGCGATGGGACTTTTCTCAACCAAAGAACCGCCGGGAAGATCGATCTCCCTGATTTTCTCAATTGATTTTTTGCCGATCCCTCTTTTGGGAACATTCAGAATTCTTTCATAGGCGACGTCATCCCTGGGGTTTACCGCACATGTAAGGTAGCTCGTCAGGTCTTTGATTTCACGGCGTTCAAAGAAGGAGATTCCTCCGATGAGTTTGTATGGGACTCCGACTTCGTTGAACGCTTTTTCCATGATTCGGCTGACGAAGGTTGTCCTGTAAAGGACTGCCATCTGCTCGAATGCAGCCCCATCGTAGCGGTAGGCCCGGCATTTCTCGGCCACCCACCTGGCTTCGAAGTAGGAATTATCAAAACCTCTCAGCGTGGGCAAATTGCCCGGTTTGGTGCTGAAGCAGTTCTTTTTGATCTCCTCGTTATTGAAGCTGATGATCTCATTTCCCAATTCGACAATCGGGGCAGTGGAGCGGTAGTTTTGCTCGAGCAGGAAGACCTTTGTCCCCTCATATTCTTGAGGAAACTGGGCGAAATAGCTCGGCTCAGCCCCTCTGAAACTGTAGATGGACTGTGAAAAGTCACCCACGACAGTAATGTGCCCGTTTATCACCAGGAGCTTGATTATGGCGTTCTGGACAGAATTGGAGTCCTGGTGTTCATCGAGAAGAATGTATTGGAACAAATCCTGATAGTAGGTTCGAATTTGATGCTTCTCTTTCAGCAAGTTGAGAGCATGGAGCAGGATATCGTCAAAGTCCATTGCGTTCGAATCTTTGAGCCTCTGGTTGTACTGCTCGAAGATGAATTCGAGCTTTCTGAATTCTTTGACGGAATGTATGTAGAGATCCGGTTTGACGGAATTCTTAGCCCTGCTGACGTGGGCTCTTATCGCCTTGGCGTACTTGCCGTCGATATTGAAACCGTGTTCGAGAATGTTTTTTATGAGCCCTATCTGATCGGTTCCATCGTAGATGGTGATCGGGCATTTGAAGCCGATTTCTCCTGCATACGCTTTCAATATCTGCAGCATGGAGGAATGAAATGTTCTTACCCAGGGAAAATCTTTAGTCCATCTTCCAGTCGATTTTGTGAGCCGGTCTTTCAGCTCGTTTGCTGCTTTATTGGTAAAGGTGATGCAAAGGATACGCGTGGGGTCGTACCCGGCCCCGATCAGGTGCTCGAATTTGGCAACGATGGTCGAGGTCTTGCCCGCTCCTGCGCCAGAGGAGATCAGAGCTGGTCCATCCAGATACTCAACGGCTGCTGCTTGCGTTTTTGATAATGACGGCAATAACTTATCTCCTGATGCGTTACTGTGAAAGACAATTGGAGCAAAAAAACTTCACCCGGTCAACTCCCTCGGGTCGGGAAGAATCTTTATCCCAGATTCGTGCAATTTACCAGTTGGAAGGGAAGCCGGGCCATCTTATCGCTGAATTATTTGATGAAAATAATTCTCTTTCACGTCAGGTTCGTCATTGAGTGGACAAACCCCTAAGTCTACTTAGATTTGAAGAAATTAAAGAGAGGTGCCGCCACCAGAGCCTGCAGCCGGCCGCGAGAGGAAATCATGGGTGAAAATGATTTGAAACAGAAGGTCGTCCTCATGGCAGATGACGATCTCGATGACGTCATTCTGGTCAGGAAGGCCCTCCAGGAATGTAATTGCGATGTTGACTTCCGCTCCGTGGAAGACGGAGAGGAGGCGATAGAGTATCTCACCTGGAACGGCCGCTATAAAGATCCCGACTCGGCGCCTCGCCCGAGCCTTATCCTGCTCGATGTCGACATGCCCAGGAAGGATGGGCTCGAGACACTGCAGGAGATCAGAAACAATCCTGAAATCCGTACGATCCCCGTGGTGGTGCTGACGACTTCCAGAGACAGGGACCTGATGCTGCGTATCTACAGACTTGGGGGCAGCGCTTTCATAACGAAACCAACCATTTACAATGATATAGTAAAGGCGCTGGACCGTCTTTGTGTATACTGGTTCCAAACCGTTTCTCTGCCCGATAAAATGGCAGGCGATAGTTCTATACCGGAAGACCGGATTGAGGGTGTCCGGAAAGATCGGGCTTAGGACTCGTCCGTAAATAAAACCATGCGTGCCGGAGTATCTATTCCGAGGTCTCAGGAAAAGACTTGGTCCGAGCCTTTGTCGATCGGGAGCGGGTGTCAATGATCCGCATCTCGTTTTTTTTCGAGTCGATATATTCGGCCGCTGCCAGGGCTGCTGTGCACCCTTCCGCCGAAGCAACCACTATCTGCCTGGCAAATTTGGTCTTCAGGTCTCCTGCTACGTAGATCCCGGGAATACTGGAGGCACATTTCTCATCTGTTATCACATAGCCTGAGCCGTCAAGTTTTATGCCGGGGGGCGCAAGCTGGTTGTTTGGCAAAATGCCGGCAAAGATGAAAACTCCCTCCGTGTCGATAAGGTTTTCCTCCCCCGTCAGGAGGTCTTTTACGGCGATTGAATGGACCCCGTCTTCATTGGCGCATATCTCGGCGACAACCGAATTTAGAATCAGCTCGATACTTGATTCCTGAATTCTTTCCTGCAGAATTTTGCTTGCCCTGAAAGCGTCACGGCGATGGACCAGGTAAACTTTCGAGGCAAGCTTCGCCAGGTAAAGAGCCTCTTCCAGCGCCGTATCGCCTCCACCGACGACCGTAACGATCCTGTCATGGAAAAAGAAACCATCGCACTTTGCGCAGTAGGAAACACCTCTGCCCAGGAACTCGATCTCGCCGGGAACCCCAAGTTTTCGGGGCGTTCCGCCTGTTGCAATGATAACGGCATGCCCTTTTAGAATTTTCCCGTTGCCGAGGGTCACTGTGTGAGTCTCGGGTCCGGGGTCGATAGAGACGGCTTCGTCCTGAATGACCTCCAGGCCGTAAGATTGAGCATGTTGGAGAAGCTTGTCGGAGAGGTCAAGACCACTGATCTCCTGGAACCCCGGATAGTTCTCGACATCTTTCGTAATGGCTACCTGGCCTCCGGGAGATGATCTTTCCACCAGCACGGTCTTGAGCACCGCCCTCATGGCGTAAAGTCCGGCGGTAAGCCCTGCGGGCCCACCGCCAAGTATTATGAGATCGTGGATATAGTCTTCTGAGTTCATAAATACAGTCCTTCTAAACTTTAAAAGGTAATTCAGACGCAGGTAATATGCAAAGAGGGTAGGGGGCTGGAGAGGGGCTATCTCGAATAAGCGGCATAAAATCGGCGTTCAAAACCGGCGCAACTGAGGCCTGCCCTTTTTCCAAGCGGGTGTTCTGTTAAGAGTCTTTTGATACTCTCCTCACAGATAAATCCCGGAGAGGTCCTTCCGGCGTGCGGGTAAACTTCTGTCCATTGCCTTCCTCCTTTAGAGTTTCTGCCGAGAGTGGTGCCAGTCCGATTTTATTCAATGTGAGTCCCGGTGAAAAATTTGCTTCTTAAGTGGGAACTATTATCTTTAAATAACAATATCGGACGGATATGCCCGGAAGGAGGTTAGTTGATGAACGGAGATAGATTTTTCACGCGCGCCCTGATCGGGGTCATCATCTTGGTGTTGGTAGCCCCAGTCGGAGTGTTTGCGCAGGGCAATGAAACGAACCAGCAAAACAATGGAACGAACCAGCAGAGCGATGAAACGAACAAAACGTTCAGCCAGGCAGAGCTGGATTCGATGCTTGCATCGATCGCCTTGTACCCCGATGCGCTGCTCGCACAAGTCCTCCTGGCGTCAACATACCCTGACCAGGTTGTGGAGGCGGACCGTTGGCTGAAGGAACACCAGGGCTTGAGTAAAGATGAACTCAATGCGGCTCTGGACAAAATGGATTGGGACCTGAGCGTGAAAGCGCTGGTGCCTTTCCCGCAGGTGCTCGCCAAAATGGATGAAGATCTGGATTGGACGAGTAAACTGGGCAAGGCTTTTCTGGCCCAGGAAAAAGATGTCATGGACTCTATTCAGGGACTGAGGGCAAAGGCTTACGCCAAGGGTAATCTCAGGACGACCGAACAACAGAAGGTAATTGTTAAGGGTGACAATTATGAGATTGAGCCTGCTAATCCTGAAGAAGTCTATGTGCCGTATTACGATCCAATGGCAGTTTACGGATCATGGTGGTGGCCAGGATATCCTCCGTACGCCTTCTCTCCCTTTTGGGGTCCATTTCTTGCCTGGGGTCCGTTCGGGTTTGGAATTGGTATTGGAGTAGGGGCGTTCTGGGGTTCGGGCTGGGGGTCCTGGAATTGGGGCCGCCGGGATATGAACATTAATGCCAATCGAAATGTCAATATCAATAGGTCCGATCGCAGTGTCACTCGTAATATGAAAACTACCAGTTTTAGCCACGTTGCGGCGCAGCGAGCGGCGGCTACGGGCCGAACCGCCGGCGCCGGACGAACCGGTGCTGCCGGAGGGAGGTCCGCGGCTTCTGTCGAGAGGCAGCTTAGCCATGGCCGAACCGGTGCAACGCGAGGCGCCACCGGGTCGCGTAGGACCGGTAACGTTGCGCGAGGCTCTACTGCGTCGCGAGGAGATAGAGATGTAGCGAGGGGCGGATCGCGTAGGACCGGCAATGCGGCACGAAGCTCCGGTGCGTCTAGAGGCGGCGCTAGAAGCAGCTTTGGCGGTGGCTCTAGAGGTGGCTTTGGCGGTGGCGCTAGAGGCGGCTTTGGTGGCGGCGGCCATGGCGGCGGCGGTGGCGGCCACGGCGGCGGACACCGTTAATCAAGCGCATAGAACAATCAAAAACAGGGGCACTACCTGGGAAATGTAGGTTGCCCCTTTGTTTCATAATAGCTCCGGAAACCAGCTCACGGTTGAATAGTCACGGTAAAGGTGATTTTCTTCTTATCTCGCTCAACGACGATCTTGAACTCGGGACCGCCACGGGTCAGTGCCTGCTGAACCTGCTCGACGCTTTTGACGAGCGAGCCGTTGATAGAGACGATAATATCGCCTTTGCGCAGATCGATTCGAGCTGCGGGGGAGCCGGGTGAAATTCCCAGAATTTCAACGCCCCGGCCGGAGGCCGCAGGTTGAATTGCAACACCGAGCCGCGGCCGATGGACCGGTTCGGACTTGTCGGTTATGAGTACGTAATCGGCCAGGTTCCGGTCCTGTGTAGAAAACGGATAGTTTATCGGGACCGGAGCTACGGTCCTGTATTCGTGGGGCTTTCGGATACGGGTGAGATACGGGACTCCTAGGCGGTCGGTGATATGGCCTTTACCTACGGCAACGACAATTATGCATTTTCCTCCAGTCTGCTCCATCCGCTTTGCAAGGGTTTGAGCCATTGTCTCCTCCCAGGCCAGTTGTGCCTCGAAGAAGGATTGGAAATCTTTGATCGCCCCCTTTTGGTGTACCGTGTACTCCTTTTTGATCCGTGCCCGGTTAGCTGCGTCGTCAAGATGAAAATCGGCGGCCACCTGGGAGCGTTCGTCGGGTGTGAGTGAACCCAGGCCCTCACGGCCTATCTTTCTCACCACCTTATTGGGGGCATTCAGGCCGAGAACGGGCATGCGCTTTCCTTTCTGCCAATCGATAAGGGCCTTATAGAGGGGATAGGGAAATCCCCAGATGTCCTCCCATGCGACCTCTTTAAGAAAATTCTGCTCAGTCATTTCTCCCTGGATATAACGGTCCAGAATCGGCTGCGCCTCTGCCGGGAACATCTCCATTGCCAGTTCGACGCATCGCCCTCCCTGAGAGAGTTTTTCGAGGATCTCGAGCTGAGCCTTGTGGTCTTCTTCGCTCGTGTGCATTTCCCCAACGTAAACGATAGATACATTGGAAAGGTTGCCTATTAGTTTGTCGATACTGATGACATTGCCCGTGGCTGTCTCGATGACATCACCGACATGAAGCCCCACCGGGTTGATTTGCGCGGAGCGGGACTGGACTAATCCGCCTGCTGTCGAGCAGCCGGAGATCAGCAACAGAGCAAGCAAGATCGGGCAAAACGCGGCAATAAAGTGTTGCGCGAAATTTCCCGGTTCGTCGAACAGAGTGTATAAATACGGTAGCACTGGAGGCATAATCGGTCCTTGAAATCGAAAGAGTAAGTTGCCGTCGGGCTGAGTTGTCCCGCGACCTTGCTGAATCCATTCTGGACAATAAGACGTGGAAGGAATAAAATCACCAGAAATTCGCAGTGATTCGACTCAGATAAGACATTTTAGACTTTTCCGGCATTGTAGGGTGGTTGCCTTTGAGGAAGTAATGAAGGCTTAAGGGGCGTTCGGGGGCGGGAACGACGGGACGTGCAGGGCGCTGACCGGCGGCATTGCCGTGATTTCGAGCCTTTTTTAACGGGGCAAACCTTGAAAAGCCTGGAGCCCACGGGATTTTTTCAGTGAGCCATAAGTGTATCAGGGAATTCGAAGAACCGACTCGGGAATACCCCGGCACGGATTGCCGCGACATTGCGGGAATGGATTGGCAGTAGAGAGAGATGGTCAAGGGTTTTTACAGTAATCCTGAGAGCCGAAAGAAAATCTGCGCTCGACTCGCCGGGGGACACGGTTTTTATGCCGGCAAAGCTGCCCGAAGCCAAAGGGGAGGTGAAATAAAGATGTGGCGTAAGGGTGCAGAATAAGCGGGAAGCATTTCTCTTTTGAAATCTTCGTCTTTTAAATGATATAAATAACCATGTTATCGAGGCGCATGCTTCGCAAATTGTGGATGGGAAAAAGTATGATTGCTTACAAGAAGGTCCCCTTTCAACTGGGTTCGGAGATTTTGCTCCGCTCGTCATCCCATCCCTCGCACAAAACAAAAAGTAAGATTATCGGGGTGCTCGAAAAAGAATTTATAATGATCGAGGATCCTGTGTTTGCGATAAGCGACAATATTACTGCAATTGTTGAAGATGATTTTCTTGTGGCTTATATGCATGAAGGATACCTGTTTACGTTTAGAAGTCGATTTTACAAAAAACTGATAAGAAATATTGTCTGTATCGATTATCCGGAACATTTCGAAGTTGAGCAATTGAGAAAGGAGCAGAGAGTAAAGGTAAATCTCGAGGCCGCATTGATTATAAGCGACCTGGAGCTTTCCGGGCATGTCAAAGACATAAGCGAAACCGGTTGTTCGTTTGAGGTGCCCAAAATCATTTCATTATTTAAAGGTCTTGGGCTTATCGCAACGTTCACACTTCCAAACGATGTGTTGATAAAAGATCTGCATTGCACGATAATAATTGTCAAATACAACCAGATTCACAGAAAAACAGAAATTGGCACTACATTTTTGAGTCCGGACGCGGAGATTTCGAAAATAAAGGAACTCGTTCACTTCTGTATGCGCTTTAAAGTGTAGCAGGTTCCTCAGCCGGAACGACTTATGCGCCACCGCATTTTCCGATAAGAGAAAGCGCCTTCCGGGAAAGAAACCGGCTGCCCGCTGATTTCTACCTCCAGGTATTCAACCCCGGGGGCAATCCAACTTAGCGCAAATCTGCTGAGAGACGAGCCATGAAACCTATAGAAGATCTCAAATCCGAGCATGAGGAAATTCTTCTGATGCTCGATGTACTCGAAAAGATGTCGGAGCAAATCGTGGTTGGTAATAGTGTCCCGACCGATCACCTGAAGCAGGTAATAGATTTCTTCCAGGTTTTCGCCGACAAATATCATCACGGCAAAGAGGAGAGCCTCCTTTTTGGCGCAATGGAAGAGGCGGGGGTCCCCAAAGAGGGGGGACCGATCTCAGTGATGTTATCAGAGCACGGAAGGGGCCGGCAATTCATTGGAGAGATGAAGAATCTTCTGAACTCTTATGAAAAAGGAGAGTTGGGTGCTCTGGTGGTGCTCACAACTCCTGCGCTCCAGTACGTGAATCTGCTCAGGAGCCATATATGGAAAGAAAACAACGTACTTTTCCCCATGGCCGAAAAAGCGGTTCCAGCCGCTAAGCTTGAACTGCTAGGAGAGCAATTCGACGGTTTCGAAAAGAAAGAGACCGGACAGGGGATCCATGAAGCTTTTCACGAGATGATCGAAAAATTTTCGAAGATTTATCTTTAGGCTAAAGGAAAGCTTACCTGTCTTCTTTTTTATGTTTCGTTGAACTTCCAGTTCCACAGGAAGCCGACATTCAGGTACGGATGCCCAGTTTGGGCAGTATCCATTTGTTGAGAACAAACCAGAAAATCAGTGCGCCCAGAAGAAATAGTGCTGTTTCCATGTGTATTCCTTTTTGAATGTCCTTTGGAGCAATCATCACACTCAAATTGAGATTATTCAATAACAAAAGCGGTTCGCAATGTGTGGAGATCGCCGCGACGGGAAAGCAGCAGGGTATTTTTTCGCGCAGTTGTCGGTACAAACCGGGATGTTGTAGTGGAATTTTCACCTGGGATTAGCTAAGCTTACTGCGATGGCGATCTCGTTTCTCATTTGACGCTGGGGCGCAGGAGTAAACAAGTGTTTCTGAAAAGAATTCTTCCGGTTTTATTGCTCCTGGTGTGTGTGGCTGCGTTCAACTCGATTTGCGCGGCTGCCCCGCTGATGATTGAAAAGAATCTATTCGCAAATGACCGCAAGCCTCCTCCACCGGAGTCGGTGGATGCTTCTCAAAAACCTGCCAAAGCGGGAATGGCTCTCTCAAACATTCAACTTGACGGAGTAATGATCCAGAGCAATTCAAAGAAGGCGGTTCTGCGAATGAAGAACCATCCGGGCGGTGCGCCGGGTAGTGCGCCGGGCAAGAAAGGGGAGCCTGCGTCACCTTTCGTCACGGTTCGAGAGGGCCAGATAGTCAGCGATTACCGCGTGTCTAAGATCGAGTCTAAGAGCATTTCGCTGGAAAAGGATGGCCAGACGTTTACAATCGATCTTATTGCCGCAAACAAAGTTGTTACGCCACCAGCGCCCGCACCCCCACCCGCTCCTGTAGAGCAACCGGCTGCTGCGCCGGGAGTTGCACCGGCGGGAGCCGGCGCCGCTCTGCCTCCAGGCGTTCAGGGTCAGCCCGCCTATAATCAGCAAAATCCGCCGCAGCCAATTCCGGGTCAGGCGGCGCCAAATCCCCGTAACCTCCGTCAAAATAGGAATGTCCCTCCCGAGCAGGCAATAAACAATCCGAATCAGGGCGCCGAACCCAATGATGAAGAGGAATAGATGGATATCGGGGTTCTGAAGTCGTAAATCCTCAGTTGGATACCCTGATCTCCGGCTTCCGGCATCTTTTCATACTCCGGCCCCTTTGAAGGCGTTGCTGACGATCTTCCTGGCTTCTTGTTGTATCTGGAGAAGGTGTTCCCTAGCTCTTAAAACTTTCGGTGTAGATTTTGTAGATATCCTGGGTGCCGGAGGGCCGTGCGGCAAACCAGCCGTGGGAGGGCAGGAGGAGTTTCTGCACGGCTAATATTAGCACCGTCTTGAAGGCAGATTAAGTATAATAGCACCTGAATCGGAGGTCTGCGAAGCATCCTGTATCCGGTCCGACATGCCGGCGTGGGCTGGAAGAAAAAAAGAGAGCGCCCGATTCAGAGCGCCCTCTTTTTTATCAAAAACTTTCGTACCCATGCAGCAAGATCAGGGAAGTTCAAAGCCTCGAAGGCCGTCCGTGCCCTCTTGCAAGACATGGGGACCGCCTGAGCGGTCCTTTCAGGACGGAAACTACCTTGCCTTGGCGCTTACCGCCAGGCGGTTATTGATGAGATCCTGCACGACCGCCGGTTCTGCCAGTGTCGATGTATCGCCAAGGTCCTGGATCTCGTTTGCGGCGATCTTGCGCAGGATGCGGCGCATGATCTTGCCGGACCGGGTCTTTGGCAGTCCGGGCGCCCACTGAATATAATCCGGAGTGGCGATAGGGCCGATTTCCTTGCGCACCCATGTCACCAACTCGGACCTAAGCGCGTCACTGGGCTCCCTGTCGGCCTTAAGGGTGACATATGCGTATATGCCCTGGCCCTTGATATCGTGCGGAAAACCGACAACGGCGGCTTCGGCGACAGCGGCGTGGGCCACGAGCGCGCTTTCGACTTCGGCTGTGCCGAGGCGATGGCCGGAGACGTTAATCACGTCGTCAACGCGGCCGGTGATCCAGTAGTAGCCGTCTTCATCGCGGCGTGCGCCGTCACCTGTGAAATATAGCCCGGGGTAGTTGCTGAAATAAGTTTGTTTGAAACGTTCGTGGTCGCCGTAAACTGTGCGAAGCATGCCGGGCCATGAATCCTTGATTATAAGGTAACCGGAGCCCGCACCTTCGAGGAAGTTCCCCTCCGGCGTGATTATCGCAGGCTGGACGCCAAAAAAAGGCCTTGTGGCCGAACCGGGCTTGAGAGCGGTCGCACCGGGCAGAGGGGTAATCAGAATACCGCCGGTTTCGGTCTGCCACCAGGTATCCACGATTGGGCAGCGTCCTTCGCCGACGACATTATAGTACCAGAGCCACACTTCGGGGTTGATCGGCTCGCCGACGGTGCCGAGGAGCTTTATCGACTTTCTTGAGGTCTTGGTGACTGGCGCCTCGCCCTGCCTCATTATGGCCCGGATGGCCGTGGGAGCGGTATAGAAAATGCTCACCTGATGTTTGTCGCATACATCCCAAAAACGCGACCAGTCAGGATAGTTCGGAATGCCCTCGAACATTAAAGTGGTCGCCCCGTTTGCCAGGGGGCCATACACTATATAGCTGTGACCGGTTACCCAGCCGATGTCGGCGGTACACCAGTAAATGTCGCCGTCGTGATAGTCGAAAACATACTCATGCGAAAAAGAAGCATAGACCAAATAACCACCGGTCGTGTGAAGAACGCCTTTGGGCTTGCCTGTCGAACCCGAGGTGTAAAGAATGTAGAGGGGATCTTCGGAATCCATATGCTCGGGCGGACAATCGGCTGAAGCCTTGCTCATCAGTTCGTTCCAGTCCATATCGCGGCCCGGGACAACATTAACCTTGGCGCCTGTGCGCTTGAACATGATAACTTTGTCGATGTCGGGGCATTTTTTGAGCGCTTCGTCCGTATTTTCCTTCAAAGGTATGGGCTTTCCACCGCGGACACCTTCATCGGAGGTGATTACAAGGCTTCCGCCGCAGTCCTGGATCCGGCCGGCCAGGGATTCGGGAGAAAAACCTGCGAAAACGATGGAATGAACGACGCCGATGCGGGTGCAGGCCAACATGGCTATGGCCAGTTCGGGAATCATCGGCAGATAGATGGTCGCCCGGTCTCCCTTCTTGAGGCCGAGAGATTTGAGTACATTTGCAAATTTACAGACTTGCTCGTGAAGCTCACGGTAGGTGATTTTCCTGCTATCCTTGGGATCGTCGCTTTCCCAGATGATGGCAACCTGGTCGGCCCTTTTTGCAAGATGCCGGTCGAGGCAATTGTAGGAAACGTTCAGCTTTCCATCAACGAACCACTTGATTCGAACATCCCCTGTGAAGTCCCCGTCTTTGACCTTGGTGAACGGTTTGAACCAATCAATCCTTTTTGCGACATTTCCCCAGAACCCTTCCGGGTCTTTGACCGACTGTTCGTACATTTTGTTGTAGGTCGCGTTGTCACAGTGTGCTTTCTTCGCCCATGAATCGGGCACAGGAACAAGGTTGGCCATTGTAATTCCTCCTATGGCGTTGGGGGGTAAGAACTACCAACCACTAACCGCTTATCGGCGGCAATTGAAAACCCGCGAGAGCGAGAATTGAGAAAAATCGAGAAAGAAGAATTCCGTAGATATATATCAGCAAGGAGAACAGCAGTGTGGAAGACCACGAAATAAAGAAAAACCGCGTCCCCTCAAATAGCAATTGAAGACTCTAAAGTCAACGGGAAAAACCGTTTTGAGCAAGCTAATCACTCTTACCGAAACAAGTAAAGTCCCCTGCGCCATGTATCGAAGACGGCCTCGATCGGGGGGATCATGGATTCGTTCGCTCGGGAAAGGATTGCACGGTGAGTTGGAGACTCCCTTGCGGTCATGTCGCAGAGGGCAGGGCAATGCGCCGGGCCGGTTATGTTCTTTGCGTGGATTGCCTCGTAATCCAGCGGCGATGTTTGGAGGCTGAATTTTAAATAAATTTGAACAAATTTCTTGAAATAAATTCAGAAATCTGTTCTTTATACAGGTCTAAGTTCCCATGACCAGCCGATCCATTGCTCCTTTTTGAATCTTCCCTCTGATTATCTTCCAGTGTCGGCTGCTACCTGGATAGAATGAAGGGGGCTCATTCGCCCGACCAATCTTGTGCCTTTGGCGTTGCTCAAAAAGAGAGCGGTTTCGGTTGCCGCCGCAAGAAACGTGAAAGAAGAATTCCGAAGTGCTGTTTTTAATCTTTCCTATTAGTGCTTGAGTATGATAGCTTTCTCCGGTTTATTAGGGTTTAATATAGTGAAATTATGCACTTATCGGTCTGGAGCCATCGATTTGGGCTTATCATGGAGGCGCAACGTATGAACGACTTTTATGAATTTCTCACCGGGCCCGCTCTCTGGGCAGCCTTTATCATCTTTATAGTCGGCATCGTGGTGAGGGTGGCCTATCTTTACGGGTTGAGCAGGGAACGCGACCTGGTTTTTTACAACCACGTGGACCTCAAATGGGGGTTTCGATCGATTATTCACTGGCTGATCCCACTTGGAAGCGTATCGTTGCGGACGCAGCCGCTTTTCGCGATAGCCTTTTTCATTTTCCATGTCTGCCTGCTGGGGGTTCCAATCTTTCTGCTGGCGCACAATACGCTTTGGCAGGAGGCTTACGGAATCAGTCTTCCTTCGCTGCTCGACTCTTTGGCCGACGTGCTCACGGTGCTGTTTGTGATATCGGCTCTAGTCCTGCTGGTCAGAAGAATAGTGCGTCCGGAAGTGCGGATCTTATCTACCGCCTGGGATTACTTTTTGCTCGTTTTGACAAGTGCGCCTTTCGTAACCGGTTTTCTTGCATATCACCAGATCGGGCCCTACAAGCTGACCCTGATTCTTCATATTCTTTTGTCTGAGATACTTCTGGTCGTAATTCCATTCAGCAAGCTTGGTCATATTATCCTTTTTTTCTTTTCTCGAGCTTTTATTGGATTCGAAATGGGAACGCGGCGAGGCGCGCGCACCTGGTAGCCTGTCCAAAATCTGTTCAGAATCAGGTTTTGATATATATTTAGAGGAGAGTCGAAAAAATGAGCGACACGCTTCAAAAGCCGATCAATACAAAAGTGATAAAAGAGCTTTTGGACATGAACGATAGTGCGCGGATCAGGATGTGGCTGAGCATCTGCTCACGTTGCGGTCTTTGCGCAGAGAGCTGCTTTTTCTACCTTGCGAAAAACAAGGACCCCAAGCTAAGTCCGGCATATAAGTTCAAGGCTACGCTGGGCGAACTCTATCGCAGAAAAGGCGAGGTGGACCGGGAGTTTTTGGAGAAGTGCTACAACATCATCTGGGGCCAATGCACGATGTGCAAGCGTTGCTCACTCTTTTGTCCGTTCGGTATCGACGTGGCCACAATGATTTCCACCATGCGTGGAATCTGCAGCTCCCAGGGGGTTGTTCCGGAAGGACTGGTCAGGACCTCGGAAAACTACCGCACTACCGGTAATCAGATGGGCATGAGTACCGAGGACTTCGTCGAAACCTGCTCATGGATGGGCGAGGAAACAGCCGAAGAGATAAGAGGGCTGACGATTCCGATGGACAAACAGGGCGCCCGGATTATGTACACCGTGAATGCCCGCGAACCCATGTATTATCCGCAGGACATAGCGATGGCGGCAAAGATATTCACCGTGGCCGAGGAAGATTGGACAGTGTCCAGCACGGGTTGGGATTCTACCAATCTGGCCATGTTTGCCGGTGATAAAGCTCTGGCCGGCCAGATCGTCAGGAACATGTACGTCAAGGCCCAGGAACTGGGCGTTCAGGCGATCGCGATCACCGAATGCGGTCACGCATTCAGGTCCGCTCGGTTCGAAGGCCCTTACATGTTGGGCATGCGCAACGGCCAACCTCCCGTTCCTGTAGTGCACTCGGTGAGCCTTTTTTATGAATACCTGAGAGACGGGCGGATCAAAATCGATCCGGACAAGATGCTTTCTGAACCTGTAACATACCAGGACCCCTGCAATGTCTCCCGAAACGGAGGCCTCTGGAAAGAGGGCAGGGAAATCATCAAGTACGTCGCCAGGGATTTTCGCGACATGACGCCCAACTCCGTCTACAATCATTGCTGCGGGGGCGGGGGTGGTTTTATTCCAATGGGAGCGGAGTTCAAGAAAAGAAGGATGGAGTCCGGAAGGATAAAAGCCGAGCAGATAAAGGCGACCGGCGCAAAGATTGTTATCACTCCCTGCCACAACTGTTTCGATCAGATCGGGGACCTCAACAAGGAATATAATCTCGGGGTTAAGGTGATTCAATTCAAGGAGATCATCACCGAGGCCATGATCATTCCGGATAAGTTTAAACCCGTCGAGACGGGCGATGAGGATACGGGGGATTGATTCAACGGAAGAAAGCTTTCGAGAAAGAGATGAATTGAAAGGAATTCTGATGAGATATATTAAACTTTTGCTGATCGTGCTGCTTTTTGCCGCTTTCATCCCGCTGGCTCATTCCCAGGAAGATTCTTATATCCTCAATCACAAGGCAATAGGAAAGCATCAGAGGCCCCCGGTTGTGTTCAATCACAAGCTTCACTCGGAAAACAAGTTTGACTGCATTCGATGCCATCATGATTTTGACGCATACCTTAATAACCGGGGTGGTGAAGGTCAGACCTGCGATTCCTGCCACAAGAAGGATGCCGACGATGACCAACCTTCCCTGGAGGACGCCTTCCACGCCCAGTGTAAGGGATGTCATGAGAGCATGAAGGCGGGGCCGGTCACCTGCGGCGAATGCCACGCACGAAAGTAGTCAGGCGTTTCGTTGGGTTTCTCTATTGCGAAATCTGTCACGGATTTGCTTTCACTCAGCCCAGCCCAGCTTTCGTGTTTTTCTAATGCATTATCCAATCGGACATTGAGGGGGCGATCTTTGCCCCCTCCTTTTTTATCTCTTTTTTTAT
>CAVUGX010000006.1:0-85777 GCA_963741035.1 uncultured delta proteobacterium
TTACGGCCGAAGTGCTGCTCAAAGACTGCCGGATCCCGAAGGAAAACCTGCTCGGAGGCGAAGGCCAGGGATTCAAGGTCGCCATGATGACGCTTGACGGCGGAAGAATCGGCATCGCCTCACAGGCCCTGGGTATTGCTCAGGCGGCACTCGACGAATCGATAAAATACTCGAAGGAAAGAGTCCAGTTCGGAAAACCCATCAGCACTCTCCAGCCCATTCAGTGGATGATTGCCAACATGGTGTCCGAGGTGGAGGCGTCGAGGTTTTTAACCTATCACGCTGCCTGGTGTTACGACCAGAAACAGCCTTACAGCAGCCAGGCCGCCATAGCAAAGTTATTTTCTTCCGAAACGGCTTCCCGTCAAACGGACCGCGCGGTGCAGATCCATGGGGGTATCGGTTACATCAAGGGAACTAAAGTCGAGCGTCTGTTCAGGGATGCCAAGATTACGGAAATCTACGAGGGGACCTCGGAAGTGATGAGGATGGTTATCGCCGGCGGCGCACTACGTTAACAGGGAGCGAAAGATTATGCTCAAGATAGTTGCTTGTTTTAAATGGGTGGTCGATGATGCCGATATCAGGGTCGATGCCGGTTCTCACAAATTGAACCTGGACAGGGCGGCCTACAAGATCAGCGCATACGACCGCAATGCGATCGAAGAGGCTGTTATCCTGCAGGAAAAACACGGCGGAAGCGTGGTGGCCATGACGGTTGCCCAGCCCGGCGCCAAGCCATGCCTGAAGGACTCACTGTCGCGTGGTCCGGATAGCGCCTGCTTCATCAACGATCCGTGCTGCGCCGATCTTGAGCCTTCTCAAACGGTGGAAATTCTTGCCCGGGCGATCAGCGCAAAGACTGACTACGACCTCATCATCTGCGGAGAAGGCTCAGGGGATATTTACGCGCAGCAGGTCGGGCCGGCCCTGGCGGAAAAGCTGGGCATTCCTTGCGTTACCTGGGTGAACAAGCTCAGCTACAACGAGGACGCAAAGCGAATCATCGCCGAGCGTAAACTCGAAGATGGCGTCGAAACTGTATCGGCCCCGCTTCCGGCCCTCGTTGTGGTTTTGCCGGACATCAACTCGCCGCGGATTCCCTCCCTCAAACAGGTGCTGGGGGCCGCGAAAAAACCCGTTGAAAATATCACCCCGCAGGACCAGGGCAGCATCCCGAGCCCACGGCTCCTGACTACCGAAGTGGTTGCGGCCACTATGGAGCGGCGCCGGATCAAACTTTCGGCCGACGCCGATGGGATACGCGAAGCTGTAAATGCCCTGCTCAGAGAGGGCGTAGTTTCATAGGAGTGCTTTCCATGGCAGGAATTTGGGTTTTTGCAGAAGGCCGGGACCAGACATTGGAGCTGCTTAACGCCGGCAGGGACATCGCCGATAAGCTATCCGTGAAATTGGCTGCATTTGCCACCGGCGCAGGGCTTGCCCGCGACTACATCGAGCGCGGGGCGGACATGGTTTTTCAGGTTCCTGAATTAGCCAAGGACCAGCCACTCGAATCTTTTGTGCCGGTTATCGCGGACTTGGCCAGGGAGATGAGTCCCGACGTTTTCCTGATCGGGGCGACTTGCCGCGGCAAGGAAATGGCGGCCAGGCTCTCAACCCGCCTCGATACGGGCCTTTGCAGCAGTTGTATCGGGTTCAAACTCGATGCGGAAGGCAAACTGCTGATGGACCGGCTGGTATACGGCGGGGCCGGTGTCCAGACGGTTGTTTGCGCGGGAAGCCCTCAAATGGCGACCGTGCCTCCGAGGACCTTCGAACCCGCTGAGCCGCAGCCGGGCAGGAGCGGAGAGATACGGGAACTTCCACCCGCGCCGCCCTCGCCCGTTCAGGTAATGGGCAGGGCCCCCAGACGGACGGACGCAGTGGATATAACCGCGGCCAAAGTTGTTGTCTGCGTCGGGCGGGGCTTGGATAAGAAGGAGGATATCGATCTCGCGCGCCAACTCGCACAAGTGCTCGGAGGGGAAGTGGGGTGTTCCAGGCCGATTGCCGAGGAGCTGCAGTGGCTTCCTGAAGAACTTTACCTGGGCATCTCGGGCAAAAAGGTGAAGCCCGTTCTCTACGTGGGCATCGGTGTCTCCGGCCAGGTCCAGCATATAACGGGCATAAGGGACAGCAAGGTGATCTTCGCCATCAACAAGGATGAGAACGCCCCGATCTTCGAGGCGGCGGATTATGGAATCGTCGGTGACTTGTACTCGGTAGTGCCGATGTTAATCGATGAATTCAAAGCGGCCCTCAAGGCCTGAAAGCGCTGCAATGTCGGAAGATAAGTTTACTGCGATAATCGTCGGCGCCGGTCCTGCGGGGTCCACCGCAGCCTATCTGCTCGCAAAGGAGGGCCATGAGGTCCTCCTGGTCGAGAAGGGCGCTGTTCCGGGCGCCAAGAACATGTTTGGCGGCCGGATGTACACTCATGCGCTCAACCGTATCATCCCGGACTTTTGGGACGAGGCGCCTGTGGAAAGACCGGTTGTCCGCGAGATAATCACCTTTCTCGACGGAGGCCGCAGTACTTCGGTCAACTGCCAGGACAGTGAGTGGGCAAAGCCGCCTTATCACTCATTTACCCTGTTAAGGGCCGAGTTCGACGCATGGCTCGCGGGGAAGGCCGAAGAGGCCGGGGCTATGCTTGCCTGCGGCATCCAGGTCGATGACCTTCTCTACGAGAACGGGAAGGTCATCGGCATCCGCGCGGGCGAGGACGAAATGTTCGCCGACGTGGTGATTGCCGCCGATGGGGTCAACTCCATTCTGGCCCAAAAAGCCGGGCTGGCAAAAATGTTTTCCGCTCACCAGGTTGCCACCGGGGTGAAACAGATCATCGAGCTGCCCTCGGAGACGATCGCCAATCGCTTCGGGGTCGAAGCAGAGAGCGGGGCAGCACAGCTTTTCGTTGGAGACTGCACACACGGGATGCAGGGCGGGGGCTTTCTCTATACCAACAAGAAGAGCATCTCTCTTGGCCTTGTCGTAAATGCCGCAGAGCTCCAGAAAAACCAGATCAGGGTCCCCGAGCTTATCGAGGAGTTCAAGGCAAATTCCGCGATAGCGCCTCTTATAGAGGGCGGGACGGTTGCCGAGTATTCGGCCCACCTGATTCCCGAGGCCGGGCTCGCTATGATGCCGCAGATTTTCGGAGACGGAATCCTTATAGCCGGAGATGCGGCAGGGTTTGTCCTCAATCTCGGCTACGTGGTCCGTGGGATGGACTTTGCCATAGCATCCGGTCAGGCCGCAGCGGAGGCCGTGAAGGCTGCAAAGGCAAGCGGGGATTTTTCCAGGGCGGCCCTTTGCTCTTACCAGACCTTGCTAAAAGAAAGCTTCGTAATGCGCGATCTCGAAGCTTACCGGAAGGCCCCCAAATTCACGGAGACCCGGCAGCTTTACGAGGGCTATCCAGCATTTGTGACCTCTCTTGCAAGCGGGCTTTTCACGGTTGACGGCGCCCCTCCGGTTCATCTTTTGAGTAAAGTTCTCGATCAGGTGAGAAAGAAGCGTTTAAGCCTGACCGGGCTTGCCGTCAATGGCTGGAAGGGAGCGAGATGGCTGTGAAAACGATGAGCGTCGAACAACTCCTGGGCGTCGATAAGTTTGCCGTAGACGACGATCATGCGCACATAAAAGTGGACAAGGAAGTCTGTAAGACCTGCCCCGGCAAGCCCTGTACCTATGCGTGCCCGGCGGGCCTGTACACGGTGAAGGAAGACGGCATCAGCTTCGACTACGCCGGATGCCTCGAATGCGGAACGTGCCGCGTGGTGTGCCCCAATGCGGGAAAAGCTCTCACCTGGGCCTATCCCCGCGGCGGCTTCGGCATCCAGTTCCGCTATGGTTGATTTGACGGATGAAAGCAATATGGCCCCCTGTACCCCGGCTGATTGAAGACTGCGGCCGAGCAGGAATAAGAGTGCAATCCCCGAAAGATTCAACGGCTTCATCCGGTAAAGGATTTAGAAAGTACCACCAGGGAGTCTGGATAATGAGAGCCTACTTTCAGCACCGGTTAAACGCACTGCACTTCTACTGCTGGTTGTGTGCTTTCCTGCCTCGCTCCCTTGCTCGGAAGATTGCCGGCACGTGGGAGAGTACTCGAATTTACCGTTTAATTTATCCTTCTGATTGCCAGGGGATTATTCCAGGTTCCTATCGGTGGAGGAGGAGAACTCCGGAAAGAACCTGGACTGTTAGTGGTTGACCGTCCTGACACTCGATGGGAGTTTCGGGGCCTCGTGGGGGCGGGGTTTTGGCTGAAATCTTTGAGCATCCAAATCTTTCGGAGGGATGATCCATGACTCAAATGGCCGGTGGAATTGCGATTTCAAGGGAGCAGGTCGCTGATTTAGGCAGGAAAATGCTTCGTTACAGATGGTTATGCTATGGGATACTGCTTCTGACATATATCTTCGTCTACTTTGACCGGGTAGCTCCGGCCGTAGTCGCACCGGAACTGATGAAGGAATTCGGCCTGACGGCTACAAGCCTCGGGTTTCTATCATCCATGTATTTCTACCCATATGCTGCGATGCAGATCCCATCAGGAATTTTGTCCGACTATCTGGGACCGAGATTTTCGGTTGGATTCTTCTTTATCATCGCCGCCGTTGGCACAGCGGCGTTTGGATTGGCGCACAGCTTTGGCACGATCCTTTTCGGCCGCTTTCTCATGGGGGTCGGGGTGGCGGTGGTCTGGATTCCCTGCATGAGAATCCTGGCAAATTGGTTCAGGCCCGTCGAATTCTCCACCCTTACCGGGGTTATGCTTACGTGGGGTAATGCGGGAGCTATTCTCGCATCGGCGCCTCTGGCATTTCTGGTGGGGCTGGTCGGCTGGAGATATTCTTTTTTCTGGCTTGGGGCTTTCATGATCATTCTGGCCATTCTGAATTTCATTATTCTGAGAAATAAACCCAGCGACAAAGGTTTTCCCACTGTTTCTGAAATCGACGGGGTTGCTTATTACCAGGGAGCAGGCTCCGAGGCATCCTTCAAAGAAAACCTCAAGAAGCTTTTCAAGATGAAGAACTATTGGCTGATTGCGATCTACGCATTCATGATTTACGGCACTGTTATGGGGTTTCAGGGACTTTGGTGTATTCCTTATTTACAGCACACATATGGAATCACCAAGCAGCAAGCCGCCAATATCCTCATGTTCTGGCCCATCGGTATGGCCGTTGGCTGCTTCGCCATAGGGTGGGCATCGGACAGACTGCTTAAATCGCGCAGAAAAGCATCACTTTATGGAATCATCATCTACGCGATTGTATGGTTGCCCGTAATAATCTGGCCCGCTTCCATCCCTGTCGGCGCCTTTTATCCACTCCTTTTCGTCATGGGCTTTTTCTGCGGCGCCTATGTGCCAAATTATGCCCACATCTCGGAAGGACAGCCCCACAGCTTCATCGCCACGGCAAACGGCATGGTGAATATCTGGTATTTTGTCGGCGGCGCCCTGTTCCAGTCAATAATGGGGTTGGTGCTGGACGCATATGGCAGGGTCGAAGGCAAGTTTCCGGTCCAGGCCTATAAAATGTCTTTCGTCGTATGTTTCATAGCGCTCCTCATAGGCGCGGTCGCAATGTATTTTACGGAGGACACGAAGGTGGTCGTTAAGATCACCGATGAGGAGTTGATCGTTTGAAAAAAAACGGGGAGGGTTTCTGCCCTCCCCGTTTTTATCCAGACTCAGGAAAAGATTGCACAGGTCAGGAACGGGAACCCTGCGCACGCGGTGGGAACATGATTTTGGCCTGAGGAAAAAGCTGAACAGAATTGGGGAAATGTGTCCTTCCGGGACCCGTCTGAAAGGAAAAGAGGCATGGACAAGCTGGTAGTCTATCCTGGTTCGTTCGACCCCATCACCAACGGCCATCTGGATCTGCTTGAGCGCGGTTTGAAGGTTTTCGACAAGATATTGATCGCCGTCGCCGTCAACACCGGGAAAAAACCGCCGCTTTTTTCACTCGACGAGCGCATGGGGCTGATTAGAGCCTCGCTCAAAGGCTGCAGCTTCGAGAGCCGCGTCGCAGTGGATGTTTTCCAGGGGCTGCTCGTGGATTATGTAAAAAACGTTCACGCCAATGCTATTCTCCGGGGACTCAGGGCAATCAGCGACTTCGAGTACGAGTTCCCGATGTCGTTGATGAACCGCAATCTAAGCGAGGAAGTCGAAACATTTTTTCTTATGACAGGTTTGCATTACAGTTACATCAGTTCCAGCGTTATCAAAGACGTGGTCAGCGCCGGTGGCTGTGTCTCCGGTCTGGTTCCCGAGCCCGTTGAAAAGATGCTCAAAGAGAGACTGCTGAAGGATGCGGGAGACCGTCCGGATGTGCCCAGTATTAGTCGTTATCGCGCCAGGCCCGAACCTGTGCTGCACAAACTGGCATCATGAACTTCATCCTTTAGCAGCGGGTGTCAGACACCAACTGTGTTGATGTCGCCGGCCGCAATATGGACCAATTAGATTTCGAACACTGTTCGTTCGAATAGGGGAATTGAAAATGCCTGTTGCAACCATCCCTGAGGCGCTTGATGACATCCGCCGTGGGAAAATGGTTATCCTGGTGGATGATGAAGATCGCGAAAACGAGGGCGACCTGTGCATGGCTGCCGAAAAGGTGACTCCTGTTGCCATCAATTTCATGGCAACTCATGGACGCGGACTCGTTTGCCTTTCTCTCATGCCGGATGTGCTGGATAAATTACATCTTCCATTGATGGTTCAAGAAAACCGCTCTCGATTCGAGACCGGTTTCACCGTATCGATCGAGGCCGGAAACGGGGTCACCACGGGAATCAGTGCCGCAGATCGCGCTCATACCATTCTTACAGCCATTGCGGATCATGCAAAGCCCGATGATCTTGTCAGCCCTGGCCATATTTTTCCCCTCAGGGCTAAAAAAGGCGGTGTGCTTACTCGAACCGGCCAGACGGAAGGCTCTGTGGACCTGGCCCGGTTGGCTGGGATGAAGCCGGCAGGGGTCATCTGCGAAATCATGAACGACGATGGCACGATGGCCCGTATGCCCGACCTGGAAATATTCGCCGGGCGCCACGGCCTCAAGATTATCACCGTAGCCGACCTGATCAACTATCGCATGCAAAATGAGACCTTCGTCCACCGCAGCGCTACGGCCGAGTTGCCTACCCTCTGGGGTGGCGAGTTTCGTGTTCTTGCCTACACCAACGACATTGACGAACATACGCATCTGGCGTTGGTAAAGGGTGACATAAGCGCTGAAAAGGAAGTGCTCGTGCGCGTTCATTCCGAATGCCTCACGGGAGACGTCCTGGGCTCGCTCCGCTGCGATTGCGGCGCGCAACTTCGAGCCGCCATGGCCCAGATAGCTAAAGCAGGATGTGGGGTCGTGGTCTATATGCGCAACCACGAAGGCCGTGGAATCGGGCTTCTCAATAAGATCAAGGCCTATGCTCTCCAAGATGAGGGCTATGATACTGTCGATGCGAACACGGCTCTGGGGTTTCAGGCAGACCTGCGGGATTTTGGAGTCGGGGCGCAAATACTGGTCGACCTTGGTGTAAGAAGAATGCGGCTCATGACCAATAATCCTAAAAAGCTCATCGGGCTTCAAGGCTACGGGATTACCATCACCGAGAGAGTACCGCTGGAAATCGTCCCGAATGCGTGTAATATCCGCTATTTAAGCGCAAAATCGACGAAAATGGGACATCTTTTGAATTGTGTCAATGAGACGCATGCAAAAGGAGCCGAGCCACCGGCGATGACAGTCGCCCAGGAATACCCTCTTGTGGCGGCAAAGAGAGCTTGACTGAAAGGATTTTTTCCGGGCGGTATCCGCCTCAAAATTAGGTTCGGCATCGCAGATAGTCGTATTGGTGCATTATTCAGGCCTATATATGTTGTTTATTTTGAGTATCGACTTGGGTAAAGGACGTACCCAAAATATTACAGCCCTACTGCAGCGGCCTCTGCTTCCGCTCAGTTTTTCCTGGTGGCAGTCTGCGCCGTTAGCGTTTTCGATGGATTGATCCGAAAGGAGGCGCGGGCAATGAAAAGAGCGATCAGGGATCTCGCCGCCGCGATTAATCGTGCAGACCCTTCCGCTGCATTCTCCTTCGAACTATGGGATGGACAAGTCATACAATACGGCGACAGACCGAAAGCTACCCTTATTATCAAGTCTGCCAAAGTTCCGCATCAGATCTTCAGTAGAGGATTCCTCGGTTTTGGCGAAGCATATGTCTCAGGGGATCTCGAAGTTGAGGGCGATCTTCAGGAGCTTCTGCGGCTGGGCCTGATCGTTCAGTTTGACGAAAAAAATTTCTCGCTGCTTCAAAAAATCCGGCTTTTTCCCTTCTATATCCAAACTATCGACACGGTGGGCAAGTCCCGTGAGAATATAGCTTATCATTACGATCTTACTCCGGAATTCTTCTCTCTTTTCCTGGACGATAGCCTCACATACTCCTGCGGCTATTTCGACAATGAGGTCGATTCACTCGATCAGGCCCAGCGCAACAAGTACGACCACATTGCCCGCAAACTCATGCTCAGCCATGAGGACACGCTGGTCGACATCGGGTGCGGTTGGGGCGGGATGCTCATGCACTCTGCTCACAGTTACGGCATAAAGGGGACGGGCATCACGATTTCTCAAAACCAGCATCGACATGCGAGCCGGAGGATAGAAGAGTCGGGGCTCGGTAACCGTATTGACGTGAAGCTGATGGATTACCGGCAGCTTAGCGGTAAATTCGACAAGTTTGTATCTATAGGCATGTTCGAGCACGTCGGGAAAAATTTTATTCCGGTCTACATGAGAAAGGTGGCCGAGTTGCTGAAAAAAGGCGGGATCGGCCTGCTGCATACGATCTCAAAAGACCTGGAGTCACCCACTGACGCCTGGATGGTGCGCTATATCTTTCCGGGCGGCTACGTCCCGAGTCTGCCGGAAACCGTGCGCGAGATGGGGCGGGCGGGCCTGTGCATCCTGGATATCGAGGGGCTCAGGCTGCACTATGGCAGGACACTCGATTGCTGGACAGCTAATTTCGAGAAAAACATCGGCAAGGTACAGGAGATGTTCGACCAACGGTTCGTCCGGATGTGGAGGCTGTATTTAAACGCAGCTTCGGCGGGTTTTAAATACGGCGGCACGAGAGTGTACCAGATACTTTTTTCAAATGGTCTGAATAACGATTTGCCGACGGAACGTGATTATATGTATTTTTAGACCTGAGATCACGACTGCTTCCCGCGAAAGCTACCGGCCGGAGGGCTTTCCCCGCGCACTGAGTAATTTGTTTACGCTTGTGGGCTGTTTTCGCGTATTTTCACGGTAATTTCCCGCAAGACCCGACTTAACTTTCGTCGAAAACCAAAAACTACAAAAGGTAGAACAGGATTAGAAACAGCGTCCGACTTGTAGTGAAGGGAGATTGGACAGGATGACTATTGGCAAACATGATTTCAATAAAGAGGCGGCGCTATGGGATGAGCAGCCCATACGAATCAGGTTGGCAAACGACGTATGTAGCGCCATATCTGCGAATGCGCTGCTGAACACCACCATGAATGCGTTGGATTTCGGATGCGGAACAGGGCTTCTGACACTCCGGCTGGCGCCCCTGGTGGGATTCATAACGGGAATAGACAGCTCACGGGGAATGGTCGATATCCTCAGAGGAAAGATCGCCAAACAAAACTTGGCCAATGTCGGTGGTTTACTCCTCGATCTTGATGCAGGCGACACCCTTACGGGAAATTATGACATCATTGCAAGCAGCATGACATTCCATCATATTGAGAAAATAGCGCCTATCCTCAGTCATTTCCATAGATGCCTGTCGCCCGGCGGATATCTTTGCATTGCTGATCTGGACCCTGAATACGGGCTGTTTCACGATGCCAGCAAAGCCGTATTTCACTTCGGGTTCGAACGGACGGTCCTGGGTAATGCCATAGGCGAGGCGGGATTTAACGGTATTAAGTTCACTACCGCCACGGAAGTTATTAAACCGGCCCCCGATGGTAAAATGGTGAGGTTCTCAATATTTCTGATGACCGCACAAAAGGGGGGGAAGGCCTGAGGTTACGGAGTGACAGGAAGCCGGCGGGCTACGGGATCGCAGAATGATGCCGCTGCCCGGCTTTATGACAAATGTTCAGTCACCGAGGCCGCTCGTGGATTCCTCATTCGGGCGCCGGAGCACCAATCTCCCCGGCCGGCGCGGCCTTTGATTTCCCGACTGTATTGTCAGGCGCAATTCGAGGCGCGCGCGAGCTTTCAGCTCAACCAGCTTCCAGCTTCTGTCTGCTTCGAAAAGTTTCGGTGGGCTGCGCTGCCGCTTAGCCCACCCTACAGGCCTTTTCATGGTTTCAGGGTGACCCGAAGGGACATGAATAACTATCTATCTCGAAAACTTCTGGCGTGATTTGCGGCCCATAAGCAGTATCAGGAGAATAGCCGCAATGGCTATACCGCCCAAAACTCCGCTTAACCATCTCCAATCAATAGCATGGATGCTTGCCACCGTTTGCCAGCTTCTTTTGAACCAGCCTCCGAGTGCTATCTCCTCCCTGCTGACCAGCGGAACGGTTCGCTTTGGCTGGTCGGAAACCAGAAAAACCATCTCGCCCATTTGCTGGTCCGCCTTGATAGGGGCGGTCACATCCGAGGGAGCATGTATCTCCCATTTGAGCAGGTTCTTCTGGCTTTGCGGAATGAGAAAAGTGGCTTTCTCGCTTGGATAAATCTGGATTTCGTCTTTTTGCCCTTTCCAGACCTTGGCTTTTGCAACTGCCTGGCCTTCCGGGAACGGTTCGACCAGAGTGAAATACCTGAACCCGTAGTTCAGGAGCTTAAGGGCCTCCCTCTCACGGATCGCAGGCCTTTGGGCGCCCATGACGATAGCCATTAGCCGCATGCCGTTGCGCTTGGCGGTGGCGGAAAGATGGTATCCCGACGCTGCGATGTATCCTGTTTTTAGTCCGTCGACCGTGGGGTCTTTGAGCAGAAGGTGATTCCGATTGTATTGCTGGATATTGTTGTAGGAGTATTCCTTGATGGAATGGTACGCCAGCGCTTCGGGAAAGGCTCTTATGTAGGCCATATCCAGGGTTGCCATGTCTCTGGCGGTTGTAATCTGCCCATCAGCGGGCAATCCGTGAGGATTGAGGAATCGGGTTTGGGACATTCCCAGTTCTTTGGCCTTACGGTTCATGGCATCTACAAAGGTGTCGACACTCCCGCTCACATGCTCTGCGGCCGCTACGCAGGAATCGTTGCCCGAAACAACAGCTATGCCTTTGATAATTTCCTCGAGCGGGATACGGTTCCCTACCCCGATGAACATCTTGGAGCCGCCGGTCCGCCAGGCAGCCTCGCTTATCAAGACTTCATCGTTAAGGTGAATTTTGTCCTGCTTGATTGCCTCGAAAACCAGATAAAGAGAGGCGATCTTGGTAAAAGAGGCAGGCTCGATGGGTTCATCGGCATTTTGTTCAAACAGTACCGTCCCGGTCGAAACTTCCACGAGGATGGCCTCACGAGCGTTTATCTGGCCCGGTGAAATCTCGGTTGCCGAGGCGGCGGCCTTGGCCGGTTCCGCTTGTCCTTGCCTGGCGCCCGATTGCTTTTTGCCGGCCTGTTTCCCGGCAGCAGGCTGTCCTTGGGTCTTCTTTGCCTCACCATCGAGTGCCCGAGCAGAAGAAGGCATGCCCACAAAGAGGAAACAGAGCCCCAGCAAGAGCCAGAAGAAATAATTTCTTCGCATGTACTTCCTTTCAGATGTCCGAATTCTATTTTCCAAAAAGGGATTCAGGTGTCCGTGTCCTTATACTGCCAATCGGTTGTTATTTCAATATTGGGAATTTTCAGCCGTTTTTTGTCCAACTCGGGCGGAAATACCAGTCAAATCGGCAGATTTCTTTTAATGCGCAGCCTGGCCGAATCTGCGATGCTCCGCAGATGCAGAGTTTTTGTTCGATACGCCCTTTTGGATAATCTGCGCATTTGTTAAACTATTTCTTATCTTGCTTCGTCTTATAATACGGCATTGCTTCAAAGGCTTTCGAGATTTTGGAGGAGGTGCCGAATATTATCCTGCGATGTGGCGGGCTGCGGTTTTCGAGCGCCGGAGGCAAATGGAGCTTTATTTTCTGTAATTGAGGAGAACTGAATGAAGAGACTGAGCACTCTTGCGCTTGCGGTGATTCTGTGCGCGCTATGGGCGCCCGCTGTGTTCGCGCAGGCCGGGACCTCCGATGGACCTCCCCTTATAGGTCGCATAACCTTTATCGATGGTCAGCTCCTCCGCTATGTCTATTCCGAACAGGACTGGGTCGCTACAGTTAAGGACGCGCCCTTCGGGCTTGAGGACGCCTTCTATTCCAGCGATACGGGTAAGGCGGAGTTCAAGCTGCCAAACGGGGTATGGGTACGAACAGGGAGCGACACCCAGATACAGTTGCTAGCCCTGCGCGAGGATGCAGCAGAAATAGATGTCGCTTCCGGCACGGCCAGGTTCTACAACAGAAGCCAAAAAGCTGTAATAAAGGCGACGACGCCTTTCGGATATGTGCTGGCCCGCCCAGGCGGCGCCTTTGATCTTTATGTTGGAGACAATTCAGCCGAAGTAATAAGCCTCGATGGCTCCGTCGACTTTGTTCTCGGAGAGGGGGAAGCCAAGTACGTTGTCGAAGCCGGGGGTGGTTCCATAATCTCGGATGGCAAACTGTCCGTTGAAGGAGATGGCCAGGTGGATGCCGACTGGGATGAATGGAACCTCAAGCGGGAAGAAATCTGGACACAAAGAGTGCAGGTCAAAGGAGAGTCAATCGATAACCTCCCGGCTGAGTTACACGATGACGCATACGATCTCGACCGGAACGGCAAATGGGAGCAAGTCCGCTATGACGGCCGGACCCGGATGCTATGGCGCCCGACAGGTGTAGCCCCTGGCTGGCAGCCATTCACGGGCGGCAGGTGGACGGTATGGTACCGGGACAATGTCTGGATTCCCGAGGAACCATTTGGGTATGTAACACACCATTACGGAAACTGGGTATTCGTAAATTCAGCCTGGTATTGGGTTCCACCTGTGAGAGTAAAGGCCGGCGCGGTTGGCAAATCCGTATACTGGTATCCCGGACGAGTCTCATGGATTCATTCAGACGGTAATGTCGGCTGGGTTCCGCTCGCGCCCGCCGAGACTTACTACTCCCATCACTATTGGGGGCCGGGCAGCTTATTTATCGGGGCAAGTACAGGCGGCGTCGGTATTGGCATCGGCAGACTGGCTTATGCCGGCCATGCGGTCGTGGTTCCCCGTGGCAGTTTCTACAGCGTGAACAGCTACACCGGCCTCAGGGTCGCTAATATCAACCGGACCGCGATCGTTAACAATTTCAGGGCTGCGCCCGTTATCAACGATAGGGTGATCCCCAATTACGGCACGATTCGGAACCGCTATATTTATAATATGAACCTGGCTCACCTGGCCGCCAAACCCCACCAGGAAGTGTTGGAAAGGATAAATCGCAACCGGATGATTGCGCCAAACGTGAGGCGGGCCATTTCCGCTGTGGAGGTCCAGCGTAACCTTGCCCGGATTGGACGCGGTCAGCCGATCAGAGGTCCACAGGCCACGCAGCGTATTCAGGTGCTGAGGATTACAGGCAGGTTGGTTCCCGCGAGCATGGTCCACATGCCCCGCTCCGAGGTTCAGTTCAACCAGCGCGCCTTGAAGATGCAGTTGAAGCGGCCCCAGGGCAGGCCGGGCTTTCATGGGTTTAGGGGGACTCAATCTGAGCCACGCGAGCGAGCCCCCGGGAGGCTCAGTCCCCAAAACCGGCAGCACAGCCTCCAGCGCCAGAAGATGGGTGGACAACCAAGCAGGCTGGTTGCATTCGATCAACATCGAAGGCAGCAGGAGATCGAACGGCTGCAGACCCAGCGGAGCGCGCTCAAAAATCAAAGGCCTCGATCTCAGTTACGTCCGGGAAGACCCGATTTTCGGTCATAGAGTTGAAAGGAGAAGACGGTGGCGGAATTCAAGAATGTGACGGTTATTAAGAAAGGCAATGTCTATTTTGACGGAAATGTCACCAGCCGGAGCATCATATTTGCGGACGGTTCCAGGAAAACGCTCGGTGTTATGCTGCCCGGCGAATATGAATTCAATACTTCGGAAAAAGAGATCATGGAAATCCTTGCGGGCGATCTCGATGTGTTGCTGCCCGGGGCGGTTGAGTGGAGAGCCGTAAGGGATGGTGAAACATTTGAGGTGACTGCTCACTCCAGCTTCAAACTCAGGGTCAGGAGACTTACCGACTATTGTTGCTCCTTTGTAAAATAGAGCAGGCCCCACCCGGATAAAGGGCGATCCGGGAATGGGCCTTAACAATTAACTTGTCTTTACACCATAATGGTGTATATTCTTGACATGACGGAAAAACGGAAGCCAACCTATGACCTCGAAGCCTTTAAGGCCGCATGTAGCAGCGTGGGGAGGCTTGACGTTACCGGTACGGCATTGCGAAGCGCCGCCGCTTTGGGGTTCGGACGCGCCGAGATCGTCACGACGATCCAGACTATGAAGCGGGAGCACTTCTATAAGTCCATGACGGCTTTTGCCGGTCATCGGCTTTGACAGGACGTTTATCACGTCCTCTCACCTGTTGGCATGTTGTATGTGAAGTTTAGCTCTGATGCCGTCACCGAGTTTTTGTTGCTGTCGTTCAAGGAGAAAGGCCATGACTAATCCTGTTTGTCCGAAAACGGGGGCGCCGATGCGCCGTGACGTGCGCCCGATGACTCTCGCCTATAAGGGCGAGAGCATTGCGTTTGATATGCCCGGTTGGTATTGTGACCAGTCGGAAGAAAGCATTCACACAGGCGAGGACATGAAAATATCCGACCGGATGTTGAACCGTCTTAAAGCCCGTAGCGAAGGGTTGCTTGAGCCGGAGGAAATCCGGCGCATTCGCAAAAAGTTGCGACTAACCCAACAGGCCGCCGGGTTGGTGATCGGCGGCGGGCCGCGAGCGTTTCAGAAATATGAAAGCGGCGACCTCTTGCCCAGCCGTGCCATTAGTAGCGCCTTGGTCTTGCTCGATCATGATCCCGAAGCGCTGACGGTGCTAAAAGGAAGGCAAAATAAAGCATCCGTCTTTCATGGCGACGAGCTTCGGCCATAAAGGACGCCGTTGAGCGCAAACTGTCCAGTTTCACACGCTGTTTTTACTCGCTTTTTTGCTCGCTGGTAATTGGCCCGCCCTTGCGGCAGTTAGGGCCGTTGCGGTTGCGCCCTTGCGTGGCGCAACCAAAACCCGCCGCGCACTTTATGCGCCACTCTGAAAGCAATCCGCCGCCTTTAAAAACACTTTTCCCCCCCGGGAAATACGATACTATTACGAGTAGCTACATTTGTAGTTACGTTGGCATGAGATTCTCTTTGAAGAAGGCCAACAAAAATGAGGAAAAGCAATATGAAAAAGCCATCAAGAACCGATTGGACTCGCATTGACGCAATGAAAGAAGATGAAATCGACTATTCCGATAATCCGGAATCGGGTGATGATTTTTTCGCGGAAGCAGTATCCTGGCCAGGGCACAAGCAACAGATAACGTTACGGCTCGACCCCGACGTGATCGATTTTTTCAAGAAAACGGGCAAAGGTTACCAAACCATGATGAACGCCGTATTGCGTAAGTATGTGCAAGCACAAACCAAACAAAAATAGTATGAGCGGCTCGACTCTTATCTCCACAGATTCAGTGTTACCTGTTCTTCATTTTTCGGAGGCGCACGGAGGCCGGGGTTACTTCGACCAGTTCATCTTCGGAGATATATTCCATGGCCTGTTCGAGGCTGAACTGACGCGGCGGAATGAGCCGCAGGGCTTCATCGGTACCGGCGGCCCTTATGTTGGTGAGCTTTTTTTCCTTTGTAATATTAACCCAGATATCTTCAGCGCGCGAGTTCTCCCCAACGATCATTCCCGTATAAACAGGGTCTCCCGGATTCACGAATATTGTCCCGCGCGGCTGAAGGTGATAAATCGCAAAGGTAACCGCCTTGCCTTCGCGATCTGAGACCAGAACACCATTGGGGCGGGCGGCTATCTCTCCGGCATGCGGCCTGTACCCCAGCAACAGCGTATTCATGATGCCCGTGCCACGGGTCTCCGTCAAAAACTGGCTCCGAAAGCCGATCAGTCCACGGGAAGAAATCTCGAAATCCAGCCGAACTCGACCGAAGCCGTTGTTGACCATCTTGTTCATTCGGCCTCGCCGGCCGCTCATCATTTCGGTGACTATCCCGATGAATTTCTCCGGAATATCAACGACCGCAAGTTCCACGGGTTCGCAAAGTTGTCCATCGACATCACGGGTGATGACCTTCGGCCTTGACAGCGAAAGCTCGAAGCCCTCCCTGCGCATCGTTTCGACCAGTACGGCGAGTTGCAGCTCTCCCCTTGCGTTCACATTGTAGGCTTCGCGATTTTCCGCCTGCTCTACCCGGAGGCTCACATTGTAGAGGAGTTCCTTATCCAGGCGCTCCTTTATATGTCGAGAAGTCAGGTATCTTCCTTCTTTTCCCGAAAGGGGAGAGGAATTCACGGCAAAAACCATCGAGATCGTCGGTTCCTCAACCGTTATGACCGGCAGAGCTCGCGGGTCTGCAGGGTCTCCGAGAGTGTCCCCTATGAAGATATCGTCAAGACCTGCAACAGCAGCAATATCGCCTGCTACGGCGATCTCGCGCTCTACCCGGTTGAGCCCATCATAGGTGTACACCGCGCTAAGGGAAGCTTTTCGAGATGTGCCGTCCGCCTTGAGGAGCATCACTTCCCGGCCGTGCCTCAACTCGCCGTTCACAATTTTGCCGACTGCGATTCTTCCGACATAATCGCTGTGGTGCAAAGTGGTAACCAGAAACTGGAGCGGCGCCACGGGGTCATAGGATGGAGCGGGAATGGCAGAAAGAATTGTATCGAATAGCGGAACCAGGTCCTGCCCCTGACCGGTCGGATCGGTAAGAGCGATTCCCTCCTTTGCGTTCGTGAAGAGAACTGGAAAATCGAGCTGCTCTTCCGTGGCGTCAAGATCGATGAACAGATCGTAGACTTCATCGAGGACTTCATCAATCCTTCTGTCGGGCCGGTCGATTTTATTGATGACCAGAATGGGAGGAAGCCCCAGCGCAAGAGCTTTTCCGAGGACAAAGCGGGTTTGAGGAAGCGGGCCTTCCGTTGCGTCAACGAGGAGCAGAACTCCTTGAACCATATTCAGGGTACGCTCAACTTCACCACCAAAATCCGCATGCCCCGGGGTATCGACAATGTTGATTTTCACCCCTTTGTACACGACAGCGGTATTCTTCGCCATGATGGTGATTCCTTTTTCCCGTTCCAGATCGAGACTGTCGAGCACCCGTTCGGCAACCTGCTCGTTGTCTCGAAAGATGCCACTCTGCCATAGCATGGCATCGACCAGGGTCGTCTTTCCGTGGTCAACATGAGCAATAATGGCCAGGTTGCGAATATCGTCACGTGTATTCATCATAATCCTTTCAAAGACAGGAATGTCCTTTGTCGTCGTGCGGAAACGTACTCGGTTTCAAATACCCCGGGTCGTCCGAGGTCCGGCATTCTCGCCAATGAACGAGAATTTGTAAACAACAGGAATTATTGTAACCGCCCTCATAGCAAAAAAAGGGAGGCAACGGTTGAATATTTATTTTTTCTGAGCCCGCACGGCGAGATTTGAATCCGCGAAACGTTTGCAGCCGTAATTTTTTCATTAGCGATTTTGATGCGCTGTAATGTGGAAAAAGATGCGGGCCAAAAAGTGTGTTATACCGCCGGGCCATTCCGGGCCCGGCGGCAGTAAATATGGGAGGGAAACTTAATTTCGCCTGAATAAAGGCCGAACTCAAAAATCAAGTGGTGGTATTGACGATATTTCCATTTGTCCGAGAGCTGTTAAAGAAGCTGGCTGCGGCGGCCTGCGCGTCCTGCATCAGTGATGCAAACGCCTTTTGGGCGCCTGTCAGATCGCCCGACTGCAGAGCCGTCGCGAGCGTATTGAAATCATTGCTCTGCTGACTGGTTTGGTTGGTCTGCTGCGCGCTCTGGGTCAACCCGGTATTTTGCATATCTTGCTGAAGAGCTGCAAATGCCTTTTGTGCCCCTGAAAGATCGCCGGACTGCAGGGAGGTTGCGAGCGTGTTGAGATCGTTCCCTATCGTGGAACTGCCGCCCGAGCCGCCGCTGGCGCCTTGAGCGCCGCCGGAGTGGTGATGGTGGTGATGGCTTGTCTTGAGAGCTGCAAACGCCTGCTGGGCGCCTGAGAGATCGCCTGACTGAAGTGCTTGTCCAAGCTGGTTGAGAGCACCCTGCTGCTGTGTGCTCTGGCCCTGGCTGCTCTGGCTCTGACTAACACTTTGCATGTCCTGCTGCAACGTCGTGAAGGCCTGTTGCGCCCCTGTGAGACTGCCGGACTGTAGAGCCTGTCCAAGCTGGTTGAAATCATTCACCACCTGCTGCCACCCAGTCCGCTGATTGGTCTGGTACGAACCTTCAGTTGAAGAAACACCGCTTACTGACATTACTTTCCCCCCTTGTTCATTAGTGTAAAGTTTCGTAATGGCCCCGTGTCGAAAAGCTAAGCGATTCGGTGGCTGAGTCTCCTCGACCGGATTTCATTTCTTTTGTTCTGAGTATGGAAATCAATTGGCAGGATTGACTTCCTTCTCCGGCTGCGCTCGATGGGGAATGTACGGCGGCCGTGCCTCAATAATGGTGGAATATAAGAAGTTAAGCGCTGACATTGACGATATTGCCGTTAGTCTGAGACCTGCTAACAAACCTTGAGGTTACTCTTCGGGTGTCCTGCATCAGTGTTGCAAAC
The DNA here is from genome assembly GCA_963741035.1 of uncultured delta proteobacterium. GTDB lineage: Bacteria > Desulfobacterota > Syntrophobacteria > Syntrophobacterales > Syntrophobacteraceae > SbD1. The sequence continues at coordinate 18,930 of CAVUGX010000006.1, forward strand.
GCCTTTCACGCTACAGCGATAATTCCGGCAGTGAAAGAGCACATGTACGATAAGGCAAATTTTATAGATCTAACAATAGGGAAAATTCTTCCGGCCCACCCGGCATTTTTTGCAATAGTCAGCAAACAATATTGTCCCGTAGCGGCAATGTTTGGAAGTTACATCCTTCTGTTTCTCCAAAAATCGATCCATCCCATAACTTCTGCACACTCATGATGCGTTAGGACCATTCATATTCATCGGCACCAGGTGCTGATTTTCATATTAGACGTGTCGATGTTACAAATTATTACATTACTCTACGCATCGTTACAATAGTTTTTCAAAAACCCGTCCGATTATTGCTAGCAGGTAAATATACGGGTGACAAACTGAATTCACTTAACGGCATTTTCGAAACATTACAATGAAAGGAGCAGGCCATGACCATTTCAGGAGTCAACAGTACCGATTCGATCTACACGGAATTTCTTTCCCTGTTCAACCAGACGGATAGCAGCGGCACGAGTTCGAGCACCCAGGTTTCGGGCAGTCAGTCAACGTCTGGAGGGGATGATACGTTAATGCAAAGCATCATGTCGTCACTCAGCCAAATGGGGATTTCGATGCCTCCTCCGCCAAGCGGCCCCCCGCCGGGTGCGGGCGGAAGCTCAACTTCCGACAGCTCCACCTCTTCGACCACCGCGACCTCTTCGACCAGTTCGACCAGCTCCACAGAGAACCCAGGGCAAGCCCTCGGCAAGCTGATGCATGACCTGTTCGAGGCCGTGAAGTCGGAATCCGGTTCAAGCAATAGCTCGACTTCATCCTCCTCCACGTCTTCGACAACGACATCGGCTTACTCGAACTTTTCGAGTGCGATCGAGAATCTGATCTCGGAGTTGGGGGCCTCTTCCTCCACTTCGTCTACTTCCTCCACTTCGTCTACCTCATCCACGGACAGCACCCTCAACACGCTGAAATCGGACTTCAGCAACCTGGTGTCAGCGATCCAGAATGCCTCCGGCAATAGCTCATCGAGCAGCACGTCGAGCACATCGAGCAGCACTACCGGCACAACGAGCACCAGCGCCAACCTGGAGACTTTCCTTAAAGATCTCCTTGCCAACCTCGGCGCTTCCTCAACGGTATCCGCAAGCGGGAACTTAACGAACACCTATTCATAAGGCGGATGAGTCACAGGCGCGTTCTCTAACGCGCCTTCGGGGAGCAGGGGGAAGGGTAATTTTGACTTAAGGATCTTGGCATGACCGTGATCCTTCAGAAATCCCTTCCCCGCCCCCCTTCAAAAAAGGGGCCGGATTGCGATCTCCATATTCATTCCACACCGCCTCCATACTTTCTCCACAATCGATCAGTAAAGTCCGTACATCCGAGCGGGTTCAGAGGCTCGCGGGGCGGGGGGACCGCCGGCCTGGGCCGTCAATTTCCAGGCCCATGGAGGCGGGCGCCTTAATACTAATGACAAAAGGAGGTGTGGAGATCGATTAAGACTAGAACCAGGAATGAAACAAATGAGATCCGATCGAACTGACTCAGCCATAATGCAAATCTAAGTCAACAAAGGAGTCGAAGGTGAGCAAGATACTGATCCTTGTTATTCTCTGTGTGGCATTGTGTTCGATTTCCGGGGTAGCTTACCCCCAGCAGACCGGTGATGTGCAACCCCCGCCGGCTATCTTTGCAAAACTTGGGTTGACGGGTATTTCCGCCGATCAGCAATACCTTTATGTAATGGCGGGCGGCAAGATCCTGGAATACAAGATCTCTGACATGACTCTTCTGCGTTCAGTGGACCTCCCGGATATTGCGCCCCCTCAGGGTCCTCCACCTAAGCCGGCGGACCCCGGAAAGTTTCCACCGCATCACCCCATGGGTGGGCCGCCGCACGGGCTTTGGGCCGGCAATGGTGTTCTTTATGTGTTAGCGGGACCCGTCGTTGGCATCTACAGCGTCCCCGACCTGAGTCTTCAGAAGACCGTGCAACTTCCTAAACCGGAATTGCCGCAGGGCTGCAATTAGCAGCATCCGGATTTTCACCAGCCGGGTGTTTAAATCGCTGCCGCAAGCCTCCGAGCTTGCGGCAGGGCTGAGGATATATCTTAAACAAACGATTTGCGCAAAATTCTGAGAAACACAGAGGTCATTCAAATGAGTCGTCTCTTAGTGATAGATGATGATGCAGGATTTTGTGAAATGGTGGCAGATTATTTCAAACCTGAAGGATTCGAGGTAACCTCGATCTACGACGGGATGGACGCCGTAAAGCAGATCTTGGAAGCAGCCAGGGACGAATATGATTTGATCTTACTCGACATAGCGCTTCCCGGCATGAATGGTTTTGAAGTCCTGCAACGCATCCGTTCCAGACAGGACACACCCGTAATAATGTTAACAGGCCGAACTCAGGGAATGGATAACATCTTAGGGCTCGAGGGCGGGGCAGACGATTTCCTTATAAAACCCTGCAACCCCCGCGAACTGCTCGCAAGAGTCCGCGCAATTCTTCGGCGCGCGAGAAATAACCTCAAGGATGAGGCCAGGCCGGGGCCCGCAAGAATAGCTCTCGGAGACATTGAACTTGACGGCGGAGCCCGCGTTGTGCGCCGTGACGGAGCAGAATTACAATTGACCGGCATCGAGTTTAATTTTCTTGCAATATTGCTGAGAGCAGCCGGTCATGTTGTGACGCGTGACCAATTGGCCCGGGGCGTCCTCGGCCGGGACCTCGGCGCCTATGACCGCAGTGTGGATATGCATGTAAGCCGCCTGAGAAAGAAACTTGGTCATAAATACAAAGGAATCGACCGGATAAAAACGATACGCGGAGTCGGATTCGTCTACACAATTCCAAACCCGTTTGCCGCCTGAGGCGAACGCCGTATCGTAAGGCCATGCTCAACGAATAGCTTGACATCCCGAATCGTTCTATCGGTCGCGCAAAACGGGCACAGTTTGATTCGACGGACCACGCAACTTGTCGACAACCCTTTTGCATCACATTGAGCGTGGAGATACATACCGTTAAGGCGATTAGCAGGATTGACTTCCTGGTGAGAATACGCCAGAAATAAAGGGACATTGTACCTGGGTCCGGTCAATGATCTCTGCAGCTTCCAGCCACTGGCGGTTTATTATGAACCTTAAATTCAGGCATAAAGTATTTCTGGCTTTCCTGCTGAATAGCTTGCTCGTTGTCGTTTGCATGCTCCTTATCGGAAGATACTATTCCGAGCGCCATTTTGAAGAGTATGTCAGCAAAGTTGAAGCCGAAAGGATCACGAAACTGGTTGATGCGCTGAGACAGGAATACCTCAGGCGTGGTAGCTGGGATTCGGTCCTGCAGGACACGGGACTTTGGTTCGGCTTAAGATGGCTCGGGCCGGGCATGCCGCCTGGAATCGGGATGACCGGTCCGCCGCCCTTTCCCCCCGGTCCTCTCTCGATGGAGAGAGAAAGAGTACCGCCCCCACCCGGCGACCTGATCCCGCCTCATCACGGTCCGCCTCCTGAACATCTGTCTATCGCGGCCATGGCCTTGTTCGATACCGACAAACGCCCGCTCACCCCCGGCGATTTTTCCTCTCCGGACAGCTATCGGCTCACTCCCATCAAGACAGATGCCCGATTGGTCGGGTGGCTTGGCCTAAGAAAGCACGAACCTCCCACTCATCACCTGGATGTCGAATTCGTAAGGCAGCAGTCACAGACATTCTATGCCATGGGATCTGTTGCGCTGATTTTAGCGCTCTTTGTGACGTTCGTTTTGTCCAGGCATCTGCTGGCGCCGGTCAAGGAACTGGAGAAAGGGACGAGGGCCTTGAGTTCCCGCAGATTTGACACTCGAATCGCCGTCAGATCTCACGATGAATTCGGCCAACTGGCCGCCGGTTTCAATGCCATGGCGCAAGCCCTTGAAAAACATCAGCAAACGCAGCAACAATGGCTGGTGGACATATCTCACGAACTGAGAACCCCCCTGGCTATTCTTCGCGGAGAAATAGAGGCCATGCAGGACGGTGTTAGAACGGTCACACGGCAGGGGTTGGATTCGCTTCACATCGAGGTGATGCATCTGGGTCGAATCGTTCGAGACCTTCACGATCTGTCCTTGATCGAGTCCAGAAACTTCGGCTCCGAACCGGCGGCCGTAAACCCGCTGGAGATATTGACAGAGACGCTGGAGTGTTTCCGGACACGGCTGAACCGGCGCGGCATAAGGCTCGATATGCATGAAACGATAGAAGGGGACATTCTGATTCTGGCGGATGCAGATCGGCTCAAACAAGTTTTCTCAAACCTCCTCGAGAATACGTTGCGGTACGCAAAGGTCCCGGGCGTTGTGAAGATTTCCCTCGAAGCCGGGTCCGGTGAGTTTTCAGTGAGCTTCGAGGATTCCGGGCCCGGAGTCCCTGAAGAATCTCTTGCATTCTTGTTTGACAGACTTTACCGGGTGGACGCGGCAAGGAGCCGGGAGCATGGAGGCAGCGGACTCGGCCTGGCAATATGCAAGAGCATCGTGGAGAGCTTCGGGGGGAGAATAGGAGCTTCCAATTCCCCCGCTGCAGGGTTGAAAGTCAGCATGGTCTTTCCGCGCCATCATGGGACGCGGCTTTGATGCCCGGCAATCGTGTGTGAATCAAAGGAGATGCGGGATGAGCCGGGATATCCTGGTGGTCGAGGATGAAATCAAAATAACCGAAATACTGAAGGACTACTTGGTAAGCGCAGGCTACCGGGTGTCGTGCCTCGACCGCGGAGATCTGGTTCTGCCCCATGTGAAACAAAACCCTCCCAGCCTGATTCTCCTGGACATCATGATTCCCGGAATAAATGGATGGGACGTTTGTCGCGCGATCAGGCAATTTTCCAATGTTCCAATAATAATGATAACTGCCAGGGTCGAAGAAATCGATCGTTTGCTCGGTCTCGAATTCGGCGCCGACGACTACATTTGTAAACCTTTCAGCCCCAGGGAGGTTGTGGCGCGCGTGAATGCAGTACTGAGGCGCGCCTATTCCCCGAATGCCCCAAAGACACTCGCCACCGCAGGCATGGTAATGATCGAGGAAACCCGCCAGGCGCTTGCCGGGGGAATCGAACTCAAACTGACGCCCTGTGAGTATAACCTTCTCAAGATGCTGTTGAGCCACCCTGACCGCATTTTCTCGCGAAACGAACTGATTAATGCAGTTCAAGGTTATGATTTTGAAGGTTATGACAGGACGATCGACTCCCATGTAAAAAACCTGCGGAAAAAAATAGCAAAGTGTATTCCGGATAAGGAGATAATCAGCACAATGTACGGAGTGGGTTACAAATTGAATTCCAGGCCGGATTGATTTCTCAGCCATGCCAAACCCTGCTGTTGCACAAAAAATAGTCGGCCTCATAGCCAAAAGTATCTCTTTGCGGCATGCAAATCGTTACGAAGAGGCTCTGGCGTGCCTCGACGAGGCGCTTAAGATTGATCCGGACTTTTTCCTGGTGCTTAAATATAGAGGAATCGTTCTTGACGACCTGGCCCGATACGAAGAAGCGGTCGAGTCATTCGATCGATTTTTGAAGTTTATGAACCCTCCGCAGGTATACGAATTGCGCGATAAGAGTATGCTCAATCTGATGGCGGGCTGTGATCGCATTCTGGAGGCAAATCCGGAGAACGCTGAAGCGCTTGTCAAGCGGGGTGATATTCTGCATCAGTTGCGCCGCTATGATGATGCCGTCCGTAGTTATAATCGGGCTTTGAAAATACAGCCCCGGGATAAAGACGCTCTTAACAGGCGTGGAAATGCTTTGTTGGAACTTAACAGGCACGAAGAGGCGCTGGAGAGCTATGACAGCGCGCTGGAAATAGCGCCGCACAATGCGGCCCTGTTATTCAACCGCGGCAATGTCTTGCAGCAACTCGGCCGCCTCGATGAAGCCCTGGAAAATTATGAGCGTGCGTTGTCATTCAAGCCGGATTTAACTGAAGCTGTTATGGAGCAAGCCCATTGCAGACTGGCCATGGGGCATTTTCAAACGGGGTGGCGGCTCTATGAGTCCCGATGGGGAATCGGTTTGCTCTTTGAGTCCCGGTGGGGAATCGGTTCGCTAAAAAGGAAAAAATTTAACTCACCTGGACCCTTATGGCTCGGAGAGGAGCCTCTTTGCGGGAAAACCGTTCTGCTCTGGGCGGAGCAGGGATTCGGGGACACTATACAGTTCCTGCGGTACGTGCCGTTAGTGGCGCAAATCGCCGGGACAGTGATTGTCCGTGTGCCTGCCGCTTTGAAGTCATTGACCGAGACCCTCAAGCGCCCCGTATCAATAGTCACCAACATGGAACCGCTGCCTCTTCATGATTTCCATTGCCCCCTGCTGAGCCTGCCTCTGGCTTTTGGCACCACGTTGGAATCGATCCCCGCCGATATTCCATACCTTAGCGCTGATATCGATCAGGCGAATGAGTGGCGCAAACGGCTCGGTCCCCGTGACAAGCTCAGAATCGGCGTCGTATGGACCGGCGGCCGGCATGAACCGGTGAACCGGACGCGCGATGTGCCGTTGGAAGCCTTGCTGCCGCTTACGAAGCTGAATATCGAAATAGTATGTTTGCAGAAGGAAATCCCCGAGGAGGACAGGAAAGTTCTCGAGTCCCTGCCCCGGTTTCGCCGTATGGGCGAAACGTTGACCGATTTTGCCGATACAGCCGCCCTGATCGAGAATATGGACATCATCATCAGCGCCGACACGGCGGTCGCTCACCTTGCCGGGGCGCTGGGAAAGACAGTGTGGATAATGCTGCGGCGCTCGGGTGAGTGGCGCTGGCTCATCGAGCGTTCCGACTCTCCCTGGTACCCCACTGCGCGGATTTTCCGCCAGAAAGTTCATGGCGACTGGGTTGGAGTTGTTCGTGAGATGACTCGACAGTTGCAGGTTTTGCTCGAATCCTGACAGGCCTGCCAACCTCGGCTTTTAGTGTATTTTGCTTCTTACTTCGCCAGGAACATTTTCAGCAGGAGATCCTGTGAGCAAAAAACATACTCAAGGTTCCGACAGGCAGGCGGACAGAGCGGCGGGCATATACTGTTTCATGGATATCGTGGCCAGGGAGGCCGAAGAATATGCCGCAGACCACACTACCCCCCTGTCAGCGCTCCTCGAGGAGGTTGAACGCTTTACGCTGACAAAGACACCCTACCCGAGTATGCTCACCGGGCGGGTCGAAGGCCGGTTCCTGCAGTTGGCTGTTCAACTGGCCGGCGCGCATCACATCGTCGAAATCGGCGCCTTTACCGGCTACTCGGCCCTTGCAATGGCCGAAGTTCTGCCCCATGACGGGGAAATCCTGACCATCGAGCATAATCCTCACTGGGCAAAGATCGCGCAGGATTTCTTCGACCGGAGCCCCAGCGGTTTCAAGATCACGCTGCGTATGGGCGAGGCGCTCGAAATCCTCAAGACCCTGCCTGACGCAAAGACAGACCTTGTTTTCATCGATGCCGACAAGCAAAACTACAGCGCATATTACGCAGAATCGATGAGGATTTTGCGTAATGGCGGGTTGATACTTGCCGATAACGCCCTGTGGTACGGCAGGATCTTCGATCCGAAAGACGATGAAAGCCGCGCGATGGCAGACTTCAACGAATTGGTGAAAGCAGACGGCCGGGCCGAAAAGCTGTTCCTTACTATTCGTGACGGGATTTACTTAATCAGGAAAACGTGTCAGCCTTGAATAAACCCCAACGTTGGATATAGATAGTTTTCGTAATGCCGCAATCGAAAAAGACAGCAGGAGAGCCACCTTATGGCCAAGGCCCATAATTGGCATCCGCAGGTCAATCCCTGGTTTATTGCGGCCACCATGATCCTGCCCACGTTCATGGTGGCTTTGGATACATCGGTCGCCAACGTCGCACTTCCCCATATCGCCGGAAGTCTGTCGGCCAGCGCCGACGAAGCCACCTGGGTCCTCACCAGCTACCTGGTCGCCAATGCCATTGTGCTGCCCATTTCGGGCTGGATCGCCCAGTTTCTGGGCAGGCGTCGCTTCCTCATGATCAGCATCATCGTGTTCACCATTTCATCTCTTGTGAGCGGGGCCGCCGTCACCCTGGATATGGAGATAATCGCCCGCGTAATCCAGGGCGCGAGTGGGGGCGCGCTCCTTCCCATATCCCAGGCCATCCTTCTCGAAAGCTTTCCGCCGTCAAGAAGAGGAGAAGCTATGGCGGTCTATGGCCTGGGAGTCATCGTAGCTCCTGTCGTAGGCCCCACGCTCGGAGGCTGGATTACAGACAATTACTCCTGGCGCTGGATTTTTTATATTAATTTACCGGTATGCCTGCTGGCCATTTTGATGACCAGGCTGCTCATCGAAGACCCACCATATATCCAGGCAGAAACCCCTAAATCAGTTGATTACATTGGCTTTATTCTGATGGCTGTCGGTCTCGGAGCGCTGCAGATCGTTCTTGATAGAGGGGAGAGGGCTGATTGGTTTTCTGCCGGCTGGGTATGGCTCGCCCTCATCGCCTCGAGCGCCTGCTTGCTGGGTTTTGTAATTTGGGAGTTGCGCTCCGGGGAACCGATCGTCGACTTGCACATTTTGACGAATCGCAACTTCGCTGTCGGGATTCTTCTGGCCACTGTCTACGGGATCATTCTGTACGGAACGTTAGTGATGCTGCCTCTTTTTCTGCAAAACCTGATGGGTTACACCGCGCTGGCAAGCGGACTGGCGATTACTCCGCGCGGGCTGGGCGCGCTCGTTTCAGTAACCCTTGCCGGCAGACTCGTAAGGAAAATCGACGCACGCATCATGATCGTCGCCGGCTTCATCATCTTTGCTCTGGCCGGCTTCTTTCTGGGTGAAGTCAATCTTCAGATTTCCATCACCAGTATCATCTGGCCCAACTTTTTCATGGGATTTGCGGCTGGAATGCTCTTCGTTGCCCTGACCACTATTGCGATGGGGACGTTGCCAAATGAAATGATGGGGACTGCAACCGGCCTGTATAATCTGATGCGGGGTATGGGCGGGAGCATCGGCATTGCAGTAGTCACCACTTTGCTTGCCCGGCATGCCCAACTGCACCAGTCGCTGATTATCTCTCATCTCACGCCTTACGATCCGGCGTTTCGAGAATCATTCCACAGGCTGACGGAGATGTTCTCCATTCAATGCGATCCGGTTACGGCAATGAAAAAAGCTTACCTGTCAATCTACAATACCCTTGTGGTCCAGTCCACTCTGTCGGCATTTGTCGATAATTTCAGGCTCCTTGGTTTCTTTTCCTTAGTTGGCATCCCCTTAACGCTGCTTTTCAAGAGCGTTGCCTTGAAGAAAACTGCGCGGTCTTCTATCGCGAAATGATATGCGCCCGATCGGCACCCGCCTGGGAAATGCCTCCGCGATTGCAGGAGGCAGAAGACTCGATTAACGTGTACTCTGGGTACTGCTCGCGTTTCGGGTAGGAGGGGAAGTCGCCTTCCCCGTCCTCCCACACCACCGTGCGTACGGGGGATCACGAAGCACATTGCAACCTATGCAGTTGATTGAGCAATGACACGAGACCAAGCCGATCAGAGAAGCCTTCGGGGAAACCTGGGTTCAACTTTTCACAGAATCAAGTCATCTCTTAGCCCGTTGAACTCACCAGATTATCCCTTGGCTTTTCAGAAGGTTTTTAGACTGTTCGCTGCCAAGTTTTGCCGCTGTTTTTAAATCCTCAATCGCCTGTTGCCGGTTACCGAGTTTGGCGTGGGCAAGACCCCGGTTATTGTAGGCGGCCGCGTTTTCTGGATTTATCTCGATGGCCTTGTCAAAATCCGAAATCGCCTGCTTGTACTGGTCGATGGCGGTATAAGCGATCCCCTGGCCAATATAAAGTCCTGCAAGTCTCGGTTGGATCTGTATCGCTCTGTCATAGTCCGCAATTGCTTGCTGGTACTTTCCGAGGGCAGCATACGCGATCCCACGGTCACCATACATCTCAGCACTCGGTTGGATCTGTATTGCTCTGTCATAGTCTTCAATCGCTTGCTGGTACTTTCCGAGGGCAGCGTACGCGACCCCGCGAAAGCCATAAGCCTCCGCAGCATACGCGACCCAACGGTCACCATAATCCTTCGCGCTCGGTAGGATCTGTATTGCTCTGTCATAGTCTTCAATCGCTTGTTGGTGCTTTCCGAGGGCAGCATACGCGATCCCACGGTCAGCGTAAAGCATTGCAAGTCCTGGTAGGAGCTGTATCGCTTTGTCATAGTCTTCAATTGCTTGCTTATACTTTCCGATGGCTGCATAGGCGTACCCCCTGTCGCCATACGCCTGCCCGCTCGGTTCGAGCCGTATCGATCTATCATAGTCTTCAATGGCTTGAGTGTACTTTCCAATAGCTGCATAGGCATTTCCACGATAGTAGTAAGCCGTTGCGAACTTAGGCATAATCACTACTGCCCTATCGTAATCTGAAATAGCCTCCTCGTTATTCCCAAGTTCTTGTTTGGCAGCAGCGCGCCCCATATAAGCGAGTCCATATTGCGGATTGATTGCGATGGCTCTGTCAAAATCCGCAATCGCATTTTTAAGGTTTCCGAGGGTAGCGTAGGCATCCCCCCTATGTTTAAAAGCAATATAATTTTTATCAGTAACTTTTAATGTATGATCGAACAATATGAGGCTGTTCTGCCAATAACCGACTTGTATCCACGTAGCAATGAAAAAGCATGAAAGGGTTATTGTTGACAGCGCAATAAGGACTTCTTTGCGATAACGCCTCTCTTTCAGGAGTTCTGGAATGCCCCATGCCGCCATGACGCACACTCCGATCAGGGGGATATAGGTGTAGCGATCCGCCCTGACCTGTGAACCCACCTGCACGAGTCCAATTACAGGCACAAGCGTGACCACATACCATAGCCAGCCGACTGTTAAATATCGCCATCTTTTGGCCAGCCATATGACAATAGAGGTCACGGTAATAAAAAATAAGAGTGCGCCGAGGACTTGCCAGGATGCCCACCACTGGTAGGGATAATAAAAAGCAAGATTACTCGGCCAAATAGCTTTTCCTATGTATGTGACATAGGAAATGAAAGCGTTGGCGATGCGGTCCCCCGGCGGAAGTGCCTCATGAGAGACAACCAGGCTTTCCCTCTGTTGAACGACGAATGTTATGACACTTGAAATTGCCGCCAGGGTAATAAGGGGCATTTTTTCCAACAGCAGGAGACGAACAGGCGTTAGCAATGAGCGATGGGCAGTGGGTAGGGAGAAAAAGGATGTTCCTTTCCTACTTCCGGCCCGCTTACTTACCTCCGTGTAGACTTCCTCGGTAGCAGGCTTTTGCTCGATACGTTGCAGGGGCCAGTAGTCCAGAAGGAGCAGAACAAATGGAAGGGTTACCAGCATGGGCTTTGCCGTCAGGCCTAAAGCAAAGAGTGCAAAAACTGGCAGGTACGTCCTAAACCTGGGATGCGCGGCATAGCTAATATATGCGCCCATGGTGAGCATCCAGAAAAAAGTGGAAAGAACATCCTTACGTTCGGACACCCAGGCTACGGATTCCACGTGAAGAGGGTGAAGCGCAAACAAAGCCGCCACGAAAGCGCTCTTCCATGGAGCTTTGGTCATTCGGTTAAAAACATAAAAAAGTAACAGCGTATTTGCGATATGAAAGAGGAGATTGATCAGATGATGCCCTCGCGGGTTTACTCCGAAGAGTTGGACATCGAGCATGAGAGACACCCATGTCAGGGGGTGCCAGTTTCCGGCATGGTCTGTCGTGAATGCCCAACGAATTCCCTCCATCGCGATGCCGTGTTGAACATGGATATTTTCGGTTACATACTGAGGATCATCGAAGCTAATGAAATCGCATCGGGTGACGCGCCAGAATGCCAGGAGGGTGGCAAGCCCCAGGAAGATGTAAATCGTCAGAACTCTATTCTTTGACATAAAGCTCTGTGACTTCACCGCGGCTTTGAGAAACATCCTCACTTCAGTTCGCCTCTGCACATTCGTCACAAGTTGAGCGGTTCACGAGTAATCCCCCGGTACGTGGAGAAAGTGGCATCAATTAACTCGGAAACCCTAACCCAGTGGGCGCGACGGGTCAATAAGCAACGCACGCGACAAGGGTTTTGCCACCATAAATTCACGAAGTTCACGCAATCGTCATTTGACTCTACCAGTTTACGATGCTTCTCTGCATAACTGTACGAACTTTGCCTTAGGTGAGAGCCCATCTCTCATAATCGAATGGGCTGTGACTGCTTCATTTCGCTCTTAATTATTAGGCTTCATGCTATTCTTGGGAGGGGAGGGGATTGTGAAAAACGGGGCAAGAATCTTATGTTTTAATTTATTGACCTTGCTGTTCGTTCTGCTCACGGCGCTTCCGGCGTTTGCACAAGATATCAGTGTCAATATTACTGTCAACGAGGGTGGCACCGCCAGCGGCGTTGGGGTTGGCGAATGCGGAAATAACTATACTTGTGGCGACGGCGGCACTTTCTGTTCTTTTTCTTTCCCTTCCTCCTGCGGCCCCGCAGAGCTTGATTGGTTTGCGCAAAATGGGTACGATTCCAATGGTAATTACGATGCAGTCTTTAACAGTTGGTCAGGCTGCCCGGATGTTTCCAATTCTTGCGGTGCTGGATATAACATCACGACACCGTGTTGCTATGTTGCCCAGAACGCAAACGTGACAGCCACCTTCAGTAAGGTTTACGGATCACCTTCAAATATCAGTGTACAATTGCAGGGCAGCGGCACGGGAAATGTCGAAACGCCCTTTGCCTTCGGGCCCCAATGGTACGCGATTAGTTGCGGCAACGGAGGGACTGGATGTAGCGGGACGGTTAACTCCGGCACAAGTAATTACATAGAGCTTGATGCTACACCCAGTTCTAACAGCTATTTCGCAGGGTAGTCAGGCTGCCCGCAAGTAGTAACTGGCAATTGCGCTTTTGCCCCGTTACCATGCTGCCAGATCCCTGCCGGACAAAATGCGAACGTAACAGCCACGTTTAGCGTTTATACGGTCACTCCATCGGCAGGCGCCAATGGAAGCATAAACCCCGATACACCGCAGATAGTGGCGCCCAACGCGACAACATCATTTACGGTGACCCCGAATTCAGGGTACTATACAGCATCAGTGACAGGCTGTGGCGGCTCATTATCAGGGAATACATATACGACTGGGCCGATCACAAGCAGCTGTACAGTATCCGCTACTTTTGCAGCAGACCTTGTTGTCACTCCATCGGCGGGAGCAGATGGAAGTGTGAGCCCCAATACGGCCCAATTGGTGGCCCTCAACGGAACAACATCATTCACCGTGACGCCGAATTCGGGGTATTATACAGCTTCGGTGACAGGCTGTGGCGGCTCATTATCAGGGAATACATATACGACTGGGCCGATCACAAGCAGCTGCACTGTATCCGCTACTTTTGCGCCCGACTTTCTTGTTATCTCATCTGCAGGAGCAAATGGAAGCATAAGCCCCGCTGACCAATTCGTAGTTCCCAATGGGACAACCTCATTCACTGTGACACCAAACTACGGGTACGGTGCATCGGTAACGGGCTGTGGTGGGTCATTATCCGGAAACACCTACACGACAGGACCGATCACAAGTGACTGCACAGTGTCTGCTACATTCACCGCATTACCCACTTACACGGTCACTTCATCAGCGGGTGCCAACGGGAGCGTAAGTCCTCCAAGTGCGACTGTGGATTCTGGCTACAGTTTTACTCTCGCAATCACTCCGTCGTCGGGCTACCACTTGTCGAGCCTGACTGATAACGCAACGAACGTAACCACAGCAGCTTACTGGAACGGTAATTCTTATACATATACCATTACTGTACGGCTCAATCACACAATACAGGCCACTTTTGCCTCTGGTTCCCCTCCTCCTGTGCAGGGTCCAGCGCTTTCTATACTTGCGGCTGTCCTTTTGGCTGTTGCAGCGTTAGGCGTGATTTTATGGGTGCGCAGGAAGGTGAATGCCTAAACGCAAATCACCGAAACGAAATAAAAAGCAAATCGCATTCCGGGAGGGGCATTCGGCTCCTCCCGATAAACCCTCTCTGCGGAGTATACCTCGGTTCAAGAATTTTCGCTTTGTTGCGGCTTTCATCCTTTCCTGTATCGGTATCTACGCCCTTATTGTAGCTCTGCCCGACCGACATACCGGCCCCATCAATGAACAGACTGCCCAAACCCTGGGTCTGGCACTGAACCTGATCGGTGTCCCCGTGTCAGTGGCCGGGGATACTGTAACCGGCAAAGCTTTTGCGTTGCAGATCATCCCTGAATGCACTCCGCTCTTCATGGTGGGCCTGTTCCTTTGTTTCATAGTCTTTTCGCCTGCTACCGTCCGACAGAAGGCGTCGGGTCTCCTAATGGGAATCCCTGCATTATACTTGGGTAATCTGGTCCGGCTCGTAGCGATTTTCATTGCCGGTCAACACGACCGGAGGCTCTTCGAGGTTGTTCACGCCTTTTGGGGGCAAGTATATGCAGTATTCTTAGTCCTCCTGAGCTTCGTCCTGTGGCTGAAATCACTTCATAAGGAAGAGTCGAAATGGAGCATTCCCATGAAAGCGGTAGGGCTGTTGGGCCGGTTTGCTCTCATCGCCGCGTGTTTATTCCTTCTGTGGATGCAAGTCCATCACGGATATATCCGGCTCCTTGACCGATTCATGCTCTTTGGCTTTTCGCTGTTCGGCCATCACTTCAACCCTGCACGACAAACCCATGTCTACTATGAAACATTCAGCATCGTAACCTTTACCTCTCTTGTCCTCGCGGTCCGCTCAACGCCATGGAAAGCCAAAATAAAGCAACTGATCGCAGGATTGGGGTTCCTTTTTCTCACCCACCTTTTTCACAGAATCGACAATTTCTTAATGGTTCTATTCAATTATACCGGTGCTTTAACTCTAGACCTCACTCTATTGATCACCGGGCAATACCTGCTCCCCATGCTGTTCTTAATTTATTCGATCCGCTGCGAAAGAGCGGAAATCTTGCCCGAACCCAAAAAGGCAACGTGATAGGTCAGGTAAAAGAGATCGGGTAGATGGGGCGCATGTACAGGGATCACGGCGATCGGTACGAAGTCGTTGAGGTTTGTTGAACCCGCGGCCAGTGCTGGCAAAGATTTACTCTAAGTGCATCAGTTGAAACTCTGCCCACACCTGCAGAGCCCTTGTTCTCCTCAACTCGGCGAAGCGCTTTGAACATCTTTTCGCGTCCGACCACCAGTTCCATCAAGCTTTACGTCTTGTGACGGGGGTTCTCTCCACTTGCCGTGAAGTTTGACGCCTAAGCAACGGATCCTTGCAGGTTTTCCGTCCGCTACCCCAGAAGAAATATCACACATCTCAGTGTGATTGTCTGCGCCTCCACAACGCATCGAAAGCAAGGCTCCTGCCACACACTTCATGCTTAGACCTTCAGTCGAGCCGAAAGACTTACTAGGCCCTCGGCTGACTTCTACCGACCCATCCCGCCGTCTCTCGACGGCAGTAGCACTGGGCAGATCGGGAGATCTCCCCGGGTGATGCGCATCCACCTTCACGCTTATGCCCGCCGCGTCTACGCCCATGCCTTCCGTACAAGTACAGGACTTTGAAGAGATTTGCCTTCTCATCCGGTACGTCCGCCTCGTATTCGATTTCTGTTCGTCAGGCCAGCGCTTTGCCTGCGGCTTCCTTCAGATTCCACCTCGCGGTGGGCACCTTTGCCGTTCGGCTAACAGTTCCCCCTGTCGCGTCTGTAGAGGAATTCCGCCTCCAAGTGAATGCGCCCTGCCGGGCGCACAAAAACAAAACCCGGAAATTCCCGGGTTTGGCCCCTTTCGGAGGTAGATCGCAAATCAGGCCGGCTCGCCTGCCTAAACCACCGGTGTAGAGTTGGCGCATTTTATTGCAGGAATTCCACGACCAGCCGCTCCCACCCTATTTCCGGCGCCTGTTCGATCAAGTCATGCGGAGTTTCACTGCCCGCAGCAATCAGTTCCAGCCGTGATTCCTCGGCCAGCAAAGTGTTCAGGGAGATCGCCTCTTCATCTATCCAGGACAGGCCCTCTGCGTCGAAGAGCAGGTTCTTGAGGTTTTCCTGCAGGTTTGTGGGTTGAATCAACATAAGCCAGCCTTCCTCGTACGGAGCATCATTGGCGATAAAAGCCTTCTCCAGGACTTTATGGTTGATGGCCGCCACCACCCCATCCACCGGGCTGATAAACGAGGCTGCCTTGCCGGCCCGCCTCAGCGTCCCGGCCGGTTGGCCCTGGCGCAGGACGGAACCCGGAGGCGGCATTTCAATGACATCCTGTTTCCCGAGCAGCCGGAGGGCAAAATCGTCAACACCCACACGTACCCAGCCGCCGTACTCTACCCGCGCCCAGGTATGACCCTGGTAGTAGTAGTAATTCCTGGCAACGTCGAATCCCGATATAACTGTATGGCTGGACCGCCCGGAAGTGGGCAGGTGGACGCAATCTTCAATCATCTGTTCTACCGGGCACCTGGCGCAACTGTCGCAGGAGCACCGGCCGTAGGAAAGACGCCCGCTAAGCACGTGACGGCACTTGCCGTTCGGCATGAAAGGTCTTGTGCCGAGTTTCCCGGATTCAGTCTTTCCGCTCGCCTCCAGCTCGTTTTTCAAAGATGCCCTTACACTTTTTTCTAGAGTACACACGAGACAGTCGAAGGCATTGACACACTCAGTGGCTGCGATCAAACCGGCTTTGCTCCAGATGCATTCCTCATTCGGCATTGAAAAAACCACCGGTTGTCCTGTCGGTTTGCGATCCCTTGCGTCCATGATGTCCTCCTTTTTATTTACGAATAGCGCGAATAATGTCTGGGCGCTTTCGATCATCTTACATACATGGTAGAGCACGATTCGAGCCAAACCATTTGAGCTGTTTGTAAATTACAAGTATTGAATATTACTAACTTTTTAAGATAGACGGATTGGCTGGATCGACAGCAGAAAGAAATCAGGTATACTAGCAATGGCGCATATTGCGTCATCGAGTGGCCCTAACTCATAAATCAGTAGTTAAATCAACATCATAGGGATGTGGTGCAATTTGCGCCGGAAAGTGCGGAATGCATCATCGCTCTTCGGTGCATTCTGCACAAATTCAGTAAACCGTAGAGGAGAAAAACCGGAAGGCATGGACAAATCGTAGAACTGCAATACCTTATTCTAAGTACATAGGTAAGAAGTTTTCATTTGAACTGAGTTTCAGGAGGTCAAAACATGAAGGCTAAATCAACCTTAATTATAACGTGTCTGGCTCTTGCTGCCCTCGTGCTCGTTACGCCGACGACAAGAGCCGAGGCGCAATGCTGCGGGGCCGACTGGATTGCCGCGCCTTTCGTGGCAGCGGGGGCAATCGTTGTGGGAGCGGCCTATGTAACGGCCGCCGTCGTGACGGCGCCTTTCACGGCTTTCGGTTGTTGTGGCACTTGCAGTGCGTGCAACTTTAACCTGTGCAATGCGTGTAGCTTCAACTTGTGCAATCCGTGCGGCTCTGCCCCTGTTTCCTATACCCCCGGCAATTACGGTCGATACTGAGTATTAGTTACCGGATACTCGATCTTTATTTGATTTCGACTTAATATTTTAGACTCGGGTGGCCCAGGCAACTCTTGCCTGGGCCGATACGGCAAAAGGAAGGGTAATCGCCGGAGCAAGGGTTGCTTTCTCAGATTTAACCCTGAGAGAATAAAGCCATCGCGACGGATTGCAGACTCCACTTTAATACGGTCCGCGTTTTCCCCGACACAATACTCTAAGAATGAAATGAAAGTATTTGAGCATTTAATCAGCCCGGCCCATATCCTTTGCCTCCGCAAAATGATATCATAACCTCTTTCGGCTCTCGGACTTATCGGATAACAACGGTATCGATAAAGACCCGGAAGAGGCTCGATCCCCCTTCCGGGTCCTTCTTTAACCATCTATCGCTGAGCATCGAGTGGCATGAAGAATACTCTTGATCCGGACCGCCCCCTGATCTTTTGACAGGGAACAACCACACAAAATTTGGAGAATAGAATGGCAAATGCAAGTGAATTCATACTCTACAGCGGAGGTCTCCGTGGTGCCGAGGCCGAATTCGGCATCCAGGCTGAAAAGTGGGGTGTTAAGGAAGTGACCTTTTCCTATGACGGGCATCAGCCTTCCCGAAACCGGGGACTCGTCGTCCTGGGGCCGGAAGATCTTAAGAGAGGCGATATAAGCATGGAAATCGTCTGCATGCGCATGAAAAGGACATATTCCAATACCGAGACCATCCAAAAAGTCATGCAGATGATTTTCCACATGGTGAACAGTGGATTCCAGGTATTCGCGATCGGGTGGATCGAGGCAAACGATACCGTAAGGGGGGGAACCGGGTGGACTGTTGAATTGGCAAAACTTTTCAACCGCCCCTTGAGTGTATTCGATCAGAGCCGGAATGCCTGGTTTGCCTGGCAAGACAGCTCGTGGGTGGAGAGCCTTCCGGTAATCGAACATAAAACATTCGTAGGCACGGGGACCCGGCACCTCAGCGAAGAGGGCAAACAGGCAATCCATGACCTGTTCCAACGCTCTTTTCAATCCTGAGCGGTACTCAATACCAAAAACTAAAAACTCTTCATGCGGAGCACTCGAAGAAAAGCGCCCCGGGAGCATAAACTCCGATGGGGCGCGTAATTTGACTCAATACAAGCGGCTTCCCCGAAAAATTATGGGGCCTCCTGCTCCCGAGGCAGAGACTCGATGCAAGCCGTAATTTCACGGCTCATGTCCCCGACCGCTCGACTCTGCGCAGAGGCTATCGCCTCAAACCCGGTTGACTGAACCGGTACTGCGATCCTTGACCGCTTGATCGCCAGCAATTTCCCGCCGTCATTGCCGAAAACGCTCCAGCCGGCGACGAGCAAAACTTTGCCGTCCGTAGTATATTCCATCTGTTCAACGTCCACGGTAACCTGATACAGAACGTGCATGGACCCTGCCCAGGGAAAAACGACGACCCGATTTGTTGAGAGCAATAGGGAAAGGTTCTCGGCCAGAACACGGGCCAGGTTCTTATCCAGAGGTTCAGCCCATTTGTCGAACTCGGCAAATTGGAGGCTGTACGGGGTTGACCTGGTGGCCATTTGAGGCCGGTCGAGATATTCAGGAACCTTTACGGGACCCACCCCTACGGTCAGATCGCTTTCCGCTGTCGTAATCTTTACATCCGGGGCCTCGCTTTGAAGCGAATGCAGAACGTAGTAATTGGGCGCCTTCGAGGCGCACCCGCAAAACAACACCAAAGAAAGCACGAAGATTGCCCCAGTCCCGGAATTTAGAACTATTCTCAGAGCCTGTACCGGAAGGTTCAGAATTATTGCCTGCCTCGATGCTTTAGCCATGCGTTTCCCCTTCTCATTTCCCCGGCCGATCGGTCGCCTCTTCCGCGCCATTATCTGCCTTTGCCCTTGATTAGAGCTTCGGGGTGACTTTCCATGTATTCAGCGAAAGTGCGGAAGGAACGAGCCGCAGCGGAAAGCTCGTTCAAAGTCTTTATCAGTTCGTAGCGCACTGGAGAGTTAGCTCCGGTATACGCTTCCATCGCCTTATTAACCCCCGTCATGGTTGCGCCGGCCACCTCGGAGGTACCTTCCAGACTGGCTATAAGCGGTGGAATAGACAAGTCGAGGTTGTGGGCTAATTGTGCGGCATTTCCGAACAGCTTTTTTGCTTCACTCAGGGTGAGCCGGGTACTTGTCGCCAACGGCATTACCTGGCTGTCCAAGGTTCGCACAAATGCATGAGCCTGATCGATTGTCTGATGAAGAGAGACCAGCGTCTCTTGAAGGTCGGGGGAATTAACCAGCTTCTCGATTCCGTCCAGAGTTTTTTCAACCTTGTCGGCAATCACTGCGAGAGGGATATTCTCCAGGGTCTTGGAAAGCGCCGAGAGGCTCGACTCAGTCGTTGGAATTTCCGTATAGGAGGGTTCTGCGCCGACAAGCCTTGTTTCTTTATCCGGGTAGAAATCGAGGTGGATGCCAAGCTGGCCGGTAACAAGGCTCTCCATTGCGAGTTGCGCTTTCAACCCCCGGCTGATCAGCAGTTGAGTAAACATTTCTATTTTTTCTTTTCCTGTTTTTTCAACAAGCTTTTCCAGCTCGCTCTCCGTGCCGTCGAAGGTGATCCGTTTCGGCTCTATCTCTATAAAGACTGGAATCAACAGGGAAAGGTCTTTCTTGCTCAAAACGATCTTGATGTCCGTTACCGTCCCGATATTGACTCCTCTGAAATCCACCGGCGAACCAATGTTGAGCCCTTTCACGGAATCTTCAAAAAAGAGAACAAATTTTTTCTGGTGGCTGAAGAGCTTGCCGGACCCGAAAAGCAGTATTCCTGTAATGACCAGGACGACTGCGCCGATAACAAACCCGCCAATTAGCTTTGTGTTCGCCTGTTTACTCATTGTTCTCCGAGCCTGTTCCGGAAGGTTCAGGATTATTGCCTGCCGCGATGCACTGCCGGGCGACCGTCGCCCGGAATCACCGTGCTTTATTCCTCACCCCTGGTCAGGAAGCTCCGAATTTTGGGGTCTTTGCTTTCCGCCAGGAGTTTGTTGGGATCTCCAACCGCAATCATTGTCCGGGTTTCCGCATCGAGGAAAACCGAGTTGTTTCCGATGGCAAAAATGCTTGCCAGTTCATGGGTCACTACCACCACAGTTGTCCCCAGGCTGTCGCGAAGCTCAAGGATGAGATCATCCAGGCGCCGTGCGCTGATAGGATCCAATCCCGCCGAGGGTTCGTCAAAGAAGAGTATATCAGGATCGAGGGCCATTGCACGAGCGAGGCCGGCGCGTTTGCACATCCCGCCGCTGATCTCGGAAGGGTAGAATTCTTCAAATCCTGCAAGGCCGACAAGCGAGAGTTTGAGCGAAACCAACTCCTTTATCTGAGCCGGGCTCAAATTCGTGTTTTCCTCCAGAGGCAGCGCCACGTTTTCAGCCAGTGTCATGGAACTCCACAGCGCACCGCTCTGGTATAGGACCCCGAAGTTCCTCATGATGGCCTCTTTCTCGGTGGGCCCCGAATCCCAGAAACTCACGTTGTCGTAGAAAACATATCCTTTAGCAGGTTCTTTTAGACCGACAAGGTGCCTGAGAAGCGTGCTCTTGCCGCATCCGCTCCCACCCATGATGATGAAGATATCACCCTTTCTTACGGTGAAACTGAGATCGTGCTGAATCACAAAGCTGCCGTAGGCCATGGTGAGGTCGCGCACTTCGATGTGGGCGGCCGTCTGATTCAAATGATTTTCCATAAGTGACCTACACGCCGATTTTGTCAAATATTACGGTCAGCAGGGCATCCGAGACTATAATGGAAACAATTGCAGTCACAACCGCCGAGGTTGCCGCCTCACCAACGGCGGAAGCACTCCGTCCGCATTGCATTCCGCGAAGGCATCCCGAAAGTGCGACCAGGACCCCGAAGACCCCGGCCTTGATCAGACCCGCTGCAAACTGTGTCAGGCTCAGAGCCGATACCGTCTCATTGAAGTACTCAACCGGCGAAAGATTTAGCATTCCAACACCGATTATCCCCCCGCCCAGTATTCCCATAAGGTCGGCATACAGGCACAGCAGGGGCAGCATGAGGACCAGCGCAAGCATCCTGGGTAGAACGAGAAACTCCATGGGCGAAATGCCCAGGGTCTTTAATGCGTCAATTTCCTCGTTTACCTCCATTGATCCCAGTTGCGCGGCAAAAGCGGCCCCGGTGCGCCCTGCCATGACAATCGCCGTCATCATAGCGCCCATCTCGCGCGCCATCCCTATACCGACGAGATCTGCCACATATATCTGCGCTCCGAAGAGCTTCAACTGCACGGCGCCTACAAAAGCAAGGATCAGTCCCACCAGGACGCTGACAAGCGATACTATCGGCAGGGCCTGGGCGCCGCACTCCTGGATCAGCAAAGTCAGATCGCAGCGCCGGAACCGGGCTTTGCCCCTCAATAGTTTTATCAGGGCAAGAAAAGCCTCACCGAGAAAAGCCAGCATTTCACCCGTGGATTTAACAGCCTCCAGAGTCGCCTCTCCCACTCTGGACAAAAATGGCGTCCGGCCGCTCTTTTTCTGCGCATCCTTTTCCTCCGGGACTGCAGAAGCCAGATCGAGCAGCCTTTCCGCCCCTTTTGGAAGACCTTCACAGGAAAGGGTGATAGATCTTCGGCTGCACAAATGCTTCAGATTGATCAGGAATGTCAAAAGACTGCTGTCCCATTCTCCAAGTCCGCGCGCGTCCAGGGCAATCTTTTCGAGGTGTGGGGTTGATGCAATCTTTTTCTGAAGCTCTTCTGCAGATGGCAGCCCGTGTGCGATATTCCAGTCTCCACCGAGCCGCACAACAAGAGTATTATATGGGTCCAGACTGAAGCTTATATCCATGTTTCCTGCCTGCCCGGAGGTATTCGCTCCGAAATTGAAAAATCCCGGCAATCTATTCCCGGACGTTCAAGTTTCGGGGCCTGCGAGTGCAATCTCCTGCCTGGCTGTGTCTTGTGCAGCTTCCGGGGCGTGGGCACAAGCGAGCCGCGTGAACAACGGCATGAGAAAAGCTGCGGATATTGTCTTGATAGGCAAAGACGACATCCCGGCCCTTATAACAGAATCATTCCAAAGTTCATATAGAGGAGGACTTCCCTGCGGCGTAAGCCCGGCCGGAGTTTTCCGATTTGTTCCACCTGCCGATCTTTTCAAAGCCCCTGAATTACCTTGTAATACTCCTTGATAGTTCGGATGGATTCCAGCGTGGATTGGAACAAAATCCAACTGAGGACAAGTATCCCTATTGTGAGTCCAATCTTCCATGCCCGAGACGTTTGCGGACGCCACCAAATCAGGGGCAACGCCAAGGGCCCCACACTACAGACTGCGATGACAATAAAGGCTTTTCGGAAATACCATTCAACCTTTTTCTCTGCAAGGCGCTGGGGGTTGGAACCGTCCATAAACTCACCGCAGTGTTTACACTTTATCGCGTCGTCTTGAATTTCTTCAGCGCAGAAAGGGCACTTTTTCATTGTCATCTCTCTTGGTGGAACGATCCTGAGTTGAGCCAAAACCGCCCAAACCTGACTCACGCCCGCAACGATGATGTTCCAGTTTCATGTCATGGCCAAAAACTCAAAGGGCAGCGGCCGGCGCTCCAAGCAAAGCCGTAATTGTAAATATGTCTCCCGCCGCTTTTTCCGTATCGGTTCATCATGGCTTGAATTAACAGCGAAGAAAAGCCTTTTAAAGGGAATTGAGGAGGCATTTTTCGTACCTCGCGGAGCGCGCAGATATCTTTTCCCGCAGGAACATGAGCAACAGCGGTAAACGCTTACACTTTTTTCCATCGTCGCCATTCTTTGGGGTCCATGTCAATATCGTCGCCAAAACTCTTGTCATATTGGTTCGGTCACCCTTTCCTACCAAGGAGAATTTTCAAGCGCCCCAACTGGATGAGAAGGAATGCTGGCCCTTTCAAGAATCGTTTTTATCAGTAGCATTGTCAGAGTAATTTGTGTACATTATAAACATTGTATACCATTTGAAAGGTGAGCCATGAACGAAACAGTGACCATTACAGCCAGGATACCGGCTAATAACAAGGAGCGGCTCGAAGCCTTGGCCCGGGCAACCGGACGCAAGAAGGGATTTCTTATCGCCCAAGCCGTCGAAGAATACCTTGAAACCCAGGCTTGGCAAATAGAAGAGACCCTGAAGGCCATCAAGGAGGCTGATGCGGGCAACTTCGCTACGGATGAAGAGCTGAGGGCGTTACGTGCCAAGTGGGTATAGAATCCGTTGGCTGAGAACCGCCTTGAAGAATCTGGACGATGAAGCGGCCTACATTGCCGGGGATAACCCACAGGCGGCCGTGGCGCTGGTAAAGCACGTTCTCGACATGGTTGATGCCCTGGCGGAGCATCCCGCTATCGGGCGCCCCGGCCGTGTTCCAGGAACCCGCGAGTTAATAATAACGGGGACGCCCTACATCATCCCTTATCGGGTTATGGGCAAGGCCATTGAAATCCTGCGGGTATTCCATGGCTCCCGGCGGTGGCCTTCGAACTTAGATTGAAAAAGCCCTGCCATCGATGAATGAATCAGGCCCGCAGCCCGCCAAATCTCTTCGAGCAGAGTGACGGAAAAGGATAACCAACAAAGATCTCGTTTGTAATCAAGGATCGATAATGAGCGGGCCGTCAGAGGCAAACTGGAACATCGGCGCCCGGCCCATCTCACGGAAGTGAGCGTCCGGATCGGAGAAGTAACCGCTGCGACCGCCCGAGAAGACATCTTGAGCGTGTCTGACGATAAGGCTTCCGGCGGCTTCGGCACGCGCCGGGATGGCTGCAACCTGTTTTTTTGTGCGAGTGTTGTGGGCGAGGGTAATTCCCCGCTAGGTCTGCTCTTCGTTGGCTGCAAAAGGGGGAGGGATCCTCGGCAAGCTTGTCCAGCGGATAGAGAGCCAGACGGGCGCCGCCAAGGCTGGAAAAAGCGACGGGGGCACCACTCTTGTGGTTGGTGGGAAAGCCAATACCATCTCGATAGAAGTGAACGAAACGTTCAAGGACGGCTACGTAACATTACCTCCAAGTCTTGCAGAAGTGTTGTTGCCATCGCCTTCCATCTATGTCAATAATATCCACTGATTTTGAATCGTTTTAGCCTTTCCATCATGAGAGCCTCGGGTGACTCGGACAACTCGTTGCCCGTGCGCGAAACAAAAGAGGCTCATGAGAAAGGGACAATATCAACGGACCGGAGGTCGATTATGCCCGAGGGTATCCACATCGGCGTGCTGGTTTCGAGCAAAGGTAATAAGCTCCAGGCTGTCATAGATGCGTGTGAAACGGGCCTGATAAACGGCAGGGTGGCGTTCGTGTGCTCCGATAACCCCGACGCCTATGCGCTCGCCAGGGCCAGAAAGTACGGCATACCTGCTTTTGTCGTTGACTATGCGGAAATCAGGCAACGGTTCCGTCAGGAGCCGCAAGCCCTTCAACTGCCGGCTGACTGCAATTTCGATCACATAATGAGCCGGCAGAGGGTTTTCGACGAATCGCCCGAAAATTTGCTGTTTCGCCTGAAAACGCGCGTGATCGCCGAGGAGCAGATGCTTCGCCAAATTGCCGCATATCCTTTCGATCTCCTGGTTTTGGCCGGATTCGTCCGCAAGCTGAGTCCGTACTTTATAGAAAAAGTCAATTGCCGGTCCGCCATTCCGAGGATAATGAACCTGCACGCAACACTGTGTCCAGCCTTCCCGGGAATAGACGGATACGGGCAGACGCTTCACCACGGCTGCAAGATTGCCGGCTGCACTGTGCATTTCGTAGATTACGGCGTGGACAGCGGACCGATAATCAACCAGGTTGCCTTCAAAATCGAACAGGATGATACGTTTGATTCGGTCAAGGAGAAAGGGCTCAAGCTTGAATGCTCAATCTATCCTGAATGCATCGGGCTTTTCGCCGAAAAGAGGCTGAGGCTGAGGGAAAGCAAGACGGGAAGAATCGTTGTGGACATCCTGCGTTGAGCTAGATTTTACCGCAGTCCGTGATGTCCTCCGCGCGACACCGTAGTCTGGCCCCTCCTATGCGGGCGGCCTTTTTCGAGCCCTTCTCATACCCCTTTGGGACACCCTGAAACCATGAAAAGGAGTAACTTTTCGCAACTACATTAACAACATTAT
Source organism: uncultured delta proteobacterium (assembly GCA_963741035.1). Taxonomy (GTDB): domain Bacteria; phylum Desulfobacterota; class Syntrophobacteria; order Syntrophobacterales; family Syntrophobacteraceae; genus SbD1. The sequence goes on from CAVUGX010000006.1 coordinate 44,706, forward strand.
TAACGCCGGGGATTAACTCCTGCTTTTCCTTTGGCCTGTTATTCTCCTGTTGATCCTGTAAATCCTGTCAAAGGTCTTTTTCGGAACTGAGCCCGCGAAGTAGGGCGAGTTTCATCGGTTCAGCACGTTTTCTCGCCCTTTATCCTGGCCCTCAACTGTTCCCGCACCGTCACGTGCTTTTCCTTACAACATTGTTCCAGCAACCCGATCTCCCCGGTGGATATGGCCGGTCGCTGCAGCGAATTTCCAGGGAGCAGGCATATATTGGCCCACGCGATATGGTATGCCCCTCTAACCGCGGCCAGAAAGGATTCTCCCGAAACGAGCAGATCGGAGAGAAGATGCCTCGCACAACGCTCTCCCACTTCAGAGATAAGTCCCAGCCCCTCGCCGGATTGTTTCATGATCTTGACGGGACATTCGACGGCTTTCTCCAATGCATCGGTGAAATTCGTCCTCCTGCAATCGGTTCGTGCTTCGACAAATTCTATGTAGGCCCTTCCGTCCTCTTCAATGAGTTGTTCGAGGCCATTTTCCATTTCATTCGCCTGCTTCAGCAAATTTTTCCATAAGGCTGTAAGTTCGGCGGAAGTCCTAGAACGCAGCAGTTCCAGTTGAATGACCTTCTTTACAAGGGCAACCCCCAGGCACGCGCTGTAACCGGCGGCAGATCCGCCACCGGGGGAAGGTTCAGGATTGGCAAGAGCGACAAGAAACGGTTCGTTCATGAGAAAATCACCTCAATCAAAGATATCCAACTATGCATCTAAGCATCCTGGCGCATTATGCCAGACTTGCGGCTTATTTCAATTCAGTTTCAAATAAAATAGTGGGTGAGTGGGTGCAGGTCTGGTGGCCCCGGTAGCTTTTTGTGGACGAAACCCTGTGGGGGCGCGGTCGCTCTTGCCTGTCTATTAACCTCCGATTCCGGATCGGTTGAGTAATTAACGTCCTGCTGGGACACCCCTGAACCACGAATAGTTGCCCGAACGATCGACAACTCGCACAACACGGGGGCGTGTTTTGGGGCTTTCCGGTTGATCCTTACCGTAGTCCAGGCCCTTGCGGGCGGTCTTGTCGTTTCGGCCTTTGAGCGGTTCGATTAAAAGAGCCGCCCTTTATAAACAACGATTTGCAGCCATCCCCGGCACCCGATGCCGTGATCGTTGAGGTCGAGGTGGATATTTCTTCGGGGGCCGGCCCTATTCCACATGATGAAATCAAGGCTTCGCACATTTTCCTGCCCTGGCTTCTTGGAGCAATGATTTCGAAGCGAACTCCCAAGGCTTTTAAATGCCCATTTTATTAGCAACTATAGATAGTTATCAAAACATTAGTCAGGCACGACCCTGCCCAACGTCCGGCGAATCGTATCCTACTGCTATTAATTCACCCTTGCGTATAAATCTATAGTTAATTGCTCTACTTAAAATGCGAGGTCGGTCTGCTCTCAGTTGCTCTTTATCCGATGAACAAAAGAACGTCCACAAGGGTACTTGGAGCAAAGATCAAGCAACTTATCCTTCAGTATCCATTAATTGGTAGTAATAACTCTTGTCGGAGAATAGATTTTGCTTATGTAAGCGAAAATAAACTTGCATTCCAGATAGAATTGTAGTACGCAACCCACATTATTAATTCATGTTTCCGCTTCAAGATATGACTCATTTCCCAGTTCCACAAGCATAGGTTGGTCTGCCCGCAGTTGCCCCCTTACCGGAGGGAGCTGACAAATGACTACAGGTGCACTGACAAGTCAATCGCAGCAATCTTTCGCAGGAAAAGTGGATCTCGGACCACCACGACAGGGTGCCCTGGCGGGCTCCGCTCATGCACCAAAGCTCATAGAACAACTGTATCAGAGGTTACGATCTCGGTACTACAGCCAATGCACAGAGCAGGCCTATCGCCACCGGGTCACACGACTCATCCATTTTCACAACATTCGCCCTCCTCCTGAAATGGAAGGACCTAAAATCAACTCCTTCCACGAGACTCATCTGCGGCAATCGCGCGTGCCTAGTGCACCTGCGACTTCGTCGCTCAAAGACTATCGGGTGAAAAGCGCAGTGCCTGTGCAGCAATGCCGGTCATTTGCCGCAGCGCGGGCGGAGACGCTCCTTGCCGTGAGGGATGCCGGAGGGACTCAATGTGACATCACCCTAGCGTACGAACTCCAGGTCACCAAATCCGAAGAGGGGCTTAAAAATACGCTGCTGATCATTTCTTTCTGAAAGGATAATTTTGTATGGCTGGATGGCACGAAGTTTATGAAGAAAAAGTCCCAGAGATAAGAGACATGGCCCGTTCGGTTTGCGCCGTATGCGACGGAGGGGCGCCCACTAAGGGTGGTAAAGTTCTAGGCACCGGCTTTCTTATAGCTCCGGACAGAGTTGCTACTGCACGTCATGTCGTTTTAAATGGGGGACCACCGAGTTTTCTTTACTGTGCCTTCGGATACTATAAATTGACTGAGAACCAGGAAGACTTCCCCGACCTAAAATCTCCCCGTGCAGGCCTCTTGGATGATGGCGGGTCAAATAATCAGTTCTCAACCGACTGGGCCATTCTAGGCCTTTTAGACTTAGCAGGACCTTTGGGCATTAATCCTTTGGAAGTAAGCTCTGAAACATTTAGCGCAAAACGCATGATCGTTATCGGATATCCAGAGGGCGGGCAGGCCAAGATTTCCGACATCTGTTCGGTTGAAGATGAGTCAAATGCCAGTATTGGGCTTGATTTGACGTCCCATGAGGGCGCCTCGGGTGGGCCGGCTTTCAACTTCGCGAACAAAGTAGTGGAGGGCATTCTCCGGGTGAAGAAGGACGATCAGGAGTGTAAATGCATCAAGACCAGCGTTATTGTCCCCAAGTGGCCCAAGGCTGACGTTTGATCATTAGACCTCAAATCCGGTAACAGCAAGGAGAGAAGATGATGAAATGCACGTTTTTCGCCATATCGCTAATGTTGCTGCTGAGCGGTTGTTCCATGCTAGTGCTCCGCTCTGACAGAATGCCGCAAGCAGACCATGCAGACAAAATCATCTATGCCTTGCCCAAGGGTATGATAAGGCTAGCTTATATTAAAGCGAAGGACGCGACTTCATTCATTATTGAGCCCGTGTTTCTCCCTGATCCCAACCAAACTTTCACTCTCCGAAGGTGTCTGGACCCGAGCTATGATGACGAGGTGCAAGTTTCCGTCGATTCTAACGGTCTGTTAAAGGCCATTAGTGTGACCACCACCTCCCAGACTGGGGCAATCCTCGTGGAGGCAGCCAAACTGGCAACAAAGTTTGCAGCCCTACAAACCACTGAAGAGAAATACTTTGATGTCTCGCTAGACCCAAATATTATTCCGACTTACTCCGAGAATTTGCCTAGATTACAGGAGCTGGATAAAATAGTACGTAAATGTGAAAAAGACAAAAATAACAGAGAAATCGAACTTGATACCGCAGAAAAGATGGCAAAAAACGCTACTGGAGTATCAATCAAATCCGCAAGAGATGCATTTGAAGAAGCTACTAGACAATATATCAAAGCTAAAATCGATTTTGATAAAGCAAATAACGATAAGGTTACCCAACAGGATTGGGCAAACCACACGACATTTGCTAACAGATATGCAGAGTTTGGTTTGAATTATGCATCTATAGAATGGCTAGATCCCAATATCAATAGCAATGATGGTTCAGACAAATTAGTGCATGAAAGCACTTCTATTTTCTATAAACCTCTTAAACCGTGTAAAGTGCGTGTATCTATGAATGAGAGTTACTTTGAAAGTATCATTTATCTTCCAAATAAATCGCCTATAATAGCCATAGACATTACTAGACCTGCTTTTGTGAAGCAGGTTACAAAACTGACATTTGCACATGGAGCCCTTACCGAAATCTATCTTAATAAGCCCAGTGAACTGCTGGCTGGATTACAGATTCCTGGTAATATCATTAATGCTATTGTTGGATCAGCCCTGCCTCTACAAATACAGTTAACTCTAGATAAGGCAACCACCGCTTTGCTGGATGCCCAAGGCAACCAAATAACAACACTACAACAGCAATTACAGTCACAACAAGAACAATTAGAGTCACAACAAGCCGGAAAGTAGACTATTTAAAATAGTAGATAGAGGACCTTATTTAGGTGTTTTCGATTTTTGATCGGTTCAAGCATTTCGGTGGCTGCATAGGAAAGGAGTCAATAGATTTTATTTATACCAAGTTAACTAAATAAAAACAAACACGAGCAATGGCCGAAGCCGAACCGTCACCATGGAGGGCCTATTATGGATAGATGGGTAGAGATCGTGAATCGCAGTTTCAATCCGCACGAATTCGACGATTATTGCCACACGCTGCAATGGACAGCATGGCGGCCAAGTTTCGTGGTATTGCATAATACAGGCGTGCCCAGTTTGGCTCAACGCCCGAACGGACTTACGGAAAAGAACATTCAGAGCCTGGTGTCCTTCTATCGGGACGAGCAGAAATGGCATGCCGGACCGCATCTTTTCATAGATGACCTTCAGATCTGGGTCTTCACGCCTTTGACTGTCCCGGGGGTACACAGCCCCAGTTGGAACAGGCTGGCCTTGGGCGTCGAAATGCTGGGCGACTACGAGTCAGAGGATTTCAATAGCGACCGGGGAGCGATGGTCCGGGATAACGCTATTGCGGCTCTTGGCACGCTGCACGAGGTCTTGGGGATCGACGTCAATACCATGAAGCTGCATCGGGAAGACCCCAATACCACTCACGCCTGTCCAGGAAAGAATGTCCGCAAGCTTGAGGTGATCCAGGCTGTAGAAGACTTGATCATGAGCCACCATGGAGGTGAACATTCTTACTGAGTCAAGATGACGCAGAAAAAGTTTACGTCCAACTAATTGGCTTGCCTCTTTACCGAAAAGGAGGACAGAATGACGACAGGCGCACAAACGAGCCAATCGCAACAATTTTCTTCAGGCAAAGTGGATTCCCGACTAGAGCGCCCGCCCGGCCGCGCGGATTTCGCTTTCGCGCCGAAGCTGACAAGCTTGGCTTACGTATGCGTGGGACCCACTATCTCAGTGGACAGTCTCCGTTCATTCAAAACGGGAAGCATTCTCAAAAAAATCAAGAAGCGGTTGACAACTCACTCGCCTGACCGGTTGTGCCACTATAGGTGGGGCACCTACGAGACCCATCGAGTCAGAGGGAGCACTCGCTCAACTTGATTGCGATTATGCAAAATCCGTGGAAATATACTATACAAAATCGGGAGAGGACAAGAGAGAGTTCAGGAATCATTTCATCGAGAAGCGCCTGGGCGTAATCGATGCGGAATACATCTGTTTCAGACAACGTATTTACGATGAAGGTTGGAGGAAACTATGAATACATTTCAGACCTTATGCTCCATCGTGCTGTTGATTTTCGTTCTAAGTGTGATTGTCCAGGCTGTCAATGAGTTTATTAAGAGAGCGCTCGACACAAAGGCAAATGTGATGAGGCAAACCATTGATAAATTCATGGGCGATCTTTTGCCACTCCCCAAGGTTGAGGAATCCTTGAAAGCACGAGGGCTGGATATAACGGCATTCGAGAATCTAAATAAGGAGAGCTTTCGTCATCTCCTTGATGGCATCGATGACGTTACATTCCAGATCCAGCAGTTGTACCCTATTCTTGCTGCTCACGCTACAGTCGATCAGATAAAGGACAACATAGCGGCTTCCTATGAAGCTGTACGAGCCTTGTTTCAAAAAACTTACACCACGAGAAACAAGCTGTTCGGGCTCGTGCTCAGTTTCTTCATTGTCATTATACTCAACGCGAATATCATCATCCTTTACGAACAAGTCTCTGCGGACCAAGTGGCGCAACAGGCGATCATGGGCAGGGCTGTGACAGCAAGTACCGATCAAGCTCTCGATAGTGGGAAAGACCAAACCCAGCAAATAGATCTTGGCAAAGCTTATTCAAATAGTCGTGAGCAAATTGACAAAGAGCTACGGAATTATCCAATATTAATCAGGACCTCAAAATTAGCAGAAGATTTTGACCGTCCATTTATCATGATCTTTGGATTACTAATAATGGGCGTTCTCGTATCTTTAGGAGCTCCGTTCTGGAACGACGTCTTAAAGGGAATGATGGGCATCAACGGCGCGCTGAATACAAATGCCAAGCAGTCGTCCTAGAATTATCACGGACAGCCCTATTTCGCATCAAGCTGTCTAAGCACGCCTCGAAAGCAATTTGTGATAAGTGACCGCTGTGGAGGCTAGTTTCAATCCCCCGGACAGTCAAGATCGGCTCTTGGAGGTTGTACGGTACAAAAACTCGAATGACGATCAATCGCAACAGTGCCGCACAACCTCATTTTTTGTACTCGGCCTTTCAAATGGAGAACAAGCTAACTCTTCGATAAATATGCGTAGATGTTCAAACAAATTGGCTTTTTAAACGCATAAAAGCCCATTTTCACCCTCGTAATCATAGCCGTCAGAAGACAGATGTCTACTGGCTGGTCTTCGGGCAAACGCGTACCCGGATAGTTGAAAATTAACAACGGACATGGCAGCATCCGTGTTGTTCGACGCCTATCGAACAATACGGAGGAGACCCAAACCATGACAATATCGATACTTTACCATACTTTTGGAGTTAATGGAGGCGTGTCTATGATCTCATAATTTCTTGTTTTTCAACGAATGCCAAGGATGCCGTCAAATGACTGAAACAGTAATCGGATAAGGAGAGTGACGATGAAGAAAATTCTTTCCATTGACGGAGGGGGAATCAGAGGGATTATTCCCGCGGCTATTCTTTCTGAAATTGAAAGAAGAACGGCGAAACCCACGGCCCACCTGTTTGACCTGATCGCGGGGACCTCTACAGGGGGCATCCTGGCGCTGGCGCTCTGCAAGAACGGCGGAAATGGCAACCCGCAATATTCGGCGACGCAGCTAATAGACTTGTACTCGACTCGAGGCAACGAGATTTTCAGCCGGTCCTTGTGGCGAGGAGTATCAAGCGTTGCAGGGATGCTTGAAGAAACATATCCGACAGATCCGCTGGAGAAGGTCCTGAAGGACTATCTTGAGACCGATCTTCTCGACAGTTCTCTGAAGCCCGTCCTTGTAAGCAGCTACGATATTGAAAATCGTCAGCCGTTTTTTTTCAAAAGCTGGAGAGATGGGGCAAAAACCATGGAAATGGCATGGGTTGCAAGGGCAACCTCTGCTGCGCCTACATATTTCGAGCCGTTCAAGTTGCCTGGCGGAACGAAGAATGAGACGCTGGTTGACGGAGGGGTGTTTGTCAACAACCCTGCGACGTCAGCGTATGTCGAAGCCAGAAGGCTGTATCCTGATGAGAATGACTTTCTTGTGGTGTCGCTCGGAACCGGCCAGCACACGCGCCCTATTCATTATGAGGAGGCGAAGGACTGGGGAAAGGCTGCCTGGGCTCTTCCCATCCTCAGCGTGGTCTTCGACGGGGTGGCCGGAGCTGTGGACTACCAGATGAGGGAGCTTCTGCGTGAGAACTTTTTTAGATTCCAACTGGAACTGGCAATAGCAAGCGATGACATGGACGATGCTTCCGAAGCGAATATCCTCGCGTTGAAGTTTGAAGCCAAGCAACTGATCGAAAAGATGGATGCCGACATAGTGAGGCTTTGCTCACTTCTATCGCCTTAGATCGATCTTCGCCCTTCTTTTGTATTCATAGGGGAGAGAGCCCGTGGAGTTTTGCGTACTCCTCTTCCAGGACCTGGCTAAGGAGCAAGCAAGAGGTCAACAAAATCTTTCGTCCAGCCCCCGAAGCTGCTACAATTGCATCCAACTTATTCTCAGGGCGGGGTGGAAATCCCCACCGGCGGTATCCCAGGTTGCTCTGGGGAGCCCGCGAGCGCTCCTTTCGTCGTGAAGGGAGGTCAGCAGATCTGGTGAGAGGCCAGGGCCGACGGTAAGAGTCCGGATGGAAGAGGATAAGGCAGTCGGCAACCCACCGCAGGCGCCATACCCGGTGTAGAGTTACCCGTGTGTGCTGAGGGAGCTTTCTGTCTTCTCGCCCTGATTCAGGCAAATCGATAATTCTTTGGGAGGAATGCCATGAATCAGACCTTGTTGACTCGATTTGGAAATTCTATTGAACGGGTGGAGAACGCACTGGACGCCCTGCGTAAAGGTAAGGGCGTCCTGGTCACCGATGATGAAAGCCGCGAAAATGAAGGAGACCTGATTTTCCCGGCACAATCCATCACCGAAACACAGATGGCCATGATGATCCGTGAATGCAGCGGGATCGTTTGCCTGTGCCTCACCGAGGAAAAGGTACGCGCCCTGAAGCTGCCGATGATGGTGAAGAACAACTCCTGCCGATTTCGAACAGCCTATACCGTATCCATCGACGGTGCAGAAGAGGTCACCACCGGAGTATCGGCCCACGACCGCGTCACGACGATCAAGACCGCTGTTGCAGACAATGCAAAACCCGAACATCTTCGCCGGCCGGGACATATTTTCCCGCTCAAATCCCTTCCCGGGGGAGTTCTGGAACGCGCAGGGCATACCGAGGCAACCGTCGATTTGATGACTCTGGCCGGACTCAAGCCTTATGGGGTATTGTGCGAGCTTACCAATACCGACGGCACAATGGCGCGCCTTCCTCAGATAGTGGCTTTTGCCGGGATGCACGATTTCCCCGTGCTCACAGTAGAGGACATCAAGAGCTACCGTAAAGCAGCGCTACGGCAGGCAGGTTGATAGGAATCACGACAGCCCCCCGTCTTTACGGCGGCGTATTACCAGAAGCTTTTCTTCCCCAGCCTTTGCCCGGCCACGGCTCAGACGCTTGTGATTTAACATGACTTCGCACTGAGCGCATACGAAGGGGTCAGTACATTTGAAGGGGGCAGCCCTTGAAATTTGAACATTATTTCCATTTTCATGGGCTGCCCCCTATCCACATACGAATCGCCAAGACAGCTTTTCACGTCCCTTCGGGATACCCTGAAACCACGAAAAGACCCGTAAACCCGCAGGCTAAGCGCAGCCCGGCCCGCCAGAACTTTTGGCAAGAGGGCCGGACCCCATTTTCGTTAAGACGACTATTCTCTAATTTGCGGATGCTTCTTCGATTATCGGCAGACTGGCGCCTCCGTGCGTGAGAATACCGAGGCAACCGTCCTTTTCCGGACAAAGCGCAAGCTCTTTGGAAAGAGCGGATTCGATATTATCGTAGTATGTAAACCCCATTTGAGCGGCAATTCTATCTTCCAGGCCGCAGGAAACCACGGCGACCCTGATCCGCTGTTTCACTCGGCATATGGGCGCGGCGAGAGCACAGGCGACCGGGTCTTCGGCTTTACCGGCCTTCAATGCAGCGAGAAGATAGTCGAGCTTACTTCCGATGTATTCGGGATAGAGGGGGTGGGTCTTATTACCCTCTGTGCAATGGGTGACGAGGATAAGCGTCCCGCCGTCCCGAACCATCAATTCGCCGCTTGCGATACCTTTAGTGCTTTGCCATAGGTCCAGTTGAGCCGGAAACGCATTGGAAACGACCAGGGGATAAAGCTTTGGAACAGGTGCCCCGTAAACTTCCCTGGCAACGGCAACGCCGGCCCGATGAGCTGCGATGAAATGTCCCGCGACGCAACTGTAAAGCGATCCCTCGCTGTCGAGAACGACGTTGAAAATAAAGTCGAGGCCCACGCGTTCCTCTACAAATTCCTCCAGGGCCAACCGCAGCCGTGCATTCTCCAGTCCGAGCTGGTTCCCCTGAATCTCGGCCTGCCGGGAATGGAAAGCTTCGACGGTCGAGGTCCCGCATACTCCGGGCAAAACGATCTTTGCTCCGCCGCTGAATCCAGCGTCCATGTGGGGCGTTATCATGCCGATCCCTATGCGAACATCGGCATCGGCTACCGTGCGGTTCACAAATGCGGGAATCCCGTTCGATGAGGTCCCCACGTATCTTGTTTCGCTTTCATTCGAGCACGGCGTATTGATCACCAGATAGGATTGCGCGACATCCGAGCCGATTTTTTTAATTATTTCATCCTGCGTCATTGGCCGGTGGGTCCCCAGCGCGATCACTATCCGAATGTCTTCCGGTTTGCTCCCCGCCATGAGGAGTTGGTCAAGGACATGAGGCAAAATCAAATTCGCCGGTGTTTCCCGGGAAACATCATCAACGATGAGAACGACTTTTTGCCCCGGCCTTACTATTCGGCTCAAGACCGGGGAACCTATGGGATTATGTATGGCCTCCAGAATCAAATCTTCAGGGCTGGACGCTACGGGCATGCATTTCGGTGTTACGATCGTTCCGATATACCGGTCCGGGACCCGCAATTCGAGGAATTCATCTCCGTAAGGGAGGCTAATCCTGGCCATGTCTCTTGTCCCATAATAATCAGAAAATAAAACCTTTAATTAAACGAAGTTTGACGAAAGTCAAATCAGAAAGGTCGATTTGAATCCGATACCTCGGCATCGCCTGGCTTCGTCCTTGATCTGCCGGGCTTTTCTTTGTTATAAGTGCATGTTGCCTAAAACTGAAATGCTGAATCGTTTGGCCATGAGGAATCGTTTCTTACTCCAAGAGGGGGATTTCGATGAGGAAAGCGGCGGCAGGTTTTATCGTTTTGGCTGTGCTGTTGGGATTTTTCGGGCTTTTCAGCTCGCCCGCCTTTGCCGAAGAAAAGGAGTACATCAACGGCATAGATGCCAACTTCCCACCATTTGCTTTCGTGGATAAGGCAGGCAACCCTGACGGTTTCGACGTTGCAGTTGTCAACTGGATTGCGCAGGAAATGGGATTTAAGGTGAAACACCAGCCGATGGACTGGGACACCATAGTTCCGAGCCTCAAAGCAAAAAAGATCGATTTTATCGCTTCCGGCCTCAGCATTAACGAAGCACGCAAGAAGGAAGTCGATTTCACCGAACCTTACTGGACAGTCAAGCATGTTCTGGTGGCGAAGAGCGATTCACCGCTCACCACGGAAACCGCGCTGGCAGAAGGGAAAAAGATCGGCACCCAGAGAGGAACGTCCGAGGCAAAATGGGTCGAGGATAACCTGCTGAAAAAACGGGGCATGAAATTCGAACTCGTTTATTACGATTCGGCGCCGCTTGCGATCGAAGACATTATCAACGGCAGGATACTTGCCGCAGCCATGGATGATGCGCCCGCGGAAGACGCCGCGAGAAAAAAACCGGTGAAAATCATCGGGGGATTCTACATGCCCGACGAAGCTTTTGCTTACGCCACGCGAAAAGAAGACACGGAGCTTCTGAAAAAACTCGATGAAGGTTTGAAAAGAATAAAGGCAAGCCCCAAGTGGGAAGAGTTTAAGAAAAAGTACCAGCTCTAGCCCGGTTTTGCGGTACCAGGGAGATTTAAACCCGGCAAGTGTGTTGCTCGGAAACTTGCCGGGTTTTTTGACTTCCCCGCGCCGGCCGCGCAAGCGGTCCGGAAGGAACGGCGGGCCCAAGACAATCGTGGGATTCTCCAACATATGCCCGAAAGCCTCAATGCAGTAATCGACGCCCTGCCCTACATGCTCGAGGGGGCCTTTGTAACGATCGCAGTGGTGGCGGGCGCGATGATCTTCGGCCTTCTTGCGGGAATTCCCCTGGCCGTCGGGCAGGTGTATGGACGCAGGCCGCTGCAACGGCTGATCGGCGTCTACGTATGGTTTTTTCGCGGGATTCCGCTGCTGGTGCTGCTTTTCCTTTTTTATTTCGGGTTCTGCAGTCTTGTCGGACTCAATCTGTCGGCCTTTTCCGTCGCCATAATCGTCCTGGGGCTCATCAGTTCCGCCTACCAGTCGCAGATCTTCAGAGGGGCGATAGGCGCCCTTCCCGCGGGACAGTTCAAAGCGGCGCGCGCGCTCGGCATGAGCGACACGCAGACGATACTTTTTATTATTCTTCCGCAGGCCCTGCGCCTGTCCATTCCCGGGTGGTCGAACGAATACTCCATAGTCCTCAAAGACTCCGCGGTAACCTTCGCCCTCGGTGTCGCGGAAATCATGGCAAGAACGCATTTCGTGGCGTCAAGGACCTATCAGCATATGCCTTTGTATATCGCGGCGGGCTTGATTTACCTCTTCCTGACCTACCTGGGTATCAAGGCCCTGCGGATTCTTGAACACAAGGTGAGAATTCACGGCTATATCCGGTAACGTCCTCTTGAAAGCGTGGGGAAATGATCCTCTGGGCCGAAAATATAAGAAAGACCTACGGAGACGTGGAAATCCTGCGGGGCGTCAGCCTGTCGATCTCCAAAGGTGAACTCAAGGTCCTGATCGGTCCTTCGGGGGCCGGGAAAAGTACCCTTCTCCAGTGTCTCAACTTCCTGGTTATGCCCGACGCGGGAGATGTCTGGCTCGAAGGACATAAAATCGACCGGAAGAAGAAAAGCGAGCTGTATGCGATCCGCCAACAAGTCGGGATGATTTTCCAGGATTTCAACCTTTTCGACCACCTTACTGCTCTGGAAAACGTAAAAATTGGACTCATGCGGGTAAAAGGCATGGATAAAAGGGCCGCGACCGACAGGGCCGATGCCGAACTCGAACGGGTCGGCCTGAAGGAATATGCAAAGCAATATCCGGCACAACTGTCCGGCGGACAGAAGCAGAGGGTCTCGATCGCGCGGGCGCTCGCCATGGACCCCAAAGTGATGCTCCTCGACGAACCCACATCCGCGCTGGACCCCGAACTCATAGGAGAGGTGCACGCTGTCATACGCGACCTCGTGGCAAACGGAATGACGATGATCATGGCGACCCACCAGATCGGATTTTCCAGAACGATGGCAGACGAGATCATTTTCATGGAAAACGGCCAGATAGTCGAACAGGGAGCGCCCCGGAAGATTTTCTCCAACGCCGAATGCGAGCGCACGAGAGAGTTTTGTTCTAAAGTAACAGACCTGTACGGCGAGGTTTAGAGCGTTCGATGGAATGGTTTTCTTTCCTTCGCGATGGAATCGCGCCTGTGCTGCTCAAAGGCTTTCGGACCAGCATTCTGCTGATCGTGCCGTCGGCGGTTCTCGGGCTGTGCGTGGGGATCGTGGTCGCCGCCGCGAGAGTCTATGGAAATCGCTTTGTAGCCGCTCTGGCCAACGCGTTCGTCATGATCTTCCGCGGCGTCCCGCTGGTCGTGCAGCTTTTTATCTGGTACTTCGGGCTCCCCTACTTCGGGATCTACTTTTCGCCGTTCGTTGCGTCCGTCCTCGGTTTTACACTCTGCAGCGGGGCCTATCAATCCGAGTACATCCGCGGGGCACTGCTGTCCATCAAGAAGGGGCAGATGCTCGCGGCCCAGGCTTTGGGGTTCAGTAAAATTCAGACGATCGTTTCTGTCATAATGCCCCAGGCAATGAGGCGGGCCCTCCCGGGCTCAGGCAATGAAATTATCTACCTTATCAAATATTCCTCCCTCGCTTACATGATCACGTGCATCGAACTGACCGGTGAGGCAAAAATCCTCGCTGCGCACACATTCAGGTACACCGAGGTTTTCCTGGCAGTGGGCGCGGTCTATCTGATCATCGTCTCGTTTGCGAGCCGCATTTTGGAATTCCTCGAAAATCGATACCGGATTCCGGGTTTCGAGAATCAAGAGGGGTAAGGGTCGATGGGCTTTCCAGTCACTTATTCGCCCGTAACCGCCGAGATACTTTCCGATTTGCGGGACGCAGTTGGGGAAAAAGCGGTTGTACTCGACCCGGAAAGGCTTTCCGAGTACGGCAAAGATGCAGGGGACCTCGCCTGCCCGCCTGAAGCCCTCGTCGAAGCGGAAAACGAAGACCAGGTCCTTGCCGTGGTGCGCCTCGCCAACCGGTTTCGGGTCCCCGTAACTCCGAGAGGTCTGGGCACGGGCCTTGCCGGCGGGGCCGTACCGGTATGCGGAGGAATAGTCCTTTCGCTGTCCAGAATGAATAATATTCTGAGTATAGACGCGGCCAATCTCCTTGCGGTAACCGAACCCGGAGTGGTCACGGCCGATCTCAAAGCCGCCGCAAAAAAGCACGGCCTTTTCTACCCTCCCGACCCGGCCAGCTTGGACACCTGCTCGATCGGCGGGAATTGCGCGACCAATGCCGGCGGGCCTTCCTGCATCAAGTACGGGACGACACGCGACTACGTGCTCGGCCTGGACGCGGTGCTGGCAAACGGCAAAAAAATCACGGCCGGCGTCCGCACCAGGAAAGGGGTCGTGGGCTACGATCTCGCCCACCTGCTCGTCGGTTCCGAAGGCACTCTCGGGATAATCACCAGGCTCTACATCAAGCTCATACCGCACCCCCCCGCCCTGACCACGATGGTAGTCCTTTTTCCGGACCTTTCCTCGGCCATGCGGGCGGTCAGTTCGGTCCTCGCGGCCGGCCACGTTCCGTGCGCCATGGAGTTTCTGGACCGCCACTGCCTGCAGCTTGTGGGCGACCTCCTGCCGTCCGAAGGCGTGGATAAGTCCGGCGCTTTTCTCCTCGTCGAGTTGGACGGCGCGGCGCAGGTGATCGATCGGGAGATGGAAGCCGTCGGCCAGATCTGTATGGAAGCCGGCGCGATCGACGCCCTGCTCGCCCCGGATTCTCAAAAGCGCTCCCGCATGTGGGAAGTGCGGCGGCAGGTATCGCTCCGAATCGAACAAAACTCCGCGGTCTACATACCCGAAGACATAGTGGTCCCGATCGCCCGGATTGCCGAATTCGTGGCGGGCCTTCCGGAAATGGAACGGCGGTTCGGGATGAAGATTTTTTCGTTCGGGCACGCGGGAGACGGCAATATCCATCTCAACATCACCGCCGAATCCCGGGAGCGCATGCAGGAGGTGCAGGAGGGGATCGCAAAGGTGCTGGAGGCGGTGCTTGCAATGCAGGGCACGATATCGGGCGAACACGGCATCGGGGCTGCCAAGATGCGCTACCTCCCGATGGAGCTTTCACAGGCGAGCATCGACGTCCAGAAAGAGATAAAGAAGGTATTTGACCCCAATTTCATTCTGAACCCCGGAAAGATTTTTTTGTAGAAAGGGGGACCGGGCTTGAATCCCCCCTTTCGATACGGCGCCGGGAAAGGACCATAATTTGTCTTCACAAACCAGATCGGCCCTTGCGGCATCCGGTAAAAAGTTCCGGACCCGCGGCATAAGCAAGCGGGTAAGGCAGATCACCATTTCGGCAATAAAAGAAATGCCGCTTCTGGCAAGCCGGCTGGAAGGCTGTGTTTCACTCGGGCAGGGTATACCCTCTTTTTCCACACCTTTGCATATCCGGGAGGCGGTCTGGAAGGTGATGCAGGACGAACCCGACAGCGGGAAATATTCTCTCGGCCCCGGACTGCCTGTCCTGCGGCGGGCGGTCTCAAATTATCTTCGCTCGCAGCGAGGGGTAGAGGCCGACCCGGAAAGTGAAATCTGCATCACGGTGGGCGCCATGGAAGGACTTTCGGCTGCGCTTCTCACCCTGGTCGACCGGGGAGATGAAGTGATTCTTCCTTCGCCGAATTACGCTTCTCACATAGAACAGGTGCTCCTGGCGGAAGGAGTCCCGGTTTTCGCCCCGCTGGACGGGACGACCTGGCAACTCGACCCCGATGCCATGCGAAGGGCCATTACTCCGAAAACCAGGGCAATAGTCCTGTGCAATCCCCACAACCCGACAGGCGCTAATTTTTCGCGCGAGAGCCTGGAGGCTGTTGCTCTGCTGGCGCTTGAACACGATCTTTTTATAATCGCCGATGAAACATACGATTTTCTTGTCTACGACGGGGAACCCTTCTGCAGCCTGACTTCCTTTCCCGAAATACGGGACCGGCTGATAGCCGTTTTCAGCTTTTCCAAAAAATACGCCATGACGGGCTGGCGGGTGGGGTTCGTTTTTGCTCCGGGAGAAATCATGGACCATATAATGAAGGTGCACGACGCAGTGGCGATCTGCGCGCCTACATTGTCACAGTTCGCGGCGCTGGCGGCGCTCGAAGGCCCCCAGGTGCGCGTAGAGGTGATGCGCGGCACCCTCCAGGCGCGCCGCGATCTGGCCATCGAAAAACTCGAAAGGATGCGGGACCAATTCAGCGTAATCCGCCCCCGGGGCGCCTACTACCTCATGGCAAAATTCGATGTGCCCGGGGTCGATTCGATGACTTACGCTTTGAAGCTCTTGAACGAGGCTCGCGTAATCACCATCCCCGGCGCGGCATTCGGCCCGCACGGCGAACACCACCTTCGCATGTCTTTCGGGGGCACGGAGGCGGAGCTTATCGAGGCTTTTGGCAGGATCGAGAAGTGGCTGGTCGGCAACCCGTTTGGCGGCAATCCCCGGAGTTGCGTTCAGAAAAGTTGACATTATTTAAACTGAAAGGATGCCGTACGTTTTCCCAATGGATTTCCAGGGCCCCCTGTTGGCGGTGGAAATGGAGTTGGATTTCGGCTCGAATGAAATTACGTCGGCGGAAGCATAACATGGATCGCTGCAACTTTGAGCATCACCGCCTCCCGGGCCGGCTGAAAGGGCACTTCGTCCTGCGGGAAAGAGCAAATGACGGTTAAAGCCTTCGGCGTCGGCGACTTCAATTCCTACCTGCTAAACGCAAGAAGGCAGATGAAGTCTGACCTGTTTCAACACATCGTCATGGGAAATGAAAGTGCCGATTTGGATTCCATAGTCTCAGCTTCTATGTATGCGTACTTTCTTCACCACCACTCCTCCAGAAATGACATCAACATCGTGCCGCTAATCAATACAAGATCGTCCGATATCCGTTTACGGCCGGAAGTCATATTCCTGTTCGCCGATGCCGGTGTGGATATAGAAAATCTCGCATTTCAGGATTGTTTCCATCCGGAAGAACCTCACCTGGCCGGGCGCTTGAAGTTGACCCTGATCGACCACAATGACTTGTCTCCTTCACAGTCCCATTTGAAAAATGCCGTTGTAGAAATCATGGACCATCATGTTGACGAAAAACAGTTCTTGAATATCGCACACCGTGTAATCGAGCCCGTGGGTTCCTGCGCCACTCTGGTGGCCGAGTGCATTTTAGACACAGCGCCGGAACTGCTTGACACGCACCTGGTCAAGTTTCTTTTCGGTCCAATCCTGTTGGATACGGTGAACCTGGATCCTTCGAAAGGACGCTGCCGGGAAAAAGATGTTTCTATAGCATCGCGTCTGCTCAAACTCGGCCCATTTTCTCGCACAAAGTTGTTCGAAAAGCTGATGGAGAAACGATCCGATCTTTCGTCACTGGCTCCTCATGACGCCATGATTAAAGATTTTAAAGTCTGGACAGCAAACGAATTCCGTTTCGGCATCAGCGTAATACCGATCAAGCTCGAACGATGGCTCAGTCAGAATCCGGACGTGTTGTTCACGATTCGGGAATTTGCCGGCACGATGAAGTTGGATTTATACCTGATAATGGCCTATCATGTGGAAACGGTCTTTGCCAGGGAAATTATAGGTTATTCCGCAGAACCAAAGGTTCTTTCCCGCGCTTATTCCTCTTTCCTGAAACCAGTTCTTGACCTGAATCCCTTAATGAACATACATTTTCAATCCGAGATCATGGAAAACTTCATTATTTCCATTCAAAGTAATTCAGATATTTCGAGGAAAATATTAGCCCCGAAACTGAGGCAGTATTTCTTGACGGGAAATAGTGTCCCTTGAGGGAAAAGGATAACGTAATGGGCGTCACGACCAGTCAGTCCGTTAATGATGCAGCCATCCTCGGAAGCAAGCCCATGAACAAAGGCATTCATTGGGAATGGCGGGTGTTCGGAATACTTCCCCGGGAACATCGCAGTCATATTGAAAGGATGTGCTCCACACCCCTTGAGTCGAGTGATGTCACAGACAAATACTTATGGAGTCCAAGTTGTAAGGCGAATATCAAAATTCGAAGGAAAAGACTTAAATTTAAACACCTGTTAAGGACCACACCCGATGGATTTGAACTGTGGGAAGAGGGTAAACATCTTAAATACAAATTTCCGCTGGATCGTTCCGCTATCGATCTTCTGGAAAACGATTTATGTGTCAAAGTGCCTGAGATATTTAGATCCGGATGCAATAACATTGATGATCTACAGTATGGGATATCTCTCTTCAATCCGGCAATAAAATGCATAAAAATAAAGAAGCACAGATCAAGATGCTTATTCTCATTCGATAACGTTCCAATTCAATTGGAAATGGCAGACATTCTTTCGCCAATAGCGTCAACGTCAATATCTATAGAAAGTAATTCCTTCGAACAAATCGATGAAGACCGCGGCCTCTATTACATGAGAGGCGCGCGAGATTTACTTAACTTGCCGGATTCTCTCAGAATCATGGGCTATGTACAATTCTTGGGTGACCTTGTCGAACAGGGCTTCTTCTAAGTACGAAGAGAACATTCAGGAGATACAAATGAACAATAAGGAAATCTATGTGGTTTATGATGGAAAGCAGGTCCTGTTACAAGACCTTCTCCAAGACTATACGCGACTCCGCGAGAACGAAGGGGCCTGCTCCAGCGAATTCGAACAATATGCTCTCGAATCTGCCCGGAGCGATGAAAAACTAAAACCTTATCAGACCGAACTGCTTAGCTTGCAGGCTTACCTGGAAGAGACTAAAAAGCGAATGATTGTTCTATTTGAGGGCCGGGACGCTGCCGGCAAGGGTGGCGCGATTCGAAGAATCACCCGCTACATGAATGAAAGGCACTTTCGGGTCGTTGCCCTGCCTTCGCCCACAGATGAGCAGAAAACCCAATGGTATTATCAAAAATACGTCGCCAACTTCCCTCGCGGCGGCGAAATCGTGTTATTCGACCGCAGTTGGTATAACCGCGCCATGGTGGAGCGCGTCTTCGGATTCTGTACCGAACGGGAATACGAAGATTTCATGAATGGCGTAGTATGGTTCGAAAAAGATTTGATTATGCAGGGCACTATTTTAATAAAGTTCTACTTTAGCGTCGATAAAAGTACTCAGGCAGAGCGTTTCGAACGTAGACGCACAGATCCGCTGCGGAAGTGGAAGCTGAGCGAAATCGATGTACAAGCCCAGGAACGATGGGATGACTTTACCAATGTAAAACATGAAATGCTGAAAAGAACTCATACCGTTGAGGCGCCATGGACCATAATAAGATCTCATGATAAACGCAGGGCCAGGTTGAACGCAATGAAGGTCATGCTCAACGCTGCCCCTTACAGTAGAGTGAATCCCAACCTGGATTACGAGCCGGACCCCGACATCGTTATTTCAGGTGCGCGAGAACTTGAAATGATGGATTCCGAACTGCATCATAAAGGCTATTTGACCTTTTAGTCGAGAACCGCAGCTCGCGGCTGCGATGCCCCTTGCGATTACATTCTAATAGAGTGTCGTTGTTAGACTGACGTGACTTTTGTGTGAAAGTCAATGAAATCGGAAGTGGAAAGAAGGTGATTCGTAGCGGATTACTCCCGGGTCGAACTCAGAGTCATTGCTCAAAGCACCGCAAAGCAAAGGGATACGAGGCAGCTTGGGCCTGAGCGCTCGGAAACTGGCCTCTGGACCTTGCTCATGACAGAATGCCACGTTTTTCACCAAATTTGAACAAGAGGGGTGAGAAACCGCCAACTTATTGGTTCATCTGATCAGCGACGATTATAATTCCCGCTTGGCGACAACCAAAATTCCTGTCCGGGATAAATAATTGTCGTTGAACATTCATCCAACAACCGAGTACCTGCAGACGAGAGAGGGCAGCATCTGTCTGCTGTGAATTCGCCCTGTGGGGGATTTTGAGTTTCTTGCCCTGAAAGGGCTGCATAGGGTAGCCCAGGGTCAGCACCGCGTCGCCCTGGGGGGAACAGGGCCGCAAATTAGTCGTAATACCCTGAAAGGGTTACATAAAAGGGTATTCATTATTAAATCACAGGTGCTCGAACATCAAAGGACCGGCTATGCAACCCCTACAGGGTAAAAACTGGTTCTTGTTGGCGGTCACAACCCCAGGGTGGCGCTCCTCTGACCCTGGGCTATTATATGCAGCCCCTCGGGACAAAAATCCGAACCACGGGTACTCATTGCCGGAAGACCCAACTTATTTCCGGGAAAAGCGTCTGCCACGGCACGGTGGGGCGCAAGCTATAGACGGACAAACGAAAGGTGTGCTATCAACCCACATTAACTGATGAGACGGTCTCTTACAGAGCGTGTACATGTTTCACGAACTTTTTTGGAGGGAATCATGCCGCAGGGCGGTGAGAAGCCAGGCGAGTGCTGGAACACGGACAGCGAAATCGAGGCCGACAACGACATCGGGACCGGCGTCCTGAGAGAACAAATCCGGCTTGCAATGGCGCAGCTTCCGGCGAAGCAATGGGCATCTTCAATCGTTGCTCTCATTCTTTGTTATGTGGTGCGTGATATCGTCCCTTACGCAAACATTTTGGGATGGGTCACGCTGGTCCTGTTAACCGTACTCGGCGAGATCATGCTTTTCCATAGGTTCAGCAAGGTTCGGGAGGATTCATTTACCGAGAAGCCCTGGGAAAATACTTATTTGATCCTGGCACTAATTTCGGGGATAATCTGGGGACTCTCGGCCTTTATCATTTTCCCTGCCGGTAATCCCAAACTGATGTGCCTCTTTGTTCTTGTAATGGGCAGTCTTGCCGCAACGACAACCATATCTCATTCTTCCATGAGGTTGGCCCCTATGGCATGGGCCGGGCCGGCAGCGCTGTTTTACGTGATCCGCTTCGCTTCGGAAGGTGGAGAATTTGGATATACCATAGGCCTCCTGATCGTCCTTTACCTATTAACCGTCCGTAGCTATTCATTCAAACATAACACGTTCATCACCTCTGCGATTGCTTTAAAGTTCGAAAACCTGAAGCTTCTCGAAGAGGTGCGAAGAGCAAATGGAACCCTTCGCCAGGAAATTGCCGAGCGGAAGATTACGCAGGAAACACTGAGAGAAAGTGAAGAAAAGTTCCGGCTGGCTTTTCAGACCAGTCTCGACTCGATAAATATCAATCGAGTTTCCGACGGAATGTTTCTTGATACAAATGACGGCTTTACCAGATTCACCGGCTACACGCGTGATGAGGCCATTGGAAAAACGTCCCTTGGACTGAACATCTGGGATGACCCCAAAGACAGGGAACGCGTTATCGATGCCCTTAGGAGAACCGGTTTCGTAGAAAACTTTGAAGCCAGGTTTCGCGGAAAGGATGGGCGGATCATAATCGGCCTGATGTCCGCCCGGATTATACATGTCAACCAGGAAGACGTGCTTCTCAATATGACTCGTGACATCACGGAGCTTAGGCGGGACGATGAAGAACGAAGGAGGCTGGAAGATCGTTTGCAACATGCCGAAAAAATGGAGGCCCTGGGCACTTTGGCCGGCGGAGTGGCTCATGATCTCAACAATGTTCTTGGTGTTGTCGTCGGCTATTCCGAGCTGCTTCTAAATGATTCGGGTGAATCCGATTCGGCAAGATCTACAGCAAAAGCAATTCTGAAAGGTGGCCAGAAGGCAGCGGCGATTGTTCAGGATCTTCTGACCCTGGCGAGGAGGGGGGTTTCCAACAGAAAAGTGTTGAATTTGAATAACATCGTCCTGGAATGCCGGAACTCCCCCGAGTTCGCAAAGATCGCTTCCTATCATCTCAACGTGCACCTCAAGACCGATTTGGAAGCGCGCCTCCTTAATATATCGGGTTCTGACGTTCATCTGGGCAAAACGCTGATGAATCTGGTGAGCAATGCCGCTGAAGCTATGCCTCAGGATGGCGTAGTCACCATTAAGACCGGGAATCAGTATCTGGATAAACCTGTTTCCGGATACGATGAGGTTCGGGAGGGGGACTATGTAGTTCTGTCCGTATCGGACACGGGTGAAGGGATACCGGCCCGTGATCTGAAGCGCATATTCGAGCCTTTCTATACGAAAAAAGTCATGGGTCGCAGCGGGACAGGGCTGGGGCTGGCTGTGATTTGGGGTACGGTCAAAGATCATCTGGGATATATCAATGTGGAAAGTCAAGAAGGCAAAGGAACCATTTTCACGCTGTATTTTCCTGTGACAAGGGAGGCGATAACCGAGGAACAGGTTCCCGTATCCGCTGCTGAATACATGGGAAACGCTGAATCCATCCTGATTGTGGATGACGTTAAAGAGCAGCGGGAGCTCGCCTGCACGATGCTCAAGAAGCTGAATTACATCGCTGTCAGTCTTGCCGGCGGTGAAGAAGCGGTGGAGTATCTAAAGCACAACCCGGTTGATTTGGTTGTTTTAGATATGATCATGGACCCCGGCATGGATGGTCTCGACACTTATTCCAAAATACTTGAAATCTATCCTCATCAGAGAGCGATCATCGTCAGTGGTTTTTCCGAGACGGAACGGGTGAATAGAGCGCAGGCATTGGGCGCGGGAGCTTACGTGAAAAAACCCTATATACTGGAGAAACTGGGATTGGCTGTCAGGAACGAACTCGACCAGCCGGCACGAACCGTGCCCCAGCCAAGAATGAGCTGAGACTGGTGATATCCGTATTGCATCGCGAGACGCAATTCACAGGCAATGTGGAAAAATCTTCCGACCCGGTCGGCACTTTTTGTAATCCTCGGTAGAACAGCGCGGCACTTGGCCAAAGAAATTTGGAATCTCCACAGTCCTTTTTACCCTGACTCAATCCGGTTCCAAATTATACACTCGTGGGCCGCCTCCGGCGAACCAGCACCAGAGGCGACTTTCCGTATCAAGCATAATGACGATTACAAATCTTTACGTTATTGCCGGCGCTTCCTTACAGCGATTTCCCCAATGAGGTCCGCTTATTGCCTCCAACAAACACAAAACGGAATCGCGATAACCAATGCGAAAGGACGGATAACAACGTGCAGCTTAACAATGGGCGTCCCTTCAAAGGGCTACGTTTCGCAACACCACATTAAGAGGAGAACACCATGTCCATTTCCGCGATTAACGGCACGGATTCGCTCTACACCGACTACCTTTCCCTGCTCCAGCAGCCAAATAGCGGTGGCGCCAGCTCAGGCACAACCGTTTCGGGCAGCCAACCAAACTCGGGAGGGGGTAATACTTTCATGCAAAGTGTCACGGAGGCGTTGAGTCAGATTGGACTTTCGATGCCTACTCAGCCGGGCGGTGTCCCGTCGAACTGGAGCGCGAACTTGACTTCCGACAGCTCCGCCTCTGCTGCCAACTCGACCCAACCTACCGGGGGCGGGGGCCATGGACATGGGCACGCACACGGACTCGGAAAGTTCATGCACGATCTGTTCGAGGCCGCGGAAGAGGAATCGGGTTCAGGCGGCGGCTCGACTTCCGCCGTATCCTCGACAGCCACATCCTCTTCAAGCGGCAACTCGTCCTCCGCTACGTCTTCGACGGCGGCATCCCCTTACTCAACTTTTTCGAGTAAGCTGGAGCAACTGATTTCGCAGTTGGAGGCCAGTTCGGCCGGTTCATCCTCCACTTCCCCAACGAACAACAACCTCAGCACACTGCAAACCGACTTCAACAACCTGGTTTCGTCGCTTCAGTCAGCTTCCGGCGCCAGCTCATCGAGCGGCACGAGCAGCACCGCAGGCACATCGAGCAGCACTGCAGGCACATCCACCAGCACGGACTTGCAGGCTTTCCTTCAAGACCTGCTTGCCAACCTCGGTTCTACAACAACCACTACGGCAACCGGAAACTTTATTAACCAATACTCGTAATGTTGCGAAGGAGAATGGACGCACGTATATAAGGTTAACGTTTATTTTCGGAAAATAGACACAACTTTACAAATACTTCGGTTAGGACTTACCGATATTAGGTTGCGTATCATATTGCTCAGGGTGTTGGAAGGAAATCCGGCCCGTTCTCTCTATCAGAGGATGGGATTCCTCGATTTTTGTTTTCAGCCCCACTACGGCAACATGAATGGTCAATTCCTGGGGAGTCATTGATGTGCAAAGCTCTTTAGCCGGTTACTGAGAAAAGGCTCCCCATAGTGGTCTACCTCAAATAAAAAAGATACCGCGTCAGATGCTGCGCGCAACGCAGAAAAACCGGTTCATCCGGCAACCGAGTACCTGCAGACGAGAGAGGGCAGCATCTGTCTGCTGCGAACTCGCCCTGTGGGGGATTTTGAGTTTCTTGCCCTGAAAGGGCTGCATAGGGTAGCCCAGGGTCAGCACCGCGCCACCCTGGGGAGAACAGGGCCGCGAATTAGTCGTAATACCCTGAAAGGGTTACATAAAAAGAGTATTCATGATTAAATCAGAGGGCGCTCGAAACGAAGCTCCCCGGTTGAAAATCCTGCTCTGTTTGGTCTAATTAGCGTCACTTTTAGCTTTCGTGTCACCTTTTTCGGATTGAGGTGCGTAGGGCTTTGTTTCATCTAAAGTAGGATAGACAATTGATAGGTCAAGAATATCATTGCCACGTTGGATACGTATTCGTTTTGTATCTCCAAACTGAACATGTTGCATTAGGTTAATAAAACTATCCATGTCAATAATTTGCATATTATCACACGCTATAATAATATCATTAGCCATTAACCCTGCCTTTTGCGCTGGAGACCCACTATTTACGATTTTAACAATTATTTTATTGTTTACAACTCCGGCCCTGAAGCCTGATTTTGGTTGTTGTATGCCTCCATTGTTTCCATCTTTAAGGGAGTATGATGTGCCATGTGTAACGTTAGAATTGACATACTTGTTAAAATCTGACACGGCATCCTTTATTGGTGGAACACATCCTGAAATATTATTACACCACACATTTATTGTAATATCGTAAACTCCTGGATTAACAGTAGGTTGTTTTCTAATTATGAACGCCGGATGACGTGAATCTTTTGTCGTGTTATCAGCTTGTATAAAATCGTCGCTGTAAACGTCGAGCTTCATATTTGAGTGATTAAGAGCCCACCCTTTAGCAGCAGCCCATTTTATATCGCATTCTGCTTTACTGGGACACAGGATGACAGTTTCATCCAATAATGTTTGGTCTTTAGGGGCGATTGTCGAACAGCCTGATAGAACTAACAAAGCACCGAGTACAAACACTACGATATACATCATTTTGGTGTCCACAATAATCCCTATTAAAGTTATTATCGGTCTGCCATTGCATCTCCGATGGACGATCCGGCCTCCATTCCTGAGCGCAACTATGTGACCCGAATAATGCATCAAGTCGTGCACCATGCATCCGAACTGCATTTTGGGATTGAATTTTTGCCCGAATAGCTTCCGATCCGATGTAACGCCAGGCTCCGCAAAAGCATACTAATTCGCAAACGAACATGCAAGCGACAGGTCAACGAGGCCAGTTTCCGCGATTTCAGTATACACCTTTTTCCGCACAGTCAATAGCTCGGTTCCCGCCCCTGATGGTGTTGGAGAGGCTCAGGCGAATAAGATGCGATAGTAGCGGGTGAGAGGAAAAGCCGACGCGACATGAACATACCTTCTTCTGGCACGGTGGACCGCTCTTGCGCCAGCCTTCACAAGCTGAGCACGCGTTCCGAACCATCTCTAATTCCTACCAGATCCGGAGCTTGCCGGACAGGATGAGTCGCCTTGCGCTCTCGAAAATATGCTTCAATGCGGGGTGGAACAGCCGGCAATCCAGGACCGCTTCTTTAAATCCTTCTATTCTCATTACCCCGTCCTGTATTCCTTCACACCCGGTTATCCCGTGCGCCAAACCGGCAAGACTACCCATCCAGAGCGACCTGTCCAAAATGAGGAATTCTCTCTCCTCCAGCACCGGCTCGCAGAAACTTCGAATTTCCTGTTCCGGGTAAAATCCGTCCTGCAAGGCAGCGAAGGCATGTGACAGCTTTGCCGCGATCTGTTTAAATGCATCTGAATCATCACCCGCCGATGCAATCGATTGAAGTTCCGAAAGGAGGCGGACCGGATTTACCCTGCTGAAGACTTCGTTTCTCCCGTAGCGAATCAAAGCTTTTGCAAATGTCTCCCGATCGCTCGACTCGGATTTGCAGAGCCATTTCCCAATAGCCTCAATATAGCAGCAGCAAAGAATCAAGGATTCATCCGCGTGCCCCTGCTTCAGCAGGTCTGAAAGAAACTCGATCCTGCGATCCCAGTTGCTACAGAAGTCACTGAGCAGTTCAAGCTCGAGATCATTGTTTTCGACATTCGGGAAGTCGCACATTTCTTGGCCGGCCCTTTTTCCTCTATTGTGGAGTCCTTATTGAGACGCAATTCACAGGCAATATGCATACCTTTAACTCAGTGCGTCAGATGTCTCCAGAAGAAAATAGGGGTAAGGAAAAAACTCTAATCATGACGCCGCCCCGATCCGAGGAAAATCACTTGCCAGGATTCGCTCACACCGGAGGTGCTCACCCGAAAAGAACACATTCGAGGCTTAGAACCTCCGCCCTTCGAAATTCATCCATCCCCGCTGTGCCGGCGCCCCAGGCGCAACACCGGCGCAGCAGTCCCGGAATCGTATGATTTGGACCTGTGAGGATTTCAGGTTTTCAGTTCTTCAGATTGAGGAGAGAGATGAATTTTTTCGGGACTGCTCAATCGGCCCGAACACAGAATTGAGCAGCGCCGGCCAGGGGCTGGAGGCAATATCTCAGAGTGCACGAGCGTCAGGTTATGCGAGAACAGAGCAGCGAACAAGAAGAATAGGCCTGCAGTTAGTGCACTGACGTGAGATCCAGCTGACTTCCCCACATTTTCATTCTTTTGGTGTCTTGTTCTTGCCAGAATGAGCCAATCGTGACATCTGAAGAGAAATGGTTCCTGATAGACCTGTTTTCGAGAATTCGAGAGTAGGCGAAGCAAGCTAATTTCTCCATCTGCCGGGTGCGCAGAAAAGCGACATTCTCCCTTTCATTCTCTGGGTATCGAGCCAGGGCCGATTTCCAGTCATTTAGATGCTCACACGTACTCCTTAAATCGAAGGCTTCTCCCAAGATCAAGTCGTTATTCGGATTGGCAGTTGTAAATGTCTGGCACCTACGGATAAATTGTTTTTTCGTCTTTCCAATGTCTGGCGATATAAGAGCCTCAAGTGCGCGTACGAATTGGTGGATTCTCTCTTCTCCCATGTTCATCTGAAGCCCACTCATCAAGACATTCCAACCGCGCGTAAGGCGAATGAACGAGTCAGCAACAACTTCAATCTCCTGCATGCTCCTTCTCACAAAGGCTGCCTTCCCGATCCTTTTTGCGGTCAAACGTGAACGTCTGTAGCCCTTGGTATGATAAAACATCGGCAATTTCGCCATCTGACGAATCTCAAATCCCGTACCGCGGTGGGAGCCTAAGATTAGGCTTGAAGTCCGGTAACTCAAGACACCGCCGAGGTGCATTGCGTTAAACAACAAGATTAATTGTTTTCCAAGCTTTTCGTGGTGAGCGTCCAAGATCTCTGGCTTCTGAGACCTTTGGGCACGTATGAGGACAAGATTGGCCTTTTCGAATTCATTGTAACGAAGTGATCCGATCCACTCTTTCCATCCTTTGTCAATTTCAACTGGGATTTGTTTGAGCACCCATGTACCGTCAGAAAGTTGAACGGGAGGGCCTTTGGAACTTAACTGTATGTAAGCATTCTCAACAGCTATAAGGGCGAACTTTGATTCTTCCGGGATCAGGTTAGCTAACATGTCGTCTTCTCGAGATGTGTATTTTCCGATGAGCATAACATCCGCGGGTGGCCCGGATACTGGCTATCCGGGCGCGAAGCGCAAGAGGCTACGATAAAGATACTATTTCAATTCCAACCGACCGATGCAGAAGATACCATCTCGCCGAACCGTAACTCCACTCCACGGCGTTTGCTACAAGCCCCTTCCTGACGGGATTGTTGTGCATGTATTCGAGTTTCTCCCTCGCTTTGTCTACAGAGATCACGTTGAAATCGTAGAACCTTGCCTGCCAGATCGGCTCTTTTAGATCTATTTCCGCGACATAGGCGGGAAGATGCTCCTCCAGGAATTTTTTCATATGATGAGATGATTTTCTCTTCCACTGCTGAATGAAACGGCTGATCATGCCGGGTTCCTTAAAGTATAGAAGAGCATGAACGTGATCGGGCATTATCACATAGCCTATGCATGATCCGTTGGATTTCTTCAGTTCCTCGGCAAGAAAGTGAATCACAATGCCTTTCGCTCGGTTATCGTCAAGGAATCTGCGCCGCCTATAGCAGGAAAAGGTTACGAAATGAGCATGACCTTTGCAACGGTAGACCCTGCGCTCCACTGTCGCCCCCTTTTGGAGCTTTGTCGCGTACCTCTTGCGCTTCGCGCCCGGATAACGAGTATCCGGGCTACCCCGATATTACAGGATAGCAGGTATCCGGGCTACCCCGATGTTACATCCCTGCCGGGCTCAATTCAACGAGTTCAAACGAGATAAATCCAACCTTCCTTGTCAAGGCATGGGAGACCGCCTTTTCCCAACCAAAACCTTTACCCTTCTCATCGGTACGAAAAGTTCACTCAAAAAGGTCCTCGGAGCATCCGGCCGCCTGCGGATCTTGAATTCCTGCAAAACCGAATCCCTTCCAGCGATAGGCGGCAATTCGCTTTTCGTTCGAGCCCCGCTGTGGAACGATGAATGAATCCCCCCGGTGCTGAGCGCACAAGACGCCGTTATCGCCGGGGAGCAGGACGGCATCGAGGAGCGGCCAGGCGAGCGCCGTCCCGCGCCACTTCGGGACAAGACCGTCCGGGCGCGCTTCGTAGACACACGGCCGCAAGCCCTTTTCGCCGTCCATCGTCGAAAAATGGCGTTCAAGCGTTAACAGATACTCAGTTCCCTGCGGGCCGCCTGTTCTCATTTTGTCGATGGATACTATGTTCGCGTGAGCTGTCCTCCAAAGGACCTTGCCTTCACGGACGGCTTCCAGCGAAAATCCTGGCCGGCCGCCTTGCGCCGATGAGTCTGCAGGCCTCAGCGTTATGCCGTTTACGACCAGCGAAGGCGAAAGATTGAACGCGCATCCTGACAGGCCCTTTTCCGTCAGGGACTTTTCAGTATCGCCATCCTCTTTCTCGACGACCGGCAAAGTTGTGCCCTCGGGAGTACGCGTGGGAAGGCCGGAGCACGATACGGCGTCACCCCGGATGCGGCAGTCCGCCAGGAGGCCTTCGCGGGTCGAAGGATATTTTTGATCGAAAACGAAATTTCCGAGGGAATAAAAGACTATTTTGCCGTGAAGACATTGAGGCTTTTGAACGAGATGAGGGTGATGGCCCACGATGATATCGGCGCCGTTGATAATGATCCATTCGGCTGCCTGGCGCTGTTTTCTGTCGGGCCAGTCGAGGAATTCACTTCCCCAGTGAACATAGACGACCACGAGGTTCGAAATGTTCCTTGCCAGGCGAAGCTTCTGCCGAAGGTCCGCGCATGGGACGTCCACTGCCGGTTTGTCCCGGCCCGGTATCATGGAGAGGCTCACGATGCCTACGGTCAGGCCGTGCAACCGGATAAATTGAGGGGATTGCTCGTATGTAAGGGCCGTCAGGCCGTTTTGTTCAAGAAGCCTGCGGGTCGCCTGCCTCGCTGCCTGGCCAAGGTCCGTGCTGTGGTTGTTTTCCAGGCCTATTGCCTTGAACCCGGCTAAACGCAGGGGCGGAATAAACTCTTCCCGGACGGGAAAGCAGGGCGCCTGCTGCATGGATTCCGGGCAGCCGTCCTGCGGGCCCGCCGCCCCTTCCAGGTTGCCGATCGCCAGGTCCGCACCCGACAAAACGGGGCCGAGCGCCCGGCTGAAGGCTTGCGGATCATGGATCAACTGGCGCTCCACTCCGCGCGAAAGGAGAACGTCGCCGGTAAATAACAAGCGGACCGTTTGCGAATCTTCGCCGCCGAGATCGGCCCCGTATGCCGGGCGGATAAGCGGAAAGCAAGCCGCCGCGACGATCAAAAACGTCAATAGGGATTTCGCGGAGGACATGCGGGTGAACTCCCGGACAGGAAAGGAGAGATCCAGGCGGGATGTTGCCGGGATGGAAGCGCCTGGAGCCACTCGGCATCGTCCATGAGCTGTTCCGAGACGAATTCGTAATAGGAGTAAACGGCCCCCTTGGTGACTTGCCTTCGCCCGAAATACGGCACAATGTGGTCCCATTCCATCGGTCTGCCCACAGCCGCCATTAGAAACGGGATTTTGTAAGGCCCGCCTCCTGCAACATCGGCGATTTT
This sequence comes from uncultured delta proteobacterium, assembly GCA_963741035.1. GTDB lineage: Bacteria > Desulfobacterota > Syntrophobacteria > Syntrophobacterales > Syntrophobacteraceae > SbD1. The sequence continues at coordinate 74,944 of CAVUGX010000006.1, forward strand.
GGGCATTGGATCGGGATTGGATAGAGCATAATCCTTATTGGCAAGACTCTTGAAAATGAGAAAATGATGCTCGGCTATCCTGCCGACAAGAAGAATTTCTTCATATTCCTGATTGGACAGCGGTTCGCCCTTGATCTCCTTTTCGGCCATTGTCTTAAAGACCCGGGCTTTTGCGGCCGTTTCGGACAACCTGCGAACGATGCCTTCCTTCAGGGCTTCACGAGCCTCCCCTTCATCGGCCGGAATGGTTTCTTTCGATGAGACGTTCCATGATCTCACAAAATCCTCCATTGACCCGAAAAGTGATGCAATCGCATCGAACGTTTTGGGGTCCGGCTCGACATATCCTCTGGGGGGCGTCAGGATAATAGGTTCGAATGCCGCTTCACCGCACTCCGCCGCGGTCCTTTCATTTACCAGGACGGTTGCATGACGAAGAGTCGCCCAGGATGCGAGCCCCGTCTGCAATCTTTTGGCAAGCCACAGGTCCTTGTCCAAACTTCCGCCGGGCGATGCCGCGCCGTCCGCCCATTGAAGACCCAGGGCTGCCATCCACTGGTCATATATATTCGCATCGTTCCGAGTATCGTGCCCGTTTTCGGCCAACCGTTTCCGAAGTTCGGCTAGAACTCGCCCGAGAGGAGGGTATTTTTCGATCTCGGCTGCAAGGAGCGATGTGGCGAACCGGCTTCCAAGCGCCGAGGCGACATCCAGACCGGATGGAATCATCCGCTGCCCCGAAGGACCGGTTATTTGTTCGGCCTCGGGCAGGTCTTGATGGTAAACCGTCGAAAAGAGCACCTCGTTGTCCATGCCCCATGAGAGTGGAAAAAGCCGCATTTCTTCCAGCGGGTGTTTTGCATAAGGGGGTGGCCGGGTTTTGTCTCCCCAGACAAGGGGACCTCTTGAAGGAGCGATAAAGAAATCGTAGGCAGATATCCATGAGAGCGCGCGGGCTTTTATTTCGGGAGTCAGGTTTACCAGATCGCCGGGCGGCAGCGGGTCGGGCTCGCCAGGCGTCTTCTCGGGCGGCATAGTCAGGTACTTGAACGCCTGGAAGTAGGCTTTCATATCCTCGCTGGAATTGTAGTGGCCCCTGGGTTTCAATTCGCCGTAATCCACTTTCCGTCCTAAAAACGGCGAGAACTCCTCGCCGCCGGCTTTTTGAATTCGAAGCCGCTCGGACCGAACCTCCTCGCTCTCGTCCCCCGGTTTTTTCATGCTCTCGAGCACGGCGAATACTTTCATCCAGGGGGAATCGGGCTTTACCCGCCGAAAATACGCATCCGCCTCATCGACGAGTTCCCAGAAGGCGGGTATGGCTTCCTGTCTCTCCTTTACGATAAATAGGCCTTCGTAAGCAGCCGCCTGGAGCTCCCAGAAAACGTCCGTAGTCACCATGTAGGGCCTTGTGGGAGTGGATCGGTCATATCCGCCGCAGTTGTATGCTTCCGATTCGTACATGGCGTAGAGCTGGTCATCCGGGAGGTCCCTGAGCAGTCCCCCTTTGCGGCTGAAAAGGTCCCGGTCCGCTTCCTCTCCGGCAAACATCCAGGCGTTGGCGACGTCCGCCAGAGGAACTTCCACGTGCACGTAGGCCAGAACACTTCTGTTGCCTTTTTTTATCAGGCCCACGATCCCTTTGCCGTCCGGGACGGACGATGGAGTGGAAAGGAAGCTGTAATCGGCGGCAAGGAGATCTTTTTTCATGCCCTGCCGGGTGATGAGAGTGATACCGGCAGATCCGGGCAGCCAGTGAAACAGTCCAAGGCCATTGGGAGCCGGGGTCAGCGTCCCCCCCGAAACGCCGGCGTAAGAGAGCTTTATGCTGTTTTCCCAATGGTCTCTTTCGTAGACTGCATATTGAAAGCCCCGTTTTTCATCCTCCCACAGGAGAATGTGACCCGCTGGATGAAAAGCGAGCGGAAGCGCCGACCTGGCCTCGATGCGGCTTGGCTGTACGTCGCTATCCTTGAAGGTGGTAAATCCTTTTTTGGGGCCGACTGCCTGGTATTCCCGCAGGCCGTCTTCGGTAATCGACTTTATCGAGTAGGCGCCGTCCTGACCTTTGAGGCCGAAGAAAATACGATAGGCACTGGTGCTCGTGGGTTCATCCGCGCTGAAGTCTTCTATCGCATAGGGCCTAGGACCGGGGACCAGCCGCCGAATTTCCTGGTGTGTCCTGTAAATCGGCTTTGTCTTCCAGCCGCCGGCCGCCTCGTCTACCCGCATGATGACGTGTTCGTTTCCTTGTTTTCCTGCAAGAAAAAAGCTTTTTGCCGCCGGATGCCATGCCAGCGCCTTCGGAGAGAATCCTTTCGGGACCGTCCATTCCCCGTGGTTTTGCGGCGTGCCCGGGTCCCAGAACAGCACCTTACAGCCCCCGGTCCGGTTTTCCACCAATATAGCTGTCTCGGGGCCGTTTTTCGCCACGTCGAAATCCAGGACCTTTTCGGCCTGCCCGAACTCAAGAGAACTGCCTTCCGCCGGAGACGGGGCCACCGTGATCTCCGCGATATCGAAAACACCGGCAAAGGACAGGCCGCAAGGGGCAAAGACGGCAAGCAGGCAGCAACATAGAAACCATCTGGACATCGGCAACTCCCCGGTTAAAGGTCCGGAACGGACCTCTCCATCAGCCGGGCTGACGGAGACCCCTTCCCTTGAAACGCAATGTTCTTATGTGCTGAGTTCATAGCCGCCCGTTCACATCCGGCCGGCAGTCCCAGTCCGCGCAGTCCAGCCGCTTCCAGTCCGAGATGTCGGCCGGTTTGCGTGCTTCAGTCGCTGAATCCCAGGCCGGGAAGCCGGTCTCCTGGATATAGACATCTTCTGCCGCGGCTTCCGGCGACGGGTACGACCCCAGCTCGAGGCCCTCTATTCCGAGGGCGAAGACCCCCCTGCCCTGACGAGGTACATACCGTATCCAGAACACACCTTTTTCGGTTTCGCAAATCCACATGGCTTCTATCCCAAATCTTCACGTGTGGTCGGGAAGGATGACAAAATCATTCTACGTAAAAGGAATCGATTGCGCAAGACCGCTTCAGGCTGCGTGCAGTGGGACGGCCAACAAGAAGCTCGACCCCTGGTTCGTTCTTTGGGGTTTCCTCCATCCGGGATCACATATAATGCTTGCGCGGATGGTATCGCACAGTTCTATGCAGAGAAAGCCATTTTCCTTGTGGTAAACTGGGAAGACAGGTACTTGAAGAACCCCTGAGGTCGTTTGGGTTCGAATTACCTGGTTACGGTTGATCGAAATACCTAAAGTTTAATGCTGTTACTTCGTTAGAGGTCTCAATTTGCAGGAGGAGCGCATGAGGATGGAGAAGTTGTGGCGCGCCTTATTGGGAACTACATTGATTTTAGTGGTCCCGGCCCTGGTGACCCTACCGGCGATTCGGCCGGCTTTTGCCTTTTCAAGCGAATTCAGGGGTGGAGGCTATAGAGTGACCATTGAAGGATCGGGATCGGCCGCGGATACCAAGTACACGGGTTGCGATCCGAAAGGACGGTGTCTGACCATCGACGAGGCGTCCTGGCAGGAACACGGCAGCTACACATGGGAAAACAACGGGTATACATACAGTATGTCTCCCACGAAAAAACGAGATGGGAGCTACAGGTTAAAGATCTTCGATCCTAAAGGGAAGGTAATCCTGGAACAGCACATGACGCCTGTATCGGGCGCGTCGAGTCAGGACGATTAGAAAACGGAAAAAAGGAGTTTTCGAGACTGCTGTAAAGTTCGCGTGCGGCTTCAAGGGGAATTCTCTTTTTGCATTTCTAAACAGCGTCACTCATAATACCGTCGTTTCTCTTTGACGGTGGATAGTGATAAGTTCTCACGGCACAAAATCATTCTTTGTCTGCGAAGGAAAGAGGCTTGAGACATGGGTTTGAAATGTGTGCTCGGTATTCATAAGTGGAATGGCTGCAAATGTTCACGATGCGGGAAGAGCCGTGACAAAGGGCACGACTGGAACGGTTGTAAGTGCGGCAGGTGCGGCACGATCCGGCTCGATGGGCACGACTTCACCAAGGACTGCGAAAAATGCGGAACCTGCGGTTAGAGCCGATGCCGGCACGCAGCATTTGTCCCATATTCACTCCAGGGAACACACAAGCTCAAAAATAACAAAGCTCCATCCAATTTCTTCACCGCCTCAATTTCAGGTCATACCCCAGATGCGATAGCGGATGCCATGGGCCTTGACCCGGCATTGCGAACATTTTTCGCATTGCCGGCTGGGAGACGGCCCGCACCATCCTTTAGCTAAAATGTCACAGAAGCCGGGCCGCTTTTTTCTTGATATCGGCGAAATCCTGACCTATGGTCATAATTGATCGATAGTCATACTTGATCGATAGTCATACTTGTCCGACGGTCACGAAACGGAGGGCGTATCTTGAATATAAAAATTGACGATAAAGCCGACTCCAGCTCCGGGGATTCAAGAAAGCCTATCGGCAGGCGTGAAAGACGCTGTGAGGAGACCCGCGAAAATATCTTTCGCGCCGCGCTTCAGCTATTTGCCGAGCGTGGATTCAATGCCACGACGATAGAGGCGATAACCGAAGCGGCCGACGTGGGTAAGGGTACTTTTTTCAATTACTTCGAAAACAAGGAAAGCTTGTTGTTGGAATACGGGGAACTGCAGATGGGCAAGATCAGGGTGTTTGTCGCTGACGCAATGAAGTCAAAAGCATCGCTGGCAACGCTCATGTTCGAGCTTGCAGTGAAAATGACCGAAGAAGAGCGCAAGAGACCGGCATTATTCCAAAGTTTATTCACCGCGGTCTTTTCAAACGAAACTGTAACAAAGCGCATGTCGGCGGGGCTTAGCCTCGACAGCCATGTGATCGGAGAGTTGATTGCCCTTCGGCAAGAATGCGGTGAAATCCGTTCCGATATTGCACCGGAGGCAGTGGGCCAATATTTCCATCGGATGATTTTCGGCTCCATGCTTATCTGGTCAATGTCGCCGGATACTCCACTTGAGGAGAATCTGAAGAAAATGACGGATGTATTCATCCACGGCATCCGATCCGGGCGGCAAAGAAGCGTGCCGGAGGCGACCAGGCAGTGAAGATCGTCAAGTACAGCGAAGGAAGCAGTTTCCAAATGAAAAGAGAAGCGAGGAAATTATTTCATTTTTTGCAATGCAGCCTGCTAACCGCGGTTATGGGCATTTTCTTAAGCGGTTGCATGGTTGGTCCCGATTTTCGAAAACCGGAAGCGCCATCCGTGATGGACTATACTTCAACCGCGCTCCCTCGGGAGACCGCGGGCGCAAACGTATCCGGCGGAGCAGCCCAGTATTTCGCGGTGGGCAAGGAAATATCCGCCCAGTGGTGGCAGTTGTTCAATAATCCGGCCATCGATCAACTGATCCGCCAGGCCCTTGCCGAGAGTCCGACTCCGGCCGCAGCGCAGGCAACACTGCGCAAGGCGCGTGAAAACCTGCGCGCGCGGAGCGGTACGGAATACTTTCCGCAGGCAGATGCATCGCTTGGGGCTTCTCGCCAGAAGGTCTCAAGCGCGGAATATGGCCTGCCAAATTCTCCTCCCGTGACCTACGGTCTTTTCAACGCGTCGGTATCGGTTTCCTACACCCTCGACATTTTCGGAGGCGGCAGACGGGAACTGGAGGCGCTTCAATCTCAGGTCGATTACCAGGGGTACCAGTTGGAAGCCGCTTACCTTGCCCTCAGCGCCAACATAGTCACCGCGGCAGTTCAAGAAGCCTCCCTTCGGTCGCAACTCAAAGCCACGGAGGAAATCATCGTCCTGTCTGAAAAATTGTTGAAGCTGGTGGAACGCCATAACGAGCTGGGCGGGGCCTCGCGCGCCGAAGTTCTGACGCAGCAGGCGCAAGCGGCCCAGTTCCGGGCGAACCTGCCGCCGCTGGAAAAAGAATTGGCCCGGACTCGCAACCAACTGGCCGTGTATGTCGGAACATTTCCCGGAGAGGCGCGTCTTCCTGAATTCACTCTCGATCAATTGAATCTGCCGGGGGAATTGCCGATTAGCCTGCCGTCGTCTCTGGTGCGACAGCGGCCGGACATTCGCGCGGCCGAAGCGCTGCTGCACGCGGCAAGCGCCCAGGTGGGCGTTGCAACCGCAAATCTCTATCCCCAGATCACCCTGACCGGGAGTTTGGGGTCCCAGGCGCTTACGCTCGCCGAGATGGCCAGTAACAACTCCTCGGTCTGGAGTATCGCCGCCGGCCTTGCGCAGCCGATTTTCCGGGGTGGCGAACTGACCGCCAAGCGAAGGGCTGCCATTGCGGAATATGATGCGGCCGCGGCGCAGTATCGTGAAACCTTGCTGGAAGCGTTCCAGAATGTGGCTGACGTTCTGGAGGCGCTGGACGCGGATGCGGTCAGACTCGCGGCGCAGGTCGAGGCGGAACGGGCCGCCCGAGGCTCTCTTGAGCTTACGCAGCGTCAATTCGAGTGCGGCACGGGGAATTACCTGCTCCTGCTCATTGCCCAACGTCAGGACCAGCAGGCACGGATCGACCTGGCCCAGGCTCAGGCGGCCCGTTTCGCCGATACGGCGGCGCTCTTCCAGTCGCTGGGCGGCGGCTGGTGGAATCGCGAGGAGCCGGAACGCGATCAAGCAGCGGTGAAGAAAGAGAATAAGTAGGCATTCCACGCTACGAGGGATAAAGATAGAGTCCCTGTCAAGCGGTATGAACGGTAAACGGAGATTTCCTCTTATGAAAAAACGCGTCATTTTGGTCATACTTGGCCTTGTTATTGTCATTGCCGCCCTGGCGGGAGTCAAATGGCTGCAGATCGCGGCGATGATCAAACAGGGCAAATCGTACGTTCCTCCACCCGAGACCGTCACTGCGGTCCCGGTCAAGACCGATTCGTGGGCATCCGATCTGACCGCGGTCGGTTCGTTGACCGCTGTCCAAGGGGTCACCGTGGCATCCGATTTGTCCGGCAAGGTGGTAAAGATCGCTTTTGAGCCGGGCGGCCAGGTGAAAAACGGCGACTTGCTTGTACGGCAGGACACCTCATCGGAGGAGGCCCAGCTTCCGGGCGCCGTTGCCCAGGCAAAACAGGCTCGCAGCGAGTTGGAGCGTTCCAAAAAATTGGTGGCGGAAAATATAATTTCCCAATCCGATTACGATAAGGCCGAGTCTATTTACGAGCAGGCCGTGGCACAAGTGAACAGTATCCAGGCCACCATCAGCAAGAAGACGATTCGCGCGCCTTTCAGCGGTCGTCTGGGCATCCGCCAGGTAAACCTGGGGCAACTGCTCCGTGAAGGCGATCCCATTGTCACGCTGCAGACCCTTAACCCGATTTTCGTGGATTTCAGCCTGCCCCAGCAGCAACTTGCCCGGTTGAACTGCGGACAGTCCACGCGGGTGACCTGTGACGCCCTGCCCGGGGAGGAGATCGAGGGAAAAATCACGGCCATCAATCCTTTGGTGGACAGTGACACCCGCAATATCAAAATCCAGGCAACTATTGCCAACCATAGCGAAAAGCTGCGGCCGGGCATGTTCGTCAACGTCGCGGTCGGCCTGCCCGCCCGCTCGAACGTGTTGACCGTTCCGGCCACGGCGGTGCTGTATGCTTCCTACAGCGACTCGGTTTTCGTCATCGAGAAAGATCAGGATGAAAAATCATTCAAGCTGCGCCAGCAGTTCGTGCGCCTCGGCGAGAAGCGTGGCGATTTCGTCTCCGTTGCCAGCGGTCTCAAGGAAGGGGAAATGGTTGTCAGCACAGGGGTCTTCAAGCTCCGAAACGGCCAGAGGGCGGTGATCGACAACAACCTTGCTCCGGATTTCAAACAATCACCCGGGCCGGAGAATAATTAACCGATGCAAATTACCGATCTGTTCATACGTCGTCCTGTTTTGGCTGTGGTCGTCAGCCTGATCATCGTTATAGCCGGTCTGCAGGCGATCCGCAGCCTCAACGTGCGCCAGTATCCGCGCAGCGAAAACTCAGTGGTAACCGTCACCACGGTCTATGTCGGCGCGAGCGCCGACCTGGTGCGCGGCTTCGTCACTACAATGCTGGAACGAGCCATCGCCGCCGCGGACGGCATCGAGTACATGGAGTCCCAAAGCGCCCTGGGCACCTCAACCATCAAGGTGCGTCTCAAGCTCAATTACGATGCCACCAAGGCGTTGGCCGAAATCAGCTCCAAGGTCGATCAGGTGCGCCGCGACCTGCCCCCTGAGGCGGAGACGCCGGTGATCAACATCGAATCGGCCGACAGCGAGTTCGCCTCGGCTTACCTCAGTTTCAGCTCGGACATACTCAAGCAGAACGAGATCACCGAATACCTGGTGCGCATCGTTCAGCCGCGTCTTTCAGCCATCCAGGGGGTGCAGCGGGCCGATATCCTCGGCGCGCGCACGTTCGCCATGCGCATCTGGCTCAACCCGGAGCGGATGGCGGCCCTCAACGTCAGTCCGATGCAGGTTCGCAGCGTTTTGGCGGCCAACAACTTCCTGTCGGCTCTGGGCAATAGCAAAGGTTCGTTCATCCAGGTCAACCTGACCGCCAACACCAACCTCAATACGGCTGAAGAATTCAAGCAGTTGGCGGTGCGCGACCAGGAAGGCGCCATCGTGCGCCTGGGCGATATAGCCCAAGTGGTCCTGGGAGCGGAGGACTACGACACCGAAGTGCATTTCTCCGGACAGACTGCCGTATTCATCGGGATCTGGCCGCTCCCCAACGCCAACTCTCTGGACGTCATCAGACAGGTCAGGACTGAGATGGCGGCGATTCAAAAGGAACTGCCCAGCGGCATGCAGTCCCGCGTGGCCTACGATGTCACCAACTACATCACCAGCGCGATTCGCGAGGTGCTAAATACCCTCGGGGATACGTTGCTGATTGTCGTGATAGTCATCTTCCTGTTCATGGGATCATTCCGCGCTGTGCTGATTCCGGTTGTGGCCATACCGATTTCGTTGATCGGCGCCGTGTTCCTGATGCAGGCCTTTGGTTTTACCGTCAACCTGCTGACCATACTGGCGGTGGTGCTCTCGGTCGGTCTGGTGGTCGATGACGCCATCGTGGTGGTGGAAAACGTCGAACGGCATCTGAGCATGGGAAAATCGCCTCTGGAAGCTGCTTTGGTGGGCGCGCGCGAACTGGTCGGACCGATCATCGCCATGACTATCACCCTGGCGGCAGTTTATCTGCCCATCGGATTGCAAGGGGGGCTGACCGGTTCGCTGTTTCGCGAATTCGCCTTCACCCTGGCCGGTGCGGTAACCATTTCCGGCGTTGTGGCCCTGACGCTGACACCGGTCATGTCGTCAAGACTGTTGAAACCGGGTATGGATGAACATGGCCTGGCCGGACGAATTTCCCGAGGCTTCAAGCGTATCAGAAACGTCTACGGGCGCTTGCTCGACTACACCTTGAACGCCCGGCCGGCGGTTTACACGGTCTGGATCGTGATCAGCCTGCTGACCATTCCCCTGTTCACTATGTCGGCCAAGGAACTGGCTCCGGTGGAGGATCAGGGGGTTATTTTCGGCATCGTCGACGCCGCCGCCAACTCGACACTCGACCAGAACAGCGGTTTCACCGCAGAGGTCAACAAAGTCTTTATGAGCGTTCCGGAGACCGATTTTACCTTCCAGGCCACCATGCCCAATTCAGGTTTCAGCGGCATGCAGGTCAAACCGTGGAAAGAGCGCAAGCGCAACGTCTTTCAGATCATGCCCGAGGTACAGCGGAAACTGCAGCAGATCCCTGGCATACGAGTCTTCCCGGTGACCCCTCCGGCGCTGCCGGGCGGGGGACAGTTTCCAGTGGAATTCATTCTGGCCTCGACGGCCGAGGCTCCGCAGATTCTGGAATTTGCCCAAAAACTGCAATTGAAGGCCATCCAAAGCGGCATGTTCGCCTTTCCGCCGCTGATCGATGTCAAGATAGACGAGCCCCAGTCAGAATTTGTAATCGATCGTGATAAGGTTGCGGCCCTGGGGCTCACTCTCGGACAGGTCGGCGGCGATCTGGGCGCCATGGTGGGAGGCAACTACGTCAACCGCTTCGACATCTCAGGCCGCAGCTACAAGGTCATTCCCCAGATCCAGCGAGTCAGCCGCCTCAATCCGGACCAGCTCAAGGATATCTTCATCACCGGTCCCAATGGCAAACTGATCCCGCTCAGCACCGTCGCCACCCTGCGTGACTCGGTCGTGGCGCGCTCCCTGAACCGCTTTCAGCAGTTGAACGCGGTCAAGATCAGCGGTGTGGCTATTCGCCCGCTGGACGAGGCCTTGCGGTACTTAGAGGACGAGGCGGCCAAGATTTTGCCCGAGGGTTATAAACTGGACTACACCGGGGAGTCGCGCCAACTGCGTACCGAGGGCAACAAATTCCTTCCCGCGTTCGCGCTGGCTGTTATCCTGATATTCCTGGTGCTGGCGGCCCAGTTCAACAGTTTCCGCGATCCCTTCGTGATCCTGGCCGGTTCGGTTCCGCTGGCCATGTTCGGTGCGTTGCTCTTCACCTTCCTGAAAATGCCCGATCCCAACGTCCAATTCTGGACCCGCGGTTGGACCACCTCGCTCAATATCTACTCCCAGGTCGGTTTGGTAACCCTGGTGGGTCTGGTGTCCAAGAACGGCATCCTGATCGTTGAATTTGCCAACCACCTGCAGCTCCAGGGATACTCCAAGCTGGAGGCGGTGCGTGATTCGGCCATGATTCGTCTGAGGCCGATCCTGATGACAACGGCCGCCACAATCGCCGGCCATTTCCCGCTGACCCTGGTTACCGGCGCGGGAGCCGCCGCCCGAAACTCCATCGGTCTCGTGCTGGTGGGGGGCAT
>CAVUGX010000007.1:0-29685 GCA_963741035.1 uncultured delta proteobacterium
ATTGAAAGGAAAAGAGGCATGGATAAACTCGCGGTCTATCCCGGTTCGTTTGACCCCATCACCTACGGCCATCTGGACCTGCTTGAGCGCGGTCTAAGGGTTTTCGACAGGATCTTGATCGCCGTCGCTATCAACACCGGGAAAAAACCGCCGCTTTTTTCACTCGAGGAGCGCATGAAGCTGATTAGAGCCTCCCTCAAAGGCTGCAGCTTCGAGTCCCACGTCACGGTGGATGTTTTCCAGGGGCTGCTCGTAGATTATGTAAAAAGCGTTCAGGCCAATGCTATTCTCCGGGGACTCAGGGCAATCAGCGACTTCGAGTACGAGTTTCCTATGTCGTTGATGAACCGCAATCTGAGCCAGGAAGTCGAAACATTTTTCCTGATGACAGGTTTGCGCTACAGCTACGTTAGTTCCAGCATTATCAAAGAAGTGGTCATCGCCGGGGGTTGCGTCTCCGGTCTGGTCCCTGAGCCCGTTGAAAAAAAGCTCAAAGAGAAACTCCTGAAGGATGCAGGGGACTGCCAGGACCTGCCCCGCCTTGCTGTTTATCACGCCAGGCCCGGACCCGTGCTGCACAAACTGGCGTCGTGAAACTTCATTCTTTGGCGGCGGGTGTTGGACACCAATACTATCTGGAGGTTCATTATGTACGAGTACCTCACTCCCAGCGAATTTATCATTGTTAGAGTTCTGTTCATGCTGTCTTTCATTGGGGTCCTTTACCTTTTTGCAACGCGCGTGAGGTTTCTGTACGAAGCCATAAGTCTTGGCATTCCCGATCCGAAGCCACGGTTCGACAACCCCCTCAAAAGGGTCTCGAGCGTGCTGACATTTGTGTTCGGCCAAAAGCGCGTTCTCATGTTTTTTGGAGGCATCGGGCACTTCGTGATTTTTTGGGGCTTTCTGCTCATCTCCCTGGCGACTGCGGAGTTTCTTGTCAATGCAGTGTTCCCGGAAGTTTCGTTCTGGAATATACCCGGCTTTGCCGTTATCGGGTTTATAGTGGACATCATAAGCCTCGGGGTATTGATAGCCATAGTGGTTTCCGTGTTCCGCAGGCTCTTTATCAAGCCGGTGCGGCTTAAAGGCCCCCTGTCGGGGACCATCGATGCAATGATTATTCTCAGCCTTATCACTACGTTGGTCGTGACTTACCTGCTTATGGCCGCGATGAGAATTAACGCGGGAGAGATAAGCGCCGCATGGGCGCCGATATCGTACTTACTCACAGGCATTGTGCCGGCCGCGAAGGAAGGAGCGGTCACAGAAAACGCTAAGATCGTTTTTGGCGTTTTCTGGATCATTCATCTCGCGTCGCTTCTTTTCTTCATTTACTACATTCCGCGCTCCAAGCACCTTCACATCCTCGGCGCAATTCCAAACATCTATCTTCGAGACTTCGGGGCCACGGGCGTAATCAATAAGATGGACCTCGAGAACGAAGAAGCCGAATCGTTCGGCGTCAACGCGGCTGAACAGTTTACCTGGAAACAGCTCCTCGACACTTATGCCTGCACCGAATGCGGTCGCTGCCAGGAACAGTGCCCTGCTTATAATACGGGCAAGGAACTTACTCCCAAAGGTCTCGTCCACGAGTTGAAGGAACACCTCTTCGAGCGCGCGCCCGTCATTCTCGAAGAAGGCAAGATGTCTGCCGAAAAGCTCGAGGAAATGAAAGAGAAGTACGAAATCCTGAACAAGAACCTTATCGGCGACGTATTCAGCGAGAAATTCATCTGGGCCTGTACTTCATGCCAGGCCTGCCAGACTTGCTGCCCGGTGTGGATCGAGCACGTGCAACTTATCATGGATATGAGGCGCTACCTTGTCTTGACCGAGTCGAAGATGAGCTCGGAGGTCCAGCTTGCAATGCGCAACATGGAAAAGAATTCGAACCCATGGGGCCTCGGCCAGCATTTACGGGCCGAATGGGCTGCAGACCTCGATATTCCAACCATGGCAGAAAAGGAAAACGGCGCCGAATATCTCCTCTATCTTGGCTGTTCCGCTTCTCTTGACCAGGAAAACAAGAGCATCGCCATCGACACTGCCAAAATTCTCAAAGAAGCGGGCGTCGACTTCGCCATCCTCGGCCAGGAGGAGATGTGCTGCGGCGAAACGGCCCGGCGTCTGGGCAATGAATACCTGTCCGCTGCAATGATGCAGGGCAACGTAGAAATCTTCAATGGCTACAACGTTAAGAAGATCATCACGGTGTGCCCGCACTGCTTCAACACAATGAAGAACGAGTACAAGCAGTTCGATGGCGGTTACGAAGTTTATCATCACACGCAGTTCATCAAGAAGCTTTTAGATGAAGGCAAGATAAGGATGAAGAATAAGGTCGATATGGGCAACGTCGTGTGGCACGATTCCTGTTACCTGGGAAGGTATCATGATATTTACGAGCAGCCTCGCGATCTTATAGAAGCTGCGACCGGCACGGCGCCCACCGAGATGAGCAAGCACCATAAGCTCAGCTTCTGCTGCGGCGGCGGCGGCGGCGGGATGTGGATGGAGGAAAACGAGGGCGAACGCATCAACATCGCGCGCTCTAAGATGGCCGTGGAAGCCGGGGCGGATACTGTGTGCACCGCATGCCCGTTCTGCCGCTCGATGTTCATGGACGGCGTCAAGGGTATCGGAAAAGAGGAGGTCAAAGTCAAAGATATCAGCCATTTTGTCTTGAGCGCTATTATGAAGAAAGACTGATATGCCGATGGGGCGTGCGACTCGCCGGTCGCTCCAGGTGGAATATAAAGAAAATCTTGGTTTGCCCGGCTTGAACAGTATACGATCCTCCGCCGTCATAGAAATCGAACCGGCGTGCCTGACAGAGCAGGCACGCCGTGAGGAAAGAGTGGTTTATTTCTTTTTTCGCAGGAGAGCGCGCAGCGCGCGTTCTTTGGTGTCGTAAATGTGCGGCGCCACTTCCCGCTTTGTCAGTTCATCGCCGAGTTTCATCCTCAGGAAGGTGCTTGTCGTATAACGCGTAGTGCTTTCGAAGAAACGCATGACATATTTCACCATATCCCAATACTCATCGATCAAATCCGGGGCAATGTTGAAATTGTCATAGTTAACGATCGTCATGACCTTCTTCCCCAGAGGAGCCAGCATGTTCTCGATAATTGCCCTGATCCAACTGATATCCTGCGACGACTTGACATTAAGGTTTTCAAAGTTGACAAAGAAAAGGTTCTCCTCGGGATGGTAGGTCAGGCGCTCTTCGAGCGGCAGGCTCAGCAGATAGCTGTCCAGGCCCATCGGCTGAGGATCAAAAATCCTCGAGTCCATCAACTGGGGATCTTTGTCGATGATCGGTTTAAAATCCATAAGGGCCAGGACGTCCCTCTCCATGTCGATTCCTGGAGCTATTTCAATCAGTTCCAGGCCATCTTCCCTAAGCCTGAAGACGCAGCGCTCCGTAACGTAGAGCACAGGTTGCTGTTTCGTTGCGGCATACCGTCCGCTGAAGGTTTTCTGTTCGACCTGGTCGATGAACTTGCGCTCTTTTCCCTCCTGCTCGATCCTGACCTTACCGTCTTCCACCACGACCTTCAGCCCTCCGGCTGTGAAAGTGCCGACAAAAATAATGTTTTTGGAGTTCTGGCTGATGTTGATGAATCCGCCCGGTCCGACGAACCTCGGTCCGAACTTGCTGACATTGACGTTTCCCTCTTTGTCCACTTCAGCGGCACCAAGGAATGCCATGTCCAGACCGCCTCCGTCGTAAAAATCGAACTGGTAGGGCTGGTCGACAAGCGCAACCATGTTGGTCCCCGTGCCGAAGTTGGTTCCCGAGTTTGGAAGCCCGCCAATGACGCCGGCTTCGGTATTGAGGGTAAGGTACTCGATGATCTTCTCTTCGTTGGCAACCTGAGCAACCCCTTCGGGCATGCCGAGCCCCAGATTGACCACACTGTTGGGGACCAGCTCGAAAGCCGCCCGCCTGGCAATGACCTTTCTTGGGCCCATTTCCATGGGCGGAATTGACTGCATGGGCATCCGGATCTCACAACTGAAAGCCGGATCATAAGGCTCGACGAAAGTCTGCCAGTGATTTTCGGGCTTGGCCACCACCACGCAGTCGACAAGGATTCCCGGGATCTTGACTTCACGGGCATTGAGCGTCCCACGATCGGCGATTCGTTCAACCTGTACCATGACAATTCCGCCTGAATTCCTGGCGGCCATCGCCATGGAAAGCGCTTCCAGGGTAAGGGCCTCCTTCTCCATGGTGATATTCCCATCTGCATCCGCCGTCGTTCCCCTCAAGATCGCAACGTCGATGGGCATGGTTTTGTAGACAAGGCATTCTTGCCCGTCGATATCGATCAACCTGATCAGGTCTTTTCCCTTTGTCTTGGTAAGCTCATTGAGTTTTCCCCCATCAATCCTCGGATCGACGAAAGTCCCAAGTCCGACGTGGGTGAGATGGCCGGGTTTGTGCCCGGCGATATCGCGGAAAAGATGAGAGAGCACGCCCTGAGGAAAGTTGTAGGCAAAGATCGTGTTTTCCCTGATAAGTTTTTGAATTTCGGGCTCCAGCCCGATGTGTCCGCCGATGACCGTTCCCAGCAACCCTTCGACGCCCAGGTGGTTCAGGCCTTTGGTTTTGCCGTCCCCCTGCGCGGCGGCGTAAAAAAGGGTCAGGTTCCTGGGCCCTCCGGTCCTCAAAAAATGTTCTCTGAGCTGGATGACGATCTCTTCCGGGAAGCCCGTTCCGACGAAACCTTCCGTCGCTATAGTATCGCCGTCCCTTATAAGAACGACGGCCTCTTCCGCCGAAATTATCTTGCCCTTCTTCGTGCGCATCGCCTGGACCGGCGTAAGCATAGGGTGGGTGAATTCCGTTTTGGAGATCATTTCTGCCATGAGTAAATTCCTTTCTTACACCTCCGCTGATGGAGTCCGCTTTGGAAAAGCGCCGAGCACTCCTTCCCGGAGGCGTTTCACTATGCGCCCGGGGATTTTTGCGCCCCAAAAACTGCGCGCCAATCCAGGGGCAAGGGTTTAAAAGGGGGCTTCTAGTAAATCCCCGTGAGCGAGTAAAACAGGACCATCACAAACGCCATTGACGTTTTGATCAGGGTTATCATCCCGATATCCGGATAGGATTACTTATGTGTGAGCCCGCATACTGCAAGCAGGGTGATCACCGCACCGTTATGCGGAAAAGTGTCGCAGCCGCCCGAGGCCATCGAAGCTATCCGGTGGAGAACGTCCGGGGAAAGTCCAACCGAGTTCGCCCATGCCAGCCAATTCTTGGACATGAGATCGAGCGCGATCGACATGCCGCCCGAAGCCGAACCCGTTATGCCCGCCAGAGTGGTTACGGAAACAGCTTCCGACCAAAGCGGCGTAACTCCGAGTTTGATCCCGAGAAGAAAAGCAGAGATCGCTTTGAAACCGGGCAAAGCCGCAATGACATTGCCGTAACCTACTTCCGAAGCGGTGTTCATGATGGCGAGAAGAGACCCTATGGCGCCCACGTTTAAAGCCTTCTGCAATCCGCCGCTCTTCTTGGGCAGGTTCTTGTAGCCCAGCAGCAGGGTGAGCAGGATGCCGGCCACAAGGGCGATGATCAGAGCCCAGGTGCCGACCACGTTTTTCACGGCGGTAGCCATGAGAGGGAGCTTAAGGCCGAGCAGCGGCTCGAACGAGTCGGGGTTCCATGTCACCAGCCGCGAGAGGATAAAGTTCAGAGCTAGCACCGTCAGCAGCGGCAACACTCCAATGTACCATTTGGGCAGTACCGCATCCTCTGCAACCGCCGGTTCATTCAGGGTGTGGTCGCCGTAGCCCTCCCCCCTCTCCGCTGCTTTTCTGCGCCGGTATTCCAACCAGAACATTCCAATGATAAAAATCAGTGTCCCGCCAAGCAAACCCAATATGGGGGCGGCGTAGGCATTAGTGCCGTAGAAACTGGTCGGAATGATATTCTGGATCTGCGGGGTGCCAGGGAACGCGTCCATAGTGAAGGTGAAGCCGCCCAGGACGATACAGCCGGGAATCAACCGCTTGGGGATTCCGGCTTCTTTGAACAGCGCCGCCGCAAAAGGGTAGACAGCAAAAACCACGACGAACAGGCTCACGCCGCCGTAGGTCAATATGGCTGTAGAAAGGACCACTGCAAGGATCGCATGTTTTTGTCCAAGCCGTTGCATAATCGCATGCGAAATTCCCTTTGCCAGAAGCGTGTCTTCCATCACTTTCCCAAACACCGCGCCAAGCAGGAACACCGGGAAAAAGAGTTTCACGTAGACCACGGCTTTGGCCATAAAGAGTTCCGTGTAGGAAGGCATGATCGGCATCCCCTGCAGAGACGCCGCCATGAGAGCGAAGACAGGGGCGAACAGTATCACCGAAAACCCCATATAGGCCATGAACATCAAGAGGAACAGGCTGAGTACAATCCCTAATACATCCATACAGGCGCTCCTTTTCAAGTGGAGGGTAAGTCCTCCAGGCCGTCAACATCGATCGGTGGTTCGCACGAGTGCGAATCTCCAGTTTGGCGTTGAGTCTAAAATGAAAAGTATTCCGCGACTCTATTTCAAAGTGTTGCGATGGGCCCGCGGCATAACCTCCTTTCTCCCCGAAACCGCCGACTCTTATCAGGTTATTCGAGGCTGCGCGGGCCGCCAACCCTACGACCCAAGCCGCAAGCCGCCGTGGATACAGTACACATCCCAGGCCTGGGCTTCATTGCGGTAAACCTCTCCAACCGGGGACGAGATCCCATAAGGATCGATCAGACGATCAATCGGGACCTGGTCCGGAGCTTTTCTTGATGAGCTTTTCGGTCACGCCGCTCACCACAGCACGTCATGCCCCTTCGGGACACCCTGAAATTATGAAAAGGTTCAACTTTTAGTAAGATGGGTATCGATATATCCCGGTGGTGAGCGGCAACGCAGCAGATTCTGCCGGTCCGCCTGTGAAGATCTCGGCGGCAAGCACCCCGGGCGCAGATTTTTTCACTTCTTCAAGACGCTCTTCCGACACATTGGCCGAGACGACATTTCTTCCGCCGGCCACCCGGTATTCGCCGAGCGCCCTCCCGATTCCCTGAGAGCCCCCGGTAATAACCGCCGCGAGACCCAGCGATAGAGCATGTCATATCTTTCCGGAATGAACAGAGGTCAGGGGCAAAGTCGTGGAGCCGGTGTCAAGCGAGTGGAACGTTGACGCCGGCAGCTTGTCCCCCAAAGCCAAAGTAGCCAGCAATGCCGCTACCAGTAACCAAGGCAAATGTCAATGCGAATTTTAGGGTAGGAATCAGGTAGACACTCAAGACAAAACCTTTTTATAGACTGACATTTCATGGTGTTGACAGCCACGCTTTCCCCACACTGAAATTCTGATCTCACCTTACTTTGAACCTGGCACGAAAATCAGGGGCGGGTCATATCAACTTCACGCATACTGAATTCCCACTTAATTCAAATTATAAATCCGAGTGCTTATATTCTTATCAGACCAGGGAGCGTCATCTGTTACGAAAAGACTTGATGGGCTGCGCTAAGCTCCAAACATCCTACGGGTCTTTTCATTGCTTCAGGGTGACCCGATGGGACATGAGGTACTGTCTGGTATTAATCGGGTTCAAGTTTTCCGACATCATGCCGGAGATTGCCGGCAGGTTATGATAATCCATGGAGGATGTGAAATGAGATTGAGAAGAAATTCCCGGATTACATGGGGTTTGATTGTGGCAGTTTTGACAGCCGGCATGTTTTTTACAGGAGCCGGACCGAGTTTCGCCAAGTCTGCGGCCCGTTGCGATGATTATGCCAGGAACTATGCGGACCAATACAGCAATGGAGGTGGAGACGTGCTGGGCAGCGCACTTGGAGGGGCCGCTACGGGAGCCATCTTAGGAGGAATCATCGGTGGCGGCAGAGGTGCCGGAACAGGCGCCGCAATCGGCGGGGGAGTTGGCGCGCTGGGTGGTAGCGCCCAGGCAGCTAATGACTGGAACTACGTCTATAATCGGGCCTATGAGCGCTGTATGGCACAATAACAAGTGCCAGCCGCTCCTGGACACCAGATAAAAGACGGTTCGACTCCAAGAATCTCAGCGTAATTTTGTATCGATTTTCGATAGGTTCGATATCGCTGTCTCGCCGGTCTACGAAAGTTCGGTCAGAGAACCAAAACAACCAGAGGGAAGGACTTTTCTTATTCGGAGACAAAGGACTCTTCGCCTCTGAAGGGAAGCTTTTACTTGAATACTTCAATGAGCCGGCAGGAACTTGACGGTTTGTACCGTCAAACGGCCTTTTCAGAATGGAGAACGCCTAAGGTAGTATCCTATACCATGAAGCCGTGGAAAGCGGATCCAGACTGAAAAGCGCCTTGCCAACATTGGCTCTGATTCTTATCGTCTTACGGTAGAATTTGAATTAGTCATAGGAGGTTAAAATGGCCGAACAAAAAGAAAAGAACGGTTGTTTGGAAAACGGCATAATATATCCCGACGGAACAGAAGATTGCTTGGATATATATTGTTCCAAATGTGTCGATGGAGAATGGGAAACGCATCCTTCGATCGGCGTGACGATAGACCCCTCGGAAATTATGTGGATTCAGTAAAAACAAAAGCTTTCACTTTCGTAATAAGGCCCGAAGCGTATTATTCTCCTTCGGGCCTTATTAAAAACATTCTTCCAAAAACAATTATTACGCCCCCGCCTGAGAAATCCGCCCGCATCCGGTCAGGATCATAATAGTAACGATGACCAGAGCCGAGGACATCCCCGTAAAATCTTAGATGGGAAGCTGAGAAAACAGACTGAGATGAGTCAAACATGGTGAAGGCCGGCAACCGAAAAGGTCACTTGGGGCTCAACTTTCTCCGGAGTTACCTCCTGTTTCTTGACTGCCGCCGAACGCTCCGGCAACTCATCCCGGAAATATCGACACGCATTGCCAGAGGTCAAAAGCCGGGTTATTAGTGGGGCAGTGCTATTGCACGCCAAATGAATTCGTATAAGTAGCTTGTCGATGTAACCGCAACCAGAGTGCTCGAAAGGAATCGAAATGAACATTGAACCTAAGGGAGCTGTTTTGCAGCGCGACAAAGAAACCTACGCAATCTTTCCGCGCATGCCTGTGGGGCTTCTCACACCGGAGAATTTGGACAAACTCACCCTCGTTGTCAAAAAGTACAGGATACCAGTCGTTAAAGCAGTTTCCGGCCAGAGAATTGCCCTGTTCGGGATAAAGGGTGAAGATGTTGAGGAGATCTGGAGGGAGCTTGCCATGGAGACGGCGAAACCCACCAAATTTTGCGTCCATTATGTGCAGGCTTGTCCCGGTACGGCTGTTTGCAGTCTGGGAGTTCAGGACTCCCTTGAACTTGGTCGCGAGTTGGAGAAGCTTTTTTTCGGGATGGAGCTGCCCGCCAAAATGAAGATCGGTGTTTCTGGATGCTCTATGACATGCGGAGAAAGCTTTGTCCGGGATATCGGGGTGCAAGGGAAAAAGAATGGGTGGACCTTTATTTTTGGCGGTAATTCGGGTGGCCACCCAAGAATCGGCGATGTTTTGGCCGAGGATTTGACAACTGACCAGGTTTTGGAACTCGCAAAGAAATCCTTGGAATATTATCAGGCAAACGGGAAAAAACGAGAAAGGACCGCCCGCTTTATCGAACGGACCGGGATCGAAGCAATGAAAACGGCTCTCGGCCTGCTTGGAGAAAGTTGATCAGTGAAATATTGGTGAAATAAAAAATGACCACCCATCCTACAGGCGCCATTTCGGGCCTTACATACGAGCCGAGTCCGGAAATACGTGTACCGGCAACTTGACACGACCTGTCCCCGTTGTTTGATGACGGAAACCTGAGAAAAGAGCCATGCAGGTTGACTGACCGGCCCGGCAACCCGGCCCCAGCTTCTCCAGTCTTAGCGCAGGCTGGGAAGCCGGATAGCGGCACACCCCAAGATTACCATCCGGATCTGTCATCCGTGATCAGGAGATTCCCGGGCATCGACACGTGAATGGCCCCGCCGGGCATGACCTTGACAGTATCCGGGATGGGTACTATCCAAAACTTTAAAATCTCACCTTTATTATTCCAAACGTTTCAAGAAACCTGACAAGGAGGAGGCCATGTCGGAACAGATTCTCTCCAGATCCCAGGAACTGATAGCCCATTACGGGCTGAATGTAGTTGCGGCCCTGCTCATTCTATTGATTGGCCGTTTGGCTGCGAAGATCGTTCGCAAGGTCATTGAGAATGTAATGGTGAGAACCAGGGTGGACACGACCCTTATTTCTTTTGTCGCGAGCCTGTCTTATGTAGCCTTGATGGCGTTCGTAATCCTTGCTGCTCTGGGGCAAATGGGTATTCAAACGACCTCCTTCATAGCTGTCCTGGGTGCAGCAGGATTGGCTGTCGGCTTAGCCCTTCAAGGTTCCCTCTCAAACTTTGCCGCGGGCGCATTGCTGATTGTTTTCAAACCTTTTAAACTCGGCGAATTCATCGAAGCCGGAGGAGCCAGCGGGTTCGTCGAAAAAATCGAGATTTTCACCACGACCCTCAAGAGTTTTGACAACAAGATTATCATCATTCCGAATTCGAAGGTTGGCGGGGGTAATATCATCAATCACAGTTCGAAGCCGACTCGCCTTGTGGATCTTCAGGTGGTATTCAATTACAAGGATGATATTGTAAAAATCGAGAGCCTTCTCAAGGAGATTCTGGACAGCGATGAACGAATCCTGAAAGATCCGGCCCCGGCTATCGGCATCGCTAAGCTTACCGAAACCAGCGTCAGAATTGCGGTGCAACCGTGGGTGAAAACCGCTGACTATGCTGCCGTGGCAGGTCAGGTCCTAAGAAAAGTCAAAGAGTTGTTTGACACCAAAAAGGTGATGCTTCCTCTCAGTGACCAACCCGTTCTTTTCCAAAAACAGGAAGCTTAATCTGCCTGATTCTGCAGGGAAACTGGTGGCCGTTCATACCGGACCCGTCAAGACAAAACTGAAGGAGCACTCGATCTTTGCCATAACTCGATTGCTTTGCGAGTTTTCTCTATCTGTAGACTTCCGGCCGCAATGGAGATCTAAAGCGAACCAGTTCGAACGATTTCCGGGCAAGGCATGCGATGGATGCCTTTTATGTCGATACACAAGAGATATTCCCGCAACGACGATTGGTAAGATTTTTATCCGGCACTGAAAATGGCGCCCGGCAGGAGACCGAGTCAGAGCGGCAGAAAGAAGCAAAGCGGCATAATCGGTTTTTCTCCTATGTTTCGGTTTCGAACTGCCCGAGATACTTCGCGAGTTTTGTCTTTCGCTCCCCATCGAGCTGTGGGCAATCATCAGCGTCTTCGCCTCCCGCTGCAACATTGGTAGCAAAGACCATACATGTTGGATGACCGCACTCACCACAGTTAGTTTTGGGGAGCAGTTTCAGGATTTCGAGCATCTTTGGTTTTGGAGCACTTTCGAAACGGGGCCGAATTTCTCCTCGGCGCTCCCAGGTATCGTTGATTTTCTCTCTCAGCCATTCGATGATTTTCTCTCCCTCCGCTTGGTCGCTGGGGGCATTTACGCAGATTTGCCTCGGATGAATCACGACCAGCTTCTCGTGTAGCTTTAAGGAAACGGAACGAGGGTCTTTGGTGTACTGAAAGCCTCCGAGCACGGCGTTCAGATAGGGAATTACCTCACTGATATCCTGATTGAGATAGGCTATCAGGTCTACCGGCTGGGATTCGGCTCCGCATGCGAGACGGACGAATTCCAAGGTGTAACTATTGAGTAACATGGGAAAGCTCCTGTAATACAGGCGGTGCCCGGCATCGGTCGATTACCTCAGGTGAGGCATTCTCCAGAGCAAAGCATAGTACAGAAAAAATACGTTTTGAATTTTCCACTGATAACTGGTTATTGGAACCGTTGCTTTGTATTTCACAAGACCAAAGCTGTTCAGAGCAACCAGAAAAATAAAGGTATGTATCGAAACGAAATAAATCACCCTGCCCCAGTCGGCCGCAAAAATGAAAAGTACGAATGGCGCGAGCAGTGAGGCGATCGTGAACAGGAAAAAGATAGGTTCATTTCTCCTTAGGGTTCCGAAAAACTCCAGATGATTTGTATGTATCAACAAAAGGATTATCGGCAAAAATGCCAGGCAGAAATCTATTAAAAAAGGCCCGGTGAATTGATTAAAATGAACTACCTTATGCTTTACGATACGCAACGTCTCAAAACCCTGGCTGAGGTAACCCAGAGCACTCTCGGCATCGATGTTGGGAAAATAGGGACTCCAAGATTTGATTATGTACGATGTATCATAGTTACGGTCGACACTGAATACCAGGAAAAGTGCGAGGGCAAAAACATAGAATAAAAGAGGGCAAAGCACCTTCAAACGAAGGTGTTTCTTGTGCTCATCAATGGAAAACACAAGAAGACACCCTGCAAGTGGTGCAAAAAATATGGCTCCTTCGTGAATGAGTGTTGAGATCGTATATAAGGCAATGAATGAACTCACCTTTACCAGGTTGTCTGAAAAGTTCTTGTATATACAAATTGCAAGGGCAAATGCAAGAAAGAAAAATATTTCCTTTCGTCCAAATACGGTTGGCTCGTATACCGGAAACAGGAAACCGCCGGGTGAAAACACGAAAAATAAGAAAACGATTAACGGAGCGTCGTAGCTCAAGAGTTTCAACACAAAATAGGTAAATAGACAGTAACAACAAAAAATCAAGATACTGGCTACCACCACGCTGGGAATAACGGGATGAAGTCGAAATAGAATTTCACCCAAAAGGCCCCGTCTGATGAACCCGCCATGATAATTGATGAGCAATTCTGCCCATGTATATTTCATAGGGACATTATGTATTGGATAAATTATCCTTGTTATTGTCATAATAGCATAGATTAACGTAAAAAGATACATACATCCATTTGGCAAAGCTTTTCGGAACTTCTCATATTCGTATTGATCAAGACTGCCGTTAAAAACGGACGATACGCCTTTTACTATGCTTTTTAAAGTATTGACGATAACGACAGCCATAATTACCTCGTAAGCATTAATAATACTTAACTCTGGGACCAATAAATGCTTAGGTGCATTTTACACTGTGATTTCACCTGGAAAACTTCCCTGAGCACCCGGAAGAGACACGTAGCTTTTACTATGTCCATCCTGAAATGGCAAGTGCCAACGCATTGGATCACCAGAGCGTACGTTCCAAACATGATCAAAAGAGAACCTGGATCCGTGAATTTACAAATATCAAATTTGAGTCATTGGTAGTATAACGACTTGCAATCGATCTCTGACCTATGACGAAGCAACTGGTGGAAAGCCATCGCACCGTTTCTTTCTCATGCACGATTTGCAGGGTCGAAAAAGAGAGGATCCGCCCGGATATTCCCCTTGATGCCGCACGGGTCCGAAACTCCCCCACAGTCGGTGGAATTCCCACAGACGAGATTGTTTTACCGGATGGTGTGACTAATCAGATCGGGGCTGAGGAGTGGCCGGTCGGAACGACTGCCCGGCATATTGGGGTAAGCCGCTCCTCAGCTACATCAGTGGCGAAAATGACCCTTTCGCTCGAAAGTCACGGCTTCCCGCTCAACGGAGGCGGAAGCCGGATAATATTCTTCATTTATTATCTAATTGCCCGTTATCACTATTGATATGAGTATAAGGTGAGCACGGAAGTCAGATGGGTCAATTCCGGCGTGACCGAAAAATTGTAACCGTAGAATGTGAGTCTGATTGATTATCAGGGCCGCTTCAAGACCGGGCAGCTCCCGGGCGAGCGGCGGGGCCGCAGCCAGAGCCCGCCCCGGACTCACTCCAGGCACTCAAAACTTGTGTGGCGCACAAAAGGCCACCCTTTTCTAAAGGGGGTTTAAAGCGATTTATTAATTAGGTCCTGTCACACGAATGCGGCCTTAGCTTTAATGGAGATACGATCGATCGTAAAAGCAAATTTTTTGATGATTGTGAATTCAAGCCATGCGGCTAAGTCAAGCCGGCTGTTCAGTCAGATTCCGTCTGAGAGGATCTTCGTGATTGCTCCTTTAACCTTCCAGTACTCAGTCTCCACCTCCGACCTCAATTTGGGACTTAATCCACTAGAGCTTTGGCATGCGGTCTCCATCTCCCTGCACAGATCAGCCAGTTGCAACGCCCCGATATTAGCGCTGGAGGATTTCAGACTATGAGCCAGCCTCACCACCTCTTCAGGTTCGCCGTTCAGATGGAATTGTTTAAAAAGACCGTCGGAATAATCAATGAATGACTTCAAAATCTTTCTAAGCAGTTCCGTATCGCCTGTTTTCCCCCCAAGCTTGCTGATGCCTTTCAGGACCTCCCGGTCGATTATCTCGCTATCCCCACCGCCATCGAGAACTTCACCGGGTTCAGCAGTGCTTGTACTCAGGCGGTCTACCCCGGTTCCATTAATCTCAGTCATGGAGCCGGGCTTATCGGCCTTGCTGAGAACCCAGCGGTCCAGGGCTGCCTTCATTTGACTCAAAGTAAAGGGTTTGGACAAATAGTCGTCCATTCCGGCTTCCAGGCATTGCTCCTGAGCTCCCTTCATAGCGTGTGCCGTGAGAGCCACAACAGGCGTACGGGATGCGGCCCCCGTCTCGGACTCTTTTTTTCGAAACTGCCTTGCAGCCTCATACCCATCCATTTCGGGCATCTGGCAGTCCATTAGAACAAGACCGTAATTCGTACGGGAAAGCGCCTGGAGTGCCTGATGACCGTTTGAGACAACGTCAATGCGCTTGCATCCGAGCTTCTGGAGCATGGCCGTGCATACCTGCTGGTTAGTGGGATTATCCTCCGCCAGCAGAATCGGCGTGAATTCAGGTCCGACCGCCGAAGAACAGGCGGGACTACCTGTTTCTACCACGCTACAGCCACGCATGGATTCCACAATGGCGTTATAGAGCTGAGACCACCGCGCCGGTTTCATGAGGTATGCTGCGACACCAGGATGACGCGAGTTCTGGACGGCTCCACTGAGCATAATCAGGACGACCGATGCAAGCGACGGGTCCGCCTTTATTCTAGTTGCAAGTTCAAGCCCATCCATACCCGGCATCATCATGTCCAGAATTGCTAAATCATAGGGATCTCCACTATCGGCCGCATCGCGCAACATCTTCAGGGCCTGCTCTCCACCTTCCGCACAACTGTTTGACATTTTCCATGAATCAAGCTGGCCATGAAGGACTGCGCGGTTTGTTTCATTATCATCGACGACGAGCACGCGTAAATTATGTGGCTTTGAGAATAGAGAAGCCTTGCGGGCAGATTTGCCGGGGTGCTGTTTTTTCAATCTGACCGTGAAGCGAAAAGCGCTTCCTTTACCCGGGCTGCTCTCCACCTCTATATGGCCGCCCATCATTTCGCAGAGCTGTCTGGATATGGAGAGTCCGAGACCGGTGCCGCCAAACCTGCGATTCATGGATTGGTCCGACTGAGAGAATGCGTCAAAGATTTTGGACTGAGCTTCCAAGGGAATTCCAATCCCTGTATCCTTTACCTCAAAACCTACAAGTACGCTGTCCCGCGCCTCATCTCGAAGATAAGTGCTGACAAGGATCTCACCCTGCTCAGTGAATTTGATCGCATTGCCGATAAGATTGGTGAGGACCTGGCGAAGCCTGCCCCGATCGCCTGACACGCCGGCCGGAACATCGGCCTCGATCTGGTATATGAATTCGAGTCCCTTTCTGTGCGCGTTAACAGCGATGAGTTCCATCAATTCTTCCACATGGTCCCGCAAATCGAAGTTGATCTCTTCGAGTTCAAGCTTGCCTGCTTCTATCTTGGAAAAATCGAGAATGTCATTCAATACCCTGAGAAGCGACTCCCCAGATCGGAAGACCGTCTCGGCAAGCTTGCGCTGCTGCACGTCGAGTTCCGTTCCCAACAGCAGTTCAGCCATTCCGAGCACCCCATTCATGGGAGTACGGATCTCATGACTCATATTAGCAAGAAATTGGGATTTCGCGCGATTTGCAGCAATCGCCCTGGCCGCCATCTCCTTTTCAGTGACGTCTTCATGGGAGCCGAGAACGCCGATAAAATTCCCTTTCGAATCGAACATGGGAATCCGCCTGGTCTCGAAGAATAAGGCGCCGGATTCTCGCTCCAGCATCCGGTCCAGGGGCGCACGCGACTTAACCACCTCCCGGTCCCACTCATGAAACAAGCGTGCCTCATCATCTGGCCACGCTAATTGTTCGTCGGTTTTGCCAATGACATCCGATATCGCTTCGCACCCCGCTTCCCTGGCGAAGTTCTGATTGCATCCAAGATAGCGCAGGTCGGGACCTTTCCAGAAAATAGAATGAGGGAAACTCTCGATGACCCGCTTCAGCATTTCCCTTGAACGCTGAAGGGCTTCCGCAGCTTTTTCCCGGTCGCTGATTTCTCCCCTGAGCCTTTCAGTCAACACGGTGAGTTGCTCCCGTCGCCTGTGCTCGAGCGCCGCCAACGTTTCAAGCATTTTCGGCACCGCCACTATTCCGACTAGCGAGCTATTACGCGTAACGATTAGATGATCGAATATCTTTGATTTCTCGCGTTGCATCGCTAGGCTGGCGGCAACCTCAAGGGGGGTACCGGCTTCGATGTTGAGCGGGTTTTTATCCATGACCTTGGAGACCGGCTTCGGATAAAAAAGGGCAACTCCGAACTGCTTACTCAACATCCTGTCCAAATGGAGACTGCTGACCAGGCCAATGGGTTTCTCGTCTCGGGCTACCACAAGAGCCTTTATTGGTTCATCAACCCCGAGCATTTCCTTTGCCTCGCGAACCAACGTCTCCGGCGTGATGCACACGGCAGGTTCAACAAGTTCATCTATGCAAATGGAGCGGCCTCTGGAGGCCAATTCGTGAATTGCGCTGGACGCCTGAAAAACTGAAGGCTCATTCATTTTCGAATCCAGTTTGCTGCAGGCAGCAGATACGGAGCGCATAACCATAATCCTGCAAAACTCCCCTGTCACTTTCTCTATTAAACGACCCAATGTGCCATAATGCATATTCGGCGAAAAACAGATTATCTTGATCTCAGCCAGGTTACGTTCTCGTTACTTTTTACATGGCGCCGGGCCTTTTGGGTTCGACGCATAAAAACGGGAAGGAAACACTCCGCAACGTAGGAATCGGACAATGTTTCATGGAAGAGTAGCGATTTGGGTATTATTTAGTAGGTAAGGAATGAAAATTCCTAAATTCACCATTGACACA
This sequence comes from uncultured delta proteobacterium, assembly GCA_963741035.1. GTDB lineage: Bacteria > Desulfobacterota > Syntrophobacteria > Syntrophobacterales > Syntrophobacteraceae > SbD1. Next base: position 17,275 of record CAVUGX010000007.1, read on the forward strand.
CTCATTAAGAACTTTTAGCCTCTATCTGGGGGAAGTTGCGCAACCGAACTTATATTTTCCCGCCGTGTTGACGCGCATCAGAATCGACCGGGCATTTTTTGAAATGAGGAGAAGATATGGCTCTATTTGATAACGGACTCAAAATTGGAACTCCCATTTTGCTTGCTATCGGGGTACTGGTTCTTGCTCCAGCGATCCTTCCCGCTGTCGGAGCGGTCGTAAAGCCTTTGGCGAAAGCAACGATCAAAACCGGACTCAGCCTCGTTGAAAAGGGAAGAGAGATGATGTCGGAGGCTGCGGAGGCCTTCGAAGATATTACCGCCGAAGTTAAAGCAGAGCTGATAGCTGAGCGAGCAGGCCCTGCTACGAATACGCCGGCAGAATAGGTCACCTGAACGACGTGGCCGGGCGTCTGGCCGATCGAGAGCAGGACGGGGTGTTTTATTGGAAGCGCCCTCCATTAGAGAATGTAACGGAGTACGGATTTAGTTCGATCATCCGGTAAAATCATTTTATGGCTGAACACTTTATAAGCCAAATACCAAACCCTGTTTTGGAGAGCGCCATACAATGCCTGCCCTGGATTTATCCTCCCGACAAAGCATCCTTGCCGACCAGTTCTTCTACTTTTTTCTTCGCCTCCGCAAGAGCCGTATCCGAGCGGTAGTAGAAGCAGTTAATAAGAGTTATCCTGAAGAGACTGCCAACCAAAAAGCCCGCCGGCTTATTGAGGCTCAAACGTCTCTCTCATTTCTAGGTGGTACTCTGGTTCATCTTCCGATGCTGGTTCCCGGGCTTGGCCAGGCATTCCGGTTCCTGGGCTTTGTGGGGGGAACTTCAGCCATCACTCGCATGCACCTCTATCTCATCCTGGAGATCGCGCTTCTCTACGGCATGGATATCGATGATGAGGCGCGCGTTCCCGAGATGCTTGCAGTGGTTGCCGCCACCGGTCTCGCAACCGGAGTTCCGTTGCTCGCCAATGTTCTCGACATCAACCCGCTATTTTCCCTGCCTGTAGGGGGAATTACGGCTTGCGCCGCAGCCCGGATGATTGGCGATGAAGCCATCCGCCTTTATTCGGCAGCCGCTAAAGAATTAACCCCGGCTCCATCGACATAGGAGCGAAATCACCTTGCCGCATGCTCTTCGATTGCATGCAAGCCCGCCTTGCGCCACGATCTTGGACCTTTGGATATTGCCGCCGGACCACCCGCAGCAGATCTGTAACACAATTGTCATGACCTTGAGCGATGCTCGTCACATTGCTCGTGCATATTGCAGAAGGTAGCATCAAGTGCATTCGATGACTCTGAGGCGAGAGATGCAAGTGGCAAAAAACAGGAAGCAAGATGGGACTGAGGGTGGTCCGGCAACGGGACCAGCGCCCCGCACCGATCCCAAAACATATGTGGGTCCGGATCGGCATTCAAAGCAATCACCCGGGCAATGCCCTCGATGTAATTCGGAGGCGTTTTACAAATATGGAAAAACAAGACATGGAAAGCAGCGGTTCCGCTGTCTATTGTGTGGACGGCAATTTGGTGACACAGTAAGGGTCGAATTAAAAAACCGGCCGCTATGCCGCATATGCGGGCGGAAGATGCATGTATACAAAAGAGATGCCGGAATCATAAGGTTCAGGTGTTCTGGTTATCCAGTATGCAGGAGTTTTGAATCAAGACCCCATTGACAAGGTGGGGAATCATCCCACCTTGAATCCTCCCCTCGATTCCTAAATCCCCAGGTCTCTCAATTCCACTGTAGGCAAGTAATGAATAATAATAGTGACAAAAAAGATTAAAGTCTTACGTTAGGGGTTGGGCCAGGGATTGGCGCCATAATGAGGGCTGTATCGCGGAACTCCCGCCATCCCGGTGCATGGCTATCCCTGTGGGATTTATGGCCATTTTGCCGGCACCGAGCAGTCCCGGCAAATACAGCCGCTTCGTTCTCTTTCTGAAAGGATGGTGTGAGATGGCCGAAAAAAAAACCGAACAACCAAAGAAGAAGGAACAAGAGGAAATGAGTCCTGTAGAAAAGAGCAATGAAGGAACACCCCGGACAAACATCAAGGCGACGATCGGCGAGGCGGGGGCCACCGTAAAAGAGGGTGTCCTCAGCAGCATTAAGGGCATCAACGAGATCGAAACCCAGATTGTCACCCTGGTGAGGAACACCGTTTCCGATACCCTTAAGGCAACGGGCTCAGTAGCCGATGAAACCGTCAACGTGACAAGGTCCGTGCTGCAAGGGACTTTCAAAGCGGCGGAGGAGGTTGGGACAGGGCTTTTGCTGAGCTCCAAGAGCGTGGCAAAAGGGATCATCATGGGTGTAAGCGATGTTGGTGGTGATGTGTTGGGCGTTGCCAAACAGGTTATCAGTGGGACAGTCAAAGGGGCTGCTGAGATTGGAGCCGACGTGGGGCAGGTCGCCCGCAGGACGGTGGACGGAATCATTGAGGCGGCAAAAGAGACGGGCGCAAATGCCGAAGAGATGGCGAAGGTAACCGTAAATGGAGCGATCGAAGCAGCGGGAAGCATTGGGAATACGGCTGTTAAAGCTGTCAGAGATGTGCTGGTAAACGCTGTGGAAGGCGTGAAGGACATAGCGGGCACCGCTCTTCCAAAAGGAAATCCGCGGCATTAGGTCTCTACGGTACAGGATGAGGCTGTTTTCCATTCATGCTATAAAGGGCAAGTGAAGCGACCGGCACACTCAAGCCTGCGATTCCGGGTGCTTTCGGTATAGTTGCCGATTGGCGCTGGAAACACGGCTCATGCGCACAATGGAAAAATCAGCAGCATGTTCCTAGCTTAGTTATAGCTTTTATCACCAAACAGGTAGAATCGTGGGACTGGCAAATCTCGGCTCGATATCATTCAACTGGAATTGGCTTTCTGCTCTTTTCAGCGTCATCATTATCAATCTGGTCAGATCAGTCGACAACGCGATGGTCGTCGCTGTGGCCCTGCGGACTCTTCCGAGGCGTCTGCGCTTGAGCGCCCTATCGATTGGCGCCTGCATTACCATTGTATTGAGTGTTTTGCTTACTTACTTTGTCTGCAAGCTTCTGGAGCACAGCTTCGTCAGCCTTGTGGGCGGCGCGATAGTCCTCTATCTGGCGGTGACTCTGCTCGTTTTAAGAACCGGCGCAACATCCGTGGATGAAGGGATAACCAATATCAGCCAGGCTGTAAAAATTCTCGTAATCGCCAACTTCACCATGTCCCTGGACAATATGCTGGCGGTTGCGGGCGCAGCCCAGGGAAACTTTTTCCTGCTCTTCATAGGACTTGGCGTGAGCATTCCCGTTGTATTTTTTGCCAGCAACCTCCTCTGCATGGTCATTGAAAGGTTTCCGATTCTCAATTACGTTGGTTGTGCAGTCCTTGCGAAGGTGGGGGCAGATATGATCCTCAGCGACCCCTTCGTTGTGAGCACGCTGGCCCCAACCAGGGTTTTCACTATTTCGGCTCAGGTCATAGCCATCGTGGCTGTCATTGCGTGCGCCCGTTTATGGATGAAAATCACCGGTGGGACCGATGGAATGATGGGGGGGCAACGAGGCCTCCAACCTCCGACTTCGAGTATCAGTTGATTCAACCCAAACGCTTCAACAGCCATTGTGTCACTTGGCGATAGTCCTCGGCCCCGTTTGAACCGGGCGCATACAGGGTTACAGGCTTTCCCTGAGCTGGCGCCTCTGCCAGCGCGACATTCTCACGGACGAATGGGGCCATCCTTCCGGGGAATCGCCGCTCCAAATCAAGCATAGTTTCTCTATGAACTCTACGCCTCGGGTTGGCGCGGCACGCGATTACGCCCAGAATCTCGAGACGGTAGTTTTCCCGACGCATCGCATCCAGCGTCTCGATCAACTGATCCAGGCCGTTCAGTGCAAGCCGATTGGTTTCAATTGGAATGACTACATGCTGACTGACCCGAAGAGCGCTCATAGTGAGAATGCCGGGACCTGGCGGGCAATCGATTATGACCAGCTCCCAGTCGCCCTGGGTGCGTGCAAGGCAGCGGGCAAAGAGTTCCGCACCGAGCGCTCCGCTAAACCTTTGCGCAGCCTCTGAAAGCGCCGGACCGGAAGCGATAAGATCAACCCCTCTCACTGCTGTTGGAAGCACAGGCGCAGCAACGCTTCTTTCCAGGGCGTGCAAGAATCCCATGCCTTTGTCCATGACCCCGAAATGCAGGCTGGCGCTTCCCTGGGGGTCAATATCTATGACCAATACCCGCTTACCCATTTCTCCCAGGACCGACGCAATGTTCACCGCCGAGGTGGTTTTCCCGACTCCGCCCTTATGGTTGGCGAAAGCAATAACCGGCTTCATGTTTTTCACTCCTGCCAAAGTGGAAAATTGGGGTCCGCCGTTCAATCAAGATTAATCTATTATTGCATGTATCTTTGCAACAAACTTTTTATCTCCGGCATAAGGATTGCTTAATAATCCAGAGGAATACTTTCCATCTTTCATGAGCGCAGTTTTCGACAAGGACTTCGGGTGGTAAATGAAAACCTGTCCCGTCTCCAGTGCAGACCAGTCGGAGGTTCCCGCATCCGGGACTTCCGCGCCTTCTGCAAATGAGAGTCAAAGCTTTGACAACGCCCTAAATGCTGCTACTTTGGAGCATTCAGGTCCGATATCAGAGCCGCAATCGGCGTCGGGCCCCTGTTCCGCACCTTTCTTAAAGCCCCCTGCCCTCTCATTTGCCGAACCATTGAATGCGCCTCCGCCGACACAATCGGATGTCGCGGCAGCTTACCAGAGGCAGGTAAAGCCCTCTGCTGAACCCGCTCCCTTAAGCGGGTTTCAAAAGTATAAAGACGACCAGCTTCTTCGCAATCCGGGAGGGCGTCACTATTATCTGGATAAAAAGCAGGTCGACGAGCCTTCTGACAAGGAATCCCACTTCCACTTGCTCCAAAAGGATATTTCCGACGCAATCGGAAATATGAAGAATTTCTTCGGCAATATGTTTCTGGGTACCACCGTTCTTTACAGGAACGAGCAAAACGAAATCCAGGCAGGGCACCAGAGGGGGCTGCTCCGAACCGCGGCGGATTTTTGCAAAGACCTGGGTAGCGCTTTGACCTTCGGCGCATATCATCCCGGCTCCGCAGAAGCCCCGCAGGGTTTCAAAAATCGGCTGTTATATTCGGCATCCAAGCTTAAAGACGCCTTTATGGGAGACATCCTGGAAGGGGTCCCATCGAGTGTGAACCACATGGGCAAAAACCTGATCCTGTCCGGATGGCACCTTTTGGAAGTCGTGCCCGATGCGGCCACAGGCGGCTTCGAGCCGGGCCAAAAGCTTACCACAAACATTTTCGACAACGGCCACGTCGCAATCGAATACCTCACGGACGTCATTCCCTCCGGCGATGCCTGGCTGAGAGTGCATGCAGCGAACTTGAAACAACTCAAGCCTCCGGTCCTCTACAATCTCAAGATGCCCGAACATTACACCGGGGACACGCGATGGGAGCACGTGAGAAACACGCCGTTCCGGAAGTCCATAGAGACCGTCGGCGCTCTTCTGGCAGATGCGCTCACCATAGCTCTGGTGGGACAGACAGGCAGCTCAAGTAACCGGCGCCATCAAATCGAGGATTAGCCGGCCATCGCTAAACCGGAAAGCTATCACCGTAGAGACGTTCGATAATTTCAAAAACCCGGTGGCCTGCTTTGAAGGGCCAGGGTCGATCTTTAGAGAGCGCTGAGAAACGCATAATAAAATGAGTACTTAACCCGTCTAACCGGAAAACTGAGAGAAGCGCGGGCGGGACAAAGAAGATTGAGAATTCCACCCTCCTAACTCGCCATCCCCGGACTTCAGGCTGCGCCTCCGTACAAACCAATCGAGTTGCAAGATTATGATACCGCAGCCAGGTGAATCGGTGAGTGGACACTCGCTGGACTTGGAGATTTCTCCGTAACAGGTATTCATTCGCCGATACTATGTAAGCCATTAAGATCCCACTCAGTCCCCTTTTATAAAGCAGGAAGCTGAACCTCGTCGCGGGCGACAGCCTGAGGCAGCGACCACAACCTGCCGGCGGTTCTATCGTCGTGGCAGGAAAGTTGCAACTCCATAGGCCGAATAGATTTTTTCCAGGGATGGAGCCTCGCAAACTGAGGTTCAGAGCGCCAGGAGATCTGAGGGATGTCAGCGGGTTCGAGGGGTTCAAAACCATGCGACATTTTTTTGACGCAAACAGAATAAATGGGGGGCTGCGTTTCCGACAGTTCAAAGAGCATCATCCCCTTTTGGCAGACAGCTACCAAGATTTTACGAAAAGTTGAATGCGCACAAACCAGCGCAGGTTTCCGGTCTCCTTTCAGATCGAGACCGGCAATATCTAAACTTCCGACTCACTCTCGTGTAATCGAGTTGGCGGAGCTGTATGAAAAGAAACAAGACCTTTGCACAAGCCGCTGCCAATTCTAAAGCCAAAAGGGACCCGTTGTACACGCTCTGGAATCAGTCCCTAAAAGATGCATTGGTCCTTGAACAAACAGGGCGTTCTTTCGGTCAAAGGATAGAAAATCTTAATCCGGTAAAGTAGATTCAGGGGGATTAACCGGTGCAAAACGAGCCCGAAAAATTAAAGCTGGCGTGCTTACCCGCTCCCGTACCGAAGGATAATTTTCAGCAACTGTCCCAGTACGTAAAGGAGCCGATCCCGGAATTCGACGATGCGGCTGATATTCGGGACTATCTGGAAATCATACTCAGGCGAAAATGGCTTATCCTGATTATTCTCCTGATCTCTATAGCTACTACCTTCGTCGTAAGCCTGACGATGAAGCCTCAATACAAGGCCAATGGAAAAATTGAACTGACGATCCAATCACCGCGAGTCACTAAATTTGAAGACATGGCGATGCTGGGGACTCAAATCCAGACACGCGAATTCATGCAGACCCAATTGAAGCTTTTGAAAAGTGAGACCCTCGGAGACCGCGTTATCGATAAGCTTGAACTGGAGCATAATCCTGCATTAACTCCTGCGCCCGACTGGGCGATCACAAAACTCATGACCTCAGTAAAAAATAATGTAGCAGACTTTTATGCAGGGTTATTTAATTCCGGTGCAACCGACTCCATACAGGCTGGCGACCCTAATCTGCCGGAATTAAAACTGCGGAAAAAAATCGAAGACAAGTTTGCCAAAAATCTCGATGTGCAGCCTGAACGCGACACTACAATTTTTTCCCTTGCGTTTACCTCGACAGATCCGGCAGTTTCCCGCGCCGTGATCAATACTATGATTCAGGAATATATAACGTGGCAGGTCGACAAGAAAATCGAAGCGACTATCGCCGCCAAGCAGCGCCTGGAAAAACAGATCGAACTGGCCAGGATCCAACTCGAAAAAGCGGAAACAAACCTCAACGATTTCTCCCGCAAGGCAGGGATTGTCTCCCTTAATGCCAATCAGAACCTCATTTATTCTCAGCTCGAGGAGGCAAACAAAGCCTACTCCACTATCCAGACAGAACGCATGAGCAAAGAGGCGCTATACGATCAATCAAAGCAGGGCGGCAACTCGCTTCCCGCTATGCTTGAAAGCCCGCTGATTCAAAGGCTCCGCGAGAGTTACGTCGCCGCCGCTGCCGACTACAAACAGGGAAGCGCCACTTTCAAAGACGACTATCCAGCGCTTCAGAATCTAAAAGCAAAAATGCAGGATATAGAGAAACAGATCAAGACCGAGGAGAATCGTATTCTGGAATCCATCAGGAACGATTACCTCGCGGCAACAATGAAAGAAGAGTCGCTGAAGAAGGATACCGAGGATAAGAAACTCCTAGCTATCGCGCTGAACGACCAGTCGACTCAGTACAAGATCCTCGACCGCGAGGTCGAGACAAGCAAGCAGATTCACCAAAGTCTTCTGGAAAGAAGCAAGGAAATTGATGCGAAGGTCGGAACAGAGCTTGGGAACATCCAGGTTGTGGATTATGCCAAACTTCCGCTAAAACCATGTTCACCGAATATTCCTTTAAACATTCTTGTCGCTGCAGTAGCCGGGATAATACTTGGGCTCGGGTTGGCTTTCCTTCTGGAGTATCTGGATAACACAATCAAGAGGATCGAGGAGCTATCGGATCGTTTTCACCTGCCGGTTTTGGGGGTTGTTCCAGTGGTTGAGGCCGACGAAGCCGTCCAAATCGGCAGTCTAGTCCGTCTAAACCCAACAGCCGGCTTTTCCGAGTCTATCAGGACCGCGAAAGTCTCCATTCAACTCTCAAGTTCGATGGACCGGCCGCCCAAGCTGCTTTTTATAACCAGCACTAATGCGGCTGAAGGAAAGAGCACTATTGCCGTAAACCTTGCCCAGGCTTTCGCCTCCGACGAAAAGGTGCTGATAATCGATGCCGACCTTCGCAAACCAAACCTCCACAGGATCTTGGGCAAAAACGGCAACGGCAACGGCAACGGAGCCTCAAGCGCAAGAAAGATAGGACTGAGCAATTACCTGACCGGCACAGGCACAAAATTCATCCAGGAAAGCGGGATACCTAATCTGCGGGTGGTCTATGCGGGTCCGATCCCCCCAAACCCATCCGAACTGCTTTCATCGAACCGCATGCGGCAGTTCCTTGCCGCAGTCTATGCACATTATGACCGCATAATCATAGATGGACCGCCGGCCATAGGTTTCGCCGATGCACTGATCCTGGGCCATTACGCGGACGGTGTGATCCTTGTAAGTGTACTGGGCCAGACCCATCGCGAGGCCCTGCGGGTTTTCCGCAGGAATCTCGAGAACGTCGGCGGCCGCATGATCGGCACAATCGTAAATAAACTGACTCAAGGCAGCCAGTACGGAGGCTACTACAAATATTACCGGTATTACAGCTACCAGACGACTTACCGGCAGGCCAACACTCCCGATCTGCTTTCGAACGTGGGGTGCCTGGAGGGTGTGGAGAGCCTTAGCGAGCAACGTCCAAGCTGAGTTTTGGGAAAGACAGAAACCATGAATAAACACCGCAACATAAACATATATATGGCAGACCACAGCGGGCTGGCGGGCTCGGCAATGGTACACAAACTGCGGGTTCTGTCGCAGCGTTGGGGTTACTTAATCAAATCGGTTCTTATCGGTGAACAGAGGCTCGCACAACTCAAAAACCGCAGCCTTTACTTGATGCTCCTGATGGAAGCCTCCATCTTCGCAATGGCGTACACGGGAGCGTATCTCCTTCGCTTCGAGTTCACGCTCACACCCCGCAACCTCGGCCAGATCATGCTTGTGCTCCCCTGGCTCATCCCGTTGAAGCTGGCCGTGTTCTCCGCTTTCGGGCTCTACAAGGGGATGTGGCGCTACTCGAGCCTGGACGACTTATGGCGCCTTGCCGGAGGATGCCTCTTATCCACGCTGCTGATCGTCGTGAACGTATTCTTCGTCTATGGTCTTACCGGCTTCTCCCGCGCGGTCTTTCTCCTTGACGGACTCCTCACCTTCGTGATGACGGGTGGAGTCCGGATGGCAATCCGTACCTACTATGCTTCCAAAAAAAGCTCCAAGGGAGAGCATGTCTGGCCCTTCCCACAATTTAAGCACTCACCGCCGGACCGCGAGCGCATCCTCATCATCGGAGCTGGAAGATCCGGCGAGAAGATCCTGCGCGAGATTTTCGACAATCCTCATCTCGACCATGAAGTCATTGGCTTTCTCGATGACGATCCGGGCAAGAAAGGCCGTTCGATTCATGGGGTGCCTGTTTTTGGAGCAGTGGACCTTCTTCCGGAAGTTCTCAGAAAACATGAGGTTGACCAGGTATTCATTTCGACCCCTTCAGCGTCAGGTAGCGAAATGCGCAGAATAATCGCTATATGTGAGGGATGCAGGGCTGCATTTAAAACCCTTCCCGCGATCGGCCAGATCCTAGATGGCCAGGTTAGCATAAAAGCACTGCGCGACGTCGACTATGAAGATTTGCTAAGGCGCGCGCCGGTTCATCTGGACACTGCCGGCATGCAGGACTACCTCTCGGGCCGAAGTATCATGGTAACAGGCGCCGGAGGATCGATAGGGTCCGAGCTTTGCCGTCAGCTTGTTCGCTTCGATCCAGAGCGGCTGATTCTTGTAGACGCTGCCGAGGCGAATCTTTACGCCATCCAGATGGAACTCCGGCATGAATGTAAATTTAGCGCTTACCATGCCGTTCTGTGCAGAGTTCAGCATCGCAAAACCATGGAGAAGATTTTTAAGAATTATCGGCCCGATGTAATTTTTCATGCTGCAGCCTACAAACATGTTCCAATTCTTGAACTAAATCCTCTAGAGGCCGTCTTCAATAATGTTCTCGGAAGCCAAACAGTAATGAATCTAGCGGCCCAATACGGCACAAGGCATTTTGTGCTTGTCTCGACCGACAAAGCTGTGCGGCCAACTAATGTGATGGGGGCAAGCAAGCGCCTGACCGAACTTATTCTTCAGTCCATGAAAGGGAGCGGCACACGGTTTATGGCCGTTAGATTTGGAAATGTGCTCGCCTCCTCAGGTTCGGTAATCCCGCTTTTCCGAAAGCAAATCGAGCATGGCGGACCGGTTACCGTGACACACCCCGAAGTGACCCGCTACTTTATGACAATTCCGGAAGCGGCCTGCCTCATTTTGGCGGCCGGCGCCATTGGTGAGGGCGGCGAAATCTTTGTCCTCCAGATGGGATCACCTGTAAAGATCTACGAGATGGCAAAAGATCTCATCCGGCTATCGGGTAAACAGCCGGGAAAGGATATCGAAATCTTATTCACAGGACTGCGTCCAGGCGAAAAACTCTACGAAGAACTCATCACCAGAGAAGAGGACGTTAAGCGCACCAAACATGACAAAATCACGGTCCTGAAAACTAATGGCCATTGGAATTGGAATGGGCATGGAGACCAGGATCGTTTCCGCCGGTGGCTCAATAAGGAACTGAAAGAACTCTATGCTATAGGTGACAGATATGAAGACCCTGCTGACATCAGGGAAAAGCTCCATGCGATCATTCCCGAATATACTCCACAGGAAACCAGCTCAGTGAGAAACGATCTCAGTTCTATAGCCCAGGTGTCAGGCTCGATTAACCAGGGGCGAGCCGCGAGCCAGTGTTGTGAAATCGTACACCTGGCCTCGCAAGGCGTGGTGTAAGTAAACAGTAGTGAATGCGCCGTTTGAATTCAATCTCGGTGACGCTGTAAAGAAAAGGGAATCAAGACGGTGAACGTTGGAAATCCGGCCATCTCCAGGCTGCACACCCCACTTTCCCTTACGAGGAACTTCTCCTGGACGTTAGCCGGCAATGTGGTCTACACTGGCTGCCAGTGGGCAATGCTGACGGTCCTTGCCAAATTGGGAACGCCAGGGATGGTCGGGCAGTTTGTCCTGAGTCTTGCAGTGACTGCGCCGGTCATCATGTTTACGAATCTCCAGCTCAGAGCAGTGCAAGCAACCGACGCCAGGCACGAATACCAATTCGCCGACTACCTCGGTCTCCGGCTGGTCTGCACGCTACTGGCTGTGGCTGCAATTATCGCCGTGACCTTCCTCTCGGGTTACAGAGGGGAAACGGCCGCCGTGATCCTGGCTGTGGGGGCTGCCAAGGCGTTCGAGTCCATCAGCGATATCTACTATGGCCTGCTCCAAAACCGCGAACGCATGGATTACATCGCACGTTCGATGATGATCAAAGGTCCATTGTCGCTGATTGCCCTCGCAATGGGTTCCTACATGACCGGACGAATCTTCTGGGGCGCATGCGCAATGGCCCTCGTGTGGGGGCTGGTGCTTGTTTGCTACGATATTCCCGTCGCCGGGATGGTGCTCTCCGGAAAAAATGGGTGGACGGGGGAACGGGGAGGGTATTGTTCGATTTTTGCCGCCATGAACCCGCGATGGAACAGGTTTGTGCTCGGCAGCCTCACGCGGTGCTCCCTGCCCCTTGGGCTGGTTATGATGTTGATCTCGCTCAACGCAAACGTCCCCAGATATTTTATCGAGCACTACCTGGGAGCGGAGCAGCTTGGCATCTTTGCGGCCATGGCCTGCTTCATGGTTGCGGGAAACACAATTGCAGGCGCACTTGGACAATCGGCCTCCCCCAAATTGGCGCGCCTCTATGCCGAGGGGCAAATCGGAGCATTTCGCGGCCTTCTCATGAAACTCTTGGGAATCGGCGCCCTGCTTGGCGGAGGCGGCATCCTTGTGTCAGTATTTGCAGGCAGGGAAGTCCTTACCATCTTTTACACGCCACAGTTTGCGGAACGAGCGGACGTTTTCGCGTGGTTGATGGGGGCAGCAGCGGTTTCCTACATCGCGTCGTTCCTGGGCTACGGCATGACGGCAGCACGGTATTTTCAGGTGCAAATACCACTGATGGCGTCTGTATCGCTGTC
>CAVUGX010000008.1:0-20425 GCA_963741035.1 uncultured delta proteobacterium
CTTCGGATTAAGAGACGGCCTTGGTGCACGGGCGCAAACGGACAACGAGTTGTCCGTTTGCGATAATCCGGATGCTCGACCTCGCGAGATATCTTTCGCCTAATCCTCTAAGGGGGCTCTTTTCGACCTTTCGTTCTTCCCTATTGCCCGTCCTTTTCCAGTCGTTTCAAAGTATCGATGATTTTTTCGGTGCTCTCGACCTGAGCGTAAACGGCGCCGAGAGCGGCCATAAACGCGGCATGAACTTTCTTCGCGGGCACATCGACGCCGTCGAAGTTCAGATCCCTTGTAGCGCAGGCGTCGTGCGCGAGCAGACACTCATATCCCGCATCGAAAGCGGCCCTGACCGTGCCGTCAACGCAGATGTGCGACATCATTCCACCTATGACGACCCGGTCTATCCCCTCGCGTTCGAGGAAAGCGGCCAGCCCCGTTTCCCTGAAGCTATTAGGGTAGTGCTTCTCGATGACGGTTTCATCGGGCAGCGGTTTCACGTTTTCGTTGAATTCGATCCCGTCGGTGTTCGGTAAAAAGAACCCTGCCCCATCACCAACCGCTATGTGGCGGACGTGAACGATGGGCAGGTTTCCGGCCCTGCAGACCGCCAGCAGACGACCTGCATTCCGGCTTGCTTCGAGCGGCCCTGCCAGTTCCATGCGCCCGCCCGGGAAATAATCCTTCTGGATATCGATCAAAATCAATGCGGTCTTCATCTTCAGGTTCTCCTGTTCCGTCTGGTTGTCTGGTGTTGGAATCTTTGCCTGTCGATACTCCCATCCGGGAAGTCTCCGTTCGGGAAATAACTTAGCATTCCTGCGTTTTGTCAGAAATGACAAAGAACCCACGATTTCTGCCACAATTGCATTGCAGAATCCGGAGCGATCTTGTTATTCTCTTTGCATTAGAGGCTCATAACCCGTACCCGCTTGATCCTTCGAAAGCAGAGGAGAATTTTTGATCACCCGATTGCCTCTTCCGACCGCGCAAGAAACGAGCGGCCGCAGCACACGCCGAGTCGTCCTGCTGGCTGCGCCGCCCGCGATGGAGATCGATATCGTCGGCCCCACGGCCGTTTTTTCCGCCGCCAACCACCTGCTGGGCCGATCGGGAGCGGAATATGAGGTTGAACTCGCAACCACCGGGGAAGGTTTTGTCATCGAAGGATCGACCGGGGTTTCGCTTGTGGCTCACCGGCACTATTCGGCGATCGGCGCGGGAATCGATACGCTGCTGGTGGTCGGCGGACCCGGGGCTCTGGCAGCCCCCGATCCTGAGGTCCTGAACTGGCTGCGAAACACTGCCCCTCGGGTCCGAAGGTTGGGAGCGGTCTGCACGGGAGCGTTTCTGCTCGCCGAGGCCGGCCTTCTGGACGGCAGACGAGCCACGACCCACTGGGCTTACGCCGTAGAGCTTGCCTCACGCCACCCCGAGGTGAAGGTCGATCCACACCCCATCTGGGTGCAGGACGATCATGTATATACATCGGCCGGAGTGACCGCCTGCATGGACCTCGCCCTGGGTTTTGTAGAACAGGACCTCGGAAACGACGCAGCCATCGAAGTGGCGCGCAACCTCGTGCTGTTCCTCCGGAGGCCGGGAGGACAGGCTCAGTTCAGCGTGTCCCTTTCCGCCCAGGCTTCCGCGAGGAACTCGCTTTTTGAACTCCAGGTCTGGATGGTTGAAAATCTGAACCAGGACCTTTCAGTCGAAGCCCTGGCCGCTCGATCGGCAATGAGCCCCCGAAACTTCGCACGGGCCTTCGTGCGCGAACTCGCGATCACACCGGCGCGTTATGTCGAAGCCCTGCGCCTGGAGGCCGCCCGTAGACACCTCGAACAAACGGATCGGGGCCTGGATGAAATTGCTTCCACTTGCGGATTTGCCGGCTACGAGCCGATGCGTCGAGCCTTCCTGCGCTCGCTGGGGATTACACCGGGCCGCTACCGCGACCATTTCGGGCCCCTAAAGATGCGGAATACAAGCTCAAGTTCCAATAAGGATCAAAAGGAGCTCAAGAGGTCGCGCGGCGGGGCCGCCTAGAAGAGGGACAGGCTGGCCGGGATCACGGATGATCAGCGTGCTCACTTCTAACACTATTTAAAAGCCAGACGCAAAGCTTCCGGTCTAAATCGATTATGAAATCGATACGATAGCGGGGATGCCAGGGATCGTTACATATTTATACAAATTTCTTATACCAATTTGGGTTCAAGAATGCTTTTAAGAGCGTTGGGAACTGGGCACTGAGCCGCGTCCCCCCTCCGCCCCCGATGCTGTTGCCTTAAGGTCCCGTCGCCCCCGAAGCGGGGAAGCGGGAGCATTGGTGAAGTCTCAAGTCATCAACATTGCCCCACACACACCCTGGCCGCTATGCGGCTCAGCGCGGGGAGAGGGGCTGTTGCCCAAATCAAGCGCCAAAGTCGAGCGAGCAGGAGGTCCGTTATTCCAGCGATGAACATCATGCGTTGCAAAAAGTGGGAGAAACGCGAAGATAACCGATCTATCAAATGACCTCTTTGGAGGTGTTGACCTTGGACAAAACGGGAAGAAGCCGTGAAGAACAACTTGAGAAGGCGCGGAAGATTTGCGACGACCTTTTACGCAAAAATCCTGCTGATCCACATGCCATTTGTGCGCGAGGCTTCATCGACTATCAACTGGGAAAGACAGCAAGAGGCGGAGGCCTGCATGGAAAAGGCCTTCATCCTCGCTCCGGGGTCGAGCGAGATCGCCTATAGCTACAGTCTCATGCTGATGGCGGAGAAGAAGTTTGCCGTTGCTTTGCCTATCATGCAGCGTGTTGTCGCTCTTAAGCCGGATCATGCCAAGGCTTATCATTGTATCGGCCTGGCTTTAAAAGAAACCGGCGATCTAGCGGGCGCTTTGGCGGCTTTCGATAAATCGCTGGAAGTCAATCCGCAAGACGCCGATGTTTTAAACGATAAGGGAAATACGCTGAATGACATGGGCCGTCCGCCTGAGGCGGACGCCTGCTACGAACAGGGTTTGATCTTAAAGCCGGACGACCATCTCCTCATGAATAATCTCGGCGTTGTCCGTTTTCTGCAAAACGACCTGGACGGCGCCGAGGCCTTGTATCAGAAGGTTCTCGCCATTCAACCGGAATATCCGGATACTCTCAGTAATTTGAGCACAATCCGGCGGTTGAAAGGCGACCTTGACGGGGCGATTCTTAATTGTCAAAAGGCTTTGGCCTTGCGCCGGGATTATCCCGAAGCTCTCAACAATCTCGGCAATGCTTTGAAGGACGCCAGGCGTCTCGATGAAGCCGTCGTGACTTATAAGAAGGCTGTGAGCCTCAGACCGGACGATGCCGAGTTTCACCACAACCTGTCGATAGCCCTGTTGTCTTTGGGGCGCTTCGACGAAGGATGGCGAGAATATGAATGGCGGTGGAAATCGAAGCAACTTAGCCGCGCTTACAGGGCTTTTGCCCAACCCGAGTGGCGGGGCGAAGCCGGCGAAGGGCGCACGCTTCTAATCCACGCCGAGCAGGGATTCGGCGACACCTTGCAATTTTGCCGCTATGCGCCTCTGGCAAAAGAACGCGGTTTGCGTGTGATAATATCAGTGCCTGCGCCGTTGAAGAGGCTCATTCAATCTTTGGACGGCGTCGAAGAGGTCGTTATTAGCGGCGATGCCCTTGCGCACTTCGATCTTCACTGCCCAATGATGAGCCTGCCCTCTGCTTTTCATACAACGGTCGAGACTATACCGGCCAGGATTCCCTATCTGAGTCCCGATTCAGCCGATGTGGCCCGGTGGCGGGATCGAGTGGCGGCCTTGGCGGACGACTCCTTAAAGGTCGGACTCTTTTGGGCGGGAGCTTTACGCGCCACCTCACCCGATCTCATCGCGACGGACCGGAAGAGATCTGTCGCGCCGGAGATCCTGGCTCCCCTGATGCATGTGCCGGGCGTGCGATTTTTTTCCCTTCAAAAAGGAGGACCGCGATGTCCCGATGCTTTTCATCTGATCGATTGGATGGCGGATTGCCACGATTTTGCCGATACTGCGGCTCTCATCATGAATATGGATCTTGTCATCGGCGTCGACACGGCCGTCGCTCATTTGGCGGGAGCTTTGGGCAAGCCGGTCTGGCTCCTGAACCGATTTAATAGTTGTTGGCGCTGGCTCGTCGAACGCGACGACAGTCCGTGGTATCCCGGAACGCTCCGACTTTTTTGGCAGAAAAAAATGGGCGATTGGAATGACGTTGTCATGCGCGTGCGCGACGCCCTGGTCCAAAGGTGAAGCGCGCCCTGCGGCGATGAAAGTTTCCCAATCTCATCCTGCGTGCGAAGGAACCATC
The DNA here is from genome assembly GCA_963741035.1 of uncultured delta proteobacterium. Lineage (GTDB taxonomy): Bacteria > Desulfobacterota > Syntrophobacteria > Syntrophobacterales > Syntrophobacteraceae > SbD1. The sequence continues at coordinate 4,334 of CAVUGX010000008.1, forward strand.
CCGCAGCAACTCAATGTAAGGAGAATGTGTTGAATTTTCAGGCGAGGCAATTTACGAGAAGCGGTATTATTCACTGCAAAGCAACAGTTGAGGAGGTGTTTCCGCTTCTTTGTCCGAAAAGAGAAGAAGAATGGATTCCCGGCTGGGAGTGCGAAACAATTTGGTCAAATAGCGGCTACAACGAAGAAGGTGCTATTTTCAGAACCATGAAGCCTTACGGTACTGAATTGTACTGGACCACTCTTCAATACGATATTGGAAATAATATTGTCGATTTTCTGAACACAGCTCCACGTCTCTATATGCTTCGATTCAAAATCCATATTCAAGCGATCGGCGACGGGATTCTGTCACTAACATTTACTCAGGTCTTCACTTCGATTTCCGAGGAAGGCAATGCCTTTCTGGAGCGTTATCAAAGTGAGGATTTCAAGGAAAGGTTAAGAGGCCTTGAAGAGTTTATGAATCGGCATCTTGAAGATAAGAGGAAAAATCGAATAAGGGATTAACCTTTTGTCTGATCCTCGGCCGGGACCCTTTCCGACCTCTACTTTTCGAGAAACCGTGCTGCTCCATCTCCTCCCGTCGGCGGAGCCTCGCTCCCCTGCCGCTCGTGTCTTCTTTCTTACCGGGATCTGCTTGTCTGCATCCCGTAGTAGTTCAACAGAACGCTCAATAGTCAGTTCTCGACAATTCGCCAGGCTGCGGGTGTGTTGCGACGGGACTCGAAAAAACCGTCCTTCCTGATGCATCTCCAAAAGCGCAAAAGGCTCTCTTTCTTACTGGGAAAGGCTCGGGGAATGCACGACGAGAAACCAGAGAGTCACGCGCTGCCCACCGCGTTAACACTTTAAGCAACTTAAGTTGGCTATGGGGGCTAACTTATCGCCACTATTAATAAGGTCAGCGCACGAGATTACTGGTTTTACAGGTGACATGGTCTGATTCTCCTCTTGCCATTCGAACCCAGAAACAACACTTGCCTAAGCTACCCGTCATTGTCTCTGGATTTTTTACTTGCTAACCACATCCATTTTGGCTAAATTGGTTGAAAAATAGATAAAAATCACATATTTTTCAACCGAATCGGAGTGTAATAAAATCTATCCGACGAGATTAGTTCATAAATTGACCGGAGCGACTATCAATCAATTGAAGTATTGGGTGCACTCTGGTTTGGTCTGTCCGGCAAAAGAAGGGAAGTATTGTTTCTATTCATTCAAGGATATCATTATGCTACGGGTGTTGGTCGCGCTGAGAAGTAACGGGCTGAGTCTCCAAAAGGTTAGGATTGGGATAAAGAACCTTTCGGAAATACTGCCTGATAAGGAACCCCTCTCACGTCTGATCATTTACACGGACGGAACTGACATAATCGTGGCAGAAAAAGGAAATTACTTCAGCGCTATTACCAAGCAACGATATATGTATTTCGATACTGAGCAGATCGGTGCCGAGTTGGTCATCCTTCAAAAACGCAATCCCGATTATCCTGTAGCATTGGCAATTGAGGGTAATCTTCACTTTGGGTAGATTACTTTATGACATCAAGTGAATAGGGAGTGTCCATGAACCTTGAGCGGATACAGTTCAAAAAGATTGATTTAACCGATCATTTTTTCGACTCACTCAAGGCCGAATACGCCGAGTTCCCGCAATGGTTCACCAAGAAAGCTGAAGACCTCGCCTATGTATTTCGGGCGGATCAAGGCATGATCGACGGCTTTCTGTTCGTTAAAGTCGAAGAGGGTGTGATATCCGACGTAATTCCGCCGCTCAGCGCGGAGCGTCGACTAAAAGTCGGAACGATGAAAATCAATCCGCACAGCACTAAACTTGGCGAAAGGTTTATCAAGAAGATCTTCGATCATGCTATTTTCGAGGGCACGGCAGAAATTTATGTAACAGTCTTTGCTCAGCACACCTCACTAATTTCGCTGTTCAAGCGTTATGGGTTCCAGGCCCATGCGGAAAAAGTAACCCAAAACGGAACAGAACTCGTGTTAGTTAGAAAACTACGATGCCCCTACTCTGATGTGGTATCTAGCTACCCACTAGTAAGCCTCAAAGAGAATCACGCCTATCTGCTGTCTCTCTATCCTAAATGGCATACCCGGCTTCTTCCCGATTCCATTCTGAAGACTGAAAACGCTGATGTTGTGCAGGACGTGTCGCATACAAACAGCATTCACAAGGTCTACTTAACTGCGATGGAAGGTATCAGTTCACTAACGCGTGGTGATGCGCTTCTAATATACCGAACGAGTGATCAACAAGGGCCAGCCCATTTTCGGTCAGTAGCTACGTCAATTTGCGTGGTGGAAGAATATAGGCCGATTCAGTCTTTTGCTTCACGCGAGGAATTCCTGTCTTACTGCCGGCAATATAGCGTTTTTACAGAAGCTGAGCTGGCAAGCTTCTGGACAAAGAGGAAGTATCCACACGTAATCCGTTTTACATACAACATCGCTCTTAAAAAACGTGTAACCCGTGGGACAATGATCGAGGAAATCGGGTTGAATGCAGACGAATATTGGGGATTTCTACCACTCTCGCGCGAACAGTTCCTCGGCATTTGCAGAAAAGGGTTGATCGATGAAAGTCTTATTATCCATTAAGCCAGAATACGCCGAAAAGATTTTTTCAGGTCTAAAGCAGTTCGAATTCCGCAAGGCGGTATTTCGGAATCCTGCGGTGAAAACCGTGGTCCTTTACGCGACTAAACCAGTCGGAAAAGTTTTAGGCGAATTTGATATTGAGGAGATCCTGGCTGAGACTCCAAATACTCTGTGGTCTATGACTTCCAAATTTGCTGGGATACCGAGGCAATTCTTTAATGAATACTTCCGAGGCAGGCAAACAGCGTATGCCATCAGAGTCCGAGAGGCCCGACGATACGATACCCCTCTGACTCTCGGTGCGTTTCTGGACAATGGCGTAGCGCCGCAGTCATTTTGCTACATAGATCGGTAGGACGCTTCGAGGCGGCCAAGTCGACCCCTGTCGGCTGGCAACCCGGATAACTTGTTATCGCGCGCGGGGCGCACGAGGTTGGGTGACTAGTCTGCCCAGAAGAGGGGTATACCAATCCACTTTTGCCTAATCCTCGATGGGGACTGTTTTCGACCTTACACCTTTTAGCACGCAACGCTGCTTTTTCTCCTCCAGGCGGCGGAGCTTCGCCCTAAGCTTCGCCCTCCCCCTGCTGACTCGTGTCTTCTATCTTATTGAAACCTGCTTTACAACTTCACGCAGCAGTTCAACGAAACGCTCCATGCTCAGTTCCCGATGAGGCGCCTGGCTTCGGGTCTGTTGCGATAGGACTCGAAAAAAAACCGCCCTTCCTGATGCGTTTCCCGAGGCGGCTCATGATGAGATCTTTCTGGTCTGTCGAAAGACTGGGCGAATTCACCACGTCGAACCAGAGGGTCACGCGGCCGCTAAGCTTGTTAACATTATAACCAATTTAAGTTAGCCATGGGAACCGATCAGCGGCTAAATTTGTCAAGCATCTCACCAGTCCGCATTGCACGGGTTACTCGGGTTGATCTTCCTCTTGCCCCTCGGAGCAGGAAAACCCTTCACACGGGCCACTTTTTTCTAATAAAGGGCTGTCCGCCATCGATCATTATTTTCAGTGTTCGTTTACAAACACTTATTGACAGCCTTTTCATATGGTCGTACTGTATCTACCAGTTATGTATGGTTGCTCGCAATTTATCTATATCGTTGAAAATTAAAAAGGAGAGGATTAGTGAGCTTACCAATCCTAACAACGAGTGATGATGTAAGAGCCATTGTGAATTACCTTCGTACAAAACCTACCGGTGCAACGCTCGCTGAATCAAAAGCTGTAGTTCAGAAACAAGTCTTGGATTCCAGAAAGCTATCTGCCTTTCAGGCTTGGGGAATTATCGTAAAGGAAGGTGAGAAGTTTAAGTTAGCACCTCTAGGTTGGGAAATGGCTAGGAAGACCAAAACTGAAGAAGAGATATTTCGGGAGATTCTGGACAGTATCGTACCATATCGCTCTGTATTAGAATGGGTTTTTCATCAGAAATTAGATACTGTCACGAATGTAGATATAGCTGCTCATTGGCATGAACATCATCCGGACTCTTTAGGGACGGATAACGAGAACAGCATCAAGGATCAGGCAGTCTGTTTTTTCAGAATTTGCGACAGTGCAAAGATTGGCCAATTAACGATTGGGCGTAGGGGCCAGACTACCAGATTGAATTTTGACCGGAACTCTTTGAGTGGCTACATTGAGGCTGGGCCAAGTGCCCCACCATGGACTGAAAAGATCGATGAAATTTTGGAAGGGTCTGAGGAACCCCCATCTGAAACACCTAAAGCAGTTCCAGAACCGGAAGCATCTGTATCGATTGAGCCTAGCCCGCGCAAAGAGCTGCGCGTGTTCATCTCACATGGGAAGACCACAGAGCTCGTCGAGCAGGTTGAAACGATGCTCAGTTTAGCCGACATCCAGAGTGAGGTTGCAGTCAAAGAGGAAACTGCGGCCATTCCCGTCCCTGATAAAGTGTTTAATGCTATGCGGCGATGCATGGCGGGCATCATCATAGTGTCAGCCGAAGAGGGCAACAAAGACTCGGATGGAAGATACCAAATAAACGCAAATGTGCTCATTGAGATCGGCGCAGCTTTTGTTCTTTACGATCGAAAAGTTGTCTTGCTTTGGGACAAGCGACTTCCCATTCCTTCCAACCTGCAGGGTCTTTATAGGTGTGAATTCGAAGGGGATGACCTCACTTGGGGTGCTGGCATGAAGCTGATGAAAGCAATTAAAGGTTTCAAAAAGTAGTCTTCAAGAGCCGATCACCCAATCGCCTGGATCTCTATGTTATCCTCGTACGCCTTAGTGTCTCCCCCTGCCTAATCCTCGATGGGAACTCCGTTTGACCTCTCATGTTTCACCATGCTGTGTTGCTTCTTCTCCTCCATGCGGCAGAGCTTGGCTGCCTTGGTAACTCCCGTCTTCTTTCTCGCCTGGACCTGCCTTATGGTTAGGCGCAGCAAATCGGCGAGTCGTGCAGTCGCCAGTTCCTTATTTGCTGCCGGGCTGCGGATCTGTTGCGATACTACTCGAAGAACACCGTCCTTCCCGGTAAGGTTCACAAGGCGAGTCATGATGAGTTCTTTGTCTTCCGGAGAAAGGCTGGGCGAGTTCACCACGTCGAACCACAGGGTTACTTCGGAGCTGATTTTATTGACGTTCCAACCGACTGGACCAGTGCTGCGGGATGGCGTGAAAGCCAATTCATCATCCGGGATGGAAATCTTCTCGTCCATTCTGATTATAAAGTTTTGTCTCTATGTCATACGATAGTCTTACGAGCCAGTGCCTTCACCCTCAGCGCATCTTGCATCAACTCCACAAATAGCGCCACCGCCAATTCCCGGTTGGCCATCCGGCTGGGACTTTGCTGAGACCTGATTAGATTCGATAATGCGAATTCGCCGGAGTCAATCTTAATACATTTCCAGTATGTTGGGGCTCCGCACCGTACGGCTCACATCGATCAGACCCGCTCCATAAGCAGCCCTGCCCGATATAGGGCGTCCCCCGAGATGGCAGTATCCTCCTATGCAAGCGACTCCTGTCAAGTCGCCGGGAGACATGTCCTTTGCGCTCAGGGGCGGGGTAGCATTCGGGCCTGCGGCTTTCGCCCAGGACTTCAAAAGGGCGACCAGTTTTGCGGGGTTGTGCCGAAGAGCCGGGTAGGCGCTCGCAATGAGCGCCAGTGCAGCCGATACGTGAGGGGTAGCCATGGAAGTCCCCTGAATACTGGAATAGCACTGATCGGCGGGGAACCCGCCACCGATGAATGTGTAGCAGGGTATTTGCTGCGCCCAGTTGGATGTGATGCTGAAGTCCTCCCAGGCGTTGAATCCATCGAACTGAGTGGCCGGCCATCCCGGAGTCCCACCCCGATCGCCGGTCGGCAGGTTGAATTTCCGGGCGCCGCCCGGGGCCGCCACATCGATCCTGGCGCCATAGTTGCTGTAGAAGGCGAGCTGATTACGCTTTCCGGCACCGATAGGTCTATGGATGTCCGAGAGGGGCTTGCACGTGGCATTGAGATCGTCGATATCGCCGGCAGTACCGTCCGGACAGTATTGCTGTGCTGCGTTGGTAACATTGCCGGTAGCCGATACCATGATAACTCCGGGAATTCCACCCGGTATCTCGTAGAGGCCGTACAGATCCTCAACACCCGATCCGGGCGTCGTGAGACTGCCGTGGCTTAACACCTTGCCGCCGGCACCGATGTTGACATGCTCGTTACCCGCGGCGCCAACAATGATAGTGCCCCTGGAGCGGGCATACTTTACAGCTTGCACGTACTGGTTATAGACGAGATCTCCTTCACTGGTGGATCTGTCAGCATATCCGCCAAATGAAATACTGACTATGTCGATCCCGTGGTTTGCCGCATAAAGGAACGAGGCAATTATGGTGGACTCATAAGCTGAACCGCACCACTGGGATATCTTTAACGGCACCAGTTTCACCCCGGGGGCTATCCCGTTTATACCCGCAGCATCGAGGGTAGCCGCGATATTACCGCCGATCCATGTGCCGTGGCCGTTCCAGTCCGTTGTCGCCGGTCCGCCGAATTTGGCCGCCAGGTCCGCATCGGAACATCCAGAATATGTTGCGCAAAGAGGGGGACTCTCATCGGCCGTCAGGTCGACTACGTCCGATTCCGAGATCTTGGACGCCAACTCTGAATGGGTGAAATCCAGACCGGTATCCGCAACACCGACTACAACGGAAGGCGATCCTTCCGTCTTTTTCCATGCCTGGGGCGCACCAATCCGGCTGACATTCCACATAAGACCCGGATAGGTGAACGCGGGGTCCGGAGACACCGAAGAAGTCAAGTTTCCAAGATCGATAGGGATCCGTTCGCCTGCCTTGCTGGAGTTGAAGAACTCTTCCTTCATCTCCGGGCGCACCAGGTTGACGACAGGGTCCCTGGCCATGCCAAGGAGGTGAGTACTCGTTTGAAGCCGAGCTTGCGAGGTGCCGGGATTCATCACGACAAAGGTATGAATTTCGGGAAGTTCGGAAATGATCCGGACTCCGGACTTTACCAAATCCTCACGAAGAGCTTCGTAGGCACCGGCGGTCGGGGCAACCGCCATCATACGTTCGCCCACTGCCATGACTTCCGGGCCGGCCGCGAAACCTGGCGAAAACAATAATGACAGCACTGAACAAGAAATGATGAGCCCGCATATGAATCTTGTCATTTACTCTCCTCGGAACTCCAGGGGGGAAAACCAACTGCCTCGACGCCAAAGCTCGGATAATTTGACGTCTTCCTACATCCATGCGGGCGGAGGATGTTTGCAAAAAGCGAGCCCGGAAGATCTCGTTATGGTTCAATCAAGCCTGCATCAATTCCTTTACATCCTCCGGTTCCAGGAGAGGCCGTACTGACACCGATGGATTACGTCGAGACGAGACGGATCGCCCTTCAATGCCAATAGCGCGTTCCACTCTCGCCAGACACTCGCGAAGGATGGACCATGGCCAAAAACTATCCGCTACATTGTTGCCCAATACCGGGCCAAAGGCCGGTCGGCAATTTCCCGAATTCCGGGTGGACACTGGAACCGGGCGTCAAGAAAATGGCTTGTTTAAAGAGCGGGAATGCTGCGTCTTTCTGCTCTATATTGAGAAAAAAGACAGCAAAGCCGATTTCTCTGCTACAACGCGTGAAAGCGGGATGCAATGAATGCCAATTCGTCATCGGCAATCAAGAGTTGGTTCTCCCCCTGATTTATGCGATCGGTCGTTCGCTTCGGGGAATTAATTCAGGGGTCTACAGCCGTTTTCAAATCCCTGGCGAGGATTGCCGGCTGGAGTCAAGCGGCTGCCCGGCCTCTTGAATTCGATCTCTGATTGCTTTAAGCTTACTGCCCATTCCGAGTTCCATTTTCTCTGAAATCGCCATCTCGCATCGGTGCTGCGCGCAAAGGCGCGTTTTTCACCTTCCTCACGGCACAGGAGATATTGCATGAATCGCCTCTGCTCCTATTATTGCGGCCACGAACACGGTCAATCGGATTGCTGTGCGCTGGAGGACCTGCTCGAGTCTTCCCACGACGGCCTTTTCATAACCGATGGCTACGGAAACATCGAAATGGCCAACAGCGCATGGGAGCGGATTTGCGGGATTCCCAAGGATTTCGTTATCGGGAAAAACGCCCAGGACCTGGTAAATCATAAATTTTACACTGAATCCTCCATCATGGCGGCAATCAAGGCCCGCAAGAAAATGACCGTAATGCTGGAGATGACCAAAGGTGAGAAAATAGGCCAAAAGATCCTGGCAACGGCTATTCCCATCTGGGACGAAAACGGCAATATCAGGCGCGTGGTGGCAAATATCAGGGACATAACCGAGATTCTCTACCTCAAGGAACTCCTCGAAAAGACCCGGCAGCTCAATGAAATCTATGCCGCAGAGATCGAGCAGATGCGGTTTCAGCAGATCACCAAGAACAATGACATCGTAGCCCTGAGCTCCGAGACAAAACGCGTTCTGGAAATGGCGGCCCAGGTGGCCAAGGTGGATTCCACCGTTCTGATAACGGGAGAGTCCGGCTGCGGAAAGGAAATTGTCGCAAACACCATTCACCGCCTCGGACACCGTTGCGAAGGCCCGCTCATAAAAATCAACTGCAGCGCTATTCCCGAATCTCTTCTGGAATCGGAACTCTTCGGCTACGAAGGGGGCGCTTTCACCGGGGCAAAAAAACAAGGCAAGCACGGCATGTTCGAGATGGCGAAGAAAGGGACGCTATTTCTCGACGAAATAGGAGACATTTCTTTCAGCATTCAGGCAAAGCTTCTCAGGGCGCTGCAGGACCACGAGATAATACGCGTCGGCGGCCTTAAGCCCATCTCCGTGGATGCCAGGATTATCGCTGCCACTAACAAGAATCTCAAGGAGATGGTCAAGGCCGGATCTTTCCGCGAAGATCTCTACTACAGGCTCAACGTCGTCTCCATCGAGATTCCGCCTCTGCGCAAACGCAAGGAAGATATACCGCTCCTCGTTCAGCATTTTGTGGAAAAGATTAACAGGAAATATCAGTTCGCAAAACGGGTTGTTCCGGAAATCATCGATAATTTCATGCTCTATTCCTGGCCCGGAAATATACGCGAACTGGAAAACGTGATCGAACGCATGCTGGTCATGACCGAAGAGGAGCTAATCAACGTAATGCATCTGCCCGTCTATATACGCAAGCAGGTGCATCCCGGCAGCGATAACGTGGTCCTCTATGACAACATCCCATTCAAGAGGGCCATAGAGCGAACCGAGAGGCAGCTTCTCGAACAGGCCGTTAAGAAGCACGGCAGCACCAGGAAAGTAGCCAAGGCTCTTAGAATAAATCAATCCACAGTGGTGCGTAAGATTAAAAAATACGGCCTGGGTTCGCTTTGCCAGGACCTCGACGAACCTGAAAACCCTTTTGAAGATTTGAAGTTTCGGATCTAAGCGCTTGCCGGTAAATAAGGGTTTCAGGTATTGGGCCATCCTGATGCGGGGTACGACTCGATGCACGATAGCATCATCGATGCCTTTACGCATCGCAGAATCGAGGAACCGTTCCGTCCATGTGACAAAAGGTTCTCAGGGGCCGGGGCGAATTCTACACGATGATAAATTGCATCACTGCTCGCGTTTCAATGCACCTCATAAACCCGCACTTTTCCCTGATACTCCACGCTGCTCCCCGATTCAGATCATCTGGCACGAACATTGCTATTAGAATAGAACGCAACTCCCTCAGGAACCCACATAAGCCCCACTTCAAACCTCTCACCTGCACAGGAGGTCGAGTCTATGGCTCTATTTATGTCCGCCGAAGAAGCAGTCGATTTGATCAAATCCGGGGATACTGTCGCCACGTCAGGCTTTGTAGGCATGGGACACCCGGAAGAGATTTCGAAGGCAATCGAGAAGAAATTCCTTGAAACCGGTCAGCCCAGAGATCTCACTCTGACCTTCGCCGCGAGCCAGAACGACGGGAAATCGAACTGGGGATTGAACCGCTGGGCCAAAGACGGTCTGGTGAGGCGAGTTATTTCCGCACACTGGGGTCTTCAGCCCGACCTGATCAAAATGGCCGTCGAAAACCGCATCGAAGCTTATTGCCTTCCCCAGGGTCCGATCCTGCACCTCTACCGGGCGATAGCCGGCAAGAAGCCGGGCGTCCTAACAACCGTCGGCCTGAAGACCTTCGTGGACCCCCGGGAAACCTGCGGACAACTCAACGATATCAGCCACGAAGAACACGTCCGCCTGATGGAAATCGACGGCAACGAGTACCTTTTCTACAAATCCTTTCCCATAAACGTTGCCATAGTCCGAGGCACGAGCGCCGATGAAAACGGAAACATTTCCATCGAGCGCGAGGCAATCTCGCTGGAATTTCTTGCCCTGGCCCTCGCTGCCAGGGGATCGGGCGGCAAGGTCATTGTCCAGGTGGAGAGGAAGGTCAAAGCAGGCACGCTCAACCCGATGCTCGTAAAGATCCCCAAAGTCGCCGTCGATGCTATTGTCGTTGCAAAGCCGGAGAACCATTGGCAGGTCCCCATGGCCGAGCAATACAACCCCGCCCTTTGCGGCGAAGTGCGCATTCCGCTCAGTGAAGTGGCTCCGCTGCCGCTTGACGAGCGCAAAGTTGTATGCCGCAGATGCGCCATGGAAATGATCCCGAACGCTGTTGTCAATCTGGGCATCGGCATGCCCCCCGGTGTTGGAGTGGTCTGCGCAGAGGAAAGCATGAGCGATCTGATGACCATGACGGTCGAACCGGGAGTAGTCGGCGGAGTGCCACTGGGCGGCCTTTATTTCGGTTCGGCGATCAACCCGGAAGCCTTGATCGACCATCCCAACATGTTCGACTTCTACGACGGCGGTGGACTCGACCTCGCGGTCCTCGGAATGGCCGAAATGGACCAGTTCGGAAACGTCAACGTCAGCAAGTTCGGACCGCGCATCGCCGGCGCAGGCGGTTTTATCGATATAACTCAGAGCACCAAAAAGGTCGTTTTCTGCGGCACCTTTACCGCCGGCGGATTCGATTTCAAGATCGGCGGCGGCCAGTTAAAAATCGCTAAAGAAGGCCGGATTCGCAAACTGGTCCGGAAAGTCGAACATATCACCTTCAGCGGCGAGTACGGCCGCACCAGCGGTCAGAAGATCCTTTACGTCACCGAGCGCGCGGTTTTCGAACTTCGGCCGGAAGGGGTAACCCTCGTTGAAATAGCCCCCGGGGTCGACCTCGAAAAGGACATTCTCACCCAGATGGATTTCAAGCCGCTTATCGCCCCCGAACTGACTCTGATGGATGCGAGAATCTTCGACGCCAGGACCCCCATGGGCATTAAAAGCGACGTAGTGAGCAGGAACGGCCGGCCTGATGCCGAACCCGCAACTTTTACAGCCGCTAAACTTTGAACAACATTCGAGGAGGTAGCCGACATGGCTTTGAAAACGAGAAAAGATTATCTGGCCTCTCTCAAGGCAATGCATCCGAACGTCTACAAATTTGGCGAATTGATCGAGGACGTCACCACCAACCCGGCGACCAAACGAGTTGTGGAAAGTCACGCCAAGGCTTTCGACGCTTCCCACGATCCGCAATACGCGGAGGATTTCACCGCTGTTTCCTCTTTCACGGGGGAAAAGATCCATCGGTGGAATGCAATGATGGAGAACCTGGAACAAGTAATGGCCAATTCCAAGCTCAAGAGGTGGATGTACCGCTTCACGGGCAGTTGCACGGGGGGGCTCTGCGTGGGCTGGAATGCCCAGAACGTGATGTGGAATGTAACCGCTCTCATGGACAAGGAATACGGCACCAACTACCAGGAACGGCTGAAAAATTGGATCTTGTCCGCCCAGGCAAAGGGCCTGGTCGTAGCGGGCGCGCTTACCGACGCCAAGGGTGACCGCAGCCTGAGGCCTTTTCAGCAGTCCAATGCGGACAGCAATGTGCATATCAAAGAAGTCCGTCCAGACGGTATCGTGCTCAGCGGAGTCAAGACCATGATATGCGGCGTCGCGGCGTCCAACGAGATATTCATCCTGCCCGGCAGCGGCTACAGGGAAGAGGACCAGGATTACGCTGCGGTATGCGTGGTTCCCCGGGACATACAGGGCCTTACCATAGTGGAAACACGCCGTCCGAGCGATTCCAGGGAACTCGAAGAAGGCTGGGACATTCCCGACACCGGTATCACCCAGGCCTACCTGCTGTTCCAGGACTGCTTCGTGCCGAACGACCGTGTTTTCATGTGCAAGGAATTCAAATACTCCAGCAAGATCATCGAATACTTCACGGCCAATTACCGAGCGTGCATCGGCGCATGCGTGGCCGGACAGGGAGACGTGATGATCGGCGCCGGCGCGCTGATGGCCAGGATAAACGGACTTGCCGCCGGCACCTTTGCCAACAAGATGGTGGACATGGCGGTCAACAATGAAACCACCTACGCCATGGGTATCGGCGCCATGGCCCTCGGCAGGAAGGGGCCGGGCGGAATGTGGGTGTCCGATTCCCTTCAGGCCCACGCCAATAAGGTTCATGTGGCGACTCTTCCCTACGTAACCAAGCGCGTCTGCCAGGATATTGGCGGCGGAATCGTGGAAACCGGCTGCTTCCCGTCCTATAAGGATTTTCAGAACCCCGAATACGGTTCAATTATAGCAAAAGTGGTCCAGGCCAGCGACAAGTACACTGCGGAATCCAGGGCGCGCGCCGCCAGACTCTCGGAATGGCTGACCCTCGGGGCCGGTGTTCCGGGATGCATGCACGGCGGCGGTTCCCCCGATGGGGCTAAACTGGTTGTGCGCGCTCTCACGCCCGTTGACCAGTTTGCCGAGTTTGCCCGCAACATTGCCGGCATAAAGGAAGAAATTCCGGAACCGGGGGAGAAGAAAAAATAGCTCTTACCGGTGAAAGCGGGCAATCCTATGGTTCTGCCCGCGCCGGGGACCGGTTGAATTTGAATTCCGAAGCGCAAACGTGCAGCGTTTGATATGAACGGTTCCGAACTTCATCTCGCCGAATTACCACCTGGAGGATCAGGACCCAAGATTAAACCCGCTTTGCTTTTTGGCCGTCATGCGATGTTTTTACGAACAGATCAAGGGGGAACAAGATGAATTTCAATTTAACCGAAGAACACCAACTGATACGGTCCGGAGTACGGGAGTTTTGCCAAAAGTACGTTGAACCCTGTGCCGAAATCACCGACTCTGAAGCAAAGTTTCCGGCAGATACGGTAAAGGGCTTTGCCGACCAGGACTGGCTTGGCATTCCATTTCCGCAGGAATACGGCGGCGCGGGGCGCAACCTGGCTGCATAATAGTCGTTGAGGAACTCTCCAGGGCGTGCGCAACAACCGGCTTGGCCCTCGAATGCCACACTTCCCTTGCCTGTTATCCTCTTTTTAAGTTTGGAACCGAGGAACAGAAACAAAAATACCTTGTGCCGCTTTGCAAAGGTGAGATGCTGGGCTCCTTTGCTCTGACCGAGCCCGGCGCTGGGACAGACGCCGGGGCGCCCGCTTCGACCACTGCGGTCCCCGATGGCGACCAATGGGTCCTCAACGGGAGCAACGATCTTCATCCCGATAAACCACGGTGGCTGGAGTCATAATAGTTTTCGCGATGACCGACAAATCCAAGGGGACCAAAGGCATCAGCGCGTTCATTGTGCCTGCCGGGCTCCCCTGGCCTGGTCATCGGCAAACACCTCAACAAGATGGGCATTCGTGGATCTCTTACGGCTGAGGTTTTTCTCAAAGACTGCCGTATTCCCAAGGAAAACATTCTCGGCGGGGAAGGACAGGGATTCAAAATAGCCATGATGACCCTGGACGGCGGCAGAATCGGGATTGCCGCTCAGGCCCTCGGCATCGCTCAGGCAGCCCTTGATGAATCCATCAGCTACTCCAAGGAAAGAGTCCAGTTCGGTAAGCCTATTGCCTCCCTCCAGGCGATCCAGTGGATGGTCGCAAACATGGCTACCGAAGTCGAGGCTTCCAGGTTTTTGACCTATCATGCCGCATGGTGCTACGACCAGGGCCTGCCCTATAGCAAGGAAGCGGCAATGGCCAAACTTTTCGCCTCGGAAACGGCGGCGCGGCAAACCAACAGGGCGGTGCAGATCCATGGCGGAATCGGCTTCATTAAAGGAGCCATAAGGTCGAGCGCCTCTACCGGGACGCCAAGATTACCGAGATTTACGAAGGCACTTCGGAAGTGATGAGAATGGTAATTGCCGGCAGTGTGCTTCGGATAAGCCGAACTGAACCGCTCAAGTTTATTCCGCACCTGGGAAAACAGTAGGCTGAAAACCGGCGCAGGAGTAAACTTTTTTTACAAGGAGAAAACCATAAGGAAAGCTTAGCAGCCGTGAATGCCTTGAATCAATTTTCACGGGAGGCCGGAGATGGCCGCTTCCGGCAATGGTCAACACAGATTGTCAACATTTTGCTAAGGGAGGGCAATATCAATGAGTGATGTCACCGTTGGACTTTCCCGTTTCGAAGACAGAACTTGCAAGTAAACTGGCGCAGCGGATGCTTCGATACCGATGGCTTTGCTACGGCATGCTGCTTTTAACCTACATTTTCGTTTACTTCGACAGGGTCTCGCCGGCAGTGGTCGCCCCGGAACTCATGAAGAGGATCTGGGGTCTTACGGCGACCAGTCTCGGCATCCTGTCCTCAATGTATTTTTATCCATACGCTGCGATGCAGATACCATCGGGAATCCTGTCCGATTACCTCGGCCCGAGATTTTCCGTAGGCACATTCTTCGTAATCGCGGCAATCGGTACGGCCCTTTTCGGGCTCGCACACTCCTTCGGAACTATCATTTTAGGCCGCTTCCTGATGGGCGTGGGCGTGGCCGTCGTCTGGATCCCGTGTATGAGGATCCTGGCAAACTGGTTCCGGCCAAACGAGTTCTCAACTCTCACCGGCACGATGCTCACCGTCGGCAATGCCGGAGCCATTCTTGCCTCAGCTCCCCTGGCCTTCCTCGTGGGCCAGGTCGGATGGCGTCCATCCTTTTTCTGGCTCGGCGGGTTCATGCTGGTCATCGCAGCCCTGAATTTCGTCGTCTTGAGGAACAAGCCTCAGGACAAGGGATATCCGACCGTCTCGGAGATCGATGGTGTGGACTACTATGCAACCAAAGCAGCCGCCAAAATATCCTTTATCGAAAATGTGAAGAAGTTGTTCGCAATGAGGAATTACTGGCTCATCGCAATCTATGCCTTCGTGATTTACGGAACGGTTATGGGATTTCAGGGGCTGTGGTTTATTCCCTACGTCCAACATATTTACGGGCTGCCCAAACAGGAAGCTGCCAATATGCTCATGTTCTGGCCGATAGGAATGGCTCTGGGCTGCTTCAGCATAGGGTGGGCTTCCGACCGGCTCCTCAAGTCCCGCCGGAAGGCATCGCTCTACGGAATGATCCTTTATGTGCTGGCCTGGGTCCCCGTCGTGGTCTGGCCCGGTTCGATTCCAGTCCAGGTCTTCTATCCGCTGCTGTTCGTAATGGGCTTTTTCTGCGGCGCATACGTACCCAACTACGCCCACATTGCCGAAGGGCAGCCCCACAGCTTCATCGCCACCGCCAATGGAATGATCAATATCTGGTACTTTGTCGGCGGCGCGTTCTATCAGGCGGTGATGGGCGTCATTCTGGACGCATACGGGAAAGTAAACGGCAAGTTCCCGGTCGAGGCCTATCGGATGGCATTCGCCTTCTGCGCGCTTACGCTTGTGATCGGCGCAGTGACCATGTACTTCACGATCGACACTAAGGCGCTGCTCAGCAAGAAGGCTTAATGCTCAGCGCCCTGGCAGGGAGGGGTGCCTGCACATTTCATTCTGAAGGGCGGGCGCCCATCTCTTCTAAGCAGGCGGCAGCGACCCGCACCAGTCCCCCATCGAATCGCGAAGGGGGCCTTTTGAAAACCTGTTCGCCGGTACACCTCTCACCCTCGCCAGACGCGAGG
>CAVUGX010000009.1:0-43765 GCA_963741035.1 uncultured delta proteobacterium
GTTCGTTGGCACAATCTTTACGCTGTTTGTCGTCCCGTCGATCTACATGCTTATCGCCCGCGACCACGGCAGGGACCTGGCGAGAGAGAGCGTGACAGCTACCCGAAGTTTAACCCGATGATGCCCGAGCGCCATTTCATGTGGGCGCCCAAGTACCGGTATCATGTCCCGGGTAAAAAGTTACGCCGGGACTCAAGGAAATTTTTGTGGCGCTCACGAGGGTCTGCAGATCCGGGGTATCGTCCACTCGGGGTATCGATGGGTCCGGAATGTGTACGGGGGTTCGGCGTGGTATCACACAAGGAGGATGTCGATGACCACCGAGATTATTTTCATTGTTGAAGAGTCAATCGAAGGTGGATTCGAAGCCAGGGCGCGCTCTCACTCCATTTACACGGAAGCGGATACTCTGGAGGATATCAGGTCCATGGTGAGAGATGCCGTTCAGTGCCATTTTGACGAAAGGGACCGGCCCAAGCTTATCCGCCTTCATATTGTGAGAGACGAGGTCATGGCGACGTGAAACTTTATATACCCTTAGTTGTCGTGGGATTCAGCGTCTAAGGCCAACAATGGCATTCGCCAGATCGGAAATGCATTCAGAGATCTGCCTCCAAGGTCATGCCAGATCACGATGCCAGCCTCACTGTTGCGGTGAATTCATCCCACGGTACGCAGTAGAGGCCCTTATCGGTCTTTTCCACCAATCCGGCGGCTTCCAGGGTCTTCAGGTCGCTGAAGACATTCTTATAATGCCTGCGCAAATGACGCGCGAGGGCGCTAATATTGACACAGCCGATCTTGTGCAGCTCTTGTAAGAGCTGAAGACGTTTAGGCGTGCAGTAGCGGTAGAAGGTTTCTAAGTCGGGGAAAGATACCCGCTCGATAGGCTTCTCGGGAATAACGCCACGATCAATCTTTTCAGCCTGGGCGATCAGGTCGGCAAAGAATTCCTCTTCAGTCTCGATCTTCACCTTGAAATCTCTGCTCATTATATACCTCCGCTCTTGCGCATCCGCCGGACAGCTTCGTAGAAATCCAGCACCAGCTTTTTCACCGTTACAAAACGCTAGGCGGCCTCTTTCTCCTTGATATGCCGGTGATCCCCTTTGGTTGTCGTAACGGATAACCTCAGAGCCGTCGGCCGTCTGGTAGTGCAGCCGGTATTTGTACGGATGAGATGAGCCGGGAAGCGGGCTGGGAAGGAGCCAAACCGCCACCTGAATGATGTCGCCTTTTGGCAAGTCACGCCGATAATTCAAAACCGGTTGTGCGTTTTCCACAAGCGCTTCTGCCTCCAGCAGTATGGCTTTTTATGCCATACTTATGGCAGTTCGTCAACATGTCAGTTTCCATACGACTCCCTGAGCCTAACATGATTTTCTATCTTTCTGCCGCATATCGTTCCTCCTCCCGTCCTGATTTATGCAAATAATCGCCGCGCAATCACAAACCAGCTTTTATGAAAGGTCCACGCCG
This sequence comes from uncultured delta proteobacterium, assembly GCA_963741035.1. GTDB lineage: Bacteria > Desulfobacterota > Syntrophobacteria > Syntrophobacterales > Syntrophobacteraceae > SbD1. The sequence goes on from CAVUGX010000009.1 coordinate 1,480, forward strand.
GGAAAGTCAGCCTCGCCCACAACGGGGTCCTTTTCCTGGACGAATCCCCCGAGTTCCGGCGAAACGTGCTCGATTTTTTACGTCATCCGCTCGAAGACCGACAGGTGACAATCGCCAGGGCGCAATCACCCTGACCTATACAACTATTTCCGGCAATGGTTGCAAATTCGCCGATTAGCTGGGCTTTGCCGATAATATTTATCAAGCGCTTCTCCATAGCGGGCATGCAGGGATTGCCCGGAACATGTTTCCAGGTTTCCCGGCACAAACACATAAACCCGCCCAAACAGCCCCCTAAAACAGGTCGGTGGTCATGAAATCAAATGTGGAGGGCAGGTGAAGTTCCAGGCGGGAGATAAACTGAACGCTTATCCGCGCGTCTCTCAGGGTGCATTCTTTGAGGTGCCCGCCATGTTTGCGGTCGTCGGTCAGGAAATGAAAGTGGAACCCGGGCATGCTGAGGGCTTTGATAAACTTGGGAGTATAAAAGCCGGCGAGGGTTCCGTTCACGTCGCAAAACGTAAACATTGCGGGGCGCACTTCGGTTATAGGCCGGTGATCGGGCTGCTTGGGCACGGACCACATCTTCAACTGGGTGAAAGTTCCATCGATTCGAATCCCGTAGAACATGTTTTGAGAAGGGATGATACGTTCCAGGAGATCCATGAATCCCTGATTATCGAGTTCCCAATCGATGTTTTCGACTGAGGCGGGATTAAAGAAAGTGGCGCAGGCAAAAGGAGTTTTAACCTCGTCACCGACAACGCAGGTCTGCCCGTCCGTTCTTATCTGGTATGCCACTCCATCGAGCAGCACCATTTCACCATCGAGATCGTCAAAAGTCCCCAGGCCGAAATCACCGTGAAGCTTGACTTCACCGATTGTGGCCGTTTCCTTGTATATGCCTTTCATCATGGCATCGGCGGGGGCGGACAGGTAAACGGCGTCGCCCGGGCCTTCCGTAGTCAGGTACTGCTTCAACGCTTGTTCCAGCAGGGCTTCGGGAGCCATCGCGGCGCGCGCTCCGGCTGCTTCCAGCCTCCTGGCGAGTTCTCCGTTCAGCGAGATGGAATAGACTTGTTTTTCTTCTTCGATTGGTTCGTTCAAGATCTGCCTCCATGTGTAAAAGCGATATCCGGCTTGACATATCATTATTTGATAGAAGGCGTCCGGTCAACAAAATCGTATGGATATCGGGCTGAGATATGTTAATTTCCCGCCGTCCACCCATTAATACATGACCTATGCCAATTCGAGGGCTGGAAGTGAAACCAAATACCAGAGACGTGATGTTGTCAGTGGATGCCGACGAGGTTTTCCTGCCGCTTGTGACCGCGTTTGTCGAAAAGGCGGCCAACTGTTTCGGGCTGGGCATGGATGGGTCTCTCAGGCTGACCCTTGCCTCGGAAGAGGTATTCATGCACCTGTGCCGGGTAGTGACGCCCTCGGGCGGTCCAGTGGAAATCGTCTGTTCAAACGGCGGCTATTACGCACAGGCGGTTTTCTCGCTTCCCACGGACGCCTTCGACATGCGCGCTTTCAATCTTACCGAGACCATATCGGTTGAAGATAATGCGGACCTCGATGCGATGGGACTTGTCATAGCATCGAGATCGGTCGACCGCTTCCTGTTGAACCGCGAAGAAGGACGGGATTTGCGGCTGACGCTTATCAAGGAAAAAACCTATCCCATGGCCATGGAGGCGCCGCGTGCGGTTGTGGGCCCGTTGGCAAAAATCTCGTTGCGGCCGCCCGGGCCGGAAGAAGTTAAGTTTTTGTCTCAACTTGCCGTATCGTACTACGATACCCGCGTCATTTCCGATATCCTCCTCTATCCGGGCAAGCTGGTGGATATGATAAGGGCGGGTGAATACTATTCTCTAGCCGCGGTGGGGAACGCGGGGGAAGTCGGGGGAGCGATTTTTTGGCATCGGGTCGGAGAAAATACGGTCGAGTGCTTCGGACCGTATGTTTTCAACCAGGACCCTGCATCCAATATTGCCGAAGAACTCCTGGAAGGCTGCATCGGCACCGTCGCAAAGACCCGGTGTGTTGGAATCATCAACACCCGGCCGACGCCGGAATTCTCCAGGCAGCATTTCGAACTCCTGGGGACCCTGGACGATTATACCCCGGACGGGTCCTCCACACCGGTCGAAGCATGGTTCAGGCTGCTGCATGAAGACACGGGCTCGGCGGTCTGGGTCCATCCAGGGCTCGATTCGTTTGTTCGCCGGGAATACGCCAGGCTGGTACTTCCAAGAGAGATCAGGATCGAGCAGCCGGCAGGAGAGACTTTGCCCCGGCATTCCGTTCTTTCCGCCGACTTCGACCGTCTTCAGGGGCGAGTGACATTGCGGCCGATGTGGCCCGGCGAAGATGCGGAAGAAAATATCGAGGGGCATGTGAATCTTTTGGAAGCAGAGAAGATCCTCAACATCCATTTCGCCGTTGACCTCGGGCAGGCATGGCAGAGCGTTTTCATACCCGGTCTTCTCGCACGGGGATTTGAACCCCGCTTCGTGCTGCCCTATGCGGGAAAAGCCGACCTGGTCGTCTTTCAACTTCGAGGCAGACACTCATGATGCCGGCCCTGCCGCTGGAAAAACTCGTTCCGGACTACATCAAGCGTTTCGAAGCGTATATACCCAGCAAGCCGGACGACGAACTGAAAAAAATGTACTGCTGCTCGAAGCTCTATCGTCTGAATAACAATGAAAATCCCCTGGGACCTCCCGAGACGGCCCGAAGAGCAATCGAAGAGTTCCCCCCGGCGCAGGCATCCATCTATCCAAGCGGGGATGCCTATCACTTGCGGCACAAGTTGGCGGATATCTTCGGGATGCACCCGGACCAGTTTCTGGTGGGAAACGGGGCCAACGAGGTAATCGCTTTTGTAATAAAAGCATTCTGCCAGCAGGGCGATAATATCATCACGGCGGATAAAACCTTCGCAGTCTATGAATGGGTGGCCGAATTCTCCGGGTTCGAAGCACGCCTCGTTCCCCTGGTGGATTACAGGTTCGATGCCCGGGGGATGCTCGATAAGATCGACGAACGCACTAAGGTCCTCTTCGTGTGCAATCCCAATAACCCCACAGGAAGCTGGTGGAACGAAAGTACGCTGCGCTCTTTTCTCGACCGGATCGGCGGAAAGCGCATAGTGGTGGTGGACGAGGCGTACCGGGAATTCGTCGGAAACGCCGATTTCCCCGATTCAATGGCCCTGATCGGTAAATACCCGAACCTGGTGGTTTTCAGGACTTTTTCGAAGATGTACGGCCTCGCGGGGCTTCGCATAGGCTACCTTGCGGGAAGCAGAGAAGTCGTGGATATCATTCGCAGAACCTGCGTCGTTTACTCCGTTAACGCATTGGCGCAGGTGGGGGCTTACCATGCCCTTGTCGACAGGGAGCACATTGCGCGTACCAACGAAACCGTCGGAGCAGGCAAACGGTTCCTGCTGAACGAACTCGATCTCATGGGGCTGCCCCATGTTCACGGAGAGGGCAATTTCGTCATGGCGCGGCTGCCCATGAGCGACAGCCTCGCATACAGAAAGATGATGACGCGGGGTGTTATGGTGCGGGCCATGACAGGTTTTCGTTTCCCGAACTGGATCAGGATTACCGTTTCCCACCAGGAGGCCCTGGAAGCCTTCGTCGAAGCGCTGTCGGGAATTATGAAGGAGAGCGGGGAGCTTTAATTTGACGACGCGGGACAACGGAAAACTCTTCACATACGAATTTTTGACGCTCAACCTCGTCATTTTTTTCGCCTTTTGCAACATGGCGGTTTTCTACAGCTTTTTCAGCTATCTGGAAAGGATCGGCATTCCGGCTGAATGGAGAGGGTTCCTGGTCGGGCTCGAACCCATGAGCGCCTTTGTGTTGCGCCTTGCCGTAGTTCCCATGCTCTACGTCGGAAATGCCGCCACGGCGATGCTCATCGCGCTGGCCATGTTAGTGGCGGCACTCTGCTCCTACGGTTGGGCAGTAACTATCCCAGGGTTGGTCGCGCTTCGAATCTTCCACGGGGCTGCCTTTGTTTTGCTCGTTTCGGCGAGTATGGCCCTGGTGGTGCATTTCATCCCAAAGGAAAAAAGCGGGCAGGGATTCGGTTTTGTGAGCGTGTCGGTGCTGGTCCCTTACGCGGTAATGCCGCTCGTTACGGAAATCCTGCTGCGCTACACGCAAAACGAGGCGCTGATTTATCGAGGTGTAACGGTGCTGGCGGCCCCCGCGTTTGTTTTACTCCTCATGCTGCGAAAGAGAATAAAGATCTCGCTCGGCGGCATGGAAAGCGCGCTGATGAGTCGGCCGAAACTGGAAGAAATCCGCCGGAACCTGAAAGAACCGGGAATCGCACTACTGCTGGCGGTAAACCTTTTCCTGTATCTTAGCTATGCTTCCGTTTTCTTTTTCATGAAGGGGCTTGCCGCCGTGAGTTCGATTAGAGAAGTGGGCGGTTTTTTCACCATCTCGACCCTCGTTATGATAGCTCTGCGTCTTTCCGGGGGACTTTTTTTCGATAAAATCGACAAAGTAAGGATGCTCCAGGGTTTCACTTTCCTGCTGGTCCCGTGCTTTGTACTGTTCGGATATATGAACAGCGCGCGCATGCTCTACCTGCTGGCCGGCTACTACGGGCTTTGCATTGGTTTTATAATGCCCCTGCTGAACGCCTCTCTTTTTGACGTCTCACCGCCGCACCTTCGAGGGGTGAACACCAATCTGGCGCTCTTTGTCATGGACGCCGGGTTCTGCCTCAGCCCGTACGCCGGAGGCGCTTTTATTGCCTCGGGCCACTCCTTCGGTTCTCTTTTTGACATCTGCGCGGGGTTCATTCTTGTAAACCTGGTGTTGCTCATCGCATTCGGAAAACTCAAGAACGCTGCCCCAAAAGAAGCGGGCGCGTGCTCCAATGGCGCAATTCAGTAGGAGGAGACATTTTTGAGTATGAAGATGCTCGAAGTCGGGTGTCCCATGCCACGGTTTGATGCAAGGGCTAAAGTCACCGGAGAGGAAAAATACGCGGCCGACCATAGCCGCGAGGATACCCTGTGGGCAGGCGCTAAAAGAGCCGGCATCGCGCACGGGATAATTCGCGGCATCGACACGTCCGTAGCGCGGGCGCTCCCCGGGGTTTATGCGGTTCTTACCCGGAAGGATATTCCGGGGACAAACCGGCAGGGGATCGTTCATAAGGACCAGCCAGTACTTGCCGGCGGGAAGGTCCGCCATTGTGGAGACCCCGTGGCGTTGGTTCTGGCGGAAGACCGGGACATCTTGAAAAATGCGCTCAGCCTCATCCGCGTGGATTTCGAGCCGTTGCCCGGCGTCTTCGATCCCGAGGAAGCCTTGAAGCCGGAAGCGCCGCGTGTACACGAAACGGGAAACCTCCTCAAAGAAGCCGTCGTCAGCGCCGGCAACGCCATGGAATCATTTGACGAATGCGATATCGTGGTGGAGGATTCCTTCGAAGTTCCCGGCCAGGAGCATGCTTTCCTGGAAACCGAAAACGGCGTGGCCTGGCAGGAACCGGACGGAAAAATCGTTATGATCGTCTCGACACAGGCGCCTTTCCGGGACCGGTTCGAGATTGCGCACGCGCTGGGGCTCGAAGCAGACGCGATCAGGGTCGTCAGTCCATACCTGGGAGGGGGATTCGGAGGAAAAGACGGCTCTACGGTACAATGCCTGCTGGCCCTTGCCGCCATGCACGCCGGGGGCAGGCCCGTGAAGATGTGGTGGGAGCGCGAGGAGAGTTTCATAGCGGGCTACAAGCGTCACCCGGTCAAGATGCGGTACCGGCTGGGAGCGATGCGGGACGGCACGCTGCACACCCTTCAATGCAGCCTTTTCTACGATACGGGCCCCTACGCGCACCTTGGCGTGGAGGTTATGGCGCTCGGCATGGAACACGCGGGCGGGCCATACCGCATACCGAATACGTTCATCGAGGGATGGTGCGTTTACACCAATAACCCGATCAGCGGCGCCATGCGCGGGTTCGGCGTATGCCAGGTGTCCTTTGGAATCGAACGGATGATGGACCTTCTGGCATCGAAACTGGGCATGAGCCGCCTCGATATCCGGCTTAAGAACGCGCTGGTGAGGGGTGACAGGAACTGCGCCGGCGTGGCGCTCGTTCATTCCACCGGGATTGTCCCCTGCCTCGAAACCTTGGGCCGGCACAGCCTGTGGATGGAAAGCAGCAAATGGAAGAGGGCGGCAGGGCCTTTCAAGCGAAGAGGGATCGGCATTGCGGCGGTATTTAACGCCATGGGGTATGGCAGGGGAATCCCGGATTCCGCTATAGCCAAGGTGGAATTGACGAGGGAAGGAAAAATCCGCGTCTACAGCGGTGTCTCCGATATGGGGCAGGGAAACGCAAGCGCATTCATCCAACTTGCGGGAGAAATCCTGCGCCAGGACGCCTCCTGCATGGAACTCATACAGCCGGACACGGACCGGACCCACCCTTCAGGCTCTTCGTCGGCCGGCAGAACGACCTACACTTACGGAAACGCTCTCATCCTGGCATGCGAAGAGCTAAAAGAGAAGCTCCTGCACCGGACCTCCCTCATGCTCATGCTCGATGAAGCGCGGGGGTTGACCCTCCTGCCGGGAAAGGTAAGGCACCTGCCCTCGGGCAGGGAGGTCCCACTCGATCTGATAGGGCGCACCTTTCCCGAAACCGACCGGATCGCACTGAACCAGTTCGTAATGCCGGTTGCTCAGGATAATGTCAACACCGGCAAGGAGTTTAAATTCGGTTTTCCTCACGCGCTTTTTTCCTATGCGGCGCATCTTGCCTACGTTGAAGTCGATGAACTCACCGGAAAAGTCGATGTGAAAGGCTACCTTGCCGTCACCGAAGGAGGGCGGATCATCAATCCGGCAGGCTTCGAGCAGCAGGTCCACGGCTCGGTCGCCCAGGGGATAGGTTACGGCCTGATGGAAGAGGTCCTTCTCGATGAAGGGAGAATACTGAACCCGAATTTTACCAGCTACATCATTCCCACATCCCTGGATATTCCCGAAATCGCGACAGTTTCAGTTGAAATGGTCGAGTCCACGGGGCCATTCGGCATGAAGGGAATTGGCGAAGTCGGGACAAACGCGCCGCTGCCGGCAATCGCAGGCGCCGTCGAGGATGCTGTGGGACGCCGCTTGAACAGGTCTCCCCTGACTGCGGAGAACATACTTTGCGCAATGTGAATCAGGAGTAAGGGTGAGAATCTCATTTTATCTGAATGGCAAAGAAACCGGCGTGGATGTCCCTCCCGAACGCAAATTTGTGGACGTGCTGCGGGAAGACCTCGGGCTGACCGGCACAAAAGAGTGCTGTGGCGCCGGGGAATGCGGGGCGTGCACCATCCTGGTGGACGGTGAGGCCCGCCTCTCATGCCTGATGGCCGCCGCACAACTCCAGGGGCGCCGCGTTACGACAATCGAAGGCCTTGCCCCGGACGGAAGCCTGCATCCCGTTCAGGAGGCTTTTATAGAATACGGCGCCGTGCAATGCGGGTTCTGCACTCCCGGTGTGGTGCTCGCGGCTGTGCATTTGCTGGACCGAAACCCCGATCCGACGAGGGAACAAATCCGGGAGGGGTTGAGCGGTAATTTATGCCGGTGCAGCGGCTATGTGAAGATAGTAGATGCCGTGGAAGCGGCTGCAAGGAAGATGAGAGGCGGGACGCCACAATGAGGGAAGTTATTTTGCCCGGCTCACTGGACGAACTCTGGCGCTGTTTCGAAGACAAGCCGGAAGCTGCCGTCTATGCAGGGGGCACCGACCTCCTGGTGGGAGTGTACAATGGTCTGCTGAACCCCGAAGCATTGATATGTCTCGATCGAATAGAGGAACTGAAAGGCGTCGGCGAGCAGGGCGAAAGCATCCGCATCGGCTCGTGCGCTACGCACGCACAGCTAATGGACGACCCCTTGATTAAGAGCCATTTGCCCGTGCTTTGGCAGGCGATCGGTAGAATCGGCTCTCCTCTTGTCCGGAACATGGGCACTATCGGCGGCAATATCTGCACGGCGTCTCCGGCTGGAGACACCCTTCCGCCGCTTTATGCGCTCAAGGCCGAGGTGGAACTTCGCTCAAAAGAAGGAGTGCGGCGGATGCCCATAGAGGACCTTATCGCGGGACCAGGCGCCACATGCCTTCAGCGGGCGGAGATCCTGACCGGCGTATGGGTGCAAAAACCGGGGGAATATAATCTGCATCACTTCGAAAAAGTGGGACTGCGAAATGCTCTGGCCTGCTCGGTGGTGAGCATGGCGGCGCTCCTGCGCCTTGCGCCGAACGGCGTAGTGGAGAAGGCCGCCCTTGCATGGGGCAGCGCCGGGCCGACGATAGTAGCGTGCCCTGAAGCTGAGAAGAAGCTTATCGGCGAACCGCTCTCCATGCCGCTACTCCAAAAGGCGGCCGCCCTGGCGCGAAAGGCCGTTTCTCCCATCAGCGACGTTCGGGCCGATGCCGATTATCGCCGTATTGTCGCGGGGAATCTTCTCCTGCGCCTTGGCAATGTGCTCAAATAGAATGGAAAAGAATAATCCGATGTGCCTGTTTACTGAAAAACGGAGTGAGCCATGAACGCTGAAAGGAAGTTGCCTCTGGTCGAACCGGATGAATGTGAACTCGCCCCCGGCGAACGGATTTTCATACATCTTTTTCGCCCGGAAGACGCACCGGGAATAGGCAGGCTGTTCGAGGCCGTATATGGCGACAGCTATCCCGTCAAACGCTTCTATAACCCCGAGGAGATTGCCAAAGCAATGCAAACGGGGGAAAACTACTCCATAGTGGCGCGAACAGAGAGCGGGGATATCATCGGCCACATGGGGCTTTTCCGCTCCTCCCCCTACCCTGGCCTTTATGAATGCGGGGCCGGGCTCGTTCTGCCCGAGTACCGCAAAGGCGGCATCAACATGCTGTTGTTGAACCACGCCTACGAACGATTGGCCCCGGAGTTGGGATTGGAAGCGACGTGGGGTGAGGCGGTTTGCAATCATGTTTACATGCAGAAGACCGTCAGGCACTACAAGCACGTTGAAATCGGCCTGGAAGTCGATTTGATGCCGGCCGAGGCCTACGCCAAGGAAAAGAGTGCCTCCGGCCGTGTGGCCTCCCTGGTCGTATTTCGGTCCTATATCCCCAAGCCGCATACGGTTTATCTGCCTCCGGTCTATGAGAATGCCCTGAGGTTCCTTTATTGCGGATTGGATGACCAGCGCACGCTCGCCATCTCCCGCGCGGACCTCCCTGCCGGTGTAGCATCACATGCCTCGTTCGTGGTCTTTGACTTTGCCCGGGTAGCGCGAATTGCCGTTAGATCTTTAGGGGGAGATTTCGAGTTCTACTTCAACGGCCTGGAAAATGAAATCCTCGCCGGAAAAATCAAGGTAATCCAGGTATCCGTCAGTCTTGCCTGCCCGTGGGCCGCGGGCGCGGTGGAAGTACTGCGCGCACGCGGCTATTTCACTGGGGGAATCCTGCCGCGCTGGTTCGACGATGACGCACTTCTGATGCAAAAGATCGTGGACAGGCCCGATTGGGAGGGTATCCATCTTTTCTCTGAGCGGGCCGCAGAGATACTCAGGATTGTCAGGAACGACTGGGAAGAGGTTACACGAACTTAATACCTGGCCGGCGCTTTCTATACCTTCTTTTTGAACCGGATAGTGAGGACATTGCCGCCGTCCCGGCATTCGTAGGTTAGCCTGCCTGCCATTTGCTTTACCAGGTAAATCCCCAGGCCCCCTACCTGGCGGCTGGAGATGTCCGCAGACAGGTCCGGCGGGGCCTGTTCCAAGGGGTTGAAAGCGACCCCCCAATCCCTTACCGTCACGCGAAAACTTCCCGGGCCTTCGGCGAGGCATTCGACCTCGATCTCCCCTTCTCCCTTCGGATAGGCATAATTGATCGCATTGACCAGGACCTCCTCCATCACGAGGTCAACCCGGGGGGCCAGTTCCTCAAGACCCCCCTGGCGTTCCAGTTCCTGGAGAACGAAGGACCGAAAGGACTCGAACGATTCCATGCTCGCGGGCAAGCGCAATATCGCCATTTTTACCTCAGGAGTTCTCGAGGGCTTTTTCGAGTGAATCGTGCACCGCGAACATGGAACCAAAGCCGGATATTGAAAACACATGGGCGACATTGGGCGTAAGAGAGCTAAAGGAAAGGCTGCCGCCGACCGACTTGAGCTTCTTGCCGACGACCAGGATACTCCTCAGTCCCGCGCTGCTCATGTATTCCAACTCGGAAAGGTCCGCAACGAGCGTGGATTCTCCCTGTTGCAAAGATTCCAGGCAGAATTTCTCGAATTCCGGAGCTGTAGTCGCGTCCATTCGGCCGCTGGCCTTCACTATGAAAAATTTGTCCTGCTTGTAACCTTTCAATTCCATGCCTGTTTCCCCTTATTCGGAATCTTTGGATGAATCCCCGGATGATCAAACCTTTTCACCGGTGAATGAGAGAGCGAGTATTGTTATGTCATCCGCCTGCGGAATGCCCAACGAGAACAGTTTCACAGATCCAAGGATCTCCGTCGCGATTTCTTCGGCGGAAAGCGACGAGCAGGATCGGACCGTAGCCATGAGATTTGCGTGAGAGTAGAGCTCTCCCGCGGCATTGACTGCCTCCGTAACCCCATCCGTATAGACAATTAACTTGTCTCCCGGCTCAAGCTCAATTTCCATGGTTTGATAACTTGATTCCTCCACAACTCCAAGGAGAAATCCTTCGGGGAGCGGGAGAAACTCGGGCTGAGCATCCCGCCTGACGATGATCGGAGGTTCATGACCGGCGTTGGAATACTTCAGCCGGCCAGTCCGGAGGTCGAGAACGCCGCAAAATACCGTAACGAACATCATGGAGTCATTCTCGCCGCACAGTTCCAGGTTGCACCTGTCCAGTATCCCGGAAGGTCCCGTGCCGGTCTCCGCGTTGCCCTTTAGAAGCGTCTTGGTCACAGCCATGAAAAGCGCTGCCGGAATTCCTTTATCCGCAACATCGCCGACGGCGAAAAACAGGTGGTCGTCGTCAATCAGGGAGTAATCATACAAGTCTCCGCCAATTTCTCTTGCAGGCTCAAGTCTGGCGGATATCTCCATCCGGTTCTTCCCCGGCAAAGGCGGAAATGCCTTGGGAAGAAAGCTCATCTGAATATTTCGGGCAATTTTCAGTTCGCTTTCAATTCTTTCCTTGGCTGCGGTTGTTTCGGTAAGATTTTTGATGTAGTCCTTGAGGGCAAGCCGCATCTCTTCGAATGAACGGGCCAATGCGCCGATTTCATCGCCCCTTTGAATATCGGGCAGTTTGGCGTCAAGGTTGCCCCGGGCAATCTCGACGGTTGTCGCGGACAGATCTCCGAGAGGCCGGGTAATCCTGCGGGCGATCAGCATTACCATGATTGTCAGCAGAAAAACGCCGGCAAGCCCTATCAGGATGACCGTGCGGCCAAGGCGATTTACGCCTTCGAGCAACTCATGCTCCGGAATGACGACACCGAGCGACCACCCGATCGATGAGAGCGGGGCATAATAGAGCCTGCATTTGTCTCGAAGCAACAAGCCGCTTTGCAGGGCCACCAGGCCCTCGCCGCCGTTGATCATATCCTTCCCGATCCTGCGAAGCAGGCTGCTCTTTTTTTCTTCGGCAATGCTGAATATGGAATTAGTCATGACCAGGCGGCTGTCGGGATGAGTGATGAATACGCCGTTCCGGGAAATCAGGAAGGCGTAACCCGACCGGTACAGTCTGATGGCCGAAACTATCTCCTGAAGTCCATTCAATGCGATGTTCGCGGTTACTACTCCCTGGAACCGCTTTTCGCCGTCCCTGCCTTTGTAGAAGGGGACCGAAAAGGAGGCCATGATCATATTTCCGCCGCCTTCATCATAGTACGGCTCGGTCCACGCCGCTTGATTCAGTTCCTTGGGGATCTGGTACCAGTCCATCGTGAAATAATCATAGGACACGTCGCCGAGCATAACATTCATGAGCTGGCCGTCATGTTTTCGGCAGCAGTAAGGTGCGAAATAGTGGACGCCCGCAGCGAAAGCATTGGGCTCAAAGGCTATCGCAGCCCCGTAGATTTCAGGATTTGCCGAAACCATCCGCTCGACGAGCCGAGCGATATCCTCTGCTTCAAAATTTCTCGCCGAAAGTAGGGATGCGTAATTCAGCGGGACTTTTGCCACACCCACCAGCACCCTCTCGATCTGGTACACTGTGGAATGGGTCAAGTTGCGGGCATTCTCCTCGGCGTATTGCATCATGGAATCTTTTGAGGAGAGATAAAAGTAGGCGAACGCGGCAAGAAGCACGGCCATTGTGCCGGAAAGGGTAAACACGATGAGTTTGAATGCGAGGCCTCTATTTTTCATTGACGGCCGCACAGTTTTCAAAGAAGTCCGAATAAGCGGGAATAGTGACGATAAGGCCGTTGGCCATGAGTTCTCCGCCGACAGCTTTGTAGTCGTCCTCTTTCAATAGCGTTTCATACCCTCCGGATTCGGGCAGATCGATCACTTCGCGCATATGTTCGAGCATCCACTTCTGATGGGACCGGTTCGTGGGAAGCTTGGCCTCATTTACATATTTCATGACAATATCGAGCGCCTCCTCCTCATGATCGAAAGCATATCGCCAGCCTTCGAGGGATGCTCGAACAAAGCCGCAGCAACCTTGAGGGTCTTTCTTGAATGTGGTTTCCAAACAGTATATGCCGTCTTCCGGAAGCTTGAATCCGAGATCGGAAAGGTGGAATACCATGAGATCCGCGGGCTCCACTCCAGCGTCCAGGATGGCATGGTACTCGTTGTACCACATTGCGGAAACCACATCCACGCCGCCCCTCAGGAAAAGGTTGACTGTCGAGGCCTGTGGAATCACGGTAACCTGCAAGCCATATCTCCTGAAAAGGGCCGTGGGCATTATGCTCAGTTCCGCTCTCCAAAGTTGGACCTTTTTGCCCCCCAGGTCCTGCCAGGAATTGATGCCGCTCGATTTTTTCGCGATCAGCACTTGCGAGGACTTCGAAAGAATCTGGCCGACATTGACCAGCCGGGTTCCTTTTGCCCGTTCGACAATTGCGGTAGAGAGAAACATTGTGGCGAAATCGGCGGCGCCTCTATTGAGCCATTCCGCCGAAGACCTTTCGGGTCCGCCCCGGAGAATGTTTACCTCGAGACCGTATCTTTCGTAAAAACCCTTTTCAAAGGCGACATAGTAGCCGGCAAACTGGGCTTGGGGTAACCACTGCGGAACGAATGAAACCTGCCTCAGGTCTTGACCCGCGTTGGCATTCACCAGCATGGCAAGGATAAAAAAGAAGACGCCTGTGATTTCAGCAGCAGTTCTCATTAGACTTTCATTTTAGATGAGATAGAAAATTACCTCGACTAATCCAATAAGGTGGAAATTGCCGTGAAATTCAAGCGCACAGTCAGGGCGATGGGATTCAAACACGTGGTTGTCCGCGTTGGTTTGGACCCGCAAGTCTCCGAAGCGCAGCCCGGCCCATTTCTGCTCCGGATTCCGCCGCCAGTTAAACATTTGCCTGTCCGCTGAGCCTTTATCGGCAGAATGTTCCCGAAAGTTAAATCCGAACCGCCGCATGAAGTGGAACTTGATGGGAATAGTCTGATGATGCAGAAGGTCAGCCAGACGCCCAAGTGGGAAAGTATGGTGCTCTATTCGGAGCGCGGCAAGAAAATAGGAGAAATGATCAGACACGATTGGAAATGCGTAACGAAGGGGTGAAAGAGCTGTATTCGAAACGCCTTCAAGCGGGGTCAAATCAACAAGCTAAATTAACAGCTCAGAAGTTCAACCAAAGGAAAGCGATCGTTCACCGCAGAGGCGCAGAGTGCACAGAGAACCGTATGTTTTCTCTATAAAGATGCAACACCTATTTAGATCTGTGGAAAGTATGTCACCCTTACGGGTTTTCTACGCCACTCCGGGTTCTTAGTATTGCGTGGACTAAAATTCAATACCGAGGTGCAAAGTGAGAGTGCAGAGATCCCTTTCATTTGCCTCCCTCAGCGCCCTCTGCGCCTCCACGGTGAACGTGTGGTGTCCACCCCCGCAGTGGCCATCTTGCGGATACCTTGAAATCCGGGAAGGCGGCGGGCACGAGATCCGTCACCAAGCCCGGTCCACGGCCTGTCCGAGGGTTGAATTCGTGTCTCCGTCAGACTTTATCGGGCCGTGGGGCCGGTAATTTCCCGTCACCTCCGGTGAAAATCGGAATCATGCAGATCATTCTCATCATCGTATTACCCAGATTTTTCACCTGGTGAGGTTCATCGGCCGGAACATATATCGTGTCGCCCACGTTGATTTTAGTTTCATTGCCATTCCCGTCTACATAAGCAGGTTCACCTTCGAGAAAAAAGAACTCGTGTTCTTCCAGGTGAGAGTGATAAGAAGTGTAACCGCCTGGTTCAATCTCCATCATACGCATGGCAAAGTGCGGACAGCCATCATCCTTGCACCAAAGATAGCGTGCGAAGAAACCCTTGAACCCCTCTTTGCCGATTTCAGTCCTTTCCACTTCCGAGTAATGTTTCTTCTTCATTTTAGTCTCCTGGTTTCCGGGTATGTCCTTGAAAGGGACAGTTAATAGCATCGCAAAACCATACGGTCAGAGCCCTTATTATTAGTATGCTAACTATATCTTGAAAAAAATTACGCTCCCAAGTTTCTGCGAACGCGCTCCAGAACCCGCTTTACTGTCTCGATCTCTGCCGGATGCACACCTCGATAGGCCTCGTTTAGGAGCGCCCGGGCCGATTTGGATATTTTTTCCCACACCTCGCCCGCCTGCTCTGTAAGGACAACTCGCTTGACGCGGGCATCTTCAGCGTCGCTTCGGCGAACCACCCACCCGTCCCGCTCCATCCTGTCCACTAATCTTGCAGTGGTGGCCGGAGCGATCGAAAGACGATCTGCAAGTTCCACCTGAGACAGTGGCCCCAACGCGGTGAGGTGCGCAAGAGCCATGTGCTGTACGGGACTTACACCCGTGCCCTTCAGTTTTACCTCAAGAGCGGCAATGAATGCCTTCAGAGTGAGATTGCAATGAAACCCCAAGCTTTCATATGGATCCAATGACGCCACGGAAACCTCCTTCTCAATTTAGTTAGTATACTAACTACTCTGGAACGGCAATGTCAAATAAAAATTGCATGAAAATGGCCGGAAAATTTCCGATTGCAGGCGGTCAGCAGTAAATTTACATCAGAAAACCGGCGGTTCGCGCCGACAGATGAGCCGGGGCGAACGTAGCCATCCTGTTCCTCACCCATACAACTATTTGCAAACTGCCACTCAGTGAGTTTGTGACCTGTGTCAATTTCAAAAGAGTCCTTCTTGCCTACGCGGCCCGTGCCACCTGGATCTCCTCGCCCTTGATGAACGCGAGCAGATCATCATTGATCAAGTCTTTGTGCGTCGTGCACATGCCATGCGGCGCGCCTTTATAAATCTTCAGTGTGGCGCCCTTGACGATCCTGGACGAGAGCAACGCCGACGCGCCGATCGGCACGATCTGGTCGTCGTCGCCGTGGAGAATCAGGGTCGGCACATCGAATTGCTTGAGATCCTCGGTCTGATCCGTTTCGGAAAACGCCTTGATGCAGAAGTAAGAGGCAGGGAAGCCGGCCATCATCCCCTGCAGCCAGAAGGATTCCCGCACGCCCTCCGAGATCTTTGCGCCCGGCCTGTTATACCCGTAGAACGGCAAGCTGAGGTCCTTCCAGAACTGCGATCGGTCGGCCTGGACGTTCTTCCGCAGGCCGTCAAACACCTCTATCGGCAAGCCGCCGGGATTGGCGGCCGTCTTCAACATCAGCGGCGGCACCGCGCTGATCAGCACGGCCCTGGCAACACGTTTCGTGCCATGGCGGCCAATATAGCGGGCGACTTCGCCACCACCCGTGGAGTGGCCGATATGAATTGCATTCTTGAGATCGAGCTTCTGGACGAGTTCCGCGAGGTCGTCGGCGTAAGTGTCCATGTCATTGCCGGTCCATGGTTGGCCCGAACGTCCATGACCGCGGCGGTCGTGGGCGATGCAACGGTAGCCGCGGGAAGCCAGAAAGAACATCTGGTCTTCAAAGGCATCCGCGTTGAGCGGCCAGCCGTGGCTGAAAACCACTGGCTGTCCGCTGCCCCAATCCTTGTAATAGATCGTCGTGCCGTCTTTGGTGGTTATCGTTGGCATGGGATACTCTCCTTTTTTGGTCAGAAGATTTACATACGTTTGTCTGCTTTGCTATTTTCACAGCAGCCTATAGAAAAATGGTAATCATTGCGGTCTTAGCAGCAAGATATTAATAATTCAGGTATATTTGAATTTGAGGCGCTGAACGTGGGCACTCTATGGGGCCAAGCACGGAAAGGATGCAGGCAAAAACCCGCTCTAATCGGCAATAGAACCCGGGTGAGCCACTAACTTCCGGGTTGCGTTTTTTACGCACTCTTCGGGGTGGGGCTTTAAGTGATTGTTACTTCGGACTTCGGGCAGACAGCCCCGAACTAACTTACTTGCCGGTGAGCTCTTGCACCTCCTTTTTGCCTTGCTCCAGTCCCTGCGCCTGCTCCTTGTCTAGACGCAGCAGCAAGGTCTGAAACTCCCCCACATGGGCCTTTTCTTCCTTGGCGATGTCCAACATTACCTTGCGGATATCCTCGTTATCGGTCAATGCTGCCATCTGTTCGTAGAGGTTGATGGCGTCCATTTCGCCAATGATGGCGGCCCTCAGAATCACATTGTTCAGTTCTTCCTTCTTAACTTTGAAAAAGTCCGCGGGAATCTGAGAAAACATCTGATTTCCTCCTGTTTTAAGAACCGAGCGACTTAGGCCGAGGTCTGCCCCGACAACGAAAATAACATCTCCCCTGGCAAAGCCTGCTGCAAAATTACCCTCGCTCGGATTCCCGGGTTGAATCGGCGAATCGTAATTCTCAGGCTCCTTGCCAGAGGTGACATTAATCATTAAGCAGTGGATGCGCAATGAACGAACCATGGCCCATTGCGCTATCGCTCGACGTTCCCGGGGAGAAGGTCCCGCATCAGATTGGATCTCCGGGCTGGGTGGAGTAATCATGCAATCGTCATCACCCCGGTTATCCGGGCCGTCACCTTCCCGCCCTTCACCACGCACACCGTTATTTAGAGCCCTTCTTTCCTACGCGGCCCGTGCCACCTCGATCTCCTCCCCCTTCGCCGCCACATACGGAAACACCTTGGATGGCTTTGAGGTGACCGACTCTTTGCCGATGCCGAGCCGGATAGGCGTGTTCGACGCGATCGTGAACATGACATTCGGCGCATTGTCCGTCAGAGAGCGGCCGTTCCACTCAGCCATGCCAAACGCGGCCGGGGTGCCGACGGTATAGGGAAGGATATTGGGCAAAAACCGATGTGCCACTTTCTCCGCATAAGCGCGAGGATCTTCCGCGGTTCCATTGGCCCTTACGGCGCCGGCGACTGCCTTGATGACGGTCTCCCCAAATCTCTCGAAATCGTCGGCCGGACGCCCTGAATTGAGTTGATTGCCGAGTTCTTCGTTGTACTGAGTGAACAGCGGATGGATCATTGGAAGTCCGATACGGTTGATCGAGCGCCATCCTCCGGCGTCTGTAGCGAGCGACGCCACGGCCCACAAACCGATACGGCCGTTGTGGCCGGCGGGGAGCAGGTCTGAGTCGGCAACCTCCAGCACAATCGAATATACGCTGTGACCGGCGAATAGATTTCTGGCCTTGCTCGGATCCCAACCGGACAGATCGACAATGGTGCCGTCCTGGAACGCATGCCCGACCGCATGCAGTACGTCGGGCTCGATCCAGAACGGATCGCCCGCCCTGCCGGCCCAAATACGAATGCCGGACGCCGTGTTGATGGTTTCATTGGTGGAACCCTGCACGATGACCGTACCGGCCGCGCGAGGGTCAGTGGCCTCAGGTCCCGCAATCCGGCGCAGAACGAAGCGCTGCCTGCCGGCTGCGTCGCGCTCGTCGAATATGATGCGGTATGTGAGGTCTTCGACCGCATCACCATCCAAGTCGATCTTGAATTCATACATCCCCTCGGGATGATACCCCGGGACCGGAATGTCGCCGGCGATCGAGTGGCATACGTTAATCGTGAACACTGTGCCGGTTTCACCGCGGAAGCTATACAGGTCTGTGATATCTAGTCGAACGTCTTGTCGCGCGATTGGCGAATCGAGATGGTGGGACATGTTGTGCTCCTTTTTTAGTTACTCCGAAGTTTCATCTAAGCCTTGAATAATGCGAGCAGACCCGTGTTGACCCGTTCCCTGCGGGTCGAGGACAGGCTGTCGCTACCTATAAAAAAATGGTAATCATTGCGGTCTTCGCAGCAAGCAAATGATAAATCAGGTATATTTGACTAAAGTAGCGGTTCGAGTCGCCGGAAGAGTCCGCGCGAACATGGCAATCTTGTTCCTGACCTATACAACTGTTTTGGATTACGTTTAGCGGTGGCCGTATAGCTGAATAGCCTAAAATGTTGTCCCGAAAATATGGACCAAGGGATCTTTGGAAGTAAAGGGATTGAAGAACTGGATGCCTTCCAGCACTCGGTCGTGTTGAAAATCTTCACTGAGTAGAAGGGTTACACCTGCTTCATTGGCCACTGCCCATAACATGGCGTCCCAGAACGAAATGCTGTGTTCTTTCACTGCCTTTAGCGCCCTGGTCAAGGTTTTCGGCGTCGCGGACACAACCGGAAACAACTCAAGCCAGTCGTCTATTTGTTCTGTAGCTTCTTTTTGGGGCATTTTCCCTTTACCGGTTACAGCAGCGTAAAACTCACAAAGCGATTGCAAAGTCAAGACGCAGTCAGAGTCAACCGAGCGGCTGACGATTTCCAAAGCAACGTCATGGCGCCCTCCGGCATCACGGTCCATCGCATACACGAGAATATTCGTGTCCAATGTCAACCGTCTACCTTTCATGCAGGACATCTCTTCGAGGCGCCTGACCGCCCAGTGAGTAACCCCTTCGCATTCGAGCCAGGGTCCGCTTGCGCGCCAGCTCTTGAGCCTCGGTCAGCCCGCTCGATTTCTGAACGCCGGTCAACCTTGCGACAGGAACGCCCCGGCGGGTGATAATGATCTCCGCGCCATCTTGAACCGCATCGACATAGCGCGAAAGATGCTGGTTTGCTTCCCGGATGCTTATGAGTTCTTTCATGGACAAAACCTTTATTGCGTAAGTTTGACATCCGACCCATTTATCCATGTAGTACGTACTACATTATTGGTCAAGTAAGAATGGTGGGATTACGCCTTGAAATAATGCGAATGCAGGATGGTTGCGTGGGCTCACCTTGAACTGGCAGCGCCCCCGGTCTGTTCGCCGGTTTTCAGCTCAGGACGGTTACGTTCGATGAGGTGCGTTCAACCCCCTTCTGTCCGCCTGTTTGTGGTAATCCGGACTTCCCAAAATTGACTTCCTCCCGGGTGTGTTTAACTTGAGCTTCTTGCCGGAGAAGTCCCACTGACTTGCAAGGTGGGTGTGCACGAGTCAAACAAGCCGGAGAGATCCGTTATCTCGGCGCTGCCAGCCTCAACAGGTTCAAGACTAAAGAACTCGCGTTTTTCAGATTTACATTTTGCTGCAGGTTGCCTGTGACAGACCTGAAAGTTAGCGAAACCAATGGAAACGTCTTTATCCGATCGAGGGCGATGGCGCCTTAAATTTCTGGCGGCGGCGGCCATCCTGGTCTTAGCTGGTTCCGGGATGCTGCCGGGATTGAGGGCAGGGATCAAAACCGCATTCGCCGGTACGGCCGAGACACCACCCCGGGAGCTCTCGCCGGTCCCGGTTCCGGGTCCGTTGTCCATGCCCCGGTCTCTCAAACAGGTCGGCGTTCCAGTCCAGCAAGCCCTGGCGGAAATACCGGCAGATAATCCGCAAACCCCCGAAAAAATCGCCCTCGGCAAGAAGCTCTTTTTCGATCCCCGCCTGTCGGTCGACGACACTGTGGCCTGTGCCTCCTGCCATAATCCGGACCGTGCCTTTACCGACGGCAGGACTACGTCAGTTGGTGTTAAGGGGCGGGTGGGCCAGCGTAATTCCCCCACCATCCTGAATGCCCTTTTCAACAAGAAGCAATTCTGGGACGGGCGGGCCAAGACGCTTGAAGATCAGGCCGGATTTCCGATCACCAATCCCATTGAAATGGGCCAGCCGAGCATGGATGCCGCGGTGGCTAAAATCGCCACAATCCCCGAATACCGGCAGGCCTTCCAACAGGTATTCGGCGAAGCACCAAACGCACTTAATCTATCGCGCTCGCTCGCCTCCTATGAGCGTACTCTCATCGCATTTGATTCGCCCTTCGACCGTTTCATCGCAGGCGACGAGAATGCTATCGATGCGGCCGCCAAGCGCGGCTGGGCGCTTTTCAACACCCGGGCGCATTGCGACCGATGCCATGCCTCCGTGAATATCGACGCCGCCTATTTTACGGACTTCGACTTTCACAACATCGGCATCGGGATCATCAGGCATAAAGTAGTCCCGCTGGCCCGCCGGGCCGAACGCCTCATCGCAAAGGGCGATCTCCCGGCAATCGATAAGGCGGCCATTCAAGAGGACTTGTCCGTGCTTGGCCGCTTTCTGGTTACCAGGAAAGAAGAAGATATAGCTTCCTTCAAAACCCCGAACTTGCGGAATGTGATGGTGACCGCGCCTTATTTCCACGATGGCTCTCAGGAGACCCTCTGGGATGCCATGGACCACTACAACAAGGGTGACGGCATGAAAAACCCCTGGCTCGACGAAGATATCCAGCCCCTTGCCCTGGCAGAGAGCGATATCGATGACCTCGCAGCATTCCTGGCGTCGCTGACGAGCACGGAATATCAGGAACTTGGAGTCAAAGAACTCGAACGCCAGCGCGCCTTGTCGCGGACCAGGCGGCCGCAGCGTGACACCGCCAGGGCCTTTGGTCCCAAACCGACTCAGCCCGAACCGCCGCCCCTGCATCAATAACTAACGCCCGCCCTGGCCTTTCTTTGCAGCTAAAGTACGGGTACTCTAAATTCTTTGAAAAGATGAGGGAAAAATGAAACGTCACAGGATTGCAGTCATCCCTGGAGATGGGATTGGCAAGGAAGTGATCCCGGAAGGACTGCGGGTAGTGGAATCCGCCGCCCGTAAATACGGAATCGACATCGAGTTCAGGCATTTCGACTGGTCGTGCGTCGAATACTACCAGGAGCACGGTCAGATGCTGCCGCAAGACTGGCACGCTCAACTCAAGGCCTGTGACGCTATCTTTTTCGGCGCTGTCGGCCGGCCGGACGTGATCCCCGACCACATCTCCCTGTGGGGTTCCGTACTGAAGTTCCGCCGGGAGTTCGATCAGTACGTAAACCTGCGGCCTGTAAGACTGATGCAGGGTGTTCCCTGTCCGCTTGCCGGACGCAAGCCCGGAGATATCGACTTCTACGTGGTGCGTGAGAACACGGAGGGAGAGTACTCGAATATAGGCGGGAGAATATTTGAGCACACCGACCGGGAGGTCGTACTGCAGCAGTCGGTCTTCACCCGGAAGGGTGTGGACAGGATCTTGAAATATGCTTTTGAATTGGCGCAACGCCGCCCCAAGAAACACCTGACTTCCGCTACCAAATCCAACGGGATCTCCATCAGCATGCCCTTTTGGGACGAAAGAGTCAGAGAGATTGCCCGGCAGTATCCTGATGTCAAATGGGACCAGTACCACATCGATATTCTCTCCGCACGATTCGTATTAAGCCCGGAGCGCTTCGATGTGGTCGTCGCTTCCAACCTGTTCGGGGATATCCTCTCCGATCTGGGGCCGGCATGCGCAGGCACTCTCGGCATAGCCCCATCGGCCAACCTCAACCCGGAACGAACATTCCCCTCGATGTTCGAACCGGTGCACGGTTCGGCGCCCGATATCTACGGACAGAACATCGCCAATCCCATCGGCGCTGTCTGGTCGGGGGCCTTGATGCTCGATTTCCTGGGCAACGGAGAAGATAAGTTCACCGCGGCCCACAACTCTATCATCGGCGCCATTGAAGCTACCATTGCCCACGGGCCGCGCACGCCGGACATGGGAGGCAACGCCAGCACCACTGAACTTGGCAAAGCCATCGCTGCGTCGCTCGGTTGAGTTGAATACCCGGAATTGAAGCTCCCTGTAGAAAGCTGCAGGGAATGGAGGAGGCTGATATGAAAAGCGTTCAAACATTTATTGTAATTGCAGGTCTATTGTTCTCGCTTACCGCAAGCGCGCAAAATAAACAGACTCCCAGGGCGATGAATAAAATCGAGCCGCTGCCGCGAGATTTGGAAATTCAGCTTGCCCTGAGCGCGCTGCCGCCGCACCTCAGAGACAATGCAACGGTATATATTTTGAACCCTGACAAAGGCTTTGAAGTTGCCCGCAAGGGTACTAATGGATTCCACGCCTTTGTTGCCAGAACCGGCGATGATACGTTCAGGGGGTCCTGGCCCCTAACGGAATATAGAGACGATATTCTCTACCCGATTTCCTTTGACAAAACGGGCGCAAAGGCACAGATGCGAGTCTTCTTTGACGCGGCAAAGATGCAAGCCAAGGGTACTCCTCCCGGCGAGCTAAAGAGAATCATCAAAGACCGTTACAAAACGGGATACTATAAAGCGCCGAAACGAGCCGGCATCTCGTACATGCTGTCTCCAGTGCTGAGAACGTACTTCAACCCGGAAGAAAGCGACGGTACCGTCACCATGAACTACCCACACGTCATGTACTACGCCCCAAATGTATCCAACGAAGACATAGGCGGAGGAAAACTCGGAGGCATGTATCCTTTTGTTATAATGCCCGGCCCCCATGGTTACTTCATCCAGCCTATCGACCTGACGGAAAGAGCAGCAATTAACAAAGAGTACGAAGAGATGCTGGGGAGACTCTGCAAAATCAAAGAAGTGTGGTGTCTGCCAAAAGAGAACGGTCAATAACCCCTCGCTCAACTGTGATTGATTTCCACGTCGTTGGGCGCCGGCTGCCCTTTGCCTTTTTCTAAAAGGTCCTTGAGGCTCAACATAAAAACCGCCCATTTTGTCGAGCAGTGAGGGAGAAATCCGCTGTCCCTGCGCCAGCCTGAATGACTGAAGTGGACATAACACTGTTTTTCATCGGCGCTTAAAAAAAAGGCTACCTCAGTTCCAGACCATTCCTCTATACCTTCTTTTCTATTTGCTTTCCAACGAACGAGCTTGTCCGGTTGAAGCTCTACGACTTCAAACTTCTGGCAAAAGTCCCCGAACCAGAACTCCAGTACGCCTCCGACTTTTGAGCCACTGCCACGGGTATCGGAGGTCCACCATCCCGCGAGTTTCTTTGTGTCCGTCAATGCCTGGTAAACGGCTTCCGGTGATGCTTTGATCCCGACTTCGTGACGGATGTTGTATATTTCCATTTTTCGCCTCCATGATAATTACCGATCCATCCCTAAGCGGTGCTTCATCACCGCTTGCCTGCTCTTACTCAGGTGCTCGCATTACTCTCAGCGAGTCTTTCCGTTCCGCTCGCGGAAGGCGTCCAATAGTTTTCTGCGACTTCTGTGCGCGAGTGCTTTGAAAACGGAATCAGTGTCCACATACATAATATAAGACTGTTATTCATGTCCCTCCGCGACACCCTGAAACCACAAAAAGGGTGGGCTAAGTGGAACGCGGCCCACCAAGTCTCATCGAAGCAGTTATTCACGTCCCTTTGGGACACCCTGAAACTATGAAAAGACCGGGGACCCCATTTTCGTCATTCCGGCAGGGCTTTTGGGCCGGAATCCAGGGGTCTTTCCAAGACAGTTATTCATGTAACCTTGGGACTTCTCCCGCGTCTCCGCGTCTCCGCGTGAAAGAACTTTTCGAGACAGTTTCTCATATCGTATCGGGACCTTTTCGCGTCTTCGCGCCTTCGCGTGAAAGACTGTCTTTTCGTCACAGAAGAGAGGGGGGAAGAACTCCAGTCTGATGTTGAACACGACTCGTTGAGTGAGATCGACTCAGTTACCCCGATTGGCGTTTCGGCGCGCGCATCAGATGCGGCCAAGCTTTGCCGCGAGTGCCCGAAGGGTACTTCATGACGGTTATCATTTTGGTTTCACACGGGAAGATATAACGCAGAACCGGCGCAGTGAACCGAAAAGGGCGTTCATTTGCCTGGTCAAGAAGCACTCATGCGCATCCAATCGGGAGATAGAGCCGTTGTTTGCAAACTTGACCTGTTCGGCGGTGGTCAAAATAGCCGCGAACGTATCGAAGCGATTGTTGGAGGACAAAAATTAAGGAGAGCAGATAAGTGTACTGGAGATACAATATCCCTCTTTCAAAGGCCGGCCCCTCTTTCTCGATAATTCGGTTCAAGCGCGCCACCTCTCGTCAGAGGTGTTCCTCAACTTTTCCCGTGAAAGCGACCCTCCATGGCCATTATCTCCGAAGGCGGCCGGCGCTGGCGCAGAAGTTCGGCCATCATCTTCATGGGGAGATCGATATGAGTGAAAAAGGCACGGTAGCCTTCGCAAAGAGCGTTAATGGGCGGCTCTCCATCGGCGCCTGTGCCAATGCGGTCTTTGGGACAAGCGCCGTTGCATACGAACCGTACCGCGCATTCCCGGCAGACTCGCGGCAGCGTGTCGCGTTTATCCAGTCC
The DNA here is from genome assembly GCA_963741035.1 of uncultured delta proteobacterium. Classification (GTDB taxonomy): domain Bacteria; phylum Desulfobacterota; class Syntrophobacteria; order Syntrophobacterales; family Syntrophobacteraceae; genus SbD1. Next base: position 26,219 of record CAVUGX010000009.1, read on the forward strand.
GAACGCCCGCTGTCGAGGCGAGGCGATGAGGTCCGCCAGATGCGTCCGGGTAATGTTCCCGAGCTTGTGGCCGGAATCGACGAAATGGTCGCATGAGAATAAGTCGCCATTGTGCTCGAGGATGACGCCGTTGCCGCAGGTTTCAGAGAAGACGCATAGCGTGGACGGTTGACCGAACCAGACACCGAGCGCCACGTCGAAGATTTGCACGTAGGTGCGCCCCACATCGCTGCACACCCATTCGTCAAAAACCGAAATGAGGAACTCGCCGTATTGCCGGCCCGTCACGGACCAGCTTGTCACGCCTCCTTCTTTGTCGTCACGCTCGACAATCGGGATGAACTGAATAAAGGACGCGCCCGCATCATCCCGCAGGAACCGGTAAATCTCCAGTCCGTGAGCGGCGTTCGCGGCATGGACGCATGCGAGAACGTTAAACTCGACCTGGTGCTCCCGCAGGAGCGCAACCCCGGCCATCACGCGGTCAAAAGTGGCCCCGCCCCTTTTGTCCACACGCCAGGCGTCGTGGATTTCTCGCGGTCCGTCAAGGCTGAGTCCTATGAGGAACTGGTTCTCGTGGAAGAACTTGCACCATTCTTCAGTCAGCAGCGTGCCGTTGGTCTGGAACGCGTTCAATATCCGTGTTTCGGGTCTACTGTATTTTTGCTGCAGACTGACGGCTCTCCGGAAGAAATCGAGACCCATCAAGGTGGGTTCGCCGCCCTGCCAGCTAAAGATGATCTCCGGGGCGCGATGCGCTTCGATATGCTGGCGGATATAGCTCTCGAGGAGCTTCTTGGACATTCGAAAGTCGCTGCCCGGATAGAGCCCTTCCCTGGAACTATAGAAGCAATACCGGCATCCGAGATTGCAAAGCGCCCCGCGGGGCTTTGTCATCACGTGGAATGTCGGCGGCATCGAGGAGGAAGTTGCAGAAACCGACATGCGGGGTTGCGTGGTTGCCATGTTTTAACCCCAGTCCTGTTGCTCAATTGCTGGTGAAAAGCTTGACCGGGGAGTGATGCTCCCCGGTCCCCCGCACTTGCGCCGGCGGCTTTCGCCCGCCGACGTCCCTGTTGATGTGCAAGCTCCTGCGTGTGCCGAGTGTCCCCTGGCAAACGCAGGAGTTCTTCCGGAGTTTAACCTAGCGTTAGGTTGGCCGTGTTGGTCGCCTCCATTTTGGCCTGGAGCGCCTGTTGCATGGTGGCCAGCTTCGTACCATTATAAGCCGGGTTGCTCGGATTGCCCAAATTGTTCTGCTCAAGCGGGTCGTTCTGAAGGTCATAAAGCTCGTACACCGACGGCTGCGTTCCGTTCGGGTCGAAGTACATGGCTATCTTCCAGCGGTTCTGGCGCAGACAGCGGATACAGCATGGTTGGCTCACAATACCATTGGATTCGGCCGTTTGCGAGTCATAGGTGAAAAGCACGCCATCCTGGACCGTCACGGAGGGCGTGGCAGGATGCTTGACGGCATCATGGATGATCGGGGTCAGATCGACACCCCGCAAGGTCGGTTTCTCCCGGACGCCGGCGATGGTGGCAAGAGTGGGCATAATGTCCACATTCGAGGCCAGCGCCGAAGTCTGCACAGGCTTCGGGAAGAGAACCGGGTTGGAAATCACGAGCGGCGTGTGCATCGTTTCCTCGTAAGCATTATACATTTTCTGCCGCTGGCCGCCATGGGACAGCCCCATGTCGCCGTGGTCGGCCAGACGGATGACTATCGTGTTTCGATACAGGTCGCGTCTGGACTGGAGCGCGTCCAGCACCGTACCGATATTCTGGTCGACTACCATGTGCAGATAGGCATAGAAACGGACATAGTTCAGGTCGTCTGTATTATCGTTGAGCGTTCCCAACATTCCGTTTATCATTGTATTTGACTCGGCCTGGCACGCCGGTTTGTAGGGGTCCTGGGCGAAGTTGGGCGGAAGCTGGATCTGGTTCAGGGGGGCGGCGTTCAGATCCACGTTGGCATAGTTGGCCGTTCCCTTGTAAGGCGCGATCTTGCTTTGGGAGGGCGCATTCCACCCCGCCCCCTGCGATCCTGTGCCGGGGTAGCCGCAGACGTCGTGTGGATTGACCAGGCTGACGATAAGAGCAAAGGGTTTGGACGATTTTCTGGTTTTCAGAAAATCTGCGGCGCCCGTGGCGTACCATTCGTCGAAATCGGTCGTGCCACCGCCGAATTGAACATCGTTCAAAGTGCACCCCGCCTCGGGCGGCTCCCAGCCATTGAAGCCGAAGAGTTCCAGGTCCCTGGCGGAATTAGCATTTAGAGTGCCGCTGGAGTCGCAGGTGAGGTGCCACTTTCCCCGATACTGTACCTCATAGCCGGCGCTGGCCAGCATCGTGGCCATATTGGGAAGCGACGGCGAAAGCTCCGGGGCCCCTGTAGCGCCAGAGTTATTGGTAACCCCGTTCTCGGTCGGATAGAGACCGGTGAAGAGAACCCCACGACTGGGTGAACACGGTGACGTAGCGGTGCACGCGTTCGTAAAGGTCAGCCCGTGGTTCGCGAGCAGCTTGCGGTTGGGCAGGTTGGCATCGGCCCAGCCCGTAGGCCAGTGCATTGGATATCGCTCTTCGTCGGTTATGATGATGACGATGTTGGGCTTATTCCATGAGCCCTTCGACACCTCCGTCTGTGCCACGCGCTCCACTGCGGCGCTGTTCTCGTCACCCTCCTCGCCCGCCGCGGCCGAGCGCGAACTCGCCAGGATCGGGACCGCCAGCCCCGAAGCGATTGCCGCCCCGCCTGTTTTAAGGAATTTCCGTCGTTCCGCATCCACCTCTGGAGCCCCGGATTTACTGGACGGCTCTTTTGACATTATTCCCCTCCTAAAGTTACAGTGCATTGGAAATAGATTGGATAACCGGGACACTCCCCCCAAGAGTGGGAAATGTCTGAACATAGGACCATATGCAGATTATCTGCATATCAAATAGATGCCTGACAGTACCGCAAGATTCAAGCCATGGAGAGTTCGTGGCTTGCCCGCAGATTTGCAGGTTCGTAACACTCAAAGGCGTAGACTTGTTCGAAACGGGGCGTGATAATGTTTCGTGTCGAACAGGACGTATGGTTGAGGTGTACCAGCGGTGGTGATGCGAGGTGAGTGTGTGCTTCCTGTTCCTTGTGAATGGGTGGCAAGTTTTTTACAATACAAAGTTCGCGCGGATCGGATGTCTCCCATGCCCGGTAAGATTCGAGCCTATAAACGCAAAATAACAGGAGTAAAAAATCTGACCGGGGTTTGTTGTTAAACTCCGGCATCGCGTTGAAAAGATTCAACATACCTTTGAATAAATGGTCTCATATCCATGCGGTTTTCAGGCGAAAAACTGAAAATGCAATGCCGAGTGCCCTTTGGGAGGTAAAAATGGTGAACGGAGTGTGTACAAAGAGAGCGTGCTATGGTGTGACAGTCATTTTCGTGCTGGCATTACTTTTTTTTCAGAGCGGCCCGGTTTCTGCCGAGGAGAAGGTGAGACACAGCATCCTTATTATTAATCCTTTCGACCGCGCTCTTCCCGTTAGTGCAAGGTTTCTTTCCGCGCTAACAACGTCCCTGGAACCCTATGACCTGAACACGTTCGAAATATTCCAGGAAAACCTGGACATGGATCGAATCGAGAGCAACGAATACCTCGATTCCCTGGCTGCATTCCTCAGCACCAAGTACGCTTCGAAGAAATTCGATGCGATCGTGACATTCAGCGAATTGTCTCTCAATTTTTTGCTCGGACGGTGCAGTTCGCTCTCACAGGGGACCCCTGTCGTGGCGGTCGGCGCATCGAAACGAGAATACGCAAGCGAGGGTTCAGGGAGGGAAATTATCCCTATTTTGGCTGACAGGGACGATGCCAAGCAAACCATAGACCTCATCCTTCACTTACAGCCCAAAGTGAGGAAAATATACATAGTTTTAGGGGCGCACCCCTTCGAGCGCGCCAGGTGGGGCTCTATGCGGGAAGTCGTTTCGCAATATAGAGACGGACCTGAGTTCGTGTTCATGCCCGTTAGCCGGTACGATGAACTGCTCGCCGCCGCCAAGGAACTGAATGCAAACGATGCTATCCTCTTCCTGCTCTTTATGAGAGACGCAGCGGGCAGATCGTACCATTCACAGTTCGTGGTTGAAAAGCTTTCGGAAGCGGGCGGTTGTCCCGTTTACGGAGTTGCAGATCCGTTCATGGGGCACGGGATAGTGGGCGGCTCCATGGCCCCTATCCGTCAGCAAGGCATTGTTGCCGGCCAGACACTTCTCGGCCTCTTCGGAATAAAAAACTTCGCGGCCAAGCCAGGCGCAATCCGGGTGCCTGCCCTCAGACAGGTTGATGAGCGGCAGATGGCCAGGTGGCATCTTTCGGAAAAAAATCTCCCGGAGGGCTACGAGGTGGTGAACAGGGCACCTTCCTTATTGCGTGACTATAGGAAACACGTGGCGGTCGCGCTGCTTTTCTTCTTCGCCCAAAGCGTGCTCATTTTCCGGCTGCTTGTTTTGGGGCGGACCAGGAGGGCGGCGGAGCAGGAACTCCGGGGAACATGCGAAATACTGGAGGATAAGCGGGAAGAGCTGAACCTGGCCGTTGGAAACCTGCGCGAAAGCGAGGCAACGCTTCAATCCATACTGTCGTTCATCCCCGTGGGTGTTTTGATGATCGAGGTGGAAACCCGAACGGTCCTGAAGGCAAACCGGGCCGCCGCGGAGCTATTGGGCACGCCGGTCGAGGGAATGCCGGGAAGTGCGTGTCCCGCATGTTTCAGGTCCTTTATTCCCGAGGAAGTCCATGGGGCTTTTCAATACGGGTCGGACTCGTTTGAAGACAGGATCGTCAACGCGCAGGGGAGGGAAGTCTATGTTTTGATAACGGTGGATCGGGTTTGCATCGGCGGCAGGACGTACCTCATCGGGTGCCTGTTGGACATCACGAGGAGGCGGGAGGCCGAACGCGAGGCGCGTGAGAAAGAGGAGCAACTGCTCCATGCCGACAAGATGATTTCGCTGGGAACGATGGCGGCCGGTGTCGCGCATGAAATACACAACCCCAACAACTTCATCCTGATGAACGCCCCCGTGTTGAAGATGGCATGGGGGGGCGTGCTGAGAAGGCTGGACGAATATGCCGAGGAGAACGGGGACTTCCTCGTAGGAGAGGTCTTGTATTCGCGGGTCAAAACACACATACCGGTCCTTCTTAACGGCATTATCGAAGGTTCCAAACGCATCAAGACGATCGTTCGGGACATGAAGGAATTCGTGTCCCGGAAGAATTCCGAGGATAGCAAGCCAGTGGATATCAACGCCGTGCTGAGGTCCTCATTGAATCTGCTGGCGAGCAAGCTGAAAAAGTCGACCGACAACCTGCTGGTGGAATTTGGCGAAAACGTTCCCATGGTCGAGGCCAATGCCCAGCGGCTGGAACAGGTGGCGATCAACCTGGTTCTGAACGGCGCGGAGTCGTTGAAGGACAAGGGAGGATTGCTGAGCGTCCGGACGTATTATGAATCCGGAAGGGCCAGGGTGGTGGTGGAAGTGAGAGACGAGGGCGTCGGGATTGAACCGGAGAACCTGAAGAGGGTTTTCGACCCGTTTTTCACCACCAAGCGCGAAACGGGGGGCACTGGCCTGGGTCTTGCAATCTCGCAGAGGATAATCGAAGCATACGGCGGGCGCATCGTGATCGTTTCGACGCCGGGAGAGGGAACGACCGCCGTCCTGGAGCTTCCCGCGAACAGTGAAGACAAATAGAGGCCGCAAATGCAGATCCACCCTTTTCCCGATTATCCGATACTTTTGGTGGACGATGAAGCCAATGCTCTCGAGAGCTTGACCATCGCCCTGGAATTCAACGGCGTGAACAATCTGCTCACATGCCGGGACGAGACACAAGTCATGGATATCCTGGACGGGAACGATGTTGAAGCCGTCCTGCTGGATATCGTCATGCCGAAAAGATCGGGGGAAAGCCTGCTCGAGGAAATAGCCCTCAGATTTCCGGATATCCCGGTGCTTATGACCACGGCGGTCGACGACGTGCAAACCGCGGTCCGGTGTATGCGCCAGGGGGCTTTCGACTACCTTACCAAACCGGTGGACGTGGACCAGCTCTCATCCGGCATAAAACGGGCCATCGGCTACCGGCAGCTCAAGCGTCAAAACGACCTCCTGGTTCATCATATCCTGACCGACAGCCTGAAAAAACCGGAAGCGTTTTCGGAAATCATCACCCGGGACAGAAAAATGATGAGCCTTTTCATGTACTGCGAGGCCATAGCCACGGGGAGCGAACCGGTTCTTATCACGGGTGAGACGGGCGTGGGAAAGGAGTTGTTCGCAAGGGCCATTCATTTTGCAAGCGGCAGGTCCGGTGAATTTGTGGCGGTGAACGCGGCGGGGGTGGACGACCATGTTTTTGCCGACACTCTTTTCGGGCACAAAAAGGGCGCGTTCACCGGGGCCACGGAAGCGCGCAGAGGCCTCATCGAAAAGGCCTCGGGCGGGACGATTTTCCTGGACGAGATCGGGGACCTTTCGCCGGCTTCGCAGATCAAGCTTCTCCGGGTGATCCAGGACCGCCAGTACTTCCCGCTGGGGTCCGACGAGCCGCACTCGGTCAAAGCGAGAATCCTGGTGGCGACCAATCGGGAATTGAAGCAGCTCGCCAAGGAAGGCGCGATGCGCCAGGACCTCTATTACCGGCTGAGGACGCACCATGTCGATATCCCGCCCCTGCGCGAACATTTAAACGACGTCCCGCTGCTGCTTGACTACTACATGGAGGAGGCCGCCCACGATTTCGAGAAACCCAAGCCGTCGTATCCGCCGCAGTTGCCGCAGCTCCTGGCGACCTATAATTTCCCCGGAAACGTGCGCGAGCTTCGCGCCATGGTCTACGACGCGGTCAGCAAACACTCGTCGCGGTTGATGTCGATGGATGCATTCCGTGAGCGGATTTATGAGAGCGACACCCCGGCGCCCGGTTGCCTGAGCGCCGGAGAAGGGCTTTTCAGGCTGTGCGGAAAACTTCCCACTTTAAGGGAGGCGAGTAACGCGCTGGTCGCGGAGGCTCTGCACCGGGCCAGGAACAACCAGACGATCGCCTCCGCGATGCTGGGGGTCAGCCGGGCCACGTTGAATAACAGGCTCAAGGGGCAGGATTGATCCCGGGGAGTAAAGTGGGACCTTAAAAGGAGGATGCGTCCAAGTCTTCTTTATTCGGCCGGCCCCGCCACCTTTACAAAGCAATTCCCATCCCTCAATCCCGCAATTTAGCACCCGGAAGAGTCATTATCTCCGAAGGTGGCCGGCGCTGGCGCAGAAGTTCGGCCATCATCTTCATCGGCAGGTCAATGTGTGTGAAAAATGCCCGGTAGCCTTCGCAAAGAACGTTAACGGGCGGCTCTCCATCGGCGCCCGCGCCAATGCGGTCCTTGGGACAAGCGCCGTTGCATATGAACCGCACCGCGCATTCCCGGCAGACTCGCGGCAGAGTGTCGCGTTTATCCAGTCCGAATGTCCGCTGTCGAGGCGAAGCGATGAGGTCCGCCAGGTGCGACCGGGTGATGTTCCCGAGCTTGTGGCTGGAATCCACGAAGTGGTCGCATGAGAACAGGTCGCCGTTGTGCTCGAGGATGACGCCGTTGCCGCAGGTTTCAGAGAATACGCACAGCGTGGACGGTTGACCGAACCAGACACCGAGCGCCACGTCGAAGATTTGCACGAACGTGCGCCCCACATCGCTACGCACCCATTCGTCAAAGATCGAAATGAGAAACTCGCCGTATTGCCGGCCCGTTACGGACCAGCTTGTCACGCCTCCCTTTTTGTCGTCGCGCTCGACAATCGGGATGAACTGAATAAAGAGCGCGCCTGCCTCATCCCGCAGGAACCGGTAAATCTCCAGTCCGTGAGCGGCGTTCGCGGCATGGACGCATGCGAGAACGTTAAATTCAACCTGGTGCTCCTTTAGGAGCGCGACCCCGGCCATCACGCGGTCAAAAGTGGCCCCGCCCCTTTTGTCCACACGCCAGGCGTCGTGGATTTCTCGCGGTCCGTCAAGGCTGACTCCTATGAGGAACTGGTTCTCGTGGAAGAACTTGCACCATTCTTCGGTCAGCATCGTGCCGTTGGTCTGGAACGCGTTCAATATCCGTGTTCCGGGTCTGCAGTATTTCTCCTGCAGCTTGACGGCCCTCCGGAAGAAATCCAGACCCATCAGCGCGGGCTCGCCGCCCTGCCAGCTAAAGATGATCTCCGGCGCGCGATGCGCTTCGATATGCTGGCGGATGTAGCTCTCCAGGAGCTTCTTGGACATTCGAAAGCCGCTCCCCGGATAGAGCCCTTCCCTGGAACGGTAGAAGCAGTACCGGCATGCCAGGTTGCAAACCGCCCCGCGAGGCTTTGTCATCACGTGGAATGCCGGCGGCATTGAAGAGGAAGTTGCAGAAACCGACATGCGGGGTTGCGTGGTCGTCATGTTTTACATCCAAATCCTGTTGCTTGATTACTGGTAAAAAGCTTGCCGGGGAGTGATGCTCCCCGGCCCCCGCACTTGTGCCGGCGCGCTTTCGCGCGCCGGCGTCCTATTGATTTTCAAGTCCCAACGTGTCCCGAGTTTTCCCGGCACACGGAGGAAATATCCCGGAGTTTAACCGGCCCCGGAGGCAAACAGCGAACCCGGAGACTGAGCCCCTCCGCAGAGTTACGTTGGGGTCGTCCTGGTCGCCTCCATCTTTGCCTGGAGCGCCTGTTGCATTATCGCCAACTGAGCGCCGTTGTAGCTCGGATTGCTGGGATTGCCCATATTGTTCTGCTCGAGCGGGTCTTTCTGAAGATCGTAAAGCTCGTACACTGACGGCTGCGTTCCATTCGGATCGAAGTACATGACTATCTTCCAGCGTTCCTGGCGCAGGCAGCGGATACAGGCTGGTTCTTGAATAAAACCCAGATTTACGATGCCGAGCTCGTCCGTGGTGAAGAGCACGCCACTCTGGACTGTCGCGGAAGGGCTACTTGGATGTTTGGAGGCGTCCCTGATGATGGGGGTCAGATCGACACCGCGCAAGGTCGGTATGTTCTTCTCATGGACGCCGGCGATGGTGGCAAGAGTGGGCATAATGTCCACGGACGAGGCCAGCGCCGAAGTCTGCACGGCTTTCGGGAAGAGAACCGGGTTGGAAATCACGAGCGGTATGTGAATCGTTTCCTCATAGCCGTTATAGGCCTTCATCCGCATGCCATGCGAGAGCCCCATCTCGCCGTGGTCGGCCAGCCGGATGACGATCGTGTTTCGATACAGGGAGCGTCTGGACTGGAGCGCGTCGAGCAACGTACCGATATGCTTGTCAACATCCATGTGCAAATAGGCGTAGAAACGGACATAGCGCAGGTAGTCGTCACTGGTGAGACTTCCCGTATAGTAGTTCCAGAATTCAGTGAACTGAGCTTGCGCCGCTGGCTTATAGGGGTCTTGGGCGAAGTTCTCTGGAAGGCCGATCTGGTCCAGAGGAGAAGCAGAGAGATCCACGTTGCCGTAGGGGATAGTCTCCTGGTAAGGCGGGATGTCGCTGTAGGAGGCCCCAAGGTACCCCAGCCCAGCTGCCCCCGTACCAGGGTAGCCATTGATGTCGTGCGGATTGATCAGGCTGACGACAAGCGCAAAGGGTTTGGATGACGTTCTCTTTTTCAGAAAATCGACCGCGCCGGTGGTGTACCATTCGTCCCAATTGGTCATGGCGCCGCCGCCGAATCCTTCATAGGTCGCGGTCCCTCCCGCCTCGGGGGGCTCCCACCCATTAAAGCCGTAGTTCTCCAGGTCCCTGCCGGAACATGCTTCGAGAGTGCCGGTGGGGTCCTTACTGAGGTGCCACTTTCCCCTATACTCTACATCGTAACCGGCGCTGGCCAGCATCGTGGCCATATTGGGGATTGTCGGCTGAAGCTGGGGTTGGCGCGCGCTCGCGGTGCCATAGCCTAGTGTCTGGGTCGCGCCGTGCTCGGGCGGATAAAGACCGGTGAAGAGGGTCCCACGGCTGGGCGTACACCATGACGAAGCGGTGTACGCACTCGTAAAGGTCAGCCCGTGATTCGCAAGCCGCTTGCGGTTGGGCAGGTTGGCATCGGCCCAGCCCGTGGGCCAGTGCATCGGGAATCGCTCCTCGTCGGTTATGAGGATGATGATGTTCGGCTTATTCCATGAGCCCTTCGATACCTCCGCATGTACCACGCGCTCCTCCGCGGCGCCGTTCTCGTCACCCTCGGCGCCCGCCGCGGCCGAGTCCGAACCCGCCATGAACGGGACCGCCAGCCCCGAAGCGATTGCCGCCCCGCCGGTCTTAAGGAATTTCCGTCGTTCTGTATCCACCTCTGGAGCCCCGGATTTAGTGAACGTCTTTTCTGACATCATTCCCCTCCTAATGTTACAGTGCATTGGAAATAGATTGGACAGCCGGGACACTCCCCCCCCAAAAGTGAGGAATGTCTGAACATCAGACCATATGCAGATTATCTGCATATTAAATACATGCCTGGACGCGGGAACATGGACTAAGACAAAGATTGGTGTGGCCGCCTCCTTCCCATACTTAGTAGAATGATCCAATTGCACGGGCGCCGGTACCGGGCAGTCCTTCCCGCAGCATTGAGGCCGGCGGCAATTACCTGCCCATGCAGTCGCAGCGTCCGGGGCGTGGTTAAAGAACTTTACAAAATCCAAGCCAGGGACAATTTTTGCAAGCTGGAATCGGCACGGGCCAAAAACCGTTTGCATCGCGGAAAGGTTCGAAACGGCGTGCTGCAACCTTCCGCGGCATACCGGGCGTCCGGGTGACCGACGGCATCCGGTGCGTGAGCGAGAGGGGCTTGTGTTCTAAAGGAGAGGGAAAGGGGTTGAATTTGGTTAATGCGGAAATGGGCTACTTTGTTCTCCGGCAGCGGGAGGCACGCATGTAGCATGATTAACCACATTAAAATAAGTTAACAGGGTTCGCGGGAAGGATTGAACAGGGGACGCTGAATGAGACAGCACTGTATCGGGAATCAACACGCGGCTCAATGATGTTTTCATTTAACAAACGTAAAATTTGCGCTGGTGCATTCCTCTGGGGAGAGAATGAGAATGAGGGCCACTATTCAAGCGGTGCGTTATGGTGTGACAGTCATGTTCGCGCTGGTATTACTTTTTTTTCTGAGCAGCCCGGTTTTTGCAGATGACCAGATCAGGCACAGAATCCTGATAATTTATCCTTTCGACCGCTCCATCCCGTTCAGTATAAGGTTTCTTGCAGGGCTGACCGAGTCCCTGGGGCCGTGTGACCTTAACACGTTCGAGATTTTCCAGGAGAACCTGGACCTGGATCGAATCGAGAGCGATGAGTACCTCGACTCCCTGGCTGCATATTTTAGCAACAAGTACGCTTCGAAGAACTTCGACGCGATCGTGACACTTGGGGATTTGTCGTTGGATTTCCTGCTCGAACGGTGCGGTTCGCTCTCGCCGGGAACCCCTGTCGTGGCCGCCGCCGCATCAAAAGAAGGATACACAAGGACGGGTTCGGGGAGGGAAATTATCCCCATTTTAGCTGATAGCAGTGTTATCGAGCAAACCATAGACCTAATCCTTCACTTACAGCCCAAGCTGAGGAAGATGTACATAGTGTCAGGGGCGCACCCTTGGGAACGGACCTTTTGGGGCGGTATTCGGGAATTGACCTTGCAATACAAAAATGGACCCGAGTTCGTGTTCATGACCGGGAGCCGGTACGAGGAATTGCTAGGCACTGCAAAAGGACTGGATGCAAACGATGCCATCCTGTTCATAAGTTTCATAAGAGACGGGGCAGGCAGAGCCTACTCTTCACAGTTCGTGGCCGGTAAATTGTCCGAAACGGCGGGCTGTCCCGTGTATGGGATCGTCGATACGTATATAGGGCGCGAGATAGTGGGTGGCTCCTTGTTCCCTGTCTATCGGGAAGGCCTTGTTGCCGGCCGGACACTTCTCGGCCTCTTCGGAATGAAAAACTTCGCGACCGACCCGGGCGAAATCCGGGTACCCCCCCTCAAGCAGGTCGATGAACGGCAGATGGCCCGGTGGCATCTTTCAGAGAAAAATCTCCCGGAGGGCTACGAGGTAGTGAACAGAGCCCCTTCTTTAGTGCGGGACTATAAGGGGCATGTGGTCGTGGCCCTGCTTTTCTTCTTCGCGCAAAGCGCGCTCATTTTCCGGCTGCTCTTTTTAGGGCGGATCAGGAGAAGAACGGAGGAAGAACTCCGGGGAACATGCGAGGTACTGGAAGAGAAACGGGAAGAGCTGAACCTGGCCATTGGAAACCTTTGCGAAAGCGAGGCGACGCTTCAGTCCATACTATCCTCTATTCCGGTCGGGGTCCTGATGATCGATGCCGGCACGGAGAGTGTCCGGCAGGCAAACCGGGCCGCCGCGGAGCTATTGGGCACGCCGCTCGAGGAAATGTCCGGAAGTCCGTGCCCTGCGTGTTTCGAATCTTTTATCCCCGAGGTAGGCCACGGGGCGCCCCAATACGGGTCGAACTCGTTTGAAGACAGGATCGTCAACGGGCAGGGGAGGGAAGTCTATGTCTTGAAGACGGTGGACCGGGTTTCCATCGGCGGCAGGACGCACCTCATCGGGTGCCTGCTGGACATCACGAGGAGGAAGGCGGCCGAGCGCGAGGCGCGTGAGAAGGAGGAGCAACTGCTCCATGCCGACAAGATGATTTCGCTGGGAACAATGGCGGCCGGTATCGCGCATGAAGTACACAACCCCAACAACTTCATCCTGCTGAACGCCCCGGTGTTGAAAATGGCATGGGAGAGCGCGTTGAGGAGGCTTGACGAATATGCCGAGGAGAACGGAGACTTCCTCATGGGAAAGCTCCCGTATTCGCGGGCAAAAACATACATACCGGCGCTTGTCGACGGCATTATCGAAGGGGCGAAACGCATCAAGACGATCGTTCGGGACATGAAGGAATTCGTCTCCCGGAAGAATTCCGGGGACAGCGAGCCGGTGGATATCAACGCCGTCCTGAGGTCCTCGTTGAATCTGCTGGAAAGCAAGCTGAAAAAATCTACCGACAACCTGCTGGTAGAATATGGAGAAAATGTTCCCATGGTTGAGGCAAACGCGCAACGCCTGGAACAGGTGGCTATCAACCTGATTTTGAACGGCGCCGAGTCGTTGAAGGACAAGGGCGGATTATTGAGCATCCGATCGTATTATGAACCCGAAAGGGCCAGTGTGGTGGCGGAAGTAAGAGACGAGGGAACCGGGATCGAACCCGAGAACCTGAAGAGGGTGTTCGACCCGTTTTTCACCACCAAGCGCGAGACGGGGGGCACCGGCCTGGGTCTTGCTATTTCACAGAGGATAATCGAAGCGTACGGCGGGCGCATCGTGATCGTTTCCACGCCGGGAGAGGGAACGACCGCCTTCCTGGAGCTTCCCGCGTGCAGTGAGAGCAAATAGGGGGCGCAAATGCAAATCCACTCTTTTCCCGATTATCCGATTCTCATGGTGGACGATGAAGCCAAGGCCCTCGAGAGCCTGACCATGGCCCTGGCATTCAACGGCGTGAACAACCTGATTTCATGCCGGGACGAGACAAAGGTCATGGAAACGTTGGAGGGCAATGACGTTGAAGCCATCCTGCTCGACATTATCATGCCGAACAGGTCGGGAGAGAGCCTGCTCGAGGAAATCACGCTGAGATTTCCGGATATCCCGGTGATTATGACCACCGCGGTCGACGACGTAAAAACAGCGGTCCGGTGCATGCGCCAGGGGGCATTCGACTACCTTACCAAACCGGTAGACGTGGACCAGCTCCTGTCCAGCTTAAAACGGGCGATAGACCGCCGGCAGCTCAAGCGCCAAAACGACCTCCTGGTCCATCATATCCTGACCGACAGCTTGAAAAAACCGGAAGCGTTCGCGGAAATCATCACCCAGGACAGAAAAATGATGAGCCTTTTCATGTACTGCGAGGCCATAGCCGCGGGAAGCGAGCCGGTTCTGGTCATGGGTGAGACGGGCGTGGGAAAGGAGCTGTTCGCAAGGGCCATTCATTTTGCAAGCGGCCGGTCCGGTGAATTTGTGGCGGTGAACGCGGCGGGGGTGGACGATCATGTTTTTGCCGACACTCTTTTCGGTCACAAAAAGGGCGCGTTCACTGGGGCTGCGGAGGCGCGCAGGGGACTGATCGAAAGGGCCGCAGGCGGGACGATTTTCCTGGACGAGATAGGAGATCTGACGCCGGCTTCGCAGATCAAGCTGCTTCGGGTGATCCAGGACCGCCAGTACTTCCCGCTGGGTTCCGACGAGGCGCGCTCGGTCGAAGCGAGAATCCTGGTGGCGACCAACAGGGACCTGAAGCAATTTGCGAAGGATGGCACGATGCGGCAGGACCTCTATTACCGGCTGAGAACGCATCAAGTCGATATCCCGCCCTTGCGCGAACGGTTGAATGACGTTCCGCTCCTGCTTGACTACTACATGGAGGAGGCTGCCCGCGATTTCGGGAAGCCCGTGCCGTCCTATCCCCCGCAGTTGCTGGAGCTTTTGATGACCCATAACTTCCCCGGAAACGTGCGCGAGCTGCGGGCCATGGTCTACGACGCAGTCAGCAAGCACTCGTCGCGGTTGATGTCGATGGATGCATTCCGAGACCGGATTTATGAGAACGACACCCCGGCGCCCGGTTGCCTGAGTGCCGGAGAGGGGCTCTTCAGGCAGTGCGGAAGACTTCCCTCTATAAGGGAGGCGTGTAACGCGCTGGTCGCTGAGGCGCTGCATCGAGCCAGGAACAACCAGAGGATCGCCTCCGCGATGCTGGGGATCAGCCCGCCTGCGTTGAACAAAAGGCTCAAGACACGAGAGTGATGGGCGGGACCAGGCGTGAGCTAAGCGGGCGGGTGGACTTTGGAGCCGCCCTGCCCGACGGAGGGAATGGAAATGCCCGCCAGAAGGAAATGGCGGGCATTCGGGTTTCCGACCGGTATTTCCTTATGGAAGTCCCGTTTCGGCAGTTCTATCAAGAAAGGCCGGCACGGCCCCTTCCGGCCTCATCCGGAGGTTTTTCGCCACGAAAGGGGGCCATGGGCGCATCAGGGTCAGTGGGTGACAATCGCAGGCATTTTCCAGGAGGAGGTGCCGTAGAGTATCTGTGTACTCGGCCAATACATTCTCAGGTTCATGGCGAACGCAGCGGCAGGGCATGGAAGCCAGTTGCTCGCCTGCAGACCCGGGTCGGAGGGCGGCTGATTCTGGATATAGAGATCGATTGAGCCGTCGGAATTAGTTACGAAGGAGTCGGCGCTGCGAAAGGCGTACTTATTAATTGAATTCGCGTAGAGGTAACCTCTCGACGTGTACATGGTGATGGACCAGAAGCCATTGACCGGCGGCAGCTGCCCGCTGGCAAAGTGAATCGTATAGGTATGGGCGCTTCCATCCAGAGAGATCGTTGCTGACGGATAGATGGCGTCATCCGTCAGGTTTGCTCCAAGACCATATAACGCCATAAAGGCCCTGTAAGGATAGGCCGCCCCGTAGCTCCCAAGGAAGAGGGTATTGAATAACCAGGTGTTGTTTTCGACGGTACCGGGCTGAATGGCGGGGATATTCTTGGCAATTACCGTCAGAGCATCGGTTACGGCGGTGTTAAGAGCGGACTGGGTATCAGTGCTCAGGCTGCTGAATCTGAATGAGGAACCCGGGTATATCCCGATTTTGTTCATCAGCGCGCGCATCGGCCAGTCTTCCGCGTGTGGCTTGTTTTGCTTCATGATATTGGCAAAGGCCGTGAAGAAAGTCTCGGCGTCCATTTGTGCCACTATTTGCGGCGGCGTCAACCCCGAGTTGGAGCTTGTCGTCCCGCCGACAGTTGTATCCTCATCCCCGGCCTCTTCATCAGCTTCGGCCAACGTAGCCGACTCCGACGCGGAGGAGGCCGATTTGGTCAGGTGCATCTCGTTCTGAAGCTGATTGACAATCTTGAGATCCGCGGTCGTGCCGTCGCTGTATATGCGGCCCAGCAGCCAGACCCTGTCTGTCGGGGCTTTAATGATGTTTACGTTGTTATTGCGAATGGTGCCGGTCCAATTGGGGGGCACTATCATGAATTTTTGCCTGGCATTTCCGGAGGTGCGGGTGCCCATATCCGCGAATGTGTCGGTCCAGGCATCCATCAACTGAATCATGTAATACCGATCCCCCATGTCCGGAAGGGTCAGGGTGAGCGGCCCTTTGGAAAGATTCAAGTAGGCAGACGAGTATAGTGTATCGACGTTCGGCCTTACGACGTTTGTATCGGTGGGCTCCGCAAACGTCCTGGCGTGGTATAGCGTATTATCCAAATGGCCGGATTGTGTGCGGGTGGTGTCCAGCAACACCATTGGATATGCATAAATATAAGTCTTCAGGCCTATGTCATAATCTGTTTCCGTTGAGACATAAGAATATCCCGTTGAGACTTTCTTCGCGTTGCCGGATGCCGGAAGCATCAGCAGGCATAAGACTGCGAGACACGATACAAATTCTTTTCGCAAGACAAAACGTGGTTGAACCCTACTGAAGTACATTGAGAATCTCCTTTCAGACCTGAAGAAATCCTGTTTTTTGAAATCTCACTGATACGCAGTGATTTCATTGCTCCACAGCTTTGGACCCCAGAAGTCTCTTCACCTCCAATTGTTTTAAGTCAGCACCACTTTTACCGGTCCCAGCCTAGCTTGCCCCCCAATGAGGCACTGGACTATTTTCAGACCCGGAATTCCGAACCTTGTAATGTAAAGAGACAGTTAGGCAAGATCCAAGCCATGGAACGGAACGTGCATAATCACGTCGTGGTTGGAAAAGAAGCCCGTAGTGAACCGCACCGTCCGTAACCTTATGCCGTAACGCGCCGCGACGATTCCGTAGTTTGGCTCATTTTGTGAACGGACTCGCGGGGTCGGACCGAATTCAGCTTCATCGGTCTTCTCAATGGTTGGGAAGTTTCTCAACACTGATAGGGGCTCGGCAGGATATTCTGATTGTGTGGCAGGGATCCGAACCGTGTACACCTGACTCAACATGTAGAAATAATTCAACGCGCACTTTGATGAGGCTTGCATGCTGGAAAAAGAAGATGTGATGGCAAGTGCATTTTCGGGGGGGAAAATAAAAACGGCTTTCCACAGGCAAACGACATACTGCCTGCTGGTCCCTTTGCTTGTGACGGTGCTGCTGCTTTGTCAATGCCGCCCGGCTTTTGCCGAGGGTCACGGCAGCAGGCACGGCATCCTTGTAATTTTGCCTTTTAACCGTTCTTTGCCGTACTGTACCAGGTTTCTTCTAGGATTAAACGAGGCCCTGGAGCCGTTCGATCTGAACGATTTTGAAATTTTTCAGGAAGAGCTGGACCTGAGATCGGAGGATGACGGACATCTTGATTCCCTGGCCGCTTCTTTCGTGACCAAGTATTCCTCGAAGCATTTGGATGCAATCGTGGCATTGAGCGGCATCGCTTCTGATTTTGTG
>CAVUGX010000010.1:0-13497 GCA_963741035.1 uncultured delta proteobacterium
GTCCAGGAATGCCGCTCGATTCATGACCTTATACGCTACACGCATGAGATGGCGGTCCTGGCGATGTTCCAGACAGGAGACGACATTCTGGAATCGGCTGAAGTATTGGTCCGGCGTTTGGAGGGCTCCGTGCCGATGCACTTCCTGATTATCGATCTTGGCGGAGGTATAGCTGCAGGCTCCAAGGGCTTCAGGGTACGGCTGGAAGATATTCTATCGCTCCCTCTGCTGGCGCTCTGGAAGGGAATTTCAACGCCCGGACTCAGATGGCATCAGCCTCCACCCGCGCCCGCGATCTCGGGGCTTCTTTCCCGGTCCTTGTTTGACGCGGGCAGCGCACGGCCGGTCGGGCAGCAAAACTACGCCCTGATCACGCGGGATTATCTGAACCTGAACGCTCGCGTTGACTATCATTTCGCCATGGTGGACGCGGTCTGCGGGATGAATCCTCGGGAGAACTACATCCGTTTCAGGTTCAAAGGGGGCGGCACAATCGCGGTGCAGCGGGAGAGACGGGCAAGGTTCATCGCTGAAGTGCTCAAGGCGAACCACTTCATTGTGGACCAGCGCAGCGACCTGGTGACCGCGTCCATTCTGGAGACTGCGCAATCCGAAACAGAGGACCGGCTTGTCATGCTGGGAAGGCTTTTCGGCTTCAGCAGGCTGCTCGATGCCACGATGCGTGACGACACCATGCATCGAAGGGTGGCGGATGCATTCCTGGATGGGGACTACGGCCTGGACAGCCTCAAAGAAGAACTTGCCCGGGCCGGAGCCGGGAGATTGAAGAATTAAAGAAAAGAATTGGGGAATTGAAAATCCCTAAATCCCTAAATCCCTAAATCCGTTCATGCATGGTAGAAACGCATGGTCGGCAGTTCCACTGCGGTGAGCAGGTTGCCGTGGGCCGCTCCGGTGTCTATGCCGATTTTATTCCGGGTAACCAATGGTGTCTCGAAAGGCGTATGGCCGAAAACGGTGATCTCATCGGCTGCTTTTTCATTCTGCAGAAATCTTTCCCGCACCGTGAGAAGGCGATCCGGCGAGCAGTGATCGATGTCTTCTCCGGGTATCGTCCCTGCGTGGATGAAAAGGTAGCCTTCGAGCCTGAAATATAAGCGGAGCGATTCCAGGAAACGGATGTGCTCGCGCGGTAAAAACGATAGATCGCCCAGAGAGTGGACCCCGCTGTTCGAGTAGCTGCTCAGGGTCTCTTCAACGCACATGGACCGGAGCATCCTTAGATAATCGAGGTTGCCCGTCCGGTAATATTCCAGCAGAGCATATTCGTGATTTCCCAGCAGAAAAACCGTATTTTGGACCTTCCGTCCAACTTTCAGGAGGTATTCGATCACCTCGCGGGATTCGGGCCCCCTGTTGACGTAATCGCCCAGGAATATCAGAAAATCCGTATCCGGGTCGAGCGGCAGCCGCTCCATTAGGCTGACCAGCTTTCGATGACATCCGTGAATGTCGCCAACTGCGAAGACCTTGTATTTCGGAAAGGGCCGCTGCATGGAATCCCTCACATCTTTCAGGGCTGCACCTGGAACGGATATGAGTATATCCTCTCGAATCGGATACATAAAGAACTGATAACAGGAGGGTTCGAAATCGCGGAGCGGGCCGTCCCGCCCCGCGCAGAGAGCAGGTTGTCAAAGCGCCTGTTCGATCTTCTGCAGGCTTCAGACTCTGGTCGTCACCTCATGGCTCCAGGCTTTATGGTACAGCGCGGCAGCCTGCTGCGCCACTGTGGCATCCTCGATTTTCCCTTCATCGGCCAGTTCCGTTGCCAGGACAAATGGAATTATCTCACTCAACTCCACTATCAAAGGTGTGAGGCCGGTCAGGTGCATTTGGGCCATGGTTCCGATTTCGACTTCACTCAGGGCCAGTGCGGCGGTTTGCAGCATTGCGTAGCTTATGGCCGCATGGTTGAGTGAAGTATAAAGGTCCCGAAGACTCCTTGAAACGGGCTCATTGGTGCGCAGTCTGTCATAGAAGCCGGCAACGGACCCCGCGATGGATGTTGCGGCCTTTTTCAGCTTCGATTCAAGGCCCTCGTCAACTGTCGAGAGATGGCGTTCCAGTTCAGCAGTGTGCGAGCGCAGCACCGGCTCGATTCTTTTAAGCAGCTCGTAGGCATTGTAAAACTTCTTAACGCGATCGTCGCGGGTCTGGCGCTCTATGGTTTGAAGGACATGCTGTTCGATCCCCAGCATGTCCGCAAGGTTCTCCCGAATTACTTCCATCTTTGTCATTGTTGACCTCCGCTAACCATTATCGCCTCTTGGCAAAGTCCCTGAAATTCCGGGTGCTTACTCTGTAATTTAAGCAGCCTTGAGCAAAAGGAAACCCGGCATACTTTTCCCGGAGAAAACAGGAGCCACCAGGCGATGACTGCATTTGATGCGCTCACATTCCGGCCGGCAATCCTGTTCGAGCACTTTCTTTTTGAGACGAAGCCCCGGCCCGGTACGTTTCACAGGTCAGATCCTTCGGTTTACAATGGCTGTGATATCATTATCTTATCTATAGACAGATCAAACCGTCCGGCAAGAGGATAGACAACGCAACATAATAATTGACGGACGGCAAACATTCCTCAGGGGAGGATATATCGATGTACAGTAAAGCCAAGATCATGGGACACCCCGTTCACCCCATGCTGGTGAATTTTCCGATAGCCTTCTATTCCTCGACCCTCATAGCGTTCATCATCTACAGCGTCTCCGGCAGCGTCTTCTGGTTCAAAGTAGGGATAGCGGCAAATGTCGCCGGTATTGCAATGGCGTTGATAGCGGCCACTTTCGGGTTTATCGACTGGAACTTCGGAATTCCATCCGGTACGAGTGCGAAGAGTACCGGGGTCAAGCATATGTCGCTCAACATAACCGCGCTCATTTTGTTTTTAGCTTGCCTGGTCTTCAATGCCGGGCAGTGGAGCGCAGTGGTTCCCGTTTCAAGGGGCGTCATTGTTCTGCCGCTGTTTGGTGTTATTGCGACTATATTTGCGGGCTATTACGGGTGGACACTGGTACAGAATCATCACGTCGGGGTCGAGTTCTCGGCCGATGAAGAACGCTGTATGACCGAGGTCGGGGGCTTCACCAGGCGTACGGCGTAATGTCCTGTTGTATTCTGCGATTTTTTGCAGGTCTAAGTTTTGAAAGGATGCTCCAGCTTGGGCGTCCTTTTCAATTATACATGTATACATGGTATCCTTGGCGGCGTGTATTTTGTGAGCATCGGACCGGGAGTCGGCTTTGTTTCTTGATTTTTGGGATGTGTTGCGCCTGGTGATTCCTCTTGTCATGCTGCCCGTCGTTGCGGCCCGGAGCCAGCCCGCCGCAGCTATTGCCTGGATGCTCCTGTTTGTGTTTCTCCCCAAGGTTGGGCTGCTCCTCTATGCTCTGTTCGGCGGCAACTGGGTCCTGCGGCGCCTGACAAAATCTTACTGCCAGAGAATCAAAGAAATTCGTTCGTTCCATGATTCAACCGCTTGCACGCCCCATCTCCTGCAATCACCAGACAGCATGGACCTGTCCCTTGCGACGATAAGCGAGCGGCTGGTCTGCCTTCCGGTTGTAGCCGGCAACAGGGTCGAACTGCTCGAAAATGGAAATATGATGCTAGACAGGCTGGTAGCCGATATTGAAGCCGCAACGAATCATGTTCATCTCCTTTTCTACATCTTCAGGGACGATCCGGCGGGTCGCCGTGTGGCCGAGGCAATGGCGGGGGCAGCCCGAAGAGGGGTAAGAACACGCCTTGTCGTGGATGCGTTCGGGTCTCGATCTATTGCAGGCGAACTTGGGCCCTGGCTGGAGGTAAATGGGACCGAGCTAAAATACCTGATGCCCGTCAATCCCTTCAGGCGGCATCATACGCGGCTTGATTTGAGGAATCACAGAAAGCTGGCGGTCATCGACGGTAACGTTGCATACACGGGGTCCCAGAATATCGAGACAAAAGACTACGGTGAGGGCCGCCCGGAAGCCTGGCATGACCTTATGGTTCGAATCACGGGGCCGGCGGTCCTCCAGCTTCAAATGGTTTTCATTGAAGACTGGTATCTTGCGGGGAACGAAATCCTTGACGGCCCCGAGCTTTTTCCGGTTACGCCGCTTGAGGGCGACATCCCGGTGCAGGCAATCCCGACCGGACCCAGTGAGCCGAACACGGCTCTCAGGGACATCCTCATTTCAGCTATCGGGGCGGCGCATGAGAGCATCATAATCACCTCGCCCTACTTCATTCCGGACGAGCCTCTCCGGGTTGCGCTATACCTGGCTTCGCTTAAAGGGGTGAAAATCGACCTGCTGATCCCCGGACACACCGATCACGTAATTGTGGGAGCTGTTGCGCGGGCATATATTTCAACCCTTATAGATTCAGGCATCAATATTTACTTTCACCGCGGGCTGCTCCACTCGAAAACGATGAGCGTCGACAGGTTGGTCTCGGTGATCGGAACCGCAAATTTCGACCGCCGTTCCTTGTTCCTTCACTCGGAGCTTAGCCTGTTGCTTTATGGACAGGAGATAACCCAAAGGCTGCGGACGATACAGGCTAAGTACGTTGCGCAGTCCATTCCTCTGGAGCCGCTCAGATGGAAAAGGCGTTCCGCTGTCAAACGGATGCGGGATAACATCCTTAAGATCATGAGTCCGATTCTGTAAATCCGGATGTACCTCTCGCAGATCGTGGATAACCTCTGCCACACGCGAGCCCCTTGCGCGCTATTTATTTTGGGCGGCACAGTCATTACTTTTTTCTTCAGAGAAGTGTTTCGATAGAGGGTTTTTGCGTTTTCCCCTGCCGGCGGTAAAAAATGAGCCTTTCTCTAGATGCCAAACATCTGAGACACTATAAGGAACTTGCCGGATTTCTGATCAAGTATGGGCGCTCTGACATAATCTCCCGGGCCGGACTTGAAAAAGTGTTGGATGAGGAACTTCCTGCCGGGAAAGTGAGCCCCAAGGCGGAAGAGCTTCCTAAAGACCTCGAGAAGATGGGTCCCACTTACGTCAAGCTGGGGCAGTTTCTTTCCACGCGCTCCGATCTGTTGAACCCGCAATATATTGAAGCGCTCTCTCGCCTTCAGGATAGCGCCGGGCATTTTCCGTACGAAAAGGTCGATGAGATCGTCTCCTCGGAACTGGGCCTGCCGGTATCCAGGCTATTTTCCTCTTTCGACAAAACACCTCTTGCCGCCGCTTCGCTCGCGCAGGTTCATCGGGCCGTCCTTCTTGACGGCCGATCCGTGGCCGTGAAGGTCCAGCGCCCCGACATCCGTAATCAGATAGCCACGGACCTCGATGTGCTCATTGACCTGGCGGCCTTTCTGGACAGGCATACCGATATTGCGAAAAGGTATATGCTTCACACGACCATTGAGGAATTCCGGAAGGTGATTCTGAAGGAACTCGATTTCAAGCAGGAAGCTCGAAACCTGGTCGTCCTTGGAGAGAACCTGAGAGAGTTCGAAAAAATTGTGGTGCCGATGCCGGTCGACGAGTACACGACCTCTAAGGTGCTCACGATGGAGTATATCAGCGGGCAAAAAGTCACGAGCATCGTCCCTTTGCGAAGGCCGAAAATCCAGGGGGCCGAGCTGGCTCACGAGCTTTTCAGGGCATACCTCAAGCAAATCCTTATCGACGGTTTTTACCATGCCGACCCGCACCCCGGAAACGTATTCCTTACCGACGACGGGCGCCTGGCGCTGATAGACCTGGGTATGGTGGCCCGAATCTCCGATGGGATGCAAAAAAAGCTTCTCCGGCTCACTCTGTCCATAAGCGAGGGCAAAGCGGATGAGGCGCTCGAATATGCGGTTGAAATCGGCGAGAAAACCCCCTCCTTCGACGAGTACACCTTTGGGAAGCGCATAAAAGAGTTGGTAACGCGTTGGCAGAGGGTCACAATCGCGCAACTGGAGGTCGGCCGGGTCATACTGGAGGTGCTCAACATAGCCGGGACCAGCGGCTTTCGTTTCCCGGCCGAACTGGCCATGCTCGGCAAATGCATGCTGAATCTCGACAATATCGGCAGAACTCTGGACCCGGGGTTCGATCCGAACGCAGCGATCCGGAAGTATGCCGGAAAAATATTCAGGGAAAGGCTTCTGAAGCGGCTTTCCAGCGCAAATCTTTATAAAATAGCCATGGAGTCGGAGGAACTGGTCGAAAACTTTCCCCAAAGAATACGAAAGATAATCGACATCCTCGCAGATAATGAATTCAGAATAGGCGTCAATGCTATTGATGAAAAATACCTCATGGTGGGGTTTCAAAAGATCGCAAATCGCATTGCAGTGGGTGTCGTGCTTGCGGCGATCATTATCGGGGCATCCTTACTCATGCGCGTGCAAACGCCTCATTTCACACTTTTCGGCTATCCCGGGCTGGCGATAATTTTTTTCCTCATTGCCGCCATCGGCGGGCTTTTGTTCGCGATCTCCATGTTGATAAGCGACGAGCGGCAGGCAAAAAAGAAAAACTCGAACAAGTGACGCCTTTTCAGTTGGAGCATCAGCAGGAGCATCGCCCTTGAGTGGAAGCGGCAAAAGCAAGCGGGAAAAAACAATAAATTGATGCCAAGCCTGATTCAAGGTGTGCCCGCAACAGTCGATCTTGGCAGGGAAGAACGGGTCGGGCAAACGTTCCTTTCCTTCAGGGAGGGTATTTTCCGTCTTTTTTTTATGAGGTTTCCCATAGTTTCTTTTTTGGGCAAAAGAATTATGTTAGTTTTGACGATTAAACGGTAAGTGTTGATGTCTCGTCCGGTCTTTCCGGATATGTACTGGTTTAGCTTTGAGGAGAGGCAGGTTCGCCGCTGATGCGGCCAGTCATGACAGTTGGTGGGTAAGTGCCGCATTGCGGTCATTTTTGAAAGGAGATGAGTTTAATGATTCACGTATCAGAAAAAGCCGAAGATGTTTTGAAGGATTATTTCAAGGAAAAGGAGATCACCCCGATCCGTATTTTTCTCCAAACCGGCGGGTGAGCTGGTCCGTCCCTGGCAATGGTTCTGGACGAACCAAAACAAACCGATGACGTATATCACGTAAACGGATTTACTATGCTGGTCGATAAGGACCTTCATACACAAACCAAGGACATTACCATTGATTATGTTTCTTATGGAATGGGTTCCGGCTTCCGGGTAGCATCTGAAATACCGATTAGCGGGGCCAAGGGCAAGGGGGGCGGTTGTTCGTCTTCGTGCAGTTGTTAGCCGGCTGCTGACTCTATAATCCTGCAATTCGCAGCATCAAAACGGGGACTTATCGTCTCCGTTTTTGATTTGAGTTTCTTTCGGAGGAAGTTCCTGTCAGGAGATGGTGACCGTGCGATTCGCCAGCTATGGCCGAGTCGCCCTGCCCAATATCCGGACAGAAAAGGCCGGCATGTGCGCCGGCCTTTTCTGTAATAACGGCAAAGATTCAAGTTTATGTAAGGCGGGATTATTTCACGATTCCAATCACGCCGCAGGCTACCCGCGCGCCGGCCGCGCCGGAGGGTTGGGTTTTGAAATCGTCGACCTGGGCGTGAACGATTACCGAGCGGCCAATGATCGATTTCGGCCCTTCGAGACTCAAAACGTTATCGCTTATTTCGAGCTTGGCCATCCCGCTCTTGTCGGCTTCGATGTTACCAAGATCGCCAACGTGGCGCATCTCGGCTTTTGGATCGGCGTGGGGCATATCGGTGGGATTGAAGTGGCCGCCCGCGGAATTGGCGTCAGGGGAGCTGCAGTCCCCGTATTCGTGAATATGAAACGCGTGAGGTCCCGGCGACAGGCCTTCAATATTTACGCTGATTCGGACTCCCTTGTCGCCAGTTTTTGAGAAATGGACGACCCCCCGGACCTTACTGCCCTGGGTCGGGTTCATAACGGCGGTTGCCTGTTTAACTTCGACTTCGGCGGCTTTGCGCGAGCATCCCACCAGAGCCACGCCCAGAACCAGGGCGGAAAGCAGCGCACCTTTGACGATTCCTCTCATGTTCTCCTCCTTTTCGTTTGTGAAATGATTCCAGTGAAAATAAATCATTATTTTCGACTGAGTAAATGGGGCGATGAACCAAATAAGGCTTGCGGCGGATGGATAATCGCCTGTAAATGGAGCCCGGCAAAGATACAAGAAAAAACGCATCTACGGAAGTGGAGGTTTGAACCGCGACCTGTTGATACCAACTTGCGTTCAAGTCGGGTGTTTCGGGAGGGCATAAAGCCCTCCCCTACGGAAGAACCGTGCGATAATGCCG
Organism: uncultured delta proteobacterium; assembly: GCA_963741035.1. Lineage (GTDB taxonomy): Bacteria > Desulfobacterota > Syntrophobacteria > Syntrophobacterales > Syntrophobacteraceae > SbD1. The sequence goes on from CAVUGX010000010.1 coordinate 8,274, forward strand.
TAGGGGCGGGGTTCTTTTGTCGTCGAAGAATCCCCGCCCAGTCTTGAACGCAACTTGGTATGAGAGGTAAAAACAAGATTTTTGAACTGAATCGAATCAAAAAGTGTTACCTGTGTCTATCGGAAACTAATTAAAATACGATATGGAAATTTGAGATGGCAAAATCGAGACTAGGTGGAACAGCTCCATTTTTCATGTTCGCGGGCCTTCTGGCAGCTCTCGACCAACTGACAAAATACCTGCTCGTGCGGGCAATTCCGCTGAACACCGGGACGCCCATAATCCCGGGCCTCCTGAATTTGGTCCATGTTCACAATACGGGAGGGGCTTTCAGCATTTTTGCGGGGCCGGGTTATCCCTGGCGCCCATACATTTTCATGGGTCTTACGGTCGTAGTGGTCGCCGCAATCGCCTATGCGTACACTAAAATCGGCAAACGGGACACCTGGACCCGAATCGCCTACATATGCATTGGCGGGGGGGCCATCGGTAATCTGATCGACCGTATTCGATTGCGGGAAGTGATCGACTTTGTTGATGTCTACGTGGGGAGCTGGCACTGGCCGGCCTTCAATCTGGCCGACTCCGCCATTTCGACGGGCGCGGTGATGCTCCTGATCTCACTCATAAGGAAAAAGTAATCTCGCGGACTACCTTCGGCGCGCATGTCCCTTTTCGTGGGGTGATCCAGGCTTGGGGAACCGCTTCCACGAAAGTTACTGTTTATTATCCGTCTTTTTGGACAGCTTTACAGTGAAATCCTGCGGGAATCTCTTTTTTGCCTTCCTGTCCCAGATTTCCTGCTGAATTACAAGACGGTCGTTTAAGATTTGCGTGATTACGCCGCTTCGCTCTCCCGCCGGTGTCCCTACGGCGACTATATATCCTCTGCCTGTGGAATCCTCGATAACCGCTCTCTTGCCGAGATCACCCCAAGTGATCGCCTTGAGCCCTTTTTCGATTTCGCTCACGGTCATTTTTTGCAGAGGCGTAAGGGGAGGCCCCTCTATTTTTGGTTCATCCTCCTCTTCAATCACATGCGACAGGGCGTTCACGAAGGGGACAAAAGGGTCAAGCGTTTTTACCGGGTAAAAAGTGAAGTTTGCAGTCATAAGTGAGGTGTTCGTTTTCAGTATCAAGGGGACATATTCCGGGGGGCAGCCTACGCCGGCCGTTTCAGTTTGGGTGGCAGCCGCAACGGGTGTTTGCGGAGCAGCGGGTTCCGTTAACTGCGCGGCCGCCGGCTCGGTGGCAGGAGGCGGCATAGTGGCCTCTGGTTTGGCTCCCTGCTCCGCCTGTACTTGCAAAGGTTGCTCTGAGGCCGTTGGCGCGGGTTGCTGCGCTGATTCAGCCTGCTGCGCCTCGGCCGGAGGCGAGACAGGGGCTTGGGAAGGCTGAGCGGCTGTTGGCGCCGGAGCCGGCGGAACGGGTCCGGTCCGCTCAATCGCTGCAGTTGAAGAGGTCCAGGCCGCCAATGTAAACAGCAGGACAAAAATCAGGTAAAAACGGCGCGCAATTGCTCTTTTGCCGGGACGCGCTTTCATGGTCTCCCCCAGTTTCTCTTGAAAAAAACTCTTGACATTATAACCGATAACAGCCTGTCAAAAACTTGTCAAATCATGACCAACAGTGCTTGCTTGCCGGAACAGTTTACTCTATTTTCCATTGATATGAAATAGGTCGGCGCGATGACGCTTTTCATTACCTGTTCGAGGCGGATTCGATGGGTTTCCCCTGCCTCAACAGCCTGCAGAACTCTTCCACGAAACTTCGCCTCGGATAGCCCGGATAAAGCTCGATAACTTTTTCGAAAGCCGCAACAGAGCCATCAGCGTCGCCCGCCTTAGCGAGGAAGAATCCAAGCGCCAGCCATGCGTTCGAGTTTTCCGGGTCGCCGTCGAGGACTTTTCTGACCGCTTCCACCGCGTGTCCCGGATCCTTCTGGTTATAAAGGTACCATCCCCTGAGCAGCCATGCGTCACGGGAATCGGGAGAAATCTCCAGGGCCGCATCTAACCGCCTCTCCCCAATGTTCTGGAAAAACTTCGGCAAACGTTTCTCATGCACCAGGTATGCCATCGCCATGTCAAAATTGAATCTCGAGAAAGGATTTCGTACATATTTTTGGAAGAAGTTCCACTTTTCCTTTTGTGCGGCGTTCCGGGCATCCTCCTTTTCGAGGTTGCCGATTTCCGCCTTCAGGTTCGGGTCACCCGGGTTCTTTGCATATTCGCGATCGAGTATCTCGTGGGCATATAGCTCTTCGCCATGCTTTTTGAATTCCCTGGCTACCCATATTGCCGGCGGCAGGTCCTCCGGTTCCTGTGAGTGGTCACATGCGAGGTCGCTCCCCTCGATGCCGAACTTGGAAACGTTTCCCAGCAAGGTTTTCTCAATAAGAGTTTTCTTATAATAGGAATTGTTGGTCCTTTGCACGAAATCGAGGGCCTTGAGGACCCACTTATAAGAATCTTCCGGCTTATTCACGGCACAGTAGCCTCGGGCTATGTTCAGGCAGAGATCGGGAACGGAGTCTGCGTCGACCCAACTCGCCATATTGTTTACAAACTCTTCGCTGCGTTTGATCGCTTCGTCTGCTTTTCCCAGTTTTTGGAAAGCGAAATCTAAGGCGTTCTGGGCCAGCGCGCCGGACTCGCGCCCTTTTCTCCCCAGTTCAAGTGCTTTCTCGGCATATTTGACGGCTTCCTCATATTGGCCGATCTCGCAAAGAGTATTGGCAAAGCTGGCGTTTGCCCGCGGGCTGTCAGGCGCTCCTGCGACAGCGTCGTAATGGATGGTGACGGCGTTTTCCCAGGCGCCGTTCCGGATAAATGTCAGGGGACCGAGGCACGCCGCGCCGATGAGAAGCATCGAGCAGGCGGCCTTTGCAAATTCGGCTTCCGGGAGCCGTTTTGAAACCTTGCGGAAAAGAATCGCGCACAGCGCAGCCGCCGAAAGGTAGAAACCCATCGAGGGCAGGTAGAGCCTATGTTCGAAAACCAGCTCCAGGGGAACGATGGTCGATTCGATCACCAGGTTCAAAAAAAACCAGGCAATCCCGAATGTGGCCACTGGAAATCGCTTTCGAAACCTGATCGCGAGAAAAATCAGCGCGCCGATCAGAAGCAGCGCCGGGAAGGTAGTAAGTGGGCTGATAAGCGAAGTGGAAATCCCGAAATCATGCTCCATGGAGAGCCGGGCCGGGTTGGGCCACAGAAGGAGCGACATGTACCACACGACTACCCTTGCTTCCGTCAGCAGCCGTTCCGCCAGGGTGAAATCCCTGTAGGCGTAGCTGCTGAGAAGTTTGGGCAATACCACGGTGAATCCGTAAAAGGAGGATGAAAGCAATACCGCAATCGCTGCTGTGCGGAGCTTCCATCCGGTTCTCCGGCACATTGTCCAGGTTTTTTTCAACCAGGCGGAATCGAAAAACCAAATATCTGTCAGGGCCAGCGCGATAGGCAGGACCGCGGAGTTTTCCTTCGAAAGAAAGCTGCACAGAGCGGTAAGCGCGCCCAGAACGTAGAAAATAGCGGCGCCCCGCGTCTTTTTCCCGGAAAGAAGGCGCGCCTTTATGAAGCACGCCGTGCTAAGGGTGAAAAAGAGCGCCTGCATGGAAGCCATGCGCTGCACGAGGTAAGTCACGGCGCTGGTCTGAAGCGGGCTCAAGGCCCATATGGCTGCGACGCACAGGGGAAAAAATCCCGCCAGTTCATATAGCGGCGCTTCCGCTCCCCCTCTTTTGCCGGCAGCCAGAACTTGCCTGGTGAGCCAGAAGACGGCAAAGAACGCAAACAGGTGAATCAGCAGGTTCACGGCATGAAAATAAATGAGGCTGCCTTGCCCTAAAGAGAGATTGAGCGCCAGGGTGACCATGGGCAGAAATCTCTCCCAGCCGAACGGTGTCTTATAAAGTGACAGGAGGCTGGATACCGACACGGAATGCAGGTAAAGCGTTTTTTCATAAAGGAACGAATGATAATCGTCCAAATAAGGTGGCGAGGTGAACGTATTCGAGTAAGAGGAAAAAATCATCAAAACGATGAGGAAGGCGAGGATATAAGGAAGCGCTTTTCTCGCTCGATTGCCTGTAACTGCTCCCATCGCTGCACCACCACAGGTTTGGAAAAAAGATTAAGAATGCCGGTGACAATACACCGGCATTCTTGCACGGTCGTAATTCGTTTGTATCTGATTGCTTACTGTATTCCCTGCAATCCCAGGCTTGCTGCAAGATTGCCGGAATACACCCATCCTGTAATCATGCCGCTATTGCCCATAAGAGCAGAGCAGGTCAAATTACTGTTGGCCATGGCATGGAGCGGATTGTTAGCACTCCCTTCCTTGCTCATTGTGAAAGTAATAGCAGTGCTGCCGGTGGCGACGGCATTTACACCAAAGTACGTGCTGTTAGCGTCCGCCAGCAGTGCGGCAAAGGTGGTCCCTGTTGGAAAAGTGTTGTTAAGGCTGAAAAAAGTCGCAACGTTGGTCTGGATCGCGTGTACTCCGGGCATAACGAGACTTGTAAGGCGCGCTCGTTGAATGTACTTTTGATAATAGGGGACCGCTACCGCAGCCAGGATGCCGATGATCGCGACGACGATCATCAATTCCACGAGGGTAAAACCTTTGCTCTCTCTCATCTTGATAAACATTGTGTTCTCCTTTGTTGGTTAGTGACTCTTATGGGGTTCATGTTGCCTGATTGGGGTTTCCATCGTTCCTACAAAATTATCGTCAAGCGCCTCCTGTTGCTTTAGCCTTTTTTCCAGCCCGTTTTCCCGTCTGTGTTGTGAGATGGGTTGAGCAAGATTGATGCCTTGATCCCTATTTTTCCCCAAGTTTTTTTTGCGCCTAAATAAACTGAGTCCGGCTTTGGATTTGCGGCGTGCCTAACCGGCGCGGAGGAGGACCGATGGACATTCTGCCTCCCGACAATCGTCCCTTCGACTTACAATTTTCGTCACTCGTTGTGACGAAAAACGGCAGGCCAGCAGAGCAGTGAGCACTGAGGAGAAAAAACAGGTTCATCCGGCAAACGAGTACCTGCAAGACAAGAAAGGACAGCATCTGTCTGCCGTGAATTTGCCCCGTGGGGACTTTTTGAGTTTCTTGCCCTGAAAGGGCTATATAGGTTAGCCCAGGGTCAGCCGGGCGCCACCCTGGGGAGAATAGGACCGCAAATCATTTATAATACCCTGAAAGGGTTACATAAGAAGAA
>CAVUGX010000011.1:0-20043 GCA_963741035.1 uncultured delta proteobacterium
CTGTCAAGCTAGGCTTCGCTACCTACTACGAAGATAATGCTGCTTGTCGAAAGCGGCAGGAAACTATCGATCGTTGGGCTTGGCCGCCTCAACCATATCGTGGAAACAGCAATCAACCTAAACAAGTTTGGTGGAAATGTTGTTTCTAGGTTTTTTACAAAAGGCGAGGCCGGCACCGTTGATTTGGTGCCCTTTACCTATTTCTGTTGGGTTACCCTAACTTCCATTTGGGCCGTCGATCCTCGGCCTCTGAAATTTCCCGCGATGGGGTCTCCCTAAGCTTCACTCCCAGACTAGCCGTCGACGTCACCCGATCCAGCGGGCCGGGTATCTTTTAGTTTGGCCGCCGTGACCTTCCTCTCGGGTTACAGAGGGGAAACGGCCGCCGTGATCCTGGCTGTGGGGGCTGCCAAGGCGTTCGAGTCCATCAGCGATATCTACTATGGCCTGCTCCAAAACCGCGAACGCATGGATTACATCGCACGTTCGATGATGATCAAAGGTCCATTGTCGCTGATTGCCCTCGCAATGGGTTCCTACATGACCGGACGAATCTTCTGGGGCGCATGCGCAATGGCCCTCGTGTGGGGGCTGGTGCTTGTTTGCTACGATATTCCCGTCGCCGGGATGGTGCTCTCCGGAAAAAATGGGTGGACGGGGGAACGGGGAGGGTATTGTTCGATTTTTGCCGCCATGAACCCGCGATGGAACAGGTTTGTGCTCGGCAGCCTCACGCGGTGCTCCCTGCCCCTTGGGCTGGTTATGATGTTGATCTCGCTCAACGCAAACGTCCCCAGATATTTTATCGAGCACTACCTGGGAGCGGAGCAGCTTGGCATCTTTGCGGCCATGGCCTGCTTCATGGTTGCGGGAAACACAATTGCAGGCGCACTTGGACAATCGGCCTCCCCCAAATTGGCGCGCCTCTATGCCGAGGGGCAAATCGGAGCATTTCGCGGCCTTCTCATGAAACTCTTGGGAATCGGCGCCCTGCTTGGCGGAGGCGGCATCCTTGTGTCAGTATTTGCAGGCAGGGAAGTCCTTACCATCTTTTACACGCCACAGTTTGCGGAACGAGCGGACGTTTTCGCGTGGTTGATGGGGGCAGCAGCGGTTTCCTACATCGCGTCGTTCCTGGGCTACGGCATGACGGCAGCACGGTATTTTCAGGTGCAAATACCACTGATGGCGTCTGTATCGCTGTCCTCGGCTCTCGCATGTTTTTGGCTTATTCCGGGTAGTGGTATATTCGGCGCTGTCCGGGCAATGTTGATAGCGGTCCTGGTGCAGTTGACTGGAAGCGCTTTGATTAACATACATGCATTGCATAAGCTTAGCAAGGACGCCACTGTCAAATGAGTGATGCAACGAACCGCTGTATCCGTATCCTCCACGTAGTAGGAGGTATGAATAGAGGAGGCGTGGAGACATGGCTGATGCATCTCCTTCGCCATTCGAACAGACAACTTTTTCATATGGATTTCATGGTCCACGCTTCTCAGCCCTGTGCCTATGACTACGAAATTGCGGCACTCGGATCTAGAATAATCCACTGCCTCCCCCATACAAGACCTTGGCGTTATGTACGCAATTTGATGCACATACTCAGGGAGGATGGCCCTTATGACGTGATGCACAGCCATGTTCACCATTTCAGTGGTTTCCTACTTTATATGGCCCACCTCGCAGGGGTCCCCGTCCGTATCGCACACAGCCACAGTGACACCAGCCTTTCAGATGGTGGGGCCGCACCGGGGCGGCTGGCTTACCTACGGTTAATGAAACATCTGATACGAACCAATGCCACAGGTGGCTTGGCAGCAAGCCGCAAAGCCGCCTCCGCTCTTTACGGACATAATTGGGAGAACGACTCACGCTGGAGGCTACTCTATTGCGGTATAGATCTTGAGCCGTTCAGGCAGAAAACGGATCCTGGCCGGGTGCGCGCAGAACTCGGCATTCCATCGGACGCCTGCGTGATCGGGCACGTGGGTAGATTTCACGAAGCGAAGAACCACCGCTTCCTTACCGAGATCGCGTTCGAAATAGCGAAGCGGGAACCCCATATGCGCCTGCTGCTGGTAGGTGACGGTCCTCTTCGATCACAGGTCGAACAAAAGACCACACAACTTGGGTTGAACGGCAAAGTCATCTTTGCCGGACTTCGTTCCGATGTGCCTCGTCTGATGTCGAGAGCAATGGACGTATTCGTGTTTCCTTCGTTATACGAAGGACTTCCCTTGGCGCTTCTAGAGGCGCAGGCGGCAGGTGTACCATGCATATCGTCTGACACGATTGCAGAGGAGGCTAGTGTTGTAAGCCCCCTAGTCCGACGGATGAGCCTGTCCAGGCCACCATCGGAATGGGCTGATGCCGTGCTGGCTATGCGGGATGTGGTTTCAGACCGACCCAAAGCGCTCAAAAATGTGGAAGAAAGTGTTTTTAACATAGAGACCGGTGCTAATGCAGTGTGCAACCTTTATTCAAACAGCTTATTGAAAATAGGTCATTTAGTTCAAAATGGTAGAGTATTAAATTGAACATGATATCTATTGTCGTAATATAGAGGTAGCTGGCAATGAATTTTATAATAAGCATATTGTTTGTAGTTCTTATGGTATCGCACTGTATGGCCATCATTCCTTTCATCCGTAGAATTAGAGAAAATATCATGCCAGCAGTAGAGGATTTTGGTGTTTTGTCTATACTTCTATATTATGATATAGGCATTATATTTGAATTGTTTGGATTTGAATATAACAATCCTTTCTTCCGTCCTTTCTTGGAGGCAGGCACACGATCGACAATCATAAGCCTGGCTATTTTGATTGTGGCCCCGTGGCTCTTTATCCTCGGGTCTCGGCTAGTGAGGAACTGCAATACCTTAGAGCCAGCGCAGCAAACCTCTACCATTTTAGCCAAAAGAGCGCCGGCATTTTATCTTGCTGTGTTTGTGATATCTTGCATCCCTGCGATAATAGGTTATCGCGCCCTGTCGGGATACGGTGCTAAAATCAGCTTACTCGGTACGGATTACATCAGAGACCTGGGCCTGTGGACAATCATTATCTATTTTCCACTTCATTTCCTGGCCTACTTCGTTCGACAGAAGAATTCAAAGACAGCGGTTGGTCTCATCTTCATAATTTTCCTTTTTATTGCGAATGTTTTAGGTACCTTGCCCACAGGTGAGCGCACTACCATATTGATGCCAATATTGATTATTTCACTTTTCACATTCAGGATTACCATTGCGAGAATGGTTGCCATATGTATATCTCTTGTCTTACTGGCCTCTCTAATTCTGCCTATTTTCAGGTGGCACTACCATGATGCAACCTCGAGCACACCAGAACTGCTGATGGATACGATCAACGGCGATCTAAGCCGAAGCCAGGTGCTCGTTGAGTCTATAGAGAAGTCCAACCTGGCCGGCACCAGAATCATGCCATATCCAATGGCCGGGTACGTTTTTGCCGCCTTGCAATTCGTAGTACCTCGCAGTGTTGCGCCCTGGAAAGGCTATTCCACAGCGTCTTACTTCACCGGCTCCTTAATACATGCCGATCCGGGCGACTTGGAGTGGGGATTGGGAGTTGGAGCAATAGAGGAAATCATGCTGAACGCCGGGATTTTATGGGTTGTACCAGGATTGCTCATATATGGAGCTCTTATGGGCGCATTTAACATACTTTCAGCGCGAGTCCCTTCGCTTGTGATACCGACGAGACTGGCCCCGTTATGGATGTGCGGCTATAGCCTGCCCACTTTGATGCTGCTCTTTGCGGTTATGGGGGGAGTATGCTGGATTTGCCATATTCTCTTCAGTGATGGAGGGGTTCGGGTGAAAAACGGTCGGACGCTTCACCTTTACAATGGCATCGAGGTTCGGAGTCTGCCATCAGGTGTCACTACTCTCTCGTGGCGTAGGGACCCTCGAAATGAGGTAAATACTTGCGCCTAAGCGTCGTTCTTGAACACCGATTCACCAGGACGCCAGATGGCGCGATATGGACGCAAGCGGCATTTGGCTATCCTTTCTGGGATAGTTACCTGGAAGTATTTGATTCTATAAGGGTAACGGCTAGGGTGACGAATGTTGTTAATACCCCTGTAGATTACCATCGTGCAGATGGAAAAGGAGTCTCATTTTTCCCGATTCCTTTCTATCTTGGCCCTCTGCAATATGTTGCGCGTTACCTTCAAATCAAGCGGGCTGCAAGAAGCGCTGCACTTTCCAGTGAGGCTGTCATTCTTCGCGTGCCCTCACCAATCGCTGACCATTTTGTGCCGATGTTGATCAAGACCGGCCATCCTTACGGCGTTGATGTGGTAGGTGATCCATATGATGTTTTTTCGCCAGGTGCAGTCAGGCACCCATTGAGACCGTTGTTTAGGTGGTTGTTTACACGGCAGTTGCGGTATCAATGTGCTTCGGCCTGTGCAGCAGCCTATGTGACGGAAAAAAGTCTTCAGCGTAGATATCAACACGGGTCTCATACCTTTAGTGTAAACTTTTCAGACGTTGAGTTGGTCCCTGAAGCCTATGTCACCGCAGCCCGCAACGACTTCCCCGCCAAAGGCACCTGCAGGCTTTTAACTGTAGGATCACTGGAACAACTCTATAAAGGCACAGACGTCCTGATCGAGGCTTTCGCCAGATGCGTACAAGAAGGCATGGACCTAGAGCTCACAATAGTTGGGGACGGAAAACATCGCACCGAACTGGAAAGGAAGGTTGCCAGCCTGGGGTTATCCAGTCGAATAGCATTCAAGGGACAAATACCAGCGGGCAGTGCTGTGCGAAAGGAAATGGACAATGCACATCTTTTCGCACTTCCCTCCAAGACGGAGGGTTTGCCACGCGCAATGATGGAAGCCATGGCAAGGGCTCTGCCATGCATCGGCAGCATGGTTGGTGGGATTCCAGAGCTAATACCAAGCCAAGACATGGTTCCCTCCGGGGATGCCTGCGCCTTGGCTCAAAAGATCAAAGACGTATTGAGCGAACCGGGTCGGCTGGCGACTATGTCTGAGCGTAATTTGCGGTTAGCAAGGCAGTACAGCGCGGATCTAATGCAGGGCAAGAGAACCGTCTTTCTGAGGGAGCTAAGACAAATGACGGCTCATTGGATTAAGAGGATGAGATGCAACTGAGGGTCCTGCACTTAGTGAAAACGTCAACCGGGGCATCCTGGGCATTTCGGCAGACACGGGAACTTGTCAAACTGGGCATCCAGGTACATGTGGCCCTCCCCCCCAACGGCAATTCCGGCACCCTGGAGAAATCGGGTATAACTGTTCACCACCTCAAGCCCGATCTTCCAATCCACCAGCCATGGACATGGCCCGGGAGATTAAAGCAGTTAAAAGCCCTGATATCGTATGTCAACCCTCATGTTATTCATAGCCACTTCGTTGGCACAACGCTCGCAGTGCGCCTTTCATTGGGTAGAGCCCACCGGACCCCTCGCCTGTTTCAAGTGCCCGGTCCACTGCATCTTGAACACAAATTCTTCCGCGAGCTGGATGTTCGCACTGCCGGCCCTGTTGACAGGTGGGTTGCGTCGTGTCAGTGGACCTATGACCGCTATCTGAATGAGGGCATCGAGAAGGATCGAGTATTCTTATCGTACTATGGAATAGACCTCAATAGTTTCTCGAATGCGCACCCTGGCAAGCTGAGGTGCGAATTGGGCCTGACAAGTCAATCACCATTAATTGGGATGGTGGCATACATGTATCCGCCAAAGCACTATCTTGGACAAAAACGCGGAATCAAAGGCCACGAAGACCTGATTGATGCGGTTGCATTATGCAGGCAATGTCTTCCCGGTATTAAGGTTGTATTCATTGGTGGTGCTTGGAACAATGCAACCGGATATGAGAGGACTATACACAAGTACGCAAGGCATAGGTTGGGTAACGGCGCGATCTTTTTGGGCACTCGCAATGATGTGAACCAGTTATATCCAGATCTGGATGTTGCGGTGCACCCGTCCCACTCAGAAAACCTGGGCGGAGCAGGAGAGTCTCTACTGTCATGTGTCCCGACCATAGCGACCAATGTGGGGGGGTTCCCCGATATTGTGATTCCAGACCAAACAGGTTGGCTGGTGCCCGCACATGATCCAGTACGCCTTGCTGACACGATCATTGAAGTACTGAGAAATCCTCTGCGCGCAAGAAGACTTGCAGAGGCAGGTCGTGGAAGAGTTCGCAAGCTGTTGGACATCAGAGAAAATGCAAGAGAGATTAAGAGAATATATGATTCAGTTTTGTAGAAAGGATACCGAGAGGTATCTATAAGTACCAAGAGTTACGTGACAATTGAAAGCATTACACGCCTTCGCCATTACTTTTGCGCCTTTTTCAAATCAGGCGTTTTGTACTATAGCGATAAATGTTGCATCCCCGTTTCCGGTTCACGATGCAGGCGCGCTCACGGAAGCTATCCGGAAGTATCTGGAATGTCCGGAGTTGCGCACAAGGCATGGAAGGGCCGGACGAGAACGCGTGCTGCGTGACTTTCGCCCCGAGGACATGTGGAGAGAAATATATAGCGAATATGTGGAACTTCTACGTGAGCGACGGCAAGGAGCGTTCTAATTTTGAAAGGATGACCGCTCAGCTCGACGTGATCGACGTAACCTGGGCAGGCTCTTGTCCCAAAGTCGAAATTCCGGAAGTGCTTGCTGCTTCAGATGTCTGTATTTTCACCATGAAAGATACACCCATGTTTCGCACAACTTTTCCGAATAGGTTTCGATTACATAGTAGCTTGTTTGCCATGGAACGCCCAATTGTAAAACGAGACTTGTTTAGCGAACAATGAAACACTATGCGGTATGCTAATGATAGACGGGCTTGTTATGAAATAACAGTTGGGGATGCGCAAGGGGTTATGGCAACCAAAATAAAACTCGGTTTTGCACACCTTCGTCATTGGTTCGTGGAAACAATTTACGCTTCCCACAATGACTCCAGATTGATTAGACAGGCTCTTGCAGAGGTTTTGCGTAATCTAAATTTGGGAGAGCGAGGATTGAATCTTGGTTGTGGCACCACAAGGCTGCACCACCAGATTGTCAATGTCGATATAATTAAAACACCTAGTGCAGATTGTGTAGCTGACGGTCAAAATCTTCCTTTTCCCGATGAAACTTTTAGTTTGGTTATCACCCAAGAGACCATTGAGCATGTTCGTGATCCTCTCCGTATGTTGAATGAAATAAATCGTGTTTTGTGTGCCAGCGGAGTATTATACTGTCAGGCTCCTTTTATAATCGGGTACCACCCTGGACCGACCGATTTTTGGCGCTTCACTCGTGAAGGCATTCAGGAACTTGCAAAGCGGGCGGGGTTTTATTCTTTACAAGTTGGTACGGCTGTAGGGCCGGCTACGGGCCTGTACCGCATAGTTGTTGAATTTATGGCCATCATTGCCGCGCGATTTGTACCATCACTTTACATACCGGTGAAAGCTATCTTTGCACTCTTTTTATATCCGCTAAAATGGCTTGATTCATTTTCAAGTTACAGTCCGCAAGCAGACAGAGTGGCGGGAGGATACTTCATTATAGCCCGAAAAGAGAAAAAGCAACGGCCGGTGGGCCTGCCCGAACATGCTGCTTGCGGGATACAGAGGCCTTAAAGTACGTCGTACTTATTTCATCAGAGGCCCACATATTGAGCAGTCACAATGTTCCAGTGCCAGGCTTGTGGAAAGTTGGCGAGTTTTTGGAGGACACTACACATCAGAGTATTTGAAATCAATGCCCGATTCTCACAGAACCTTTTATAATATTTCCAAGCGTTCGTTGGATATAACGGTATCGGTTTTTCTCTTGCTGATATTTGGGCCCTTACTGCTTCTTCTGGCTCTGCTGGTATATATCCGGCTTGGCTCACCGATTCTTTATCGCCAGACTCGGCCCGGCCTCCGTGGCAAGCCATTTCAAATGTACAAGTTCCGCACTATGACCAACGATTATCGAGACCGTGCGGGAAATCTTCTACCGGACGAAGAACGGCTAACGAGTTTTGGGCAGATTCTAAGGCGTTACAGCCTGGATGAGTTGCCGGAAATTATCAACGTCTTACGAGGCGAGATGAGCATGGTCGGTCCCAGGCCGCTGCTCATGCAGTATCTCGATCGATATACGCCGGAACAAGCCCGCCGTCATTCGGCAAAACCGGGTATAACCGGCTGGGCTCAGGTGAATGGAAGGAATGCCATCTCCTGGGAAGATAAATTCAAGCTCGACGTCTGGTATGTTGATCATAGGTCTCTCCGGCTTGATCTGAAGATCATTTTCGTTACGTTAATAAAAGTTTTGAAGCGCGAGGGCATTAACCAGCAGGGACACGCGACCATGGAATATTTTTTAGGAAGCAGGAAGCAGTTCGATAACAATCGGATACAATGAAAAGTACTCTGCATATCTTTATGACTCAGAGTTGAATGGGAAACCTCATAGCGCGAACTTTTTCGGGGATCCTGGATGGCAAAATTGACAGTTCTCTTTTCTTCAGCCGGCCGCCGGGTAGAGCTCATAAACTGCTTCCGGCAGGCAACTGAGCGGCTCGGATTAGATCTCGAAGTAATAGCGATCGATATGAATCCCAGTTGGAGTCCCGCCTGTCAAGTTGCTGACCGGCATTTCCGAGTTCCCCGATGTACGGAAGAAGATTTCCCAAATATTGTTGCCTCCATATGCGAGCAGTGCGGAGTGGATCTTATCGTTCCCACAATTGATACGGAACTCCTTATTTATGCAAAGAACAGAAATATTCTGGCCGAAGTAGGCACAGAGGTCCTGATCTCATCGGAGGCATTCGTAGAGGTCGCACGAGATAAAAAGGCGACAGCCGCGGTGTTGAGCGCCCACAACATTCCGGTCCCGCGCACATGGACTATTTCCGATGCTTTAGAAAACGAGACGGAATTGCCGTTCCCGATTCTCCTCAAACCAAGAGCCGGATCGCGAAGCGAGGGTGTCGCGATCATAGAAAATCGAGAGAAACTGAACGGCGGCAAATTGGATGACGATCATTTCCTGTTTCAGGAAATCTGCACCGGCCGAGAGTTCACCGTTAACTGCTTTTATGACCGCTCGGGTGCATTGGCTGCGTGTGTCCCCCATTTCAGGAAATTAGTCCGGGACGGCGAAGTCTGCTTTGCTCAAACTGAGCGGGTCCCCGCCTTTACTGCTATCGCCCAAAAATTTTCCGACATATTCGAGGGCCTATGGGGCGCCCTTTGTTTTCAAGGGTTTGTAGGCAACAGCGGCAGCGTCAAGATATTCGAGATAAATGCACGCTTCGGAGGGGGGTATCCGATCTGTGACCAAGCTGGTGGGACATTTGCCCGATGGATATTGCAAGATCTAAGCGGTCAGCATCCTGACTATCATGACAACTGGCGCGAGGGAGTACGGATGCTTCGCTATGATGCTTCGGTGTTCATCTAAGTGCGGTGCGGCGATGCTCTTTGTTCTTGATCTTGATGATACGCTATATCTCGAGCGGGATTATGTGCGGAGTGGATTCCTTGCAGTTGACCGATGGCTTTCCCATCACCTCGGGTTGAAATGTTTTTTTGAGAGTGCATGCGAACTATTCGAAACCGGTATCCGCGGAAACATTTTCGACTTGGTGCTGCAACGATACAACACTTTCAATGTGGACCTTGTGCAAACGCTCGTACAGGTTTATCGCAGCCACCTTCCAGATATCACTCTGCTGCCGGATACAAAGGAATTTCTTCAAACACACCGCTCCGAATCCACGGGACTCATTACAGACGGTTACCCCGAGTCGCAGTGGCTGAAGATTCATTCACTCGATCTCGAAAGATATTTGTCAAGGATCATCGTCACTGACGATAAAGGCAAGATATTTCGGAAGCCGCATTCGTGGGCTTACCTGAGTGTTCAGGGCGAGATGCCCCCAAAGCACTGTATTTACATCGGCGATAATCCATCGAAGGATTTTGATGCTCCGTACAAACTGGGATGGAGTCCATCCATCCGCATCAGGCGAGAGGGGTCTTTGCATTTTGAGCTGCAAACGCCCGATCACTGTATTGAGGTGAAATCATTTAACGAGATACAGCCATAAAGTAACGCCAAGCCAATACCATGATTGAACTTCTCATGCTTGAGTGTGTGTGGAATAATTTTCAGCTTTATATACTTCACCCCCTATTTCTTTGCCGACTTCAGTCAACTCCAGAAAGCAACATCACGTGATGCTGAAATCAGAACGAATCTTTTTGTCCCCGCCCCATATGACCGGCGAGGAGATGCGGTTTATAGTCGAGGCGTTCGACAGTAATTATGTTGCGCCGCTGGGGCCACAGGTCGATGCTTTCGAACGGGAATTTTGCGAAAGGACCGGTTTTCCGTACGCCATTGCCCTGACAAGCGGAACTGCAGCAATGCACCTCGCATTGCGTGTTCTCGGTGTTGGGCCCGGCGATGAGGTTTTTGCCTCTACTTTGACATTCATCGGAAGCATCAGTCCGATCATATTTCAGGGAGGTACTCCAGTATTTATAGATTCGGATCTTTCCTCATGGAATATGAATCCGGACCTGCTTGCCAAAGAGCTTGAAACATGTTACCGGCGCGGATCTCTTCCGAAAGCCGTTGTGCCAACCGATCTTTACGGCCAATGTGCTGACTTGGACCGTATCCTTCAAATCTGTGCACTATATGGTGTTCCAGTAGTTGTCGATGCCGCCGAGTCTTTAGGAGCCGAATACCGGAAGACCGACAGCTCAGGGATACTGGCAGAGCAAGACAGATACGGGTATGTACATGCGGGGACAGGCGCGAAGGCCGCGGTATTTTCTTTCAATGGCAATAAGATCATCACCTCTTCAGGCGGAGGGATGCTGGTGTCGAACGATCGCGACTTGATCGAGCAGGCCCGTTTCCTGTCGCAGCAGGCGCGCGATCCCGCCCCTCATTACGAGCACTCTCAAATCGGTTATAATTACAGGATGAGCAACATTGTTGCTGCAGTGGGAAGAGGCCAGCTCAGAGTGCTCGATCAGCGAGTCGAACAGAAGCAAAAGATCTACAGCTATTATAAGGAAGCTCTAAGTGGTCTTCCGGGCATTGAATTGATGCCGGAGTCACAACACGGGCGATCTACCCGTTGGCTGACGGCTATTCTGATCGCTCCGGATGAGTTCGGCGCAAACCGAGAGACTGTCCGTCTTGCGCTGGAGGAACATAATATTGAGTCTCGGCCTTTATGGAAGCCTATGCACCTGCAGCCTGTCTTCAGCACAAAAGGATCAACGGTCACCGAGCAGGGAGAAAGGGAATTAAAGGCAGAATCCGCAGGGAGTTCTGGCAAGGGGTCCTATAAGATTCGCGTTGTAGGCGGCGGGGTAAGCGAGTATTTATTTGAAAGGGGCTTATGCTTGCCTTCCGGTACACAAATGAGCGAGCAAGACCTCGATAGAATCGTCGGAATCATTAAAAATGTGCATGGCCGCCGAAGCAGCGCAAAGCTGAATGGCTGAGATTAGCTGATAGGTATCTGAATTTATGTATCCGGTTTTTGGACTTAGCCTTTCATGAGGTGCTACATTGAATACGGAAAATAAGATAGCTCACATTCATTCTGGAAGGCCCTGCCCTATTTGCAAGATTGGGGAACTCCAGCGCATAAAACGCAAAGGATTGGCGGTTTGGGTTCCGCGTTCCAGGCGCTACCAATGCACGAAATGCCGCGTCAAATTCTTGCGTGTGCTGGACCTGTTCACTTTCCGGATAAGGAAATCCCCAGGCAAAAAGGAGCTTGCCGTTACAACCGTTGCCATAATTGCAACCATTTACCTTTCGTTTAAACTGGTTATTGCAATGTACACGGAATAATAGATTCGGAGCTTCAGACGCCAGTATTTGATGAGTACCTCATGTTTTATGAATTCAGCAAAGACAAAAAAGTTTAATGGAAACCCCGAGAAGATCCTGCGACAAGATCCTGGTCTATTTTCCCATAATCGTTTTGCCAATGCTTGCCGGCGGGGCGAAGCCGTGGTTATGGAGTGGCGTGGCCGGCATTTGGGGGCTGATTTTCGCTTTCTCCCTGTTGGTGTCGAAGGACTTCATTTCGTTAAAGGGCACAGTCAGGGACGTAAAAAAGCCGCTCTTCCTGCTGCTCCCGATTCTTACTTATCCTTTTGTGCAGATAATTCCCCTGCCGATGCCCCTCATATCGGTTCTGAGCCCGCAACGGGCCGTATGGCTGCAAAGGTCGATGGAAGTAACCGGCGTTTCCCGCTGGGGTGCGAGCCTTTCTTACGTGCCGCTCGACACCTTTATGAGCGGATTGTGGATCCTGACCCTCGCCCTTTTCGCTTTTGTTCTCCACCGTTCAATGCGCGACGGGACAATAGAGCCGGGTAAACTTTTAATTGTTCTTTTCATAATCGCCGGGCTGGAAGCGCTCTATGGGATTTTTCAGGTACTGGGCACTTCAACGGGACCCGGATTTTTCGAAGGCGCCCATGGGACTTTTGTAAACCGCGATCATTATGCGGCTTTTCTCGGGATGATCTGGCCTTTGCAGGTCGTTTGGCTGTGGAGACTGGGCTCTAAAAACAACAAGGCCCTCCTTTCTTTTGAAGACAAAGAAAGTCTGCGGAAAAGCCGGGAAAAGCAGTTTTTTTTTATTTTTCTCACCGGGTTCGTTCTTTTGGGCCTCATTTTCTCCGGATCGCGCGGAGGAATAATTAGCCTGGCGATAGGCACGACCGTTCTCGCTTATCTCGGAAGAAGGCGCAGCAGGTCTATAGTCCCCATTCTCATCGGCTGCTGGATAATAATCTTAGCTTACGGTTCGATTATCGGTTTCGAAGGAATTCTTAAACGTTTTACGGAAATTGAACACGATGCGCCTGCCAGATTCACAATTTGGCGATTCACATTAAAGCTTATCGGCGATCATTGGTTAACGGGGACTGGAGCCGGGACATATCGACCGGTTATCTTTCTTTACCAGGTATTCGATACCGATCTACTCCAGATCGGCGCTGCGCATAACGATTATCTGCAAATTGCCTCCGAATGGGGTTTGCCGTTCAGTTTGTTTATCTTTTCCCTGGTTTGGGGCTACTGGTGGACTACGGCTGGAAGGGCGGCAAAAAAAAGCGCCGGAGAGCAAAGATCGTTCGAAAGGGATGAAAAGCTCATTCGCATCGGCGCACTGGCCGGCAGCGCAGCTTTCCTCTCACACACGTGGGTGGATTTCAACTGGCAAATCCCGGCAAACCAATTGTACTTTGTAATACTGTTGGTCCTGATGAGCTGGAGGGGAGCGGGGAGCGAAAATCAAGACTCCCGAAGGCGTTGAATGTAGGCTGCCAGTTGCCTTGAGATCCCATCCAGCGCTTCTCGAAGATTGATTGTATCGCCGTATCCGAGATCCTGGGCCAAGATGCAATAATATCTGCATTCCTCCAGTGATCCTTCGGCAGTGTTAAAGAAACGCGCTTTATCAGCCACCGTGTATTTTCGAAACCCCTCTGCAATATTCGCAGGAATGGACACGGCCGCGCGCCGGAACTGGGTAATCATGCCGAATCGCTCGTCCGCCGGGAAGGTCGCTGTCAGGCGATAGACATCAAGTACGAAGGCATGCGAATTCTTCCAGACCTCCAAGTCCTGAAACGTTTTTGCCGGAATCTTCATTCCCGCTTCCCGCTCCCCGCTTCCCGCTCCATGCTCCGTTCCCGCTCCATGCTTCCCGCTTCCCGCTCCAAAGCTATTTTTCCTTTAGTTCCACAGAGTCAAGCCAATAGTCTCCTGAAATCTTGTTGTCCATTTTGAGGCTCTCATCCCTTCGCACCCTCAGCACAATGGCTTCACATCCGGCCGGAACACTGAATTCGATTTTATCCCCCTTCCATGGGGAATCGCCAAGCACCTGTTCACTCGTGGCTCTGAATTCATTTCTGTACCCGCTGACCGTCAGGAATACGCCCCGATCGGTGGTGAGATTGCTGCTCTTTCGGACAAAGCGCAAAGTGTAAGCGGCGCCGGGACTTACAGGGACTATTTGATATACAAGCTCGGAATTGATATTGCCGGTTCCCTTGAAAAGGATATGCAGAGACGAGTTACCCGAAAAAGCCAACCCTGTTGTACGCTCTACGATAAAGTCTGGACTGCTTTGAAATCTCCAGCCAAAAGCCATGTTCAGAGGCGCTTCCTCAAATCCGCCATCATGTATGAGGGGGATGTCGTTTTTTCTCCAGAGATGCCAAACGCTCTTGGCCTCTTTGAGCCGGTCATTGGAAATCAGGAAATCGCAGAACCGAAGCCGGTCCTTCCCTTCCCAGTGAGTACCTTCTTTTTCCATGGTCTTGACGAGGGCGAGCGCGGCATCGGGTTGCTTCGAGTCCATGAGCTCTATCAGAAAGGCCGGGTAGTTGCAGGAGAAAACGTGGGGCACAACCTTTTCCCATCCTCCCCAGAACCGTGAGCTTAGCCAACTGGCCTCTTTTATATAGTGAGGAAGGTAGGAAAGGATAAAGTTATAGCATTTCTCAAAATAAAGCTCATCGTGAAGATCGTAGGCAAAGAGCAGCTCCTGCCATTTCCATGTGCTGATTGAATCAATAACCGGGGCAATAATGCCCAGGGTCTTTCGGGCTTCCTGCTTGTTTTCGTTTGCGATCTGGACCCGGGACAGCCCGACCCAGGCATCTATAAGGGAGGGTTCGGCTAAAATCGCCTTTTTGTAGGACTCTGCCGCTCCGGCGGGGTCGAGCGCGAGATATCTGGAATGCCCGTTCAAAACCTGAGCTTCCGGGAAAAAGCAGGCTGCAAAGTCTCCGAGGCCGGTCGGGTTCTTTCCTGAAATTTTATAGGTACATATTGAGTACCATAGCAGGCTGGCTGACAGTAGCGTCAAAATAATCGCAAGAGCTATTCTTGAACGCAAGGCCAATCGTGATCCTTTAATCGTGTGGATGGAGTTCAGACGCCCGCTATTTTAGAACAAAATGCAAAATCATTTCAAGTCATTGAATTTTCGAACCGATTTGTTGTTAACAATGTCTGCGAAGTATCGTGTCGACTTGGCATCTTTTTGGCATGTTGCTTGAGGGCACCATACTCAGGAATTATCCGGCAGGAGAGAAGCAATGAGGCAGAACCGACTCGTGGTGCAGATTTTAGTGACGGTCTTCATAATGTCCTGCCTTGGGACTTTTGGGGCAGCAGAGTCTGTGATGACCGTACTTCCCAAAGGCGCGGTGAAAGTCACGGAGACAAGTGGCCAGGTGGTCCAGTTGACGACAAATTTCCCGCTGAAGGAAGGCGCTATCATGGAGGTCAGCGGCGGACCGGCTACTGTTCAGGGAGCGAATTTCAGCATCATAGCTCAAGACAAGGCCAGGTTTTCATTAAACAATGTGGATGGCAAATGGGCGGTCACCGTCTATTCCGGCAAGGTGAATTACGTGTTGCATTCGGACGCGATGGTGAAATTCGTGCATGCCGATGCCGTATATGATTCTCAGAAAATCATTCCGGCAACGCCAGGGGGAAGTGTCGAAGGCAGCGCTACCGTGGTTAACGATAAACTCGTATTTACAAATACTGCAGGTGAATTGGTCTTTGCGCCGACTTCCGGCGGAGTTGCTGCGGCGCCTGTTGTGGTGGTTGACCCTCCTGCCGCCGCAGGCGGAGCCAGCGCAACTGCGATCGGGCGTAGTCGGCGGAGTTGTCGCCGCTACCGCCGGAGCGGGGCTGGGGCTTTCGTCAGGCAATCCTACACAGAGCGGACAATAGCTCTTGTCGGACTTTCAGTAAACATGGAGAGTGGCGCCTGCAAATCAAAGGCGCCGTAATTCAACCCCGGGGAGAAGGCAATGAAATTGTACGCCAGGTATTTTTATTTCTGCTGGGCCATTGTGTTTTTAGCCGGGTTCATGCTTGGGTGCGGCATACGCAGTGGACCTGAACCCAATGCAAAGCTCGAAGATGTGATAGCCCAGGACAACGGCTCAAAACAGGAAGTAAGAGCAATAAACGAGAGGCTTTTTGCCTCCGTAAAAAGCGCTCCCACTCTCAAGGACTACGTGGTTGGCGAAGGGGACCTGCTCCAGGTATCCGTCTTTGAAGCCCAGGACCTCAAGTCCGAAGCAAGGGTCGGCGCCCGCGGTTGCATATCTCTTCCTCTTGTCGGGTCCGTTGAAGTCAATGGTCTAACAACGCGTGAGGCTGAACAAAAAATAGAGGAACTCTATAGAGCCCGATATTTACGGAACCCTCATGTGAGTATTTTTGTGAAAGAACAGGTGTCCGGCAAAATTATACTGATGGGGGCATTCAAAAAGACGGGGACCTTTCCATATCTCAGTCGCCAAAACCTGTTTGAAGCCATGGCCCTTGGCGAAGGTCTTGCCGATACGGCAGGCAAAACGGTCCAGGTTCGCAGAGGAGGCAAGGATTCCGATGGGCCCGGCACGCTCCTTATCGATCTCGATGAGATGGCCAGGGGCGGCGGAGAAGAACTTAATATAGCAATCAAAAGTGGGGACGTGATCTATGTTCCTGAAGCCGGAATGATTTACGTGGACGGGGCGGTACGAAAGCCGGGAAATTATCCGATAAAGAAGAAGATGAATATCCCCGAAGCCATTGTCGCAGCGGGAGGTTTCGCCCCCTATGCGGAGGAAGGCGCCATCAAGCTGGTCCGTTCCAAGGGAGACGGAAAGCCCGACGTCGTCCAGTTAAGCTTTAAGGACCTACAGCAGGAAACCTCCGGCCACAATATCGAAGTTAAGGATAGAGATATAATCTTTGTTGAAACCAATAGAGCCGAAGCGGTCATATATGGCCTGAATATAACCGGACTTGGTGGAATCGTTGGAGTAGGCTATCGGCCGCCTTCCACACAGTAGCAGCGGCACCCCGCTCACCCCGGAGACGTACAGCAGCCTGAGGCCGCAACCAAAAGGCTAAAAGCTATTCACCGCAGAGAGGGCGCAGAGATCGCTGAGAAAAACGCAGAGAAACAATAACCGCTTAGCCCATATGCTTGCCAAGATTTCAAGAATTTTCATGTTAGCAATGCAGAGAGCCCAAACTCAACAAGATCGACAGGATTCTCTCCACTTGGAAGAATAGCAAGAACTAAGGGATTGCGAATTGAGGGATTCAGGGAATAAATCCCTCAATCCCTCAATCCCTCAATCCCTAAATCCCTAAATCCCTCAATTCTTAGCCTCGAAATTAGATAAGCTATTTCCACTGAAGATAAATCCTGTTAAATTCGGGCCACGCATTATTTTATTGCCCGTGAGAAAAAATGATCCGATTCGAAAACCTCCGAAAAAACTACAAACAGGTGGAAGCCCTCAAGGGCATCAGCCTCACGGTTTGTGAGGGTGAGTTGTTTGCGTACCTGGGGCCGAATGGTTCCGGCAAGACGACGACAATCAAAATACTCACCGGGCTTGCAGTCCCTTCTGCGGGTGACGCGTGGCTGCACGGGTTTCACACAGAGAAGGAAAGCCTGCAGGCCAAACGCCAGTGCGGCATCGTACCGCAGAACATCAATCTCGACAACGAACTGACGGTGGGCGAGAACCTGCACCTGCACGGAAAACTCTTCCAGATGCCGCGAAAAGAGCGCTCGCAGCGCATCCGAGAACTTCTTGACTACGTGGAACTCGCAGACAGAGTGGACAGCCCGATAAAGGCCCTCTCCGGGGGAATGAAAAGAAGGGTGATGATCGCCAGGGCGCTAATGCACTCTCCGAAGATACTATTTCTCGATGAACCTACAGCGGGTCTCGATCCAGCAATCAGGCGCCGCATATGGTCCCTTATCAAAAAGATCCAGCAGAGCGGGACGACCATCTTTCTCACTACCCACTACATAGAAGAGGCCGAGTTCCTGGCCGACCGTGTCGCTTTCCTCGACGAAGGCAGGATAGTAGCCCTGGACACCACTCACAACCTGATGGAGGCTCTGGGGGCATGGGCTTTGGACCGTGTCGCGAACGGAGGCATGGAGACCATCTACTTCCGGGACATAGACGAGGCCAACAGGCACATCGCTACACATCAGGGCAGCCTTTCCCTGAGGCGAGTCAACCTCGAGGACGTTTTCATTTCCCTTACCGGGAAAAAGGTTACGGCATGAGAGCCATGCTCGCAATCTACGAGCGCGAAATTCTCATCCTGCGCAAGAGATTTTTCAGGCAACTGGCCTCTATGTCGGTGAGCCCTCTACTTTATCTGATTGCTTTCGGACTGGGGATGGGACGGGATATAAAGGTAGACGGGCATTCCTACCTGCAATTCCTGATTCCCGGTCTTGTGGCGATGAACACAATGATCCAGGCTTTCGCCATAGCGAGCGAGATAAACATTGCACGATTCTATTGGCATATATTCGAGGAGTTTCAGGCGGCGCCGATCAGTAATATATCTTATGTCACCGGAGAGGTGCTGGCGGGAATTACCAGGGCGCTTTTTTCGGTTCTCTTGATTCTTTTGATAGCGGCCCTGTCCGGTGTAGTTCTTTCTTACAATTTTTATTTCTGGTTAGCCGTGGCTTTGAACAGCTTCGTTTTCGCATCCCTGGCCGTCGGACTGGCGATGCTCGTAAAATCGCATTCCGACCAGGCGCTTCTCAACAACTTCTTCATCACTCCAATGGCTTTTTTGGGCGGGACTTTCTTTCCCATGGACAGAATGCCAACATGGGTCCAGTACATTCTGCATTTTCTGCCGCTTACCCATGCCTCAAAAGCAATTCGAGCTGCTGCCTTCGGCCAGCCGCCCGATTTATCATCCTACCTTCTTCTTGCTTCGCTTGGAGCCGTTCTTTTCGTCCTTGCCTACCATTGGGTCAACTGCGCTCGAGAGTAAGACCTTAGCGCCAGTTCATACTATACTGAGAATTTACAGGCCGGGACCGGTCTCCACGCCCACCGGATTTATCCCATCAGAACTTGTCTTTTCCAGAAAACAAGCACCCCGTCCTTTCCGAAATTCGCCTGCACGAGTTCCCACCCCTGATGGCCTCCCTCGTTCAGCAAATTTTCCATTTTCTTTATCTGTTCCGAAGTGACCACTTCCATATTACAGCTTCCCTCACGGGAACAAAACCAGATCATTTCTCTAAAAGAATCGGCCGGGTGAATCGTAACCCTATATTCAAAAGAATCCATTTCGCTCTCCTGACAGTTATCCAAACGCAAGCAGGATACAATTATATCATCTCGACCGATTTCCTCAATGGCAGCCTTATCGTGCAATCAAAATCACGCGCCATCACTCTGCTCCTGTGCTTAACTAATAGCAAGGTCGATCGTTAGCACTCGATTTGAACGCAACCCCGTATAAGGTGGTGAAGATATCCGGCAGGGCAATGATAATGCTCTCGAAAGACAATTCAAGGGCAAGGGGCAAGGAGGTGTTGGCTCTGCTTAATTTCCGTTTATCCTTTTGCCCTCTTTTTCACAGCGTTGGCATGAGGGGTGCCTTTGACATTCTTCTTTTTTGCAACTGTCCTGGTCTCCTCTTTTTTCGATCTGGCCGATTTCGCATTGTTATTGCGTCCGTTTCTGGCTATTGTGCCCGCGGATTTTGCACTCTCGAACTTTTTGATCGAGGCCACCCTGACAGGTTTGTTCTTAGATGAGACGTGCCGGGAAGGAGTTTTGCCGTTTTTTACCGTCGATTTTTTATCTGCGGTCCTTATTTTCTTCTTTTCATTCGCGGTCAGCTTTTTCGAGGCGACCGGGTTTTTGCTGCCGTGCGCGGCCAGCGTAGTTCGATTTCCTGCCTTATGCCCCCGCGCTCTTCCATGTCGGCTTAACTCGCCGCCCTCTTTCGCGGACGTGAGCGCAACGCTTTTAACTTCATTATAAGGGGCGCCGGTTTCGCGGAATCCGGCCTCAATCAGCCGCTCAGCTTCAGAACATCTGATCCAGGGATTTCTCGCCCCCATTACAACGGCAAGTACCCTGGTGCCACTGCGCTTGGCGGTTGCCGATAT
>CAVUGX010000012.1:0-19248 GCA_963741035.1 uncultured delta proteobacterium
AGCTCAATGACCAGGCAAGAGAGATTATCATGTCGGCGCGTATCTTCACAGCCACAGAAGCACTGAGCCTGGGTCTTGTGGATCGAATCGGGTATCTGGACGATGCGATCCACGAGGCGGCAAAACTCACCGGGCTCCCGGAGGACGCCAAAGTCGTGGTTTATCGCCGCACGGAATACCCGAACGATAATCTCTATAACACTTCTTCCACGAGCAAGCAGGGTTTGCCCAAAATAAGCCTGATTGACCTGGACCTGGGGGATTCCGTTACTCCTCTCAGAAACGGCTTCTACTATTTGTGGTTACCCGGTCTGGACGAATAAGGGTTGGACCATCGCACTGGAGAAGGTGATCCGCAACCCAAAATTAAAATATCAAAATCATATTCGCTATGCTGCCGGCCCGCGAGAGGGTTTGCCATGTTGCCAGGGAATCACGACATTCCTGCGTTATGATCCCATATTCAGCCCATATGTGAACCTCACCACCTGCTGACACGAACCCACACCCCAGGTTTCCTGACCGTGAGTAATTGATCTCCAGTCGATGCGGAGGGCTCTCCGAAAACCCCGCTGACGCTGGAACAGGGTTTGAAACTGCTGGCTCTGAAGAAACGGCCCGAGAATTGGGAATTTGCACCATGCATCATGAATTCTCAAAGCTGATAATCAGCGGTCCCGAGCCTCTGGATGTAGATAAAAGGGTTTTGGGATACGTGAAATGAATGGCCGGCGATCTTTTCAATTGTCCGGAACCAAAGGTCGAGGGTTCGACCCCTGCGTCGCCCTCCCTTTTTTTGCCTAAATAACAATCGCTTGGTTGCTCGGTACCTCCCACTTTCCCCGGCTTCCCCCAAACAGAAAGAGGAAAGGTATCTCCTTTTATTCTGGCAAGCTCATAAAATATCTGCCAAAATAGTCCAAAATCTGAGGGAGAGATTCATTTTTTGCGTATCTAAGAGGGGTATTGATGGAAAAGTGAAGATCTCGTCGGGCAAGGCGGCCTCTGTATGAGGTTCCCTTCTTTACCGGCGGGAATCGATTCTTTCTAAAAAACGGAGCGGGTGAAAATGCTGGCAGATTTAGTTCTGAAAAATAGAAGCTGTAGGCGGTTTTATCAGAAACACAGCATTGATATGAATACCCTGAAAGATCTCGTGAACCTGGCTAGACTGTCGGCGTCTGGCGGCAATGTTCAACCGCTCAAGTACATTCTCTCCTGCGATCCTCAAAAGAATGCCCTGATCTTTGCTCACCTCACATGGGCTGCTTTGCTGAAAGATTGGGCGGGACCGGATGATGGGGAGAGACCCTCCGCTTATATCATCATTCTGGGGGACAAGGAGATAAGCCAATCTTTTGGCTGCGATCACGGGATAGCCGCTCAGACCATACTCCTCGGCGCCTCTGAAAATGGCCTTGGCGGATGCATTATCGGCACAATACAGAGAGAAAATTTGAGAACAGCTCTAGAAATACCGCCCCGCTTCGATATATTGCTTGTTTTGGCTCTGGGTAAACCCAAGGAGAGAGTAATGATCGAAAGGGTCGATGCCTCAGGCGGTACCAGGTATTGGCGTGATAATGAAGGTGTACATCACGTCCCTAAGCGATCGTTGGAGGACATCATTATTGGGTAACCAAATCCAACCATTCGTGCAAACTTTCCTGGTTACGGCGTGAATCGCTCACTGGATACTGTCGAAATGCAGGAGCCTTATTTCTTTGGGATCACGGTTGACTCCAGCCATTTGCAAGGGGAGGTCTTAATTGGGTAAGGTAATTGATTTCAAGTCGGCCCGGAAGGACTCGCCGGAAATCCCGTTGACGCTCGAACAGGGTTTAAAGCTGCTGGGGCTTAAGAAATGGCCCGAGAATTGGGACTTTTTGAGATTGCGAATCTTCCTGGACGGACTGGCCTCGATCGTCGAACGGGAAGGGGCAACCTGGGTCAGGTTCCATAGGGAAAGTATCCTGGAGGAACTGGAGCGTCTGCTGCGTCGCTAAAACCTCGCGACCAAGCCGGATGGGGGAGGATACCCCTCACACGGTCGCGAACAAATCGCTCACTCTGCGCTCTCCGCGTCTCCGCGTCTCTGCGTGAAAGCCTGTCTTTTCCTTGGCAGATGGTGATGACATCATAAGGCAGATCGAAAACTTCTCTTTTGACATTACTCATTGCACAAGCGATGACGGCATTAGCGACAAAATGGGAATGGATGCAACCGTCCCTTTGGGCGCCGATCCATTCAGATTCGAGAGAATCCGCATACCGGGCGAAAATTCCGTCAGACTTGAGGATTACATCGCCGATTGAAGTCACCGGATAGGCACAAAGTACTTGACAGGAGATGTCATCGAGATGTTTAAGCAGAAAGATGAGGTTGTAAAGACACTTTCAGCGCTAACCCGAAAGGTGACTGCTTTGATAAATAAAGGCGTGATGATAGGACTCGCTACGATTCTGACTATAACTTTGTTACCTCTTTTTGCTCAGGCACAGTCCGCTATAAAGCTGGAATGTTCGGCGGATGAAGATTCCTATGTCTTTGATGTGGATATAACGTCGTCTACAGTCAACGGCCATTCTGCTCAGATTGATAAAGACACGATAGAGTGGGTGGAACAGTCAACCGGCAGTGATGGCCCTTCCATCAGCTATTATATAAACAGGCATACCGGTCAATTTACAATCGGGAAGAAGTTTAATCCAAAGACAGATAAGGTGGGGAGGCTCAGCCGAAATAAAGTAGGCATGTGCCGGAAAGCTGGAAATAGCCAGTTCTAAGTAAAATCAGGTGATAATCATAAATCACCTGGATTTTTTGCTTTGTCCTGCCCGAGCTGGTTCGATATACCTTATCTCGATATATTTTATCTCGAAATATCTTATTTCGAGTTGGTGTCGTACTGAGACGGCCCTTGACTTGTCGCCGGACTTTCCTGCCCGGTCACCGAGTTTTTGTCCATATCTTTTGACACGCAAGTGGTGCCGCAAAGAGAAGAGTAATGGGGAGGCATACACCCATTGAACGCAACTTCACACGCCTGCGCGCTGAAAAATGAACCGCTCGCGAACAACAGCCAAAGAGCCATTCCCAAAATCAGTTGTTTGCCCATTTCGATCTCCCTAAAATTCCGACAGGCATTATCTTAAACGATACAACCGCCTGAAAACGCAAAATAATAAGGTTACTAAAAAGCGTAAATACGGTTTGGGCACTTGTCAACCGCCGCAAGATTCCAGCTTGAACAACAGCATGGCGAGAACGATTCGATCACTCGGGAAGAGACCGGCGGCCCCGGAGGACATGGCAAAGTGGTAATTTCATCCCATCGTAGATCTCATCTCGATAGGAAGGAAGGGTAGTAAATGCGATGGGTCGAGTGTTCTTGTGATTATTGGATTGCGGGAAGCAGGGAGGGGGTTTGGGGGACCATCACAGACTCGCCTGGAGTATAGGTTTGGCCCCCTCCTTAGAAAATATTGCTTCTGTGCCTGCATTCTACAAAAGCGGCAACACTTTAGGAGCCTGGCTGAAAGAGAACAACGTTGCCCTGGCATCGACAAAATAGAAGGTGATGAAGGTCTCGTCATCCGCCCCTTTGGGATAAATCCGCAAAAGATTGGGAGCCTCATCGAAAGCCTGGGCCTTCGCCTCTCTGCTGCCGTCAAAGGCGATCTTGCCCCGTATTCTCAGCCAGGTGTCGTCAGTCCCCTTGTCCGATATTTCGATCTCCGGGCTCGCGACTAATTGCCTGTAGACATCCTTGGTTGTGTTCGTACAGAAATAGAGCAGATTGTTCCTTTTCGTGACAAAACCGAACGGGCGGACTCTTCCTTTGCCTTCGTCCACGGTAGCGAGATGAAAAACGGGATTGGCCTTTAAGTATTCATAGGCGGTTTTCAATATCACCCTCCTTGATAATGGGTTTCTCCATGCGCCTGTTTTCCGGCCCGGAACGTGTCAACCTTCTTATGATATATATGCTTGGGATTTGTTATGCAAGCGACATCGGCTTCCTTCGTCGCAAGGCCTCAGTGGTCCATGTCAATTCTAGAATAGAGAGAAACACAACTGCGATTTTGCCGTTCAATTTTAAAACCCCTCATCAACGGGCCGATTTCTGCCGAAGCATAATGTGCCGGCGGCTTTACTCCGGCTTTGAATGTCGATCTCATAACAGGAAAACAGGGCCGGATTTCTTGCTCGAAAAAGAGGAAAGGGGCTGAGTATGTCGTTTTTCAAGCTGCTTCTGGCGTTCGCACCGTGGCTTTCGTTTCTTATCATTGCCCGTGACAGTCTGTTTCGTCTCAAACTCGGGTTGGTGGTTGCGCTGGTGTTGGTTGTCGTCATGGGTATTACCCGGTTGCACAGGGGCGTGATCCTATGGGCGGGACTGCTCTTTTTCGCATACGCCACGGTGGCGGTGGTGCTTCTCAACAACATGTGGGTCGCACAGCACATGGGTATAATGGCCAACGGGGCGCTGGCTGTCTCCACCTGGCTGACCATTGCCATCAGGAAACCGTTTACTCTGGACTACGCCCGAGAGCACACCGACCCGTCGCTCTGGGATAATCCGCTGTTCATCAGAACCAATGTCGTCATAGCTTCGGTCTGGGGCCTGATCTTTTCAGTGAGCACCATTTTGGCCTGGGGGAAGATGGAGCATTTTATTCTGTCCGAACTGGGTTATGAAGTTCTCACCTATACCTTGCTTATCGGAACGGTGGCATTCACGACCTGGTATCCGAATTGTGTTCGACGCAGACGGGAACTGGAAGAACGTGGGCTTGCAAGCCGGTGACTTGTCACCGCGGGGACGGCACAACACTGTCTGGTTACTGTTAGACAAGCGGGGCAATCCTTAGTCTTACTTCGTATCGACCGGCAGGTCGGGCAAGTTCGCATTGATCTGCCTGCGGGAGTGTTTCGCCGGTCGTGGCTGAGAAGATGTGGGCTGCCGCTGTTGCTGCTGTTCGAATTGGTAAGGTTGGTAAATCTTGATGGATTGGTCAAGTGCAGAAGGTTGAGAAGCTTGATCGAGTTGATAGATCTGGTAAGGTTGCAAAAGTCCATAAGCCTGATAGTCTTGAGCCAATGCCGGCGACGCAAAGAACAAAACCGCGAGCACAACGATTATCTTTTTCATATTTCTTCCTTCAGTTCAGGTCAGATCTGCATTCTACAGGCAAAAGTAATTTTCGCAATAGCTTTTCATGTCCCGCCGGGACACCCTGAAGCCATGAAAAGAACCAGCGCTGCGAACGTGCAAACCCATTCCTGTGTCTTCTGATTTATCGCTGTCCGCCCTGTCCACCGCGCTTCGAGCCTTCCGCTGTTTTCTCTGTGTTTTCTCTGTGCTCTCTGTGTCTCTGTGGTGGAGTCTTTTCGATGTCCCTGACCAGAAACGTCCAGTAAAGCGGGCTAAGATTTCCGTACGGGCCCGGATCGAGAAACTCGAATCCGCTTTTGCTTCCGGTTTGGAGATACCATTGCTGAAGGGCTGCTTTGATATTGGATTCACACGTTAAAGATGGGAGATCCATCCTGCCGTGGTTGGCCGCTATCATGCTCCCAGGCCCGAGGGAAGGCGCAAGACAGAGCAATGCGCGCGCCACATCGCTCTCCCGGATTCCTTCGGTCAGGATCATAATGCAGCGGGAGTCCGGCAGGATGGAGCTCCGGACCCTGTCCAGGATTTTCGTATCGATGGGATGTCCCGATATCCGGATATAGCCGTCCATTGGAACGGTTTCATCACCTTCTCCACAGTACGCGACCTCGATAATTTTGGGAAATCCAGCATCGCCGCCGTAAGCGGGCGGACCCGATGGGCTGGTTTCCGCAATTCGGGGCGGTTTTGCCTCTACTGCGTTTAAGCGTTCACGTTGAGCCGCCAGAGATTTCATAAATTCTCCGTCGCCGTCGAGGCCGCTGGTGAAAAAGATGATCTGATCGTGTGGATGGTCCCGTAATGTTTGCAGCAGGAGCCGGTGCTCTTCCTCGGTCAGGCTGGAGGGCTTTCCATTATGGAGCGCCCTTGCTCCGAGGCGTCCGAAGGCGTATGGGGCGGCCCAGCGCTGTGACAGGCCGCTCATCAGCCTTGGATCGTCACGCGCGATTACAGCCTGCGGCCAATAGCAGTTCATTTCCTGAAACAAACCCGCAATCCCCTTTGTACGAAAAACATTTTCGAACTCAGGATCGCAAAGAACACGTGTGAAACCCTCGCCATAGTTTTCGTCATGGTGTAAAGACCCCAGGCGAATCGCCTCCATTTTCGCAGGGTATTCCATGAGGCGCACCAGGATATGGGCATTCTTGCTGTCTATTTCGGCCAGCGCCTTCTCATTCAAAACGCGCGGACCTTTGGAGGACTTCAGGGCAAGCCAGTTTTCTTGAAATGTGAGTATCCCTTCGACCAGGTTTTTCCTTAAATTGAGTTCCGCCTCATCG
Source organism: uncultured delta proteobacterium (assembly GCA_963741035.1). GTDB lineage: Bacteria > Desulfobacterota > Syntrophobacteria > Syntrophobacterales > Syntrophobacteraceae > SbD1. The sequence goes on from CAVUGX010000012.1 coordinate 6,464, forward strand.
ATCTGATAGGACCCGAGCAATGGTACGGTGCGGCCTTCAGCATCCCGGATGTATCCTTCCGTGCTGCCTATCGGGGCAAGAATCGGCACTTCCATGACGAGATTTCCCCGGGTCCACAGATTGCTTACGAATGCGTGGGCCTCGTCTCCCTCCAGGGGCAGACATCCGGCCTTTTGCGTCGTGCAGAGATAGCAGCCGGCGATTTTGACACGCCTGCCACCGTTGTGCAGGATGCGGGAGATATTCCTCTGGATGCTGCCGCTCCACCCCAAATCCAGCACGCCTATGCATTCCTCGTCCCCTATGAGGGTGCTCAAGTAGTCGAAGACAAGCGACTGGGTCTCAACGGCTCTTTGCTCGACCAGCGCCCTCAACGTCCGTCCTTCGAGTATCAGCCTGACAACGGAATCGAGCAGATCCTGCGATTCGATCTTCACGGACAACGTCGCAGGGGGCAGGTGCTGTTCCGCTTCCCTGCAGATCCCGGCGATCGTCAATGCATCGCCAATGGTCATTCCGCGCCTGCCGGTCAGAAGTTCGTATAGCTTCTCAGCCGTGACCCCTTTGCAAAGTGAGGCGAGCGCGGTCGATTTTCTCGATACATAACAGGGGAGCACCGCGAGGTTGACATTGTTCGCTTCGGCCGCCCGGCGAAGAAGTTCCCCGAGAAGCTCCCCCTCACGCATCAGCGCAAGGACCTTTTTGACGCCTGCCCTGGAAAACGTCTCGAGGCTCCAATCAGCGAAGCGAGCCAAAACAGGGCCGTAGGTAAATGCTCCGTCCCCGAACGAATCATTGGAGGCATGCCTGCGCGCCGAGAGCCGCCGAACCGAGTTTAATGAGATCGCCCGGGGCTGGGATAAAACGTCGAGGGCGCGCTCGGATTGGATAATTTCACTTTGTTGGGCGCTCATCTGATAATAGTGCAGGCCGGCAATGCCGAACTTCGAACTCGATTCTATGTCGGAGGCGAAATTATCTCCGATGTGCAGCAATTCACTGCCGGTTATGCCGAGTCCTGAAAGTGCTTTGCGAAAAAGCTCTCCGCCGCTTCGTTTCGTGCAGCCCGCTTCGTTGGATGCTATAAAAAGATCGATAAGAGCGGGGTCAAAGCCGTTTACCGACAGGATAGCTATAAGATCTCCGGATGAAAGATATGTATCGGAGATGACGGCAGTCCTATAGCCAAGACTGCGCACGTACTTGACAAGACATGCAATATAAGGGTTCACGTAGCACAGATCCCGTTCCACTTCCTTTTCGATTTGCATCGCCCTGCCCGGATCTGTGAGAATCGGCGCAAGCTTTTTATATATTTCCGTTATCGAAATCTCCGGGGATCTTCCTTCTGCCGATGCCGTCCTCGATGCCGATTCCTGTGCGGCAATCCGCGTCGAATAAAATTCCGCGGGGGAAAGGGACATGCCGAGCACGCATTCCGATTCCAGTCTGCGCCCTGCTTCGATGAACAGATTTTCCGGTTCCGGGGTCAGCCGGCAGACGAGTGTATCGAAAAAATCAAAGGAGACAGCTTTGAGACTGCGCGGCCTTCTATGCAAACTGTCCTTCAAGGGGTGGAGACTCTTGTCCTTTTCCCAGAAAGACAGATCATCATCGGCCATCTTTTTCCTTCCGTTTACCCCGTTGATGCGGTTCTTCCGTAGGGGAGGGCTTTACGCCCTCCCGGAGCATCTCTGTCGATGCGGTTCTTCCGTAGGGGAGGGGGAGCGCAGCGCTGTATGCCCTCCCGGAGCATCCGGCTTGAACGCAACTCAGCATGAAAACCAATTCCGGTATTTTGGCGCCGGCAAATGCCGTTTGTCATTCTTATCTAAGATCCTGAAAAATCTTCCACCACTACCCGGTATGCAGCATGTATGCCACGTTGAATTTATATATTCCAACCGGGCAAACTCGACTGTTGCCGTTTTCCCTGCAGCACACTGCCGATCCGTCGGGCTTTGCCTGCTTTTACGGGTTTGATTTTTTTCTCGAGCCAATGAATTCCGGGGCACGTCACTAATTTTACTTCAGCACTCCGGTCTTTTTTCCGACAATATCATCGAGGCTTCATGCCTCCTCCCCTGAGAGCCGCGGGTAGGGCCATTGTGGCGCTTTTCTTCGCGGCTCTCCCCCTTTTAGTAACCTTGGGAGACTACCTTTCGCAGAAATCCTTGAACCGGAGAAAATCTTCGTGGCTCATGCCCGGCATAGACATGCCGCAGTTGGGTTTATACTCGCCATGATAATCTGAGCCGGCAGTTTTCCACAGGCGGCAGCGCAGCGCCAGGTCTTCAAAATACTCGGTTTGCTCTCTATCATGGATGGGATAGTATGTTTCTATTCCCGAGAGTCCCAAATCCACCAGGAAAAAGAAAAGTTCTTCGAAATCCCTGATGCTCGTTCCCCCGGCTACAGTATAAGTCGAGAACATCCCGGGATGTGCCAGAACGGCCTTTGCTCCGGCGGATTTAATAAGCTCCATGGCCGCTTCCACTGAAAGATAAAGACCCTGTAAAACGGCATTTTCAAAACTGTAGCGGTCGTCAAATGCAAATCTTTTGAACTCGCCTTTTTCGATGCCAAGATAGCCTTCCAAAAACCTTATGGTCGGCAAGACAAAATTGATCGGCCCAAGTTGGCCGGTCTTTTCCTTAACCGCTTCCCGGGAAAAATTGACCGAGTAGCGCGCGGCAAGTCTTTTCATTATCTCGTCATACTCAGCGTCGTGAGCTGCCCAATTTTTCGAAAGACTTTCGCGCAGAAGCGGTTCTTTGCCGGGAAAATCAATCCCGTAAGCCAGCAGGTGAACGAAGCTGCGGTTTTGCCAGTGCGCCGATACTTCCATGGCAGGGATGGTCATGACGCCGCATTTTTCAGCCTCTGCCTCAAACTCCTCAATACCGTGGTAGAGGTCATGATCTGTCAGACAAACCGCGGACAAACCATCCTGGACGGCCTTCCGGACCAATACTGACGGTCTGTCTTTTCCATCCGAAATACAGGAATGAACATGCATACCAACTTTTTCCATTTTCATCCGGCTCCTTCAGCGCCGCCCGAGTTGCTGCCGTAAACGGCCGCTGTCCTGTTTCAACGGGCAAATTGAGTACGAGCGAAGATAGCGCGCCGGGTCTCCGGGTGCAAGGACAGAGCAGTCAGGGATAAAGGAATGGTTCTTGCAAACTCCCCCGGAGACGGCTGAGTGAGAGTCCGGATCGTCGAGTTCGCAGTGCGTCTCATCTTGACTGCGCCGGGAGAGTATTTTAAGCTGCCACATCTGGTCAAGCGGTTTCAAGTCGGAGTCTACAACGCTCTGCCCGCTTTATTTCTTCTTTTTGCAAACGGAGTTTATGAATGAAGAATTTGTTAATTTTTGGGCTTGTCGTTTGTTTTTTCCTGGTTCCCCTCGGTTGTGCGCATGCGGCCGAAAGTTCCGGCAGCGTGCCTGCGCAACAGGAGGCCGCCACGGCACAAACAGCCGCAACGCCGACTGCGGAAGTTCCGGAGACAGTCTTCGACTTCGGGTTGGTAAGTGATGGAAACGACTACGTTCATGCTTTCAAAGTCAGGAATACGGGAACGGGGGTTTTGGTAATAAGAAAAATCCTGCCCGGGTGAGGAAGCAAGCTGACTGGTTTTGACCAGTCCATTCCCCCGGGTGGGGAGGGCAAAATATCGATCCGGCTTTACCCCTTATCGTGTCATGGGAACACTAAAAAGGAAGCGCTTGTATTTTGTAACGATCCTCATAACCCATACTTTAAATTGACAGTTTCAGGTCGAGATCGTTAATCCGGCGCTGGTTTTGTTTACGGGCCCGCCGTCGGAGTCCAGGCGGCGGGCTTACTCGGGAATCGGAAGCTGGAACGAGCCTCGAAGCCGGGTTCTGGCTAATCCTGGTAGTGATGGATCGATCATGTAAGGCGTCGTGAGTGGACCGATGGACAACTTTCGGAATGTCCGGATGCATTTGCAGTACTGCGTTGTATCCGGAAAGCCGTGAAAAAATTGACGGATGTCAATGATCCACGACCTTTTGCACTCGCGGCGCCGGTTCAATTTCCGCCTGTATAGCCTTCATCAGGATGTTCCGGGAAGTCTTCAGGATAGATGAACCCGCCCTCAAATCCCTGCCTGGTCACCGCAAAGACGCAGAGAGAAACTTTTTGACAGGACTTACAGACCCGTAGGATGGGCTGAGCGGCAGCGCAGCCCACCGAAACGTTTCTGAGAGCAATCCGTTTCGCCTTTGGCGCCTCTCTGCGTCTCTAAAGATCGACCCTAGCCCCTCGAAGCGGGCCACCGGGTTTTTGGAATTATCGAACGTTCTCTGTACTACTAACGTGCGAATTCTCGAAATTCTGCAAAGATTCTTATCCAAGTGGGTGTTTTATCTGCGTTATCTGCGTTATCTGCGGATAGATAGCTTTCCTGACTGGTTGCGGCTGTGGTGGAGTCCTTTCGTAGCAGCTCCTGTTCCGTCTTAGGACTGTTGTATTCCTGTGAATCCTGTTAATCCTGTCAAAGGTCTATCATACTCTCCGGAGATCGGGTATTTTGACGCGGATAAATCACCCGAACAGAAAATCATCGGGATCGGGAACTATTCCGCGCCTGCGCATCAAAGGAGGAATAAATGACCGTCAGGACCTACATAAAATCAACATTGCTTCTTGCGCTGATCGCTATTTCTTTCGGCGGGCTGTTGCTGCATCTGCGGATACACCCCGTGTCCAAGAACACATCCAATTTTCTCCCCCTCCTTTCCGGCATTCTCAGCGTTATAATCGTGCCGCTGCTTTTCTCCAGTAAGAAAACCATCAGCTACGGATATACCCTCAACGGCTTCCTGGTAATTATCGGCACCATAGCGATGGCGCACTTTTCGATTATGAATTGGCCTAAGCCGTTCTCACTCGAATCGATTGTACTCATGACGACATTGCCGGACATAATGGTTCTGTGGACCAAATTCTTCGTCGGAAAGGCCCTTTTCGATCTGGAACTCTTTGGATACGACTCGGGCAGAAATAAGGCGGGGGTAACTTATCGTTATCCAAATACAGGGTGGTGGCTCGTTCATTTTACGGCCATAAGCATCGTGTACGTTCTCAGTGGCTGGCTGTGGAGGTAATCATGAACAAATTCAAAATGTTCTCTTTGAACTGGTGGATTTTGCACATTCTAGCCCTGATGTTTTTCATTTTCTTAGGCCATGCGATTCATTTTTGACGGGCATTTGATTCATTTTATTATGAACCGTAGAGATCGACCATGGAAGATAAAACCGGCAGTTTGATCCCATATCTTTATTTGTGCGTCTTCTCGCTCTTCATTGCCGTGGTCCTGCGGTCTGCAATCGAATACCTCAAGGCGGGAAAGGCGGTCTTTGAAACAAATGATCCGCTTTTCCTTGTACTTTGGGCTTCTCTTTTCCTTGCATCGATCGCCTCCCGGTCTCTTGCCTCTCATCTTCTCAAATGCTCGGTGTGCGCAAGGTTCTCACAGGATACCCTGATTTTCAGCCAGGGAGGAAGCAGGCGCTTTTGCCGGCAACACCTGATCGAACGGTTCAGACAGGAATTTACCTCATGTACGGAAAAAATGGTTGTCGTTTATCCATCCCTGGAGATGAAAAGAGGTCCGTATGTGTATGAATACAGGGCCATTGACGATATCCCGGAAAAATTCCTTCAAAACCCGTTCGGGCGCATGCTCACAAGAGCCCTTTCTTCGGTTGGCGGCAAATGCAGCCGATGCGCGCGCAACGCCACCGTGGCCTATTTCGGCCCCGGAAATACCCCATGGGAATCTGTCGCGGCGCGAGGCAAAGGATGGGATTATCTTCGAGAAGACGAGATCGCGGCGACATTTCAGCTCACCTGCCCATTCTGCATAGTCGATGAGCTTTGTCACTCGCTCGGCCGGTTCGAAGGCGTTTTTTCCGAAGGTATCATTTTGCCGCATGACGGGAGCGGAATCTTCATATCACGATTAAGGTAGGATCTTGGAACGGCAATGCTTGTTATCGGGTTCGATAATATCTAAAATACAAAGAGAACGGAGGGGGATGTGGGGAGACGGTTGGAAATACTTATCCTTGACGATGAACCTTTGGTGGGCCTGCGGCTCAAGCCTATTTTGGACAGAGAGCATCACGTGGAGATATTCGTGGAACCAAAGGAGGCTTTGGCCCGTATGCAGGAGAAAAAATTCGACATTGTAGTGACGGACATCCGTATGGAGGGACTCGACGGCTTGCAGGTCCTGGAGAATGTGAGAGCCGGGTCGCCCGAGACCAAAGTCATAATGATCACGGGTTACGCCAGCCTCGATACGGCCCGGGAGGCGGTGGCCAAAGGGGCCTTTGATTTTATTGCCAAGCCTTTTAAGATCGGAACGATACGGGATGTAATCATGAAGGCGGCCCGTGCCCTGGAAAATGAACGCGCTGGTAGTGATTTCTGAAAAGACCCCGAGGCCAGACGCGCCACGCGGGCCACCGGATTTTTGAAATTATCGAACGGTGAACGCTTTTAGTCTTTTGGTTGTGGCCCTGATCGCTCTGTGCGTTCTCTGTGATCTCTAAAGATCGACCCGAGTCCCTCGAAGCGGGCCACCGGATTTTTGAAATTATCGAACGGTGAACGCTTTTAGTCTTTTGATTGTGGCCCTGGTCGCTCTGTGCGTTCTCTGTGATCTCTGTGATCTCTAAAGATCGACCCAAGTCCCTCGAAGCGGGCCACCGGATTTTTGAAATTATCGAACGGTGAAGTCTTTTCAGGCCACCGGATTTTTGAAACTATCGAACGGTGCAGTCTTTATGGTCCACCTGCAAAGAACATTTTCCCTTAATTGACAAGTGAGAAACGATGAAAACGTACCGAAGTCCCATGGAGAAAATATTGGATGAGCAAGAGATGGATACGATTATTACCAATCCCAAGCAGCCGGTCAGGACTTTTTTCAGAAAATTGCGTTATATCCTCTCCGTGTGGGGCGACAAATTGAGAAAACCGTTCCGAGCCTGAGCCGAAGCAGGCCACCGGGTTTTTGGAATTATCGAACGTTCTATATACTACTAATGTGCAGATTCTTGAAATTTTGCCAAGCATACAGGCTAAGCGGTTATTGTTTCTCTGCGTTTTCTTCTGTGTTTTCCCCTGTGTTCTCTAAAGATCGACCTTGGCCCCTCGAAGCAGGCAACCGGGTTTTTGAAACTATCGAACGGTGAATTAAAAAAAATCGCAAATCTGAGGTCGCTACTTTAGCCACTCTCACAGGTTTTTAACTGCGAGACGGTTAAAACTCTTGTCTGCTGCCATCAAGTCGCGGAGATTTGAGATAAGATTGCCAGTGAATTGGAGAAAAAAGCCAATATAATTTCCATATCGATATAATCGACTGATTTCCCGAGTATTTGGGTTGAGAATGCTAGTACATTAATTTGACAAGTTGATGGTCATTTAGTATAGGCTACGGCAGGTAGAGTTGCTACAGTTTCTAAAAAAATCCACTCTTAATCTTATCATGAATTTAGCGTCATCGAAAACATTTTTCTTAATCTAAACGCAACTGAATTGTAGAGAACCGTCAGAAAGCAATTTCTTATCACCTTGGACAAACGAGCGTACGACGGCAAAGTATCACTGCTATGGCCACTTTGTGGGGGACAGGCCGAAAGGGCTGTTTTGAACCTCGATCGGCGTCCATTAAGAAAGGAAGGGCATGACCGAACCTAAAGAGTTGCAGGAAGGCGCGGGCAGCCCGGAAATCCTGACTCCTGCAGGTTCTGAGAAAGCTGTTGAACGCACTGAGCAGGTCGAACATCAAGTCCCTCCGGACAATGCGGAAGCTCACGGCAAAGCGGATGAAAAACAAGGCCGGGCTGCTCCAAAAAGAGAGACGGAGCCTGCGGGAGAGCAGGAAACCGGGGGAAAAGCACCTCCTTTGATGCGCGGTCTCGAGCCGGTCCCCCGGATCTGCGAATTACAGGAGGCAGTTTTGCGGTTGCTCCGCCACGCGGTTTCCGAGGCCGCTATTAAGCCTGAGGACACGGATCGGGCTATAGATTTGGCTGTGCCGGCGCTGCGCAAAGCATCTTCGGAACTCTCGCCTGAAGACGAGAACAGGTTGTGGAAAAGCTACAATTTGCTCACCTCACTGGTTCACCCGGCCACCAGCGACAGCATCTGGGTAGCAGAGCAAATCGAAAAGGACAAGAAGGAACGGGCGTCCGGGAAGAGTGTGGGCGCAAGGTCCCCGGTGGTTCGCGAATTCTGGAGCCAGCGTCGAAAGCTCGCTTTCTGCCTCGTTCTGGGAGTCCTTTCCTTCTTTATTGTCCAGGCCTATGTGATCCTATTGTCCGATGTTCTGAGCCGTTTCGAAACATACTCCGCGACGTTGACTTCCCTGGATGCGCAAACGGACAATTTGCTGCAGGCGAAGTCTGACATAAGTGAGGACGATCTGCCAATGGCTCGATTGATCCAGCAGCGCGACCGTACTTTGGAGCGAATCAAAGCCAACTCCGAGATGCTGGAGGTCCTGAGTTGGCCGTGGCGGTTCTTGGCCAGGGCGGCTACTCCGGCGAAAACCGGAGACTCGGGTAAGGCTGCGTCCCAAACGAGCGGGTTGGTTCGGACGGTTGCAACACAACAGGAACCGCCTGTGGGGAAGCCTGCAAAGGGAAGAATCGTAAAGGACGACGAGGAAATCAGGCAGCACCTCAAAACGGAGCAGGCAGCGCGCTCGGCGCTTCAGGTCACGAATTACTATCTCTTACCTCTTATCCTCGGCCTGCTGGGCGCCGTTGCCTTCGTGGTCAGGCGGCTGTTGGAAAGCGTAGCATCCAAGAGTTACACGTTGGGCACTTTCCGCACCTATCAGGTGCGCATTGGTCTGGGCGCTCTGCTCGGAATAATGAGCGGAATCATTTGGGCTCCGATCCAAAGTCAGGTGCAGTCCGCCGGCCTGTCTCTGGTGCTCTTTGCATTTCTCATGGGATACAGCGTCGAATTCGCCTTCTCGGCTTTTGACGCCCTGATCGCCCGTGGGCATAAGGCTCTGCAACCAAACGAGGCGACGGCCGGCGCGAAAAAGGGATAACCCTGAACACCTCATTTTGAAATGCATAAAGGAGGATAAAAGCATGGACGAGAAAAGGCGGCCTTTAAGCATCAAGATTGTTCTGTGTACAGCGATTATATTTGCCGGTCTCGCCGTCCCCGGATACATCGCTGGTTTCGGTCATCATAATACGATAGCTTTTGCCGGCAGCTCAACCCAGCCCACGATACAGAATACTTCGATCCCTGCGCCGCTTTTGGAAAATGGGCATCCCGTGGACTGGTGGTTTGTCTTTAAATTCAATGTCTCATCCTTCCCGGGCTGTGGAAATGACGCGAAAAGGGAATGTATTTGTGGGGGTAGTGTACAAGAATACAAAAATGGATACGGTCAGCAGTACGTTTATGCAAGTAGCGAAAACTCTTCTCTGCAAAAAGGAGCCGGCTGCGTTGGCGATACACTGAAGGACCCGGTGGGAGCCACATTTGAGCAGGTATATGATAACAGTTTATACTATTACGTTATATGGAACGATCAGTTTTATGATGATCCTGCCATAAAGGGATGTGAAAAGGAGTGCGCCTCTCCCTGGGGGCATTCCAAAGGGATGCTTGCCTGGAATGAGGCCGGAGAAGGGTTTGTAATGCAAGTATCGACACCGTCCTGGCCGGCTTCAGGAAGCAAAATATCTCCCCGTAAAAACGACGGAAATACATTGGGCTGTATAAAAGATGACGATGTCGAAGTGAGTCAGCATTTTTTTGCATTAAAATTGAGCAAAGATGATCTGATAAAGGTGCTCCAATCCCTTCAAAATGCGAGCGTGGTAACCGAATCCCTTTAACCCCCAGATTGTCAGAAATGGTGGGCCTTCGGATATTCAGGAACTTGTAAAAGAACTCGGAAAGCAAAACGCCGGCACAACCTTCATGGATGTCAAGCTTTCAACTGGAGTGGAATTAATTTCTAAACCATCGGGCCTGCATGTGCCTCCGTGGCAAATGGTTTCATCGGTGCTTCATGGACTGCCCATTAGAGCGGCTACCTGGTGGGCGAATCCTGAAATACCTACAACTACGGCATCGACGAAGATTAGTTGCTGGGATAAGACGCTCGGCGCTCGAGGTCCAGTGGAAATTGCCACAACAGGGCAATGGGACGGGACAACTTTCGGCCTTAAGGGAAAATTGCCTGATGGTAATCATGCGAAAATCGGCGTTTCTACAGATTCGAACAACCCCTATGCTATTTTCGGCGATTTGAATCAGCAGGGCGCCTTGGGTGGTAAAAATTGCAAAAGCAGTCAAAACGGCCGGGGAGGTACATTCTATATCGTGAAAGACAAGGGATTGTTTAACGGCTTGACGAGCCTGATTAAAGGCGCAACGGCTGATGAGGCTCTGGCGAACTGACAACCCATATCAAGGAGATTGGCCATGCTCGTTTTTATTAGCGATTTGCATTTCATCGATGGAACGGCTGGGGCGCATAATATATCGCCCAAAGCCTTCAAAGGGGCTTTTGAGGACATCTGTAAATCCTGCGGCCGGCCTGAGGAAGTGAAAGTCGTTTTCCTGGGAGATGTTTTCGATCTGCTCAGAACTACTTATTGGCTTAACGTCCCGCAGGCCGAGAGGCCGTGGGGGACCGAACGAGAGTGCGCTCGAAGGTCATGCTAATAAAATAATGGATGACATCCTGCGAGCAGAATTCAGCTACCTTCGACATATTCCAGGACCTGACGAAAGTGTGCGGTTCACCTGTGGAAGTCGAGAAAATCTATATTCCCGGCAATCATGACAGACTTTGCAATGTCTTCACCAGCCTTAGGGACAAAGTCCGGGCTAGTCTCGGATTACCCGCGGGGACGGCTCCGTTTCAGCATTCCTATGACGATCTGCAGCATGGCGGCAAGTACGGCGTCCTTGCGCGGCACGGACATGAGTTTGACCAGTGGAATTACGAAGGGACAAATCATTACACGGATGCCGACTATGCCCAGGTCCCCATAGGAGATCCCATTACTACGGAACTTGTCGCCGCTTTGCCGTATACGATCATGAATCATGTGAAGCAGATGACTTCACCGCTTCCCGGCGGCGTCAAAACCCTTGAGGGCAATCTACAGGAAATTGACAATGTAAGACCGATTTCTGCTGTTTTGCACTGGCTGTTCTATCAGGTTCATGAGAATCCGGACATCCGGAATGTGGTCAATAAGGCGGTCCAGGAGATCGCCGAAAACTTCAATAATCTCGATATGATCAAGAGGTGGTACAAAAGGCATGGCACTTTGAATCCGTTTGCCTCGGGTTCCAGCGATACGCTTCAGGCTGCCATAGGAATGTTCAAACGGTTCAATGTTGACGCCGCGGAGACTCTGGTTACAGTATTCGATAAGATTTTCGGGTCGTCTGACACGGTTGAACCGGGCAAGGCGGATGACGCTTTGATCGACGCGGCGCAGGATTTTCTCACGCACACTTCCGACTACAAATACGTTGTAATGGGACACACGCACAATGCGCTGGAAGTACCCATCCGGGTTACGTCAAACGGTACGGATCAGGTCTATTTTAACACCGGAACGTGGCGGAAGAGATATACTCAAGGCAGATCGAACGGGTTCATAGGCGCCAAATACCTTACCTATGCGATTTTTTATACCCGGAAGGAAAATGGCGACCAGAGCTTTGAAACATGGACGGGATCGCTACAGGAACCCTAAGAGGCCTGCTCCGGAGCGCCGATGGGGCATACTCTTACTGATTGGAGGTCCGGCGATGAAGATGCTGTTCCAATATGACGTTGTAGCTGGACTGCTGTTTCGAAACATAGCAGGCTGCTGAAAAAGGAGGTCCATCCGGCAAGCGAGTACCTGCAGACGAGAAAGGGCAGCATCTGTCTGCTGTGAACTCGCCCTGTGGGGGATTTTGAGTTTCTTGCCCTGAAAGGGCTGCATAGGGTAGCCCAGGGTCAGCACCGCGCCACCCTGGGGAGGCAGGGCCGCAAATTAGTCGTAATACCCTGAAAGGGTTACATAAAAAGAGTATCGATGATTAAATCGGAGGGTGCTCGAACATCAAAGGATCGGCTATGCAACCCTTACAGGGTAAGAACTGGTTCTTGTTGGCGCCTCAACCATAGGGTGGCGCTCCTCTGACCCTGGGCTATTATATGCAGCCCCCCTCGGGGCAAAAATCTGAACCACGGGTACTCATTTGCCGGAAGATCCGAAAATAACGGGGGCGTCATTCCCGCGAAGCCTGCCCTCGAAGTGTTTAGTCGGGGGGCGCTCCGGATCACATCGCTCTAGTTGTGGACACGCCTATTGTGAAACCGAATGGGAAGGTATTCACCATTACCGCCAATGCAACCGATGCCGCTTTAATCCTGGCAAAGGTGGTTGACGCCAACGGCGCCCGGTGTCCGACCGACAGTAGTCTCGTAACGTTCGCAGTTTCCGGACCCGGCAATTATCGCGGCGGTTCCGACCAATTTGTGACCGCCAACAAACCTCTGGGATAAATACGACTTCCCTCGATCCCGAAGCTCAAGTCGGAAGGCGGCCTGTGCAAGGTTGCGGTGCGATCGACGTTCACGCCCGGCGTGGTGACCGTGACGGCGACCTCGCCCGGACTCGGCAGCGGTACCGCATCATTATGGTTGCGGTGCCAAACAGCGGAATAGTCGGCACCGTGAGACCGGTGATG
>CAVUGX010000013.1:0-17766 GCA_963741035.1 uncultured delta proteobacterium
ATGTCCACGGAAAGGATGTCCTTTGGGTAGACTACAAAAATGCCGTTTCTCTGCACCGGGTGATTACGACCAATCCCAAGGAGCGCCGCCTGGAGCGCCTGGCCTCTCCAACGCCGCTCGACCACCGTATTTCCTGGGGTTGCATCAACGTCCCTGCAAAGTTCTTTGATAACATCGTGAAACCGGCCTTTACCGGAACGAGCGGCATAGTCTATGTGCTGCCGGAAACCCGGCCGATCGGCGAAATCTTCAAGTCATACTATGACGTCGAATTGGGTCGGGGAAGAGGCAAAACCGCGAATCTTCACGAGCATACAGGGCCAAAATTTCAGTAGCAGGGTCTCAAATTTGGCGGCCATAAGGCTCCCGATCGGGCGAGAATGGTCGTCTCCTCTGCGACGGCGCTACTCGATGCGTCCCAAAGCCGAAGGTGGTCCGAGCTTTCCCGAATAGAAGGCCATGATTAAAAAGCAGGCTAAGTAGGGCAGGCCCAAAAAAATCTGGTTAGGCAGCGCCGGCCATCTGACCGCCAGCCATTCGGAAAAAGCATCCGCGAAGCCGAAGAACAGTACCGCAAACATTACTCCACGCGGGCGCCATCTTCCAAGAATTACGGCGGCGACGGCAAGATATCCGCGGCCCTGCGTCATGTTTTCCACGAATTGCGATAGCTCTCCTATTGATAAGGAAGCCCCTCCCATCCCGGCCAGCGCCCCGCCTGCGCAAATTGCGAAAAATCTTATCCGGGTAACCATGAGCCCGGCCGCCGCCGCCGCATCGGGGTTTTCCCCGCAGGCCTTCAACCGAAGCCCCGGGACTGTCCTCTTAATAAGGAAGGTCGTCATAATTACGATAAACAGAGAAATCGGTACAAGAACGGATAGCCCCTCCAAAAGAACGCCTAAGAAGGAGGTGGAACCGCTTGTATGGAAAGTTCCGCCCAGATTCGGCAGCGTCTCGACTCCCGGTGAAGTCCCATAGACGTGAAAAACCTGGTTGAGAAGAAGTCCGGTCAGGCCGGAAGCCAGAAGGTTAACCCCGATTGTGCTGACTATCTGGTTTGCCCGCAGTTTCAGACATGCTAAAGCATGAATGATTGCCATAAATACTCCGGCGCAGATCCCGAAAAAGAGACCGGCCCATGCCGATCCCGTGGCCCAGCTTCCCAGCACGGCCGCAAAGGCCCCCGAAAGCATCATGCCTTCCAGTCCGAAATTAATGACGCCGCTCAGTTCGGAAAGCAACCCTCCAAAACTTGCAAGAAGGAGCGGAGTTGCTTTCCCGAGTGTGAGGGGTATGAGATGGAATAAGCTCGACATGGCCGGGTCGTATTTCCTTCAGGATGATTGTGTACTATTCATCTTTCCCGACCTTCCCCCGGAGCAGGGAAAACAAAGCCCGGGGCGCTGAGTAGATCAGCCCCTGGCACGCCGTTGACAGCAAGAGCACGGCCTGCACAACCAGGATAAAATTGGGGGAAAGGTCCAGCCCGATCTGGAGCAGCTTATCGGCGGATCGGAGCCCGCCTATAAAAAGAGCGCTCACCCAGAGCCACTCCGGCGAACAGTTTACCAGGAAGGCGGCAGTGAGCCCGTCAAACCCGTACCCGGGAGAAAATGACCGGTAGAAGCGATGGTGGACCGCGGAAATTTCTATTGCTCCGGCAAGCCCCGCGAGCGCTCCGCTAATGAGAAAAATTCGGGTCTGCCATTTTGAAGCGCTGATCCCCGCGTTTTCGGCCGCATCGAAATTAGCGCCCGTGGAGCGGACTTCGAACCCCCAGGCCGTTTTTGACAGCCAAAGCCAGGCGACGAAGCACAGGACGAGAGCGATCACCGGAGCGGGTGTCATGCCGGCCGAACCGGCCCGAAAGATTACCGGCAACTCGGCGCCGGGAGGAATGGGCGGGGTTCGCGCCATGGCCGTTCCGTCCCCGAGCGGTCCCGAAACGAGCCAGCTACACAAATAGATGGCGACATAATTGAGCAGAAGCGTGCTGATCACCTCGTGCACTCCCCGGGTCCGCCGCAGCACAATAGGGGGATATGCCCAGAGCGCCCCGACTACCGCCCCTGATGCGAGCATGAGGGGAAGGAGCAGGCATGCCGGAAGAAATGAGGCCCATTGAGCGACTGCAGCGGAAATCAGGGCGCCGGTTGTGAGTTGACCCTCGCACCCGATGTTCAGCAGACCAACCCTATACGCGAGCGCCACCGCCAGTCCGGTAAGGAGAAGCGGAGAGGTCCTGGCAAGGGTGTTAAGGGCCGCTTCACTGCTGCCCAAAGCCCCCGTCCAGATGGTCTCGGCGAGGTCCAGCGGGCCCACCCCGGCAAAAACCGCCAGGCACATGCATACAATCGCGCCGATCAGCAGCGCCGGAATAAGGGTCAAGATGGAGGTTACATGCAGCCTGGCAATATTGGCTTTCAAGAAATGTTCACCTCCTGCACTCCAGCCATCCATTTGCCCATACGTTCGCGGGAAAAGCCATCTCTCTGGGCCGTCCCGGTAATCGAGCCCCGGTGAAAAACGGCAATGCGGTCACACAAAGAAAGGAGTTCATCGAGATCATATGAGATCACGATGAAGGTTGTCATCTCTTCCCGGCTGAGTTCCCGAATCCGGTCATGAACCCTGCGTGATGCGTGAATGTCGAGCCCGCGGGTGGGCTGCTCCAGAACGACCAATTTGGGCGAGGCCGCAAGAGTACGGGCAAGCGCAACTTTCTGGCGGTTTCCCCCGGAAAGGCTTGCAACCGGTTCGTAAGCGCCCGATGCGGCGATATCGCTATTTTGTATCTGGTCCCGGCAGAACCTAAGGATATTGCTCATTCTGAGGAACCCGAGCCGCGCAAAGTCCCCGGCCCGTTGAAATCCAAGCACGAAATTCTCCCAAAGAGGCCGAAGGGGCAAAAGCGCTTCCTCGACGGGGTTTTCCGGAAGCCGGCGAACCCCTTTCTGGAGCCTTTCCGCAATGCCCGTTTTCGATACATCCAACCCGTCCAGCGCTATCTTTCCGCTTTCCGGCGCCATTTTCCCTGCAAGCGCCCAAGCTAACGAGCGCTGTCCGTTGCCTACGATTCCCGCAAACCCGAATATTTCCCCGGCGGAGACAGTAAGCGAGACATTCCTCACCGCCGGTTCGGTCCCATCCTGACGGAGGCAGAGGTCCCGAAGCTCCAGGGCCGGCTGCCGAGGAAAAACTCCTGAAAAATGCCGCGCGTATGATTGCTCCTCCCGGTCGCCGGCCGTGCCGGCTTCCGGGGGACGCCCGACCATCAGTCCTGCGATTTCGGATGGATCGGTCTCGTGCGAATCGAGTACGGCCGCCACGCCCCCATGCCGCAGAACCGTGATCCTGCCGGCTACCGAGAAAACCTCGTTCAGCCGATGGCTTATGAAAAGGACCGTCCGCCCGTCCGCGCGGAGCGATTTAATCATTTCGAGAAGCCTCTGGGCCTCTTCCGGGGAAAGCAGGCTCGTGGGCTCATCCAGAATGAGAACCCTGCCTCCCCTGTAAAGAGCTCTCATAATTTCGATCTGCTGCCGCTGCGCGAAGGGCAGCTCCCGAGCCGGCCTGTCCAGGTCGGCCTGGAACCCGAAAAGCTGCTGGAGCCGGATCAGCTCTTCCCGGGCCTCCCTGATCTTGAGAAAGCCCGCATGGGACGGCTCACTCCCGATGACGATATTTTCCAGGACCGAGAGTTGCGGAAACGTAAGTATATTCTGGTGAACCATCCCGAGGCCCGCCCGGATGGCGTCCCCCGGGCCCCTGAACGAGACCGGTTTCCCGTTCAGATATATGGAACCCGTATCCGGCCGGACACGTCCGAAGAGGATGTTCATGAGGGTTGTCTTGCCTGCGCCGTTTTCCCCTGCGATGGCGTGAATCTCTCCCTCCCCGATCGTGAGGGAAATATCCTTGTTTGCGTAAAAATTGCCGAATTTTTTAGAGATATGCCTGATATCGATCAAGAGGGACGCTTTCCTTCGCGGCTAAAGTTCAGGCGGTTTAAACATCTCGACCTCACCGGCGCGCGCCGGTACCGGCAGCTTGCCTGCCTTGAGAAGGTCCCGAGCTTTGGCTATTCGCTCCAGGTCGGCCGGGCTGAACAACTGCTTCGAGTATTTCATCTCCGTTATGTCCATTGCTCCATCGGCCGCTCCCAGCCAGCGATGTCCCCCCTTGAACCGGCCTTCGACCGCTTCCCTGATTGCTCCGTAGACGGCGACGTCCATCCTCTTCAAAGTGCTGGTGAGCACCTTTCCGGGCAGGTCCGCATCCTTGTCCAGGTCGTCCCCGATGAGGTAGGCGTCGCCGGACCCCTTGACGGCCTCGTTTGCGCCTATCCCGGTGTTGCCGGCCACGGGGAATATGACATCGGCGCCCCTGTCGATCATGGCCTTGGCCAGGGACTTTCCCTTGACCGGGTCGTTAAACGATGCCGCGGAGCTTACCATTACTTCGATGTGCTTTCCGCGCGCCGCCTCGGCCGTCTTGATCCCTGCGCGAAATCCGCTTACATACGCATCGACGGGAGGAATATCCATTCCCGTTACGATGCCGACCATCAGCTTCTTTGTAAAAAGCCCGGCTGCCAATCCGGCCAGGAAACCTCCTTCCTCCGATCTGAAGTCAAAGCTGGCCACATTGTTAGCCGCTACGTCTCCCTCGATGTGAATGAACCTGGTCTGGGGAAAGCGCGGCGCAACTCGTGTAAGAGAATCCGTGAACAGGTAGCCGAGGGTGACGACCAGGTCCGCCCGCCCTGCGGCTAACGCGAGATTGGAAGCGTAATCGGCCTGTTCTCTCGACTGGAGAAACCGGGCGTCCACACCGAAATCTTTCTTCGCCTTGAGCACTCCCTGCCAGCAGACGTCGTTGAATGCCTTGTCGCCCAGACCTGCGGCATCGGTCAGGACGATCACCCGCATCGCTCCGGGCTCAGCCCCGGAGACCGAAAACGGGAACATTGCAGTCAAAAAGCCAAGAATAATTCCCAGGCAGGCGGCTATATTGCCTAAGAGTCTTGCTGAAGCCTTTTTCACGACGGACTCCCGTCTTTTTTGCGGATTTTTTTAGCGGGCGGCGAGCTTACTTATAGATCAAAAACAGTAAGGAGAGCAAATTGGAAGACGCAGATTGCCCCCGAGCCGAAAATCCGGCTCGACTCCATACCGGCAGCAGGCATACCCGTCAAATCTGGCAGAGGAATAACCCGGCCTGAGTGCTTCCGGCGAGTCCAGGCAATCAGACCGGCATTAAACTTTTCACCACAGCCGGAATTCATTGAGTTCGTCCTATCCGGTTATACCGTCTCGGAGCCCATGCGACCATCACAATAACATACATGGAATCGGGCATTTTGACGAAAATCCTGTTTTCTTCCAACTTCAACAGCACCGTCCTTTGCTCCGGAGTCCGTCGCATTCCCCGGCACTGTCTGTCAACCGGTATCGCAGGCTGAATTCTGTATTTTGCAATAAACACATGGACACAGCTCTTCAGAAGAAGGCGGATGCGCATCACTAAACCAGTGTTCGCGCAGGCATCTTACGGTCTTGACCAGTTCTTCGAATAACATCGGCTTGGTGAAGTAGGAGTTGGCCCCCAGTTTATAGCATATTTCAAGCTGACCCTCGTTCTCCGAGGTTGAGTAAATCACTACGGGAATGGCCTTGAGCTGCGGATGTTCTCTGATCTGCTTGAGAGTCTGATGGGCATCTTTCCTTGGCATGTCCAGGTCGAGTAAGATGAGATCGGGTGTCGGGAATTCCTCCTTGTCAGCGTACATGCCTCGACGCAGCAAATACTCCATAATCCCCTGCCCATCCGAGAGGCAGTGAAAATCTTCGTCTCGAAAGACTTCACGGACCGCATCCTTCATAAGAAGGCAGTCGTCCTCATCACTCTCAGCCATGAGCAGCACTGTTTTCATTTTTCGATCTTCTGCCATCTGCCTATACCCACTTAAAAAGGTAGGGATGGATTTTCTTCCGGCAAGAGCGGCAAACGTAACCCGGCAGACGATACGATTTCCGGGAAACCTATCGACAACCATTGCGGGACTTACGGGATTTGGCCATACCTCTCTTCCTTGTTAAGAAAAGGATCGCCTAAGTCACCGCCATTCCCGAATCGTATCTTGAGACCAGGTTCGCTCCACCTGTTGGCAAGGTGGACTTTCACTGAGCCTGAGCTGACGTCTATTCCAAGGATTTATTACCTACAGCGGAACGGTAGAGTTAACGATAAATTTTAGTTTTACCTTTCTGGCGGGTACACGATTTGTCAACCACCTCAGCCAACTCTCTGCCGAAGATTTCATTATTGGGCTACTGCCGATCACGTTCAAAGATCATTTCCCGGACCCTCAGGACGCACACCCCTTCCGGCTCAGGTAATTGAGAGTTACCACTAAACATGATCGCGCAATGCCGCCATTACCTCCGGCAGGGTGTTTTTCACAGCCCATGCCTTTATGAATCCGGGTATGAGAGGTCCCGGATCGACAAGTTCGTCGTATACAACGAGTTGGGTGTCTGGAGTGATGGCGATGATCCGAAAATATCCTTCGTTGACTTTCAGATCTCCACGTACGTGGTTCCATCTCAAATAATTTGGCGCATCAATTGTCTTTTCGTTTACCAGCAGCATCTTAGTGCTAAAACACAGCACCTGAACGTCGATTTTCAATAGTTCCCACCTCCGGTTAGGCGGCAGGGGGTGATCGGGTTCGACTACCCTGCATGATTGCACGTAAGGCAGGAAAGGAGGGGATTTTCCACAATTCTCGAGTACCTCCCACAATCTATCGACGCTCCCGGTAATGATGCCGAAAGCGACCACGTGCACTCCTGACTTTCCGGCTGGAACCGCACGCTGTTCAGTCACCACTTCACCCTGGAGCAGACGTTCGTATTCTCCGGCACGAATCCCCTCGGCCCTGAGTTTGACGGAGGTATCTGCCGGGAGATCGGCCCAAGTCGGCACAGTCGCCTGGACCTGCTGTGGCAAAGGTTTAGCCCATGCGGTAAAACACATCACAAAAAGAGCCATGGCCGTACCCTGAAGGACTTTTTTCGCTTGCATTTGCTCCTCCAATATCCTGAGTCTCCATAACTCAACATATTGCCGCTGGCAGTTACTCTCTCACGTGGGTGGTCGCGGATTCACTCACTGATGGCTTTATTAACAGGTTTGCCGGCTTATCTGTCCGCCCTAAACCTAATCTCCACAATTAGTAAGACTCACGGGTAATGCTTGCAAGCCAATTCATTTCCGGATTAGAGCCTGTTTATTCCCCGCTGGGAGGGGGAGGCCATGTAATCGCCTTGCCCAGGCTGGTGCAAATTTTTATGGGGCGAAAAGCTTCCGTGTGAATTTATCATCAGGTGAAAACCTATCGAGATCTGGAATGACCATGAGTGGGTTAATATTAGAGGCCAGGATGCAGCGCGATCAGAACTCGACGGATCAAATGCAGACTCAGCAGAATTTTTGCTGAGCGGGGAAGAAAATCTAAGAACTAATGCTACTCCAGCGCTCAAGGGGGACTTTCGAGGGCAGGTACTGTTGAATTAAGCCCAAGCGTGCTTTATAGAAATTTGCCTCAGCTCTCCTCTGTACGTGACAAATCTCTCCTCGTTATTGAGAAATCGAACGCCAAAATCTTTCAATGCCCTGATCATGTCTGAAATTCTCATTCCTGGTGGCAGTAAACAGTGAGCAGGGAGCAGAAAAAGCGAAAGAAAATATTTCCCTCCCCCCGGTGCAGCACAAAGTGCTATCTTTTGAGAGTGCGGAGGGACTGGAATCGATGCAACCTCAAATTGACCATTTGGTTATTGCGGCGAGAAATCTGGAGGAAGGTTCCGAACATATTTTCGGCGCCCTGGGCATCAGACCGCATGAAGGGGGCGAGCACTCCGCTCAAGGGACCCATAACCGGGTCCTCCGGCTGGGAGAGAGTTGCTACCTGGAAGTGATCGCCATCAATCCCGGCGCCCCGAAACCTCCTCACCCGAGGTGGTTTGAATTGGACAGCACAGCAATGCAGGAGAGGCTCCGCAGAAAGCCTCTGCTCGTCACCTGGGCGGTCCGGACCCACCGCATCGAGGAGCTTGCGAACCAGAGCACCTTACCCCTCGGGGCTGTCACGCCCATGAGCCGGGGCAACTTGCGATGGCGACTCACCCTTACAGAAGACGGCCATCTTCCGGGCGGAGGCATAGTTCCATTCCTCATCGAGTGGGAGGAGACGGTTCATCCGGCCTCCCGCATGCCGGACGCCGGATGCTCTCTCGTGAATCTGCGCGGCTTCCACCCTCAAACAGATGAGATCCTGACTGCGCTTCGATCTTTGGGCGCCGGCCAACTTCTATCCCTGGAGCAGGTTCCTTCCCGCGATGCTCCGCGCCTGCTGGCCTTTATCCGGACCCCTGCGGGGGTGAAAACACTATTCTAAACTGAACCGAAGCAAAATCGGCGCATTTTGGACAATTACGGGGATGGCAAGGTCAGCAGGACCAGGGTGGGGGCGGAGTTACACACCGTGTCGGTCAATTATTTTATCGGGCACAAAAGATGGGTCTGCCGATAGCCCGCAGTGAAGTTAAGCACAAGCGAGTATAAAATCATGGATGCCGCGCGAATCGCCGGGGTTTTCCTTGAGGTCGAGCCTTGTGGCGGCCAACCTTGAGACCCTACTGCCGGAGGTGTGGCGCTGTTCCCTTGTCGAGGTTCGCAGTTGTGCCTGTTTCCCGACGTAACTCGACGTCATAGTACGACTCGAAGATTTTGCTGATTGACCTGGTTTCCGGCAGCACATAGACGATGCCATAAGTGCCTGTAAAAGCCGGGCTTACGACATCATCGAAGAAATTCGCCGGAACATTGATGCAACCCCAGGAAATACGGTGTTCGAGCGGTTTTCGAGAGGCCAGGCGCTCCAGGCGGTGCTCCTTTGGGTTATTGGTAACCACCCGGTGGAGGGAAACGGCATCATCGTAGTCTACCCAGAGGACATCCTTTCCGTGGATATTGAAGCCCAGCGAAGCCACAAAGCGACCCGCCGGTGTGACGCGCTCCTCAGGAGGAATGTCCGACAATTTCCGGTCACCGATACCGGGGATGGTCTCATCACCCCGTGCCCGGCCCAGCAGGGCCGGGGCTGCCCCGCGAAGTCGTCCGCCGGCGTCGAATACAAAGACTTTGGCGTCAACCTTGTCCACAATTGCGAACGGCATGCCGCGATTGTCACCTGAATCGACAACCCAGTCTGCCACGTGCTGGGCGTCCCGGGTCTTATGCTCCCGTTCGAAGTTCGCCCGTTTGGGATAAGGCGCCGCCTCGGGTTGCGTCTCAAATGCAACCTCATGCGCAGACAATGAACGGCTAGGGTTGGACAATTGCGCAGCGTTGTCCGCTGCGGCAGCCTGGTGGATGGTAAAACTGACGGCCAGCAGGGCAAGACAAAGTCCTTCGGCTATGATCGCTGCGAGCGAGCGTACGCTCCCCGGGCGCTTTGTGCGCCGCCATGCCGCCAAAAGGCACAGCCCGATCTTTTTTCTATTTGTTACCATATAATAGTCCGTTCAGCATCGGCATGTTTCTCTCGTCCGGCAGCAACCGTAAGTAGCCCTGCCTCGTGTTTTATCAATCAGCGAGGCAGGGCGCCGGGGTGGTTTAGTTGCGGTCCTGTTTGAGCGGAGGAGCCGGTTGGACTACTGCAGGCGGAGGCGCAGGCGCAGGTGTGACTACCGCAGCCTGTACAGGCGGGGTCTCCTGCACAACTTGTCCGCATTGAAGCCACGACGGGAGACACGAGCAACCGAGCCATAAAGATACCGACGCAGAAAATAAATAATACGATCCAAAATGATCTTTTCATAGTCACATCTCCTTTTGGGTAATATTTATTAATAGCCCATCCTCCACCTGTGTCGAACCTCCAGAAACTGGTTCAACAAACTCTCAATGACCTAGATATATCCATGTCGGAAAAATCGCAACATTTTTGCTGTTCTAAATCTTCATTCGCACTCCGGGTAGTCGGTTTTTATAAAGGCGATGAGCCGGATTTGTCCAGATTCCTATGTTTAATCTTGTTCCCTGCAGAGATATCCTCGCCTCTACGTAGAACCGCTCACCTTCAGTCGGACTGACTGGTTTCCGGACATACTCGAAGTGGATAGTCGAAGAATTGTGTCGGGATCCTTCTCCCTGCGCAACTCTTCCTGCCGGCATTTTATTCTTGCGGGTATTGACCGATGTTCTATAATTTTCGGTGTTCTCGCATTTCGAGAGCATTTTCGAGCCGAACCCGACCCGGAAGCGCAGTCAGCCTTTGACCGGTCAAGTTACGGCATTATTCAGATCTGTCGCATTTTTGGAGTTGCTTATGTCAGTTCCTCAAAACGATGCACAAGGGGCGGCCTCCACCAGCAGGCGGAATTTTCTGCTGGCCCCCGTCATTTTCGGGGCAGGCGCGATTTTAAGTCAAGTCCTCCCATTCCGCGAGGCTTCGGCTCAAACGGCCGGAGCGCCGCAGGCGCCCCTCAATGAGGCCTCAGCGCCGGTAGCTGCCCCTAAGACCCATTACGGGCGAAGCGGCGTCAGCGAGGCTGTTGCCGAGGTCTATCAGAAAGCCCGGGAAGCTCTCTATCCGATTTGCCGAGTCTGTCCGCAATGCGACGGTGTGGCCTGTGCCGGCGAGTTCCCGGGTATGGGCGGATTGGGGTCTGGACTATCGTTTCAGAATAATTTCAATGATCTGCGTCAGGTCAGGCTCAAGATGCGCGTTCTAAATGCGGTGGGGCCGATAGACAAAAAACCCGATACATCGACCGTGCTGTTCGGCCACAAGATTTCCCTGCCCGCCATAGCCGCTCCTATCGGCGGTCTGGGTGTTAATTTCCAGCACAGAATCTCCGACGCTGATTTTTTCGAGGCCATCGTGGGCGGATGCGTCGATGCCGGCACGATGGGCGCCGTAGGCGATGGGATCGATTCGAAAGAGACGACGCAACACTTCGAAAACATCGGCCGCCATCAAGGGCGCGCCATTGCCGGAATTAAACCGCACCCGCAGGCAGCCTTTCTCGAAATGATCAAAATTGCCGAAGCCCAGAACGCGGCCATGATAACCATCGACATCGATTCAGCCGGACGCTACACCAGAAATTCTGCCTGGGGTACGAAAACCGTAGCCGAATTGAGCCAGCTCATCCATTCGACCAGGATCCCCTTCCTGATAAAGGGCGTCATGTGCCCGGAAGATGCCGTGCGCGCCGCCGAAGCGGGAGCCGCGGGGATCGTCGTATCCAACCATGGAGGCCGGGTGCTGGATGGTACTCCGGGAACCGCGGCGGTGCTGCCGGGCATCGCAAAGAAGGTGGGGAGTAAGATGATCATACTGGTTGATGGATGTGTTGCCTATGGCGTCGATGTCCTTAGATACCTGGCGCTCGGGGCCAACGGCGTCCTGGTCGGACGGCACCTTGTTCGTGCTGCCTTCGGCGGCGGGAGGAAAGGTGTCCAACTGTTCATGGAAACCATGCGCGACGAACTGGAAGCTGCCATGGTGATGGTGGGGGCAGCGAATATTGGTGCCATAAATCATACCTTCCTGGCTTGATGAGGCCTGCCATGTCCCGATTTCTGACAGGGATGGGAACGTACTTAGCTGTGGCGGTTTTGCTGCTTGGCCTGGCTGCCACGGTGAGCGCCGGCAATCCTGCGGTGCTGCTGTACCGTGGCGGCGGGCAGGGCCCGGTAATTTTCGATCACCATACGCATGCGGCCAAAGGCTATGTATGCCTGGATTGCCACACCGACTATGCCGGAACCGGCAAGCAATTGTTCCAGACAAGGAAACAGGGCCTGATTGACAGAGCCGTTCATGACCGCGATGAAAGCTGCTTTGCCTGCCACAACGGTGCTGTCGCTTCCACCGATTGCAGGATCTGCCACCGCCAAAGTCCGTAGAATGCCTGAAGAAGAAGAGACGGAAGGGAAATCGTAATAGTTCGATGCCATAATCATATTCATTGCCCACATGCGCAGCAGTTATCTTAGCGAATCGATTTTTCTGTGAATATCTGAACCGCTGCGAAATTTCCATGGCTTGTGCGGCTCACATTACCCGCATCAAACGCAATGCCTATGGATACAGGCCCAATAACAACAAAACCTGCGTCTCAAATCTTCACCAGTGACTATTTCATCTTTCCATTTTCTTTTTCCAATCTTACCTGCAAAGTAAAACACGCAACATGTTTGTAAAGCTGACAGGTGAGCAGTGAGCAGTGGACATGGGAGGATTCGAGGCGAAAATCAAGGCTCGTCCTCTACAGCAGGCCACACCCAACGGCTTTCCGATCGAAACGGCATGGGTCGGGCGCGCAGAAGATGACGGCCACCAAGGGCGGCGCTTGGATTCCAAGCCCTTTCTCAAGGCCGTTCCTCTTCGATTCTCTACCTGGAAATTGTTCAGCTCGAAATAGTTAGAAACAGTATTTTCGCGGTTTTTTGATCCGGAACCGTGCCTTTTCAGGTAATATCAGCCTTGAGGAGACTCTCCATGCACGGCATGCAGGGTGTTTCTGTAATTGCCGGGGTGAGGTTGACAAAGGTGGCGCCGATGGTAATCGTACATCCATTAAAGATTATCGGTAAAGAATGCTTATTAAATCGACGACGCACTGGAGAGTAACATGAGCACTCGGAAGGCCGCCAAAAAGAGTGGACCCGGTCCAAAACCGAAGAAGAATTTCAACCTGGAAATCATCCGCGCGCAGGACAAGGAACCGATCGAAGGCGCCCGTTCGGGAGGCTGTATCATGTGCGGGGGCTGTCAGATCACGGGGCATTGTATGCTCGAGTCGTAGGACGGCGCCCTTCCCGTCGGGATGTATCGTCCCGGTGCGGCCGGCGCCATTATTTACATGAGCGTACTCATCCCGCGCACGATCTGCAATCGCAGGAAAAATACGATTTAATGACAGCTCTTTTATGATAGTCTTCGATTGCCGTGCGAAAACCCCGGAAGGTGGGATCGATTATTCCCGAAATTCCTGACATTCATGCCTGCACTACTCACACGTCTTGAAACAAATTGACCAGGTCCTTAGTTTTTAAATAACACTAACAAACGCTGTACTCCGGCCTTACTCTCACGAAAAGTTTCGGTGGGCTGCGCTCCCCGCTTAGCCCACCCTTCTAGCGTTTTCATGGTTTCAGGGTGTCCCGGGAGGGACATGAAGAGCTACAGGCGCAGGAGAAACAATGAAGAAACTAAATTTGCCGGCATTGGCTATATTGATTGCGATTGCCTTCATCCTTCAACCCGTTGCTTTATGTGTGGCCCAGAACTGGGATATGGCGAACGCTATGAGGGGACGTCACTTGTACAATCAGATTGGAGAAGATCTTGGCAGGATCGAATGTGTAACATCCGGCGATTCCGGGCAGCCGGAGTTCATAGTCGTCTCCGTCACGAGCAGCAAGATTGTAACCATCCCGTTTTCGGCACTACTGTATCCGGCGGGAGTGAACAAATATGTTGTCAATGTTACCAGGTACCAACTGCGCAACTCACCCGGTTATTCGATAAACGCGGCGGATGCTTTTTGCGGCCTCCAGGGATGAATCGTCCATCTTCGATATGATTTCATGCCCAGGCTTGCCCCGGCAGGACCCCGAACCCGTCTTCAATGTGTTGAGTACCAGTCGAGCACCCGCCTTAGTTCTGCTGCAGCCGGAGGGGTCGCCATCAAATTGGGTCTTCTCAAAATCTCCATCGGCGCCATCCCCGCAGTGTTATAGAAGGACGCAGTCGCATCGTTGTCGGGAATAATTGCGGCCCCTTCGAGCGAGAGGCCCAGAAAAAGGCCCCGGTTTCTGGAGTAGGAAAGTATCTCCGCGCTCAGCAGAACGTCAGTTCCCACTTCTGCCTGCCTGCCGACGGGCCCCGCCGCTATCGAAGCGTCACCCCCGAGAGTGAATTTGCCGCTGCACATAGCATTCAGACTCCGAATGGTGTTGAGCACAAGTATCACATCGGTGGATTGGAGACCGATCTGCCACCCGAAGCTGCCTCCCAGCAGGCGGAAAAAGACGGGGTTGCCCCACAATCCGTCCTCGTTGCGCACCAGCAGTATCCCTACTCCGTAACGGCCCCCAAAAATAAACCCCGCCTTGATCAGATCGGGAAAAATCGCGATTCCTTGCGCACTGTGCAAAAGACTGGGGGGAATTGCACACTCGGGAATGCCCATACTTTCCCTTATAATGGCGGTCGATGCCTGGACCTTGGCTTCCTCGCTGCTGCCGGCTCTTGATAACGCCGGCAGAAGGAGGCACAGACTCAAGACCATGACAAAAACGGCTAAGGCGTTCCTTTGAGCCATTGGATATCCCCTTTCGTCTGCAATTTGTTTTCGATCGGTGTGGTCTAAAAAGATGGGCTACTATTGCACAACTAAAGAGTGTCTTGTCAAAGGAAAAAAGCGGAGAGGCTCCCCCTGTTCCCGGCACGGATAACTCATTGTCAGGACGAACAGGCGCCCACCCAATCACGGGTATGCGGGGGATTTGTTTTCGATTCGTTATGTCTACTGGGACAAGGCCCTTTCCGTGTCACCCCTTCTCCCCTTGCATGGGAGATTTTCCGGAACCGGATGCCGGATATAAAGCATCCGGCATCCACTGTTGACGGTCAGGCATACAGTATCCAGCAGACCCGGGTTCGGAGTCGCGAGTCACGAGTCGAGGGGGCCTTTGACTCGCAAGCCCGCGGCATCCGGCATCCACACCCTCTGCCGGCCGCCTTAAGTCCGGTTCTCATTCAGCCTTCGGGGTCACGCTGCTGCATGCTTCCGAGGCGATCCCGGTCCCGACGGAATTGCTGGCCGATACCGTAAAAGTATAGCTTCTTCCATTAGTAAGCCCTTTCACTGTTATGGGGCTTTGCTTGCCCGAGGCCTTGATCTTCCCGGGGCGCGACGTCACATTGTAGCGGATTATGGGGCTCCCCCCATCTATTTTCGGGGGATTGAAGCTTACCGTCGCCTCGCCGTTGCCGGCGGTTGCGGTCACGTTTCTCGGCGGATCGGGCATCAGGCTGTCAATGGTGGTGACCCCGGTGCCTGCCCCTGCTCCCCCTTGCGCCCAGGATACCGTTGCCATGAGCAGAACAGCGAAAATAGCGATTATAATTCCTTTTGCGGTCATCGAATTACCTCCTGTTCAGTATATTTCAACAGCAGTCGTTTTCACGTGAATGTCTTGCGCATCAAAGCAAGAATCAATCACGATCGCATAAATCCTTAAATGCCTGTCGATAAAGTGTGCAAGAAGGACAGGGAAAGACATCAAGCATTTCTGCGTCATGGAAATCAGCGGTGTCCCTCCTGCCGGCCAAAATTTCCTCGGATGATTTTACAAAAATCACATGGGTCCCTCCTCCGGTTGAATTTGGTTGTTATGAGCCGGGAAGTCCGACTTCAGAGCATAGGTTATCGAGAAAGGAGTTTCTTTTCCATTTTTGCTCTTAGTGTTTCTGATCTTGCTATTTTGTGTTGGAAAAGATGGTCTTTCACGCCAGACGCGTTTTTGACGAAGAAGAAACGCGAAGAAATCCCAAAGGGACATGAAAAGCTGCTGCGAAAAGTTTCGGTGGGCTGCTTCAAAAAAGAACTTTGACAGGAGTAACAGGATTCACAGGAATACAACAGACCAAAGACAAAACTGGAGCTAATACTCTTCAGGAAAGTTTTCGGTGGGCTGCGAAGCGCTTAGCCTACTGTCCTGCGGGTCTTTTCATGGTTTCAGGGTGTGATATCGGGACATGGCTGCCGCTTACGAGGGTCTTATGGGAAGGC
Organism: uncultured delta proteobacterium; assembly: GCA_963741035.1. GTDB lineage: Bacteria > Desulfobacterota > Syntrophobacteria > Syntrophobacterales > Syntrophobacteraceae > SbD1. The sequence goes on from CAVUGX010000013.1 coordinate 15,885, forward strand.
AAAGCTCTACCACATGGCGCCTTGGCGGATATTCCCCGGGCATGTGATAGATGATTTCATAATAGGGGCGGTTATCAGGCTGATAGCCGCTGGAGAGCAACCAGTGGATAATCAGTTTCATCCATGCCTCATGGTGGCCGTCAGGATCGATTTCACAGCGATAGACCGCGAATTTTCCTCCCCGCAGGAACTGAACGTTAATCCTTCCGTCACTCTTTTCAGATTCCGGAATAGTGATGCAGGCATCAAAGATACATTTGTCCACAGGCGTTATATCGGGATCGTTCCTTAAAACGCCGAGGATGAGGGTCTTTTCGTTAATGAGCCCTCTGGGCCTCGCCCACTGGAGTAATTGGACAAAGGCCGGCTCGGCCGTTTCCAGGCCGTAAGGTCCGATAGTCCGGGCATAAGCCACCCGGTAGCCGGGCATCTCCGTCACTCTCACGGGCAAGGACGCCCGCTGTTCGACTATTCTTTTTATCAACTGCCCGGAATGCAAAGAACCGCGACCCTTATTCGGCCCGCCCTGAGGTGAAACAGCTTCGCGATCTTCGCTTTCCGCCTTCGCAAGGATGTTTTTCATGCGGCCCCAATTGTACTGCGTCCGAACATAAGTGGGCGTGACGCCGAAATGAGCCTTGAAGGCTTTGGCAAAATTCTGCGAGCTTGAAAACCCGCAATCAAGAGCAATGTCGATGATACTCTGATCTTTATTGTGCGTGAGCATCCGGGCGGCTTTCTCAAGCCTGACGCGCCGTACATATTGGTTTACGGTTTCACCTAGCACGGCGTGGAATATACGATGGAAATGAAATTTCGAAAAACAGGCGACTTTGGCGAGTTTTGTCAAAGTCAAATCTTCCGCAAAATGATCGCGGACGTAGTCCAGGGTCCGATTCAATCGAAACAGATACTCATACTTCAATAGTTCGTTGTAGAGTAGTGTCATAATGTTTCCGATGTTATGCGTCGTGATACATAGTATGGAGCTTTCCCATATGCGAATAATAAACGCAAGCGGCGTGTCAAGGAAACCGGTTTTTTCTGTTCCAGAACTACCATCCCCGCAGTAGATGGCCTCGTTTCCATCATTCGACGCGGAGTCGCCTTCACGCGGATGGCATTTGTGGCCGGGGAGTATATCAACAAACGGGTTGAATCGTGGCCCTGCTGGAATCGAAATAAGAGATGAGCGGGTGGCGGGTGAATGTAAACACTTCGAAAAGTCGTGCAGTTTTTATCCCCCTCCCCGGCCTGTGCCCAAGGATCAAGGGAGGGGAATTCTATCAGGAAATTCCGGCATTATTCGGCTTCGGAAAGTACACCTTCGAACCTGCCGGTAAAGGTAGTACTGTCCAGTATGCTGCCGACAAGGGAGATTGAAGCAGGGCTGACGTGTGCCCTGGATCTTCCGTGATGCCGCGGCCACTGAATCGTGCCTTCGGCCGACAGTGTGGCGCCCGACGTCGTTGACCCTGTAATACGAAAAGTATCGCCTCCCTCACTGGTAGCTGCGATATCGAACGTCAACGGCGTGCCGGTGACAGGCGTTAACGTAAGGGTGCCCCAGAAAAAGTTGGTAGGCTCCCCTGAAGTAACCGTTGCCTGGTTAAGCGTGATAGTCGCCGTGGCATCCGATGTTACGGTGCCGGTTCCCGAAACGAAATAGAGAGTGCCCGTGGTTGTGGTAAATGGGAAAACTGGGGCCGTTTGCACTGCCGTCGCAAGGCCTGCAGTGAAAATCATCAGAAAAACAACCGCACTACCGATAAGCAGTTTCCTCATTCGAATCCTCCTGTGTCGTTATCTGTTTTGCGTTTTGATTGATTTACCTTCATGACGCCGCAAATCATTGAACTGAGACTGCTCTACACCTCCCTTC
>CAVUGX010000014.1:0-47581 GCA_963741035.1 uncultured delta proteobacterium
ATCCGGATGTACTGAACTTTTGAGTTTTCAGCAATTCAATTCAGGCACCATGAAAGTTGCAATGTTGGCAGCTTGCCGGATTATCTAATAAGCGGGAAGGGAGAAGCGCACCCCATAACGCGCACAAGGTTTGAAACCAGTCAGATCAACACGTATAATCCTAGTTGATTATACGTCTTGAAAAATGGAGGTTGACGATGCAAACCAAACTTACTTTGCGTCTAGCCGACGAGCTTATTCGGAAAGCAAAGAGGGTTTCCAAAAAAACCGGGAAATCGGTCTCTATGATTGTGGCGGATTACTTCGAGAAACTCGATATGCCTCTTCCTGAAGAGATCAAAGGCATCACTCCGAAGGTGGCAGCCCTCAGGGGTATTCTCAAGAGAACCGGCTCCGAGGAAGAAGAATACTACCACCATCTTGAGGAGAAGCATCTTTGAGAGTACTCTTCGACATCGGCGCCGCGAGGGCACGTGAGGGTATCTCGCTTCTGCTCTCCCTTTTCGAAATCGCCCCGGTGAACAAAACCATTCTGGAACGCGCCCTGAGTCTGCCGTTCAAAGACTTCGAAGACGCCGTGCTGCATGAATCCGCCCGCCTTGTCAATGCCGACGTGATTGTCACACGCAATACGGCGGATTTTAAACACTCGAATATCCCGGTTCGGGTGCCCGGGAAACCTTAACCCAGATAAAACGTTTCCTGCTCGAACCAGCCATCTATTTTCGTTTTCGACGTGCACACCAAGATTTTTCTTTCATTTGCCAGAGGATGTGATAAAAAGTGCAATCATGGTTAACCACGAGACCATCTTAAGGTTAACAATAAACGCTCAGAAAGGTGAGATTCATGCAGAACCGGGAAGTGAAATCAATCCAGAAGGCAGCCGAAAACGCTCGGCCTATATCCGAGGAACTGGCGCTCCATGTTTTACGCTCCTCTGCTTCCGATCTGCCTCAAATTTTCGCTGCCGCCAGCACGGTTCGCCACCGCTATTTCGGCAATACCGTGCGGCTGTGTTCAATCTTGAACGCGCAAAGCGGGGCCTGTTCGGAGGATTGCGCATTTTGCGCTCAGTCATCGAGCCATAATACGGATATAGAAACCACTGCCCTCTGCTCCAGGGAGGGAATGGCGAAGGCCTTTGATGAAGCCGCCGAGCTTCCCGTCACGCATTTTGGCGTGGTCACCAGCGGTTGCGCGCTCTCCGCAGATGGCGTCGAGCAGGTCTGCAGCACGGTGCGGGAAAAGAAACATCCGCGAGTCAACTGGTGCGCTTCGCTCGGATGCCTGGATTACGATCAAATGTGCGCCCTGAAAGCGTCGGGGGTGAAGAGATATCATCACAACATCGAGGCGGCAGCCAGCTTCTTTCCGCAAATCTGCACCTCGCATAGCTGGGAAATGCGCCTGGAAACGATCGGGAATGCCAGGAAAGCCGGGCTGGAGGTCTGCTGCGGCGGGATCTTCGGTCTTGGTGAATCGTTGGAGCAACGGGTTGAGTTTGCTTTGACCCTGGCGCGCGAAGCAATTGATTCCATTCCTCTAAATTTCCTGGTTCCCATCCCCGGGACAAGACTGGAGAAAATGGAAATCATGAAGCCCCTTGATATATTGCGCACCGTGAGCATGTTTCGTCTCACCAACCCCGGGGCGGAGGTAAAGGTTTGCGCCGGGCGCGTGCACCTGGGCGCCCTGCAGTCTATGATATTTCAAGCCGGGGCCAATTCGATGATGATAGGCCCGCTCTTAACGGTTGCCGGGCGCAACGTGCACCAGGACCTTCAGATGCTCCGCGACCTCGAGGTCGAATATGCATTCTGAGGCATGGATCGATGAAGACCTGGCCGAGTTGCGGGAGAAAAGCCTTGACCGCCGTTTGTCGGTCTTCCGCGAGGCTGGCGGAAAAATTAAGATAGACGGTAGGACGTTCCTCAATTTTTCCTCCAACGATTACCTTGCGCTTGCCCGCCACCCGGAAGTAATCTCCGCAAGCCGCGAATACCTCGAATCCTACGGCTGCGGCGCTACGGCTTCCAGACTGATAACTGGAACTCTGGATCCTCACTGCCATCTGGAGCGGGTGATCGCCGCCCTCAAGGGATACCCCGAGGCACTGGTCTTCGGCAGCGGATTTCTTGCCAATGCGGGTACGATAACGTCAATCGTGGGGCGCAACGATCATGTATTCGCCGACAAACTCGCACATGCCAGCATCATCGACGGCATCCTGCTGAGCCGGGCCAATCTGAAGCGCTTCCACCACAACGATACGGACCATCTCGAGGCGCTGCTCGGGCAGTGCCCTGCCGCCGGCCGCAAACTGGTTGTCACCGAGTCTGTCTTCAGCATGGACGGAGATATCGCCCCGTTGCCGGAAATAACCTCTGTGGCCGTCGAACACGGCGCGATGGTAATGGTGGATGAAGCACACGCGACGGGGGTTTTCGGCCCGCGCGGATGCGGTTTGATCAGGGAATATGGTCTGGAGGACAGGGTCAACGTATCAATGGGCACGCTTAGCAAGGCGCTGGGCGGATATGGCGGCTTTATAGCCTGCTCGACGCCTTTGCGCGAACTCCTCGTCAACCGGGCGAGATCGTTTATCTACACTACGGGACTTCCGCCCTCCGTTATGGGAAGCGCTCTTGGCGCTCTGGCTGTCGTGGAAAAAGCGGGCAATCCGGGTGCGGAGCTGCTCGCCAGGGCGGCAATTTTCAGGGAGAACCTGCAGCAGGCAGGCCTTGAGACTTTGAATTCGCAAAGCCAGATAATTCCAGTGCTCATCGGCGAAAACGCCAGGACCTTAGCCGTGGCGCAGCGGCTCAGAGCTAAAGGCATATTGGCAGTGGCGATCCGCCCGCCAACGGTCCCCGAGGGGACTGCCCGCCTCAGGCTTTCCGTAACGCTGGACCACACCGCTGAGGACCTGGAATGGGCTGCGCATGAGATTATCGCCGAGACAACTGGGTAGCTTGATTCACGCGAAGACGCGAAGGAAGAATGCCTGTTGACAATTCAGCACATTATATCCGAAGTCGATGGTCCCTCAATCGTGTCCCCCGGATCACGATCCGGGGCTGGCTTCGAAGTCACTTTCAGGCTATTTTCCCTCCTCTGCTTTGTCTTTTTTCGCGTCTTCGCGTCTTCGCGTGAAAAGCGTCTTTGCGTGAAAATTTTCCACGCCCCACAGTCGTGGAGAACTACGGTGCTGCGCAAACGGTCAACGCTTACACCAGGGATGGAAAATGAAAAAGCTTAGAGTCCTCTTCATTTCCGGATGGGCGCATGGGGTGGAAGCCATGTACCCGTTAGCCGATGTCATGCGGGACTCCCATCCGGTCAGTTCATTTTCGCTTGCCGAACTTCTCATGCAAGGGGAAGGGGAGGATTCGCAAAACGGCGCAATTTCCGTGTATGCTCGGGCGATTTCCCGCCATCTCGATGAGTCGGTCAAGCCGGCATGTATCGTTGGCTGGTCGGCAGGTGGCCTCGTGGCGATCGAGGCGGCGGCCAACAATCCGGAAAAAGTCGCAGCCCTGGTGCTTCTGAGTACGACAGCGCGGTTTTGCTCGGCAAAAGAATATGCTTCGGGCGCGGACCCGGCCGCTTTGCGGGCGATGATCCGAAAGTTGAAAAGAAGCCCTGAAACGGTAATCACTGATTTTCTCTCGCAGGCGGTCTTGCCAATGAACATCCCCGCAGATGAACTGGCTTGCAGAACGCAAAACGCACTCAAGCAGGGAACCGATTCCCTGATTCACGGGCTCGAATACCTCGCGCAAGTCGACCTGCGAGATGCTCTTTCGGCCATATCCTTACCCTGCCTCATAATTCACGGCAGCCAGGACAGGATCGTACCCTGGCAGGCAGCCCAATTTCTTGCTTCGAATCTTCCGCTTTCCAATGTCGAGTTTTCGCCTTCAGCAGGACATTTGCTCATAGAGCAGTGCTCGAAGGACCTTATCAAACGCATCGCACAATTTGTGGGACCACTCAGATGAACCAGACCGCAGCCTCACGCTCAATTTGCGCACGTTTCTCCTCCGCCGCTCGGACCTATCACGACGAATCCGGCCTGCAGCGCACGGTTGCTTCAAAGCTTGCTGCTTCGATTCTGCCCATGGAACAGATCGACCGCATTCTCGAGATAGGGTGCGGGACCGGTCTTTTGACCGAACTGCTGCGGCGGGGTTTTCCCGATGCCGCGATCCATGCCGTGGACATAGCCCGTCCCATGATAGACCTGGCCAAAGATCGCATCGGGGAGTATCGAATACACTGGCATGTCGCCGACGCCAGGCAATTTCGCCCCGACAGAGCTTTTCCTTTGATTATCAGCAGCTCGGCCCTGCATTGGATGACCCCCGTCTCTGAAACCATCGAGCGGCTCGCCGGTATGCTCGAACCCGGCGGTAACCTGGTTTCGGCACTAATGGTCAAGGGGACCTTCGAGGAACTCCACAGCGCGCGTGAGTATTTGTTTCCCGATAAGACGGCTAAAGTGTGCCTGCCTCCCGCCGAAGAGATTCTGGAAGCAATTGCGGCTGCAGGGCTAAGAGTCGAGAACAGCCGCCAGGAGGTTCTTATGGAGCGCTATGATTCCGCCTGCGGATTTTTTCGAAGCCTCAATCGGCAGGGGGTAACCGGTACGGCGGATAACGGATGCAGCCTGCTCAACCGAACTGAACTGCGTAAGCTCATTTTGTATTACGACCAGCGATTTGCGGCCCCGGCAGGCGAGGTATTCGCAACCTACCGTATCCTATATGTAAAAGCCGGGAAGGAGAAATGATCACGCCAGCCGGAGGGGTCTTTATTTCAGGTACTGATACGGATGCAGGCAAGACGGTTGCTGCAGCGGCCGTGCTGGTCTCATTGCGCGCCGCCGGGATCGACGCCGTCCCCATGAAACCCGTGCAGACCGGCGCTATTGTGCAGGGCTCGCATTGGCAAAGTCCGGACCTCGAATTTTGCCTCCGGATGGCTGAATTGCGGCCGGACGCCGACGAGCTTCAAGACATGGTTCCCTTCATTTACGAACCGGCCTGCTCGCCTCATCTCGCGGCCGCCAAAGCAGGCCGTGAGATTTCGCTCGAGCGTATCGTTGAAGCCTTCCACCGGCTGCTCCGCAGGCACGAGCGCGTGATCGTGGAAGGCGCAGGAGGCCTGCTTGCCCCCATTACCGGCGACAAGACCATGATCGATCTGATGGCGATGCTCGGGCTTCCTGTTATCCTGGCGGCCCGTCCAGGTCTTGGCGCCATAAACCATGCGCTGCTTTCGATCAGGGAACTCGAGCGCACCGGTCTTGAGTTGCTCGGAATAATTTTTTGTGAAACGAGCAATACGGGCTGGGGGGAAATCGAGAAAAATAACGTGGAAACAATCGCGCGGATGGGGAAAGTGCCGGTTCTCGGGCGTATTCCCTATATGCCCGGTCTGGCTGACGGCATGAGTCCTCAAGTTTTTGGAAGATATTCCGCGCAGTTGAAGCTTTTCAGACAGGATTGACGGGAAAAGAAGGCAACGGAAACGAGACAAGGCTTTTTCGACAGGATTAACAGGAAAAGAATGAAAAGGGAACGGGATGCAAGACGCGGCCCTGCCGGGACGAATTGCTGATTGCGCGATCATGGTCTCGCGGACGTTGCGGCCGGGATTCTTCGAATGAGATGTTTTTCAATCATGTAAATCCGGTTAATCCTGCCTAAGTGTTACTACGGGTCTTTTCATGTTTTGGATGTCCCATGGGGACATGAGTCACTGCTCTTTATTTTTTCGCGCTTTTCACACTCCTCGCGTGTTAAAGTGAAATAAAATCAGCCCGGGCAATCAGCCATGGGCTTTTTCGACTAAGGAAGAAAAAAGAATCATGAAGGAAATCAGCGAATACTACCGCGAACTCGATCAGGCAAGCCTCTGGCACCCGTATACCCGTCACTCGGCGCTCAGGGACAGTTTTCCTGTAATTACGAGGGGCGAAGGGATCTTCCTGTTCGACCTCGAAGGCAACCGGTACGTGGATGCAATCTCTTCCTGGTGGGCCTGCAATCTGGGCCACAGCCACCCCAGGCTCATCCATGCCATCACCTGTCAAGCCGAGGAACTCCAGCACAGCATTCTCGGCAACCTTACGCACCCCAGGGCCGCCGAACTGGCTTACAAACTTTCAGGGTTCTTTCCTGACAGGCACAGGAGAGTGCTGTTCGCAAGCGATGGGGCAAGCGCGGTGGAGGCTGCGCTGAGAGTTGCCGTTCAATACTGGCACAACATCGGGGAAAAAGGCCGTTTCCGGTTTGCGGCTTTCGAAGACGCCTATCATGGTGACACCATTGGAGCGATGGCCGTTGGATACCTGCCCGCTTTTCACGGCCCCTACCGTTCTTTGCTGTTTCCGGTCCACAAAGTGAAAACGCCCGACTGCGCCCAATGTCTTTCCGGAACCGATCCGGAGACATGCGGGCTTGAGTGCTTTGCTCCCATGGAGCACACACTCAGGGAACACGCAGAGGAGCTTGCGGCCGTAATTGTCGAGCCATTATGCCAGGGGGCAGCCGGAATGAGGATGTATCCTGCCAAATACCTCCAAAGGCTTAGCGAGCTTTGCAGGGAAGGCCGAATACTGCTCATAGTTGACGAGATCGCAATGGGCTTTGGACGCACCGGGAAGATGTTTGCCTTTGAGCACGCAGGCATTGACCCGGATATCGTATGCGTTGGGAAGAGCCTTTCAGGCGGCTATCTTCCAATAAGCGCAGCGGTGGTGAAAGAGGAAATCTTCGAGACCTTTGCCGATGAACCTGAGGATCATACATTTTACCACGGGCATACTTTTGCAGGAAACCCCATTGCGGCTGCGGCGGCAATCGAGTGCCTGAATATATACCGGGAAGAAGGAATAGTGGAAAAGGCCGAGCGGTCGGGACGGGTGCTGGCCGCTGAGTTCGAGGCTTTCGAGGACGTTGCCGGCGTTGCCAATGTCCGCTGCCTTGGAATGATCGCCGCATTCGATTTGACTGAAAAAGAAGGCCTGACCGGGGTAGAACGCGCCAGGCGGCTATGCGCGGCGATGCTGAATAAAGGATACCTGATTCGCCCGCTCGGCGCCACCATTTACCTTATGCTTCCATTGATTACCGATGACGAGGTAATGGTTGAAACCGTGAGGGTCTTGTTGGAAACGGTTGCAGGGTGAGCAGCGAAAGGCGGACAGTAAAGGAATTTCGGCATAAAGTCGTGCTAGGGAATCTATTCCGGGGCAATTGTCTCGATGTCGAACCGGCTGGGAGTGAGCCCTTTAATGTTTATAAACATCACCGCGCGGGCGGATGTCATAGACCCTTACCTCGCGAGTTTCATCTTCAACCCGATATACGATTCTCCACCCGCCTGCTCGATACCTGAAGTATCCTGCCTGCCCTTCCAGTCTCCTTGTGTTCGGACCTTTCTTCGGGCTGGTTTCCAGCCAACTCAGACATCGATCCACGCCCTCCCGCAGTTTAGGAGGTAGTCTTTCATAGACCTTTTGAGCAGTCTTAGTGAGAATCACATCATAGGGGAGCATCACGTTTTAGATCCCGCCAGCGGATGAATTCTCCTTTACGGTATTCCTCGTCTCCCCTTCGGATAGCTTCCAGTTCCTCAGCCGTAGCCTCTACCGCCTCCGGTTCGGCAATGAATTCAACATACTCAAGCACCCCTTCCAAAGACTCTGGTGGAAGCTTATCCAGAACTTCAATGATCCGCTCTTTCGTTTCCTTTGTAGTCATTGGTGGTTCCTCTTCATACCGCCCGGTTTTCTTACTTCTAACCTGTGGAACAGCCTGCCGAAATATATAACAGGACACGTATGACTTCGCAACGCTGAACACCGACAACCGTAGTTTCGGCAACGTTTTAAGGCTGTTGCCCACCCTTAAGCATTGAGGAATTGAGAAGATTTGGTTTTCCACCACTCACTCTTCACTATTCACTATTCACTGCCAAGCCCCAGGTACGCCCTGGCAATCGCGGGATCGGACTGGAGCTGCTCGGATTGCCCTTCCAGGACGACACGGCCGCGCTCGAAGACGTAAGCGTAAGAAGAAACCGCGAGCGCCTGCCGCGCATTCTGCTCGACCAGCAGGATAGTTTGCCCCTCATCGCGAAGCTTGCAGATGAACTCGAAGATAAACCGGACCACCAACGGAGCAAGGCCAAGCGAGGGCTCGTCCAGAAGAAGCAGCTTCGGGCGGGCCATAAGACCCCGCGCAATCGCCAGCATCTGCTGCTCTCCTCCGGAAAGAGAACCGGCGGGGGACCTGCTTCGCTGGCGCAAAATCGGAAAATACTCCTCCATTCGCCCGATTTCGGCGGGCAGGCTCCGGCGATGCCTCCTATAGCCCCCAAGCTCCAGGTTCTCCCGCACACTCATCGTCGAAAGCACCTGCCTTCCCTCGGGCACCTGCACGATTCCCCGGGCAACCCTTCTGTGGGCCACCATGTGAGTAATATCCCGCCCATCGAACACAATACTTCCGGACCGAACCGGCGCCAAACCGCTCAACGCATTCAGGATCGTGCTCTTTCCCGCTCCGTTTGGTCCGATCAGCGAAACGATCGACCCTTCGCCGATGCGAAACGAGACATCTTTTACGGCCTCGACAGGGCCATATGTCACTTTGATGCCGGTTGCCTGCAGCATGGGACTCAATCGCTAACCTTCGACGCCAAGATATGCCTCGATCACCTCCGGATGAACGGCCACTTCTTCCGGCGTTCCCGTGGTGAGCATCTTCCCGAAGTGGAGCACGGTAATCTTTGAGCAAAGCCTCATTATGAACGGCATATTGTGCTCGATCAGCAGAATTGTAACCCCGGCCTGCGCCAGGGAACGAAAGAGGCTTTCCATTTCTTCGATCTCCCGTTGCCGCATTCCGGCAATGGGTTCGTCGAGAAGCAAAAGCCTCGGACGCAACGCAAAAGCCCTGGCAATCTCAAGCCTCCTGCGCTCACCGTAGGAGAGACTGCCCGCCTGGACCAGAGCCCGGCTTTCAATCCCCACCCTCGACAGGCAGCCCCTGGCATCCTGCATGCCCTGGCGCTCCTCAAGCCGCGCCGATGGCAGTCTGAGCAAACGGGGAACAAGCGCGCGGCCCACCCTCAGATGCTGCCCGGCAATAACGTTCTCCAGGCAGGTCAAGTTCGGAAAGAGGCGGATGTTCTGAAAGGTGCGGGCGACCCCCAGGGCGGCAATCCGGTAGGGTGGGAGCCGATGGATCGCCGCGCCGTCGAGCAGCAGGCGGCCGGAATCAGGCCCCGTAAGGCCGCTTACCACGTTTATCAGGGTCGTTTTGCCCGAGCCGTTCGGCCCTATAAGGCCGTGGATCGTTCCAGCCTCAACGCAAAAAGAGACCCGTAAAAGAGCGTTAACTCCTCCGAAAGACCGGCTGATCTCTTCGAATTCGAGAAACACGGCTCAGACCTCGCTTTGAACTGCGCCGCCGGGCCTCCCGGCACTCCCGCCGCCCTTCCTTTTGAAAAAGAAGATCAGCCCATTGGGGAGGTAAAGGATCACGAGCAGAAGAATGACTCCGTTTACGCCAAGACGCAAAGGCCCGGCCGTCACCCCGGCTCCCCGGAGCACTTCGGGGAGAGCCGTCAGAATGAATGCTCCTAAAATAGGGCCATAAACCGATTGAGTCCCTCCGACAATATTAAAGATCAGCAGTTGGACGGCGGCGTAAAAGCCAAACTCACCCGGTGTAATTATGAAGTTCAAATGGGCATAGACGGCCCCGGCGACCCCGGCGATGAATGCGCCCAAAACGAACGCCAGGGTCTTGTAGTAGGCGGTGTTGATACCCATAACCATTGCCGCCGTTTCATCTTCGCGAATGCTTGCCAGACTCCAGCCGATTTTCGAACCGCGAAGGATCGACAGAAAATAAGTTGTGGCCGCGAGCACGCCATATATGATGTAAGTAGTCGTCTTATTCGGGATACCAACCAGTCCCTGAGCCCCGCCGGTGATATCCATATTAACGGCCGCAATCCGCACGACCTCCCCGAATGCCAGGGTGGCCATGGCGAGGAAAATGCCCCGCATGCGCAGAACCGGCATACCGATCACAAGCGCTGTTATTGCGGACAGGCCGGCTCCTGCGGCAATCGAGACAGGGTAAGGCATATTGAAGCGCATGGTCAGAATACCGGAAGCATATGCGCCGATTCCGGCGAAAGCGGCATTGCCAAGTGAAAGCTGCCCGGCCGAGAGCGTAACATAGAGACTGAGGGCAAGAATGGCATTAATCCCGATGAAGTTGATAAGGCTTCCGTAAACGGCATAAAACTGAGACAAGGATTCCATCAGGCCTCCCGCCCGCGTCCGAGCAGTCCGGAGGGCTTGAGGATCAGGATCACGAAAAGGACGGTGAAAGCCACGGCATCGCGCAGATTGGATGAGCCCGTCAGTGCGACCGTTAACACCTCGCTCAATCCGAAGGCGATTCCACCGAGGATGGCCCCGGGAATACTTCCCATCCCGCCCAGGATGATGACGGCAAGCCCCTTGAGTTCTATGGAGCGGCCCATATCCGGGGCCAGGGCATCGAAATAGAGTCCGTATAAAATACCCGCGACTCCGCCGAGAGCAGAGGATACAAAGAAGGTCAGAGCGATTACGCCGTCAACATTTATTCCGAGCAGCCGCGCCGTACGTTCGCTCTCGGCAACTGCCCGTATGGCCTTGCCCGTGCGGGTGTACCTGACAAACGCCGTCAAAGCCAGCATCAGCCCCAGGGCGATCAGAACGATTTCCACCTGGAGCGAAGTTACTCTAACCGACCCGAAGCGCCAAACTCGATTCAGGAAAATCCCTTCCGGAAATCGCACTGTTCGCGCCCCGAAGATGCCCAGCGCAACGCTCTCGAAAATGATCGCCATGGCGATGCTGGAAATAAGGCCGGAGAGGTTTGAATCTGCGCGGCGGCGAAGAGGAACGAAAGCCACCCGGTCGAGCACAAGCCCGAGCGTTCCGGAAAAGAGAGCCGCCAGGGGAAAGGCGATCCAGATTGATAAACCTGCGGCTGTTGTAAGCCAAAGTGCTGCCAGCCCGCCAAGGGTAAAAATGGCGGCGTGGGCTAGATTGAGGATATCCAGGACACCGAAAACCAGCGTATAACCGACTGCAAAAAGCCCGTAAACGCTCCCGATGAAAAACCCGTTTATCAGTTGCTGCAACAGAACGCCCATAAAACAGTGTTTCTTGCTTAAGGAAAGGTTCACCGCGCAAGGATCGAATCGCGGCTTTTGAATGGCTTATTTACGGACACGCCCTTATTTATTCCGCAAAAATCGCGAACTTACCATCTCGCACTATCTGAACTACCGGAGTGTGATCCGCATCGCGGTTCTCTGTAAACGAAAACTTGCCGAGCACGGTGTCGAGGTCCTTGATTTGCACAAGCGCATCGCGCACAGCCTTTCGATTATCGGTCGAACCGGCGCGCCTAAGCGCTTCCCTCGCGATGTAGACTCCGGCGTAGGCCTGGGCGGCGAACTGATCGGGCGGGGAACCGTATCTGGTGGTGTAGGCTTCAACAAAATGACGATTCAGGGGGTTTGAGGAAGTTGCATTCCAGGCGGCTCCAACGATCACATTCTCCGCGGCCTTGCCTGAATTTTTCATCAATGAAGGCGAATTGAATCCATTTCCGCCGATAATGGGCACATCCGTGGAAATCCCCAACTGCCGAGCCTGGCTCACTATTCCGGAGGCTTCCTCCACAAGCGCGGACACGATCAGTGCATCCGGGTTTACGCTTTTGATCTGCGTCAACTGGGGCGAAAAATCACGGTCACCCTTGGCGAAAGTCTGCTCGCTCAGAATCTGTACGCCGGAGTCCACGAGCGTCTTCTTGAAAGCATCATAGCCGCCCTTTGTGAAGGCGTCGTCGTTCCCGTATAATACGGCCACCTTATTGATGCCTAATTTTTCCTTTACGACGCGAATCGTGTTTGGAATGACAACCATTTCCGTCAGAGAGTCGCGAAAGATGAAGTCGCCGATGTCAGTAATGCCCTTTGCGGTGTTACTTATGCCAAGAACGGAGACCCCGGCCTGCTGAGCGATTCGGTTTGCCACCTGGGCCGTGTTGCTGAGGGTTGGACCTAAGATCATTACGACCTTGTCAGCGTAGACGAACCTGTTAAATACATTTACGCCCTGCTGAGGCTGACTCGCATCGTCCTCGAAAATCGCGGCGATCTTGACCCCATCCTGTGCGGCCTGAGAGTTTATCTCATCGACGGCCAGCAGCGCTCCGTACTTCTGAGTCTCGCCGTAAGCGGCAGCGGCGCCCGTCATACTGAGCGCAAACCCGACTTTTGCCACCGGCGCCGCAGCGTGGGCGCCCGAGCAAACCCATGTAAGTCCTAAAACAAAAACCAGGACTGCGCATGTTCTTTTCAAGTTGTTTCCTTCCAAGATAGAACTCTGATCATAAAAATCAGGTCCTGCAAAGGATCATAAGCATTCGAAAAATGGCTCACCTACTTTCGTCTGTCAAGCCGAAAAGGTGAAACCGGGACATCCTTCGGACCATTTTTCCGTCTGTGACTCGTTGACGCACTTTTCCTCGGGAAATCCATAAAAGGCAAAATTCCCTATAACCGTGCTCGAAGCCGCATAAGAGCGTTTTTCAATGCTTCAACTCGCTTGACACACTCCCGGTTCTGTGCAATAGAGTTTCAAAATGCGGGGATAAGTGAAGAAATTAACTATCTCTATCGGGGCATTTTTTACAAAAGCGTTCTTTTTGCGTTGCTGTCAGTGTTCGAACTCTATTCCGGCTCTTTTCGCTGATCTTCGAGTTGCTGTCCCACTTCCGTCTGCGAGCTTTAGTTTTGAGTTGAAGGCCTCACTTTGGTACCCAGGGAAAGGAGGTGGTGGTAGTCTTGCCGTTTTGACGACGTGCGAATTGATTCAAGTCTTGTAACTCGTGATTAATACTGGCTTTACAAACGCATTCTTTTTCAGGGAGGGTTTATCATGGCAGGACAAGGAACGGGAAATCCGGCGGTCGTTGGATTAGCAGGTTTTGGTATGACAACGCTTTTACTTCAGTTTCATAACTTAGGATGGTGCGGAAGCGGGATTGTCTTTTGCACCGCTTTGGCGTTTGGCGGGGGTGCACAGCTCATAGCCGGGTTCCAGGAATTCAAAGCCGGGAACAATTTCGGCTACAGCGCTTTTGTATCCTATGGAGCTTTCTGGATCGCGTTAGCGCTTATGTTTCTGGTTTTGGACCTGCAGCACGTACAAGGTAGTTTTATAGGAGATCATCTCAAGATTACCGGGTTCGATCTTGGAATGTTTCTATTAGGCTTTACGCTCTATACGGCAATCCTGTGGATCGGTTCTATGGCAGTCCACATGGCCATGTTTCTTACCTTCCTCACTCTGCTGCTGGGCTTTATCGGCCTTGATCTGGTCTTCTTGGCCGGCATGAAAAATCTGCTTATCATAACCGCCTGGGATTTGGTCGTTTGTGCTCTCCTTGCATGGTACATGATGGCGCATGTAATCTTTCTGCAAGTTTACGGCAGGGATATCCTGCCGGTGGGCAAACCTCTGGTCAGCAAGCCGGCATAATCTCCGCCAGATTGTATAAATTGAGTTAACTCGAAAACCAGCAGCCGGTTCAGCATACTATTGCTGTTCCGGCTGTTTTCATGGCCCGATCATTCTAAGACAGACTATAAATAATGTTATCCTCCGCCACGCAATTTTTTTGTATTTCCGTACATTGTCTTTACCAGGCTAAAAAATAAGAAAAAGCCGGGAACTTTCTCCCGGCCGATATGAGTAGATTAATTTATGTGAGAAAATGCCGAATCAATTCATGGGCAGACACTGAAAGCCCTGTCTTCAAACCTTTCTTCCCAACTGCCATCTTTGCAAACAAAGCATCTACGATCTTCACACACCCGCTCGCCGCTCTTGAATCTAAAGTCTCCCAAAAGACAAATTCCAATTTCCATCACCACACCTTCCCCCCCTGGTTAAAATAACTTTACTCCAGGGACCTGCGCGGATTAACTCGGAAACAAAATAAGCATTCTTATTCAGGAATTCTACTCGGAATCGAAGAATTGAAGGATTGAACCGTTTAGAGATAGTGGACTAATCCCAAACATTTGATTTCACAGGAAATAAGTCAAAAACCAGCGCTAGTTTTTTTCTTCGAGGCTCGTCTTCAGGATGGAAATCTACTCCCGGTAGGAGTTGAGCAGTTTACCGGCCGATCAATGATGGAGCCGGGCGCGGGATAAAGTCCCAAGTTTGAATATGTATTCCCCTTCCTTTCCCGCCGTCGCCATCGTTCGTACTCCAAGCCCATCGATCTGTGCGTGACTATGGTTAATTCAAGCCTGGCGTACTCATACCCATTTTCCTGATCTTGATTGCAGGATTAAAATTTGGTATTAACTTGCAGATCTAAAGTGAAAAGCCGCAAGCATCCACATGCCGAATTAACCTCACATTTATGAGCCGGGAGAGCTATGAGAAGAGCCGAGATCAAGGATTTCGTGGATATTGACCGCATCATCCGTGCCTGGCAATCGAATTTTACCCTTAGCATTTCCCCGGAATCCATAATGGAAGCCTTCTTTTCCTGGGCGATACACCTTGCCGATTTGCCTGGAAAAAAGACCGAACTCCTGACGGAGTATTTAATCAAATCATCCAAGTATTTAGAATACATTTCGAACGCGGCGATGGGCTGTGAATATCCTTGTTGTTTTGAGCCGTCGCCTCAAGACGTGCGTTTCAGTACCGCCGAGTGGAAAAAATGGCCGTACAATATCATTTCTCAGGGATTCCTCATGATGGAGAGCTGCTGGCAGAGCGCTACCACAAACGTACACGGCCTTTCAAGCCATTACGAAAATGTGGTCTCCTTCACAGTGCGCCAGTTGCTCGATATGCTTGCGCCTTCCAATTTCGTTCTGACAAATCCGGAGGTATTGAAAATAACCCGTGAGCAGTACGGCGCCAATCTGGTACAGGGCTGGGTGAATTTTCTCGAGGACACGAAACGGGCGCTGAATCGGCAAAAACCTGCCGGCGCCGAGGCTTTTCGCGTTGGCGCAAACATTGGCGTCACGCCGGGCAAGGTGGTTTTTCGCAACGGCTTGATGGAGTTGATTCAGTATAGTCCCATGACGGAGCAGGTTCACGCGGAACCCCTGCTCATAGTCCCTGCCTGGATAATGAAGTACTACATACTCGATCTGTCCCCTCATAACTCTCTAGTCAGATACCTGGTGGAAAAAGGATACACGGTTTTTATGATCTCGTGGAAAAACCCCGGCCCGGATGACCGCGATATTTCAATGGACGACTACCGCAGGCAGGGGGTCATGGCCGCGCTCGATGCTGTCTCCACTATAATCCCGGACTGCAGGATTCACACCCTGGGATATTGTCTGGGCGGGAATATTCTTACGGTAACGGCAGCAGCAATGGCCAGGGATGATGATAACCGAATCCGCAGCTTGACCTTGCTGGCGGCCCAGAGCGACTTTACGGAAGCCGGCGAACTGATGCTCTTTATCGACGAGTGCCAGGTCTCTTATCTGGAAGACGGCATGTGGGAGAAAGGATATCTGGATACCGGGCAGATGGCCGGGGCCTTTCAGTTGCTGCGCTCCTACGACCTTATATGGTCTCAATTCATTCATTCCTATTTAATGGGAGAGCACCGCTCGATGTCGGACCTCATGGCATGGAACGCTGATACTACCCGCATGCCGTATCGGATGCACAGCGAGTTTCTGAGGTCCTTCTTTCTTGATAACGATCTTGCCGAGGGACGCTACCATGTGGGCGATCGTCCCGTTTTTCTCAGCGACATACAGGCCCCGGCCTTCCTGGTGGCAACGCGTCAAGATCATGTGGCCCCTTGGCGCTCGGTCTACAAGTTTCTTTTCTTTAACAATGCTGAAGAGATAACTTTTGTCCTCTGCAGCGGCGGCCACAACGCCGGCATCATCAGTCAACCAGGGCTTCCCAAACGGTCCTTTCGGATATCGACCCGTAAAGCGGGCGAGAAACACATGGACGCCGATTCCTGGTTCGAAAAGACCCCCGAGCAAAACGGCTCCTGGTGGGTCCCTTGGGAGCGTTGGCTGGCGGATCACTCATCTTCGCTTGTTGCCCCGCCTTCCATGGGGGCGCCCGAAAAAGGGCTTCCACCGCTGACCGATGCGCCCGGCACATATGTGTTCCAGGAATAGACCCTGCCGCCCGGCCATGGAATCGAGCCGCGGGAAGCGGATTATTTCCTCGCCTGCGTTGTATATCCGATTGCTCACATGATGTTTGAGCAGATCCGGCTCCTGCCTGGTTTCGATCCGCTAAGGATCTTTTTTCCGCCATGGCCGGCGGTCTCACCATTCATTTCAAGCCACGGGATAGAAAATTATGCTGAAAAAACCGGTCCTCGACTATTTCTTCAAGCCGGGAGCCATTGCGGTCATCGGGGCGAGCCCCAAAGAGAACTCCATTGGCTGCACGCTGCTGACTAATTTAAAAAAAGACGGCTTTCCCGGTCCGATCTATCCCATCAATCCAAAGCACGAGGAGATCCTGGGCCTCAAAGCCTACCCTTCCATCGCAGCCGTGGGCTCCCCCATCGATTTGGTCATTATAGCACTGCCCATCCAGGGGGTGCCGGCAGTCATGAAGGAATGCGGCGAGGCCCGGGTGAAAGCGGCCATTATCATTTCGGCCGGCGGGAAAGAGGTGGGAGAAGAAGGGATGCGCATAGAAGAGGAAATTAGATCCGAGGCGCAACGCAGCGGAATACGATTCCTTGGGCCCAACTGCATGGGGATTCTCTCCCCCGTTAATGGCTTGAACGCCAGTTTTGCGGCCCACTCAGCCGAACATGGAAGCCTGGCGCTGCTCTCCCAGAGCGGGGCCATCTGCAGCGCCATTCTGGACTGGGCAGCCAGCGAAAAGATCGGCTTTTCGCATTTTGTCAGCGTCGGTTCCATGGCCGATTTGGACTTCGCCGACATGATCGACTACCTTGGCAACGACCCGAACGCCCGAAGCATCATCATCTACATGGAGCAAATGACCCGGCACCGCAAGTTCATGAGCGCGGCGCGCTCCGTTTCCCGCGTCAAGCCGATCATCGTGGTCAAATCGGGTCGCAGCGAGGCAGCCGCCAAGGCCGCAGCCTCACACACCGGAGCTCTCGCCGGACAGGATGAAGCCTACAATGCGGCGTTTCGCCGCGCGGGAATCATCCGGGTGGACACTATCAGTCAGCTCTTCGCCTGCGCCCAAGCCCTGGGCAAAATGCACCGGCCCACCGGAGGCAAGCTGGCCATCATCACCAACGCCGGTGGTCCCGGGGTCATGGCGGTCGATGCTTTCAGCAAATGGAACCTCGAGCCCGCAACGCTCAGTCCCGAAACGCTTCAAAAGCTGGACGGGTTCCTGCCCCCCTTCTGGAGCCGGGGAAATCCCATCGATATTCTCGGAGATGCGCCGCCGGACCGCTATGTGCAAGCGGTGCACGTCTGCCTGGAAGCACCCGAACTCTCCGGGTTGATTGTGATTCTAACCCCTCAGGCCATGACGGACCCTACGGGAGTGGCCCGGGCCCTGGCTACCGAGATCAAGAATCGGCCCAAGCCCTTCATTGCCGTATGGATGGGCGCACGGGACGTGGAAGCCGGCATAAGAATACTCAACGAGGCGCACATTCCCACCTTCGCCACTCCCGAAGAGGCAGTGGACACCTTCATGCACATGTACTCGTATTCCCGCAATCTGGAGCTCCTGCAAGAAACGCCGCCAAGCCTTCCTCACGAAATCCAGGTCAACAGGGGCCAGGCGCGAACCTTCATCGACCAGTGTCTCAAGCGGCACGAGAGAATCCTTACGGAAATTGAATCCAAGGCCATCTTGTCGGCGTATGGCATTGCGGTCAACCGCACCGTCGTGGCATCGAGCGCGCAGGCGGCAGCCGAGGCTGCCAAAGGCATCGGCTTTCCAGTCGCTGTCAAGATCTACTCGCCCGATATAACCCATAAATCCGATGTGGACGGCGTCCGGCTCCACTTGAGGAGCGAGCAGGAGGTTGCAGCGGCTTTCGAAGAGATCACCTCCAGGGCGAGGAGGCTGAAACCTGAAGCGAGGATTTCGGGGGTCACGGTGCAAAACCAGGTGAAAAAATCTGAAATCGAATTGATCGTTGGGAGCAGGCGCGACCAGCAGTTCGGTCCGCTCATCCTCTTCGGCATGGGCGGAATACTGACCGAGGTCCTCAAGGATTCGGCGGTGACCCTGCCTCCCCTCAACCTGCTCCTGGCCCGTCGTCTCATGGAGCGAACCAGCGTCTATCGCCTCCTCCAGGGTTACCGTAATATCCCCGCAGCCAACCTGGATCTGATGGCGGAGTTTCTCGTTCGAATTTCGCAGATAGTGACCGATTTTCCGGAAATCGTCGAATTGGACCTCAACCCCGTGGTCATCAGCGATGGATGCCCGGTGGCCATCGATGCCCGCATTGTGATCGAGCCGAGCGAGGTGGCTGCCCCCCGGCACCTGATCATCAGTCCTTATCCCAATCAGTATGAAAGTGACTGGATGCTCAAAGACGGCACTCCGGTGCTGATCCGTCCCGTGAAACCCGAAGATGAGGCCCTGGTAGCAAATCTGTTGGACAATTGCTCCGAACAGACTATCTACTTTCGCTATTTTAGCGTGATCAAAAGCTGGCCCCATGAGGCTTTGATACGCTTCACCCAAAACGACTACGACCGGGAAATCGGTATAGTCGCTATCGGGCTGCCGCCGGGTCCAACCGTCATGATGGGGGTTGGAAGGCTGGTGATGACCCCGGAGCGGGATGCAGCCGAATTTGCCGTGATCGTGGCCGACCCGTGGCAGGGTGAAGGTCTTGGTCCGAAGCTAATCGAGCGGACCATAGAAATTGCAAAGGAAAATGGAGTGGGGACTCTATACGGTGAGGTCCTGGCCCTGAACCGGCCAATGCTCGATATATCAAAAAAGATAGGATTTAACATCCTCACGTGCGAGGAGGGTACATGCCGGATCGAGTTGGACCTGGCTTCGTGGGCCGGAGCAGATTATGAAGACGCTTAAAGTCAGAATCATTCGCTAACAGGCTTATTTACGGACAAGCCCTTAATTTTTTCTGCCTCGACTATTTGGGAAAGGCGCTCGCGCGTATTGATGCCGGGGTTTTCCAGGACCAGATCGAACAAATGCCTCAGGATCTTCCCCACCTCCGGTCCAGGCGGAATATCCAGAATCTTGATGATATCATCCCCACTGAGCGCAAGCTCACGAACATTGGAGGCGGAGAGCCCTTCGAGCTGAGCTCTCATCCTGTCTCCAAGACGTCTTATTCCCTCGATTCCGTTTTGGGTTTCTTCAAGATTTCCCGGATATCCTTCAGACAGGATCTCGGCTTCGGCAAGCGCGATGAAATCCTCCAGAAGCGCAGGATTAACCGTTGTCATGAACCGCCTGATCCGGGTGTCGCTCCAGGAGACCGCATCCAGGGGAAGCTGATGCAAAACGAGCGATGAGACTTCATCGATGCTCCTGTTTGACATGTTCCACCACCTCATTGTTACCCTGGCGCTGCGGAAGCTTTCGTGTCGAAAATCCGGCGGGGGTCCGTCCGCCTCCGCCTCGATCCCCGGCATGGCCATCTGGTGAAAAAGAGCGGCCAGCCTGACCCGTATTCTATTCGGAGAGTTAACGATACATGACAGGGTATGCTCGTAGATCCCAACGCCCGATCCAGTGTGGGCCGGGATAAGCGAGCCCTCATCCAGCCAGGGAAGCAGTTTCCCGAAGGCCCCGCTCTTTCTCAGCAGGCCAAAGGCCCCGGATATGTCCCGGGCCGGCAGTATCTTGAGTATTTCGTCGCGAATCCGTTCCCCCGAAACGTTTCCCAGCTTCCCGGACCACTCACGCATGGCGGCGAAAGTCCCTGGGTGGACCTCAAAGCCGTAAATCGCACGCATTCGGACAGCCCGAACGATCCTCAGCGGGTCTTCAGAAAACCTGTCCTCTGGATTTCCGACCGCGCGAATCAGTCCAGCCTGTAAATCCTCGCGGCCTCCGTTCGGGTCGACCAGAACTCCATCCGGATATGAGAGCGCAAGCGAATTGATCGTAAAATCGCGCCGCCCGAGGTCTTTCAATATTCCGGCCTGTCCCGAAGGCTCGAAGCCGGTCACTTCAATATCACGGGTCCTGGTGTGGACCTGAACCGTGCCGTGACGGATTCCAACCGGGATGACCCTTGGAAAAAGAGAGCTGATTTTCGCGGTGCTTGCGCTTGTAGCAAGGTCCCAGTCCTTTGGTTCGACCCCGAGAAGGAAGTCACGCAACGCTCCGCCGACGACCCACACGTCAAATCCGGCTTTGTGGATTATTTCCATCGCCGCGAGAACATCGCCCGGGACGAAAGAGAGTCCTGGCATGGCAGAGGTCATTGGCATCGGGAGAGAATCCGGGTAGAGTGTCAAAAATTTGCAATGTTTACAAAATTTATACCTTTTCGGTCTGTGCGCACTCTGCGCACAGACACTTACATTTTTTCCAGCAAGCTTCAGCCTGGTTCCTTAAAATCGGCTTGATCTTTTCTCAACGGCCAATATAATAGAGAAACTTGGAAACTGCCAGTGTCTCGCAGGCTATTTCCAGGCTGGCATTATTCCACGAACTTTAGAAGGCAGGTTTTTTGCATGGATACGGCGCAAGCATACGACAAGATGCAGGCAGCAAATCGCATAATCGAAGACTTTCCCTTTGGGAAGTACGCGCTCTACGCGATTTTGTATCTCACGGAGATCGCGCTCTGTTTCGCGATCGTTCACTTTATTTAGGCTGGACTTATTCATTTGAGATAGGTATATTCGCCAAAACGTAATAAACAATTTTTTCGGAAACTGAAAATGATCGCTCCCCTGCGCCTGTTCCTACTACTAGTGCTACTACTTAGTCCGCTGAGCCGGACCGGGGGAACTTCCGCCTTTCTCTTCCTATGATTTAAACTGAGACTGACAGACGATTAAAGGCCATGGGTTCTCCCCATGGCCTTTTTGCTTTTTATGGACTTTTTTTATTTTGAACAGCCTGCATTGCATAAGGAGAAAGAGATGAGCAGAAAGATCCATATTTTTGACACCACGCTCAGGGACGGGGAGCAGGTTCCGGGAGCAAAGCTCAATAAGAGGCAAAAAATCGAAATCGCTCAGCAGCTTGCGAAACTCAATGTCGACGTGATTGAAGGTGGGTTCCCCTGTTCTTCCCCTGATGACCTCCAGGCGGTCAGGGCAATCTCACAACAGGTGAAAGGACCGGTGATCGCGGCCCTGGCCCGGGCGGTAAAAGAAGACATCGATATCGCATGGGAGGCCGTCCGGGAGGCGGAACAGCCCCGGATTCACGTCTTTCTCGGATCGTCCGACATTCATATAAAAAAGAAGTTGCGGCGCGACCGCGACAGCGCCCTCGGGATGGCTGTGGAGGCCGTCAAATATGCAAAGAGCCTGTGCCCCGACATCGAATTCTCAACTGAAGACGGGTCGAGGACGGATTTCGGCTTCCTGTGCCGCATCATCGAGGCTGCCATTCGGGCGGGCGCTACTGTTATTAACGTTCCTGACACCGTTGGGTACGCTGTGCCCGAAGAGTTCGGCGACCTCATCCGCAGAATCCGGGAGACCGTTCCATCGATTGATCGCATCCGCCTGAGCGTCCATTGCCATGACGACCTCGGATTGGGGGTCGCCAACACTATGGCCGCGATACGCAACGGGGCAGACCAGGTGGAGTGCACGATCAACGGAATCGGCGAGCGGGCCGGGAACGCATCTCTCGAAGAAATAGTTATGGTGCTCAAGACCCGGTTTGCAAATTACCAGGCCACCACGGACATCGACACCACGGAGATATACCGTACCAGCCGAATGGTAAGCAGGCTCATGAACATCCCCGTCCAGCCGAACAAAGCCATAGTCGGAAGCAACGCCTTCGCGCATTCCTCGGGAGTTCACCAGGACGGCGTTCTCAAAGACAGGACAACATACGAGATCATGAAGCCCGAGGACCTCGGGATAAAACAGCACTCGATAGTGCTCACTGCCCGCTCCGGAAGAGCCGCCCTCAAACACCGCCTCGGCGAACTCGGTTTCTCGCTCGAACCTGAAATCTTCGAGCGCGTGTACAATCGGTTCATCGATGTCGCAGACCGGAAAAAAGAGATTGCCAGCCAGGACTTGCAATCGATTGTCGAAATCGAAATTTCCAAGGTGCCCGAGACCTATACGATGCACAGTCTGCAGATCATGAGCGGAACGAAAATGGTCCCGCTCGCTTCCGTAACTCTTAAGAAAGATGGGCAACTCCTTACGGACGCCGCGACCGGAAACGGTCCGGTAGACGCTGCTTTCAACGGGATAGAGCGAATTATCGGAGTTTCGGGCAAGCTTCGCGATTATGACTTGAAGGCCGTTACGATGGGCAGGGACGCCCTTGGTGAAGCTATGGTCAGAGTGCAGATCGGGGAGACCATCTATTCGGGTATAGGGACCAGTCCGGACGTGATCGAAGCCAGCGCCCGCGCCTATCTGAATGCCTATAACCGGTACTTTGCAAACGGCGGTGCGAAAATGATTCAGAGGCCCGCTGCCGATGCCGTCCCAGCCGCGGAGACCGTGAAGACCGGCGCCGATTGACCCGTGGGCAGGGCCGCCCCGGATCAGCACCGATTAGGACCCGCTCTCGACTTGATCCAGAGTCCCGGGCGAGGGCACAGGCCCGCGCGGAGTCCGGGAACCGGTCTCCGGTTCCCGGACTCCGCGCCCCCGAGGTATATAGACCCTATGATTTGTAGATTGCGCTGACGATTATCAGGTCATCCACTTTTTCGCAATAAGCCACTTTGGGAAGCCATTTCTTCGTCTTGGGATGATACCACTTGTACTCCACCCAGCCCTTGCCCTCTAAGTTGGCGATATCTACTATCTCCTTTATGAATTTCTTTCCGTCTGAATCCATCAGGTCGATAAAGTCCTCTCCCACGAACTTCTCGTTTATTCCATGGGCCAGCATAGTTCCCTTCGGATTGAGGACATAAACGTACATCTCCTCCTGGCTGAACATCCCGTTCGGGTTTGTAAACTCGGCAAGAGCGATCCTCTTGCCCGAGGCCCGGTAAAAAGATTTCGCGTTGTTCACCCAATCTCTTGCATCATCCTTGGTCCTCGAGCTCATTTTAGTCCTCCTGTAAATCTGGAAACTCAAAAAAGAACCGGAAGTGAAAATAGAAGGCGCCGCGAACAAGCGGACCTATAGTACGCGTGGCCATGGTCAACGTTGAGCGAAAACGACAGAACAAATATAGAGGCCGGCCTTCACATTTTTTCTTTGATATTCAAACACGGACTGGCGAAAGCGCGCTCCAGGACGCACAATTCAACGCGGAACGCTCAAGGGGGTAAAAGTCCGCTGCCTGGTACCTGAATAATATCGGTAAGTGCAATGGTCAATATCTTTTTGATACAAACCAGCCTGGCTTAACCCTTCGATACGCATTTTCCTGGCGTGACCGAACCCGGAATACTAAATATTCTTTAAATCGGCCCGACCTTTGTTGAACAAATCCTTCAACACGTTTAGAATGCAAGGCTGATTTGGATGCGAGTTCTATCCAGGGTCCGGGGAAGATGAAAACATTCGAAACCGATGCAATCGTTCTTAGCACGCGCGACCATGGCGAGTCGGATCGCCTGGTGGCTTTTCACTCCGCCGGGTTTGGTACATTGCGTGGAATTGCCAAGGGCGCCAGGAGAAGCAGGAAAAGGTTTGCAAACGTATTTGAGCCGTGCAGCCTTGTGCGGCTGGAATGCCGGGAAAAGAATTCTTATATTTGGATCGAAGCCTGTGAGTTGGTTGAGCCCTATCTTCCAATGCGCGCAGACATAGAGAAGTGGGCATATGCAGCCCTTTTTTCCGAAATCATTCTGGAAATGGTCCCTGCAGGGGAGCCACACCCCGGTCCCTTTCTGCTTCACAAAAAGACCCTTGATAGATTGGAGTGCGACAAAGACCCGCAGAATGTGTTATTATTAGCGCTACTGCGGTTTCAGTTCTTGATGGGGTATATGCCGGCCATGGACGGATGCGCGGTTTGCCAGTGCAGGCTGAAAACTTCCAAACAGTGGTTTTGGCAGGCGGGTCAGGGAAAACTGGTGTGCGAGGATCACTTTTGTTCGAATACCAGGTATATTATCTTGGATATGGGAACGTTGGCGTTAATACAATATTTGAGGATAATACCAATCGATAAGATTTGGCGGCTTCGGATGCGCCGGGAGATGAAAGCCCCTCTTTTGAGGGGGCTTCTCGATTGGTTCGGCTATCATACCGGGAAGCAAATCCAGAGCATTAAGGTGCTCGAGCAAATCTTGCCCTCTTGTGGATTTTCCGGGAACTGGCCGATCAACAGAATAAACCGGTACAGCAAAGAGTTTCCAAAACTGATTACTGAACCCGACGCACCCGGAACCTGATATTTCCGGAGAGGGGAAAAGGCGGTCTTCTATGGACTGGATCAGCCAATTTGAGGGAATCACTCGCAACTCCCCGTGGCTTGCAATACTTCTTTCCTTCGCAGGGGGCGTTCTGGCAAGTTTTACCCCGTGCACTTATCCCATGATGCCTATAACGGTTGCGTTTATCGGCGGAAAGGCAAATGGCAGTAAACGAAGAGGCTTTCTGCTTTCGGTTTTTTATGTCCTGGGCTTGTCCATTGTTTATTCAGCGCTCGCCGCCTTTGCCGCCCTCACCGGACAATTTTTCGGGGCTATAACTGCCAGCCCGTGGGTTTACCTGATCGTTGGCAATATTTGTCTCTTTTTCGGGCTTGTGATGCTCGAAGCGGTACCCCTTGCGCCGCCCGGATTTCTTAATAACTTGAAGGTAGCAGAGTTTTCAGGCCACGATATCTTTACCAGTATGATACTCGGCGGGGCATCGGCCCTGGTCGTAAGTACCTGCACCACTCCCGTTCTCGGCGTTCTTCTGGCCCTGGTGGCGGCCAGGCACCAGATAGTCCTCGGGGTGGGCATGCTTTTCTCGTTTTCGTTCGGTCTCGGAGCCCTGGTAATCGTAGTGGGCACCTTCACCGGATTGCTTACATCGCTGCCACGGTCCGGGAAATGGATGCTTAGGGTCCAGAGGATCTTCGGGATCCTTATGATCCTGGCGGCGGAATATTTCCTTATCAAAACTGGAGAGTTTTTCATATGAGCTGTTTAAAAATCTGCAAAATGTTCGCTTCCCTGTTTCTTTCATCCATTTTGTTAATGACTGTCCTGATCTGCTTGCCGGCAAGCGCGGCCGAGGAGAGCAGCGCGGCGACCAACGTTAGTGCGCCCGGTTTCGAGCTGCAGAATATGAAGGGAACAAACGTATCTCTGAGCCAGTTTACAGAAGAGAAGCCGGTACTTCTTTATTTCTGGGCCACATGGTGCCACTACTGCCAGGCTACGCGGCCTGATGTAGCCAAAATGCAAAAAGCCAACCCCGATCTTGCAATCCTTGCGATCAATGTGGGCAGCGGGGACTCCCTGGCCAAGGTGCAACGCTATGATGAAGCCAATCCAGCGCCTTTTACCGTTCTCTACGACCCCGACTCGAAGGTCACGCGTTCTTATAAGGTCGAAGGAATTCCCCACTTCGTCTTGCTGGACAAAACCGGAGCGGTTAAATACAGCGGCAATCGACTGCCTTCCGATCCCATGAGTCTTCTCAAGTAGAAACGGAACAGAAAGGGATCCATGAAGGATGTGCTGACTATAATCATGGCTGGAGGAAAGGGTACGCGCCTGCTTCCTCTGACAGAGGATCGCTCTAAACCCGCCGTCCCGTTTGGGGGCATCTACCGGCTGATCGATATACCCTTGAGCAACTGCATCAATTCGCAGCTCTACAAGATCCTGATCTTTCCACAGTATAAGTCGCAATCCCTGGTGGACCACCTGGAAGAAGGCTGGAATATATTTTCGGGCGACCTTGGCCATTATCTGCGAATTGTCGCCCCTCAACAGAGAACCGGAGAGGTATGGTACCGCGGGACAGCCGACTGCGTGCGTCAGAACCTGTATTTAATCGAGCGTGAACTGCCACGCTACGTTCTGATCCTGTCCGGCGATCATGTCTATAAAATGGACTATGCAGCATTTCGCGATTACCACGAAAAAGTCGACGCCGACGTGACCGTGGGGCTTTTGGAAGTGGACCGGTCACAAGGCTCCGATTTCGGGATCGCCGAGGTGGACAACAACTTCAGAATCCACGCATGGGCCGAAAAGCCCAAGGACCCGAAGCCTATTCCGGACGACCCGGAGAGGTGCCTCGCTTCCATGGGGATATATCTGTTCAGGGCCGACCTGCTGGTCGACCTCCTGCACAAGACGGACGATGACGATTTCGGAGGGGACATAATCCCCAGGCTGATAGACAAACTGAAAATCTACGCGTATCCATACAGGCGTCTGAACCGGATTCGCGATTATATCCACCAGAACGATCCCGATGGCGTCAGGAAACTTGAGCTGGTCGATGCGACCCGCGACTCACAATACTGGAGGGATGTCGGTACCCTGGACTCTTACTGGAATGCCAATATGGATTTGACGGGCGTAGACCCCTTCTTCAATCTCTACGGCACCCTTTGGCCCATCAGGACCCGTCAGCGCCAGTACCCGCCTGCCAAGTTCGTTTTCAACGCTCCCGACAGCAGAGTCGGCACCGCCGTTGATTCACTGGTTTCCAGCGGCTGCATAGTAAGCGGGGGAACCGTGAGAAGTTCGGTGCTTTCATGCGGAGTCATGGTCCGGAGCTGGGCGCAGGTGGACGAATCCGTAATCATGGACAATGTGGAAGTGGGCCGTCACTGCAAAATCAAAAAGGCCATTATAGATAAGCACAACGTTATCCCGCCTTATACTGAAATCGGAATAAACCCGCTGTCGGACCGGGAGAGGTTTACCGTAACTCCTCGAGGAATAGTCGTAGTGCCCAAGGGCCATTTCAAGCCGTAATGAGTTCCACCACACGGCTGTTAAAGGTTCGAACCAGGAATGGCCTGGATCACGGATCGAATGATTCACGGAAAATTGAGGGAGAGTCCGGCAAGCACAAAGATCTACGATGGAAGTGTGTAGAGTGCGAACGAGCACAAGAGCCGATTCGTGAAAGCCGTGGTCGCCCGCATCTCATCTATGACAAATGACTTCGCCCCTGGGCTTTTCGAACGGTGCTGCCCCGGACAACAATTCCAGATTCGTTTTTTTAATGTACTCTTTGATCGCTTCACCGGGCAAGGCAGGGCTGAAAAAATACCCTTGCACCGCATCGCATCCATGTTCGCGCACAAATGCAAGCTGGTTCTCGGTCTCGACCCCTTCCGCAATAACCTCCAGGTTAAGGCTGTGAGCCATTGCAATAATTGCAGCCGCAATTGCCTCATTGTCCCGGTCGCCAGGAATGTCACGGATGAAGGAGCGGTCTATCTTGAGGCTATCCAGTGGGAAGCGTTTAAGATAGGCCAGCGATGAATAGCCGGTCCCGAAATCGTCGATGGCGACCCGCAGCCCCATCTGTTTGAGTTCGCGCAGGATACCGGAGGATTCCTCCATATTCTTCATGATGGCGCTCTCGGTAAGTTCGATCTCCAGCAAACTGGAATCGAGGCCCGATTCTTTCAGGGCGCGCGTTATTGAAGCGACAAGGCTATAAGGTCTGAACTGAAGGCTTGATATGTTCACGGCCATACGGATGGGAGGCATCCCCATCTCTTGCAGGGCTTCATTAAAAATACAGGCGGTACTTAGTACCCAGTCACCTATCGGGACGATCAAGCCCGTCTCCTCGGCCAAAGGAATGAAATCTCCCGGAGGGACAAGCCCGATCTCGGGGTGCTTCCAACGAAGCAGTGCTTCCAATCCTACGATCTTTCCCGAATTGATATCTATCTGAGGCTGATAGTAAACGAGGAACTCCTGGCGGTCCAGCGCCTTCCTGAGCGCGTTCTCCAGTGAGAGTCTCTTGAACGATGAAGCGTTCATCGCCTCAGAGTAAAACTGGTAATTGTTCCTGCCCTGCTCTTTTGCATTGTACATCGCGGCATCGGCATTTTTGAGCAGTGTATCGGGGTCTTCCCCGTCCAGGGGGTAGATCGTGATCCCGATGCTCCCCGTAATGAATATCTCGTGGCCGGCTATCATCAAGGGTCTTGAGATTGTGTCCAGAATGCGTTTTGCGACCTTGGCCGCGTCCTGTATTCGATTTATCTCCGGCAGCAGAATCGTAAACTCGTCTCCGCCAAGCCGCGAAACGCAGTTCGAATATTGGGCTTCTATATTACGGGCCGCTTTATCGCTTTTGCGAAGGCCTTCGTTTATCCGCTCGGCGACGCCCTGGAGCAGCAGATCACCTACTTTATAGCCGAAGGTGTCATTTATCCGTTTGAATCTGTCCAGGTCTATAAACAGCGTGGCAACATAGCGGCCGTGGCGCTGCGCATGAGCAACAGCCTGCCCCAGGTGGTCTTTGAAGGAATTTCGGTTGAGCAGTCCGGTCAGGATATCGTGATAGGCCAGGCGAAATATGCGTTCCTCGGTTCTTTTTCGCTCCGTGATGTCGCGCACTATCGCCAGGGCCTCATCTTTTCCATTGCCCACAATTCGCCATTCATAATACCCGGCGTCTTCGCCAACCTGGAGTTCATGTTCGAAAAACCGCATGCCGCCAAGAGTGAGCGCCATTTCCAGGTTTTGCAGAATCGGCCGGGAAACCTCTTCAGTAAATACTTCGCTGATTTTCTTAGACAACAGCCCCGCGCTGGAAAAAACCTTGTCGAAACCGCTCGGTTCTTGCAGTTCGAGGATACGCCCGTCCCTGGTAATGCGAAGCAAGAGGTCGGGCAGGGCATCTATCAACGCCCGGTTCTTCATCTCGCTTTTCCTGAGATTCTCGCTCATAAGGCTCGAACGCCACATGTAGCGCAGGCGATGATGGAGGATTGCCCAGTTGATCGGTTTGCTGATAAAGTCAGTGGCGCCGGCATCGTAGGCGCGGTTAATCGATTCTATATCTTCCAAACCCGTCATCATCAGCACGGGAATGTGCCGGCCATCGGACCGGTTTCTTATCTCCTTGCAGGCTGAAAAGCCGTCCATCCCCGGCATGACTACATCGAGCAGCACTATACTCGGTTTGCAGCGCTCAAAGGCCTCCAGGGCCTCGTTTCCGTCCGAAGCCTGTTCGACAACAAAGCCTGATTCCACGAGCAGGGCGCCTGCCAGCAGCCGAGCCCCCCTGTCATCATCTACGACCAGGGCAACCGGACTCTCATTCTGGCTTAACGAATCACCCATAAAGCCCCCTTTGGATCTCGCTACTTAGTGCCTCTCTTGCCTTGCCGTATTCCAACCGAATCAGGGAAATCAGGGAATTGCAGCTTTGGACCGAGTTTGAACGGGCGATATCTTCCACCTGCCGGCATAATTCGGCAAGCGACATCGCCCCCAGATTGGCGCTGGCCGATTTCAGAGCGTGCGCCGCATGAGCCACACCGTCCGCATCACCCGCATTTAGTGATTCGGACAGCCTTTCGATCAGAACCGGGGAGTCATTCAAATAAATGCCGATAACCGCTGAAAGCATTTTGGGGCCGTTTGGTCCCAGTGACTTTATCTTATCCAGACTCTTTCGATCCAGATAATCCTCCTCGACGATTTCAGGCGGTCCCGGTTCCGGCGGCACTCCAGTGCATGCAGTCGAACCCTGAGCCGGATTATTGTTTACCCACTTCTCCAGCATACTGGAAAGCTCGCGCATCAGGAAAGGCTTGCTAAGATGGTCATCCATTCCGGCCTCCAAGCACCGGAGACGGTCCGCATCCGAGTCGTGCGCCGTCAAGGCCACAATCGTAGTTCGGCACGATCCGTTCCTCTCCCGCTCCCGGATTATCCTGGTCGCTTCAAAGCCATCCATCAACGGCATCTCACAGTCCATAAAGACAACGTCGTATACGCAGGCTTCCATTCGACTTATTGCTTCATAGCCATTGGAGGCCACATCGACACGACAGCCAAAGACCTCCATCATTGCACACCCGACTTCCTGGTTCACAGTATTGTCTTCGACAAGAAGCACGCAAGAGTTAAGCGCCATTTTCATTTTCCCGACAAAATTATTCGCTCAACATAACAGACCCTGATCTCTAAGAACTTAATCGGAAATCTTTGAAAAATCTTGAACCCTTATCATGCACAACCGTAAACCGATAATCCTTACAAATAAGGCAAGTGCTTATAATCAAAGGATATTTTAATTGTGCACTCCATACGCAAAAAAACTCGAAAAAGACGGCCGTCAGTATCGATCGTGGCAATCCGTCCGGGAAACCATTACCTAAAAAGATGACCTTGCGAGTCGCTTTGGATTTGAAGCTTTAGCGGAGCGTACCTGACTTACAGCCCGCCAAGTGGCGACAGGAGCTGTGATGAATGAGAAAGACACCGCTGGACATGTAGTACCCTGAAACCATGAAAAGAACCGGCGCTGCGAACGTGCAAACCTATGCCTGTCTCTTCTGATTTATCCGTGTGCATCTGTTGTCCATCCGTGGTTCGAGCCTTTCTCTAAAGATCGACCCTGGCCCCTCAAAGCAGGCCACCGGCTTTTTGAAATTATCGAACGTCTCCGCGCAAAAATAATGGCAGGGCTACACGCTCCTGCCATTTCTATAGGCAGACCCCTCACTATTAAATCCGGACCTCCGGTTATGGATGGAAAGTCCGATCTACCGGCAGCAACCATTAATAGGGGTAATACCGATATGGGTAAGGATAACCGTAATACCCGTAATAAGGGTAGTAATACCCGCTGTAATAAGGGTAATAATATCCCCCCCAATAAGGGCCCCAACCCCTGCCCCAGCCGCCACCCCAGCCGCCACGCCAGCCTCCGTGCCAGCCGCCTCCGTGCCAACCGCCTCCGTGCCAACCGCCTCCGTGCCCGCCGCCGCCTCTCCACGCATAAGCCGGGCTCGCCATGAAAAGCGTACCCAGAATCAGCATCACAGCCAGAGTCACCGTTAAGATTCGAGTTAACTTCATCTCAATACCTCCCTTCACTTTGATCCCGGATCGGTCTTGTACTGCTGTTTTTCTCTTTTGGCCTCAACATAATGAATGACGAATGGCGCCCGGATATCGTTCACATTTTACAGGAATTTTTTTCGATTTCCCACAAGCGCCGTACCGCAAAGTCCACGCCGGGCAGCATGAATTCAGATCGATTCAGCCTTTAACAAGACCGCTAAAAAGAGTACAGGATAGCGTTCTATCGCTATTATATTTTCCACTCGCTGAGCGAAAATCAAGGACCACCTCCTTTAAAAGCTGCGGGAAAGAGGGATGGCCGGTGCAATGAAGCGGCTCTGGCGTTTTGCCTCTCGGATTATTATTGTTCCATAGTGTGAATCCTGATTAACCCAAGCGCCCGCCGCGGGACTGCGGCTGTAAACACGGCAGTTCGGCTCAGGGCGCTGCCTGCGCCGGGGGCAAACGATGGAAAAACCTCTTCTCAAAGTGCTTCTTATCGAAGACGACGAGGATGACCTCATATCCTTGCAAGCTCTCCTCTCAGACAACAGTTCGGCAAGGTTTAATCTGGATTGGGTTGATTCATATGAAGCGGGTGCGCAGAGGGTTTGCAGCGCTGAGTACGATGTCTGTCTCCTCGACTATCGCCTGGGCGCAAGGGACGGCCTGGAGCTTTTGCGCGAGGCGGCCGCGGCCGGAAGCCAAATGCCGATTATCCTGCTTACCGGCCAGGGAGGGTATGATGTGGACCTCAAAGCCCTGGAGGCAGGGGCGGCTGACTACCTGGTCAAGGGACAAATTACCGCTGATCTCCTGGAACGATCCATCCGCTACTCCATAGCGCGAAAACGCACCGATGTTGAACTCAAAAAATACCGTGACCACCTGGAAGACGTAGTACTGGAACGCACCAGAGAACTCGAAGAAGCAAACAGCAATCTACAGATCGCGATCGGTGTGCGCCGCAAAGCGGAGGAAGAAAGCAAACGGTTGGCGGCCATTGTTGAGGGATCTGAAGACGCCATAATATCAACGACATTGGATGGGGGGATTACGAGCTGGAATAAGGCTGCCGAGGTCATTTACGGCTATACGGCGGCGGAAACGATCGGACGGAATTCGAAATCCCTGTATGTATCGGCCGAACACGTCGATGATGTGCCGGACCTGCTCGAAAGTATAGGTCGTGGTGAGCGTATTTTCCATCATGAGGCTATACATCGCAGGAAGGGTGGTGATGACATCGCTGTTTCTTTATCTATATCCCCTATCAGAGACAGTGCCGGTACCATCATTGGCGCATCGACTATTGCGCGGGACATCACGGAAAGACAGCGAGTGCGCAAGGAGCGGGAGAAGCTTATCATCGAACTCCGGGAAGCGCTTGCCAAAGTCAAGACTTTGAAAGGATTGCTCCCTATTTGCGCATGGTGCAAAAAAATACGTGATGACCAGGGTTATTGGCAGCAGATCGAAGCGTATGTTCGCGACCATACCGAAGCCGACTTCAGTCACGGTATTTGCCCTGCCTGTGCTCAGCAGTTCAAGCAATCGAATGCAAATGATTGAATAAGACAAAGCGTGCGATAGTGCCCCGTAATGGACAATTTCCAGGTATCGCCTGGCCGGGTCGTTGGCCCTGAGGGGCGAACGTTCGAGAACTGCCTGGCTTCGTGATGAGTAAACTTCCCTCCACGGGTTGTCGCCTCGATACAAACGCCTGCCTGCGCCCGTACCTTTTCTGTTCTACGCTTTGCGTAACGTTCTTGCATTTAAATCAGGGTTAGTGTTTACTAAAACCTTCAATGGAAACCTTTTGAGGATAGCTGGAATGATCGAACTGCTTCATTCCCTCCCCATTTTTTCTCCGCTCAAGAAGAAAGAACTCAAATTCCTGGCGGAGATTGCCAGGATGATTGAGTATCCTCCCAATACCACCTTTTTGCGCGAAGGCGACCATGGAAACTGTCTGTATGTTATCGTGGAAGGCACGCTCGAGATTCTAAAATCGCTGGGTACGTCCGAGGAGTATGTCCTGGGCATTCGCGGTCGCGGCGAGTATATTGGGGAGATGTACCTTTTCAACCCTCAAAGACTAAGGACTGCAAGCGTAAGGTCCCTGAGCCGGGTTCAGTTGTTGGAAATATCGACGGACGACTTTCAAGCTCTTTTGAACCGGCGGCCTGACTTGGAATATCAATTGGCCTGCGGGATAACTCAGCGTCTGCTCGATACCGAGATAAGTCTTCTTCGCACAATTGCCGACAAGGACCGCAAGTTGGCCGTTGCCCTGGCAAAAACTAAATTCGACCAATCATGTGAGACCGAAAATCTCAGACCGCGTCGTCCATACGAAGAAGAGATTGTTAAAACAGGACCTGGAATTGAAACTGTTCCGATTAGGATCAGGACTTTCGGGAATTTTCAGGTTTTCCGGGGTGAAAGCCCGGTTCCGGACCAGGACTGGAAAGCAAGGCCCCCAAAATTCCTGTTAAAGGCGCTCATCGCCCGTGGAGGCTCGGGAGTGCCGAAGGACGTGCTTATTGAGGACCTTTGGCCCGAAGCCCCCCCCGAATCCGGTGAGAGCCAGTTTAAAGTGGCTCTGCACCGGCTGCGCTACGCCCTGGAACCCTCCATGGCCAAATCCCGCGGCTCATCCTACGTGATCTTGAAAGATAATCTTGTCTCTCTCAGGAAAGATATCTGCCGCACGGACCTCGATGAATTCCTGTCGCTGCAAAAGCAGGGGAAAAAGGCGGAGGAAGCAGGAAACGACAATCGTGCGCTCCTTTGTTACAGGTCGGCAATCGATCTGTACAATGGGGACTTCCTGGCCGAAGATCTCTATGAAACATGGGCCGAACTTAGAAGATACCAGTTGCGTACTATGTACATCGACCTTTTGTACCGCATGGCCGCTTCGTACGAGACGCAGGGGAAGTCTAAAAAAGCTTCCGAGTACTACAAAATGATAATCAAGACCGATCCCGTCTGCGAAGCAGCGTATCAGAAGCTGATGCTGATTTACTCCAACGGCGGCATGCGGGCCGAGGCGCTGAAGGTGTATGAAGACTGCAGGAAAACCCTCGAGAGGGAGATTGGAGTGGAACCGGGCAGGTTGACTTCCTCTATTTACAGGCGAATCATAGAACTTTCCTGAGTCTCGTTATCTGTTGAATCCGAAAACTTCCTGAAACTTCCGGCCAAGGATGAATTCCATGAGAGTCTTTATCACCGCCCGGCTGCCGCAGGAAGTCCTGGCCCGAATCGCGCGGGAGCATTCCCTGGAGGCTCACGACGAAGATACGCCTATCGACAGGGGAAAGCTGCTGGCAGGAATTGAAGGAAAAGACGGTCTTCTTTGCACGATCACCGACCGCATCGATCTGGAGGTCCTCGAACGCGCGCCCGGCCTCAAAATCATTGCCAATAACGGCGTGGGCTTTGACCATATCGATATTGCAGAAGCAACCCGCAGGGCAATTCCGGTAACAAATACTCCCGGAGTGCTTACCGTTTCGACCGCTGACCTGGCTTTCGCTCTCATCCTGGCAACAGCCCGCAGACTCATAGAAGGCGACAGGATGACGAGGGC
The DNA here is from genome assembly GCA_963741035.1 of uncultured delta proteobacterium. Lineage (GTDB taxonomy): Bacteria > Desulfobacterota > Syntrophobacteria > Syntrophobacterales > Syntrophobacteraceae > SbD1. The sequence continues at coordinate 34,823 of CAVUGX010000014.1, forward strand.
CGGAAAATTCAAATTCTGGGCCCCTCTTCATTTCCTCGGTCAGGATGTGGGCGGCAAAACACTTGGCATAGTCGGCTTCGGGAGGATCGGAAGAGCGGTTGCCAGGCGGGCCGGCGGATTCGACATGAAGGTGATTTATTACAGCGCGACCCGGCTCGAAAAGGATGAAGAAGACAGGCTGGGTGTTCGCTTTGCCCCTCTCGATGAGTTGCTGAAAGAGTCGGACTTCGTATCGTTGCACGCGCCGCTCAGAGCGGAAACACACCACATGATCGGCGAAAAGGAGCTGGCGTTGATGAAAAACTCGGCCAGCCTGATAAACACGGCCAGGGGCCCAATCGTCGATGAAAGGTCCCTTGTCGAGGCATTAAAACAGGGAACTATCCGGGCAGCCGGCCTGGACGTCTATGAGAACGAACCCTCGTTAAGCCCCGGACTGGCTGAACTCGATAATGTAGTCCTTCTTCCGCACTCAGGAAGCGCAACTGTAGAAACCCGCACCCGAATGGCCGTTATGGCCGCAGAGAACCTCCTGGCCGGGCTTCGTGGCGAACGCCCCCCCAACTGCCTCAATTGGCAAACGCCGGCGCCGTAGCCCGGGACCTCGGGCAGCCCGACGATGCCGTCGGGGCGGGGCTCTTTTGTCGTCGAAAGATCCCCGCCCGGTTTTGAACGCAACTCGCTATGAAGCCCCCTTCCTGAAGCGGCTTAAAGGCGACGGAATGTATCTATCTATCGATTATCATGCAGAGCACATCCATCACATTCGTTCGGGTGGGCCCAGTGATGAAAAGATCTCCTGTTGCTTTGAAAAAATTATAGGAATCATTTCTCGAAAGGTGATCGAGCGGATCGATACCTTTGCGCTTGGCGTTTGGGCAGGTATCGGAATCTGCAAAGGCGCCGGCGGCATCGGTCGGCCCATCTGAGCCGTCGGTTCCGGCGCTGAGCACGGCGATCTTCGGCCATCCCTCCAGACTGACCGCCGCAGCCAGGGCAAATTCCTGGTTTCGGCCCCCTTTCCCTTCGCCTCTGATCGTAACCGTGGTTTCGCCACCGGCCAGAACGCAGGCAGGAGCGGCAACAGGATGCCCGGAGGAGACGATTTCTTTTCCTATCGCCGTAAAAGCCTGGGCGATTTCGCGGGCTTCGCCCTGAATGAAAGAGGAGAGGGCCAGTGCGGCGTATCCGAGGTCCTCTGCCTTCTTGGCTGCCGCCAACAAAGCTGCGCGGTTGCTTCCGACAACGATGTTCTGAACCGCTTCGAATACCACATCCCCCTGCTTGGGTGATTCTTCGACCAGCCCATTAGCGCCATCCCTCAACAGCCTGAGCACGGAAGCCGGAAGTTCTTGCGAAAGCCCGTACTTTTCGACAATCCGGATACAATCGGCAAAGGTGCTCGAATCGGGAACGGTTGGTCCCGACGCGATCACGTCCAGCGGATCGCCGACAACGTCTGACAGAAACAGGGAGACCACCGTGGCCGGGTAGGCAATCTTTGCCAGTTGCCCTCCTTTAGCCAGGGACATGTGCTTGCGCAGTGCGTTCAGTTCGAATATGGTGGCCCCGCATTCAAGCAGAAGCCGCGTCGTTTCCTGCTTTTCGCTCAACTGAAGGGGAGGACGCGGGGCTGGAGAAAGCGCGCTCCCCCCACCCGAAAACGCGCACACAACCAGATCGTGTTCCGTGCAGGCTTTCAGACGTTCCAGAATAAACCGCGTGGCTTCCAATCCGGCCTGATCCGGTACCGGGTGCCCGGCTTCCATCACCCGGACTTTGTTCAAAGCGAGGCCGTGATCGTATTTGACGGTTATCCAGCCTTCGGTGAGCCTATCGCCAAGGACCTGCTCCAGCGCTTTCGCCATCGGCGCAGTTCCTTTTCCGAATCCTGTCACGAAAACTCTTTTGAAGCGCTCGAGCTGATAGGAACGGCCTCCGACCCTCAGTTCGTTGCCGCTCAACTCGATATGGCGTTTTACAGCCTCTTCGGGATCAACGGCTCGAACTCCGGCCATAAAAATATCCTGGAGCACCTTTTTTGCTTTCTCATCCATTAAAAGCCCCTCAAAATGTCTTAAGTGCTTCGCGGCTTGCGGTAACAGCTTTTCACGTCCCTTCGGGTCACCCTGAAGCCACGAAAAGTTCCAACTTTTCGTCACAGCAAATCATTTCCCCTTTGGCACCTCTCTGCGCTTTCTCAAGATCAACGCGGCCTTGCGAACGGACCGCCGGATTTTTGGAGTTGTCGATCGTCTCTGCGGTGCAGTCTTTTCGCGACGGCTATTCTGCATGAGGCTGGGCTGAAAAGCAAAAGCGATTTCTTATGACTGCGCCCTCTCCCGGCACACCGCAAAAAAAGGGGCAAGCGGAAAAATCGCTTGCCCCTGAATGGTCACTGAAGTGGATAAGACACCCTATGCATCCTACCCATCTTTATTATAATTAACGATCTTCCATAGTCAAGCGGTGCCCGGGCCGTTCGAGATCGAGCCGGGCCAGAGCGCATATGCCGTAGGGGCGGGGTTCTTTTGTCGTCGAAAAATCCCCGCCCGGTTTTGAACGCAACCAGGTATCAAACCCCGGGCGCCCCGTTTCTTTGGGTCGGAAGCCCCTTTTCCGGAGTAGGATTCATGGAGAACCGGCTTGCGCCAGGTCTTCTTCAACGTAGCGCACAGCAGCCTCGAGCAAAGCTGTGCGCGGATAATCATTCTTGTCGATAAGTGCGGCAAGCAGGGGCGATCTTTGCCTGCTGAAGGGCATAGCTACGGCGAAATGATCCGCGTTAGGATAGCCAAGCAGCACTGAGCCGGGAATAATCGCGTCAGAGGATATGACCATGCCGTCGTTGACCGGTTCGGTTCTTGCCAGAAGATCGTAGAATGGACGCAGAATCCGGGAAATATTCTCACGCGAAGTAAACGCAGCCAACGAATAGTAACGCACGCTCGCGGGCAACCGGTGCGTGGACAACCACGAAATGCGCACGTTGCGGCGCAGGCTCTCAACGGCTTCGGCGCCTTCTCCCGCAGGACACGATGAAAGCGGTAACCTGTGGACGAGTTTTGAGAGAAACTGCGGAAACACGTCCGCCAGGGGGGAGCCGTTGACCGCCCCTGCGACGCTGACGACAGCAGAAGTCCGCTCCGCGACGCCGGGATATTCCACGATCGCTTCCAGGGTATCCACGGTGCCTTTTGAGTGCGTGACAAATATCAGCCTCTGCCCGGCCGGCATGCCCATAACCGCATCCCTGATCAGCTCGGCGTTAAAGCCACTCCCCTTGCGTCCTCCGGTCTGGATGTAGTCCGTCTTATAGCCGATTACTTCCAGTCGCCCGCGAGCGTCTTCGAAGACCGTGGATTCGTGTGCCACGCACTCTGCCAGTAAGCCGGGGACCATGACTACGCGAAAAGAGCCCATGGATTGCCCGCTGGGAACGGGTTTGCCCGTTGGCGGTTCTTCGCCGCTGAGTTTCCACAGGGTTGCAGAATCATCCCGGGGAGATCCCGCCGCGTCTTTTGAGCGAAGGGAGGTGAGCACTTCTTTAAAGATTTCACGAAAGCGCCCCCTGCCGTCAATTATTCCGCCTTGTGCAACAGGCACTAAAACTGAAGGCGCAATCTGCTCGGAGGAAAGACGAACCGGCCGTGCAGTGCACGAAGAGAGCATGCTTGCTGCAAACATGGTGATAAGTGCACATATGTATGAAAATCGATCTGAACGCATCAATTTCAAATTGCCGGGATTTCTCTGTCTACTTGTGTTAATCGACTATCGATGCCGGCGTCGGCCCGATATCGCCCTGCTCTCTTACAGTGGACGATCCGGCGCCGGGCGCGCTTAACAATTCCAGCGCCCTCAGGAGCTGTTTATCTTCACTCGCTCGTATTTGAGGCATAGTCATCTCCTTCATTCTCTCGGGATAGAGGGGATCGACTTCTGCGGACAAAGGGACTTCCACGTCCGGCGCAATGCCTTTGTGCCAGATCACGCGCCCGTCAGGGGTAAGCCATTCAGCTATGGCCAGAAGCAGCGCGGAACCATCCGAAAGCCTGAATGATTCCAGGACCGTACCGGTGCCGAAGGTTTTATCTCCCACCAACTCGGCCCGGTGAGCATCCTGTAATGCCCCTGCCATAATTTCAGCGGCGCTGGCCGTTCCCCCGTTAACCAAAACGACAAGCTTTAAGTCGGGGGCGACTCCTCCACGCTCGACAGGCACCCCCGTGGTAACGCCTGTGTTGTTTCTCACCAAAGCGACATTACCACTGCGAAGAAACTGACTGGTTGCGGCGATAGTTGTCTTGAATACCCCGCCCGGGTTATCGCGCAAGTCCAGAATGGCTCCCTTGATTCCCGCTTTCTTGATTTCACCCAGGGTTTTGCGTAATTCGTCAGTGACCCCCTGGCTGAATCCTGCGATTCGTATGTCCGCTAGTACGGACCCCGGCAGCCGTATCCAGGTAACATTGTGAACGGTTATCTCAGCACGCACGAGGAACACGGTCCGGGTCTGTCCAGTCTTGGGGCTCAGGACGGTCAAGGTAATTGAGGTCCCGGACCTGCCGGTTATATCGTTTATAATCTCTTCCAACGGGAGCCCTACGACATCCTTTTCACCGACCTTGATTATTACGTCGCCGGATTGGAGGCCGGCCCTTTGGGCCGGAGAGTTTTCAATCGGCGCCAATATTACGGCGTGGCCGTCTTTGATGCGCAATTCCACCCCGATGCCGGTGAAACTTCCTTCCAGAAAATGTTTCTCGAGATGCGCCATGTCAGGGCTCAAAAAAGCGCTGTGACCGGTGTCTCCCAAGGCATTGACCATCCCGCCTATTGCCCCGTAAGTGAGTTTTTGAGACTGAACCGCCTCACGCCTGACATAATCTTTTGCGATGAGGTCCCATGCTTCGGAGATAAGCTTGAAATCAAGCGGTGCTGGTGTATCGCCTGCAATTCTGGCGAAAACCAGGCGGTCCACAACGATGCCTCCGGCCAGTGCCGTACATAGCGAAAGAAAAACAAGGGCCTTCAAACCGATGGTCTTGAAAAGTCGCAAATTCATCATTTTCTGCTCCAACTGTCGGAATCTCTAAAGTCAATCCTTATTGCTGAACATAACAAATGTCATTCAGGCAGCGGCAGTCAACCGGTGAGACAGGGCCACGCAAGAACGCCGGTGAGAACTTAGTGATGTTCATGCAAGGTATACGTATTCCATAATAAGTTTGTCAGTAATTTAATTCAGGTCAAGACATGAGCCGGATCTGTTGACGGCCTGGTTGGGGGACCTGTGCAAAGCCTTTCTCTGGAAACGGCCTTCCTTTCCACTCGCCCCGCGGAGTGCCGAACTCATCAACCTTAGAAATTAAAATGTTCGGCGAAGTTGTCAAGGCTTAGAACCCTCTTGAACAACATGAGGTCTATCTTTATTTCTCTTGCAATTCATCACCATTCAAATAATTCAAATGGCCCACGGTAACACCACTGTTGGGTCTACCCCTTCAAGCGCGCACTTCAAACATTCATCGTGGACTGCCCCCGCAAGCGGGACTCCTGAACCGGTCGCGGCGCCGGGCTAATCATTTTCTGTTCATGCACCTGTTATAGGCCCGATTGTAGAGGTAACTCCAATCGTTAGCGGATGCAACACCACCTCCCAGCGCGCCGACTCCAGCGCCAATTCCTGCACCGGTCGCGGGCGCGCCTGCGATCGCGCCGAAAAGCGCACCTAAAGCGGCCCCTCCCACTGCGCCGCCCAGAAGATTGCCGCCACTGTCCGAGTAACGGTCGGCGTAGCCCCTGGCATAATCATCGCAATAGGCGGACGACCGGGCGAAACTCGTTCCGGTCCCTGCGAAAAACACTCCGGCCGATAAAACAGCCACAATCAAACCCCACGTAATCAGGGGATTTCTTCTCGATCTCATTTCACATCCTCCATGAATACGGTATTTCGACGAGGGATCATCATACCCTGCCGGCAATCTAAGAAAACCTGAACCCATTAATACCGGACAGACGGGACTCCCGAATTCGTCATAACAATATAAGCATTTGAATTTTTTAATCAAATTGTCTTACTATCTGCGGTTTCTTCGCGTAAATACCACGGAGTACTGATCACCACGGTTCGCTGGTCACGTTCCTGAAAGAGCAAACTCCTCAGCTTTGAAGCGTCCAGATCGTGGAGCATATACTGGTACCAGTGTGGCTGGACCAATTGGGGAATGATCACGGCAATGAGCCGATCCGGTTTCTCTTTCTTGGCTTTGTTTACGAAATCAACAATCGGCTGTTGGAGCATCCGATAGGGTGACGAGATTATTTCCAGCCGTGGGATTGAGGAATTGGCATCTTTCGCCGGTTTCTCGACTTTGTCGGCCCATAGTTCTTGCAGCCTCTGCGCATCACCTTTCTCAGTACTGACATACACGGCAGTGACATCGTCCGACAGCAGCAAGCCAAACCGGACCGCTTTCTCGGCGACGCGGTTCCAACCATCGATCGGGACGATCACGACAGGCGGTTGCAAATCCGAACAACGTAATTTTAGCCCCGCCCCGATCTCCCTGGCAATCTTTTGATAGTGCCGTCTGATTCGCAGAAGCAACAAAATGAGCGGTGGAGCTACAACTATCGTTATCCATGCGCCTTCGATGAATTTCGCCATGATGATAACCACGAGCGCGATACCGGTGACCACAGCGCCAAGTGCGTTATAAACTAATGCAATTCGAGCCCGGCTGCCTTTTTTGCGCAACCAGTGAATCACCATGCCAACTTGCGAGAAAAGGAACGCGCTAAACGCTCCGACCGCAAATAAAGGAATCAGCCTGTCGGTCACGCCTCCGAAGGCGATCAGGATCAGGCAGGAAAGGACGGCCAAAACTATAATTCCTTGCGAATAGACGAGCCGCCGACCGAGATCGGCGAAAGCGTGCGGCAAAAAACCATCCTCCGCCAGCAGCCGGCATACACGGGGAAAATCTGTAAAGCTGGTTTGCGCCGAATAAGTAAGGACGATGAAGATACTGGCGATGGCAACGTAGTAAAACACGCCCTGTCCCGTCACAGCCGCGACAAGTTGCGAGAGGATCGTTTGATAACCCGGCTGTTGCTCATCCATCGCGCCAATGTGGTAAGCAGAACACAGATATGCGACACCTAACAGGAACAGGCTGAGGATAGCCACGATCACCGTCAGAGTCCTCTGGGCGTTGGGGACCGCCGGCTCCCGAAACAGAGGCACGCCGTTGCTTACGGCCTCGACTCCGGTCATTGCCGTGCAGCCATTTGCGAAAGCGCCCAGGAGCAGCCATAGGCTGACAGTTGCAGTCCCCCTGGGGATCGCCGGTAACGGTACGGCCGGGTAAGGATGTCCGCCGCTCTGCCAGACACGGACGAGTCCGATTAGAATGACCGCTGCCATGCACCCCAGAAACACAAGCACTGGGACAACGAAAGCCAGTCCCGATTCGCGAACGCCGCGCAGGTTAATAACCATCAGTGTCAAAAGGACGAGGAGACAGAGCGGGAGAGTGTACGGATGGAGCGCAGGAATGGCCGAGACCACCGCGCCCACCCCTGCCGCAATTCCCACAGCAACATTCAGCAGGTAATCGAGGACCAAAGCGACCCCTGCGCATAAGCCGGCATGAATGCCGAGATTGTCCTTCGCGACAATATATGCTCCACCGCCGTCCGGGTACGCGGCGATGGTCTGCCGATATGATAGATAGAGGGTGCTGAGGTTAAATACGATCGCGAGGATGATAATCGGGAAGTAGCTCAGCCCCATCACACCGAGCGGCAACAATATCGTTAGCGCGGCCTCGGGACCGTACCCGGTCGAAGCAAGCGCATCCAATCCCAGCACGGGCACACCGGTGAGCAGGCTTAATCTCTGATTTTCGCCTTCCCACGAGGCTAACCGGCGTCCTAATATCTTGCCGAGCAGCGACATAATGCCCCTCGAAACATAATAGCAGTTCTGTGCACCACATGTTACGACTCTTGACTATCCGGCGGTAGATATCATTTTCAATCCGAATGCCTAAAAGTGATTGAAGAAATTAGCAAGAGTGCCGCTCCATGTTATTCGGGCCGGAATTGTGGGAGTTCTTCAAGGGCTGCTCCCATTCTTATTTCATAAGTCGTGTGAAAGTCGGTTGCCAGTAGCCGGCCCGAAATTAAGCGCTGGTCTCACTCGTTTCCGTCAACGCGACTGCGGCCGAGATAAGCGACAGGTGGGTCAATGCCTGAGGGAAATTCCCCAACATCTCATTGGATTTTGTATCGTATTCCTCGGAAAAAAGACCCAGGTCGTTGCCGGTAGACAATGCACGCTCAAAGACCTGGCGGGCCTGGTTTGTGCGACCTTGCCTGGCCATGCATTCTGCGAGCCAGAAGGAACAGGGCAGAAAAACACCCTCTAAACCGGGCAAACCGTCGTCGCAGGTGGCGTAGCGGCGCAGCAGGCCGCCTTCTTCAAGTTCCTGCCATACGGCATCGGTGGTGCGGACCATTCGCTCATCCCTGTAATCCACGAAATCAACAGATGGGAGCAACAGCAGTGACCCATCCATGATCGCATGATCGAATGCCTGCACAAAGACCCCCCGGTCCGCTTCGTAGCCTCTTGTTTCAACTGCCCTGCGCACCTCCTCGCGGCTCTTTTTCCAGCGGTCCAGGGGAGCTTCGCGGCCTAGATCCTCGGCCAGCTTTATTCCCTTGTCGATCGCGGCCCAGCACATCACCTTGGAGTATACGAAATGACGAGGTTCCCCCCGCAGTTCCCAGATGCTGCGATCCGGGCGTCGCCAGGAATCGATAGCGGCGCTTACAAGTTCGACAAGGAATTCCCAATAATCATCGTCGGGAGATTCACCTCGAATGTGCCAGCGGTACGCCAGGTCAAGCAGACCACCGTAAGTGTCCAACTGAATCTGCTTGCAGGCATCATTGCCCACTCGCACGGGCTTGGCGCCGCGATACCCTTCAAGCCTGCTTACTTCGTTTTCAGGGAGCCAGCGCTCACCGCCCAGTCCGAAGACTATCTGGAGCTGGTCTGCGCTCCCGGCAGCACTCCTTTCGATAAACCGGCGAAAACCGTCGGCCTCTTTTACATACCCGAGCTGCGTCAAGGACCGTACCGTGAAACACGAATCACGAACCCACGAAAACCGGTAGTCCCAGTTACGGCATCCTCCCGGATATTCCGGCAGCGAAGTAGTGGCCGCAGCCGCTATGGCCCCGGTGGGTGCATTGGTAAGACCTTTGAGCACCATGGCCGACCGTCTGATATCGCCGGAATAACGACCCTTGAACTCACCCCTTTCGCACCAGTCACGCCACCACGAAATGGTCTCCTCCAGTCGCCGGGTAAGTTCCTCGGTGTCAGGAACCTCCACAAGACCGTCGTCGATTTCCTCCGGATTCCGGAATAAAATGGACAGGTGGGCCCGCGACCCTTTCTCCGTGGCGAAGGCGCCGACCAGATTGTGTCGATGGTCCAGCTTTAGATCGACGTTACCGGAGATGACCAGCCCATGGCTGCCCCCAATGGCGAGAAAATTGCCCTTAAAATCTTTCCTGATCCATGGCTTGATTGCTCCATAGCCGAAACGAGGTTCGATATCGATTTTGAGTTCTACCGACCCATTCACGCCCTCGATGGATCGAAGAATCTGCTGATGAGGATTACGTTGGCCGCCCGTACACATTGTAAAACAATCTACAACCCGTGCTTCATCTCCGCCGCTCCTGAAGGTAGTTTCGAGAACCAGTGACGACTCCAGATACCGTCGACTCGTCTGGTATTTTCCCGCGGGTGCAATCTGACAGTATCCCCCGTTTTTCCAGTCGAGAATGCGACCGAAACAACTTGGCGAGTCCATTCTCGGCATGCAGCACCAGTCAATGGACGCGGATCGCGACACCAAAGCACATGAGTGGCTGTCCGCTATAAAGCCGTAATCGGCAATGGGTGGATAAGTGTTCGTTCTCATAGGCAGGGCTATCCGAATCCTTTCGCGCAATCAAGACGGCAGCTATCTTGAAGCATTGGAAGAACAAATTTTAGAGACAATTTGAAAATTACGCCAGAATTTATTCTTGAGGCCGGCTGCGGGAGGGATGGACTCAATGCTCCGGGAGACCGGTCTCGCACACGATCCGGCATCCCATATTCAAGTAATTATTACAAATACTTGCACCATTCTTAATGATGGTTACGTTATGATCGCGGGGTGAAATAAAATGAGCCCCGTTTTTGTTTTCCCGGCCTCGGCCGGGAAACAGAAAGAACGCAAACCGTTGAGATGACGCGGTGGAATATGGAGGTGACGCATGAAACGTCTGATATTTGCATTGTCGCTGGCATTCCTGGTTGGGTTGTTTGCCTTATCCGGAACCGCTACGCACGCGTATGCGTTCAATAACTCCAGTGATCAAGCGCAGTTGACAGCTCATGGGTCTTACCGGACAGTTGAATGGCACCGATACTGGCGAGATGACAGTGACTTTGACAGACCGTATGTCAGACACGACTACGACTACTATGACCCTTACTACGGCTACCCTTACTCGTACACCTACTACTACCCTTACCCGTACGACTACTACTATGGACCGGGGCTCTCGATTAACATACCGTTTTTCGGAATTAACATTCCGTAACGTGGGACTCTGATCGTAGGTTCGCCACTACTCCATTACTATAGATGTGGACTAAATCGAGAGACGAACTAACCAATCAGCGAATGCATGCGGACGACTCGGTGTCCATATCCGGGACATGTATGCCAGCTTAGTCCTCAACTAAGATAGTGCCCGGAATAGTACTGACATGGCGCCAGGTCAACGCCAAAGGGGGCGGGATTTTTTCTGATTCCGCCCTTTTTCGACTCTGGGTTTCGATAACGCAGAACCCTCACGAGTTACGGCAGGAGCGACGACTATCCGCGGACTCCACTCCATCTTTGGAGTGGATCGCACTCTGGAGCTAACATACCCACAATTTGAACGCCCCGCACAGACGCCGTCATCCCGGCGCCTGCGCAGGGCGTTAATCCACTTTTAACCGTCGTCGCTGGGCTGGTCAATGCGCTTGATACCGGCGCTAACAAGCCTTAGTGCCACACACCTGGGCAACCTGCTGCTTTAACATAGCCAATATGTCGTCAATTGAGCCGTTCGCCAGCATTTGGTCGAACTGGCTGCGATAATTGACCACCAGGCTCATTCCCTCGACATTGACATCGTACACCCCCCATTTCCCGTTCTTCAGGTGGAGGGCATAATCAATATGGACCGGGCCTCCCTGGTCCATCACGGTGCTCTCGACAACGACATGGTCTTGTGTTATCTGCTTCTCCTTGTAAGTGATCTTTTGGTTAGTATACTTTTCGATGCTATCGATGTATTTCCCAAAGAGCAGCCGGCTGAAGTCCCGAGAAAAGTCCTGCTGTTTTTCCGGGGGCTGCTTGTTCCATTGTGGTCCCAGGGCCAGCCTGGATACCCCGTCATAGTCAAAGTACTTATCGACGACCGCCCGGATTTTTTCCCTTCGGGCCTGGGTGTCCTGTGGGTACTGCTTGATTATATTGATCACCTGGTCCGTACCGGTTTTGACCACATTGAGCGCATCGTCGGCCGCTTTCGCCTGTGAACCCCACAAGCAAATACAAGCCAACAGGATGAGCATTTTTGAAATGAAATGTTTGCTCATCGATCCGATTTGTGAATGTAATGAAATCATGGTTTCTCCTTTTGCCTTACCGGCCCGGACAAAAGTTACCCGGGCCGCCCGAGTTTAGAGTTTAAGCCGATTGAGTATCCGGAAACTCATGCTCAGTATCGGCCGTAATCGCCGGAGACATATGAAACCGGGGAGAGCCGCACGGATTACAGGCGCTAAAGCCGCACTGATTGCACAGGCTAACGCCGCAACTGCCGCAACTGAGAGCCGTGATGGGCGTCGTCACTATAGCGGCCGATGCCACCACTGCTCCCTCAACTACCGCTCCCGCCGCCACGAAAGGCGCGGCAATCGCATCGCCCCGGCAGCATTGCGTCTCGGCCCTCGCCGGTGCGACGAGCACGAGTAAAGCAAGAGCCAGACACGCCATAATGAAAGTTAATTTAGCTTTCATGCTTCCTCCTGGAACTCAGTTGACAAAGAGCGCCCTGCCTGTCTAAATACTAGGTATCGTTAGGATTTTTGCCAAGTAGGCGGAAGAGGTGCGATCTGGTAGAGCTATGGTAGGAAAGGCCGAAGATCGAGTGTCACTTATTCCTGCTATGAAGCTTTTGCCTGCTTGCGCCTGATAGATCTCCGCCTGAGCTGAGTCAGCCTTTGGCTTGGCGCCGATACCGGCCTGTGGGGCGGTAACGGCTGCCGCAGTTGAAACTGTTTTCTCCCATAAACTGTTACCCTGCGCTCGGATATGTATTAGTTTTTAAATAGAGGGCAAAAATCAGAAAGGGAAAGTGAGGTAGATGAAAATGAAGACATCATCTTATGGGAGTTCCTGCAGCGTCAGGATATGACTCTGCGGAATGTCCTGACGCTGATACTCCATCGGCCGATTTAAGACCGGTCAAAAGGGCCAGAACATTTCAATCAGAAATGGAGTTAGTCCCACCACCAGCAAGCTTAGAGGTAAACCCAGAGGCCAGTAATCGCCGAATGCGTAACCTCCGGGCCCCATAACCAGGAGCAATACGTGGCTATGTTATCATCTTACTTCGTTC
>CAVUGX010000015.1:0-59560 GCA_963741035.1 uncultured delta proteobacterium
TTCATCCCTGACTCATCCAATAAGATGCACTTTGCTCCATCTGCAGGCGAACCTATGCATTGAGCTTCCGAGGAGTCGGAAATGCTGGATGACGACAAGACCAAAGTACAACTCATAATCGAATTGCATGTATTGCGTGAACGGGTTGCTGAATCGAAGAAGGGCAAGGAAGAGCACAAACGCGCGGAGGTACGCCATGCCAGCGACAGTCGTGATCACGATCGCCCGTCAACTGGGCAGCGGAGGTTCCTACATCGGCCAGCAGGTAGCCAGGCGGCTCGGCTATGCCTACATCGACCGCCAGATCCTGCAGCGGGCCGCAAAGGAACTGGGAGTCGAGGAAGCGGAGATCGAAGACCTCGAAGGGTGTCCACAGAGCTTTGGGGAGCAACTGGTTTCGGTCTTCAAGGTGGGAGACCCGGGCTACATCTACACGCCGCCGCCGCCGAACTGGGCCTCCTATGAACAACTGGCGGAGATCGAGCGCCGCCTCATTACCGAACTGACGGTTAAGGCGTCCTGCGTTGTTCTAGGCCGCGGCGCATTCCATCTGCTGCGCGGCAGGGCAGGGCTTCTCAACGTTATGGTTCACGCTCCTCAGGGGTTCCGGGTGGAGCGGGTCATGAGCATCTACCATGCGCAAAGCAAGGCTGAGGCCATTAAAATGATCGAGCGCTCGGACGAGTATCGCTCCCGCCATATTCGGGGCTTAACCGGTCTCGACTGGTTTGACACCCGGAACTATCACCTGACGATCGATTCGGCCAAGCTTGATTTCTCGGCGGCCGAGGAAATGATCGCCTCCGTTGCCGGGCGCTTGCCCGCAGATGAGGTCTGGCCCTGGGTGAACGAATCGATCTGATGACTACTCCCAAGGGAGTCGGCGGACAAGGGTAAAATGTTCTTTTCCTCAACTATTTAGAAAACCGGAAATTCTTTTTGTAAAACAGCGCCAAATCGACTGAATAGATGGCGAGCGCGGTCCAGATTAAGAAAAAAGTTGTAATCTGTGCGGGTGAAACCGACTCCTTGTAAACGATTACTGCAAAAAGAAAATAACAGCTCGGCACTATGTATTGCATAAATCCAAGAGTCGACAGGTGCAGCAGCCTGGCCCCAAAGGTAAAGAGAAGAAGCGGAAAGGCCGTAACCAGGGCCGAAGCCATCAAGGAAAGATCGATGCCGTATCCCATGTGCAGAAAAGCTCCCCGGTCCTTTGCGTACAGGTAGGCAAGCCAGCCGGCGGCCGGCGGGAATAGGAGCAGGGTTTCGATGCTCAGCCCCGCGAGCGCGCTCACCGGCGCCATCTTGCGAATAAGCCCATAAGCGCCAAACGCGAACGCCAGCGAAAGAGCAATCCATGGGAACTGCCCAAGGCTGACAGTCAAATACAGCACTCCCATTCCGGTCAGAATGACCGCTACCGCCTGAGCTCTTCTCAACCGCTCCCTCAGCAACACCATCCCCATCACGACGTTTATCAGCGGGGTGATGTAGTAGCCCAGGCTCGCTTGGAGAACAAAGCCGTTTATCACCGCCCAGATGAAGATCAGCCAGTTGACCGAGATCAGCACAGCCGTGCAGATCATGATGCGGAGGATTCGAGGATTTCGCAGGGCCGATATAAACTCGCCGCGGTTTTTCTCCAGCGCCACAATGGGCGCCAGGAAGAAAAATGACCAGACTACCCGATGCAGCAGAACCTCAATTGCCGGGACGCCGGAAAGAGTTTTCCAGTAAACGGGGCTTAACCCCCAGATGAGGAAAGCTGAGGCCGCGCAGAAAAAGCCTTGCACGGAATCTCCGCTTGCAGCCGCTACCCCCTCTGATGATTTCCGCATTGGCTCTTTTTGCCTCTCAGATGCCGCCGCCGGGCGGGTTTCTCTTTCCATGTCCCCGACTTGTGGCTTGTACGGTTTTCCTTCGAATTCGATCGGGCGGATAATATCTTTTTCACGCTTTCGCAGAAAAGGTAATCGATGCGGATTTCTCCTAAACATTGACCTCACGTTGGCACGGTCAACCTTCTCATGTCCACCACATTTCTGAACCTTCACGGGCGGTCCATCCGGTTCGCACGCATCCGATCCATTATAGCGACTTTTGCCTATGGTCTCACACCGGTCAGCGCCAACTAAATTCAAAGCCGATCATCTTTTTGCCAGGTGACTGGACCAGACATCCACCGTCCGCAGCAAAGATGTTCCTTCCCCAAATGTATCAATATGCCAAAAGGTAATAATTGAGGTAGCTTGATCCACCTTTGACGAATATCCGAAAAAGGGCAAAAAACCTGTTGGGTAGGAGTATGGGTAGATGATATAAAGAGGGGCGGGCAATGACGTCCTGCGATGGGGTTCGCCATGAAGAGATGGATCATTTTTGTTTTGCTTGCAACTTTTCTGAGCATCCCGGCTGTATCGGGCGCGGCTGCCGGCGATCTGTATGATTCCGGCAAAGCCACCGTCGTCGATGTGCCGTTTTTCAAAATTCCGATTGGATCCAAAGCCGACAAGGAGAAAAAAGAGGGAGAAGAGGCAAAGAACGACGCAACAAAGGAGAAGGAGAAACAGGACAAAAAAGTCGATGACGCACTCAAGAAGGCTTGGGGAGACTGATAGCGGAAAGAACGTCAACCGTTTGAATCAAATCACGATCCAACCATTGAAGAATCAACATCTTCTGAACGCCGACTTGACTTGACAAGGGCACAATAAACCTTTCCATCCCCATCACATTTTGAACCTTCATGGGTTGCCGCATCCGGTCATTACGCATCCTATCCCAATACCTTCTTCTGCCAATGATCTCACATCGTTTGGCGTCAAGCTTAATTCAAAGCAGTACTTCATGTCCCGGCGGGACATCCGAAGCCATGAAAAGACCCGTAAACCGCAGGGTGGGCTAAGCGGCGCGCAGCCCACCAGAATTTTTCGAGACAGCTTACCACGTCCCTTTGGGACACTCTGAAATCATGAAAAGTCGTAGGATGGGTGGAGCGAAGCGAAACCCATAAGCAGCTTTTCGTAAGAGGATCAACAACACGATCAGCGCCAGAGAATAGCTCCTGGTTTGCCTTTGGCCCGTTGCGCTCCTGTTAGTCCTGTAAATCCTGTCAAAGGTCCAAGCGAATTCTTCCCGGTGAGCGGCCGGAGTTCCTTGCCCCTTTCAGCGCTACTTTTCAGAATGGCATGTTACAGGTTGAGACATTCCTTTATCTTATCCTGCCTGAAGCCTACGATTACCTTATCGCCTATAATAAGCGTAGGGAAAGAGCAACTGGGGTTGATTTCCTTGATCTTCTCCAAAACGGTCTTCCTTTCCTCCCCTTCCAGTTGATCCACATCGATACAGTCATACGTTACCCCACAGCCGTTCAGGAACTCCTTGCAGTCTTTGCAGTGGCCACAGGTACTCAAAGCGTAAAGCGTCACATCACAAGCATCCATCCTCGCTCCTCTTCTTTGGGTTTGTTTAATCCGGGTTCGACTTTTCTCACACCGCAGTCAAAGACAGACTAAGGGTCTCAGGAGTTCAGTCTTTCGGACTCCACCCTCGCAAGATCAAGCTTAGCTGCGAGCAACTTCCTATAGAGCGACTCGACTTTTGCCGAGTTTTTGGCCACTGCAGCTTTGAGCAGATCTCCTTCCAGTTCCGCCACTTCCAGACGCTCATAATAATCCATCGTCTCCTTGAGATGAGCCAGAACGATCTTGCCGGTCAGAAGGGGGTGGTTATTTGTCACATTAGCATCCTTGAACCGTACTCCATGCTCCAGTTCGACTTCGAGGCCTCTTCTGAAGCCCTCGACATCAATATTCATTCCCTCGCGTGTTTACCTCGGACAGGATGACACGCGCCTCCTCGGGGAGGACCGCAGAATCACCCCGCGTCGTCCAGTCCCTTATGTTCAGGAGCTTGCATACCCGTTGAACCTCTTCAACCGTCACGTATGTAGGTATTTCCATGAAACCCCCCGTTGAGATGTAAGATCAACTAATTGAAGAATGCGCTACGTTGACGCATGTGGTTTTCTGGCTATTTCCCGCCCATAATCCTGAGCCATTTTGATTCCGCCGCCAAGGTCCGCAGATTTCAGTCTCAGCGGCTCACCGGCCATATTCATCTTGAGAATGTGTGTCATAGTATCGAAAATGCGCCCGGGCGCTTCTCCACTCCATCCAAAAGCGCCAAAAGCTCCGCCTGCTTTTCCCTCGAGATTCGCTTTTTCTGCGACAAACAGGAATGTCTTCATAGATTGAAGCATCTCGCCATGATAAGTCGCCGATCCGAGGACAAGCGCATCGTAGTCATTAAGTGGAATGCCGTCTTTTTCGATCTCGGTCACATTTCGAACGTCAATGTCATATCCTTCGAAACGCATTCCCTCGGCGATCAATTTAGCGATTTTTTGAGTCTGATTGGTTCTCGTTGCAAAGACTACGAGCCCTCTGGGCATGACTGTTACTCCTCTGGACTAAAACCGGTTGAATGACAATGTAGAAGAATTACGTGGTTTCTTTATGCGCTGCCTCAGCCGACCATCAATCAGGGGCCAGGCAAGGTCACCGCTTTTTTTAGTTTGCCGTCGGCAGCTCGCATCGTACTTTTTGCGTGGAGCCTGCTCCTGCAAGCGGGCGAAAGCACTTCTTCGTGCCGCCGCAAACAGGGCACCTCCATGAATCCGGAAGGTCGTCAAACCGGACCCCCTTGGGTATCTTCCCCTTCCTGTCCCCTCTCTCGGGATCGTACAAATACCCGCAGTTACTTGTTTGGCATTGCCACATTTCTTCGAGTTCAGACATAAGTTTATTCTCCGGCAAGGTGCTGTTAGCTGGGTGTTTTGCATTGACAATGGAAACGAGATGGAAATAGTGCCGGACTTTATTCCGGGATAGTCTTCGCCAACTCCCCTAAGTAAATTCCAGCGCGGCAGTGATAAAGAATACTTATCATCGGATAACCAGTCAATAGGTTGGACTGCTTTGGGGACAATTTTCGGTCTCGCGCCTCCGCGCCGCGCGACAATTAGAAACTCGGCGCGCCCCTTCGCTGGATCAATGAATCGTCGGTTTATCGTCCTTGGAATTTACGATCTTGAGGTGAGTTTTTCTCGCCGGGCTTTTTTTCTCATTCTTGCGCGCACCCGGCCGTGGGGGGCTCCCGAAATGTGTCCTGTAATAGCTTAGCGCGTCCAGCGCGGGTTTGGTGATGAGGATGAAGCCGATAAAGGCTACTACAAGCCCAACGGTCAGGTCGCTGCTCGAGGCGAGAAAGCCCGTGTATGTCAAAGTTGCCCCGAAAATGAATAGAACGAGGGAACGCATAAGAATTCTCCGAAGTCGGCACCTTTTGTCAGAACCGTCCAGACAGCCTGAGTACCCCGATGGACAGGGCCGGAACGTAGGTAATCAGCAATACCCCCAGGCCGAGTATGAGCAGGAACGGGATCACATTCCAGTATAGCACTGCCATTGGCTTTCCGAAACGAGATGATGATAAGAGCAGGTTGAGACCAACCGGTGGAAAGAGGAAACCGAGTTCCAGGTTGGCCAGGAAAATGACGCCGAGGTGCACCGGGTGGACCCCGAAAGCCACTCCGAGGGGAATGACAAGGGGCGTCAGGACGATGATCGCCGAAAATATTTCGAGTACGCTTCCAAGCACCAGCAGCACGACGTTCAATGTCAAAAGGAAAAGAAGCGGCGAGTGAATATTCTCTTTTACGATTTCCAGCAGGCGGTCGGGAATTTGGGCGTCAACGAGGTAGCCTGTAAGGCCCATTGCGCAGCTAAGAAGGATCAGGATTGCGCCGACGAGCGCGGCGGCCTTGACGAGCGTTGCAGGCAACTGCTTCAGGGGGTGCAGGTCCCGGTGAATGAAGCAAGAGATGATGATAGTGTAAGCGCAGGCGAAAGCGGAAGTTTCGAGCATCGATGCCAGCCCGGTCCCGAACAGAAGGGCCATCGCAAAAGGGATGGAGAGGTCCCATTTCGCGTTGCGCGCTGCAGCCAGAAGTTCACTCCATTTAAAGGGCTGCCGCGCTATCCCGGCTTTTAAGCCGACGCTTATTCCATAAATCGCCACAAGGGTGAGGAGCAGCATTCCCGGCACGATTCCGGCAATGAACAACTGGTCGGCCGGAGTATTTGCGACAACGCTGTAGAGTACTACGGCGAGGCATGGCGGAAAAAGAAGGCCCAGGCTGCCTGCCGCCGTTACGAGGCCCAGCGAGAAGCCTTCCGGGTAACCGTCGCTCAACAATATGGGATAGACAAGCCCGCCGAGGGCTATGATCGTAACACCCGAGCCGCCGGTCAGGGCAGTGAAAAGCGCGCAAACCGCTCCAACGAGCACTGCGACTCCCCCCGGCATGAACCCCAGCAGCGCTCGAAAAAAATTAACCAGCCGCCGTGGTGCGTTGGTCTCCGCAAGAACAAAGCCGGTTGCTGTCAGCAGCGGTATCGCCGGAAGGGTAGGGGAGCCGACAAGCCTGTAAATCTCGGCTGTGACCGCCGAAACCGGGGTCCCGTCTTTCCAGAAAAGGATCAACGCCAGTCCGGACATTGCGGCGAACACCGGGGAGCCAAGAAGGGTCGCGGCGATGAGTGTCGCGGCCAGCGCCCAGATTAAAGGTTGCGCAGGCTGAATCATGGCCAGAAGAAAAGTTGCGCCTACAACGGCTGCGGCCCCGAGGCGAGCCGGCAGCCAGTTCGAGGATTTCAAAATGTATGTCAGCGAGATAAGCCCCAGGCCGAGGGGCATCGCACTTTCGCTGATCCAGACCGGCAGGCCGAAAGACAGGTTCTGGCCCTGCATCCGTTCGGCAATAACTACGCAGACGCCGGCATAGGTAAGAATTGCCGTGACGGAGGCGGCTATGCAAGAGGAGAAGAACTCAGCCTCCTGGCGCGCTCTTACTCCATGCAGCAGGCCGGCCGTGGACAGCGTCAGGTGTTTTCCCGTCAGGGTGGCGGCAAGTCCGCCCATGAAGGTAAGAAAAAAGGTCAACTGCTGCGTATAGGTGGCAGAGCCCGGAATGTGGAAGCCGGCAAGCGGGCGGCCGAGGAAGTCCACCAGCGGCATGGCGGTGAGCAACAAAAAGCCGGCGACAAGCAAACCTTCCCCAATTCCGCGGGCCAGAGCACGAGGCGTCACTTTCCAGCCTTACCCGCCTTCAGGCGGCATTGATCCCTGAGCTTCAACGCGGTGTCGAGAGCATCGGCGGGCACATACGATCCGCGCACCTGCTTAAGCACGCCTTCGATCAGAGACCGCCAATCGTCCAGGACTTTTTCGTCGACCGGAACAACTTGCACGCCACTCTTTTTCAGGGCGTCAAGGTCTCTTTGTTCCGTTTGCCTCGCGAATTCGCGCATGTGCTGACAGGCTTCAAGCGATGCCTGCCTGATGGCAGGACGAATTTCAACGGGGATTTTTTCCCAGGCAGATTTCGTTATCACTATGCCCCCCAGGAGCACAGCCCAGTTGATATCGGTCATATAGGTGAGTTGCTTTTGCCATTGCATCAGAAGGACCCCCTGAGGCGTCATGGTGATGGCATTGACCAGGCCGGTCTGAAGGGCGGTCGCAATCTCGGTGGAGGGCAGCGGCACGGGATTGAAGCCAGCCTTTTTGCAGAGTTCCACATATTGGTCGTCGCCGGCCAATGAGAACATCTTAAGTTTTTTCAGATCGTCGGGCGTGCTTACGGGAGACTTGGTAAAAAAGTGTGTCCATCCTCCATCCGACCATCCGAGGACAATGAAGCCCTTTTCCTCCATTTGCCGTTCCAACCGGGGACCGACCTGATCCCGTACGCAATCCAACTCACCGTAATCGGCGTATGCCAGGGGAACTTCGAGCGCGAGAATGCTGCGGTCTATATGACTGAGGCCCCCCACGGTAAGAAGCCCGGCATCGAGGGTACCCAGCCGCATCTTCCTGATGATGTCCAAGTCATCTCCGGTTACTCCACCCGGATAAAGCCTGAACACAATCCGGCCATTGGAAGCTTTTTGCCATTGAGCGCCCATTTCCTGAAGGATCTTGTGGTATTCAGACCCCTGGGGCGCGAGTGTGGCGACTTTTATGACAATCTCGCCTGCGCCGAGCGCGGTGGATGCTGAAATTAAAAAGAAAGCGGCCGCAAGGCAAAGCCATCTGAGAGGTTTCATAGTGCACGCCAATTCTGTTTGAAATCAATCAACAAAGAGTCTGTCCATTCGGCCGAGGAGCCATCGCGCCCGGCGCTGTGCAATAATATTAGAAAGCCGCTGGTCCGGAGCGTCATCGATATTGATTGCAAGCGCCTGGTCGAGCAGTTTCTTGAACTCAGCCCGGTCCTGCGTGGAGACGTCAACGGTTTCAGCAAACGAAACCAGGGGGGCGGCCCTTCGTCCTCCGGACAGATCGATCGCCCGCGCAAGGCTTTCGCGCGCACGGTCGATGGAGCCTCCGGCCGCGGCCGGCCTCCCACCTTCGTACGCAATCATAAAATCATAAATCGTTCCCGAACCAAATTTATCGTCAAGTTCCAGGGCGCGCCGAATGATGGCTTCTACCGCGGGCAGGTCCACCGAAAGGGCAGGGTTGGTTTTATCAAGCGAGATGGCGGCCCCCCACGCGGCGGCGGTCCAGTAAAGAAGCGGCACATCCTTTTTGCCCATCGGAGCCAACGCCCTGGCGGGATCGCTCCTTAGCAGACCGGCAAAACCCGGCTGAACTTCCTCGAGGCCGCGAATTCCGTAACCCAGCGCCCGGCGGTAAAGACGCAGCGCACGCTCCCTGAGAAACATGGCCCGCGTAAGGTCGGTATCTTCAACGAAATCGGCCTCCGTCTGCACAAAGGCATAGGCGTACTGGGTAAAACCGCTCGCAGCCGCCAACAGCAGCACTCTATGATGTGGCGACTGCGCCAGCAGGCCCTCGATCGTTTTCAGACCAAAAGGCAGCGCCGCGCCCACCAGGTCGGGATCGTCGTCGGAAGCATAAACAGATGAGCCTTCGGCCAGAGCGTTGCCGAGACTATCCATCGCTAATTGTTTGATGGAACAGCCTGCTAGGGCCAGAATAAGGACCGAAATCGATATCCAGCGCAATGCCGGAATGGTTCCCGAGGCGCGTTTGTCAGTCATAATCCGATTCCTTGCTGATGGTCTCCTTCTCGGAAAAGCGCTCAATGCTACTGCGGCTCCTTAAAATATCAAGCACTTTTCTTCGCCTTGAAACTCTTTGGAAGCAATGGTGTTATTTGACTTTCCTGAACCGGAGGTCTTTTGATCCTGGGAGGGTGCAGTGGATAACTCCGTTATTGATATCCGCAACGATTACTCCCCCGTTTTTGGTGTTGAGCCTGAGTTCGTTGCCTTTCGCGTACCAGACAAATGCTACCTCATAGTCGCCCACCCTCCACACGCCAACACCCGTTTCTTTCAATTCCAGAGAGGTCTCATGGTGATTCGGAGAATCATTGACATCGGCGATGTAGGTCCCAACGTATGCCGGTCTTTGTCCGCAACCGGTCACGGCGGCGAAGATCAGGCAAACCAGAAGCAACCGGAAACAAACCATAAATTGTATCTTTACACGCATATCTGAATCACGATTCGACGGGAGTGGTTCGATTCCCCGCGCCAATAATAGATTTCAGTTTGTGCGAAAGCACCGGTCTGTCAAAATAATAAACTTGGACCGAGAAAACCAGCATTAGTGCATTTTCGAGGACCTTTTTCCACCCAATCGGCTCACCAACCGTATCGTAGCACCCGCAGGTGATCGGGGCGCCCTGGTACATGTTGATCAGGATCATTACATCGAACATTATCAGGAGCAGTCCGATCACTATTACGGACGTGCGGGACTTGAAACCGATGATCAAAAAAAGGCCTGAGACGAGCTCGATCCATGGCAGTACGACAGCTCCCAGGTTGAGAATCATGTAGGGAACCAGCCGGTAATTGGCTATTGCTTCCGCGAACTGGGCGGGGTAGGGTATTTTGCTCAGACTCGCGTAGATGAAGAAAGAACCCAGGAAAATCCTCAGCACTAAAGAGAGATACTCGCTACTTACCGCTCGATCAACAAGAGATGGGATCATTTCGAGACCTTTTGTTCAACCGGATACCCCATGGCCTCCCATGCGCTGAGGCCACCCTGGAGAACCTTCACATCCGTATATCCTCTTAGCAGCAATTTGTCCGCGATTTCGAGGTCATAGGGCCTGCTTACCGTATTTCCGTAAACCACTATCTGCTTGTCCTTGTCTTCTTCGGAGAAGCTCATCAGGTACACAATATCGAAAAGAGGCAGCGGCATGTTGACTGCGCCCTTTATGTGCCGCAACTGGTAGAAATTCTCAGGCCTGGCGTCCACAATGAGAGTTTGTCCCTGCCTGTAGCCTTCCAGCGCCGCAACTGCGCCGATCGAAGGGACGGGGTCCGGACGCTCGGGGAAAAGGGGAATTCCGTAGGGATTTGACATGTTAAAGGTTATCGCAAGAAGAACGCTCACTCCAATGACAAGGACAAAATCGAACCAGGACACCCTGGAAGCCCTGATTACCGCATCGGCTTCCTCTTCTATGATTTCCTGGTCTTTGATGAGCCAGCCGCGCATCTCCCGGACAAACTTCCTGGAAATATCAGGGTAATCCCGCATCAGGAGGTCAAATCGTTCTTTGGACAGCACCAGCAGGTTTGTCTCGGCCAGACTCTCCGCGTTGGCCGTACGCGTGTCGGCCGCCAGAAGAGCCACCTCGCCGAAATGATCGCCCCGCCCGAGCAGAGAAATCTCCCTTTCCATCTTGTTCTCGTGCCTCACATAAATCCTGACACGGCCGGAATCGATAAGATAGAATGCGTCAGCCGGGTCCCCCTCCTTGAAGATGATCTCCTGAGGCCGCACATGCCTGTACTGAAAAGACCGGGCAAGTTCATCGATTTGCTCGGGCGGCAAATCCCGGAGGATAGAGGCGTTCAGTAAATTTTTTTTGTTTTCCAGTTCGGTATCGGTCATTTATTCGGCTATTTATTTTTGTGCAAAGCCTTCAGTTCCTTTAGGAACCTGTCAGAGTCCTTAATGACGCCGGTTTCGCTGAACAGCACTTTACCGTTTTCGGTTGAAACGATCATGGTCGTTGGCGTGGGCACGCCATCCATGGAGGCGGAAATTTCGAAATCCTGGTCAAGCAGGACCGGAAAAGACGTCTTGAACTTCTTTTTGTAAGCGTCCACCTCGGCTTTTTCATTGCCACACGCTATTGCTATCACTTTTACGTCCGCCAGACGCGAGTCTGCCTGGATCGTTTTGTGGATGTTATTGATTATTGGAGCGTTGGCGAGGCAATAGGGGCAAAACGCACTCATAAACTCGATAACGACCAGCTTTGCTTTTATATCAGAAACTTTGAACGGCTCCATTGCCTTGAGGCCAAGATATTTCTGCGCATCCAAAGAATCAGGGGCCGGAAGGGTGAACTTCGCAGCCGGGAATTCTTCCGAAGGGCCGGCGCAAAGGATTCGGTCGGACTGAAAAAGGATAAATGAGCAGACGATAATCTGAAAAAAAATAAAGGCCTTCCTTTTCATCTCTTTTCTCCATTGTGCGTTCAGCCGCAGCTCCTGCTTCCGGCTGGCGCTGCAGGCGTCCGGAATGGGGCGGCGGGAATTCGTTCCTCTACTTTACAGGATTGTAGTTATTAACGGCTTTTTAATGGGTTAAGTTAAACAGAATAAGTGATGCGCCTTGCTTCGTCAATCACAAGATGAGTTGCAGTCACAAGAAGAGTTGCTAAGGGCAGGGAGATTTTTTCGTTCCCTGCCGCCCGCTTATCGCTCAGTGCCAAGATCCCGGGGTTGTGCCGGGCCGTCTCGATTTCTGCTTTTCAAAGGTATCGCTTTTCACGGGATAATGTCGAAAAAATGATTTATTATCCGGTGCTGCTTCGAAAAGATTCCACCGCAGAGTCGCAGAGAACGCAGAGAAATATCGAACCACGGATGAACACGGATGCGCACGGATAAATCAGAAGACACAGTTATGAGGTTGCACGTTCGCAGCGCCGGGTCTTTTCGTGGTTTCAGGGTGACCCGGAGGGACGTGCAAAGCTGTTTCGAAAAG
The DNA here is from genome assembly GCA_963741035.1 of uncultured delta proteobacterium. GTDB lineage: Bacteria > Desulfobacterota > Syntrophobacteria > Syntrophobacterales > Syntrophobacteraceae > SbD1. Next base: position 12,121 of record CAVUGX010000015.1, read on the forward strand.
ACTTGATGGGTTGCGCTACGTTCCACCCATCCTACGAGTTTACGGGTCTTTTCATAGTTTCAGGATATCCCGAAGGGGCGTGAAAGGTTGCTTCCGTTCGGGCTTGAAGCCGGCCGCCAAGCTCAAGTTCCGGAAGGGAACTATTTCAGAGATTGCGTCCGAGACATTTTGGCTCACTATCCATATCTTCTTTACAAATCCGTTTCAGAGACCCTGCAATGCCGAACGTCACCTGCCGGACTGAACGAGGAGATCACGGATGAGCGACGAGAATGGAGAAGCGGGATTAGAGGTCGAACTCGAGCGCCTTCGCGCCAGAGTTTCGGAACTGGAGGCGATGGCAGAAGGCCGCCGTGAAGTCGAGAAGACTCTACGGGACCAGCTTCAGTTCCTGCAGGTATTGATCGACACGATACCAAACCCGATCTTTTTTAAGGATAAAGGGGGAAAGTACCTGGGATGCAATAAGGCATTCGAGGCGCGCATAGGATTGGACAGGGGCTGCATCATTGGGAAGTCGGCTTCCGATCTCTTTCCTGAAGTGCTTGCCGCTCGATATGAGCAGCACGACACCGAGCTTTTCGAGCGTCCCGGTGAAAAGATGTATGAAACACGGCTGCTATACCCGGACGGAAAAGAACATGACGTCATAATAACAAAGGGAATCTTTACGGACTCCGAAGGCAACGTTGCCGGGTTGGTGGGGGTGACGCTCGACATAACCGAGCGCAAACGAGCCGAAGAGGCGCTGCAAAGAGCTCACGACGAGCTCGAGGGGCGTGTGGAGAGGCGAACCGCTGCCCTGGAGGAGGCGAACCGCAACCTGGAAAATGAAGTTGCAGAGCGAATCAGGATTGCTGAAGAACTCCTGACGAGCTCTGAAAAGCTGAAGATATTTGCCTACTCAGTAGCACACGATCTGAAAAGTCCCTCAATTGGAATCTACGGTCTTGCCAGACTGTTACGGAAAAACTTCGCGGAAATACTCGGTGAAAAAGGAGCCGGCTTTTGCGACCAGATAACGAAGGCGTCAGAGCATGTGGCCTCGCTGGTTGATGCAATCAATCAGTTTATTGCTACAAAGGAAACCCCTCTCATAATCGAGGCGATAGATATGGAGGAGGTCTTTTGCATGTTGCGGGACGAGTTTGCGGCCCGGCTGAGAGAGCGGCGGATAAACCTGATCGAGCCCAAAGGGGTCCCCCATGTGCGCGCAGACAAGATTTCCATCCTCAGAGTTCTTAGAAATCTGATCGACAACGCCCTCAAATACGGAGGCAACGGGCTCACTACCATTGAAATCGGCTATGAAGAATCGGAGAATCTCCATCGTTTCACGATAAGAGACGATGGCGTAGGCATCCAGGCTAAAGACAGCGGAGAGATGTTCAAGCCTTTTCAGCGGCAAGGCGCGCCCGACGGGATCGAGGGTACGGGCCTGGGGCTTGCAATCGTAAAAGAAATAGTCGAACTGCACCAAGGTGAAGTCCGGGTGGAGCGTGGCACGAAGGGTGGAACGGTTTTCAATTTATCCATTCCAAAGGATATTTGACGCTGAAACCTTTGAGACCGATCCAGTCGATGACGGGCTTTCCAGTTGCACGCACAGGCTGCGTATCAAAAAGCAAATCCGTTTATGTTTGCAAGGTACTACAACTACCGGGCAATCGAACTGGTGGTGAAAAGAACCTCGGGGCGTGTTGGGGTTCCTTCTCCCCCCCCAACCTTGTTGATGGGTGTTGTCAGATCCACACGCCACCCGACGGGGGCGTCGGCGGGGGGGTCGGAGCGACAGGCACTGGCGTCTGGCTCGGTGCTGATGGCGTAGGGGGTGTCGGCGTGGTTGTTGTTTGACTCGGGGGCGCAACCCACCAGTTCGCTGGTCTAGCCCCGCTTAGCTGCCTGGCAATGACGTCGGAGCCCGTCAGTGTGTTAACGCGGTGGTCCCATTTGCCGATGCCGAGATACCAGACGCCGAGGCTGGCCGAGACCGATAGCTTGCCCTGCTTGAATCCTCGCCGACCCCCAGCGAGGCGATATCGACCGAATTTGTGGAATCGGCCGTCAACCAAGTGGTAAGCAAACGAATGGTCAAAAAGCAACAGATGCGCTGGAGTCAGCAGGGCGCCCACTTGTTGCTCCAGGTCCGCACCCGAGTACTTAACGAAGAACTTCGGAGCGTTTTCCCGCGATGGTACCCGGCATTTGCTCGGGAGGAGAGCGGCGGCTACCAAGAGGCTGCGTAGCTCCCCCGGTTTTTACCACTCTCCTATTTTCCCCGTTCACGTGGGTCCGGGCTCTGGTGGGCGGAACGATTTAAGTGGGTCTACATAGATCGTGGGAAGCCTGGGGCGTAGCAACCCTGGAGTAAAGTCCTCCTCATCGCCGGCACCATAGAGCGCTTCATGTTCCTTTATCAATTCATCCCATTTGCTAGGGGAGATTTCAACCATTGTCCCTTTGGACGAACCTGATATGTATGACTTGAAATATAGAAACTCTGAGCCACCAGCGGTTTGTTCGCCATACGTACCAATGTCACAGCGTGATCCGCAGCCAACGCCGGTGCCCGGCTCTTTATAGAGGTTGTATCTTCCATACTCGTCCTCAAACTCCATTGGTGCCCATATATACTCTGGACTATTGAACTCTTTCCACATCAGGTAAACAGAAATTATTGTGGACACGGCATCCACTTTGAGCATGAGTCCCTCAAGCCTCGTCGTAGGTCCGATGGAGACGTTGTGACGGTCCGCCCATTCCGCTATATTTTCCTCTCTAGCAGCGTTTGGTATATTCAATTCACTTCCCTCTATGGTCAGCCCTCTTTGCTCTTCACCACTAGCCGTTCTGGAAGTATCAGACCTGCGCCGCTTCAACACGACCTGTTCGGCAGCACGAAGGGCCTCATTTTGTGCACTCAATAGCGTTTGTCGATCAGAAAGGGCTACATTTAACTCTGCTCTTATCTCAGCATGATAAACAACTGTATCCGGATCCTGAATAAGTTCTTTCCATTTGTGCTTGCTGAAGCGTGCTTTAAGCTCCTGCGCAGTAGATCCGGTATATACCACCTTTTCTCCATTGATGGTTCCACTAATAACGTATACATCACCGATTTTAACTGGTGTTTCACCATTTGGATCTGTGTAAACAAGTGGATTGTTCAATACAAAAAGATAGGGATTTAAGACCTCGGGAAGAAACGAAGTATTAAGCACATTCTTTTGTGGGAGGGTGGGTGAATCATGATGCAGTTGTGGCGGCATCTTAGGATCTATAGATATCCAGCGACCAACCCACAATGCGTAGTACCTCGCCCCGTGGTAATCAAGCCCAGACTCCTCATCCCTCTCCATCCCCGTATACCGATACCGTTTCGCCGCCGCCTTGATCCCTGAATCCACCGCCTGATAAGAGGTGCTGCCATACGGCGTGTATTCCTCATAGGAAATCACCCTGCCTTGGTCATCCAGCTCCAGACTTACCGAGCCGAGATGATTGCCGAACTGGTAACGAATGAGCTGCTTCGGAGAATCGTCATTGGCCGTATTGATTGTCCTGGTTTCCACCAGGGCAATGCGCTGCTTGTCATCCATCACATGCAGGGTTTCACGCTCCAGGGACACGTTATTACCTTGCCCGTCGTATTCGCGGTACACCTCGTAGCCGCCTAAATAGATCCGCTCCTTCATGCGCGTGCCGTTTTGGCGCTCGGTGACCTTGCGCACCCGTTGCCCGGAGGCGTTATAGACGTAGAAAGTGCGCTCGCCCTGCTGCGATGTTCCGTCCCGATCACTCGCGTTCACAGCCTGCCGTTGCGTTACATGCAACTCGTCCTTGAAGTCCCATTGCATGATTTGCAACTGTGGCATGCTGGTCATATTGCCGTGCAAGTCGTAGGTGTATGGTTCGTTCAAAGGCTGATTGCCGCTGATCGCGGTGCTGCTTAGGCGGCTACTCACCTTGTCAGGTTCGAGCAGACTGGCTTCGTTATAAGTGTAGGAACGCGTCCAGCCGGGGCTGGCTGGATTTGATCCCTTATGAATGAATTGGAGAAAGTTGCCTACCGCGTCGTACTGGTATTGCTCAAAGTATGTTCCCGTCGCATTCCCGTCGTTCGGACTCAGCAAGCCGATCCGGGAAACATCGTTGTAGGAGGTAGGGGTTGGAGGCAGCTGGTTTCCATTTCCATTTAATCCCAGGTGTTCCCGTCCGGTGGCTTTGACCAGGCGGTAGATGGGATCATAGGTATAGTCGGCGCTCGGTTCGACTCGCTTGTTTCGGAAATATACTGTTTGCTGAGCGTCGTCTCGGATGTATGTGATGTTGCCAATCGGATCGAAAGTGTAGTTCAGGTTCTGTACCTGGCAGCCGGGCCAGCCGGCAGGCGCAGGGTGCGGGCAATCGTTAGGAAAAGCAGCGGCATTGCGCTGGGTGGTCAATCGAACAAGACGAAAGGTCAGCGGATCGTATTGGTAGCTCGTGCTCGCGCCGTTGCCGTATTGAATGAGCACGCGTTGACCCCTGGCATTGTAGTCGATATTGGTGACTGCCCGCAAGTTAGCCGTGTTCGGATCAAGCAAGTCTGTCGGCTCGGAATTCTGGTTGAGCCAGGCATGAACCTGCTCAAGCAGGTTGGCCTCATTGTAAACCGGCTGAATGATGTTGATATTTGAACCGGGCCGCTCGCTATGTGGCGAGATGGTCTGCGTCGGGCGATTGAGAGCATCATATTGAGTGCTGCTGACAAAACGTTCGGTCGTTGGAGGAGGCGCCGACCAATCCGGCAGAGCCTTGTAATCGGCGATTAATGCCCGGCTGCCGCGCAACAGGTTGCCCTTGAAGTCGAAGCCTTCATTCCGGTCTGTGACGGGGTGGGTACCCATGTTTGTGACGATACCTGCGGCGTCCATATGCTGAAAGATGCGTGTGCGCATGTTGACGATCTCGGAGTTGGGCTGACCTTCTCCGTAGGTGATTTTTTCGTAGAGCACCTCGCCGGATGTCGTCCGCTGGTCCGAGTTGACCGGATCGGTTCCCAGGACGAACAGGCCTGTTGGTCGTCGCAGTGCGTCGTATTCGGTGCGGAAATTGTGGCCACGGCTGTCCCAGGAACGAATAGCTTTGCCGGTGCAATCGTTCAAAGTCCAACGCTCGCCGGCCTCCATGCTTGCCTGGTGTATCCGATTGCTGAGCATGTCATAGTCGTAGAGCATGACGATTCGTCCCTGCAGATTTCCATTCTGAACGATGGCATCGCGGACCGAGCGTTGATTGCCTTCGATGTCGAGTTCCGCCCGTGAAGGGTATTTAGCGTCTCCGCCGTTGTCGAGAATTGTGAGGAACGTTCGTCCGAGCGTGTCTAAATACGTAGTCGCCGGTGTGTTTGCATGAGCCGCTGCTTTTGAGGCGGCATCCTGTTCCTTGGGACCGAGTGCCCCTCCGATGCGTTGCGTATACCACGTCGGCCGGTAATCGTCTTTTGGCAGCAGCTTGAAAAAATCGCCCACGTTGGAATCAGCCTTTGGATCAGTTTGGAGAACGGTGTCGTTCACATCCCAGGTTGCCTGATGCCAGGGATCAAAGACCACCTTCTCATAAGTGTGTTCTGCGTGGATGGCGGCTACGACCCGTTCGACCGGGTCATAACAGAGAATAGAGCTAACTCCTACCTGAGCGCCGAACTCGAACTGGTGCCCTTTAGATAACTGACTGAAGAAAGGTTCGTACTTACGGACGGGCTTGCCCTTGTTGTTGAAGATGGTCCAGCCGCTGCCCACCCATCGTGGATCGACAACCGGGCCTCCATCGACAATTGGGCCAGATTCAGACTGGATTTTCTTCTGAATTTCACGGCCGAAACCATCTGAGAAGCTGAAGCCGATCTGGAGCTTACTTTCCTGACCCGCTGCGAGATCGAAGAAATGGGTTACGCGGGAGATGGTCGCGACGAAAGCGGGCAGCCATTTCGAAGAGTCGCCAGGTGACTTCTTACAGGTGTTGAAGAACCTGTCCATATCGTAGACGACGCGCGAGGTGGCGTTCCCCAATAGAGGCGCTGCGAGCGCGTGGGGGTCATTCGCATCGTAGAAGGCGTCGATTTGCGACTGGGGCAGGTCTGGGGAAAAACCGGTCAATAGATCGCCGAGATTCTCCCCAGATTTGCCCATGATCGCGGTTGCAACTACCAGACCCAAGGAATCGAAGCTCACGTCGCTTCGATTCCCGTTCGGATCGGTCATCAAGGCGGGCCCGAGGACCCGATAATCGTTAACCGCCGCAGTCACATTGCCTGCGGCATCGGTGGTCTGTGCAACCAACAGATCGTATGCGTCGTAATCGATCGAGGTCACGTTGCCGAAGGGGTCTTCAAAGCGGCGCGGCAAGAAGAAGTTGTGGGCCGCTTCCTCTAATTCCTGCAATGAAGAATGGACTGTCGGAAGATAGAAGATTCGACCCGATCGGACCCACCAATTCCCGTCGCCATCCAGATCGACGTAGCCACCACCGTCAGCACCGACACTGCCAAGGACAGCGGCGGGAGTGGACAGCAGTGCGGTCGAACCGCGTTGGTAGACTTGCGCAATTAAGCCGGGCGTAAAGGCGAGCTTGTAACCTTCCCCCCGGAGCGCAAGTGACTCTGCTTTCCCCAAGGGCAGCAGGGCCTTGGGATTTCCGGTAGCCGCTCCCAGGTCGTTCGGCCGGTACAGGGTGCGCGTCCTCCCGATCAATCGGCGATAGGGGTGGCCGGCTTGCAGACCCTTAGGATAGATGTCTTCGTAAGGGATGTCGTGCTGTCCGTCACTGGCGGCCTTCACTTTCTTTTGCAGTTCGTGGAAACGAAAGAGGTTGGTCACATTCGCTTGCGCAGCATCCGGTTGGACCTGGGTTAATTCGTAGGAGAGGGCTTCGGCCGGCAAAGGGGTGCGATAATCGTCGTGTTGCAGTACTGCATTGGTATAGCTGTTCACCATGTACGTGGATAGCGTAGTGATTTGCTTCGCAAGGTCCTGCGTTAATAGCGTGGGATCGATATAGCGGCGTCCATAGCCGATGGCGACCGATTGCAGTACGTTTCCGTAGGGATCGACTGCTAAAGTAACCGTATGCGTCACCCGCGGATCGGCGAAATCTTTGGCATTTGGTGAAGGGGCGTTTGGGTCCACCAGTGTGCCATTGGCCACCTTGAATAGCTTTCGCTCATAGTGAAAGTCGATCGTCTCCCGTGCGTGCGAAGAGAAAGCGCCATACCGGTTCGGCCCCTGAGGCTGCAATACCTCGATAGTGTAGTTTCGCTCGGAAACGCTGTAGGGGCGGTCGGCGGCTTCGGTGCCATCGAGGCCGTAGACTTCCTGCCGCAGGATCGAGCCGCGTAGCGCCCGGCAAGCTTCACGGTATTCTTCGGGCGAGAAATCGCAGGTCAGCCGTCGGCCATCGGAAATAAAGATGGTGGTGGGCAATATGGTATCGTCGAGCGTCATTGCCCTGAACTGCTTTTCAGTGAGCCCTGAAATCCCCTCCGCCGAGTCCCCGTCACGATAGTATTCGTGTTCGAGGTGCTTTGAGATGCGTCCTTCACCGAAATATGCCCCGGTATGAAACCAAGTTTTGGTTAGCGCGGGCGGAACGTTCGAGGCGGCGTCGAAGTTGGTAGCCGGAAATGCATCAGTGTCGGTGAGGGTTACAAATTCCTCTGTGTCCCATTGGTCAACCCTGCCAAAACCGCGAAACTCGCGCTCCACACCGTCGTAATAACCATGGTGGTAGGCGTAGCGAGTGACGAAGCGGTTGCGGCTGACATAATCGTAAGTGTCCACGCGCTCGACCACGTATACCGGGAACGGCAATCGGGTCACCCATGGAGTGCCGGCCAGCTTGTCCGCCACATAGAATTTGGTCGAGGGGGCGTATTGAACGCGGGTCTCTGCGCCGAGGTTATTGGCAGCATGCACCAGTAGGTGTGGCTTCTGCCCGCCCATAAGGTCCACGTACCGTATAGGGTGATGCGAATATTCGGGCAGCGGCGACGACCAAACCATGCACGCAGTGCCGTTGCCGAGAAGGTCCATGGCAGTCGCCGATGAAACGTTTTCCACACGGGGAAATACACTCAACGCCCGCATTGCGCCCCAACCATTGCCGGATTGATTGAAGTAAAGCTGCACGCCTTCGCTTGCAAAGTAAATGATGTCGGCTGTGCCCGATCCGTCAATGTCCGCGAGTTGAATGCGCCGCCCGTCGAAGAGGTCCGGCGTTTCGAACCAGGGCGCATGGTCCATTGTCACTTTTGTCCCGAACCTTCCGTAGCCTAGGTTCGGCCAGTAGCAGACCTCGCCGTTCCGAATGCGGACTATATCATTAAGCCCGTCCCCGGACATGTCAGCCAGGAAGATCGAATCGGTACTGTCGAAAAATATGAGCTTGGGCCCCTTCTCTTCATCCAATGCCCGGGGCGCCCGATGCGCAGGCCCGAAGCCTGCCTTGGCGTAGCAGGTATACCACCAGAACGCATCGTCTTCGCTGATCAAAAGATCCGGGAAGCCGTCCCCGGTCAGATCGACGAACTTGAGATTGGGGTTTTTCCAGTCGAGAACAGGAAGGGAGGGGAATGTCCTGAACGGGCACCACTCATCGTCTTCCGTTCGCTCGTAGTATCCTGGCGTCTGGCCATCGTACTGCACCAGGTCCAAATGACCGTCGCCGGCAAGGTCAAGCAAATGCTGGCGGCCGCTGCCGAGTGCGACGAGCGAAGGCTGTAACGCAACAGCGTTCATAGGACCGAATCGAGCCAGGGTCACTTCTTTTTCATTCTCCATCCGCACGTTGGCCGGACTAAGGTTCGATTTGTAGAACCAGTTCCCTGCCTGCTCGGTGAGAATACCGGGCACCCCTTCCCCGTTCAGGTCCACCCATTGATATTTTGCGCCGTCCAATCCGTAAGGAAGGTTTTCGAGGCTTGTGGGATCGATATCTCGGACAGTCTCGTCGATAGTGGCTTCGGTGTATACGAACTCAAGTGGTGGCAGGGACTTCGAAAAATAACTCCCGCCCGGATTGCGACGATAACCCGTCTGCGTGGCTGCCAGCAGGTATGAATAGAACGGTTTGCTCGGGTCTGGGGACGGCACGACCGGGTGCGCGTGAGTGAGGTTGGTCGACCGAACGAGGCAGTTTAGTCCGACACCAGGCTGGTTTTCGAAGTGATGGAACATGAGCGCGCGGCGGCAGAGACGGTATGTGCGCACCTCGAACGTCGCGCGATAAGTAGAGAAGTGATCCGACCGGCAGAGCCACGGCATGCCGGTCGCTTGAGGCAGGGGCACATCGAGGTCGTGCTCCCCGTAGTCGAACACAAGCTCAAAGCACCAGTCAGCCGGGAGTGAAACGGGCGCCTGAGCAGTCAGGTCGGGATAGTACGGTGTCCGGTTTCCGTAGAAGACATGTTTGACATAGCGGTTGGCGGATCTGGTAGCGTCCGTTCGGTTACGCTCACAGGCCTGAGTTGTGTCCACCCCTTCGGAGTCTTCCGCCTTGTACCGGTAGGAAATGACGTTGCCCTTGTCGTCATGGCTTTCGCAGATGAGCCACGTAAACACGCGAGATGGATCGTAAGGATCGGCAATACGGCTCTCAGGGGTCTTTCCGTACCATGTCGTGATGTTGTTCTTCGAGATCGAGCGCCAGAACGTATCGTGCGGATCGAGTATATTAGCCCACCGCTCGATTCGAGCGAAGAGCCCATCGACTCGAGGCCGGTAGCGGTGGATGGAGTACTTCTTGCTGTAGACAGTGCGAGTCGATACATCGCGCTCCCACCTGCCGTTATTCTCATTAAGGAGCGGCATTAGGTCTTCCGCGCCGGAGAGGATGAATATATCGGATTCCTCCGCGTCATTGTACCGAGGCAAACCCTTGTTAGTCTTGCGAGTGATGGAAGGCTGCGCGAGCGACCAACCGAAACCGAACGGGCCGTTGCCGGACCCTGAATCGTACGAAAGAGACAGTTGAGGACCAAATCCGGACCGCCCTGGACTCGTGTAGAACGGAACAGTCATCGACCCGGTGCCGGTGACCGGATTGGCTGCAAACTTCTCTCCGATGCCGCGAATCGCGCCGCCGCCTTTGGGCAAGTTGATTTGAGGGGTGATCGGACGAAATTTATCGTCAGATGTGGTCCCGTTGACATCTCCTGCAGATTGCTCATCTACCATGCTAGTCCCCATTCACTTGTAATACCTGACAATTTCGTGTGGTCATCGCCGTTTTATGCATGGATTTTCCGTTTGAAGGTCGTCCTCATCGCATGGGTTGCATCGTAACGGAGGAACCTCCTTGCGTCTTGGGCACTTGTCTTCGAGCTTGTACCTGCAGAGCAGGTAGGCCCGCGTGATGCAGCACGCGTCCTCCGGGAAGCGGAATCGCACTTCGGCTCGTTCGCCGTGAGCATGCAAAGGACCGACGTGAGTCTCTACCACGCCGTGATAGTTTCCCGGCCAGTACTCGCTCAGCGCGCAACGGAAACGCTCTTCTTCCCTGCCGTGTCCGCATTCCAATTTGATTTCGTGCCAGGCCGGGGTCGGGTCAATGCAGCAGGGGCATTCTTCAGGGCATTCGCAGCGGCAGTGCTCGCAGCTATTGAACAGTAAGACCATTTTCTCGATGTACAGTTCGCGATCCCCCGGAACAAACGGGAACATGTTTCGGCCGAACCCGAGCGCCAGGCGGCGTTCTCCATGATCGTGTCTGCCATGCTCGTCACGATGGCGGTCGCTGCAGTCGTGTTCAAGATGTTTTCCGCCATGGTGTTCGTCGTGATCTTGACGGCAACTCCGCCGGAACGGCTCCCAAACATCGGCAAAGTCGTGGCGGATGTCGAAGAGGCACCATCCCTCGCCGGGGAGTTCCCGCTCGGCGGCTTCCCGAGCCACGTGGCGTAAGCGTTCGCCGCCTTCGCGCGAGGTGTAGTTGAGGTGTAAAATCAAGTCGCTCAGCGTCTCCATGTCGAAATAATTGTTTTCGTGTGGAAGCTCTATGCGCCACCGGCTGGCCGCCCCACGAAATTCGAAAGGCAGGTACCGGTCGTCATGGAAGCTGACTTCAAATAGACCGGCGTCGTTTTGTCCGGTGGAAGTCGAGATGGCCTCGGTGGCGCCGTATTCCTGCACGACACGGGGGTCGTGCAGGCAGGCCTCGTACCCGTTCCCTTTCTTTTCGCAATGACAGCATAGCGCGGAGGGCGGGCTCAGGAGAGGGTCCACGCGGGTGGCGCTTCGCAGCAGGGTTAGCCGGCAATGCACCCCGTTGTAAGGCCCCGAGACGCAGGGAATCGTCAGCGTTACGTTCTTGATACGACGCATGTATTGGCCGGGATAATCGAGATCGAACATCCATTCGGGGATTTCGATTTCGCATCGTCCCGTGACCCTCAGGGTCAAAAATTCACGGGGAAATTGGGTGCGCATCGAGATGTGCTTTGTAAGCTCATATTCCCTGCGGTTGAGATCGCAGTACTCCTTTTCCATTCGCGACAAGTCGAGTTGGAGCCTGTCGCCCGCGAGAAGACCCTCGTGAAGATTGTCCCAGCGCTCGCAACAGATGAATTTCCGGGCCGTGTAGCCGCGTTCGAAATTGAACGCGCGCTCAGCCTGACGGGCTTCGTGCAGTGCAAGCTCATATACCTGGTAATAAAGGTCTGCGAGGTGCTTTTGGAGGAACAGGTACGCGGCATGGTTGGTGAACTTGTCGCGCAGAAAATCTAGAGACTCGCTGGCCTGCTCGATCTGCCTCTGCTGAATGTCGAGTTCCCGCAAAGCCTGGTGCCGACGACGTTCCGCGGCAAGAATCTGCAATTCGGTCTGTTCGATCTGAATCGTAAGAACGTCGAACTGGTGTTGCCACTCTTGCAGGCGTCGGTCCCATCCGGCGTTTGTCAAATCCACAGACGCTTTCGAGTTCTCAATCTCGGCGAGATCGTTGCTGTCGCGGGCGCCAGCCTCAGCCGCTTCGGCCGGCTTAAACTCGGGAAAGTTATAAAGTATTGTGGCGGTAACCTCGAGGGCCAATGCCGCTTCGTGTGCGATCTCTGAAAGATTCATCGAGGATAGATAGCTTTGTTCATCCGGGTTCAGTTCACTTGCGACGGTACCGCCAGCGAGCAACCCTTTATAATAGTTCCAACTCGACTGGTCGGCGGCTTTGGCTTTCTCCAGGGCCTGCACCTGCCAATCGGCGTCGCGCCATTGAGACTCGCGCACCTCGCGGCCCAATTGCGCCAATTCTCGTTCGTGGCGAGCGCGGATGGACGCCAGATATTCGGCATCGCCTTTCTCGAACGCCGAGAGCAGCGCCGCGCCCAATTCCCGCACCCGGGAAGCCAGTTCCCTGGCTTTCTGAATCAGGAACTGGAAGCGGTATGGGCTGTGGAGATGGCACCAGTCGTCAGCGCCGCAGCATGGGCTCGCGGTGTCGCGCCACCCCTCACGCACGGGATCATCGCCCCAGTATTGTGCGTCACGCCTCTCGCAAGCTTCGCGCAACCGCCGGGGGCTCAAACAATCGTGAATGAGCCCCACGCGATCGTCCAAACGGTCATAGAGCATCATGAGCCGTGGGTTGATCGGCGGCTCGAGGGGATCGAAAGTTGCCACGGTTTGCTTCACCTTCGCGTGGTTTTTCACCATGTGTGGGTGATGTCCCATGATTTTACGCATGGTTTCGAAGAGCGTCCGGGCCTGTTGGAGAGCCTCAGGAGAATTACGGCGCATCAGGGCGTCACCCCATTCGAGCAGAGTTTCGAGGTAATGGAGCAAAATCGAGCGATCTCTCGCTTCGGGGCAGGATATTTTCGTGGCGTCACAACAGCAACTGTCATCTCGCACAGGTGGGACGTGGACCTCAGGCCGCGCCTCAAGGCCAACCTCAGCCAACACTTCGGTATCTACCTCCAAGACCTCGATCTCGCCTTCAGTCGCCACATCTATCTCGACTTCAGAAAACACCTCGATGTGCGGCGGAGGTGGTGGCGGTGCTTCTTTTTCGCATCGCGCCCAACGGTTGTCGTGATCAAGGGGGTCGTAGACAAGGTCATACCATTTGAGGGCGGCTTCAAAGCGGCAGTGGGCGCGGAGAGCATGAGCCACCGCGACCGACGGGGAGTAGGAAGACCAGGGAAACAGACGTGCGCCCGGGTAGAAGTACGCAAAGTAAGGATAGACGATCAGTCCGCCGGGAGGAGGCGGAGGAGGCGCCGCCGGAGGCACCACCAGATTATCGAATTCGATTGCGAGATCCGGAACCATATCGTACCGGAACCCTCCCGTTCCGGTCACGGAATTGCTGACATCAAAATATAGGGAATCGGCAACCCTCCCTTGAAAGATGAGATCCGGCGTGGGACCCGCGGTATTCACCGGCACACCCCATACGGACCGGCGAGGCTGCTGGAATTCGCCATTATGCACCCGGCACCACGCCAGTCGCACCATTGGCTCCGGGGGCCATTGGAGCAAGGTGGGGAGCAGAGTCGTATCGTGCCAGGGTGTCGCTACCTGGGTGAGAAAATTGTAGTAGTCGTTTTGCTGGCCGTCGTAGACGCCGCTGAAAACGGGCTGTGTTTTTGGATCGAAATATTCCGCATCTATCAACCAGAACCAGTATTCATCTACGTGGGCGGGATGTTCGCAGCCGCACTCCTTGCAGCAGGAAACGCAGCATTCCTCTTTTTTCTCATCCTTTCCAGCCTGCCCCAACTCATCGCCACATTTATGCCAAGGTTTGAATTCGGTGGAGGCCAGGGGATAAGCAGCGGCGGCGACCCGAATGAATCGCGTACCAAGACGCATGGCGCATTCCAGCCAGACGGGAAACTTGCTTGCCGGCGCGTTGGGAGGTCCGGCCGGCGAGAATCCGCCCACGCCAGGCGGGGGAGGCGCGGGCACCGGGTCCGGCACGGTCGTAATCCACGAAGGGCGGGCGTCCCGCTCGGGCGTAGCGAGCAGGTCGAGGCCTTCGCGCGTTGCCGGAGAAACTGCGTCTGGAAGAATCTGCATTTCCGCCGGGCCGCGCTGCTGAAGCAGGCAAAGACCGGGGTGCATTGGAGGCCGGTGGTCCGGCCAGTAATCTACCCCGCCAGGTTCGGCGATGGTCAGCGTCACGCGCTTGAGTTCTTCGTCCAGGAAATGGAATGCATCGATTTTCTTGGCCTTCTCCAATTCGTGCCACTCGATCCAGTTTTCCTTATAGATCTCCCGGCGCTTGCAGGCTTGCCAGACATGGTAGGTTGCAAAGCGGAAATCCCACATGTGTGCGAAAGCCTTCGTGACCGCCCAGCCGGGCTCAAGACCCAAGCGGCTTCGCCGGATAAAGGTCTGGACTGCGCCGATGGCCTCTTCAATCCGGCTGGCTTTCTCACAACGTCCGGCACGCACATCGAGCAGGAGGATTTCGCTCAACTCCTTCGATGTATGTACAATTCCGTTAGGGCCGCAGAGATAGCTGATGAGGGCTTCGCGGCCGCGTTCACGCAGCCCGTCGTTGAGGCGCTCGACGTCGTCGTAGCGGCGCGGCGCTCCATTTTCAAAGCAGCCGTCGCAGAGGAATTGAAGAAGATTGGCGTTGCCGGTCTCGGCTTGGCCGAAGACCAGTTCGCCTGGATCGTTGGAAGCCCAGAGGTCGGGACGGGCTATGGTCATGTCTTTAACAGTGCAATGGCGCCAGAGCTGGCGCAGCCACCGGTCTGCATGCCACGCACGGACCATCCAACGGTCGTCCTCCAGGTCGATGCTCGTGACAGCGTAAATGGACGAGAACTGATCCTGAAAAAAATGCAGATCCAGGGGCCAGTGTCTTGCGTCCGCGCACATGTGGCGAAGGAGACTTCCAGGGTCTGCGGGCTGCTTCTCGAAGGCCTCCGCAAACAGGACCCAGAGATGGCGCTCACAGTCCTTGTGCACCTCCTTGCGCACGCAGTCGTAATCGAAGATACGTTCCCACCAGTCGAACATGGCCTGAATCCGCTTGGCGGCCGGGTTCGTGCGTGAGTCCTGGACAGGCGGATGGTAATCGTCCCTTACCGGGAGGAAGTTAAAATCGAAATCGGCGCGATGGATGGTGAATACACCTGCATTGAGGTAGCACGAAGAGCCGGCGAATTTATCCTTTTGGGCCAGCATGTAACCCAGTTCCGACCCTTGGCCGGCGTGTGGCTTGGCGGACAGCGCGAATCTGTGGGAAAAGAGCAGCGCCTTGAACACTCTCTGGTAGGTCCTGCGGATATCGCGCAGGGAGCTGGTGTAGAGCTGGTCAAGGAAACCGGCCGGTGATCCGCCTAAGCCGGCGACCGCGAGCGTGTCGCTTTTCAAGACACGGATAAGCCGGTCGTGTGGAATCGCAACCAGCTTATGATGGCTGTCGGGTCCGGAGTACTTGATCTCAAAGCCGGTATGCTGCGGATGCACTTCGTCAGGTTTACTAAGATATTCCGGCGAATGTTGGACGAACTCCACGGTCATCTCATAAGCGCCGCGCCTGAGTTGCAACGACTCGCAATGAAGGTCCTCTTCGCCCTGCCAGTGGTGGCGCAGAAGAACCCAAGTCTTCTGACCGCGCTTCAGAATGACTTTCCAGGAGCTGTGCCGCGCGGTCTCAAGGCTTGGCTCCTCATGATCCGGCGTCGGGGCTCCGGCGCAGAAACGATATTCGCCTTGCTCATCGATCAGCAAAGCCCCGTGCCATTTCACGGTGAATCCCTCGGCCCCCCCTAGCCACCGGCCGTTGGCGTCCTCCATGGCGAATCCGTTGCGAACGGTGACGGACATCATCTGCTGGGTCGTTAGCACGAGCCCCATGGATGGGATCACCGTGGGCACAGGACAGTTATGGCGGTCTCGCTCGTGCCCGAAGGCGACCATGGGCCCCCGCGTTTCGCGCCAGGCGACATTCCCTCCGACGTTGAATTCCCCGTAGAGTCCGGTGCCCGCCAAGCCGAGCAAAGCGGCGAGTGCGCCACCATAGGGAGGAGGGGTCCAGGTTACCGGCGGTACCTGTCCATTGTCGTTTTCCCAACTCGCGGTGGCGAAATTTTCGTCCGCGTACAGTTTCTTGAGCAGCAGCATGGCAGTCTCGACACCCTCCGGTCGTTCCTGGCAGGTAGCAGCTTCCACGTGCTCCGACAGATGCCGCGCCAAAACACCACGTCGAGCGTGACACAGGCTGAACTGCCGCTGAAAGTAGCGCCATCGCTCTTCCTGGTCCTTATCCTCGATAAGGCGGCGCTCGGCTTCCCCGAAATTGCTGAAGAGCATGGCAAACGTGCTCAGCATCATCCGGGGTTGGAAATAGACGTCCTGGACCGCTTGTCGTTCAGGAGGCTTCAGGGCCTGGAGGCGTGTCAATTGCTCCAGCACCTCTTCATCGGGGAGAGGCAAAACCGCCCACAGGTCATGGGTTGCGGCATCATAGTGGAAAGGGCCTTCCGGCGGTGTATTCCATATCTGGGGCGTGGTGACCGGGAGACTGCCTATAAACCTGCGAGCTTGCGGACCGACCGGCTGCCCATGCATCTCCAGAACGTGAGGGAAGAAATGCTCTCCGAACGTAAGCACGTCGACGGCTGCAAAACCGAACTCGTGAGTGAGCGCGGATTCGATGCGCCGCCATGTCCAATGGTGTGACTCTTCGTCCGGCACGTGGACGTGAAGCAGCTTTCGCCGCAATTCCCACAGTGAGTGGCTGCGCTCTTCTTCCGGAAGGCCAAGCGGCAAGTCGTCGGCTTCGTCTTTATCCTGGAGTGGAAACGGATCTTCCCCCTCCAAATGAGGGTCGGCGGTAAAAAGGAACAGCATTTCGCCGATAGTGAAGTTTGAGGCGTAGATTTTGGCGAGCACTTCGGCAAAACGCAGAGTGTGGGTGGGCGCAAAGTGCCAGGTGTATTTAGCCGACGCCGGGTTGAATCCGGCCAGGCGGGAAAGTGGATTAAAGTTCGATGATAGCAGTTTAAGGAAGTCTAGTCCACGATGCTCGCATTTGTGACGGCATTTCGCGTGCCAGGCGATTCCTTCGATCAGGTGCTGGACCGCCCAATGCCAATGTATCGCTGCAGGTCCCTCCCAGAGCGAGAGCAAATAAGTGCGGTTCGCGCCGGTAGCTCCTGAGGGAGCATTCTCGCCTGTAAGCTTCAGCCGAAATTGGTCGCGGAGCATTTGGAAAGCCGCAAGCTGTCGAATGAAGTCAGGATTGGGGAATTGCAGGACCCTGCAGATATCTGTGAGTTCACATATTGTGTAATCAGCCCCACACAATCGCCTCAGCTTCTGCCAAAGCCGAATGAATACTATTATCTCCCAAAGCTGTGCGGGGGTGGGCCCCTTAGGGAATTGCAGCCTGAGCTTTTCCAGGCAGCATGGTTCGCAGTCGGGGAATTTACCTTCCCTGTCAGCTCCATTGCGAAATTTGAAGGGTCCACATTTCCACAGCTCGATGAATTCGCAGTAGGTGAGACATGTGCGTTTGAGAAACTCAGGCAGTCGGATGACCATATCGATCCAGTGAATCTCTTCTGAATGCTCCGATGCAAACCCATACAATTGCCAGGGATTGAGTTCATCCTGCGACACGCGCAGGTCTTCCCGCGGGGAGCATGGGCGCGGCCACACTCCATTGAAGAGCGTGGTGTACTCTTCGGGGGATATGCCCAGGTATTCAATAGCGATATCGATCCTGACCGGATAGCGCCAGAGGTGCGTTTGGAATTCCGCCGGCTGCATCACCGGGTCCAGCACGAATTCGGTGATGCACTTTCTAAAGGTCCGCATCTCTTCGTAACGGCAGGTGCGAAAGTGATCGAGATAGGTGCGCGAGACATCAAGTGCCTGGTCGTAAGGGAGGCAACATGTGGAGAAATCGGCTTTGAGCTTGTCCCAAACGGCGGGTTCCACCGCGCTGTTTGCGGCGACCGGCGTGGCCGGAGTGGAATACTCGGGCAGCGCGGTGAACAATACTACAGGGTCGTGACAATGATCATCCTCGTCGTGCTCCTCTCCGTGGCGACACTCGTCCGCACAGAGCTTATGCCCCGCCAGCGCCTCTTCCGAGGTGTCATAAATGGTCCCGGACTTTGTTATGGGAGTGGTGGAGGCCATGTACTCCAGGCTTTCGTTGACGATGTCGATGAGCGGAAGCGGGGTCTCAAGGTTTGCGCGAGTCACTGCAAGATTCTCGACCGGTCCACGCCGCCCGTCTATGTGCGCCTGGAGAGTGGTGTGACCTGGCGCCGGCGGCGCAAAAGGATGATCGCACGTTGATCTTTCCGAGACTTTCAACATTTCATGCAGGTACGCGATGGGACCAAGCGGCGATAAATAAAGAGGAGGAATGCAATCTGTCAGACAGCATGGGTTTAAGGGGTGGAAACCTGGAGGAGGAGGCGACGGAAAAGTATGCGGCGGTCCCGCGTTTGCGTAAATGGTTGTTGCAAAATCATATGCGACTGTGCCGGTCAGCGCCTGTTGGAAATCGGGGAATGGCACATCCAGGACCTCTTCACGACTCGTAAAACCGCGCGCGAACAGGGCCTCCATTACAGAGAACTGCGAGCTGTCAGTCATGCCCAGGGCCGCGAGGATGAATAGCTCATTTATGGTCCAGACGGTCTGGACCGCCCATGCCTGCGCTTCCGTGTCTATAGGGAGGCTCCCGGCGGCTGTTTCAAGGTCGGCCAGCACCAAGGGATTGCCAAAACCGGGGAAGCCACCCGGATAGGCGAGGATCGTCTGCTCGATGAGGTCGAAAGCCGGGACACCATAGCGCGGGGGAGGATCGGGAACCGGCGGGATTACATCGGGACTGGGGGTCAACTGAAAGTACCTCTGGAGATATCGGATGAACGTGACGACGCGGGTGCGCACAGTGCCTGGTTCGGTGAACGGCGGCAGAACGGCGACGGATGGAACACCTAAACTGCCCGGCAGATTGTCGAAAAAGGCTTCCCAATCGGCGGGCGTCGTGTCGGCTAATTGGGTGACGTCGCTGAACCCAAAATGGCTTATAATTTCGTCAGCCAACAGTTGTCCGGCAGGCTGAATTTCGAATCCACAAGTCAATATAAAAAGGACGAGATTGAGGAAATCTCCGGCATTCGCACTGGCTTCGCCGGGCCAAAACTGTGTCAGGTCGTCGCCGGCTTTGTAAGTCGGCCAGTTCGCGGCGAGAGGGAAGCCGAGCCAGTCCGTCCAAATCTGCTCGGCCGAGGTCGAGATGGCCAGGGGCCACTGAGTTATTGTGCTGGACGGCGGAACGTTCAGAGCTTGCAGGATACGCACGGCTTGTGCGGGATTGAGCGCCCCCGCGACAGTAATCCATCCGGCATTTACAGCATCTGTAAGCCGGTCCAGGTTGCGCTGCTGGTCGCCGCCCGTGGCCCTCTGGTAGCGCTGATCCTTGGTGATCTGAAGGGGCATCTCGTAGGTCAGGGCGTAGAAATAGGCCGCTGGAATAGCGATGTTGAGAGCGCCTGTAAAAATCACCTGCGCTTCGGTTGCAGTGGTGAACGTCGGCGCCGGCGCCGCGTTCGGGTTCACCGGAAACTTTACGAGCGCACTGACAGCCATCTGGCTCTGCAACTCGCAATACACAGCAGCAGAAAGTGAAAATACGTAATTCGTCAGGAGCAGAGCCAAGGCATCGTTAGTGCCGTAGTATGCGGCGAGTCTGCCTTGAAAGTTGAGCCGGTTTTGCTCGTTGAAATCGTTGTAGGTGCTGCTGTTCGGAGGGTTCGTGTACATGTTTTCAAGGGCGTCCGGGGGAGTAGGCAATGCGGCCTGCGGGCCGTAGACGATTTCATTGGCGATGTTTCGGCACTGATCGACCGTCAGGTTGGCGATTTCGTCTGACGTCACAGAGGATGCAGGGTCTTGCGTCAGGACTGCGGTGACTGCGGCCATAAGGGCATCGAATTCAGGAGGGGTTCCATCTGCCGGTAGGACCAGCGACACCGCTGCGGGATTCGTAACGGGAGGAAGCGTGACGAATGCGCTTACATCGCTGTCCGGGATGGACTGAGGAGGCGGAGGCGTCGCAGCGGAAAGTAGCTTGACATCGTAGTAGGTGCGCGGATCGAATACCTCGGGAGCGCCAGCCCGGGCAAACACGATCCGCAGATCGGGAGCGATGTATTCCGGCCCTGGAGGTGTGTAGGGAATTATCGCCGTTGCGACTGACACCGTGGGCGGAATCTCGTGTTGGACTATGTCCGCGGGATAGACAGCCGTGCCGATCAATGCGGCCGCAGGTGGTCCGGCCGTAACAGGATTGGCGTAAGAAGCGTCGTACAGCGCGATCGTCAGGTTGTTGAGATAGGTGGCGAAGGTCGTAGCATCGGTGGCGACGGGCGGGATGAGTCTAAGCACTATGTAATTTGGCATTTAGTTATCTCCCAAATCTTGAGTTCCGGCTCTTTTCTTTTGGAGACCCTAAAATCCAATGGCACAAGATAAGATATTGCTCTTTGTCTCCGGCAAAGCCACCAAAAGAGCGGTTCAACTTGTATGTTGTTTTTTCCTGCGACTTTCCCGTCGGGGCCGTTTATCTTCTATTTTCGAAACCTCTGGAAGGCGGCCGGTTGTTGGATCCTGGGGCCTGTTCGCTCGCTGCCCTACGAGATATGCAATATGGAAAAACGGAATAAAAACAGGAGCGGTGGGCAGCTTCTTATCGAGTTGCAATAGCTTGTCAGCCAAGTCCTCGCTTTCAAGCCAAAGTCCTGGCGCCTCAATTCCCCTGAGAATGTAGGGACGGGGGCGGCCATCTTCAAAGATTGAGGGGATTGAGATCAACAGAGTCCTGTTGAGATAGTGGCTTAATGAGCTGATCATGCCGCCTCCTATTCATCGAGAGGTTGATATCCTGTCAGTGGCTTACCTATGACCCCAGTCTCGGATACGCCACCACTTTGCTGATAAGCTGATAATTTGAATTAGTTAAGACTATGAAAAGGCTCGCTCAGAACCCAATTTTTGGGTTTGAAATGAATAAAAACGGTTGACATATACCAACCTGAAGCGAAGTGGCTCGTGGCCATCTTCGACCGATGGCAACGTTTTAATCATCAATATTTTTGAATGCAAGCCTCCATAGTAATCCAATGATAGGAAAGCCTGTAAACTTCACCGTAAGAAATTCCATCACGCAAAGAGAATCTAAAAAATTCACCACAAACCATTTGAACTGACAAACCCTTATTTAGCTACTTGTCCGTAAACGGGTCTTTTAGCAGGGTGATGAAAAAGTCCAGCTTAGTGGGAACCCGGCGCAAAAACGGTATTAAGCCACGTCATCCCTACGAAGGCGGGAATTTAGGCTTTTTTGTATCGATGCGTAATCACACTGGATTCCCGCCCCCCGACTAAACACTTCGAGGGCATGCTTCGCGGGAATGACGCCCCGTTATTTTCACACTAAAGCGGGAAACTGAATCCTTTTTCAGCAGCCTGCTAATGCCGCTAAGTTAACACTACTACGTTAAGTGCTTTACATTTACCTTCTTGCCGTCCTATATTGGTACCGGGAGGGATACCTATGGACAGCAAGGAATTACAGTCGTGTCGTGGAAGGCTCGAAGCATTCCTTGTAGAGCTTCTTGAGCCTGTGGGGCGTTTGGAGAGGCGCCGATGGGGTAATGCATACGTTCGCGGTTTGCTTCTGGACGGCGAACGAAAGTCCATCGAGCCAATAGCTGCTCGATTGCCGGACGGCAATGTCCAGGCACTGCAGCAGTTTGTCGGTCAAAGCCCCTGGGACCACCATCCCGTTCGAAAGAAGCTGGCCGAACGGATGATCGCAGAGATGGTCCCTACGGTTGCCTGGATCGTTGATGACACTGGGTTTCCCAAACAGGGGAAACACTCTGTCGGGGTTGCCCGTCAGTACTCGGGAACTTTGGGCAAAACGGGAAACTGCCAGGTTGCGGTGTCGCTCCATTTTGCCACAGCCGATGACTGCATGCCGGTCAATTTTGAGATCTATCTTCCGAAAACTTGGACAGACGATCCTTTGAGAATGATGGATGCGGGTGTTCCGAGCGGGCATTGCTTTAAGCCCAAATGGCAGATTGCTTTGGATCTGATCGACCAAGCGGTCTCTTGGGGCATCCCAAAGGGTGTTATGGTTTGTGACTGCGCCTACGGGAACGGAAATCCCTTTCGGCAAGGCCTCATTGATCGGGAGCTTTTCTATGTAGCCGAAATCGAAGCCAAGACCATTGTCTTCGATGAACCCCGGAAGACAAGGCGCCGAATAGGCGGCCCGGCTTCCGATAACCAGACGGACAAAGTGAATATCCTTAGCGTGAAAGACTTTGCTCTCAAACTGCCTGCCTACAATTGGAAGACGATTAAATGGCGCCAAGGAACTAAGCATGCGCTCGTTTCCCGTTTTGCTGCCGTTCGAGTATTTCCAGCTCACCGACCGGCCCACGTCAAAAAGCGTCCCCCCAGACAGTGGTTGCTTATCGAATGGCCCCAAGGGGAGCCGGGACCGACGAAATATTGGTTTTCCAATCTGCTCCCGCAGGCAGGACTTAGCCGGCTTGTTTTTTTTGCCAAAGTGAGATGGCGGGTCGAACAAAGCTACCAGCAACTCAAAGAGGAATTGGGGCTCGACCACTATGAAGGAAGAGGCTACTTGGGATGGCATCACCATGTCACTATGACCATGCTGGCATATGGGTTTCTCTTGCTTGAAACCTTACGCAATAAAAAAAACTTCTGGGTTGACCCTCCCGAAAGTGAGGCGGGAGATGCAGTGTCTGGTAGCATGTTGGTTGGGAACATGCCCCATCTGCCATAGAAGGATAAATTACGGCCGTTTATCACGCTCTCCATGAATACTTAACGTTGTAGTGCTAAAGTGGGAAACTGAATCCTTTTTCAGCAGCCTGTTAGGGATCGCACCGGAATTTTGAAGTTGATTTGGTCGCGACGATTGAACAAAACCGCAGGCGTAGCAGCGCTAGTTCGAGGATCTTGCGATTGAGGAGCGGTAAAAGCAGCCCAAAAGCCGGATGCGATTGCAAAAGTTTTATTTACGGACGAGCTCTTATTTATTATCGAGATTTTTGGAAGCGGGCAACTTCGAGTAAGAGGTACCGCCTTTCAGCCAGAAATCTTCAAAAGAGATTCCCGAATCTGATCTGTCTTCTCCTGCGGAGCTTCGACTAATCTTAACTTTTGTATAAAAGTTAAGATTGGGTCAATTCTGCATTCATCTCCATATCCATCACTTAGCGATGCTGTTGCAAATGACTCCTGGGTTCCCAACTTTTCTAAAATACTTTTTTATTAACCATGTAGTAAAAAATAGAGTGTAAGTTAACATCATTTTTCACCGAGACTGAAATCGGGGCCGACCTGACCGGGTGAGGTGAAAAATTATTTGAGCCGATTTTAGAAGAATTATTTGATACGCTCGTGCCCCAAAAAGGTATCGGGCATGGTCCCATTGGAAACGTCCGGACCCAACGTTTTAAAAAATCCTCACCTGGTGGTATTAAACACCCCGCGGAAAACCTTTTATTCGATCCGGACGGAAGGGCGCCATGGGATGTTTCGAGTACTAAAGGTAAGGGGAGCGCCAGCGCCGGGCTGGCAGCAGGTATTCTTCGAAGTCTTTGAACCGGCGCGACGCAGCAACCCAGACGTCGCCTGACCGCAACGAGTTCTTCAGCTCAGACAGGACGCACAGCCCGCAGAAGCGCCGGTCAAGCCCTTGCGGCCTGCGCACCAGGTTTTTCCAGCATTTCCGTGCAAAAGACGCCGGTGCATCGTCCGGCACTTTCCGACCCTGACTCTCACCTAAATTGAGCGATTCGTACCTGGACCTTGTCATACCGGAGAAGGCCGCGGTATCGTCAGGTGAGCGGCCCAAGCTGGATTCCCGCTTAAAGCACGCGGGAATGACGATCGAACTGAAAGGGCAATCGCTCAATTCAGGTCTCATTCAGGCCTTTTAGCACTTCGACACCGGTTAGTGACCTGAGTCAAAGGCTCACAACGTAATTTGAGTACTGAAAGTTTAAATGTATACGTCACCCATGCGAGGCTTTTGAACCGGTGTCCAGACGAGCTCTTGAGATGAAATGAGAGCTGGATTCCGGCTTAAAACGTGCCGGAATGACGGGCCTGAGCTGGATTCCGGCTTAAAACGTGCCGGAATGACGGGCCTGAGCTGGATTGCGGCTTAAAACATGCTGGAATGACGGCCCTGCGCTCACTGGAGCTATGTAGCGAATTTCTGACTCAGGACACCAGCAGGCCGCGCGTCGCGGGGAAGCGGCCTTCATGTCCAACGATTCCAAAAATGCCGGCGTGCAGGGCCGGAGGTTGTTCTTCCTACACGGATGTGAACACCGGCTTGCGTTTTTCTGCAAATGCTTTTAGTCCCTCCATGCCTTCGGGAGTTGCAGCGCAAGCGCACAGGCCCGTTCGCTCCCGTTCGATGTGGGTCTCGAAAGTAGTATTGAAGGAATCCGTAAGCAGCTTTTTCGACCATGCGAAAGAAGCAAGAGAACCGGCTGCAAGCTCACGAGCCATACCGGTTGCCTCTTCGATGACGTTTTCATCCTGCACGACCTTGGTCACGAGCCCCCAGGCCATTGCCTGTTCCGAGGAGATTGGCCGGTCGAATGCCAGAATCTCCAGTGCGCGGCTCAGTCCCGCCAGTCTGGGCAACGTAAAAGAACCACCGCCATCGATGCACAGACCGCTGGATGTGTATGCTTGCCGTAGAATGGCGGAGCGGGCCATCACCCTGAAATCACAAGCCAGGGCTAATGAAAAACCCCCACCGGCCGCTATGCCGTTAATTGCGGCAATAACGGGTTTTGGCATCCGGCGAATCTCCAAAATGGCCTGGTGAAAACGTCCGGCCAATTCGTGGAAAGCAGCGGGAGGCCCCTGCGGGAATGAGAGAGCACTTTTAAGATCTCCGCCGGCGCAGAAGGCTTTCCCTTCTCCGGAGATGATGATCCCGCGGATGTTCGGATCTGCTGCGAGTGAAGTCATATGGCCGGCAAGGCCCTCAGTCAGTTCAAAATTGAACGCGTTAAAGGCCTCAGGTCTGTTCAGCAACACAGTCGCAATGCTGTCAGCCCTGGTGACTTTTACCAGCTCTGTCATGTTTGTCGCCTCCTTGGCACGAAAGTGGGCGGCGGCGATCAATATTGGGTCGTATTCTCGCCGCAACGGGATAGCTTAAGTCAGTTTCGAGTCATGAAGACACTATGTGGATGATTTTACCCCTTGAGGTCCACGCCGTTTTCTTCGGTGTGGTTACATCGAAGCATTCAATGAAATCTCCGACCTTGCCCTGGGTCGAGCCTGAAACCTGCACGCCAACCTGTTGACCGGTCCTTGCTTCCTTCACCGGCTGCTTGTCGACCTGGAGCGATTCGATCCTGCCGCTGTGAACAGGTCCCATTGCGGTTACCACCCGGAAATGCTTTCCGGCCTGAACCGTGCCTTCAACGACCTCACAGCCTAAAATCACCCCTCCTTTTTTCGATTTGAAGGTGGCGATCACTTCACATTTTCCTGTAACCTTCTCTTCGGCCTCAACCGGCGCCAGGCTCTGGGCTATAGCCTTGACGTCGTCGGCGAGTTTGTAGATGATATCGTAGAGGCGCACCTCCACGCTGTGTTCCTTTACCCACTGCTCCAGCTTCGGGGCGACCCCGACGCTGAATCCGATGGCCAGCCCGCTTCCGGTCAATGCCAACAGCAGGTCCTGTTTGGATATGCTCCCGACGCCGGAGTGGATCACCTTTATGTGCGCTTCAGACACCCTGAGGTTGGCAAGCAGATCTGAAATGGCTTCAACGCTCCCCATCGTATCGCATTTGAGCACTATTTCGAGTGTTGGCTTCCCCTGGCCTCGGGCTGCATATTCCAGCGGGACATGCTTCATTTCTTCCGGAGTCTTGTGTGAATGCTTTCTTTCGGGCATTTTTTGTTCTCCATCACAGATCGGAGCCAATTGCCGTAAATCAAACAAGATATGAAAGTAAGGCTTCACAGTCCTGCAGGCTAGAGCCGGTGAAAAGAAACTCGCGCCAGGTTAGCCGGAGGAGGGGATTTATATAAGTGGATCAGGAATGCCTGTCGATGATTCCGCCGCCCAACAGGAGATCGTCCGAGTAGAACACGGCCGCCTGTCCGGGGGTGACGGCCCGTTGGGGTTCAAAAAAGCGGACCCGGGCTGCCGCGGTCCCCAGCGGGGTGACTTCGGCGGGAGCCGGTTTGTGCAGGTTTCGAATCCGCACCTGGCAGGTGATCGGCTCTTGAGGGCAATCGATAGAAACCCAGTTTACGCGGCCGACGGTGAACATATCGCATAGGAGGTCTTTTGACCGGCCGATTCGAACCACGTTCGATTCGGGCTCGATCCGGATAACGTAGTATGGGGCCGTGGAAGAGATCCCAAGTCCCCGCCTCTGGCCAACCGTGTAGGAATGAATGCCGTTGTGCCGGCCCAGAAGATTGTCGCTGAGATCCAGTATGGGGCCGCTTTGAGCGGTCCAGACCTCGTCATGGCGCTTTTGTACGAAATCCGTGTAATTGCCTGAAGCAATGAAACAAATCTCCTGGCTTTCTTCGGTAAGCAACGGCTTAATCCCGGTCTGTTCAGCCCATGCAAGAGTCTGCCGCTTGGTGTGTTCGCCCAGAGGAAAAAGAGCACGGGCAAGCTGTTGCTGATTAAGCCCCATAAGGAAATATGACTGGTCTTTTGCAGGGTCTTTTCCGCACCTTAGCTGGAAGCTTCGGTTGGTACCGGCTGGAGGGTCGAGTCGCGCGTAATGACCGGTTGCCATACGCTCGGCTCCGAGTCTTATCGCTTCATCCAGGAGAAGCCCGAATTTGACTCTCGGATTGCACTGTATGCACGGATTGGGGGTAAACCCATGCCTATAGGCTTCAACGAACGGCCTGACCACCAGTGCATCGAACTGCTCGCGCAAATCGACTATGGTGACCGGGATTCGGCACCGGGCGGCAAGCTGTTGAAGGGGCCGCTCGCGTTCGGCTGCGGTCCGGTTGCCCTCGCCGGATTCTCCGGGACAGGGGAGGCAGCGCATATGAATCCCAAATACCTCATGTCCCTCCTCGCGCAAAAGGAGTGCCGCGCGGATGCTGTCCACGCCACCGCTGATTGCCGCCGCGATTTTCAAGTTTCTCTCTTCCGTTTCGAAAAGACAGTCTTTCACGCGAAGACGCGAAGCCGCGAAGACGCGAAAAAGTCCCAATTGAGACATGAATAACTCTTGAGAAGAGTTTCGGTGGGCTTCGCTGCCGCTTAGCCCACCCTACGGGTCTTAGCCCACCCAATGGGACTTGATGGGTTTTGCTTCGCTCCACCCATCCTACGACTTTTCATGGTTTCAGGGAGGCCCGAAGGGACATGAATAACTGTTTTGGATTCGGCTCGCGAGGGGTTGCGGGAAAAATCAGGTTCATCCGGCAAACGAGTACCTCCAATATTTTCACGCGACCCTTTATAATTGGCCCAGAGGCGTCATTCCCGAGGGGGGCGGGGATCCAGTCTAAATGCAGATCGTGCTGTACAGATCTCTCCACTCAGGATTACTCTCCTCTATTAATCTCATCTTCCAGGCCCGTTCCCACTTCTTGATTCCCGCCTTCGCGGGAATGACGCTTTTCCCTTGTAATCGCAGACTCGGCACTTTCGTGCGGCTCAAAATAGGCAAGCATTTTAACGCCATATTTGCTGGTGAATCCTTCAACCAGACCCTGTTTGTGATTCCATACTCTTTGCACCAGATTCGATGTTACGCCGATATACAGTGTGCCGTTTCGTCTGCTTGCCATGATGTAGACGAAGAACTGTTTTGCCACGCCCAGCCACCCTTCCTGGATTCCCGCCCCCCGACTAAACACTTCGAGGGCATGCTTCGCGGGAACGACGCTTTGTAATCCCTTTCATCGCCCGTAAATTGTGCAGGTACGCGTTTGCAGGAAGACCCAAAAATCACCGGCCGCCGCTCAGGCAAGAGCTTTATCGAAAGTAACAATCATGGCCCGGACAGGACAGGTTTTCACGCATAGCTCGCATGCGCTGCACCGCTCGGATTCGAACTCGACATCCATCTGCGGTCTGTGAACGTGGAGCGCCCCCGTCGGGCAGACGGCCGTACACGACCCGCACTGACAGCACCTCTCTTCGTCCCGGCGAATCCCCTGGCTGACCGGCTCCACCTGGACGCCCATCCGCTCGAGATATTGGACCCCTTTGTCGAAATCATCCGCGCTGCCCCTGAGTTCCATTACCAGCATACCCTCCTTGCGAGGGAAAATCTGGGCCTTCAGGATATTGAAAGTCAGGCCGTAGTCACGCACAAGATTGGTTATGATGGGTTGATCGACGATATCCTTGGAAAATCTCAGTACAAGTGTTCTCGAATGCATAATTGCTCCTTCCTATTTTCCGGCCTGATAAAAATAACATTCTCGCAGGGAAGTCCAAACACTTTTTGGACTTCCCTGATCAGATAGCGCTCGTCCGATTTATTTTCTCCGTATATTATCTTGACCTGACTGCCATTGAAATCATAACATATGATATTTAGTGGTTTTTTTGCCACCCGGGGAGGCTACATGAAGTTGTCCACCAGGAGCCGGTATGGGGTCAGAATGATGCTCGATTTGGCTCTTCATGCCGATGGGGGGCCTGTTCGGCTGGGGGATATTGCCGAAAGACAGTGCATCGCGGTAAAATACCTGGAACAGATTATAATCCCACTGAAAAAGGCAAATTACATCTCGAGCGTTCGCGGTCCCAAGGGCGGTCACTTGCTGGCCAAGCCTCCCGAAGAGATTACGGTAGGAGAGATCGTAGAGCTTCTGGAAGGTGGTCTCAAGCTTACGGGGTGTGTGCGGAAACCCGTAATTTGCGATCGCTCCGATAAGTGCGTTACGAGATTTGTCTGGGAGGAGGCGACCGAGGCCATTCGCGAAAGGCTTGACGCGATCACCTTTAGAGAGCTTATAAACAGGTCCGATTCGAAGGGATGTCCACTTGAAGCATAACGCGCGGGGGCTGGAACATTGGCCCCGGTTAAGGGCGGTAACTATAACATGAAGATCAGGGCGATTGCAGTCAGCAAGAGTAAGGGTACCCGGAAGAACTGCGTCGAAGAGGCGCTGTTGGTTAAGGAACACGGCATACAGGGTGATGCGCATGCCGGTGCGTGGCACAGGCAGGTGAGTTTTCTAGCGGTGGAGAGTATCGAGAAGGCAAAAGCCTCCGGCCTTTCAGTGGGTTTTGGAGATTTTGCCGAAAACATTGCCACCGAAGGAATCGACTGGGTCAATGTTCCGGTGGGCGAACGGTTCCGGCTGGGCGAATCGGCCCTGGTGGAAATCACCCAGATCGGCAAGGAATGCCACAAAAAATGCGCAATCTACTATCTGGCCGGAGACTGCATCATGCCGCGCGAAGGCGTATTCGCCAGAGTGATCCAGGGGGGAATAATCCGCTGCGGAGATGAGATAGCACCGGTTGGCTCAGACTAGTACATTGTCAACTAAGTTTTGTCATGTTGTAAGGGGTCGTAACCCCTGCGAAAGCCGGGGTCTTGTGCTTTTAACTCACTAAATAAACAGTGGATTCCCGCCTTCGCGGGAATGACGAATAGAGGCTTTTAACCTAAGATAATTTAGCTGACGAAGCACCAGTTGGCTGACGAAGCACCAGCCCCGTGTTCATCGGCAAACTCGGTGAAGTTGGCGCCGGAGGGGTTTGAAGCGCCGCTTTGAAGGGGTATCAAAACAGGCCCGCCAAATTCCATTTGCATGGGATGCGGCGGGCGGGTATTTTCACAGCTTTGATCGCCTGATGTGAACTCAGAGGGTAAACAGGTCATGCATATGAACGAAGCTCATCTTAACCAAGCGGAGATTATCGAAAAGATCCGGGCCAGAAAACAGGAACTCGGCAAGCAACTCTTGATACTCACCCACCATTACCAGCGAAAAGAAATCGTTGCGCTCGGCGATATCGTCGGGGATTCGTTCGAGCTGTCCAAAAAGGCCGCAGCGGATCGGGACTGCCGCTATATAGTGTTTTGCGGCGTCCACTTCATGGCGGAAAGTGCGGCCATTCTCGCCCAGGCTAATCAGGTCGTTCAGATTCCCGAGGTGGAAGCCGGATGCTGGATGGCCAGCATGGCCGAAGCCGAAACGGTGAAGTCCGCGTGGGAGCAGATCGAATTGGCTGCCGGACAAGGTTTGACGATACCTGTGGTCTATATGAACTCGGATGCGGAGCTGAAATCGTTTTGCGGCAATCGCGGCGGAACAGTCTGCACTTCTTCGAACGCTTCAAAAGCTGTCAGGTGGGCATTCGGACAAAGGGAGAAGATACTCTTTTTCCCTGACCAGTATCTTGGCCGCAATGTTGCCAACGACCTCCGGATAGCTCCCGAACAGATAATAGTCTGGTCCCCCGGCAAGCCTCTGGGGGGAAACGACCCGGATGAGGTCCGGGGCGCCAGGATGATCCTCTGGGATGGCTATTGCCTGGTGCATACCCGATTTACGGTTGACCAGATAAAAAAAATGCGAAGCGAATTTCCGGAAGCCAAAATTGTCGTGCACCCCGAATGCACGCCTGAGGTGGTGGCGCTTGCCGACGCTTGCGGATCGACGAGCTATATAGTGAAATACGTGAGGGAGGCGCCCGCTGGTTCGACGGTCATTATCGGCACGGAGATAAATTTGATCCATCGGCTGGCATTGGAACATCCGGACAAAAAGGTGCTCGACCTGCACAATTCGCTCTGCCCCAATATGTTCAAGATCAATTTGGCCAACCTGCTGCAGACCCTCGAAAACCTCGGCGAGATGAATGTGGTCAGAGTCCCCGAAGATATAAGAGCGGGCGCCCGGCTGGCCCTGGACCGGATGCTTTCTCTGGCGTAGACTATGTTCAAAACTCTCCAACCTCTCATCCTTGCCTCTGAGTCGCCGCGCAGGAAGCATTTGCTCGAGTCTGCAGGGGTCCGGTTCCTGGTGAAACCCAGCAGGATCGACGAATCGGTCGAGGATGAAGGAGCGGGCGAAGGGGCGGGAACGCAGCCCGCCGGGGAGCGCGGAAAATCGCGTATCAAGCCGGTAAAACCCCCAGCCGAAATCGCCGAGAGGTGTGCCTGCCTGAAGGCCAATACGATTTCCGCTTTCCACCGTGATTCATGGATTCTTGGCGCCGACACAATAGTTGTATGCGACGGACATATTTTCGGCAAACCCACCGAGCGAGTTCATGCCGTCAGGATGCTCCAGGCCTTGAGCGACAGGTGGCACGAGGTAATTACCGGCATGTGCCTTATCCAGCCGGGAGGAAAACTATCCAGGAGCGGATCGGTCACGACAAGGGTTCACTTTAAAGATCTGTCGGTGAGAGAAACGGAAGCATACGTGGGGACCTCCGAGCCGATGGACAAGGCCGGAGCCTATGGCATTCAGGGAATCGGAGCTTTTCTGGTAAGATCTCTGGAAGGCTCATATACAAACGTAGTCGGTCTTCCGCTTTGCCAGACCATCGAATGGCTGATAAACGAGAATATTATCGAGCCGGAGTAACCAGAGGGGCCTTGCCCGGATTCTTTCTCAGCAGGACATAGAATGCGCCCCAGCCTCCGTCATAGGAGCGTGCCGAGGCGAACGCGAGAACCACTCTTTTTAGAGGCGCGCGCGTGAGCCAAATGGGCAGGCTGTTCTTCAGCACCGGTTCCTTGTCCTTGGATTTGAGGCCCCTTCCCGCAATTATCAATACGCACCTGCGCCCGGCGGCAAAGCAGTCCATGATGAAGTCCCTGAGTTCGTCGCGCGCCTGCTGCCTGTTGAGCCCGTGCAGGTCCAGGTAGTCCAGGTAGCTGAAGTAGCCTTGCCGAAGCTTCTTCAAGACCTCCGGCGAGATCCCCAGAACAGCGCCGTCGATGTACTCATCGGAACACGACAGCTCAAAGGGTCCCTCACCGGCCACAAGGTCCACCAGTTGCGTATATGCCTCGATTTCCTCCCTGGCAAGAAAACGCGGATATTGCCTCTCAGGGGGCCGGAGCGGCACTTTTTGGGGGAGTCCTTCCGGCAGGGGACTCACGTCCGCCATTGCCGATTGGAAAAGGGAATCTTCGTCGGCTGCGGCTTCGATCACCGGCGGAATGATTTCAGTTTTTTCGCCAGGCGGCTCGCGGCGCGGATAATGTTTCGGATCGGTGGAAAAACCTCGTGCAAACAGTTGATCTAACTTCTCAAACGGGGTATAGAAACCTCGGGGAAGTCTATGCAGTGAGGATCGGCTCATTGGTTTGAGGCTTTTGTCCTTGCGCTTGTTCATCTCTGCCTCACTTTCCTGCCTAAAAAATAACATCTGGGAAAAGAGCGGAAAACGTCCATAATGAAATTGAACGCTGTGGCTGTGATAGAAAATCAGCATGATTTCTCAAAGTTCATAGGCAACCTTGGAAAGACCTCTCACGTTGCTGTCGACACGGAGTCAAACAGTTATTACGCCTATTTTAACAGAATCTGCCTCATTCAGGTATCAGCCGATGAGAGGGACTATATCATCGACCCGTTTTCGGTCGGCAATATCGAAGCTTTCGGGGATATCCTTTCCGATGCCGGCATAGAGAAAATTTTCCATGCCGCTCCCAACGACATTGCCGGACTCAAGCGCGATTTCAAATTCAAGGTAATAAACAATGTTTTCGATACCTCGATTGCCGCCAAGATCCTGGGATACAAGCAGTTGGGGCTTGCCCCCATTTTACTCGAGCATTTCGGAATAAGCCTCGATAAAAAATGGCAGCGCTATGACTGGGGGAAGCGGCCTCTTAGAGACGAGCAGATCGAATATGCTCGCTTCGACACCCATTTTCTTATTCCGCTGAGGCACCTGCTTGTCGCCGAACTCGAGCAAAAAGAGCTCCTGAGTGTAGCGCGCGAAGCCTTTGAGAAGCTGTGCCTGCAGGAAATATCCGAAAAACATTTCCGGCCGGGCGATTTCCTGCACATCTGCGGGGCCCGGTCGCTCGACGCGATCGGAAAGCGCGTACTGAAGGCGCTGTATCTTTTCCGGGAAAAAGAAGCGCGCCGTCGCGACCGCGCGCCTTTCAGGATACTGACAAACGAGACGCTCCTGAGGCTCGCTCTTCTAAGACCCAAGAGTGTACAGGATTTCGCTAAAATAAAGGGCATACCCCGCACCTACAGCGGCTCGCGAGCCGCCATGCCGCTCCTGGAACTGATCCGCAAGAACGAAGAGCAGGAAGAAGACGCGGTTGTAAATTAAGTGAACAGTGTTACGAAAAGTCAGTCTTTCACGCGGAGGCGCGGAGACGCGGAGGAGAAAAGTTTTGGTGGGCTTCGCTGCCGAGACTTAGCGCACCCTACACGCTGTTCCGAAAAAGCTCTTTGACAGGATTTACAGGATTAACAGGAAAAAATCTGGCCAAATACAAAACAGGAGCCAATCCTCGGCGTTGATCGTGTTGCTAATCCTGTAACGAAAAGTTGCGCTTTTTCATGGTTTCAGGGTGTCCCGGAGAGACATGAATAACTGAGCCATAAATAGATTAAAAAGATTCATGAGCCGCTTTATTCTCTCCCCTCGTCAATTAGCCGACTTCCATGTCGTAGAAGGCAGCGCCGCATGTCCTCCTTTCGGTTCGCACACATTTGACGCAGCGTTTCTCGTCTCAGTGCCTGGAGAAATCTCTCAACCGAAGGGATGTCTTGACGGCCTTCGACGGGTAGTGCGACGGGGCGGCTTGCTCCCGGTCACTGAAATGCGCGGAGATCCCGATGGGCTTCTCCAAAGCGAAGTGCTCGACCTGTTGGAGACCGGCGGGTTTGAGCTTCAGGAAAAATGCAGCTTCTCGTGTGGATTTACATTAAACTTCCGGCGGAGGGCGGAAAAACAGGCCGTCGCATCGAACAAATAACAGGCAATATTCTTAAAGCGGAGATTTAATGACTTCCAATATTGAAATTAGAGACAGTTTCAAAAAGTACAGTCATGACCAGGATAAAACGAGGACGCCGGATCAGACAATCACGTGGGTGCGGGAGTCTCTGGCCGGGCTGAATATGGACGTTCTGGCGAGAACTGTGCGGATCGATACAGGCAGACTTGACATACCGGTATACATAAGCTTGTGCGGCGAAGACGCGACCCGGTTTACCGGCACGAAAAAACAGATGGGCAAGGGCGCCACCTCAGAGCAGTCCGAAGCGAGCGCTCTGATGGAGCTGATGGAGCGTTTCAGCTTCTTCTCCTTCATCCATCGGTTTCAATTTCCTACCTTGCGTTACAGGGACCTGGACGGATTTGCGGTCTCGGCGGCGGACCTGAAGAAATCGGTTTGTGATACTCAGACCCCCACGGAGTTGTGCAGGCGGTTTCTCGATGAGCTGCCGCTCCGGTGGGTCAAAGGCTGGAACCTGACACTGGGCAAGGAGCAGTGGGTCCCAATCGACTGGTTCTACACCATCAATGAGTATAACGGGCCTGCTGCCGGAAACACCGTGGAGGAAGCAATTCTTCAGGCCCTGTGCGAGGTTGTCGAGAGACACGTTGGATCTATCATCAGCAACGACATGCTGGTTACCCCCGAGATTGACGCCGATTCCCTTCGCGACCCGGCGGCAATAGAACTCGTGGAAAAGTTTCGCTCGAAAGGAATTAAGCTCTTCCTGCGCGACTTCTCGCTGGATACCGGGATACCGACAGTAGGCGCGCTTGCCTACGACCCGTCCACCTTCCCGGAAAGGAGCGAGATCGTCTTTACGGCCGGGACCACATCCAATCCCGAGAAGTCTCTTTGCCGGGCGCTAACCGAAATAGCCCAGCTTGCGGGCGATTTTGAAAATCGTACTTCCTACAGGCCCACACTGCCGAAGTATGCCAGCCTGGAAGAAGCCGACTTCATTATGAAAAGCAACGGGAAGGTATCCATCCGGGACCTGCCGAACCTCGACGACGACAACATACGGGTCGAAATCGAACGGTGCACGGCTGCTTTGGCAAAAATCGGCCTTCAAGTCCTGGTGGTAAACGTTACACATCCGGAACTGCAGGTACCAGTGGTTTACACCATCATCCCGGGGGCGCACTTTCTGGACCACACACGCAACACAGATTTCCCGCAGCACGCGGCGCGAACTATGGTGAGAGGACTTGCCGCCGATGAGATGGTCCCGCAGATGGAGCGGCTCCTTTCCACCTTCGGGCCTCGTTACGATCTTACGTTCTTTCTTGCCCACAGTCTCGAGCTGGGTGGGAACCCGGAGGCCGCCCTCACACTTCTGCGGCGCGCCCTCGAGCAGTTCCCCGATCCCGGGGAAATCGGAAGCATTCACGTCCATATCGCATCGTGCCTCAAAGAGCTGGAACGATACCAGGAAGCCCTGGATGCGCTCGATCTGGCCGAAAAGGCCAACCCGGATCTCACCGAAATATACAACCTGCGAGGCTTCTGCTATTTCAAACTGAAGAGGCACAACGAGTCAATCGCCTCCTTTGAACGGGTTATAGAGCTGAATCCCGGCTCCGCGATAGATTACGCCAATATCGGGTCCAACCTCAGAGAACTCGGCCACAAGGAGGAAGCCATCCGTCTCTACAAAATCGCCCTCGAACTCGATCCGGACATCGAGTTCGCAAGGGCCAGCATGGAAAAGCTGGAGGCTGAGATGGCGGGGCCTTGACGGGCCTCAAACGGACCACATTCCGTCTGTTGGACAAGATCCATGGAACCGTCGAAGAATTGCAGGGCGGATTTAACCCGGGCTGAGGGTTTCGGGCGATAAGCCGCCTGAGAGGGATATATGGCAGATCTGATTCGAATTTTACTGGCAAATGACTATAGAATAATGAGGGAAAGCCTTCGCTGCCTTATCAGCAGCCAACCGGAGATGGAGGTCGTGGGCGAAGTGGCGGGTGAAGCCGGAACCGCCAAAGCTTTGCACGATTATCACCCGGATATCACTCTGGTTATGACAAACGGAGGATTTATCGAAAAGGGCATCGAGACGATAAGCAGGATCAAGCAGGAAGATCCTGCTGCACGGATTCTGGTGCTAAGCAATTTTATGAGTGACGAAGAAATATACACTATCCTGAGAACCGGCGTTCTGGGCTATATCTTTAAAGACCAGTCTCCCGAGGAATTGTTCGCCGCAATCCACTCGGTTTCCCGTGGTAAATCTTCGCTGAATTCCTCGGTGGTGGAAAAACTGATTCAGAATCTCAATCCTCAGGACCAAGATTCTGAACCGAAGGATCTGCTTACCGATCGCGAGATCCAGATACTGAAGTTTGTGGCGGCCGGCCTGTCGAACAAAGCCATTGCCGACAAACTGACAATCAGTGAAAGAACGGTGCGAACCCATGTGAGCAACATTCTCAGCAAGCTCGACCTTCGAAACAGGACCCAGGCGGCCCTCTACGCGATTGAGAAAAAAATGGTTTGACTCCGGCGCACAATCACGTGAGGCTAATGCTCATCGGTTTGATCGAGTTCATCCGTAATGGGCGCCGGCTCCGGCGGTCGAACTTCAGTTGCGCTTTGGCTACTCGAATCGCTAACACTGTGTTGACGGCTAACGGGTTTTACCTGTTCAGTCCAATTGGAGCCGGAGGGCTCTTCTAATTCCTCCCCCGCTTTTGCCTGCCCGTCGACAAGCTCTTCCAGGTCCGCTACGTGCTCCCGCAACTCAGAGGCCTGCTGGTTAAGCTCACCGGAGGCCTCGGCCGATTGCTCCGCGTTTTCGGCGGTGCGCTGGACGACCTGATCCATCTCGTGCAGCGCGAGATTGACCTGCTCTATACCCCTGGTCTGCTCGCGCAGGGCCTGGTCGATGTCCGTCACGAGTTCCATGACCTTCCCGCCGTCAGTCTGCATGAGCTGAAAGTGCTTCAGGGTCTGATTTACGAGGCCGTTTCCGTTGGATATCTGGCCGAGGGTGGACTGGATCAGTTCCTGAGTGTCCTTTGACGCGTTGCTTGCCCGCAGCGCGAGGCTCCTTACTTCGTCTGCGACCACGGCGAAACCGGCTCCTGCTTCCCCGGCCCTTGCCGCCTCGACTGCCGCGTTGAGGGCCAGCAAATTGGTCTGAAAAGCTATCTCGTCGATGCTTTTGTTTATCTTGGCCATTTTCTCGCCGGATGCCGAAATGAGCGACATCGTATCCATTGTCCTGACAAGAGACTGATGGCTGTCGTTCATTCCTTCGATCGTTTTATTGCTCAACCCGGACAGGCGCCCCAGGCTTTCTTCGTTTTGCCGGGCAAGCGAAGCTATCTCCTGCATGGCCGCCGAACTCTGTTCCAGGGAGGCCGCCTGAGCTGAGGCCCCATCCGCCAGTTGAACGCCTGCCGAAGAGATTTTGTCGGCGGCTTCGGTCAGCCGCATGCTTCCCTCGGAAAGCCCCTTGATCGTCCTGCCCAGCGGCCGGGTTATTTTATAACTGGTGAGCAGGCCCGCAAGACATCCGAAAAGTATGAGCGCAACAGAGGAAACCACGACTATCATAAGGACCCTATGGGTATTGGCGGCCGTGTCCAGCCTTATGGTATTCGCCAGTTGCAGGAATTCGTCGGCCGGGCCGCTGGCGGCAATGGAATAGGTCCTTTTTCCGATTTTAAGCGGCGAGTAGGCGATAAATTTCCTCGTCCCCTCGAAAACGTAGTCCCCCGTGCCCGTTTCGCCCTTCACCATGTGGTCTCGAACTATTTCGGAGAGTTTTCCCAGGGAGGAGTCACCAAGATTAAGCGGGCTCAGAAGCCCATATTTTGGATGGCTTACCGCCCATCCGGATTCATTTACGATGAACGGATAGCCGCTCTTGCCGTACACGTGGTTTTTGAGCAGGCTCCAGACGATTTCCCAGTCCAATGATAGAACTGCGGCGCCCCGCAATCTATCGCCCACATAAAGAGGCGTGGCCAGCCGCATCTCGGGTTTGCCGGTGTTTACCGCGACAACGGCGCCTGAGTTGTAGACATCCCCTTTTTTGAGACCAATGGTTTCCTTGAACCAGGCCTCATCGCCTTTGAATTTGTTGTCACCGGAAAGTTGTCCGTTCTGGATTTTGATTATTTCCCGGCCTTTTTCATCCAGGAGGCGCACCTGATTGTATATGGGGCGTTTGCCGCCATTGATATCGACGGTGGAATTTTTCGAGATAGCCAGGAATTCCGATTCGAGAAACCCCCTGGATATCTGAGCGGCCTCGCCATAGAGTTCCTGCGCGTTGGCCGTGGCACACACAACCCAATCCCAGTCCGGGAAATATGAATAGGCTACTATTTTTCTCTTTCCTTCGAATAAGTAATCGAGCTTAAGAATATTTCCCGCTTCTTTTTTTGCGAGAATCTCGGAGAACTCATTTATCTTGAGATCCGAGAGGGTGTTTTTGCCAATCAGCTCGGAGCGAGGGTGAACCAGGAGGGTCCCTGAAGAATCCATGACGAAAACGTAGCCGGTTTGACCTATTTTCGTGCTGACGACAGCGTTTACGAGGTCCGATGATTCCTGTTGTTTTATGCCGGTATAGAGCATCCCCAGGGGTTGGCCTTCGGCCGAAAAAATGGGCTTGTAAGCGGTCGAGTACCAGCTATCGACTACGAATGCGCGGCCGTGAAAAGTCTCCCCTTTGAGGACCGTGCTTATGACCGGGTTGGGTTTACCGTCCTGGCCGATTGCCGGGATGAAAGTCTGTATCGCCCGTTTTCCATCGGCCCCTTTCACGTTTGTGGCGACTCTCAGCATGTCACCCGCGTCGTTCATCTTTTGAAAGATAGTACATGTGCCGCCAACGAGCTTCTGCACATCGTCCACAACCGGAGTCGGCTTATCGAAATCATCGTTTGGTTCGAGGACCGTTTCGCCCAGGCGCAGCAGCGGAAGTTCGACGGTATTCTGTTCCTTTGTGAACTGGTTGACCGCCGTCCAGCTCTTGGTCTCGCTGGAAACATCCACTGCGCCCTGCAGGGAAAGGATTCGGTCGGCAACTGCCAGGCTTGAGTCTACCTGTCTTTGAAGAAGACCCTGCTGAGCCTGGCTCGTTCGAACAATACCTTCCACGACGCGCAATTCTTCCTTCTCGGCAAGCTTGTTCAAGACTTCATTGTCTCCGGATACGGCGGTGAGGTATCCATAAGCGTTCGAGGAGGCAGCCATTTTCAAAACATCGTTCTCAGCCAGAGTCAGCAGGTCGGCGACGGTGTTCAAGTCCCTGTCAACGCCCAGTTTGAGGGTTCCACGAGCTTCTACTTCCAATGCTGCATAGGACTGTTTGCTGGTTTTTTCTCCAAAAGAGCTGAACTGCTGTAGACAGAACCCCCCAATGATCACGACCGGAACTATGGCTATTCCGATACAGATGAACATCAGTTTGAGCTTGAGCGAGATGCGGTGCAGCATAAATTGTGACCCCCCGTCGTGAATAGGATACCGGCGTCCAAAGCAGTCCGATATAGCTGTTAAGTGCTTCTCAGATAAACGGAGTTTTCCGGGCAACACTTTAATAAAAACAAGCGGTTTCAGGGCTGAGCGGCGCGATATTCGCTTTCTCGAAAAGACTCCACCGCAGAGTCGCAGAGGACGCAGAGAAAAGATGCACACGGATAAATCAGAAGACACAGGCATGAGCTTGCACGTTCGCAGCGCCGGTTCTTTTCATGGTTTCAGGGTGTCCTAAAAGGACATGAATAACTGCTTTGGGGGGGATTGTAAGGGGGCAGGGGGGATTTAACGATGCGCCGCCTTTTCTAAAGGTACTTGAGGCGGTCGCCTCGCCTCATTTATTCTTGCGCCACCGTGCATGAGTTATGCGGTGCTTTTTGATCATATAGTTGAGTTTGCGCGCGGTAACTCCGAGCCGGCTTGCAGCGTCTTTCTGTATCCAGTCGCTAAGCGAGAGGGCTTCCAGGAGCAAGTCTTTCTCACTGGCAGTAAGGTCTTTCAGCGGCTTCGGGGAAGATTCGGATTTTTGTGACAGGCCGGAAAGAGAGATGCTATGCACCGTTATCTTGTTGCTCTCTTCAAGCAGGATTGCCCTTTCAATGGCGTTTGAAAGTTCGCGGACATTCCCGGGCCAATGATGGCGCTTGAAAAGCTCGATGACTCCCGGCGCAAAACCGTTGAAGCTTCTTTTGAGTTCGCGGCAGGTTTTTTGAAGCAGGTAATTTGAAAGTGGTTCGATGCACTCGGCCCTTTCTCTTAAAGGGGGCAGGTGGACTCTCAGTACATTGATCCGGTAGTAGAGGTCCTCTCTGAAGGTTCCGGCCTCAACGCTGGCTTCCAGGTTCCTGTG
Source organism: uncultured delta proteobacterium (assembly GCA_963741035.1). GTDB lineage: Bacteria > Desulfobacterota > Syntrophobacteria > Syntrophobacterales > Syntrophobacteraceae > SbD1. Next base: position 52,509 of record CAVUGX010000015.1, read on the forward strand.
TGTCGCGGCTATTATCCGAATGTCGGACCGAATAGTCTGATTTCCCCCGAGCCGCTCAAAGCATTTTTCCTCGAGTACCCGCAAAAGCTTCGCCTGGAGAGCGGGAGAAAGCTCCCCGATCTCATCGAGGAAAACGGTCCCGCCGTTAGCCTGTTCCAGACGCCCGGTCCTGGTCTTGGTGGCCCCTGTGAAAGCGCCCCTCTCGTGTCCGAATAGCTCGCTTTCCAGAAGGGTTTCCGGAATATTGGCACAGTTGATCTTGATAAAAGGTTTTGCGCGTCTGCGACTGTTGAAATGCACAGTTCCGGAAAGAATGCTCTTTCCGCTCCCGGTCTCTCCCGTTATAAGGATGGTCGCTTCCGAATCCGCAATTCTCCTCAATGTAGAAATAACCTTGCACATTGCCGGGCTGGCAGAGATTATACTGTCAAAATCGTAGGTTATGTCCTGAGTGCGCCTCAGGTAATCGATTTCATTCCTTAGAGCCCGAGTCTCTACGGCCTGTTCAACGGAAATTCTCATCCTGCTCGAAGAGTAGGGTTTGACAATGAAGTCGAAGGCGCCGGCCCTGATCGCCTGGACGACGGTCTCGGTCTTGATCTGCTCGCTGACGACGAGCACGGGAGTATGAGGGGGAAGTTTATCTTTCAGCGCCCGGATATTGTCATCGAAATCGGATTCAATGCTCACCACTATTATATCGAATGCTTCTTTTTCCAGCCGTTTGTAGGCCTCGCTCAGGGAGGAACAGACATCGAGCTTGTGCGCATTCATGCCTTCAGAAGCAATATCCCGCCAGCTTTGGTCATATTCAACTAGGAGCACTCTCGCCATTTTCAGTCCAGCACCGCCTTGTAACCAATCACAAAAAAACGAGCCGCCCTCCCGGCGAAACAGGCCTTGTAAAGGGTCGGCTTTCCGAAAGATAATACATAATCGTTACGCGAAAAATCTCCGGAGGCGGAGTTGATCATTACCATATCGTATTTTGCATTAAATAGCTAACTTATTGCGTTTAGTCTCAGTATTTGGTAAGAATATACCTTGGGAAATTGTGAGCTGAATGCTCACTTTGAGGAGGCCGCTAAGATTATTCAGCCTGAATCGATATTACTCGGACCCTGCTAATTCGTTTAGCCCTCCGCGGGAGATTGAAAGTGGACTTCATGGAAACTTTCAGGGATTTCAGGGTAACGGTATTGGATGACGACCAACTGGTCTGCGAGACCCTCACCGAGTTGATCAGAAACTGGGGGCTCTGCGCGGAATTCTTTACCAAGCCGGAAGGCGCCCTGAAACATATCCGGGACAACGGGTGCGATGTTATCCTGCTCGACGTTTTTATATCCGACGTCAGCGGACTGGACCTGATCCCGCAGATCAGCAATGAAGCCTCGGACGATCTCAAAATCATTATCATAACGGGATTCGCCGATAAGGATACGGCTATCCGGGCGCTCAAACTCGGCGCCTTCGACTTGTTGGAAAAGCCCTTTCGCAATGAGCTGCTGTACCATTCGATCTTGAGGGCCGTGAAGGCCCTCGAAAACGAGAGGGGATTCAGAAAGCTCATAGACGATTTGAAGCAGAGCCGCTCGGAACTGCTCGGTCAGCAGAAGCGGCTTGAAAACCTGAATGCGCAACTTCGCGACACCAACAGGGCCCTGTCGATTTTTGCTCAAAACATCGAGCGGGAGAGAGAAGACGTTGAGAAGCGGATCGCCGTGAAATTAAGAAATCTCGTAATACCCATGGTCCAGAGACTGAGGAATGATAAAGTCCTTTCCAGGTATGAAAGCCAGCTCGATATGCTGACTATGCAGATCGAAGACCTGACTTCCGGTTTCACCATGGACTCCCGTGTCGCAGCGGTCCTTTCATTCACGGAACTGCGGGTTGCGTCCCTTATCAAAAATGGTATAACGACCGAAGACATAGCGAGGCAATTGCACATCTCGGAGAGCACAGTGCGAACTCACAGGAAAAATATCCGCAAGAAGCTGAAGATAAACAACGTGCAGTACAGTTTGAGAAATTTCCTCAACTCAAAAACCTGACCCCGCACGGTCCCCCTGTTTACGTGTTTGCCTTGGCCGGCGAAAAACCCTTTGGACAAAATCGACCTTTAACAGCCCTGGAAAAAGATATGATTTCATGTGTCAGCCTTGCAAAAGGACTTATCGGCAAGGAGATTTCCGCCCTTGAATCTCTTCTGGACAGAATCGGCCCGGAATTCGAGCGGGCGGTCTTATGTCTCAACGAGGCCAGGGGGAAGGTGATAACTACCGGGCTCGGAAAGTCCGGAATTGTCGCAGGCAAGATTTCAGCGACCCTTTCGAGTACCGGAACCCCATCGATTTTCATTCACCCTGTCGAAGCAATGCACGGGGACCTGGGGATAATCCAGCGGGGAGACCTGGGCCTGCTTCTCAGCAACAGCGGAGAAACCGCCGAGGTGCTTCAGTTGCTTCAGGTATTCAAGAGGCTGGGCCTCAAGACCGTGGCAATAGTTGGAAGATCGAATTCGAGCCTTGCCCGGGACTGCGATTTCTGCCTGGACGCCAGTGTGGAGTCGGAAGCCTGTCCCCTGAATCTTGCTCCCATGAGCAGCACTACTGCCGCCATGGTCCTTGGAGATGCGCTGGCAGGGTGTCTTATGACTCTTAAAGGGTTTTCGAGTGAAGATTTCTGCAGGCTGCACCCCTCGGGCGCTTTAGGCCGCCGGCTGCTCTTCAGGGTACGGGACATTATGCATTCGGGAGACGATCTGCCCGTGGTAATGACCGGAACTCCCATGCGCGAGGCGCTCATAACTTTGACCGGGAAGGCGATGGGAGCGGTCCTGGTCGTTTCTCAAACGGGCGATCTCCTGGGGATATTCACGGACGGGGACTTGCGCCGAGCGGTGCAAAATCATGAAAATCTGCTCAGTCTTGAAATCGACGGCCTGATGACCAGAAATCCGATCGTTGTTCACGACAGCCGGATGGCGGCCGAGGCCCTGAACCTTATGGAAAACCGCTCCTCACAGATAGCGGTCCTGCCGGTCCTGGACGGCGACGAAAAGGTGGCCGGAATCATACGGCTGCACGACCTGGTGCAGGCGGGGCTGTGAATGGTGAATAGTGAATAGTGAATGGTGAATGGGTGAGTGGGTGAGTGGGTGAATGGGTGAGTGGGTGAATGGGTGAGGAATTGAGTGATTGAGGAATTAATAATGAATTGGACGGGATTTAGGGATTGAATTCCTAAATTCCTCAATTCTTAAATCCCTAAATCCCTAAATCCCTAAATTCCTGAATCCTGCCGTCGCCCGTAAAGAGCGCATCCGGGAGCGCGATCAAACTTCGCATGCCGCACAACCGTACCGGATGCTTCGGGGGATGCGGGAGCGCGCTTTGCGCAGAAAATCAATTAGACGTCGAGGGGCTTCCGCCTTTTTTATAAAAAGAAATAAGAAAGTCACTGTCTTTAGGCGAGAGGTCAAATCGCGTGACGGCTTCGTTTACGAGCTTCTGAACCGATTGGTCAGGGTCCTCGGTGATCTGTGCCGAAATCCACTTTACAGCCTTGCGCAACGCTTCTCCTTCAGGCATTACCGTGGTCATATGTCCAGCCTCCAATAGAAGATTCACATCCCGCGCCCAGTTGAACGCATTATACTCCGAATGCCGGCCGTTGGGTAAGCCCAATAACCGGGTCTTCTCCGTTAAAATGGCCCTTTTGCGTCCTGCATTATAAGATAAGATGAAATGAAGCGGCGTGAATTTCGATCCAGGGCGCGGCCACGCCCGAAAAAATGTCCGTTCGACTGGACAGTAGATACAGTCAGACATTAGTTTGAAACCTTCACGGCCGAATCGAGCCAAAAGCTGAGACTCTCTATTCAAATCAAGGGGAAAAGAATATGGGCACCCGATTCAGGATATTTTCGATCGCGTTCTGCGTCTGCCTTATGTCCGCCGCGCAGTGTGCGGCCGTGACCTCTTTCGAGATCTATGAGGCGAGCACTCTCAACCAGGTGGTAAAGAAAAACAAGCTGGTTGTAGGATCGGAGGTCACATTTTTCCCCTTCGAGTATGCGGATACGGACGGGCAGCCCATCGGGTTCGACATTGACCTGGCAAAGCTGGCCGCACAGGAACTCGGCGTCCAGATCGAGATAAAGGACATGGAGTTCAGCGGCCTCATTCCCGCACTCCAGGGAGGCAGGGTAGACATGATTATTTCCGGGATGACCCGGACGCCGGCGCGCGGAAAAACGGTCTCGTTCACCCAGCCTTACTTCATAGCCGGCCTGTGTGCTCTCATCAGCAACAAACGGGCCCCGGATGTTTCGGAAGTGGGCCAGTTGAATGCCGAGGGCCGAATCCTGGCGGTAAAACTCGGCACGACCGGCGACATCGCCGCATCGAAGCTGTTTCCAAAAGCCCGGGTAAACCGGTTCAAGGAGGAGACCGCATGTGTGCTGGAGGTCGTCTCGGGGCGGGCCGACGCCTTTATCTACGACCAGTTGTCGGTCAGCATACACCACTCCCAAAACGCGGAAACGACCCACACGATCCTCAAGCCGTTCACCTACGAACCCTATGCGATTGCCATAAAAAGCGGCGATTTCGATTTTTTGAACTGGTTGAACCTTTTCCTGGACACCATAAAGGCAGACGGCAGGTATGACGAACTCCACAAAAAGTATTTCGGCGACCTCAAGTAGCGGCCGGGACAAGGTGAATGTCTTCGCCTTCGCTACAATACTGACCGGTTTGGTCCTGGGCGTATACCTGCTCCTCAGCCGGATGGAATACGCCTGGAACTGGCGGGTCGCCTGGGATTACCGCAGGCTCTACCTCGACGGCCTCTATTACACTCTTGCCATTTCCGCCGGCGCCATCAGCCTTGGCTATATCCTGGGCCTTGCCGGCGGCATTGCGAGCATTTCGGGCAACGCATTCGCCAGGGAAGCCGCCAGGCTCTATGTCATATTTTTTCGCGGAACCCCGCTTCTCATCCAGATAATCATCTTTTATTTCTGCCTTGCGCCATCCATGAACTACGACAACGCCGTCGTAATAGGGATCGTCACCCTGGCTGCTTTCTCGGGCGCATACATAACCGAGATAGTGCGGGCCGGAATAGAATCCATAGAGCGCGGTCAGACAGAGGCGGCGCTCTCGACGGGCCTTACCAAATGGCAGACCTTGAGGTATGTAATCTTTCCCCAGGCCTTCAGGCGGATCATTCCGCCCGTAACCGGCCAGTTTGTCTCTTTGATCAAAGACTCATCCCTTCTTTCGGTAATCTCGGTCCGCGAGCTGACCAAGGCATCCGAAGTGGTCAACGCCACGACTTACAAGACCTTTGAAGCCTACCTGCCGCTCGCCTTGATGTACCTGCTGCTGACCTACCCGCTCTCTCACCTGACGCAGAGGCTGGAAAGAAAGCTCAGGACGGATTAGGCGGCATCGTAGCGGATTAACTGGATATTGAATGTTTCGACAAGCGATTTTGCAGAGTTGCTTTCACCTTGACTTTGAGGCAATGGTTGGATATTTTGAGCGCTTATTGGGGGATCGTCCAGCGGCAGGACTGCAGACTCTAGATCACACATGAATACCCCTTGTAAAACCTTCCAGGAAGCCAATCGACAAAAATAGGGTAGCAAACTCTGCTACCCCATAGCTACCTAGCGCATCTCCAGGACGTAACGGCGTAAGTCTCCCAGACGGTATCTGATCCGCCTGCCAATACGAAGGAAAGGAGGCTTCTTGTGCCCCCCATTGCCCCTTACAGTTCGCCACATCCTAAGTGTGTCCTCTGGAATCTGGAGCATCTCTGCTGCCTGCACTCCGGTTAACAACTGGTCATCGCCAAACATAACATCTTCCTTTTGCAGCTCTGCTGCTCTAAATGGTAAAAGGCACCCCAATGTCGGACTGCTTAGAGTCTGACGAGGGGTGCCCTTATGGTTTCTTGGGGCATCCCCGGAAGGACACCCCTGGTTAATCTTAATGGATTACAAGCGAGCTGCCGTCAGGGCAATTGTGACCACATCATGAGCGGCGTCAACACTGTTGGCCTCAGAGATTACAAGCTTGTAGCCGGTGGGGAAGGTGAGTTGAGCTGCGGTGAGCACTATGTTAATCCCGCCAGCGGCCGGTCCTAAGTCACCCGAGGCAACTGCTGAGGCACCATTGGTCATACCCTGGCAAAACCTGTATATCTCGGTGAGGGATGCTGCCTGTGTGGTCTCGGCATTGAAGGTGGACTGCTGTGCTCCCGCGCCATTCTCAAGCTGGAGCTTAATCTGGCGTACTGGAGGTGGTGAAGTCGATCACCAAGTCATCCACAAGCATCCCATTGGGGGGAGGTAGGGAAAGTGATGGTTTGCGGGAGGACTACATTGTTCATTCTTACGATAAACTCACTGGACATCTTGTGTTTCTCCTTAGGGTTAAAGTAAATGATGGATCATAAGGGCCAAAGGTGGTTAGTGCAGTTTGCCAAGGTCACAGGGGCCTTCTGTGCTTCACGGTACCTCTTGAGGGTCTCTATCTGCTTGGCTCTCTGTTCTTCTGAAAGGGTTCTCTTCTTGGGAGCTGTGGACACCAGATAGTTGTGGCTGAGGGTGCGCTCCAGGAGTCCCTTGGGTCTAGTTCTGTTGAGCTGTCGCTGTCGCCTGATCCATGGGTCTTCCCTGTGCTTAGTGTTGCGACATACGGCCTCACCAATGATCCAGGTGCGCTTCTCAAGGTCTACATCGTGAGGGCAAAGGTTGGCGTCACAGGTTGCAAACTGTTTACATTCTCTCATTCCAGTAATCCTTATAGGTAGGTTGGGTGTTGCGAGGGATGGTTTGTTTAGTGGGTGGGAGCTGTTTTAACAAGGTAGGCCAAGGTCAAAGCTCGCGCCATTAGAGGAGCAGGCTGTTGCCTCTGGAGGCTCTTCTGTCTTCGAATCCAGGGTAACGCTCTGTACTCTGACAGGCGGCAGATTCTTTGCCCAATGTGCCACGACCTTTTGCTAAGCTTTTCATCCATTGGGCATAGGTGTGA
>CAVUGX010000016.1:0-31436 GCA_963741035.1 uncultured delta proteobacterium
CGCCATTTCTCTTTCTTGGTCCAGGTGATTTGCGCCCCCCCGCTCGGACTCTCTGATACTTCAACATCAAACAACCCCGCGCCACGGCTATTTTTCCCAAGCAACTTCCCTATACGACGTTCAATTACCTTCACCTTATATTTTAGCTTTTCACAGCCTTTGGCCATTTGCCTCAAACCATCTTCAATTTGTTTCTCAAAACGATCATGCATCGCCTTTTCTTTCTCGGCGCGATCCTTACTCCTACAAAGGATGAAGACCTCCTTGCCATCAGGCCCGTCAACCAGCTTTACCTCCAATCCGGAATGCACCACACGCCAGTCCGTTTTCAACAGTTCGGACTCGTACTGTTTCAATTGCCCACGGTTGGCGCCGAGAATATACTGGCGGCCTTCCTTGTTCAAAAAATCAAAATTTGCCTCGCTGGCCATTCCTCGGTCCATGACCCAAATGCGGTTGGCTTTCCCGTATCGGTTTTCCATGGTCTCAATAATCTCTTTTACGGTCGTCACATCTGTACGATTCCCTGCAAATATTTCATAGCCCAAGGGAAAACCATCCCTTGTCACGACCAGGCCGATGCAGACTTGCTTACAATCTCCCCTCTGGTCTCGCGAGTAGCCCCGCTTAGCCGAAGGATTGCTTTTGGCTTGCCCTTCAAAATAGGTGCTCGTAACGTCATAGAGGTACAGGTCATAATCCACTTTGAATAATGAACCGATCTTCTCTTTGAGATGCTTTTCCAGATCGCCTTTATGCGGCAAAAGCTTGTCAAGGGCGCGGTATAACCGATCATCGTTGACCCTGTCGGAGGGGATGCCGAGTAAGTCAGACAGCGCGGTCTTTTCATAAAAATGTTCGGCAATGTGCAGTTCACTCGACGGGCGGCAGAATCTACAAAGTACCAGTACCTTAGCTATTTCCGCCCACCCAATCCCTTCATTACCTCGTGGCATATGCTCCTGGAAAAATCGATCGATCTCCAACCGGCGCATCAACTCCAAGCCAAGCCACGGGCCACCAAAGTCCTTGATATTTTCAACCCGCACCCCAGTGATATTGATTTCTACCCATTCAGGTTTAACATCATTGAACAATCTGTGCTGGACGCCAGCACCCCCTTCGGCAGCATTCTCAACACCCAGGCGACCGGACTCATCCATTTCACCAAGCCAGGATACGACTCGTTGACGCGGTCCTCGTTCGGTCCGGTATGACTCGACCAACGCCCAGTAATGGTGCGGTTTGCCGTCTTTTACGCGTGTCAATTTTCGTATATACACGCGGAAATTATCGATAATCGGCAAATCAAGTCAATGGGGTTGGTCGTCACTACAACTGGTTCTCGGCATTGATAAAGAAATCGCTCCCGGAATATCGGGAACTTACAGAAAGTCAGTCCACAAAAGCGGGGCAAAATTCATCAAAGAAAGTCACAACTGCGGAAGTTGGGTTAGCTGCAGATGGATTAGGTGCAACCGGCGCCTTCGTCTTTTGGAGCCTTTATAAGCAGTGGTTATCGCTGCATATCTTTTCACAAATGTCGTCAGAGCAGACATCCGAAATTCGGTAAGAAACTCTGATGGAGTTTCACGTTGCCCAAAGGTGGTGTAGAATAGCTAAGCCATTGATATGCTTAAAATAACACTGCAAGATAATGTGCTGATAATCGTTCCGTCCGCGTTCGGCAAGACCATGCAGCCCGGCGCGTCGCCGGACGTAGCGCCAGCCTCGCAACCGCACCGGGTTATTTAGGGTTCATCCGGCAAACGAGTACCTGCAGCACGAGAAAGGACGATATCTGCCTGCTGTGAATTCGCCCTGAGGGCTTTTAGAATTTCTTGGCCTGAAAGTTCCATAAAAAAGGATTTTCGCGCGAATGCCTCAATCTCCGGACAGACATCAGTATGGCAGATTTTATGTAACCCTTGCAGGGTAAAATCGGTTTGTGCGCATTCTTACCCAGGGTGACGCCCCGCGAGGCGCGAGACTGACCCTGGGCTGACTTATTGAGCCCCTTCGGGGCAAAAATCCAAGTCTCGGGTACTCGTTTGCCGGATAAGCCTTATTTAGATGCCCGATTTGCGAAATATTCCTTAAGCTCCTTGTTTTTGTTCGAGATTATCTCGTCGGCCATTTCATTGCCGAAGGATGCGTAACGCCGGCCAAGCTCGGGATCGAGCAGGGAAAGAATCCGGACCGCGAAGACTGCCGCGTTGTAGGCGCCGCCTCCGCCTATGGCCATCGTGGCAACCGGGACGCCGGGAGGCATCTGGACCGTTGAAAGAAGGGCGTCCATCCCGTTCAGCGGAGATGAATCGATCGGTACGCCGATGACCGGTATCGTCGTCTGTGCGGCAGCAGCGCCCGCCAGGTGGGCGGCCCAGCCGGCCCCGGCTATCAGGACCTTGACGCCTCGACCCGCAAGTCCCTTTGTGTATTCGGCGGTTTCATTGGGTGTCCGGTGAGCGGAGAGAATTCTTATTTCATAGGGTACTTCCAATCTTTCAAATACCCGGACAGCCTGCTCCATGACCTTGATATCGGAGTCGCTCCCCATTATGATTCCAACGAGCGGATTTTTCATCTGCCTCCCTTAATTAGTTTCCATCCGGAGTTTCCGGATAGACACGTGAATTGGCTTCCATTAGCTTCTTATATCTATTGGGCGCCCTACAAAATCGTCACACGGCTCTACCGTGGGAGGGGGCTTTACGGGCTGTTGCCCAGACCGTAAGCACTACGCGCGATAGTTTTTGGCCGGTCGAGAGATTTCCCTAATCGTCACCCTGGCAGGGCTTTTGGGCTGGGGTCCAGAGTCTTTGGAAAGATTGCTCGTTAATCAGGCTACTCAATCAGAACACTGGATTCCGGCCCAAGAGCCCTGCCGGAATGACGAAATGTGAGACATTTTCACGGATCGGGTGACATTTTCACGGATCGGATGTTTTTTCCGATGTGCATGTTCTGGGCAACAGCCCCTTTCTGCCCCTCCCAAGATAGCCAAAGACGAGGCGGCGGGCTTTATGCCCTCCCGACCGGCAACTTGCAAAATCCTGTAATCTGTTCCGGGGGGGCCGAGTTGATCTTTAGCACCCGATTTGAACGCAACCCGCCCTTAACCCAAATTCCCCTGCCGTGATTGGCGATTTGAATGCAACCCGGTCTTAACCCAAATTCCCCTGCCGTGATTGGCGATTTGAACTCAACCCGGTCTTAACCCAAAGTCCCCTGCCATGATTGGCGAAGAGAAAAAATACTTTCTCTCAGCAGTTCTTTTCCGGCTTTGCCGGTGATTACCAGTTCCGGATTTTCGGTTACTTCGCCGACCAATCCGTAAGGCAGTCCATCAAAGATGGTTTGAAACTCTTGGAGGTCCTTTTGGGGCACCGTCACCAGGAATCGCCCGCAGGATTCACTGAAAAGCATCCGGTCATCCCGGAGGCTCTCCGTAAAACCCGGGTCCCGACTTTCGCCGGAATGACAGGGAACCTGCGCCAAGTCGATGGTCAATCCCAGCCTGCCGCCGATGGCGGTCATCGTAGCGTGAACTCCCAGCCCACCCCGGTATATTCCGTGGCAGGAGGCGAAAACCCCAGTAGATATTGCTCTTTCGACACCTCTATAGAGGCGCTGAAGAAACTCGGATTTCTGCGGGTCGAGCCTGCCCGGCTCGGCGAAGCCTTCCACCCTGGGGACATTGAGTCCGGTATATCCAAAAAGATCGTAGTATGCCGAGCCTCCAAGTTCGTTACGGGTGGTTCCGAGCACAAATACCAGGTCGCCGGGAGATTTGGCCTCCATCGACTGCGATTTCAGCACATCGGCGACGATCCCCGTCGCCGTAAACTGCATTGTCGGAAGACCGCTCACTTTGTGCCGCTCGCCGAATGCGCCTGGAAGATACCCGTCCACATACATGCTGTCTTTTCCGGAAAGAAGCGGTATCCCATAGGCCAGGCACAGGTCGCGAAGCGCCAGGTTTGCCCGTACAAGCTGCGCCGCCTTGTAGGGGCCGTCCGGATTTTGAACCGGGTCGTACTGGATGTTCGGCCAGCAGAAGTTATCCACGCCCCCGATTTCGTCCAGCCTGCCGCCAACCGCCAGAACGCGCCTTACCGACTCATCGATTGTCGCCGCCACCATGTGGTAGGCATCTATTTCAGAGTAGGTGGGCAGAAGGGCCTGCGCAACGGCCAGACCGGTCTTCAGGCCGAGAACGGGCCGGAGCACGGCGGCATCGTTTGGAACGTCCCGGTCCCTGCCGGCCATGAACTTGACCGCGCTGCCTCCCTGCACTTCATGATCGTATTGCCGATGGATCCACTCCCGGCTACAAAGATTGGGAGTTGCGAGCAGAGCATGCAAAAGCGCTCCGTAATCGGCGGGTTCGGCAAGAGCGGGCTCCACGAGACCGCGCGAATGGGGCGCAAGCCACTCGGCCTCAAAATCCCACTGGGGGAAATCTTCCGAAAAAAAGCTTAAATCAAGATATGCACAGGTCTTGCCCCCATAGCCCAGGCGCAGTTTTCCCGTTTTTTCATAATTGCCGATTACAGTGCTCTCGACTTCGTGTTTGCGCGAGAGATTCATGAACCGGTCCAGGCTCTCGGGCCTTATCGCCACGGTCATGCGTTCCTGGGATTCCGACACCCATATTTCCCATACATCGAGGCCTTCATACTTAAGAGGCACATTGTCCACATCGACATATGCGCCGCCGGCCATACTCGCCGATTCTCCGACCGAAGACGAGAGCCCTCCGCCCCCATTGTCGGTTATGAACGTGATCAGGTCTTCGTCACGCGCTTCGAGCAGAAAATCGTGCATCTTCTTCTGAGTGTACGGATCACCTATCTGGACATGCCCGGCGGGGGTGTTCGCTCCGTAGCTCTCGCTGGAGGCCGTGACACCGTGAATCCCGTCTTTCCCGACGCGTCCCCCGCACATGATGATAAGGTCGCCGTCTTCGGGGTGCTTAAGCTCGACCGGCTTGCCTTTGATCTCGCACGGCATGATTCCGATCGACGCCACAAACACCAGGCATTTGCCGAGATAAGACGGATGGAAAAAGAGATTTCCAAACGCGGTGGGCACTCCGTGCTTGTTCCCGCCGTCCTTTACCCCTTCGACAATTCCGTTGAGCAGCCGCTTGGGATGAAGGTGCGGCTTGAGCGGCCCCTTGTAGTCGCGAGGCCCCACACAATAGCCGTAAAGGCCGGCGGCAAGGCGCGATCCCTTTCCCGTGCCCATTATATCCCGATAAATTCCAACTATTCCGGTGAGAGCCCCGCCGTAGGCCTCCATGTTGGAGGGGCTGTTATGCGTTTCGCCCGTAACCGAGTAGTTGAAGTCCCGGTCGAATCGCGCTACCCCGGCGTTGTCCCATAGAACCGAAATAACCCAGTCTTTCTGCTCCTTTATCCGGAGCGTCGGGGTTTCGATGCAGGTTTTGAAAAGATTGTTCACGGTAAACTGCTCGCCGGTGAGCAGGTCGCGGTAGCGAAACTTCCCGCGAAAGGTGTTGTGATTGCAATGATCGCTGCGGGCCTGTGAAACCGCTTCCAGTTCGACGTCGGTCGGAGCGCCAAGACCGAACTTTGCGCGCGCTTCCAGCACCTGAGGCCGCAGGAAGTAATTCCTGATGACGGGAATATCATTTCGGTTTAACGCCAGGTTCCTCTCATCGCTCAGCCTTGCAAGCTGTTCGTCGCTTTCGATGGGGATCTCGCAAACAGAGGGCGTGTGGGCAAGAAGTACTTTGGGGACAATTACGCCGGTTCCAACGCTTGGGTCCCATTCGGCGCTGTGATAAACGCGCCATTGCTGGATTATTTCGTTTGCGAGAAGCTCGCGCGCTATGGTTTCGGCCTGGCTTCGAGAAAGAGCGGCATTCTTCAGCAGGTAGAGCCGGGATGTGTAGGCGGCATCGCCCGGAGCCGGCGTTTTTCCGAGATAATCGCTTATGGCGTCTATTGCGACGCTTCCCGCCGTGTCGCGCACACCGGGCCGATATCCCACCCAGATCACCCAGTCGAAATCAGAGGCAAGGCTGTGAAAGCCCGATACCTGGGTCACGGGATTTGTGAAGACTTCGGCGCGCACCGCTTCGAGTTCTGCGTCAGACAGACCGGTATCCAGGGTCAGCATGCTTATTACCCGCGCTTCTCCTATTTGCCAGCCAAAGTAGTCGCGGACCCTCCTGCAAAGACTCGCCCCTTCCGGATCGAAAAGGTGTTCCTTTAAAGCCGTTTCAAGTCTTCTTGCCATGCCCTCTCCGAGTAGTGAATAGTGAATGGTGAATAGTGATTAGTGAATGGTGAGTGGGACACCTTCCGCTCAATGCTCACTTGTTCTTCAGATGCTTAATCAAGCCCATTGTCATTTTCCCTACTCTGCCCATGACGCTCTCGACCTTTGCGGAGCCTCCTGTGAGCTGGATCTCTTTGGACAGAATATACTGGGTGTCAAGTTCCGCCAGCGAGCCCAATGTGATATACAGGAATTGGATGAATTCTTTATCGGAATTTCTGGCGGCGCCTTCGGCTATGTTACTGGGAATTGAGACGGCGGAGCGCCTCATCTGAGACACCAGTCCGTAGATTTCCGACGCCGGGAAGCCGGCTGTAAACTCATATACTGTTTTTACCAGCTCAACCGCCTGCTTCCAGACCTCCAAATCTTTGTGGTTCGCCACTGGTCGTCTTTCCGGTTTTTCCTGCTCACCACTCCCTACTCACAATTCACCATTCACTAATCACTATTCACTATTCACGAGTAATAACATGTGTATATGCTGCCGAGCGATTCGTACTGCTCGGCAAGCTCAGCGAGCAGCCTCTCGATTTCCCTGTCGGCATTTATGTATTTTATTCCCATCCCTTTAGGCGCAAGGGAGTCTCCCGAGCCGTACATATTGGTCCAGACCACTTCCCCATTCAGTTCGATTTCGTGCTTGAGACCTGCAAACCGGAGTGTCAATTTCCCCTTAGCATTCAGCGGAGCGGGGTTCTTGCAAATCACCAGCATCCCCTTCTCGTTAAAATGCATGGAGGTCCCGTCGAAAGTACTTTCGCCCACCTCGAAAGTTACCTCACAAGGCCTTTTTCTATCGACAATTACTTCTCTCGTGAATTCCTGTTCGCCCACCGTCTGTTACCTCAGGGAAACTCCAAACTTGGCGGTTACCTTCTCGATCAGTCCAACGTGGATGGCATTTACTTCCTCGTCGGTCAGGCTCCGGTCGGCAGCGCGGTAAGTAATCCGGTAGCCTACGCTCTTTTTATCGGCCCCGAGTTGATCGCTTCTGAATATATCAAATATCTCGACGCTTTCCATTAAAGGTTCATTCAATGAGCGAATAAAGTCAAAGGGTTTTTCCACCGGCATTTTTTCGTCTGCGATCAGCGCCATATCACGTGCAACAGAGGGAAATTTGGGGAGCCCTTTATATACGGGGACCGGCCCTTTGAGTTCGAAGAGCCTGTCAAAGTTGAGCCTGAAAGCAAATACGGGCCGTTTGAGATCGTAGGCTTCCCCCACCTCCGGATGGACCCTGCCCAGTTCTCCAACCCGCTCGCCTCCGGCGAAAACGGAGGCCGACGCAGAGGGATCGAGCCACGAGGGAAGAGATTGCACCCGGAACCGAACATCATCGATTCTCAGGAATCTGAAAACAGCTTCTACAACTCCCTTGACGTCCGTGTAGTCCACATCATCATTGCTGTAAAGAGACTGTGGGACCCGCTTTCCTGCAATGACCCCAGCCAGGTGGTGAGGCTCATCAGCCTGGAGGTCATCTTTTCTGGGGAGGAAAACCTTGCTCAATTCAAAAATCCTGAAGTTTTCGCTCCGATGGTCGAAGTTGTAACGCGCATTCTGAAGCAACCCGGGCAGCAGGGTCGTTCGCATCACGGCCTGCTCGTCGCTTAAGGGGTTCTTCAGCCGGATCGGCGCCAGTCTTGAATCGCCTTCTGCAAAGCGCAGCTTTTGGATAGATTCGTAAGAAATAAACGAGTAATTGATAACCTCGAAAAATCCCGTGCCCGCCAGCAGATTCCTGAGTTCTGCGCGCGTCCTCTGGTGAGGGTCGAAAGCGGCCGCCTGGACTGCCGCGACCGGGCTTGTCACGGGGATTCGATCATAACCGGAAAGCCTTGCCAGTTCTTCGTACAGGTCGACCTCTCTTGTAATATCGCTTCTGTAACCGGGCACAATCACACGAAGACGATTCGAGTCTACCTCGTTCACGCCCATTTCGAGGCACTCCAGTATCTCCTTCATCTCAGAGGCGGACAGCACAATCCCCAGGAAACGGTTGGCCCTGTCCACCCGGAGCACTATTTCGGGCGCTTTTATCGGATTGGGATATACATCGATTCTTCCCGCGGCAATCGCGCCGCCCCCGACTTCGAGCATAAGCTCCGCCGCGCGGTCCAGGGCCCTGAGAACGCCGTCAGGATCTATGCCGCGTTCGAACCGGTAGCTTGATTCGGTTTTGAGACCCAGCCTCCTGCTGGTCCGGCGAATAGAGAGCGGGTCAAAGTAGGCGCTTTCAATCAGAACATTTTCGGTGCCCGGCTCGATCTCCGAATTGAGTCCCCCCATGATCCCGCCTATGGCAACCGGGCCTGCTCCGTCGCAAATCAGCACGGCCTTCCCGGGAAGCTCGCGCTCGGTCCCGTCGAGTGTAACAAACCGCTCGCCGGGCTCGGCTTGCCGGACCACTATCCGGCGCTGACGCAGCCGGTCGAAGTCGAAAGCGTGGAGCGGCTGGCCAAGCTCCAACATAACGCAGTTGGTGACGTCGACGATGTTGTTGATCGAACGGACCCCGAGCGCCTCCACTCTGTTTTTGAGCCATTCGGGGGACGGGCCTATCTTTACCCCCTGTATAACCCTGGCCGTATATCGAGGGCAGCCTTCCGGATCGTCTATGGTGACCGATGTCAGCGTCTCGACAGGAGGCCCGGTTTCGTTGACCGCTATGGAAGGGTACCTTACCGGTGTTTTACACAGCGCGGCCACCTCTCTGGCAATGCCGACGACTGAGAGGCAGTCCCCCCGGTTGGGAGTGATCGCGACCTCCATCAGAACGTCCCCGATCCCCAGGGCCTCGTCAAGAGGAACCCCGACCGGAGTGTCAGAAGGAAGAATCCAAATGCCGCTGTGGTCTTCGCCAAGCCCAAGTTCTTTTTCCGAGCAAAGCATCCCCTTCGACAGCTCTCCGCGCACCGTAGCTTCCCGGACCTGCCCGTTCGGCAGCTCCGCTCCGGGCAGGGCGAGCGGAACAACCGCTCCGGCGCGCGCGTTCGGAGCGCCGCAAACGATCCGTTGCAGACCACCCGGACCCGAGACTACACAGATATGCAGCCGATCGGCGTTCGGATGGGGTTCGACGGATTCGATCCTGGCGGTCATGACGTTTTTCAGTTGAGGGTAGCGCAACGCAAGCGATTCCACCTCCAGACCCGCCATGGTCAGGCCATCTGCTATCCGTTCAGGAGAAAGCGGGCAGTCAACATAGTCGGAAAGCCATTTAAGACTTATCAGCATCGGTCATCCCTGTTAATCGGCTGGAGGCCGCCAAAAGTCAGCGCCCTCGACAAAGCCGTCAAAATGATAATTCCCACGCCCGGCCGCCGTTAACGGAGACAGAGGTGGGAATCTGAAATCTTATCGCTGTGGACTGCCAGGATCATCTAAAGATTGGCAATTCGGCCTCTGTCCGGCGAAAGAGCAAGCATGCTTCGGAACTAATTCGAGCGAGCCTGAACACACCTAAAACTGCTCAAGAAAACGCAGGTCGTTTTCAAAGAACAGCCGCAGGTCGTCTATTCCGAATTTCAGCATGGCTATTCGCTCGATCCCCATGCCGAAAGCAAAACCGGTTACCTCCTCCGGATCATAACCGACGTGTTTATAGACTTCCGGGTCAATCATTCCCGACCCCAGAATTTCGAGCCATCCGGTGCCTTTGCAAACGCGGCAGCCTTCTCCCCGGCACATGACGCACTCGATGTCCACCTCGGCGCTCGGTTCTGTGAAGGGGAAAAAACTCGGCCGGAAACGAAGTCCGACCTCAGGACCGAACATCTGGTGGACAAAAGTGGTGAGGGTGCCTTTCAAATCGCCGAAGGAGACGTCCCTGCCCACCATCAGACCTTCCACCTGGTGAAACATGGGCGTATGCGTGACGTCCGAATCGCAGCGGTAAGTCCTGCCGGGGGCGATGATCCGGACCGGGGGCTTTCTTTTTTCCATTACCCGGACCTGAAGCGGCGAGGTATGGGTTCTCAGCACCACGTCGTCTGAGATGTAGAAGGTGTCCTGCATGTCCCTGGCCGGATGATCCCGGGGGATATTCAGGGCCTCGAAATTGTAATAGTCCAGCTCGATCTCAGGCCCTTCGACCGTTTCGAATCCGAGCCAGTTGAAAATGCGGGAAATTTCCATCGCCGTCTGGGTGATCGGATGCAGGCGCCCCAAGGGCGGCACTCTTCCGGGAACCGTTACATCGATCGATTCACGCCTGGCGGTCTCCAGGTCGCGGCTCCGCTGCATCGCCTCTGAGAAGATCTCCTCAAGCCGCGATTTCGCCTCGTTCAGCAATCTGCCGACTTCCCTGCGCTCCTGTTCCGGGACATTTCCCAACTCTTTGAAAAGCTGGGCCAGTTCTCCCTTTCTCCCCAAAAAACGAATCCGGGCCTGATCGAGGGCCTTGGGGTCCTCTTCCAACCCGGAAAGGGCGCGGGAGGCCGTATCAAGAAGGTTCTCGACAGCCTCTTTCATTGCCTATGCCGCTTCTTTCGCAATCTTGGCCAGTTCGGCAAAAGCTTCCGGATTTGTAGCCGCAAGATTTGCCAGCGCCTTCCGGTCGAGCGTTATGTTGGCCTTCTTCAAACCGCACATGAACTTGGAGTAGCTCAGGTCGTGCACGCGCGCCGCCGCATTGATGCGCATAATCCAGAGGCTTCTGAAATCACGTTTCCTGACCTTCCTGTCGCGGTATGCGAACTTAAGGGCGCGTTCGACGGTTTCCTTGGCCGTGCGAAGCAAAGTGCCGCGGCCCCCTCGATATCCCTTTGCCGCCGAGAGAATTTTCTTGCGCCTCTCGCGCGACTTTACCGCTTTTTTGACTCTGGGCATCGAAATCTCCTGTGAAATAAACCTCGCAGGGCGTCCAATAATTGATGCCTTGCGAGATCGACAAACAAAGGTTGTTTATAGATAAGGCATCATCCGCTTGATCGACCTGACGCTTATAGCGTTAACCACCGTGTCCTGGCGCAGCCCGCGTTTCCTTTTAGGGGATTTCTTGGTCAGAATGTGGCTCTTGTTAGCCTTGGCCCTGACAATCTTGCCAGTGCCGGTTATTTTGAATCGCTTGGCTGCGGCGCGATTGGTCCTGATCTTGGGCATTGCGGATATCCTCCATTGACTCGGATTTTTTGGCGTACAAAAAAGCGTCCAGGCCGGGCAAAACACGGACTCAAGCCCAACCGGCGCTAGAAAGCAGTGCTTACGGGCGAAAGGCCTAGCTTCCACCCGCCAAAGCACAAAAATACTAGTTTATTTAGGACTTGATCAAGAGTCAACAAATTACGGCAGATTTTAAGAATTTTTCAAGATTTCGGGGCCAGAATCATTATCAGGTTACGGCCTTCCATCTTAGGGTGCTGTTCAATTACGATATCGTCCTTTAACTCTTCCCTTATTCGTTCCAAAACTTTCACACCCTGATCGGAGTACGCGATCTCCCTGCCACGGAAAAGTATCGTTACCTTCGCCTTGTCCTTCTGGGCGAGAAAACGTTTTATATGGCGGATTTTCACCTGGAGATCGTGCTCGTCCGTCTTCGGACGAATCTTTACCTCCTTTACCTGGATCACGGTCTGTTTCTTTTTGGCCTCCTGGGACCGCTTGTTCTGCTGGTATTTGAACTTTCCGTAATCCATTATCTTGCAAACAGGAGGATCGGCATTAGGGGCCACTTCAACGAGATCCAGATGCTCAATAGCGGCCAGTTCCAACGCCTTTCTGATTGGAATGATCCCAAGCTGCTGGCCGTCATGCCCGATCACCCTGACTTCCGGCGCTCGAATCTTCTCATTCACATTGGTCTGTTTCTCCAGGGTCGTTTCTCCTTCTGATTAGTGTTTATTATTTCTACAATAAATGAACTGCCGTTTCGTTTTCAAATAATGCCCAGACCAACACGTCCTTTGCTGGATTCGAGGCACTCTTTTTCCACCAGATCGGCAAACTCGGGCGGAGTCATAAGGCTAACTTGCGTTCCATCCCGCTTCCTTGGCGCTATTGCCCCCTTCTCGACTTCCTTGTCCCCGATAACGAGCATGTAAGGGACTTTCTGCAGTTGGGCTTCACGAATTTTATAGCCCAGCTTCTCACTTCTCATATCGACATCGACCCGAACACCCCGGCTGCGCAGTTGCTCGCAGACCGCGAGCGCAAAATCGAGCTGCGCGTCGGTAACGGTAACGATCATCGCCTGCACAGGCGCCAGCCAGACCGGGAAAGCCCCTGCGTAATGTTCAATGAGCACCCCCAAAAAGCGCTCAATGGCCCCAAGGATCACGCGGTGCACCATGACCGGCCTGTGCCGGGCCCCATCCGGCCCGATGTAAGTCAGATCGAATCTTTCGGGCAAGGTAAAATCACACTGGATGGTGGCGCATTGCCAGCGACGGTCAAGGGCGTCTTTGAGCTTGACGTCGATCTTCGGCCCGTAGAAAGCACCTTCCCCTTCGCAAATATGATACTGGAATGCCTTTTCTTCAAGGGCCTTTATGAGGGCTCCGGTCGCCCGCTCCCAGTCTTCGTCCGAGCCAATGGACTTCTCGGGCCGGGTACTGATTTCCATCTCGAAGTCGAATCCGAAGATCCCCATCACGTCGATAACAAAATCAAGAATACCCTTGATTTCATCGTTCAACTGGTCGGGCGCGCACAAAATATGAGCATCGTCCTGTGTAAACTGCCGGACCCGAAGCAGACCGTGCAGAACGCCTGACTTTTCGTGCCTGTGCACCGTTCCAAGCTCGAAGTAGCGCAGCGGCAGGTCCCGGTAGCTGCGGATCCTGGACTTGTAGATCAGCATGTGAGACAGACAATTCATCGGCTTTACGCCGTAGGACTGCTCGTCTATCTCGGTGAAATACATATTTTCGCGGTAGTGATCGAAATGGCCGGACCTTTTCCACAATTCGGTCTTTAGCAGCGTCGGGCCGACCACTATCTGATAACCGCGGCGCAGGTGCTCGCGTTTTTCAAAGTTCTCCAGAATATGGCGGATGAGCGCGCCCTTTGGATGATAAATAACCATTCCGGCGCCGATTTCATCCGAGAAACTGAACAGATCGAGTTCTTTTCCCAACCGCCGGTGATCTCGCTTCTGAGCCTCTTCGAGGAAGGTCAGATATTTTTTTAGCGACTCCTTATCGAAAAAGGCGGTCCCGTAGATGCGCTGGAGCATCGGGTTGTGCTCACTGCCGCGCCAGTAGGCGCCCGCAACGCTTGTGAGCTTGAAAGCCTTGAGAAAACCGGTATGAGGAATGTGAGGACCTCGGCAAAGGTCGACTAGATCCCCCTGCTGGTAATAGGATACGACCGGATCGGTAAACTCTTCGAGAAGTTCGACCTTGTATTTTTCGCCAAGGCCGGAGAAAAAACCGATCGCCTCTTCGCGGGGCACATCCCGGCGCGAGAAGCGGAGTTTTTGCGAAGTGATTTCCTTCATCCTGGCTTCGATTTTTTCCAGGTCGTCCTCAGTGAACGGTCTGTCCACATCGAAATCGTAGTAGAAGCCGTTTTCGATTGCGGGGCCGATGGCAATGCGCGCCTCCGGAAAGATCGACTTCACAGCCTGGGCCATTATGTGGGCGGCGCTGTGCCTAAGGATTTGAAGAGCCGTCGGGGAATCGGTCCCTATCCCTTCCAGACTCGCATCCTCTTCGACCGTGCACGCCAGGTCCACCAGTTGACCGTTCAACTTTGCGGCAATCCAGCCGCCGGGCGCGGTTCCCGCTTTGCCCAGAATCTCCGCAACCGAAGTCCCGCTGGGAACCGTTTGCTTATGCCCCTCAGCGAGGGTGATCTCAATTTCTTTTAGCATTGTTCATTCCTGACTTCTTATAACCGCGATTCCGACCTGAAGCTCAAAACAAAAAAAGGCATCCCCACCATTTTGGAAAGATGCCTGAATGGAAATGATTGTCCATCAACGCTGAAATTTTATCTTCCTGCTGTGATCCAGGTCCAATTAGGCAGCCAGCCGAGTTATTAGACGAATCTGCAATCCTCGCCGCAATTTTTCAATTGATAGCCGCTGGTAGGCACGGGCGGTTTCGAACCGCCGGCCTCTACCGTGTCAAGGTAGCGCTCCCCCACTGAGCTACGTGCCTACTAAACTCTTGATCTATAACGACGCGGACCAATTATGTCAAGAAAAACATCATTGTGCCGTATTGCCCGGCCGGCCCCGTTCCAGAAGAGACAGACCGTTGAGCACGTAATGTCCTCCACTCAATATCGAAAAACCGGCCGTTGTGACGAACAGGGCCGTGTACATCCACCCGGGCAGCTCCAGAATTGATTTCCCAAGCAGTGTGAAAACCGTCCCCAGTTGAAAAAGCGTGGTCAGTTTGCTTGACACCAGGGGTTTTATCTCGAATGACACCCGGCAGAAGACCAGGGCGAAAAATCCGCACAAAATCAAAAGGTCGCGGCCTACAGTGATTATGACCAGCCACAAAGGTATTGCACCGATATGCCACAGCAAAAGAAACGACGTTACGAGGAGCAACTTGTCGGCAAGCGGGTCTATGTAGGAACCCAGGCGACTTTTCTGGTTGAGGCCCCTGGCAAGCAGTCCGTCGAAAGCATCTGTCAAACCAGCGATGCAAAAGACTGAAAAGGCCGCCGTCATATGATTTCTCAGCAGTAACAGGGCAAGCAAAGGCGTCAGGCAAATGCGCGCCAGCGTAAGCAGGTTTGGTATGGTCATTTGGTTTCAGCCTGGGTATTTCCAGGAGGAGCAAACAATACTTTCATGGTCTGCTTCTCAGTTGAATAGGATTCTATCCGGACCGTTGCACCGCTCGGAAGCGCGGTCCCACTCATCTTTAATATGTAATCCCCACTAACGCCGTCGAGCTTCACGACACCTTGAGTGGCCCCTATCTCCAGGCTGGTGATCTGCATATTTTTGAACTGCTCGCGGAGAATGCCTTCCAACTCCTTCCAGTATAAATACTGGCCGGAGGGCAGATAAACAGTGAGCGGGCCCACACTTCCCTGTTGCGATGAAGAAGCCTCCTGCCCCGGACCTGAAGGGACTGCTCCCCCACGCTGCGCTCCCCCGGCCTGTGAACCGCCAAGCAGGCTGCTCAGTTGCGGAGCGATCTGCGCGGCAAGCTCAAGTGCCCCCTCCTGATTGGAAATGTCCTCGATACTCTGAGTCTTGTGAAGCTCGAATTCCGATTTGCCCTGGCCGATTCTGATCACGCGCAGACTGGCGTCGAGCCATGCCTGCTTGCTGTTGCGGTCCTGCATGAAGGAGACCTTGCCGACCACCACGTCCTGGATGCCAAGCCCCTCGGCGAGCGAGATCGCCTGAGAGGGAGGGATATTTCCGGACAGATCCATCCTCACGGAACCGGGTTGGGGCAGCAGGATGGTAAACTCGAGATCCTCCATTTCCTTGCCGAGGCTTCGCGCAAAAAAGGAACGAACATCGCTGCCATTGGTCGGAATCTCCCATTCCTGTTCCCATTTTTCCGGAACGACCCAGAGGATTTCCCTCCTTGTGGCCGCGATTCCGCGGGAAGCCGACCGGCTTGCGCCCGGCTCGATTACCGGGGGCTTAGAGGCTTCCTGCGCCGGGGGCTGCGAATCATCGGTTTCCGCGGCGGGTTCGGCACCCTCTTCATCATGCGTATTTTCACCTCCGGGAGCGGCAGCGGCGCTCCGGGCAGGCGAAGAGGCAGCCGGCGCCTGGGGCTTTTGCTGGGCGACGAGAATTCCCGATTCCTCCAGATCTTTCTTGAGCGCGTCCATAGAGACGGTTACCTGTCCGATCACCTGGAACATCCCGTCAGTGTGACTTTCGGAAAAAACCTGGTAGGAGTCGATAAATTTTGAGGGTTTGGCCAGCAGCTTCTTTTGTAGTTCCGAAAACTGTGTGCCCATTTGGGTCGGGCTGAGAAATGAGGCTATCGCCTGGGTAAGCCCCTGGACCATAAAATCCTGGACCGCCTGCTGCTGGCTCTTCGCATGGTCCTGCGGGTCGTCGGCGGCCTGTCCATGGCTGAAAAAAGTAGCCTGCTGGGACGTTGCGGCGGCACTAGACCCCGGGAAGCTCAAAATTGGAGTCAGAAGCAAAACAAGATAAACCGGAATTGTTATGATATATTTCTGCATTAGAGGTTGTCTCCGGCATTGTTTAACGATTTCCGAGCCTTTCGGCTCAAATTTTCCATTTTAGTTGATTATTTGCTATCATAGAAGCGGCTCAAGGAAAAGGAGAAAACATTGCAGTCCCTACCGGAAACATGCACAGTACGCACCTGCATGATCGACCCCCGCCAGATTCATTACCTCAGATTCATCATCGAAGCATATCCGGGAATGGCTGTCGTATCCACTGTCGACCCAACGCTGGGGTTGGTATCCATAGCGATCGCCCCGGGATGCGAGCCCGATATCCTCCGGATACTCGAATCCGAACGTGAAACGCTGAAGCTCATCGAAGTTGATGCCAATTCCGGGGCGTAGTTTTGTCAAAAAATCTTTATGCAGAAGGAGCGACAAGCCGTTTAAGTAGATTGTCACGACCGGCGCGCGGGGAATATTTCGAAGAATTGAGTTTGCATGAACCTCCGGCGCAAGTTACATTGCAGTCACAGTCGCTTTTTCCTCGAAACCGGGCATAGGCAAGACCTGAGACGATGCGCTCCCGGGGGGCCTTTACCAACAAAGCACGCAGAAATGAGTGAGATTGTGCAGCCAATCAAGGAAACGGAAAGACACCAGGTACAGGCTATAGAAATAGAGGTTTTCAAAAAAGGCCAGGCGATAATTTCCGAAGGGCAGGATATCCCGCTTTTTTTTGTAATCCTGAGCGGGCAGGTGGTGCTGAGCAAGAACGGAAAGATAATCACGGCGCTTGACGAGCAGGATACATTTGGGCTGGAGAGCATTTTGCTGGAAAAGCCCTGCTCCTACGCGGCTCATGCTCTGAAAGAATGCAGAATAGCGAAGTACGGACCCGAAGCCCTTGATTATTTCGTCCATGAAAGCCCTCGGATGATTCAGAATGTGCTCGCGTCCGTCGTGCACCAGCTTACGCAGACGATGTTAAATGTGATGGAGGCTCCCGAACCTTTACTGGCAGATGAGGAGAACGTCCGTTTTTATCAGGACGGCGAAGTAATATTAGAGGGAAATACCGGCGAGACCGAGTTTTACCGCCTTGTATCGACCCAGGGTGGACTCCGGGTGACCGAGGCCGGCAAAGAAGTCACCCGTATTTGCAAACCCGGTGAGTTTTTCGGCCTGCCCGGTTCCAGGACCGGCGCCCGTATAAGCAGTATAGGCCAAAGCGTCGTCGAGCAATTCAGCACCGACGACCTCGATATCATTATTAGAGATTACCCGGAAGTGGCCGGTCAGATCATGCGCACGCTGATTGAACGGCTCTCGGACAAGGAAGCTGGGAGAAAATGACCATGCCGGAAATGGTGAGCGGAAACTCGATGACTCGGAGCATAAAGTGCCCTGATGCTTCGTACCGCACTATATCCGCATCTCCCGCTCCGTGTCTTTTTCCATATTACATCCCTTCCGTCTGAGCGGGGCAACAGGTCTTCATGTCGAAAACTCCCATCAATCCGGACAGCCCGCGCGGTTTATACGTCCGCACGTTTGGCTGCCAGATGAACGAATATGATTCGCTGCGAGTCCAGCGGCTGCTGGCGCCGTTAGGGTATGTGGTTGTCGATGACATTGGCGAGGCCGACGTCATTTTTCTCAACACCTGCTCGGTGCGCGAGAAGGCGGAACAGAAGGTCCACTCTTTTATCGGAAGCCTGCGCCGGCTCAAGAATATAAAACCGCACCTCAAGATTATAGCGGGGGGCTGCGTGGCCCAGCAGCTTGGCGAGAAACTGCTCGACAGGTTCGATCACCTCGACATGGTTATAGGCACAATGGGGGTGCCTTCTGTTGGGCAACTGCTTCAACGGGTCCAGGAAAGGGGCGGCAGGCTTGCCTGCCTGCCGGAACAAGATAGTGGCAGCCCCGAGCCCGGAGGCCCGGAAATCTTTACTGAGGCAGGCATAACGGCGCCGGTCACTATAATGCAGGGCTGCAACAATTATTGTACGTACTGCATCGTCCCCTACGTGCGGGGTCCGGAAAGAAGCAGGCGGACCAGCGAAATTCTTGAAGAGATCAAGCGGCTCGAAGAATCCGGCGTCCGCGAAGTCCTTCTGCTCGGCCAGAATGTGAACTCATACGGAATGGGGCTCGACGAAAATACATCTTTCGCCGGTCTTCTCCGGCGCATCCGGAAGGAAACCGGCATTGCGCGCATACGGTTCACAACCTCCCATCCCAAAGACCTTACAGACGAACTGATGCTCTGTTTTGCCGAAGTGGATTCGCTTTGCAAGCACCTCCACCTTCCCGTGCAGTCAGGCTCGGATAGCATTCTTGCCCGGATGAACAGGGGCTATACGGCTGCAGAGTACCTGGAAAAAATTCGACGGCTTCGCCGGATTTGTCCTGAAATCGCGCTTACCTCCGATATTATCGTCGGCTTTCCCGGCGAAACCGAAGAAGACTTCACACTTACCATGGACTTGCTCGAAAAAGTCCAGTTCGAAAATCTTTTTTCTTTCCGGTACTCAGACCGCCCGAAAACCCGAGCCGCCTCGTTTCCCGGCAAAGTGGACCCCGAGGTGGCAGCGCGCCGGTTGGCCCGGCTCCAGAGCTACCAGGCCGATGTTACACTGCGGAAAAATCTTGCCGAGGTCGGATCGATACGCGATGTGCTGGTCGAGGGGCCAAGCAGAGCCTCAAACGGCCAGATGACGGGACGCACCTCCCAGAACAGGGTGGTCAACTTCGAAGCGCCTTTATCATCGACAGGGCGAATTCTTAGCGTGAAAATCGCATTTGCGTATTCTCATTCCCTGAGAGGAGATGTTATAGTTCTGCCCAAGGCCCTAGACTGATGGAAACGAGTAACCCGTCAACTCTACCTAATCGAGCCAGGGGGTTAACCTCGGCGCATGGTTGGAGGAAAGTATGTTCAGGCAGATGAAGGTTACCGGATTGGTAATGGATCCTCACTCGAATACGCCTATCCTGGTTCTCAAAGACATTGCCGATGAGACTACGCTTCCGATCTGGATAGGCCTGCTCGAGGCCACGGCAATCGCTACCGAACTCGAAAACATCCAGTTCCCGAGGCCAATGACTCATGACCTGATACGGGCACTTTTCGACCACCTGAAAGTCAAAGTGGAGCGCATAGAGGTTTGCGAGCTGAAGAACAATACCTATTACGCGCTTATCCATATCCGTAACGGCGAACAGGTCAGCTCTATCGACTCTCGGCCAAGCGACGCCATTGCAATCGCACTGCGGACAAATGCGCCCATTTTCGTAAAAGATGAGGTTATTACCAAATACCTCCAATCCGACGAGGCCAAGCCCTCCTTTGATGAAAAAAACAAGGAACAGTGGACGGAAATGCTCGATAAACTCGATCCCTCCGATTTCAGCAAGTACAAAATGTAATATTAAGGCTTACTTACGGACAAGCTCCAAGTGTAATGTCGGTTTGACCGGCTGTCCACCCGCGCCTACACCTTCCATATGAATTGAAAAAACGGCAGGATTGTGACAATCTCTTTTGAAGCGACTCTTAATATTGGTGTGGTGGATAGAACTCTCAGTCTGGAGCCGCCATGAAGATGCATACGTCGCGTTTGACGGGTCTGATCGAAGCTGCGAGAGGGCAGCGGCCCGTGGACCTTCTCATAAAGGGATGCCGCCTGGTCAATGTTTTTTCCGGGAAGATCGAGACTGCAGACCTGGCGATTCATGACCGGTTCTTTGCCGGATGGGGCGACTACGAAGGCGGGGAAATTGTCCAGGCGGATGGAATGTACGTATGCCCGGGTTTCATAGACGGACACATTCACATCGAAAGCTCTCTTCTCAGCCCGGCCAATTTTTGCGCCACAGTCTTGCCGTGGGGCACGAGCGCAGTGGTGGCGGACCCCCACGAAATCGCAAATGTGCTCGGGCTGGACGGGATTCGGTATTTCCTTGAATGCGCGAGAAATCTCCCCCTCGATATTTTTCTCAATCTGCCGAGCTGCGTTCCCGCTTCTCCCCTGGAAACTTCCGGAGCCAACCTCAGAGCGGTGGATCTCCAGTCTCTGCTTCCTGACGAAAACCTGCTCGGCCTGGCGGAAATGATGAACTTCCCGGGTGTGATCGGGGCCGATCCCCTGGTTACAGACAAACTCCTGCTTTTTCAGGATCTGGTCATAGACGGCCACTGTCCAACGCTTTCAGGCCGGGACCTGAACGCCTACATAGCAAGTGGAATCGGCTCCGATCATGAGTGTACGGTTTTGGAGGAAGCGGCTGAAAAGCTCGCGCGCGGAATGACGGTCATGATTCGCCAGGGAAGTCAGTCCAAAGACCTGAAGAAGCTCCTCGGAATCGTAAACGACTCCACCTGGCCCCATTGCATGTTCGTATCCGATGACGTGCACCCCGACGACCTCATAAAAAAAGGCCACATGAATGCAATTGTAAACGAGGCCATGGCGCTGGGAATGGACCCCGTGCGGGCCATTACGCTTGCTTCATGGACCGCGGCCAACTATTTCCGCTTCCGAAGGCGCGGCGCGCTTGCGCCCGGATTCGTTGCCGATTTCAGTATGAGTCCCACGCTCAATCCCTGGAATCCCGTGCGGGTCTTCAAGAGTGGAATCGAAATTGCGCGGGAAGGCGAAATTCTCACCGATCCCGTCTCCTGGCCCATGCCAGCCCTGCCCGGAAGCCCCATGCGCATCGGCGGATTAACCCCGGAGCAACTGCTTGTCCCGGCCAAAGCCGGTAAATTGCGCGTAATAGGGATCATGGAGGCAACGCTGCTCACGCGCAAGCTTCTCATGGACCCCAAAATTGACAACGGCTACGCTGTTTGCGACCCTGAACGCGATTTGCTCAAAGCCGCAGTCTACAATCGATACGTCGCCGGCAGGCGCCCTTCGGTAGGATTTGTCCACGGCCTTGGGCTGAAAAAAGGAGCTATTGCCACTTCAATTGCGCACGATTCGCACAATATCATTGCAGTGGGCGTATCGGATGCTGATATTATCGCAGTGGTTTCCGCTTTGAGGGATACAGGCGGTGGTATGGCCGCCGCCGCCGAAGGCCGGATCGAGATTCTGCCGCTCCCTATAGCCGGGCTTATGTCCACGTCACCTGCCAAAGAGGTATCGGACAGGCTGACAATGCTCAAAGCGCTGGTAAAAGTCCAGGGGGCTAAACTCGACAATCCGTTTATGGCCCTCTCTTTTCTGTCGCTTCCGGTCATACCGGAGTTAAAACTGACCGACTTGGGGTTGGTTGAGGTCTCGAGCTTTTCGCACGTTCCCCTCTTTGAGGAAGTCTAAGCGGGTGAAAGGCCCTCAGGTCTGCCCGAAGATTTGCAGCTTTCCGGGAATTGCCTGACTGCGTTTCGCAATCTTTACTGAATGTAATGCCATTCAAATTATCAGGAGGACACTAATGAGTACGCTTTCCTGCCATTCAGTCAGTGATGTGGTCGATTTTGCCATTGAAAAAGAAGAAAAGGCGATGGAATTCTACCGGAAATGCGCAGAGCGCGCAAAGAATCCGGGAATAAAAGATTTCTTCAATGAAATGTACTCCGAAGAGCAGCATCACAGGGATATGCTCAAGAACCTGGACTCGCTGAACCTGGACAAGATAGAGCTCGCGAAGGTGGAAGACTTGAAGATTACCGACTACCTGGTCGACGTCCCTTTTACCGAATCCATCACCTACCAGGAAGCCCTTCTTATAGCCATGAAGAAAGAAGAAAAAGCCCACGCCTTCTATTCGGGCTGGAAGGACAAATGCATGAGCGAAAAGGCTTCCAAGCTCTTCCAGGTACTGGAAAACGAAGAGGCCAAGCACAAACGCAAACTCGAAAGCCTCTACGACGAAGAGATTCTGGCCTGGGATTAAAGTCGCCGCAGTTAGCCCTGAATTCACGTAGACGAGGGAGGCGCAAGCCTCCCCTCTCTTTTGTAGGCTGCGAGGCTGAATTAATCACACTTTCGGGACCGTTTTATAAAGTTTGCTTCGGAATGAGCCGATCACATAAACTGTGAAGAGATTCGGAGGCAGCCCCGGGCAAAAGGAACGCCGGGTATGCTTTGCGCATCGGACCATTGCGGCGAATGTGGAAAGAATTATAATTTATATTTGAATCCGTATGCTTCTATGAAGATAACGGATTAATGTTTTTGCGCGAAAGGAATCGCAATGCGCGACGAGCCTCCAAATTTCCCTGACCAGGAAACGCTCGAAAAAGAACTCAGCGACTATTTGTCGAAAAAATATGGCTATCGGATCAAGGTCATTTCGCCGATGATGGCCGCTGAGCATTCCGGCGAACCCGTCGAGAGCGAAAAGAAAACGGGCGGGACCGAGAATATACGGTTCGACATGAAACCGGAAGAACTCGAGTCCTATCTGAACCAGTACGTAATCCGGCAGGACGAGCCAAAAGCCATTCTGGCCACAAAAATTTGCACCCACTACAATCGAATAAGATACCTCCAGACGCTGGCCAGGTTCGGAACCGAACCGATGGTGGGGAGGATAAAGAACAATATCCTTCTGATCGGTCCGACCGGCGTCGGCAAAACGTATCTGGTCAAGCTGATTGCTCAGAAGCTCGCAGTGCCCTTTGTGAAGGGTGACGCCACGAAGTTCAGCGAAACCGGCTATGTAGGGGGAGACGTCGAAGATCTCATCCGGGAGCTGGTGATCCAGGCTGATGAGGACATCGAACTAGCCGAGCATGGAATCATTTATATCGACGAAATCGACAAGATCGCCTCATCACAGCACCTACTCGGCCCGGACGTCTCACGGACGGGAGTGCAGCGGGCGTTGCTCAAGCCAATGGAAGAGACTGATGTGGACCTGAAGGTGCCGCACGATCCGGTCTCTCAGATGCAGGCGATCGAACAGTACCGGAAAACGGGAAAGCGCGAAAAGCGCACCGTTAATACGAAAAATATTCTTTTCATTATGAGCGGGGCTTTCAACGGTCTTGCCGAGATAGTTAAAAAGAGGCTCCAGAAGCAGGAAATCGGATTCGGGGCCCAGATCCACAGCCGTGAAAACGATATGCGGTTTCTCAAGCAAGTCAAGGCCGAGGACCTGATTCAATACGGATTCGAAAGCGAATTCGTGGGCAGGATCCCCGTGGTTGCCGTCCTCGAACCACTCGAAGTGGAGGATTTGCATCAGATTTTGAAGAACCCCAATAACCCTATCATTAACGGGAAGAAGGAAGACTTCCGCAGCTACGGAATCGATATCCAGTTCGAGGATGAAGCGTTGCGCATGCTTGCCGAAAGGGCCTATCCGGAGAACACAGGCGCGCGCGGTCTGGTAAGCGTACTGGAAAGGGTCATTTTACCCTTTGAAAAAAAGCTCCCCTCATCGCCGATCCGGCATCTCGCCATTTCAACGGGTGTTGTTGAAAATTCCGGGGAAGAGCTCGAGCGGTTGCTCAAAGACCCCGAGGGGTCCGGCAATCTTGAAATCTATAAGAGGCTGATCGATGAAGAAAAGGCCGCGATCCGAAGCAAGGTCTTCAGTATAAGAAAAGATTTCGCCGACAGTTATCCGCTCGTTTTCACTCCGGACCGGACCGATTTAGTGCTAAATCATCACGTCAAGACCGGAATCCCGGCGGAAGCTGTTTTCAGTGAAGTTCTGTCGCTCTACAACCAGATCCGGATGTTCGAAGCCGATTTCTATGAAAAACACGGGTTCAAGATTCATTTCGATGAGCATGCCATTAATGAGATCATTCTTCAGGCGCTCGCAGGCAACGAAAGCGCAACGGCGATATGTCTGAGAATTTCAGTGGACTATGATTACGGATTCAGGCTTATCGCAGATCGAAGCGGACAAACCCAGTTCATCATGCCCAGGGAAGCCGTAGTCGACCACCAGAAATACCTCGATGAGCTGATCCGTCAAAGCTACAAGCTATACCCTTTGAGACCCGGCGAATTCAGCAAGGAGATCAAATAGCGGAAAATCTCAAGAGCGTGGAGGGACGCGGCATCTCCTGCGAAACGTGAGCAGACCCCGGCCGCGCCGTACGTGTTCGATATGCCCCGGTTCCATCGCAAATTGAGTTGCGCCAGCGGCCGTGCTGGACTTTGGAGCTGTTGAGAGTTAAATATCTTCAGCTTCGAATGCGAGCGTCGGGCCTGCTTCGGACTTGATCCGGGAATGGGCGCTCAAACCCCGGCCGGTATCTCAAGTCCCTTTTCAGCAAGGGGGATAATTCGGGCTCGGCCCTTAAGGCGGGAGTTTCCGAACGGACGCCGAATCAGCCTTCATCCGGGAGTTGCCGTGCGCAGCGAACGGATATGAACCGGAGTATACATGATCGGGATATCAAAATTATACTGTGGCACAGTGGAACCTTCGGATGCTTTGCGCTATGGCCGCGACAGCGGCAAGCTGCCTTCCCATCTCCTCCAGTTCTCATCGGATAAAACGCCCGTAGTGGTCTGGAACGTGACTCGCCGGTGCAATCTCAAGTGTGTCCATTGCTACGCGCACGCAAAAGACGAGGAATTCTCGGGCGAGCTTTCCACGAGCGAGGGCAAATCGGTCCTGGACGATCTTGCGGCTTTCGGATCGCCGGTAGTCCTTTTTTCGGGCGGCGAACCCCTGGTGCGGCCGGACCTCATCGAACTTGCCGACTACGCGGTCGGCAAGGGCATGCGCGCGGTGATCTCAACCAACGGGACCCTGATCAACCGGCAAATAGCGGGCGATCTTAAAAAAGTGGGCCTCTCCTATGTGGGGATAAGCCTGGACGGCCTGGACGAAGTGAATGACCGGTTCAGAGGAGTCAAAGGCGCTTTTCAAAAGGCTATGGAAGGTATCATGGCCTGCCGGGACGCCGGAATAAAGGTCGGTCTTCGTTTTACAATGAACCGGCTGAACGCGCAGGAGATTCCCGGTATATTCGACCTTCTCGAAAAACATGACATCCCCCGCGTCTGCTTCTACCACCTCGTGTACGCCGGGCGGGGAAGCGATTTGATGAAGGAAGATCTCTCCCACCAGGAGACGCGCGCGGCGGTTGACCTCATAATCGACCGGACCGCCGGCCTGTTCGAGCGCGGGAAGAAGAAGGAAGTGCTAACGGTGGATAATCACGCCGACGGCCCTTACCTCTACCTCAGGATGCTGCGTGAGAATTCCCCGAGGACGGCCGAAGTCCTCGCTCTTCTCCAGATGAACGAGGGCAACAGTTCCGGGCGGGGGATAGGGTGCATCAGTTGGGATGGAAGTGTCCACGCCGACCAGTTCTGGAGGCACTATTCTTTCGGAAACGTAAGAACGCGCAAATTCAGTGAAATCTGGACCGATCTTTCCAATCCGCTGATGATGCGGCTCAAGGATAAGAAGCCGTACGTGAAGGGCCGATGCGCGGAATGTAGATGGCTTCAAGTCTGCGGAGGCAACTTCCGCGTCCGCGCCGAAGCCGCTACCGGCGACCTGTGGGCCTGCGACCCGGCGTGCTATCTGAGCGATGAAGAAATCGCAAAGTAGCCTGACCGGGCGGGGATAAACCCCATAAGCGCTCAAATAAGCGTTAGCCACCGTAAGCATTTAGGGCAGAATTACTGAAAATCGAGAATTTCGGACTGTTAAATTCTCTATAAATTCCGCTACTTATGGCATCGACTAAAATTGGGCTGGGCTAAAAAAATTGCGAATCTTGCCCTAGTAAATTCAAGTACTTACGCGCTTATTTGAGCGCTTATGGGGATAAACCCCGCCCCTACGGGATTGTCGCCTGTGGGCGAAGATTCGACTGAAATAATTGCAACGCGAAATCAACACCGGCCGGCGAAGATTTGACGTTCAGAAATTTTTCCTGCTGTCCAGCAGCAAGGTTACCGGCCCGTCGTTTATGAGAAAAACTTCCATCATTTGCTGAAAGCGGCCCGTTCCTACTTTCGGGGTAAATTTGAGAAGCTCCTTTACGTAAGACTCATAAAGCGCCTCGGCGACATCGGGCTGGGCGGCCGATGCGTACGAGGGTCTCCTGCCTTTGCGGCAGTCGCCATACAAAGTGAACTGCGATACGACGAGAATCTCCCCATCTATATCGAGCACCGAGAGATTCATTTTGCCGGCTTCATCGGAAAATATTCGAAGATAAACGGTTTTCTCGGCCAGATATCGCGCATCATCCTCAGAGTCTTCGCTCCCGACGCCGAGCAGGACCAGGAGGCCCCTGCCGATCCGCGACGCTTCCACACCCCCTGTCTTGACGCTCGCCTCCATGACCCGCTGAATTACCGCTCTCATCTACTCGGGCTCCCATATTGGAACGGAGAGCGCATCGGGGCCGTCTTCCCGATGGTAGTAATTGAACAGTTCGGCGAAATTGATACCACCGGGGTCCTGGTTGCTGTAGTCCCGGTAAATTTTCTTCCTGCCTTCCTGAAGGTGCTGTGAGCTGATGCCGTGCATGATTGAGAGCGAGGCTTCGATAAAGGCCGCGAGCTTGTCGCACGCGTGGATTACTTCGCCATCGACGGGAGAGTAGGCGTCCTGGTTGTAGAGTACCATCTGCGGCCCGGGGATGTCTTTCCTGACCTCACCGTCCTCGATTATCTTGTTCGAGAATTCGTCCTGAATGAAATAGACCACCTCGTCGCGCATCGAGGGAGGAAGAAGCGGCAGAATGCGCTCCTCGAACTGCATTCTTTCATAATCTTTTATTATTTCGTCCAGGCCCTCCACCGATGTTTTCACCGGCGAGACAATATCCCGGGTCAAGACCTCGGGGAGATCATGGAAAAGTCCGCTGAAAAAATTATTGTAGGTGCGTTTGGGACAGGCGCCGATCTCCAGCGAACAAAAATAGGACATCATGGCCACTATCAGCATGTGTCCAAGGACCGACGTCTTGGGAACGCGCGGCGAATGGGCCCATCTATGCTGGAACCGAAGCTGCGCGCAAAGATCTATAAAGCCGAAGGATTTCTTTCGCAGCGCGAGTTTCTGCACTCCGATAAGGTCATAGTGGTCTTCTATCTGGTTTTCGATCTCCTCTTTTGTCTTGTCGATTCCATAGATGAATGGGGCGGTGTTGTAGATGATCTGAAATTCCCAGTTGGTGGCGAGATAATGCGCAGCTTTCAGTATTCTTTTTTCGAACCGTGCGTAGTTGCTGTCGAAGAGATAGTTTCGGAAATTGTCCCTGAAATCTCCCCCCAGGCCCTTGATGTCTTCATCTATCTTTTGAAGCACCAGGACATTTATCTCCCGCCCTTTTTTACTCATCAGCTTATGAAAGACGGGGGCCTTGATGTCGGTCAGGATCACCCTGGGGAAGAATTCGAAAATTCCGCCTTCGATCAGTTTCAGCCAGTCGATCTGAGCATGCCCTTCGGATTCTTCGAGCTTTCCGAGCACATAGGCGAGAATCATTTTGTGCGCCTGTTTGTCCAGTTCGGTAAACTCGACGGGGCGAACGTGATCGTTCCACCTCTGGATGCTGGCCGCTTCATAGATCTTGTCCAGCAGACCTTTTGTGATCATGGAATTCCCCCTTTGGGAGCCATATATATCACCGAAAAGAAAACATTGGAACGTCCAAGCGGGAATCGAGATTGGATCTCCTTGAACGGCGCCTCGCCAGGAATCTGACATACGATGTGTTCTTTCGACTATCATCTTTTGCCGGGATGCCTTACATTTTCGATTCAAGCCCAAACTAATCCAGGAGCGCAACTTGAAATCTCGAAAAAATGGTATTCTGCTGCATGTTACCTCACTTCCTTCCCCCTTCGGCATCGGGGACCTGGGAAAAGGCGCTTACGCTTTCGCCGATTTTCTCGCAGACTCCCGCCAGACGATCTGGCAGGTGCTTCCTTTCAGCCCTACTTCTCCTGGCTGCGGAAACTCTCCCTACTGCAGTTTTTCGGCCTTCGCGGGAGACCCGCTGATGATAGCCCCGGACCTGCTCGTCCAGGACGGATATATCTCCTCGAATGACCTTAGCTGGGCCACCCCGTTCGATTCGACCAAAGTCGATTACGTCCAGGCGGGGGCATTCAAGGAAAAGGTTCTCGGTATCGCCTATGAAAAATTCGCGCAAATGCCCGATGCCCAAGCCGGGTATGAGAATTTCGTAAACGGCAACGCACACTGGCTTGACGACTTTGCCCTTTTCATGAGCCTCAAGCATCATTTCTCGGGCGCCCCCTGGAGCGAATGGCCGTTGGAAATCAGAAACAGGACCGAACCGGCGGTGAATGAATGGACGGAAAAACTCGCCGGCAGGATCAAACAGGAAAAATTCATTCAATTCCTTTTTTTTCAACAATGGTCGGCCCTGAAAAGCTACTGCAATGGCAAAAAGATCCAGATAATTGGCGACATCCCGATTTATGTGAGCTACGACAGCTCGGACGTTTGGGCAAATTCCGAGTACTTTAAGCTCGACGGTGACAAGAGGCCGGTTTTCGTCGCGGGGGTGCCTCCGGACTATTTCAGTGAAACCGGCCAACTGTGGGGCAATCCTGTTTATTCCTGGGCCAGGCTCAAGGAAACTTCCTATGAATGGTGGATCAGGCGCATAGAGCACAATTTGAAGTCTTTCGACATGGTTCGGCTCGATCACTTCCGGGGGTTCGTCGCCTACTGGGAAGTGCCTGCGGCGGAAAAAACCGCTGTCAACGGCAAATGGGTGGAAGCTCCGGCCGGGGAGTTCTTTCAAATGCTGCAGAACCGCTTTCCCTCCATTCCAATAATTGCCGAAGACTTGGGTATCATCACACCTGAGGTCAAGGGAATCATGAGCGAATTCGGATTCCCAGGAATGAAGATCCTGCTGTTTGCTTTTGGAGGCGATCCGGCCACGAATCCTTACACCCCTCATAATCACGTGGAAAACTGCGTCGTTTACACGGGCACACACGACAACAACACGGTAAAAGGGTGGTTTGCGCATGACGCCGCCGAAAGCGAGAAGGAAAACCTTCACAAATACTTTGGCCGCGAGTTCGATGAAAATACCATCGCAGAGCAACTGGTGCGCTCTGCCATGATGTCGGTTGCCGCAACCGTGGTGATTCCGCTGCAGGACTTTCTCGAACTGGGGGCGGAGGCGCGCATGAACACCCCATCGGTCCCATTCGGCAACTGGGAATGGAGAGTCGGCGCCGAACAGTTGACCCCCGATCTTGCCGTAAAGATCGCGGATTTAACCAGAATTTACGGGAGGGCGTAAGGGGGGCGTCTTACACTGCAACACGATATGCTAACCTAAATTAGTATATTACTCACTTGCGTAAAAATCAGTCCAATAGCTTATCGACCTGCTCTTTGAGCGTTCTCAGGTCTATTGTGAGCTGGATTTTAAGAATGCCCCCGTCCAGATTGAAATTGTAAGTCGAGAACCTGCGGGTAAGCAGGGTGGAGCTGAATTTGAAAAGGCCGTCTTTGTCGAGCGCCGAGATGACCGCAGCGGCCCTGCTCCTTTCGAGTCCGCCCTTTTCAATCAACTCCCTGAAAAGGAACAGTTTGTATAGATCACTCCTGGTGAAAATATTTCTCGTTCCGGGTCCGTCAGCCTGCTCAACGCTGGGCGGTATGTGTTTCAGCCACTCTTTAAGCCTGCCGTACCTGATGCCGAATTTTTTTGCTACGTCAGCCGCTTTAAATAAGCCGCCCGTCAGTTCCCTGGCCCTTTCCGATAAACCAAAGCCCCAAACAGGTTCCATGTCTGCTCCTTCAAGATAGTACTATACTCACTTATGCGCTTATGCGAAAATAGTCAAGAGAAAGAAGGTGGGCAAGTCCGCTTTTCTCTCTAACAAATGATCCATCCAGGGGGGGCGCAGGGATGCCAGCAGCGGGCCGTCGCGATTCCAGCGCGACAGATTCGCTCTCGAAAATCCCCGGAGCAGATATGTTTGCTCACTGTGCCATTATTGTCTCAGTTATTTCCTTACAGCACCCAAGGCAGATTTTGAACTATATCCAATTGTGCCCGACAACGCCGACACAAAGTTTGACATCGGGAGAGGGGGCGTAATAATGTGAAGATGTTAACAAATTAGGGCCGACCATGAAAATCTTTCAGGCAATAGGAAAAGAAATACCGGACACTTGACACAACTACGGATAATCGGTACTCTAATGACAGAGTTCGTATGGGATAATAACAAGGCGGCCGCGAACTGGCGTGACCATGGGGTCACCTTCCAACAAGCCGTTAAGGCGCTCAACGATCACTTTTTTGTTGAGTGGATTGACGACCGTGAAAACTACGGGGAAGAGCGGGTTAACCTGCTTGGCATGTGTGATGGGATGATCATCCATGTGACCTACACAGAGCGCGGCGAATGTATTCGAATTATATCAGCGCGACGGGCAGGGAAAGATGAGCAAGAACACTACTACCGCGAAAATTCGTTCTGACGGCACGGTTGTCGAAGTTTTGGAAAACGGCGAAGAACGCCCCTTTCCCAAAACCCCCATGCGCCCGATGACGGAAGAAGAAATCAAGGCTGCTGCTGCGGCTGATCCGGACGCACGCCCTATGACCGCCGAAGAATTGCAGACAGCCCGACGAGTGCCGCGCACAAAGGGGTTGCGTCGTATACTTGGCCTTACACAGCAAGAATTTGCAGCCCGTTATCATATCCCCCTTGGCACGTTGCGCGATTGGGAACAGGGGCGCACGGAACCCGATCAACCGGCGCGGGCTTACCTGACGGTAATCGCTCGCGACCCCGAAGGGGTTCGCCGAGCACTGGAAGCGCAGCCCTCGTGAAACTCCCGAGCGAGACGAAAATCAAAAAGGCGTAGTTCTCAGTTCTGCACGGAAGGGCAGGCAGGACAAACAACAATGAAGCCTTCTCACGCGTCATCATCGGCTCACAGCCCGTGGATCGCCGCTACCTTGGAGATGCAGCATGGCACGGCTTCTCATCCATCCGGGCGAGCATCTGGCCGACGAACTGAAGGCGCTCAAGATGAGCGCAAACGAGCTTGCGAAAGAATTGGCGCAGCAATATGCAACCTCGGTCGAG
>CAVUGX010000017.1:0-153678 GCA_963741035.1 uncultured delta proteobacterium
CAGATAATAGGAATTGCTGTCCGTATTGGGAATCGTCAGCAAGTTAGAAGGAATAGCGCTGCCATTGTCGACATCGAAACCCCGGCTGATGTCATGCCCTGATGGGCGCTTGTTGGGCTGGTAAAAACTATCCGGATCTTCCAGCAGCTTTTTCATCCTGGCCGAATAGGGCGCAAGCACTTTCCGAACGTCCGCTTTCGGGAAGGGCGTTTTACTGAACCACCAAACAGTATTGACGGAATCCTTGGCCCGCATCTTCTTCTTATTCACCCATTCAATCGACGAAGGTAGTTTGGCCGAATTGAACCAGTAGAAATCTTCCGCCAGATGAAAGCCAACCTGATCGCATAACGCAATCAATACCCGGAAATTATAAAGAGACCGTGAGGGAACACCCGCGCGATAAGCCCCACCGAGATCGAGCACAAAGCTTCCCGTGTCCTTAAGAACGCGATGTACATCCCGAGCGAAAGGAATGAGCCAATCGACGTATTCTGTTTCGTCCACGTTGCCGTAGGTCTTTTTTCGTCTCAGGGCGAACGGGGGTGAGGTCATGACGAGATCGACAGACGACGACGCCAGGCCCTCAATTAGCTCGCGCGAATCTCCGACATATGCTGCGCCATGTTCGGCGCGATAATAAGGCGTTACTTTTAGCAAGGCTCAATACTCCCTCAATTCGTGAATCCAGCTCGCGAGGAGCTGCCACAGGACGCTTGCTGAAAAATACACCTCCGGATCACTCCGGCACACTGCCTCAACCGAGGCATCTATGAAACGCTCTTTTCCATTCTCCGCATTCTTCTCGCGAAGGCCTTTTACCGGATTTATTAATCACCGGCTGCGGCGCGAATGTCTTTGATCAACATGAAAAGGTGCCGGCTATCGGTTGGCGACGGCACGAACCCGAAATGCCGGTAGAACGCCGCCGCGGTATCGTCTTTGGCGTGAACGGCAAGCGAGCGCACCCCGACCATGTCGGCAACCTGCAGGGTGCGCCCCAGGGCATCCAGGAGTAGCCCGGCCCCGGCCCCGGCCCCGCGGCCTTGCCAGTCGCTATGCACGGCAAGACGAGCCAGCACGAGAAGCGGTATCGGATGACGCGGCATGCCTTTCACAACGCGCTCCGGCGCGTCCGCATGGCGAACCTCACCCGCTACAATCGTGTAGTAGCCGATGACCGTCTTGCCGCTCACGCCAACGTAGGTTTGCGATGAATTCATTTGTTGCGCCTGGAGTGCATGGCGGATGAGGAAGCGGTCAAGTTCAGGTTCACCGCAGCCGAATTCTTCGACCGCATGAGTTCGCTGCAACTTTTCGATGCACAAGGGAGTTGTCACGGTTCGGCGTCAAAAACGGACGGTTCGCGGAACAGCCTTTCCAGGCGGGGGTGACGACGGGGCGGCGCGTCAAGGGCAGCGACGAAGGCCTCCCATTGTTTATCGTTGAGCGTAAAGATGCGCCGGTCCGCGAGCCGTTCTTCGGCTTCGCTCAGCGCCGTTTCCAGAACGAATTCGCTGACGGATTTGCGCGCCGCCGTTGCCGCAGCCTGCAGCGTCTGCTTGGCAGACTTGCTGAGCCGCAGATCAAGTTTTTCGGTTCTGTTTGTTCGTTGAGTAGCCATTTTTCAATCTTACCCACTCCGCCAGACATTGTCAATACAAATTACTTGAGGACCAGTATTTCTCGCCTCCTCTCCGCCGAGCACACGCGCGCCAGGAAAGCGTGCTCAACTTGTCGGCGGGGATTCACGAATAAACGCTGACCTGGCTCAGCCTCTTGTCTTGGTGGCATACCGGATCTTGGCCGGCAAATCATCTGGTAGCTTTACCGACATCGTATTCATTCAAATCCCAAATCGCGCCATCCCATTCCATTTCCGCACGGGGTGGAATTTTCACCCTTCACCTTTACCATTTACTCTTCAGTTCCTCAATCCCCGGACATTTCAATCTTCACCTTTCACTCTTCTAACTTCATTTTGGAGATCCCGAGCGAGGATGCTTTTTGCCGCTTCTGGTTACCACTTCTCGTTGCTGTTTTGCATGGCGAAATCACCCTGTGGTATACTACAGTCGAATTAAACGAATTCTGGGATTGAGGGATTCTGCTCACTACCCACTACCCACCATTCACCTGAATTCGGCCTGCATTTTCAGGACGCAGCGTGAAGAATCAAGCGGACATCAGCAAGCGTAAAGTTTCTTAGCCTTTTATTCCTGCTCCTTGCTCACTGCTCCCCGCTCTTCGTTCACCTGTATTTGACCTGTATTTACAGGAGTTGCACTGGCAAACTTCCGGCTCTTTGAAAACTGAATATCGGCGTTTCATCAAAGCGGAGACGCAGAGAAAGCAACAACTTAGATGAAAATCCTGACAAAATTTCAAGAAACTCGATGCTAGTTACACAGAGGGAGCTATCCTGGTGGGAAGTCCAAAAAAGATATGTCGCCATTTTGGCGTAAGCACTTTGCCAGTGATAACAATTAGCAGTATACAAAATTGATATTACACTACAATCGTCAACTAATGACTCTCTCCGATTGACATGAAAAACCGCAAAACCCTTCCAAAACTTGCCATTTCATGCCATTGCCGCAAAGGGTGTAATTTTCACACATCCCCCTTCACTCTGCTCTCTGCCTTTAAATAGGGATCGAGTTATTTATCTATCTTCATCCATGCCCATCCACCTCGCTACGCTCCTCCATCCGCGCTTCGCAATTGAGCAATCAGTTTTTTCCCTATTCACCTATTGCCCCATTCACCCCACTCACCCGCCTCTTCCTAAACCACCATCGGCATGACCAGGCTCAAATATCCGGGATCTTCGGGACTTATAAAGATGCCGCCATGGAACTGGTCCAGCCATTCGAACCTGATCGTCTGGCTTTCCATGACTGAAATGCTGTCCAGGATGTATTTCACGTTAAACGCTATGCTGAAATCTTCGCCGTCGTAGTCGATATCGATAACGTCGTCGGCGTTTCCCAGCTCCGGGTTTCCGGACTCGAGCTGGAGCGAGTTCTTGCTGATGTTGAATTTGACGTGCCTGTAGGTAAGGTCGGTTAATACCGCCACCCGTTTAAGGGCGGGCAATAGCACTTCGGTTGCCACTGTGATCCCGAAAGGCCTTTCGGCCGGAATGATCATTTCATATTCCGGAAATTCCGCATCGAGCAGAAGAGTGCTGAGAAATGTGTTCGGGGTCCGCAATACGAGCGCTTTTTCATCCAGTCCGATGGCCGCCTCGGTTTCTTTTTCGAGCAGCCGGTTAATTTCCTGGACCGCTTTTCGGGGCAATATGATGTCTCTGGCTATCTCCAGTCCCGGGAAAGTATTTTCGGGAGTTTCATAGTAGGCAAGCCTGTGCCCGTCAGATGATACGAAACGGAAGTCGCCTTCTTCAGTGGTATGCCACAGAAGCCCTGGCGCGGTAAATGTTTCCTCTTCCATGGGAATACCGTAGAATGTCTTTTGGAGCGCGCGCCTGAAGACCGCGGTATCGCAGTTTTTGAGCGGCATATCCTGATAGAGATTTATATTCGGGAAATCTTCGGACGGAATGGTGGAAAGCTCGAATCTGGAGCGTCCTGCCTTGATAAGGAGTCTGCTGTTGGCGGTTGCTTCAAGGGATATTTTATCCTGGGGGATTTCGCGGACAATCTCCAGAAGCTTCCGGGCGGAGGCCGTAGTTGTGCCCTCTGTTTTTACCTCCGCTTTCAATTTTGTCCAGACGTTCAGCTCCAAATCGGTTGCTGAGAATTCTACGGTTCCATCCTCGGCTGCTTTTATCAGGCAGTTATTCAGAATGGGCATCGTGGACTTTTTTTCGGTAGTGCTTTGAATTCTTTGAAGGGCCTGAATAAGGATTGCCTTTTCCACCTGGAGATTCATGGTATCCCTCGATTCGATGTTTTTATTGTTTTTATCTTTTTAACTATAGATAGAAACCATAATATTAGTAAGGGGTATTGAGATTGTCAAAAAGTTTGTTAAATAGATGAAATTACAGAGTATACGAGTTGACAATCCATTGACGATTTCTGTGACAAGTGGGTTAAGAGGCTTTCGGCAGGGTAGTTTTGTACATTCTCTGAACAACTTGTGAACAGTATCTTTACAGAAACCGACAGTGTTTTGAAGAGTCGACGCGGGCCGTTATTGTTTTTTGAGAATCCTCGTGTTCCAAATGGGTTGCGATTACTCATTCCCGGATGTAAGCTGATCTGAATAAGGCCGTATCTTGCGGAGCCCCGCGAAAGACCGGCTGGAAGGATAACACCATGAGCAATTCGGATAAAGTCGAAAACAGGGGAGCCGGCCGGTCTCAGAACATGACGGTAGAGGAAGAGAAAAGCGATATACTGATGGCAGATATTTTGCGAGCCCGCCTGGAAGGCGTCTTTATCTCTCCATGTGGGACCGAAGGCGCGCGGTGGGAAGGTTTTCCCGAGTGGCCCGAAGAATTTCCGTATGACATTTACGGTACTGAAGAAGATGACAAACAGGATTAAACCTGGACCTGCGGGAGTGCCTTGATACGAGGTGGGGATACTGGAGGTTTGTTCTGGATTTTTATAGCTGCGCTTACAATGTTTTTCTGAAGAGTTTCGGACCGGAAATTATCAATTTTCTCTCCCGCAAGTATTTGAAAGACCCCGAGTTCAAAAGAGGAAGGCTCGGATTTTACGACGGCCCGGCAGTTCCTTGCGGGAGGCCTCGAATCTGGTGCCATGCCGTATCGGTCGGAGAAGCGACCGGCGCAATCCCGGTATTGTCCGCGCTCAGAAAAAGATTGCCGGATGCGGGGATTTCCATGACCTCCGGCACCCCTCAAGGCCTAAAATTCGCCCTGGCTCAGCTTCCCCCCGGTATTGCCGTTTTTCCTTTTCCTCTCGATTTTTCAAAATGCGTATCACGAGCAATAAATACTCTTCAACCGGATCTTTTTGTAGATTTCGAAACGGAATTCTGGCCTAATTTCTTCCGGGAACTGAAGGGTAGAAACATACCGGCGCTGCTGCTCAATGGCCGCATTTCACGATCCTCGGAACGCTTATTCAGATTTTTTTCACCCCTTTTCCGGCCGGTTTTCGAACAGTTCACGCATATGGCCATGCACTCGCGGGAAGACATGGAAAGGGCCTTGCGGATCGGCATTGCGCCTGGAAAAGTGCTGGCTCTGGGCAGTTCTAAATACGAGGGGCTTGCCGAAAAGGCGCGTCCGGAGAGGGCGGATTTTTGGAAAAAGCTGTTGAGCGTCGGAAATCAGCCGGTCCTTATCGGAGGCAGCCTTCGCGGGTCGGAGTGTACCGAACTGATGCGCGTGTTTCAGCGGCTTCGCCATTTCTCCTCCGGTCTTCTGGGGATCTTTGCTCCAAGGCATATGAAAAATATCCCCAAGATGTGTGAGTGGCTCGCAAATGAAAACATCCCCTATGACCTGCTCACCCGAATCGAAGACGGCTCGCTCGCCAGGACCGCCCCTGTGGTGCTCGTTGACCGCATAGGCGTGCTTTTTGAGCTCTACTCGGTCGGTGACCTCGTCTTTTGCGGAGGCACTTTTGAACCTGTCGGCGGGCACAATATTTTAGAGCCGGCCGCATGGTCGAAGGCTGTATTTTACGGTCCTCACTTGAAAAAAGTCCTGTATGAACATAGAATCCTGCGCGGTTTCGATGGAAGCTTCCTGGCGCTCGACCCGGACGATCTGGCTGCCAGGTGGAAAATGTGGCTCGGCGACCTCGACGGTTTGAGAAAGAATGGCGCGGCGGCCAATAAAGCCCTAAATTCCCTTAAGGGAGTAGTTGACAGGCAGCTTGAGCTGATTTTGGAATCTGTTCAAAAAGTAGGATGATTATGCAGAAAATCGAAGAAATTCTCCTGGAGTTCAAAAACGGCGAAAAGGGTATGCCTGAGGTACTCGAATACCTCGAGAAGTTGCCATTCGAAGATCTCTGTTTCGCCAAGGTGGACCACCACCGATGCCTGCGGCGCGGATTTGCCGAGGTCATCTACGGAGAAGGCAAAACGGCGGCCCAGATCGCGGCGATCGCCCGTTCCATGAGAGAAT
Source organism: uncultured delta proteobacterium (assembly GCA_963741035.1). GTDB lineage: Bacteria > Desulfobacterota > Syntrophobacteria > Syntrophobacterales > Syntrophobacteraceae > SbD1. The sequence goes on from CAVUGX010000017.1 coordinate 6,077, forward strand.
TCGGCAGCAACATACTGATTACAAGGGTGGACGCCAAAAAGGCCGAAGAGACCATGGCCCTGATCGGCCCGTTGGACTACAACCCACAGGCGCGCGCGCTCACCTTGAAACAGGAGGCGCCGTCCGGAAATCTTCCTGAAGGAACGATTCATGTAATCTGCGCGGGTTCTTCGGACATGTCGATTGCTGAAGAAGCGGCGCTGACTGCTGAATTTATGGGCAATAAGGTGCAGCGCAACTACGACATAGGAATTGCCGGAATCCACCGGCTGCTGAGCGCGTGGGATGAATTGCGCAAAGGCAGCGTTTACGTGGTCGTCGCCGGGATGGAAGGCGCGTTGCCCAGCGTTGTGGCGGGCATGGTCAAAGGGCCGGTGATTGCCGTCCCTACAAGTGTAGGATACGGCGCAAGTTTCGGGGGTGTCGCTGCCCTGCTCGGGATGCTTACTTCGTGTTCTCCGGGGGTATGCGTGGTAAACATTGACAACGGCTTCGGGGCTGGATATCTGGCCGCGATAATCAACCGTCAATCATATGGGCGCGAACAACCATAAACCCGGTTCAAAACCGGCATGATGACAAAATTTGAAAGGAAACGGCGTGGGAAGAGAATACAGGCCGAACGTAAGAGAATCCGCGGTGATATCAAAACTCGATCATCAGAAAGAGTCCCAGCGCTATCACGCCATCAATCAGCTTCGTCACAATATTGAAGATCTGGCCGACAGGATCTCGATGAAACTGATCGAAGAACGTCTGATCGAGACTACGAGTAAGGGAGATCTGCAGGACCAGATTCAATTCGCCCTGCAACAAATCCTTGATTTGGAGGAGTTCGAAATCCAGTACCAGACAGCCAACCTTCGGACACTGGTTCCGCGTCCGAATTTCGTCAGTCTCTTCGTCACGGCTTATGTCGTCGAAAAACTGATCGACCACAAATGTATCGTGGATATTTTCGGGACGGACGAGGAAATTTACGCCAGCGTCAACAGGCAGGTAAGCCGGGTCATTCAAATGGACTAAAGCTGGAGCCGGCATCGAAATCTTGAATCTCTCGGGTTTTCTCCTATAATCATAGTTGGTTATAATGTGCCGTCGTGGCATATTCTCCTGAAAACTTGTCTTCGCGTTATGTCTATCTTACGAGGATCGATCCTGAAAGTATGCCCAAATCAATCGGAGAGCAATCAGATGAACGGCGTCGAAACTAAGGTCCCGCCAAATTTTATTCGCAGCATAATCGCCGATGATATGAAGACAGGAAAAAACGGAGGGAAGGTTCTGACCCGCTTCCCGCCCGAACCAAACGGTTATCTGCATATCGGGCACGCGAAATCCATATGCCTCAATTTCGGGCTTGCAGCCGAATTCGGGGGGCTTTGCAATTTCCGGTTCGATGACACCAACCCCGGCAAGGAAGAAGTGGAATACGTCGATTCCATCATGAATGACGTGCGGTGGCTGGGGTTCGACTGGGACGACCGGTTCTACCACGCATCCGATTACTTCGAACAGCTATACGAATGGGCGATCGATCTGATAAAGGCGGGCAAGGCCTATGTGGACAGCCTGAGCGCCGATGAAATCCGGCAGTACCGGGGGACGCTCACCGAACCGGGGCAGAAAAGTCCATTCCGTAACCGGCCGATCGCTGAAAACCTGGACCTTTTTCAACGCATGCGCGGGGGAGAGTTCAACGACGGCGAGCACGTGCTTCGCGCAAAAATCGATATGGCCTCCCCGAACATCAACCTGCGCGACCCCGTGATGTACCGCATCCGCAACATGTCGCATTGGAGAACCGGCGATAAATGGTGCATCTATCCAATGTATGACTACGCTCACGGTCAATCGGACGCGCTCGAAGGCATCACTCATTCCATCTGCACGATGGAGTACGAGGACCACAGGGCGCTCTACGACTGGTATCTGGACAACCTGGACGTGCCGTCCCATCCCCGGCAGATAGAGTTTGCACGCCTGAATCTGAGCTACACGGTAATGAGCAAGCGAAAGCTCCTGCAACTGGTTCAGGAAGGCTATGTGGCCGGATGGGACGACCCGAGAATGCCCACCCTTGCGGGTATGAGGCGGCGCGGGTACACGCCGGAGGCGATTCGAAACTTCTGCGAACGGATCGGGGTGGGCAAGCGCGAGAGCCTGGTTGACCTCGCTTTGCTTGAATACTGCGTCCGGGAAAATTTGAACCTGAGCGCGCAGCGGGTGATGGGAGTTTTACGGCCGCTCAAGGTGGTTATCGAAAACTACCCTGAAGACCTTGTCGAGCAGCTCGATGCGGTAAATAACCCGGAAGACGCTTCCGCCGGCGTCCGGAAGGTGCCCTTCTCCAGGGTTATTTATATCGAACGCGATGATTACATGGAAAATCCTCCCAAGCAGTTTTACCGGCTCTCTGCGGGGCGTGAGGTAAGGCTTCGTTATGCCTATTTCATAAAATGCGTCGATGTCATCAAGGATCAAAAGGGCGAGGTAGTCGAGCTGCGCTGCACTTATGACCCTGCCACCAGGGGCGGAGATTCGCCCCCGGATGGCCGCAAAGTCAAAGCCACTCTCCACTGGGTTTCCGCCGCTCACGCGATAGAGGCCGAGGTCCGGCTTTACGACAAGCTGCTCAATCGGGCCGACCCTTCGGAAGAAAAGGACGGATCGAATTTCAAGGACTTTATCGACCCCAATTCACTCGAAGTGATTCAATCGGCCAAACTGGAGCCGTGTCTCGCTGAAGCGCCCGCAGGTAGCCGGTATCAATTTGAGCGGCTTGGATATTTTTGCGTCGATCAGGATTCCACTCGGGACAAAATGGTGTTTAACCGCACGGTTACGCTTCGCGATACCTGGGCGAAAGTGGCGAAAGCTGAAGGAATAAAGCAGGCGTAAGAACCTGACGCGTGCTCACCGGCTGAGAATTGGGAACGGACAATAATCCTTACTGGTTGTATATATTATTTATTTTAATGTAGATACATTATCCGGCCGATAGCTCCATTGTAACTATATGTAATCATAACACAGGAGCAGGCTATGGATATATTTATAGGCGAGACCGCTAGAGTTAGCCCCGCAGCGCAACACCGGCTGGAGAGTGAGCCGGTTGCTGTAGAGGCAAGGCTTTTGGAAATCAGGGACAAAAGGGAAACCGCCGATTCAGGCAGTGCCGGTTCGGGCCGCGTCATTACGCTTCTGGTCCCTGAAGGGCAGAAGATACCGCGTGGTGTCGAGTCCGGCGATTACCGTATCTACCTGAGATTCGTACATCGGCGCCAGGCGAGATACTAGTTCGAGCCTGTTGATGACTGTGCTCGTGCAAGCTAAGCCCCGGTCCTTGTTCACGACAGGCGAAGACCTGAGATAGTCCCGCCTCGCCCCCTTACCGTAGTTACCCTCTCATAAATGAATTGAATTTTCCTGATTAGAATGTATTGTGTGCTCGTGTGACGAGACTCAAACAGGCAGGATCGCTTATGGCTATACAACGAATGGGCGCTTTGGAAAGGACCACCAAAGAAACTCAAATTTCCGCCGAGATTTTGCTTGATGGAACCGGTAGGGCGGAACTCGATACGGGGGTCCCCTTTCTTGACCACATGCTGACGCTTTTTGCCGTCCACGGGCTCTTCGATCTGAAGATCAAGGCAACCGGCGACCTGGAAGTCGACGCTCACCATACGGTCGAAGACATCGGCATCTGCCTGGGCGCGGCGCTTTCAAAAGCCCTGGGCGACCGGACGGGCATCACACGTTATGGTCATTTCACGGTCCCGATGGACGAGGCACTGGCCATAGTCAGCCTGGATCTGTCGAACCGGCCGTTTCTTGTCTATGATACGCCGCCGATGGCCGACCGGACAGGGGGATTTGAAACCGATCTTGCTCCCGAGTTCTTCAGGGCTTTTTGCCAAAATGGAGGAGTCACCCTGCACGTCCGGGTTTTGTACGGCAGCAACACTCATCACATGCTCGAAGCGGTTTTCAAGGCATTTGCCCGCGCGCTCAACATGGCTGTAGCATTCGATCCGCGCAGGAGCGGAATACCTTCGTCCAAAGGGGCGCTCTAGCGCTGTTCAAACCCTGCATGCGCTTCCATCCGTAGCGGCGTCTCACTGACCGGGAAATGCCTCGATTTTGCGGGCTCCTATGCCACCTTCCCAAACGGGGGCGACCCCTGCGCCAGCTTTTCTCCCTCGATCTGATAAACTGCCTGGGTCGGGTAGGCCATCTCAATCGTCTCCTCGCGAAATCGTCGCATGATCTCCAGGCAGCTTTCCTGAACCCAGGCCTGGAATTTCCAGAAATCAGGCGGGAAATACCATGCGTAAATCGAGACGTTCAGGCTCCAGTCCTTGAAGCCGTTGAAATGGACCCTCGGGGGGTAGTCGCTGCGCATGCCCTCGTGGTCTTTGAGGATTTCCTCCACGATTCGAACTGCTCTTTCCACCTTCTCGGGCGGTGTTTCGCAGGTCAGCCCCAACTCCATATTCCACCTCAGATAGGACCTCCTGGCTATGTTTTCCAGGGTCGAGCTGGTGATTCTTTCGTTTGGAATCGAAACCAGGTTCCCGGTGAGAGTCCGTATCCTGGTACTGCGAAACCCGACCCCTTCGACGAACCCGTCGTGTTTATCGATAATGATTCTTTCGCCGACACTAAACGGCTTGTCCAGAAGGATCGTGAGGCTGCCGAGGAAATTTGAGATCGAGTCTTTACCCGCAAGGGCGAAGGCCAGGCCTCCGATCCCGAGTGAGGCCACCAGCGGTCCCAGCTCGATTCCGGTCATGTTCTGTATAACCAGCATGCCGCCCACAACCAGAATGAATGCCCGCACTGTTTTGCTTACCAGCGGAACGAGCATGTCATGGATGCTGTTGTCAGTCGTGCTGATCCATTTCTTGATTTTAAAATCAATGGAAATGATAAACCGATAGAGGAACCAGAAAAGCGCTACCGTGCCTCCGAGGTCGGCTGCCTTGCCTGCGGCCTTGTGCAAAAGGTTCGCTCCTCCCGGCACCTCGAAGTAGATCCAGATGGGAGACAAAGCCCAATAGATCCCGTAGACCTGGATGAAGAGTGTCAGAGGCCGGGACAGTGCCTCGAGGATCAGATCTCCCCATCCGTATGCCCGCCCTTGAGTGGCTTTTTTTATCCGCAGGGAAATGACACTCCGTATGGCGCGCTCAATTGCGAACACAAGCAGAATCAACCCCAGGCAGAAGATCAGCTTCAGCCAGGAAACCTCCCCGAAAGCCCTGGCGTTTATCCACCTGCCATACTTAACGGAAGCCCCGACCGTTACGGCATCTATTTTCTTCCCGAGCGTTTTGCCCGCTGCGTCGATTTTTTCGGCGTCGATGGGGATGGCCTCTTCCAGGTCTGACGGTCCCGTCCCCGCCGGGGACCTGGATTGGCCGAGCCCCGGCTGCTGCGAATGCTGTTTCAGGTTGGTATCGGTATTTTGCGCCTGTGCCGGGGCAGTTGCAGCCGGTGTCACGACAAAGCATATCGCTAGTAGCAAAAAGAGACGAGGTACGACTTTTTTGAACAAAACCATTACAGATTCACTCCCGTGTGATTTCTCACCCGCCAAAGGAAAAACAAAATGGAATTCTAGAAGAAAGAGAGCCGGATTTCAAGGAGGGGAGTTCTCGGGCATTATCGCATGCCGGCGCACAGTGGAGTTTGGGGGGTGCAGCGGCAGGGCCGCCGCACCTCGGTTCGAAGTTCCGGGAGAGTTTCCGGACAAAAACCAGCTATTTATTTCGTCAACGCACCCGATCGGTTTCGATAAATCTTTACCGTAGTTCAATTTCCTGGTCAGGCGAAATACCGTTCTTGCCGTTGGCCGGCTTTCCCGGGGGAGGTTTTTTGACTGGCCCTGAAACAGGGGTTACCTTGATTACCTTCGTGTCGCTCACTCCCTGTATTCTCATCTGTTCCTGGAGGGTGTAGGCCTTTCTCTCAGGGGTGGGTCTTGTAATGACGCTGTAGCCGCCGTGAGCGGCGCGAACTACTGCGCTGTAACCCTTCTTGGCCAGGTCCCTCCGAGCTATCTCGGCCTCCGACTTCTTTTTATAGGCCGTCCCTACCCGTACTGCATAATCTCCCTTGGCCGTCGAAGGGGCCGGTTTTGCCGCGGGGGTCTGGCCGGGGGCTTTTGCTACGGGCATGGCCGGGGCTTTTGACACAGGCGTGCCCGGGGCTTTGTGTATCGCGGTCGGCGGCGCTTCGTATGGAGCGCTTTTTTTCGGGAACAGGTCTCTTGGTGCAGGTTCTGCAGGCTTGGCAGTTCGGGCAGGCGCCGGAGCAGGTTGGACATTTTCGGGCGCGTAGGCATCGCCTGCCGGGGGCGGCTCCGGGCTGGCTACTTGCTGAGGAGTGGCCGGGGGCATTTCCGGTGGTTTGGGCGGAGACTGGACCTCGGGTGTCTTTACGGCCTCAGGCACAACTGCAGGTTCAGGTTTGACCTGTTCCGTAATATTCTCAGGTGCCGATGGTTCCGGCGTTCTCGGGACCTCTTTTGTAATCGCACCCCTTTCCGGTACGGGCCTCTTGGTGACCTCTTTGTTCTTTACTCTAAAGAGGTAGGGTACTATGAGCACCAGGAGGACGAGGCAAATTGCTGATATCAGCAGATACCTCATATACGGGGGTCCACCGCCTCCACCTTTGCGAAGATTTCTTTGCAAAAAGACCTTCTTTTGCATATATGCCCTCCTGAATACCGTTCCTAGATTCCTTTGGAACGCTTTATGGCTCGTTCGAATCCCGGCAGCGCTCCTTCGATTGTCCGGTCATCGACACAGTAGGCGATCCGGATGTAGCCGGGTCCCGCGAATCCGCTTCCGGGCACGCACAGAATGTTTTCTTCCTGAAGGAGCCCTACGAACTGGACATCGTCGGGCAGCGGGCTTTTGGGGAATAGATAAAATGCCCCCTGCGGGACCGACAAATCGTAGCCGAACCCTGTAAGCGCGTCTACGAGCCGGTCTCTTTTTCGTTTGTAGATATCGACGTCCACACAGACTCCCTGGAGCTCGACTACGAGCCGCTGCATGAAAGCCGGTGCGTTTACAAAACCAAGAATCCGGTTTGCCAGCGCGAGGGCGTCCATAATTTTGGGCGCATCCTCGGCGAGTGGGCCCAGTGCGACGAAGCCGATGCGCTCGCCGGGCAAAGAAAGCTCCTTGGAGTAGGAGCTTGCAATAAGCGAATTCGGGTAATGCTGAAAGACGCACGGGACGCGGCAGTTGTCGTAGACGATCTTCCTGTACGGCTCATCGGACACCAGGTAGATCACATGGCCAAACTGACTGCTCTTTGCCTCGAGAATCTTCCCCAGCCGCGCGATCGACTCCTCCGGATACACCTTGCCTGTCGGGTTGTTCGGAGAGTTTATCAGCACGATTTTGGTGCGCGGACCGATCTCTTCTTCCATCCGGTCCAGGTTGAGACTGAAATCCTCGAAAACGGGAACGGTTTTGAGGACGCCGCCGTGATTGTCCGCGTAAAACGTGTATTCCACGAAATAGGGGGCCGGACACAGCACTTCGTCACCGGGGTCGAGCAATGCCTTGAAAACTATGTTGAGGCCGCCTGCTGCCCCGCATGTTACGATCACCTGGTCGTGCGCCATCGAGACGCAGAATTCCTGGCAAAAATAGGCAGACATGGCCGAGCGGGTGGAAAAAAGACCCGCGTTTGGCATGTATGCATGATTTCCAGGCTCTTCGCTTCTGGCCAGCTCTATCAGCTTTTCACGAACTATGTCCGGAGGCGGAACGTTAGGGTTTCCCAAACTGAAGTCAAAGACTTTGTCCTCACCATGGATTTTTTTGAGGCGCGCTCCTTCCTCGAACATCCTGCGAATCCATGAGGATTTTTCTATAAACTGGCTCATCTTTTCAGCAATCGCCATTTCGCCTCCGAGACCTCCCCGGGAGTTTATCAAATAAAATCGGCTCACAGCCTGTCTGTTACGGGTAATCTCCGGCACTATAGGAGAGATTTGCGTCCTGATGCAAGCATTCTATCGGTTTGAGATGTGCTTTTTCAACCAGCTTACATCCTTAATTTTGAGAGCCTCCTGGGGCGATAGACCGGACAAATCTCTCGGCCTTCACATTTTGCTTGCCTTCCGTATCGATTTAATGTCAATAATATAGCACGAAATTGCAACTGATACCCAAACCCAACTTCTTCGAAATGCTGCGCTTGGTCTAGTTCTCCTTGACGAATCCTTGTTTCAGGGTTAAGAATCAGCTTTATTTTTCTCGCTTAAGCCGTGTGGAAGGCACCTCGATTCTAAACGGGTTTCACCAATCCGATTTGCGGCCTCCCTCAATTTCCATCAGGAGGAAGTATGACAGAAAATGCGTCTGGCAAGAGTACAGTCGGTTCGGTTCTGGTTGTCGGCGGCGGCATTGCCGGCATGCAGGCCGCGCTGGACCTGGCTAATTCAGGATATTTCGTCCACCTGCTCGAAAAAGGTTCGGCAATCGGCGGAGGCATGTCCCAACTGGACAAGACCTTCCCTACCAACGAATGCGCCATGTGAATAATTTCGCCCAAGCTGGTCGAGGTCGGCCGGCATCTCAACATCAACCTGCTCACCAATTCTGAAGTCGCCAGCGTCGAAGGCGAGGAAGGCCGCTTTGAGGTGAAAGTCCGCAAGCAGCCGCGCTATGTCAGCCTGGATAAGTGTATCTCATGCGGGGCCTGCGCGGAGAAATGCCCGAGCCCGGTGATAGACGATTACAATGCGGGAATGGGTAAGCGCAAAGCCATATACAAGTACTACGCTCAGGCGATTCCCTCCGCGTACGGCATTGACGCGAAGAGCTGCCGCCAGCTTGGGCAGGGCAAAAGATGCGGCGTGTGCGCAAAGGTTTGCCCGGCCGATGCGATCGACTATGAACAGAAAGAGGAGACAGTCGATCTCGAGGTCGGAGCGATAATCGTCTCCAACGGCTTCAAGGCTTTCGACCCCAGCCGGTTCGACACCTACAACTATGCGGACCATCCCAACGTGGTAACCGCCCTCGAATTCGAGCGGCTTCTCAGTGCGGGTGGTCCGACCAGGGGGCACCTGGTAAGGCCCTCCGAGTTGCATCGCGATGCACGGATCGAGTTGACGGAAAAAGAACTCAAAAAGCTCGAAAAGCAGGCCAAGCCCGAAGATGCGGAGCGGATCGAAGAGTTGCGCGCCGAAATCGCGGGTATGCAAAAGCTCCAGACACACGAACATCCGAAGCGCATTGCCTGGCTCCAGTGCGTCGGGTCCCGCGATACAAGTCATTGCAACAACGGTTACTGCTCGGGCGTATGTTGCATGTATGCAATAAAAGAAGCCGTGATAGCCAAGGAACACGCCAAAGGCGATCTCGATGCAGCGATCTTTTTCATGGACATGAGGACTTTCGGCAAGGAATTCGAGCAGTATTACACGCGGGCCAAAAATAACGGAATCAGGTTCTTACGGTCCCGCGTTCACACGTGTGATCCGATTCCCGGCTCCGACAATCTCCAGCTCAATTATGTGAGCGAATCCGGGGAAATTATGGCCGAAGAATTCGATATGGTCGTCCTTTCAGTCGGCCTTGAATCCTCCCCGGATGCCAACGGGCTTGCCGAAAAGATCGGCTTCGATCTGGATCACTATCGGTTCGCCAAGACCTCGAGCTTTACTCCTGTGGCTACTTCAAAGCCCGGGATTTACGTCTGCGGCGTTCTGCAGGGCCCCAAAGACATACCCCTTTCGGTTATGGAAGCCTCGGCTGCCGCAGGCGCTGCCGCGAGCAAACTTTCCGGGTCCCGGAACACTCTCGTTCGCGAAAAAGTATTCCCACAGGAGCGCGACGTAAGCTCCGAGTCCCCCAGGATCGGCGTATTCGTCTGCAATTGCGGTATAAACATATCGAGTGTGGTCAGGGTTCCCGAAGTTGTCGAGTACGCAAAGACGCTTCCCAATGTCGTCTACGTCCAGGAAAATCTCTTCTCCTGTTCCCAGGATGCCCAGGATAGACTCGTGCACGTCATAAAGGAGCAGAACCTCAACCGCGTGGTCGTTGCCGCCTGTTCACCGCGAACGCATGAGCCGCTCTTTCAGGAGACTGTACGTAACTCGGGTCTCAACAAATACCTGTTCGAGCAGGCCAATATCCGCGACCAGTGTTCGTGGGTGCATGCAGACGAACCGGATGCGGCAACCGAAAAGGCCAAGGACCTGGTACGCATGGGCGTCTCACGTGCCCAACTTATAGAACCGCTTGCCATGCCTTCGGTTCCTGTTACCCCGGCAGCGCTTGTGGTCGGAGGCGGAGTGGCCGGGATGGTGAGCGCCCTGACCCTGGCAAATCAGGGCTTCGATGCCTGCATTGTCGAGGCAAAGGATAAACTGGGCGGGCATGCACTGAAACTGCGCACTACGTGGAAGGGCGAGGACGCCCCCGAGTACATCCGGAATCTGGTCGCCGAAGTCGGCCGGAACGAAAAGATCAAGGTTTTTCTCAACTCCGGTATCAAAGCGACCTCGGGCTATATCGGCAACTTCAGTACCACGGTTGTGTCGAACGGCCAGGAGAGCGAGATCGCTCATGGCGTAACCATTCTTGCAACCGGCGCCCACGCGTTTAAACCTGAGGAATATCTTTACGGAAAGAATAGCCGGGTCTTCCGGTGGCACGAACTCGAGGACGCCTGGGATACCGATACGGTAAAGAATGCCGAGAGCGCTGTTTTCATCCAGTGCGTCGGGTCCCGTGAAGAGGGACGGCCGCATTGCAGCAAGATATGCTGCACGTTCTCGGTCCAGAAGGCCGTAGAGCTGAAAAAGCGCAGCCCGGAAATGGATGTTTACATCATTTACCGCGACATTCGTACATACGGGGAGCGCGAGGATTTATACCGGGAAGCCCGCGGGCTCGGGGTCATTTTCATCCGCTACGACCTTGAAAATAAACCTGTGGTCACGGAAACCCCCGATGGGACGCTCGAAGTGAGCATTGTGGACCACGTGCTTCGCCGCCCGATTGTCCTCAGGCCCGATTTCATCAATCTGGCGACCGCCATCCACACCAAAGGGGCGGAGGAACTGGGGCAGCTCTTCAAAGTCCCGCTCAGCCAGGACAAGTTTTTCCTCGAAGTTCACATGAAGCTGCGCCCGGTGGACTTTGCAACCGACGGGATCTTTATGTGCGGACTTGCGCACTACCCGAAGCCGATCGATGAGAGCATCGCCCAGGCACAGGCGGCGGCGGCGCGCGCCGCAACCGTACTTGCCCGCAAGAGCATCGAGGTCGAAGGGGTGGTGTCGAGCGTGGACGAGTCGCTTTGCCGAGGGTGCGGTAAATGCGTTGCGGTATGTCCTTATGGCGCCCCGCGCTTGATGGAAAAAGCGGAAGACGTACAGGTTTCCAGTATCCAGGAAGCGCTCTGCAAAGGGTGCGGGGCCTGCGCGGTGGCATGCCCGACCGGCGCGGCCTCCATCAGGCATTTCAATGATGCGGAAGTGCTGACTATGGTCGATGCGGCGCTGTCACAATAGATAAATGCGAGGAAGATGAAATGAGTGCGGATTTCGAGCCGAGAATAATCGCTTTTTGCTGCAACTGGTGTGCTTACGCCGGTGCGGATCTCGCCGGGGTAAGCCGTATCCAGTACCCGCCCAATATCCGGGTCATCCGGGTGATGTGTTCAGGGAGGGTCTCCCCCGACTTCATCCTGAAGGCTTTCCAGAAGGGGGCTGACGGCGTCCTGGTGAGTGGCTGACACATCGGAGACTGCCATTACCTGGATGGTAATGAAAAGGCTTCCCGGATAGTTCAAATGACACGAGAACTGCTCGATCTGCTTGGGGTCGACCCGGGCCGGCTCGAGCTGCAATGGGTCTCATCCGCCGAAGGGGCCCGCTTTGCTGAAATAGTGACCGCGTTCACCAACCGCATAACAGAGCTTGGAAAATCGTCTCTTGGAGTGGCTGCATGAATATAGCCGAATCCGTAAAGCTGCACAGGACTTATTCCTGCCTCGACTGTGGCGTCTGCACCGGGAGTTGCCCGGTATCTCGGGTGATGCCGACCTTTTCTCCGCGCCTCATCGTGGAAAAGGCCCTCCTCGAGCTTGGAGACGAACTGCTCCAGGACAAGGACCTCTGGGCCTGCCTCACTTGCGGGCGTTGTTTCGAACGATGCCCCACCGGCATCAATTTCCCGGAATTCATGCGAGATCTCAGGGAAGAGGCGGCAAAACGGGGCCTGGCGCCCACTCTTACCCACCACGGGATGCTTCAGACGGTCATGGAACTCCAGGCCCAGGGAGCAAAGCAGAAAAAGACCGATTGGGCGAGGCAGGCGGGCAAAATCGCCGATACGGGCGAAGTCTTTTTCTTCGTGGGTTGTATGCCCTATTTTAATGTCATTTTCCGCGACCTGGGCGTAGACAGCCTTTCGATCGGAAGGAATGTAATAAAGATATTGAACGCGGCGGGGATCGAGCCGGTTGTATCCGATGAAGAATCCTGCTGCGGGCACGATATGCTCTGGAACGGCAAACCCGAAATGTTCAAGAAGCTCGCTGCGAAGAACATCGAGCTGATACGGAGCAGCGGCGCGAAGAAGGTTGTATTCAGTTGTCCGGAAGGCTATTACACCTTCAAGCATCACTATCCGCAATACTTTGGGGACCTCGGCTTCGAGGTGGTCCATTTCTACGACTACCTGGAGAAGATGATCGCCGACGGCGCCCTGAAGCTGGCAAACGGGGCCAAAAGTTATACCTATCACGACCCCTGCCGCCTTGGACGCATGGCCAAAATCTATGACAGCCCTCGTTCGATCTTGAAAACCCTGGCGGGCGGCGAATTCAAAGAGATGGAACGGAACCGCGAAAACGCCGTCTGTTGCGGCACGACCGGCTGGGCAAACTGCTCGAGTTGCTCCAGGCAAATCCAGGTTGAGCGTCTCAAGGAAGCGAAGGCCACCGGCTCGCAAATTCTGGTTACCGCCTGCCCGAAGTGCCAGATTCACTTGAGCTGCGCGCTCGAAAATCTGGATATGAAGATGGAGATAAAGGACCTGACCACCCTGATTACGGAGAGCATGGCTGCGCCCCTGGCGTAGCTCGCGCTTCAATTCCCTCCTTTTTAAAGGGGGGCTGGGGGGATTTTCCAGTCTAAACGAGGTGAATCGTGAGTAAAGACATACTGGTTATCGGCGGAGGGATCGCCGGAATTCAGACCGCCCTGGACCTGGCAGAAATGGGAATCCAGGTGCATATGGTAGAAAAGCTTCCGAGCATTGGCGGAAAAATGGCTCAGCTCGACAAGACGTTTCCGACCAACGACTGTGCCATCTGAATACTCTCGCCGAAGCTGCTGGATGTCGGTCGGCATCCTAAAATAAATCTTCTCGCCTACAGCGAAGTCGAGAGCATCAGCGGTGAAGTGGGCAATTTTAAAATAAGCGTAAAGAGGAAAGCCCGCTACGTGAATGAAGATCTGTGCACAGGCTGTGGGTCATGCGCCGAAAAATGCCCGACAATGGCCGTTGACGTGTTCAACGCCGGGATCGGAAAGCGCAAGGCTATTTACAAGTATTTTGCACAGGGCATTCCCTCGGTCTTTACTATTGACGCTCCCAACTGCCGCCAGCTTGGGCAGGGTAAGAAGTGCGGCGTATGCGCCAAGACTTGCCAGGCCGGGGCGATCGATTTCGAGCAGAAGGATTGCGTAGTCGAATTCGAAGTCGGGGCGATCGTAATGGCTACCGGTTATGACGTTTTTGACCCGTCGGTCATTCCTGAGTACAGCTACGATCGGATTGACAACGTGGTCACGGCCCTTGAATTCGAGCGGCTCCTCAGCGCCTCCGGCCCCACAGCGGGTCATCTGGACCGTCCGTCCGAGATTGCCCTGGAAAAAGAAGTGGAAGAGACCGAAAAAGAGGTCAGGAAGCTTTCGGGACGGGTAAAGCAACTCGAAGAAAAACAGGGCAAGGATTCCGCTCAGGTCATAGAAGAAGTAAAAGCGGGCGCGTCCGATCCGGGGCTCCTCGAATGGGCGAGGCAGGCAGAGTCGCTGGCAGGGCTGGAAACCCGGCTCGAGTCCATGCATCGCAAGAAGGCCGCCGCGACGACCGCTAAGAAGCTGGCTTTTATTCAATGCGTGGGATCGCGCGATTTCCGGTTCAATAAGTTCTGCTCCTCCTATTGCTGCATGCACTCGGTAAAGGAAGCGATGATCGCCAACGAGCACGACCGGGAAGTACATTCTTCGATCTTCTGTATGGACCTGCGCGCGGTTGGCCGCGGCTTTGAAGAATATAAGCTTCGAGGCGGGCTGCAGGCTAACATTGAATACGTTCGCGGCCGCGTGGCCGAAATTACCGAAGACGAAGCGAAAAACCCGATCGTCTGGTTTGAGTCCACCATCGACCGGCAAGTCAAGAGCCAGGTTTTTGACATGGTGGTGCTGGCGACGGCTTGCGTGCCAAGCGCCGAAAGCGCAAAACTCGCACAGCTCGCCGGAGTGGAGTTGGACGTAAACGGGTTTATTAAAACTGATTCGCTCATTCCTCTTGCTACAACCAGACCGGGGATTTTCGTATGCGGGTGCGCTCAGGGGCCGATGGACATTCCCGAATCGGTCGCCCAGGCGAGCAGCGCCGCGGCTTGCGCCGCTGAAGCTGTCATGGAGACCCCGGTAGCGTTGAAGGCAACGGCCTGAAAGCTCGCCCGCCCGCCTCGCGGAGCGTCGAGATATTGGCTGGCGGTCCTACCGCCCGGATATGTTTTTCGCCCGCCACCGCAGGTAGCGGGCAAATCGGCTGCGGCCCCTACGCCGCTGAGGTGCTAAATTGGCAGAAGAAATCCGAATTGGAGTTTTTGTTTGCGACTGTGGCAGCAACATCGCCGGCTATCTCGACGTCAAGTCGCTGGCCGAGTACGCGAAAGCTCTGCCTAACGTTGTCTACGTAAAGGAAAACCTTTACACCTGCTCGGAGGGCGGCATAAACGAAATCAAGTCCGCAATCAAAGAGCAGAATCTTAACCGGGTAGTGGTCGCGTCCTGCACGCCTCGTACTCACGAGCCGCTTTTCCGTGGGACTTGCGCGGAGGGTGGACTCAACCCGTACCTCTTCGAGATGGTGAACATTCGCGACCAGTGCTCATGGGTCCACATGCAGGAGCGCGAGAGCGGTACGGGCAAGGCCAGGGACCTCATTCGTATGGGTGTCGCCAAGGCAGCCCTGCTCAAGCCCCAGGAACCGATACAGTCCCCGATGGACCCGAGGGCGATGGTAATAGGCGGCGGGATAGCCGGTATGACTGCGGCCCTTTCGCTTGCCAACCGGGGCTATGAAACGACTCTGGTAGAAAAATCGGCCGAGCTTGGCGGCCTTCTGCTGAAGCTCGATAAGCTGGCGCCTTCCGGGGCCGATGCGGCCGCGATCGCGCAAAAACAGGCCGATGCCGTCCGCAGGCATCCGAATATTCACCTGCTCACATCCACAGTTATCGATGAAGTAAACGGATATATAGGCAACTTCAAGGTTTCCGCGTCGACAAACGGTTCGAGCGCGCAATTCGGCGTAGGCGTTATCGTGGTGGCCACCGGCGCGGAGGTCTTAAAGCCCGTAGGGCTCTATGGGTACGACGGCCTGAAGGTCATCACGCAGCTTGAATTCGAAGAAGTCCTTAAGTCCAAGACCTTTGCCGCCAAAAATGTCGTCATGATTCAGTGCGTGGGCGCCCGCAATGAAGAACGCAAGTACTGTTCGCGTATATGCTGCATGGTGGCGATAAAGAATGCCATTGAAATCAAAGAGAGGAACCCCGAAGCGGGCGTGCGCATCCTCTATCGCGACATCCAGGCTTACGGGACCGAGAACGAAGCCCTCTTCCAGCACGCAAAAGAGCTTGGCGTAATCTTTATAAAATACGATCCCGTCCGTCCGCCAAGGGTCGAGGAAGGGAAGGTGGTTGTATATCATGATCTGCTGGGGCGGGAAATCTCACTGCCGCAGGACCTCGTGGTGCTTTCCACTCCACTTGTTGCAGGCATGGACAACGAAGCGATATCCCAGTTGCTTCGGGTATCGATCGATGCGAACAAATTTTTCCTGGAAGGACACGTAAAGCTCAAACCGCTCGACTTCGCAACCGACGGCATATACCTGTGCGGAAACGCGCACTATCCGGCCAGCGTTCGCGAAGCCGTGTCGCAGGCGCTCGGCGCGGCCTCTCGCGCATCCATCCCTCTGTCCAGGGAAGTAATGTCGGTCGAGCCGATCGTTTCCACGCTGGTAGATGAAGATGCGTGCCGTGGTTGCGGGCTTTGCGCCGCGCTCTGTCCCTACGGCGCGCTGGAGATCGTTAGGGGCGAGAAGGGGCGAAAGGTCAAGGTGATTCCGGTCGCCTGCAAAGGATGCGGGGTCTGCGCCGCCACCTGCTATCAGCACGCTCTGAGCGTCAATTCCTACACGGACGAGCAGATAGGCGACCAGATGAAGGCCTTCCTGGATGAATCGGCTTAACGGTCTTGATCCCAAGTTCAAGACTGGGCGGGGATAAACCCCGCCCCGACGGCATTATCGCAGGGTACGGCATTATCGCACGGTTCTTCTGTAGGGGCGGGGTTTATCCCTGCCCGAAACACCCGGCTTGAACGCAACTTGGTATGAGCTGAAGGTTTTCGGTTTTTAGCAAACTCAAAACTCAAGACTCAAAATTAATTAAGGAGGTTGACAAATGCCGGATTTTGTTCCCAAAATTCTGGTGATGTGCTGCACCTGGTGAGGCTACGCAGCCGCAGACTTCGCTGGAGTTTCCAGGATGCAATATACGACGGATGTGCGAATCATCCGTCTCATGTGTACGGGCCGGGTGGATCCGACCATGGTGGTCGACGCCTTTATCGAAGGGGCGGACGGTATCATGGCGGTCGGCTGCCATTTCGGCGACTGCCACTACATTTCCGGTAATTACCAGGCTAAGGTCAAGTTCGGACTTGCCGCGAGGACCCTCGGCTACGTGGGCCTCAATGCGGGGCGGGTTGCCTTCAACCAGTGTTCGTCGGCCGAGGGCGATCGGTTTGTCAGCCTGGTTACCGCCTTCCACGACCGTATCAATGAAATGGGTCCTCTTGGTTCGGCCGAAGGGCTCTCGCTCCCCAACCTTAAGGGCAGGCTCGAAACCGCCAGGTGTGCTCTGAGCAGCGAAAAGCTGCGCTGGGTCGCCGGTAAGTTTACGGAGTTCGAGAACATCGGCAACAAGTACGGCGAGAGGTTCACCGAACACGAAATGTGGCGGACCCTTGATGCTATCGTAATTGACGAAATTGCCACCCACGGCATTTTGAAGGAAATGCAAAGCGGCGCGGCTTCTGTAAAGGATCTGTCCAAGAGGCTCGAGATAGCCCCCCCGACGCTCTGAAGTACGTTTTGGCCCTGCAGAGGCGCGGCTTGGTGGGACTGGCCGGCATAGACGGTGCTACGCCAAGATATCAGATTTTGGAACGGGCGGCCGAAGCCGTCGCCTGATCGGAAAGTATAGTGCAGCCTGGCCCTGTGGGCGCAGACCCCCCTTTTCTAAAGGGGCAGGGGGGATTTTAGCGCGCAGGCGAACAAAAATTCCACGCTTTTAGAGTTAGCCCCAAAGGTTTGAGTGGCGAATTTGGCTGGCGGTCCCACCGCCCGGAGGACGCAAGTGTCAGATAAACAGGTGATTATTTTCGGAGGCGACCCGGCAGGAGTTGCGGCTGCAATCGAACAGGCCGAAGCCGGCAGGCGCGTCGTACTGGTGGAATCCTCCCCATCCCTGGGCGCGGGAAGCATCCCGCGAACACATCTTTTAAACGGTAATTCCATATCGGCGGACCCGAACTGGGAAGCAGTGAAAAAACACCCGAACATTCGTGTTATCGCAAACGCTCAGGTGGAAAAAGCCACTGCTAAAGACGGATCGTATACTTTTCGCATCCGGCGCAAAACCTCCCGCGTGGACCTCGAAAAATGCGACGGCTGCCGCGAGTGCATTCGGGTATGCCCGATCAATATGTATGACGACTTCAACGAGGGAATCGGGTTTCGCACGGCGATCGACTTTTTCAACCCGCAGACCGGCGATTTCAACATCTTCAAGGAAGATATGCCGGTTTGCCAGGCGACCTGCCCGGCGAACCTGGATATCCGTTCTTACGTTGGACTGATTGCCGATGGAGAATATGAGAAATCGCTTGCGAAAATAAGGGAGCGGCTCCCCTTTGCGCTCTCAATCGGCCGTGTTTGCCCGCATCCATGCGAGACCGCCTGCAACCGCGGATATACGGACGAACCGATCTCCATCTGCACCCTCAAGCGCTACGTCGCCGATTATGAAATGAAGAACCGGATCACTGCTCCGGTCGAAGTTCCCGATGAGTTCCACAAGGAAAAGGTGGCGATAATCGGTGCGGGACCTGCCGGCCTTACCTGTGCCTGTTTTCTTGCCAGGCAAGGGTACCATTCCGTCGTTTTCGAAGCCCTGCCGGAACCGGGAGGCATGTTTCGATACGGCATCCCCGAGTACAGGCTCCCAACTCCCACACTCATGCACGAGATAAACTGGATCATTGCGCACGGGGTTGAGTTGCGCTGCAACACCAGGATCGGCAAAGAGATCTCTTTTGAACAGGTCATGAACGATTACGATGCTGCATTTATCGGCGTCGGTGCTCATAAGGGAATGAAGCTCCAGATCAAGGGCGAAGATATGGAAGGCGTGGTCGACGGGGTCGATTTCCTGCGCGAAGTGAACGCGGGAAAGAAGTGGCCCGCCAAGGGAAAGGTCATAGTAATCGGCGGCGGAAACGTCGCAATGGATGCCGCGCGGGTTAGCTGGCGCGAAGGTTTCGAAGAGGTCCACATCCTCTATCGCAGGACGAAAAAGGAAATGCCCGCAAGTCCGTGGGAAATCGATGCGGCGGAACACGAGGGCGTGAAGATCCAGTACCTGGTGGCCCCTGTTGAGGTTGTCGGCAAGGATGGCAGGATGACGGGCCTTAAGTGCCTCAGGATGGAGCTCGGGGAGCCGGACGCCAGCGGAAGGCGCCGCCCGGTGCCCATCGAAGGCTCCGAATTCATCGTGGAAGCCGAGACCCTGATCCCGGCAATCGGCCAGCGCCCGGATTTGAGCTTCGTCACCGAGGGCAGCAAGCTCAACATCACCAGGTGGGACACCTGTGCGGTGGACAAGAGCACTTATATGACCAACGTTGTGGGCGTGTTCTCGGCGGGTGACGTCGAAACCGGGCCGGACATCGCGATTCGGGCCTGCGCAGGGGGCCGGAAGGCTGCACAGGGTATAATACAGTACCTGGAGGCCAAACGCTCCGGAACAGTTTTGAGATGACGGTTTTTGGTGCCTGGTCTGAAAGCTCAACACTCAAAACTAATAAAGAGGAAACGATGCAATACGAAAACAAAGGCCGATTCATAGTAAAATTTAAGGACATTCCCTCCCCGCGCCAGCACCTTTTTGAAATCGGAGTGGAAGAGCGCCGGAACAACTACAGCGAGGTTGAACTTGGGTTTGACGAGGAAAGGGCCTTAAGAGAAGCCAGGCGATGCCTGAGCTGCCGCCGCTGCCTTGGGTGCGCCCTGTGCTGGGCCGAGTGCAAGCCCGAAGCCATCCAGTTTGATGTCCAGGACGAAATAATCGAACTTGCGGCTGATTCCGTGATCATCTCGCCGGGAGTCGAACGCGCGCTCGACCGGATCGACCGGCGTTTCGGCCTGGCCAAAGATACCAATGTAATAACGGACCTCCAGCTCGAACGCATGCTGAGCGAATCCGGCCCGTCCGCCGGCCTGGTCATCCGCCCCTACGATGGTGAAATCCCTGCAAGCGTCTGCTTTGTCCAGGCATATGACAAAGCGGCTCCCGGAATGCATCAGGCGGCCCTCACCCTGGCTATAAATGAGGCTTCTCTGCTTCGGCAAAAACTCCCCAGGGCCGAAATCGCCATGTTTGCCGGCGGGCTCGATGATTTTCCGGAAGGGAAAAAGGCGCTCGATCTGGCCGGAGTCGAAGTGAAGAGCGCCCCGGTCCAGTCGGTTGCGCCCAACGGCGGGTCATCAGTCAAAGTTGCCTTCGGAGCCGACGCAAAGCCGGGCGAGTTCGACATGGTCGTTCTCATTACACAGCCTCAAATGTCCAAGGACACCCGCGACCTCGCCAAGAGCCTGGGCCTCTCCGTCACATACGCGGATTTCCTGTCGGGCAAAGGAGAGGGTTTTATTACGACCGATAAGTAGAAAGTGCAGCCGGTCCGGCAGGCCCTATCCGAAACCATAGATTTATCCGGCCGCTTTACTTCTTGCTTCGTGCTCTTTGCTTCTTGCTCCTCAGTCGATTTGCACTACTCCAGGGAACATTCCCTGGCCCCAAAGCCCCGTAAGGGGCTTTTGCTTTTCAAGTGCCCCCGCAACATCCGCAGGATCAATCCACAGATGATTCGCAAGCCTGCAAAATTAAAACGGCCGTGAATGATAAATTTGTTGAATAGCTCGAAAAACTTATAGATTTGAAGAGTCGAATAGACATTGTATACAGGATACACACAGAAACGGGGCGATCACTGGAAGATGCCGGCTTGCAGTAACTGAACCGGAGCTAAACCCTGTCTCATGACCCGATAAGGTTGGACCTTACCGGGTGGGGGGAGATGATGCAGGTGCGTGCAGCTTTGATTCTTGGTTTCCTTTTGACTTTTTTATTACCCGGTCCGGGTTTTGGGGTCCCGATCGAATCGGTTCCTGAGCTGGACGTCTACCCGGGCGATCTAATTACCGCAGTTACCGCGCCGGGTCCACCTTCGACCCAAACTCCCGATTCACCAGTTCCGATGTTTATTAGGCAAGGGCCAAACAGCCGATTCGAATCATTCTTCATAGACGTTAGATACGGCTATGACCTGGTAGATTTCGAGTTCTATAAGGCGTGGTGCCTGGCGAAGGGTAAGCCGATCCGCAGGAACGCAATTCATAAGATCAGACTCCATAAATGCTATGATCCTGATATACCTCCTGAATTCAGGCACATGGGATGGAACCAGATTAACTATATCATCAATCACAAAAGTGGGTCCAAAGAAGACGTCCAGCAGGCAATCTGGCATTTCACTTATGGTGAGACGCCGATATCGCTTGGCAGGGAAGCTTCTCAACTTGTCGAGGAAGCGAATCTGAAGGGCAAAGATTACAAACCGGCAGACGGTGAACTCGAAGCGATCGTCTGCCTGCCCGACAAGAAAAAACAACCGGTGTTTATAGAACACAAAATTCCGGTAGCCACCGCTTCACATATGGCTGCAGCCCCAGCTTCACTCGTACTGGTGACCCCATTGCTTGTGGCCGCAGCTTCCCCTTCCTGGTTTTCCGCCGCCCCCACTAGATCCTGTTCCACCGGGTCCGCCGGCGGCGGCTGACACCCCATCAGTTCCTGAGCCCTCGAGCGTGTTTTTGTTAGAAAGCGCTATGGCCTGCATCCAGATATATAGGACGATCGGAAAACGAATCAAAAGGTCATGACTCAGTACTGAGTTATAGAAAGTCTCCTCATCTCTATGCACTCTGCGCGTCTGTGGAAACATCGGGGCATTCGGCCCTATTTTTAAACGCCGCCGCCAACTCTTTAGCCGTTTTGGGCGGAGCGGGAAAACCCGTTTTGGCTTCCATTGAGATCGCGCCCTCCGGGCATCCGGTAGCGCACATGCCGCACCCAAAACACAGATCGTTGTTGACGGTCCGGGCATTATTTTCATCCATTGCCAGGGCTTGGGGTGGGCACCGTTCGATACAGGTTTCACACGAGATGCAACGCTCGGAATCAAAAACGGGCTGAAATCCTGAATTGAAAGCCAGGCTGGGCCTGGGTTGCTTCAATACGTTGCTGACAACCTGACAGTGCCAGCGATCGCAGTTGCAAAGAAAATCAATATCCTCCGTCGTGTTGCGGCTCATATGCAGCAAACCCGCTTCCTCGCACCTGTCCAGGATATCTTTGGCTTCTTGTTTGGTTACTCGCCTTCCGCCCAAACGGTCGATGATGTGTTCGGCGATTTCTCCAAACCACATGCAGACTTCGAGCGGCATTCCATGGATGTTTTCCCCTCGCAATTTGGCAGCCTGGCGGCAATAACATGTTCCCACCCCGATTGAATCATACTTCTCGATATAGGTCATGACCTGGTGGTAAGTGTGAATGACATTCCCTGCTTTTATCGTTCTGGCGACGGGGATTACACGAGTCACCGGATAGCTTATTTTCTCGATGCCTTTTGCTGACTCATAGGCCTTCTTATACGTATGGACCAGTTCCGCAATCCTTTTGTCATGCTCGGTTTCTCCACCGGAGATGAACTGAAATTCAAAGATACCGGGCATGAACGGTATCCCCTGGTAGAGTGGCGCGCCGGGGTCTCCCTTGAAGGTTGCGCACAATCCTTTATCGGCCATTCTCTCGAGAATCCCGGTGACCTCACTTTTATCCCGGTTCATTCTGCCGGCAATATCTTCAGCCGCAGCCGGTTTTCGCACCAGCACATTGTTTACCTCGGCTTCTTCGGGAGTAAAGAGAGCCTCCACGAGGGCATAAAACTCCGGTATGTCCAACCCTGAGTAGGGGCCTCCGCGATTTCTCATCACTTCCAGCAGCTCTCTATATATGTTTTGGCTCATAGCCACCTCCTTGGATATACGTCGAAGACCACATCACGCGGAGCGCAGGCGCAGAGAAAACAAGTAGATTAGATAAGGATCTTTTCTTAATCTTGTTAATCCTGTTAATCCTGTCCAAAGCAGTTGACTTTTCTCTGTGCTCTCTGTGCTCTCTGTGTCTCTGTGGTGCAATCCCCCCTACAGAATCCCGAGCTTTTTCCCCAGTTCCTTGTGGGCCTTTGGAAAATCCGGCTCGAAATTTAGGAAGGGAGTCACCGGATAGCGCGCCCCGATCGCTTTTCCGACTTCCTTGAGCGCTTTGGCAAATTCCGGCGCGAATTTGGCCGGAAATGCAAAAGTTATCTCGTCATCCTGTGTCCCTGCGAAGATCCGCTCGCCGTTGCCGGGGTTCACCACTCGGGGGGATTGCGTCTTGAAGGGGGCGATAAGGTACTCATCGCATTCCACCTTGCCTCCGAAATGCCCCTGAACACGCTCTCCCGTCATGTACGACCACGCTTGAGTCAAGCGCATGACCTGTGCGGGATTGCCATATATGAGGACCGTGTCCGGCTCGAAGGATGCCCGCTCCAGCGGAGCCATAACGATTGCTTCGATCTCCCCGTTTTCAAGCCGGCTCATGGAGGAAGTCTCTTTGCTGGCAAGATCCTCGGCGCTTGAGAAGTTGATGTCGCAAAACAGACCGGCAAGGGAAGCCGGCGGGTCGGAAGACTCGCTGAAACCGAAGACGATTGAAGCAGGAACACAAATCACATCCTCTTTGGCAAGCCCTATCGTCCAGCCGTAATTTCTGGCCATTGTAACGCCCTGGCAGATTGCAATCCTTTTCCCAAGAGTCACGGAAGGGCGCCGTGTCTTTTCCGGCAGCTCTGCCTTGTTTTTCAAAAACTTGGCTGCCACAGGCGACGTCTTAAGCCTTAGATCGTTACGAATAAACTCGGCAGTTTCTCTAAAATTCGTCTCACTCATGGCTCTGCTCCTTCATTCCTGAGGATGAACCTTCCTGTTTCGCCTTCTCACGCTCTCTGGTCACGCAATAGATCCCTTTTCCTTCAAGTCCCGGGTTGAAGCATAGGTTGTCCGATTTGCACTCCGCCTTGCGGCGGTCACCGGCTTTCCAGCGATTGATCAAATCCGGCTCCCTGATAAAGGGCCGGCACATGGAGATATAATCGGCCATTCCGTCGTCAACGAGCCTTTCAGCGACTTCAAACGACCTTATGCCGCCCACCAGGATAAGCGGGATGGATACAGCTTTTCTAAAGGCGCTAAGCTCCTCTTTGAAGTAGGCTTCTTTTTCCTCGGAATTAATTCCGGGGCGGCTCGGAGAAAGCGTGCCGCCGGTCAGCAGACCGCCGCTCACTTCAATGGCATCCAAACCGGTGTCGGCGAGCAGTCCTGCGACTCGAACGGAATCCTCCAGGCTCAATCCGTTCTCGTCGAAATCCCGGCAATTCATTTTGATCAGTATCGGATAGTCTTTGCCCACAACCTCCCGGATGGCGCGGTATACTTCCTGATGAATGCGGGCGCGATTGGATGCGCTTCCTCCATATTCGTCCGTGCGCTTATTGAACCTGGGAGAAAGAAACTGGCTGAGGAGGTAGCCATGTGCGGAGTGGATCTGCACCCCGTCAAAACCCGCGGCCTTAGCCCTCCCGGCCGCATCCCCGTAGGCTGAAACGAGCTCCCGGATATCCCGGACCGTTATTTCTTTGCGCGGCGATTTGGCGAGGCCCTCAAAGTCCGAGACAACGAGCGGAGGCTGTCCGGTTAGTTTCTCTGCTGCAAAGTGGCCTGCATGGGCCAGTTGCATTACTATCCTGCCGCCCCGCTCATGGACAGAAGCAGCCATTTCCCGAAACCCCGGGATGAGCTCGTCTTTATAGACGCCAAGTTGCCACCGGCCTGCCTTCCCCTCCGGCCGCACGTAGGTGTGGCTGCTGATAATCAACCCCACGCCCCCCTCGGCAAGAGCATTCATCATCACAATCAGTTTCGGCGTAACCGCTCCATCATCGGTGGCCATACCCTCCCAGGTTGCGGACCTGACGAACCGGTTCGACAATTGCATCCCGTTCAATTTAGTCTCTTTAAACAGCTTGCTCATTTGCGGCCTTTCTCCCTTCAAGATCAGGGCCCTCTGTTAAATGAAGGCGGACGGTAAAGCGTCTGCCTATTCTTTTACAGGGATCCTGGACTCGCATGGCACACCGGTCTGGCATAGTCCACAAACATCGGTTTCAATGCCGAAACGGTCTTTTACGTACTCCGATGTGACCTGCTTGAGGTAATTAGAGCATTTCGTCTTATCGTGCCCAAGCTCGCTGATCGCTCCTGCGGGACATCGCTTGATGCATTTTCCACATGTGCCGCGTGAGAAGTGAAGGCAGTATTCGTGGTGGTCGGTGTATCGCCTGCCGGTCGGCTGAACGGAGATTTCGGCAATCACTGATCCGCAGCGCATGGCTTTTCCAACCGGTGTGATGAGACCGTCGCAGAGCCCGAAAGTTCCCAATCCGGAAACATAGGCCGCGTGTCGCTCGGACCAGTTGGAAGCTATACTGTACCGCTCGGATACCTGCCATGACCAGAAGGGTGCAAGGAGGGGAGCAACGGCTTTAAAACCCGAGTTCTTCAGGATGTCCACCACACGACGGCGAATCATTACATTGAAGACTTCACCATAAGCTTTTGACCTCGCCCACCTCTCCGATGGGTATGTGATTTCTTTCCGGTTGTCGCCCCTGGTGACTTGCGCCTGGGGCAGTATCCAGCTAATGACCGTGAGTTGGTCCGCCGATGTCTTCGTGTCAGGGAATGACTTCTCGAAGATCTCGGCGGGAGTCAGGTAAAAAGGACCTATGTCCTCCTTGATCGCCTGATAGACAGGGTCGGAGCCGCTCGAGAAGCCCACGAGCGGTTCATCCCAGGCCCTGTCATTTTCTTTGTTTTTCAGGGAATTTTCCGGAGATTCCAGGCAGAACTCCTTAATGGCGCTCTCCAGCCAAACAGACATGTCCCCCGTCGGCTCTCTTCGTTGGTCCGTGCTAGGCATACGCATCTCCTCTCATCTGTCCAAATCGTGGTAAGTAATGATTTACTCCCGCGCACCAGTGTATATGCACGTATTTATTCAAAAAAACTCTGCTCAACAAACCGTTGCTACCCTCTGCGCAACTAACATCGAGTTACTCGAAATTTTGTCGAGATTTTCTTGTGACTCATCATTTTATCTGCGAATAGAAAGTTTTTCCAATTGGTTGCGGCGCGGGGCTGTGTCCTCTGGGGTGAAATTAAGCCTTTACGTTGTGCGAGCCAGAAGGACAATCTCCGACAGATCTTTAAGAAGGCTTCCCAGGCGGTCCTCGCCGAGTCCCTCCTCTATATGCGCCTGGGCCTTCTCCCATAAAGGAATGACTACAAGCAGGGCTTCCTCACCCTGTCGCGTCAGGGTCACCATACGTTCCCTGCGGTCACTCTCCCCTGGGTCGATTCGGATGAAGCCCTTCTTCTCGAGGATAGTCAGGTTCCGGGTAAGCGTCGTACGCTCGGTAACGGTCACGCTCGCCAGTTTGCTCAGCGTCACGGGGCCCCGCAATTTCGCCGTCATAAGCAGGGAAACCTGAGTGGTTCGCAGGCCGCTTGGCCTCAGGAAATCATCGTAGAGCCTCGATACGGCCCGGGCGGTCCTACGCAGATGGTAGCAGGCGCAACTGCGCCCTATTTCCCTGCACTTGGCGCTATCCAACTTTTTCGGTGTATCTTCCAAGGGCCCGCATCCTCACTCTTCACTGAATTCGACGGCAGCGTTTTAAAAAGAGTGTATACACACCTATTCCGCCCAAGTCAAGCGAAATCATACGCTTGTTAAACCGTGTCTCGGAGGTGCAGAGCGGGTTTGGGGCGGTTCGGGGGCGCAAACACTAGACGGAATGCTGGGGGCGACCCTCGAAACACAAGAGGGGAGACTTGACTGTAGACACAAATTGTGTACATTGAAATATGCGCTTTGAATAGGATGAACGAAAACGGCTTTCCAACCTTGAAAAGCACGGCCTCGATTTTCGCGATGTTACCGTAGTTTTCGGGGCCCCGCATGTCGAGCCGCCTTCTATTTACCGAAGTGGAGAACAGAGATTTTTGGCCATAGGGACTATTGAAGGGCGTTTCGTGACGGTAGTTTGTACCACCCGAAGCGACGCTATCAGGGTCATTTCCTTCCGGAGGGCTCGCCATGAAGAGAGACAAAAATATCAAGAGCTATACGGCGGCGGAGCTTAAAGCCAAACGTGCGAACAGCCGCACCGATTTGACCAAAGTAGACGCCATGACGGATGAGGAACTCGAACGGCGGATTGCCGAGGATGAAGACGAGAAGGACTTGAAGCCCGATTGGACACGGGCCAGGCTGGTTTTGCCGGCTCCAAAGCAATCTGTGCACCTGCGGCTTGAGCAGGATATCATCGATTTTTTCAAATCGCACGGCAAAGGGCATATTGCGCGGATGCAAGCGGTTCTCAAGGCTTACGTGGACGCACACAGGCCGCATACCAAATGACCAGAAATAGCTTTTTCACGAAGTGGGGCCGTAAATATATCCGTCATGATGCTCCGACGCATCCGGCGCGCCACATTCTACCGGTTGCTTACCAAGATTCAATATGGGCGTTTGACAAAGGGCGAAATCACTATCCGATTATCCCCACCCATTCACCACTTCACCTATTCACCTATTCACCCATCCACCTGCTCTATTCCCAAATATCCCCATCTCTTTTTTTCAGGTCGATGTATCTGATTTTGCCCCTCTCATTGACGAAAGAATTGAGCATCCAACTCACCAGGCTTATTATCAGCGAGCCGAAAACCGCCGACCAGAACCCCTCAACGTAGAAGCCCGGCACTACTCCCGAAGCCATTTTCAAAAGCAGAGCGTTTATCACAAATGTAAAGAGGCCCAGGGTGAGGATATTTATTGGAAGGGTGATAACGATTAGTATCGGCCGGAAAAGAGCATTCAGTATACCGAGGACAGCCGCGGCGAAAAATGCGGAAAAGAAACTCGTCACATGTATACCGTCGACCAGATAGGATGTAACAATAATTGAAATCGTAAGAAGCAGCCATCTTACCAGCAGACCATTCAATTTTATCCCTCCTCTATCAAATCGTTTGAACCCGGATCGCCTTTCTCCGCCCAGCCAGGTTTTGCGCCCAACGCTGCAAGTCATTCTTAAAAGGCTTTTCTCTGCGTCCTCTGTGCCTCTGTGGTGAATGCTTGCTGGATTGTTATTTAAGCATGATAGCCTTCTCCGGGCAGATCTCCTGGCAACAAAAACATGTGATGCAAATATCGGGATCGGCTTCGGGGACCTGCTCACCCATGGAGAGGGCCGAAACCGGGCACTGCTCGACACATGTGCCGCAGCCCGTGCAGAGCTCCGGGTCCACCTGGGGGCGCAGGACTACGCGGGTGTCAATTAGTTCCTTTAAATGAATAAGCCCTTCGCCGCTGAGCGGCGGAAGCTTGAAATCGGGTATTGGTTTCAGCTCCCCTATGACTTCGATCCCCTTGATATCGTAATCTCCCAAGCCGAGTTCCTTTGCTTTCTGCAGGAATCGCAACCGGGCCGGGTCACAGCCCATCATCGTTGCGATCACTGCGTCCAGCGCCACGGCGTTATCGGCAGCCAGGACCAGGCCTATCTCCCTGAGCTCCGGCGATGCCGGCCCATTTCCCTCCATGCCGATTACGGCATCTACCAGGAAAAGGTCCGGGACCCGAAGCCGGAAGACATCGACAAGCATTTCACGAAACCGCTCGGGACTGCCGGCCGCCTTGTGGAGCTGCGCTTTCTGGGCGCCGGGCAAATAGCCGTAGCTGTTCTTGATTGCTCCCGTCATGACGGTCAGGCCGTGCGTCTTGAACTTCGGAAGACTGATGATGATGTCGGCTTCCAAAACGGCGCGGGAGACGCTGACCGCCGGCATGAAATCGGGATTGAACTCGACCTTGAGCGAATCTGTCCCTATGTTCCGATAGTAACCCCCGGCAGCTTCCATAAGCCCCGTTTTCGCAAAGCTCTTCTCGTTATCGCCGTAATTGAAAAGCCCCGGATTGTCGCCTACGATTATGGAAGCCGGGGCAAGCGATTCGACCTTATCGACTACCGCGCGGAGCATCGCAGGATGGGTGACGATACCTTCCTTTGCCTCCGACATCCTGAGCACATTGGGTTTTATCAGTACTTTCCTGTTCCTGATTTCAAGCGGGAAGAGATCGAACGCCCGGTCTACCGCTTCACGGATAGTTTCATAGCTTGCGGGGTGTATCATTACTTTCGCCATATCGTGCTTCTCCTCTGGTCGGGTCCCTTTAACCTTCAACTAAACCAGTTAGGCCGTCTTTTCAGCCAATCGGACACCTTTTCTTCGATCCAGCCTTCGAGCCCTCCGGCAAGATAAAATCTTGGGTAAAGGAGGTCGTCTTCGGGTGAAATGACTCCATCAGCTATAGCTTCCTTCGCCAAGTGCGTATACGGATAAATCCGGATGCCGGTTGTGACCTTTACGGCTTCCAATTCGAGAGAATCGGCAAACTCCAGACTCTCCTCCACAGTTTCCCTGGTCTCTCCGGGCCCGCCGAGCAGAAGAAAACCCATTCGGCCGATACCATATCTGTCCAGCATTTCTGAAACTCTGCGGACTTCTTCAGGCTGAAACCTCTTGTTGAACGAACGCAGTATCTTCCTCGACCCGCTCTCAAACCCGAAGGCCACTTCGACGCAGCCTGCCCTGGCCATCCTTTCGATAAGACCTTCATCGACTTTCCAGGGGTAGAGTATGCCGCGCCACTGGATTTCAAGATTTCTCCCGGTCATCCTGTCGCAAAGCTCACGGGCATACGAGGCAGGAAAGTTGAAAGTGTTGTCCACAAAAAAGAAATTCTTAAACCCTGCTTCAGCAAACCGTGAAATTGAATCGACAACAATGTCAAGAGACCTTTTTCGCAAAATCCGTCCCTCTATGGTTGCGGTCGAACAGAAACTGCATTCCATCGGGCAGCCTCTGCGGGTCTGGAAGGGAAGCCATATTTTCTGATTTTTGAATTCGGTGGGAAATGAAAACAGGCCGTTGGGATCGGGCAGCACGAAGTCATCGAGCTTTTTGAGGATCTCGGTCTTATTTTCACTATTTGACTCAGCCAGGACCAGATTGGCAACGCCGGCCAGGTCCTCTTTTAGGGAAAGTCTGTCCAAAAGCATGACGAAAGCAGCTTCACCCTCGCCCTTTATCCCCATGTCCGCTCCAAGATAGGCGAGAGCGCTTCGAGGGTAAATGCTGTATCCCGCTCCACCCAGAACTATAGGGGCAGATGTGAGGCGACGGCAGGCAGACACAACATTTCTTACCGCTTCGAGAAGAAATTTGGGGGAGTTCATGTTCTGGTCGTCGATGTTTCTTACCGAAACGCCGACGAGTTCGGGCTGAAAGCCGGATATGGCGTTTTCGAGTTTTAGTTCCTGAAAGTCATCTTTTGTCATGAGGTTCAGCAGCTCGACCTCATGCCCGGCATGTTCGGCCGCTGCTGCAACACAGGCAAGGCCCATCGGGAGGACAGGCATCTGGAGCTGTTCCGTGTTGGCTGAAATCAGGAGCGCGCGCATGGTGATTTCTCCGTTACGTTATTGTTCACGCGTTCCGGATGGTAACATCATCCGGAATTTTTTCGAACAAAGATCGTACGAACCCTCTCATCCGGACGCGCCGTGATAATCTCTTACGGGACGCGGTCCAACATGCGCCATGTTTTTGTTCAAAACCACCGCCGGTGTGGTATAAAGTCCGTTTAAATGTGCAAAACCAAGATTATGGGAGCGAGATCAGCCGAATGAAAATAGCATACTTCAGCATGGAAATCGGGCTCAATGAAAATATCCCGACCTACAGCGGCGGCCTTGGCATTCTGGCGGGTGACCATATCAAATCCGCTGCCGACCTGAACATCCCTCTGGTTGCCGTAACGCTGCTGTATAAGCGTGGCTATTTCATCCAGAATATAAACCCTTTTGGCCAACAGGAAGAAATCTACCCCTACTTCGACCCGCGCGCGTTCATGGAGCCTCTTCCGCTCAAGGTGACCATCAGGATCGAAGGTCGAGATGTGCAGGTGGGCGTCTGGAAGCATAACGTTATCGGTATGAACAGCGATACCGGGTCGGGGCGCGTTCCAGTCTATTTTCTCGACACCGATCTGCCGGGAAACGCGCCCGAAGACCGGCTCATAACCCAGTATCTCTACGGTGGAGACCAGCATACCCGGATAGCGCAGGAAGCGGTTCTCGGGATCGGTGGATATCTTGCTTTAAAGCGCCTGGAGCCGAAAATCACAACGTTTCACATGAACGAGGGACACGCCGTTTTCCTCACCCTCGCCTTGCTGAAAGACCTGGGTGGAGACGAAGCGCTGGTAAGGTCGAAGTGCGTATTCACAACGCATACACCGGTTGCCGCCGGCCACGATAAATTCACTTACGACCTCGCATGGAAGCTCATCGGAGAATACCTGCCCGCAAACATAAAGAAACTTGCCGGAGAGGATCTTCTTAACACCACCGTTCTGGCCCTCAATCTCTCGCGAACCGCAAACGGGGTGAGCCAGCTTCACGGGGAAATATCACGGCTTATGTTTCCCGGTTTCGATATCGGCCACGTCACAAACGGCGTGCACCACCTCAGTTGGACCGGCCCTGACTTCAAGGAGCTATTCGACAAATACATCCCGGCCTGGCGTCAGAATCCTCAACTCCTCGGTGACATTTCGGTCATTCCGGACAGCGACATCGTCGAGACCAAAAAGAGGGCCAAAAAGAGGCTCATTAGTTACATAAACTCCGTGTCAGCCGCCGGGTTTACGGATGAACTTCTCACGATCTGCTTTGCACGGCGCGCAGCCGCCTATAAGCGTTCAACCCTGGTCTTCAGCGACCTGGAATTCCTTTTCAATCTTTCCTATGACCGCGTACAGTTCGTCTTCGCGGGAAAAGCTCATCCTCAGGACTGGCCGGGGAAAGATCTGATCCGCCAGGTAATCAATATCGGCAAACAATATGAAAAACAGCTTCGGCTCGTCTTTGTCCCGAATTATAATATCTGGGTGGCGGGCCTGATGACTTCAGGGGCCGACGTGTGGCTCAATACTCCTCGCCGCCCCAGAGAGGCGAGCGGCACGAGCGGCATGAAAGTCTGCTTCAACGGCGGGGTCAATATGAGCGTTCTGGATGGCTGGTGGCGGGAAGCCTGCAAGGACCGTATAAACGGGTGGGCCATTGGAGACGACGAAGATCAGAGCGACGAAGCAGCGGCTGCCGACCTTTACAAGGACCTCGAAGACATGGTTACGACATATTACGCCAACCCCAGGCAGTGGCTCTCGATAATGCGGCGGTCCATCTCGGACATAACCCCTCAGTTCAACACCCACAGGATGGTGCTGGAGTATTTTCACAAGTACTATAAGTAAAACGGGGTTGCGTTCAAATAAGCGTAGAGGTTAACATCGAAAAGCGGCAAGACGGAAAAACTGAAGAACGCCAAGCTCATTGAACGAATGGAAGAGGTGGAGAGCCTGCCCCCGGAATACCAGGAGACATTGATCTCCGTTTTATTAAACGACACAAGTTTGAAGAGTTCGCCCACAGCTAAAGGAGGCCCTGCAAATGCAAACCGAAGGCATCAAGGAGCAAGCCCGCCGGCTGCTCGACAATCTGCCCGACTCGGCGACCTGGGAAGATCTCATGTACCAGATCTATGTCCGGCAAGCCATTGAAGCGGGTATTAAAGACAGCGATGAAGGCAAAACGGTGGATGTTAAAGAAGTTCGAAGAAGGTTCGGTTTGCCGGAATGAAGGTGCACTGGACACAACACGCCATCGATAACCTGCTCAACATCTATGAATACATTGCCTTCAACTCCCCTGTGTATGAAAAACGGACGGTGGACAAAATCACTCGCCGTTCCGAACAAATCGCCGATCGCCCCTTCTAGGGCCGTAAAGTTCCACAATATGAAGCAGAAGATATCCGGGAGATCATCGAAAAGCCCTACCGCATCATCTACAGGATAAGGCCGGATCAAATAGACGTTCTGGGCGTCATCCACGGCGCGCGGCTGTTGCCGGATACTATCGTTCAACCTGAAAGAGATTTCCATTGAATCCGGGTAAACCGGGTTAGGCGGCAGCCGTCCATGTCCGTTGAGCGCGAAAGCGCGAATAAGGGTTAAGTGAAGTTGGATGACCGGCTGCCAGGTTAGCTAACTTCACACATCCTGCCCGCTAAAACACGTTTACTAAATCAAGTATGAGGATTGTATGGTCCTTGTATGCGTGTTGTTTCCGCGTTGTATGAAGCGTGTTTACACGTTGTTTTAAGTTGTTTCTACGGTGGAACAACGTTGTTTTATTCCGGCCCATAAATCGAGAGTCACCTTTGAGGGGGCGGATGAGAGCTTTCGGGCGGACGTCCAGCGGCGAAGAGGATGCAGGGAGCGGAGCCGGGTGGGAAGTTTACATAACTAACCAGTTATGTAAAGCGATAGCGAGGGGAGGCTTGCGGGCGCGGCGGTTGCTTCCGTTTGCAAACGCCGTGACCGGAAGGCCATGTACGATAATGCGCATTATCGGATCGTGCCGAGAGAAGCGACTTCCCCGCCCAGCGGAGCCCGCTGAAGGTCCCGAAGCCACACAGACTACTCCGGCAGTTCCTTTAGTAGCTCCTCAGCCTCTTTATCTCCTGCACGGGCTGCGCGTTCGAGCCAAAACCTGGCCCGTTGTTGATTACTCGGGTTGGAATCCTCATGCAACATGAACCCATAATTGTATTCGTTAATGCGGCCTCCATTCTCCGCTGCAATCTGTGCCCAGAACATGCTCTTCACACGATCCATACGGACGAAGTCATAGAAGTCGCAGAGTCGCTTCGCCGCTTCGGCAGATCCCTTCAATGCCTGAGGTTCTAAAGCTTTAATTTCAGCATCAGTTAAAACGAGAGACTGATTGCCCATCACCCAATGATTTGTTTTCGTATTAGTAATATTTTGACTCGCGCATGAAGCTATAATTACAGCAAGCAACATAAACCCGGCAATAAACACTATTCTTGGCCATGTTAACATCATTGGCCTCCTGATCGCGGGTGAAAAAGGATGAAATCACCCCAGGTACTTCGGTCAGGATCGGCACCCGGGATGTTAGGATCGGGATTTGAAGGGCCTACGGTTGGATCTCCTCCAAGTGGACTAAACCACACGAGGTTGTTCGGCCCTAACACGTCACTGCCCAACCGATCAGCGACTCTTTGCGCAGGAGAAGGTTTCCCTCCTCCTGGACTTACGCCGCTATTGCAAGCATCAAGCCTGACAGTCATTCCAGGCTTGTAGTTGGGATTCTGTCTGATCATGTCCGCCAGCTTTTCCGGGGAGAGCCGTTTCCCGTTTGGATACGAAAACCAATTGGGATTCGCATGGCTAGCGACGGTGAAAGTGACCGGAGGTGATGTGACCAAATTCACGTCTGCCCATTCGGGGCTGCCGGGTGGAAGCAAGTTCAGGTCATCCAGCCCGAAGGGGTCAATCCGATTAACGGGATTATTGTGAACATACGAAAAAAGATTAACATCCCCACCCCCAAACCCCAGCGGATCTTCGCTTATGAACCTCCCCACAGTCGGATCATAGTACCTTGCCCGCATGTAGTAAAGACCGTTTGGTTCGGCCATGACCCCATACTGACCGACACACTTGAAGGGCTGGGGAATCGTTTCCTGCTGGCCGAGTATTTGGCCGAAGGGGTCGTCGGCGTAGCTGTTCACTACGTTCTGGTTCACGTCGGTGAGCGCAACGGTGCTGCCTGTCCCGTTGAAATGATAGCAGTATCGGGCAGAAGATGTCACTATGGCGAGGAGGCCTTTGCCGTAGATATATTTGTGGGTGACCCCGTTTGAATCCGAGTCGGCCACCAGGTTGCCCCAGGGGTCATAGATATACTGGGTGGTGACCCCCGCTCTTGTTGCGATGAGCCGGTTGCCCCGGCCGTCATAGGAGGACAGTATTTCATTGATTTTTTCCTAATTCAAATCGACCTTCGAGGGCCACGAGTCGCAACTTGTTTCAATCTCTTACCTGTTAATTTGGGTACTTCGTTCGCTCCGGTCCCGCGGGCGACTCCGTGGGGCGGCCCCTTTCTTCTCTGGAGTTTAGCGCAGTGCTCGTCCATCGGTACCTTTTCCTATAGTCGGCACAGCCAGCGAAAGTTCGTCATGCTCGATCTCGATGACAGCTAATAATCCGTCGGGAATTTGGAGGCATTCCCAAATGGGGAAATATGGCCTTATCTCATCGTAGTTCCCCACCCGGTCTGTTAGATAATTGTACATGGCGCGAGACGGGAGGACCAGGACCCCTCCGGCCAGGAGATTATCGAGAAGCCCTATGGCCAATTTATTGAGCGCCCGGTGACTGGATGAGATGTTACCCGTCTCCCACTCGAAGGCGAAAAACCGGCCGTCAGGCAGGGTTTTTACTGCATCAACTTTACCCGGTTTTAACCGGTTCCCCAAGTCGACTTTTTGTTCCAGTTGCCATCCCTTTTCCCTGAGAAATTCCATACAGCCATGTTTGATGGTCGTTACGCCGTTCCGATGCTTTTCAGGGTACAAGGTGAATTTGTCAGTTCCCGGCGGCCACTTGATACAAATGATGGCTTCCCGGATCTCGGTGAATATTTGCGCCCTAAGCTCTGAATCGGGAAAGGTCCCGCTGTGAATAAGCTCTCTAATTCGGAGAATCTTCATTTAGTTTCTCCTCTACTTCTGCGAGAATATCCGCCGAAGAGACTCCAAGGGGCTTGGAAAGCTTAAGGATGCTGGAAAGAGACGGCTGGCGCAATCCACGTTCAAGGAGGGAAACGTACGTCCGGTCAAGGTCGCTTTGATGAGCAAGCTCTTCCTGAGAAAGGCCCTTATCCCTTCTTAAGCGGCGGAGCACTTGCGCGAAAGCGTCTTCCGGTTTCAATATATTTTCCCCCTCGGAGTCAAAATACTGCTAGTCTCGGATTCAGGTCTTCGGACAATAGTCTTCAAAATACCAGTTCGTTTATAAAACCAGTGTTTTTGTGTTAAATTAGCCCGTAAATCGAATAATGCGCGGGGGGCGTTAATGAATCATTCGGATGGGTTTTTGACAGCTATAGGGATTGAATCTGACGTTGCGCTCAGGCGGTTGTCTGAAAAAAGCGGCGTTTCCATACAGACGCTCAAGTATTATGACGAGGCAAATGTCGTTCCGTCCGGGCATGATCTCCGGGCCATCATCGAAACAGCAGGGATCTCGGAGTTTGATCTGATGCTTAAAATGGGCAGACTGGATCGCCGGCTCGTGACCTTGCTCCAAAGCCACGCCGAAGAGATCCATGAGCTTGTGAAAAACGGCTTTGCCGAGCCCGAAGGAAAGCAGCTCGACCCCGTTTTCCACACTTCTCTTGGCCGGCTATATCAGGGTGATTGCCTCGATTTACTGCCTACCGTTCAGGATGACAGTGTCGATCTTATTTTCGCGGACCCGCCCTTCAACCTCAAAAAACTCTACCCCTCGGGGATGGACGACAACCTGAAATGCGAACAGTATATGTCATGGTGCGAACAGTGGGCTCGCGAGTGCGTCCGTATCTTGAAGCCTGGCGGCAGTTTTTTTATCTGGAATCTTCCCAAATGGAATACATCGCTCGCCGGGTATTTAAATACCAAGCTGACCTTTCGCCATTGGATTTCCGTGGATATCAAATACAGCCTTCCCATACAGGGCAGACTCTATCCGTCTCACTATTCTTTGCTGTACTATTGCAAAGGACCAAAACCGAGAGCGTTTCACCCGGACAGGCTCCCCATGTCCGTATGCCCGAACTGCAAGGCAGACCTGAATGATTACGGCGGATATAAAGACAAGATGAACCCGCAGGGTATTAACCTCACCGATGTCTGGTTCGACATTCCCCCCGTGCGCCACGCCAAGTACAAAAAACGCAAAGGTGCAAATGAGCTGTCTGTGAAGCTCCTCGACCGAATCGTCGAGATGGCCTCCGATGAGGGGGACCTGGTCTTTGATCCGTTCGGCGGATCTGGCACAACCTATGTCGTTTCTGAAATTAAAAAGAGAAGATGGATCGGAATCGAGCTCGGACCGGTTGAAGATATCGTCCGGAGATTCGATTCGATGCGCGAGGACGAATATTGTCTTGGTGAAGTCCGCCGGAGTCTTAATCATTTGTTCAGTGAAGACACGATAGAGGCAAGATTAAAGAAGGGGTTGTGGACCTGCGAGACGGTTCGAGAAAAGAATAAGGAATCTGCCACGCCAAAGCAATTAATGATGCGTCGATAATGTAAAGTAATACGTACGCGGAGAGCCCCGGAAGGCCACGACCGATAATGCGCATTATCGGATCGTGCAGAACGAAGCGACTTCCACGCCTGGCGGAACAAACGTAGGTACCGAAGGCGCGGGAATGAAGACCAGAAGTTTCGGGGAGGCCCTTTTTATTTTTCCTCTTTTCCCGTTTTCAAGCTCTGACCGCTGTCTTTTAATGGATAACCCCTGGTTTCATTTTCGCTTTCAAGGCCTCTTCTTTTCACTCTGTTGCAGATCCTAGGGTAGTTCTTTCAGCAGGTCCTCAGCAAGCGGCTCCCCATGTTTTGCTGCGCGCTCAAGCCAAAATCTAGCCCTTTGCCGATTTCTTGGATCAGGGTCATCACGCAGCATAAATCCGAGATTATATTCTCCATCCGGATCACCGTTCTCTGTCGCGATTCTGATCCAAAACAGGCTTTCAGCGTAGTCTTGTTGGACGAACTTATAAAAAAGGAATAGCCGCATTGCTGCATCAGGAGAGCCTCGTAGCGCTTGCTGCCCTAATGTCTTGATCTCAGACTCGGCCAAGACGAGAGACTGATTCCCCATAATCAAAGTCTTTCTGATCCCTTCATCAGTAGTATTCTGTTTTGCACATGAAAGTAGAGCCGTCGCCGTTAACAATCCAACCCCTGCAATGAAAACGATCCTTAAAAAGATCAGCCTCATCATCTTCCCCCTGTCTGTGGCCTGAAACGGATGTAGGTGCCAGGGAGGTTGTAGTCAGGCTCGTCATGATGACCCGGTAGTGCTTGATAAACGGTGGGGTTTCCAGTTAGGTCAAAAAACACCACGGCGTTCGGGGCCAAAACATCCGTACCCAATCGATTAGCAAGAATCTGACCGGGGGATGGACGTCCTTGACCGGGGCTGTTGCCTGTGTTGCATGAATCTAACCTGACAGTCATCCCAGGCCTATAGTTAGGACTGCTCTGGATCAATCTGGCCAACTGTTGAGGCGATATCGCCAAACGTCTTCCGCTCCGCTGGTCGAGAAATCCCACACTATCCCCATGGCTGGCAACCGTAAAGGTATTTGCAGGCGATGTGATTAGGGCGGCAGCTTCAGACTCAAAGCTTCCAGGTGCAGTCAGATCTAGGTCGCTTAATCCGAGAGGATCAATCCAGTTGATCGGCTCATTTTGGACGTACGCAAAAAGATTAACATCCCCGCCCCCAAACCCCAGCGGGTCTTCGCTGATGAACCTCCCCACAGTCGGATCATAGTACCTTGCCCGCATGTAGTAAAGGCCGTTCGGTTCGGCCATGACTCCATACTGACCGACATACTTGAAAGGCTGAGTGACTGTTTCCTGCTGGCCGAGAATTTGGCCGAACGGGTCGTAGGCATAGCTGTTCACCACGTTCTGGTTAATATCCGTGATGGCTACGGTGCTGCCGGTACCGTTGAAATGGTAGCAGTAGCGGCCGGAAGATGTCACCACGGAGAGCAGGCCCTTGCCGTAGATGTATTTGTGGGTGACCCCGGTTGAATCCGAGTCGGCCATCAGGTTGCCCCAGGGGTCATAGATATACTGGGTGGTGACTCCGGCCCTTGTTGCTATCAGCCGGTTGCCTCGCCCGTCATAGGAAAACTGCGTGCCGGTCCCGACTGCGGCAAGACGGTGGTTGTAATCGAAGGTCAGGCCGGTGGCACCGGCATTTGCGAGTTGCCCTTCATTGTCGTACGCGTAGCTCAAAGCCCCGGCTGAGAGGAGCCGGTTTTGCTGCGCGTTGTATCCGTAGACGGTCGATCCCAGTGAATACGTCGGGGTGAGGGGCTCGGTTTGCGCTGAATTAATACGGTTTCCGTCCCCATCCAGGGTGAACTGATAGCTCGCTATCGCGTTACCCATGCCGATGAGCCTGCTTGCGGCGTCATAGGCATAAGCGGTCGCGATCCCGTTAAAATGGGTAAAGCTCGCGAGTCTTCCGTCCTGGTCGTAGGCGTAGATTGCCTGCCCTCCCAGCCAGTCGGTAACCGTTGTCAGGCGGTTTGCGGCATCGTAGGCGTAAGAAACCGTGCTCGTATCCGGATAGGTGATCTGTGTGATGTTCCCGGCGGCATCGTAAACGTAAGCGAGAGTGAAACCGTCAGCATCGGTGAAGCTCGTGACCCTCCCGTCGGCATCGTAGTTAAAGGAACTCGACCCGATGGAATCGTTCAGTTGAGTGAGCCGGTTGAGACTATCGTAGGTATTTGTCGTCTGGGATGAATCGGGATAGGTGATAGTGGCAAGCATCCCCGCCGGAGTATAGGCATAGCCGAGCGTGGTTCCGTCGCGGTCCGTCCTGCTTGTGGCCCTGCCGTTGACATCATAGGTCAGGCTTGTGACCTTTTGAAGCGGGTCGGTCACACTGGTCAAAAGCCCTCTCAACTCATAGGCAAAGTTTGTCGTGGAACCCGCCGCGTCGGTCAAAGACGTGAGCTTCTCGCCTCCCCCGCCGCAGGATGGGCAGCCCGTGGCCACGTAGGAAAAAGCGGTGATACTCTTAAGCGCGTCTACCTGCTGCGTCGGTCGGCCCCTGTAGTCGTAAGTGGAGGTTGTGACGTTTTGCAGGGGATCGGTCACCGAATTGCGGTTTCCGTTTTTGTCGTAGGCAAAGCTCGCCGCATTCCCCAGCGGGTCGGCTGCCGCAGTGAGCTGCCCGTCTGCATCGTAGGTAAAAGAAGTTGTGTTGTTGAGCGCATCGGTCAGGCTTAGAACATTTCCCATGATATCGCGGGCAAGGTTCACAGCGACATTGGCTGGATCGGTCACCGAGATGACGTTATTGTACTGATCGTAGCCATAAGCAACCGTGTGCTGCAAAGGATCGGTCACGCTCGTGATGTTTCCTTTCGAGTCCCTTTGGATCTGTGTCAGCGCGCCGGTCGGGTCTTTGTAGGATGAGACATTTCCTTTCGCGTCGTATGTGATATTGGCCGTCCCGCCCGCCGGGTTCTGTATGGCCGTGACCCTGTTTTGAGAGTTGTATGTGAGATTTGTTTTTCTTCCCCCGGCATCGGTCACCGACGTCACATTGCGGTTTGAGTCGTAGGTAAAGCTTTTGCTGGTCCCATCCGGGTAGGTTATTGAAAGAAGATTGTTATTTGAATCGTATGCGTAGGTGGTCTTGTTGCCGTAAGGGTCGGTGGTCACCAGGGGCGCATTGAACACTGTATTGTACTGGTGAACCCACACCCCACCATCTTTCTCGGTTACAGCGGAAATGCCGTCTGCGGCATCGTAGGCTATGCTTATTACCATGTTGTTGGGATCGGTCGTGGAGGTCAGCATCCCGCTTGTCGCATCGTAAGTGTATGAAACGACATTGTTGGACGGATCGGTTTTTTGCACCATCCTGTTGTTGGAATCGTATTGGAAGTTCCAGGTGTTTCCAAGCGGATCGGCAATTGAAGAGACGGAACCCGCCGCCGAATAGGAAATCGACCAGGTGTGATTGGAAAAATCCGTAACGGATGTAATCTTTCCCCCGCTCACACTCAGGACTGCCGTTCTTCCGGTCGAATCCGTTATGCCGGTCAGATTGCTCCCCGTGTAGGTAAGGGTTGTGGTATTGCCGTTTCTGTCTACGATGCTGGTAAGTTGCCCCGATGAGTTGAAATTGTATACCTTTGCGTACTTTGTCGTTCGCGTGCAGGACCCGTCTGCGTTTTTGACAATCGTCGAGGTATCCCTGCTCATCGCATCCGGGTAATAAACGTCCCCGGAAGGTGAGAACAAGGCGCTGCCGCCGTCACCTTGCTTGAGGAACAATGAGCCGTCGGGATTCGAGATGATCGAAACGTTTAAATCATGTGTCCAACCTATCCCCAGAGGGACGCTAAAGGAATCAAGGCTATTGTAGGAAAAGGTGAGAGGGCCAACCTGCAGCGCGTGGTATACGTTGCCGCCTTTAAGATCTATTGAGGAATTTCCGGGTATCTTGTTGCTCACTGCCGGGCTCGCATCGGCCTCATCCAAGGGGCATGATGAGCCGAGAAGTCCGTAAGTGGGTTCCAGAATCAATTGCTGAGTTGTTTCGACATGTGTTGCCCCAGTCGTGTCATTCCCTGAAGCCCCCGCAGCGGTAGGAGACATACAAGTGCCATACCACGGGTTCCCCTGCTCACAACGGTAATTAAAACAACACGCCACCCCTGACCATGCACTCGACCAACCAAATGCCGATAAATCGGTCCCGTAACAAACAGCCATGTTCAGCCCGTCCGTACCTACATTCATTGCGCTCAGTTGATTTCTACAATCATCTTCGTCAGTTCCGATTGTCAAAACTAAATGTTGCGGGCCCTCACCTTCACCACACCAACCTGGATTGATAACCGTTTGCCCCACGCCATCAGCAGTTGGGCTCGCATCCCATTCACCTGCGGTTGACGGCATCCCGGCCGGCACCGAAGCTTCTGCGTTATCGACCCAATAACCGACCGGCACTGGGACCCATTCAGTCGGGCCTGAGGCGAGGTGAAGAATCGCAAACAACAGTGCAAGCGCTAAACCGAATCTTCCAAAACCGGTCCTTATCTTCATTCTTCGTCCCCTTCTTTCCCATAAAGAAGCTTTACGACCCACTTCAGTCACAATGGGAAAAGCTTATCAAGTTCATTGTCGGGCCATCAATTTTCATACTCAGAAGTAGGCGGAGTAAAGTTGGAGAGCCATCTTGCGACTCCATTCGATATCCTGAACTCGTCCAGATAGCCTGTCGCATCTGTGCCGGCACGGCCGCCAATGTATAAGGTATTCGACGCGCTATAGTACGGAGGTAGCGGATTTCCAAAGGAATTGGTCAGGACACCATTTTGGTAAGCATTGTAAATGTTTCCGACCCGAACAAGAGCGTAATGGTCAAATCCTGTGCCGCTCGGGGTCCCGATCTTGACCCCGTTTGCAATGTCCCAAGTCTTCCCGTTAGATGAGATCCATACGTCGACAACCCCGGAGTAATCCTGGATGACGAGTGAATAACCAGTCCCCGTGCCCATGATCGGATTGATACTCCCCGCTGTCCCTGTGTGGTACCACCAGAAATCGATGGTAAAATTCCCCGAGAAATTCCAGTCCGCGCTGGGGGGCACCGAGAGATACGAGCTGCCGTTAAGCTCCAGGGAAGCACCTCCGAATTCACTGTAGGCCGTGCTTATCTGCGCATTCCCGTAGCCGGTGACGGTTTTTGGGGTCTCCTCCGAATCTGTGAACGTACTACTCCCGTTTGGCCCATCGAAGTGAAGCATCAGTTTAGTATATTGATCTATGCCGTCGGAAGGGACACTCACCGTAACGCAATTGGTCTGGGCATTCGTATTCGATCCCCCGGGACCGGTGGCGGTGAGGCTGACCGTATAGGTACCCGGCGAGGAGTAAGTGTGGCCGGGGTACTGCGCGGTGCTGGTGCTTCCGTCCCCGAAGTCCCAGGACCAGCCTGTGACGGACCCGGTGGAAGTGTCGGTGAACTGAACCGGAAGCGGGGCGGGACCGCTGGCAGAGGTAACCGAAAAGCCGGCTGTCGGAGGCACGGACCCGTTAGTGTACGGAGAGCCAGGTGGGATAAAATTAGAGAGCCATCTTACAATAGCATTGGATACCCTGAGTTCGTCCAGGTAGCCTGTCGCACCATCGCCAATGTATAAACTATTCGACGCGCTATAGTACGGAGGTAGCGGATTTACAAAGGAGTTGGTCAGAAGACCGTTTTGGAATGTGTAATAGGTGCCTCCGGCCCGCACGAGGGCGTAATGGTCAAATCCTGTGCCGCTCGGGGTCCCGATCTTGACCTCGCTTGCAATGTCCCAGGTAGTCCCGTTAGATGAGATCCATACGTCGACAACCCCGGAATAAGTCTGGATGACGAGTGAATAACCAGTGCCTGTGCGTATGATCGGATTAGTACTTCCCGCTGTCCCAGTCTGGTACCACCAGAAATCGATGGTAAAATCCCCCGAGAAATTCCAGTCCTGGCTGGGAGGTGCCGAGACATACGAACTGCCGTCAAGCACCAGAGAAGCACCTCCGAATTTACTGTAAGCCGTGCTCATCTGTGCATTCCCATATCCGGTAACGGTTTTTGGGGTCTCCTCCGAATCCGTGAACGTCCTGCTCCCGTTTGGCCCGTTGAAGTGCAGCATGAGTTTTGTATATTGGTCTATTCCGTCAGGAGAAGGAGCACTCACCGTAACGTAATTGGTCTCGCTATTTGTATTCGATCCCCCGGGACCTGCGGCGGTGAGGCTGACCGTATATGTGCCTGGGTTTAAGTAGACATGGCTGGGGTACTGTGCCGTGCTGGTGCTTCCGTCCCCGAAGTTCCAGGACCAGCCTGTGACAGACCCGGTGGAGGTGTCGGTGAACTGAACCGGAAGCGGGGCGGGACCGCTCGTCCAATTGGCCGAAAAACCGGCTGTCGGAGGCGTAGATCCGACGGTGTACTGAGCGCTTGGCGGGTTAAAATCAGAGACCCATCTCGCAATTCCGTTTGATACTCTGAGTTCGTCCAGATAGCCTGCCGCACCATCGCCAATGTATAAAGTATTCGAAGCGCTATAGTATGGAGGCAACGAATTCGCGAAGGAATTGGTCAGAACACCGTTTTGGAATGTGTAGTAGGTGTTTCCGGCCCGAACGAGGGCGTAATGGTCAAATCCTTTGCCGCTCGGGGTCCCGATCTTGACCTCGCTTGCAATGTCCCAGGACTTCCCGTTAGATGAGATCCATACGTAGACAACCCCGGAGTAAGTCTGGATGACGAGTGAGTAACCAGTCCCCGTGCGTATGATCGGATTGGTACCCCCTGCTGTCCCAGTCTGGTACCACCAGAAATCGATGGTAAAATCCCCCGAGAAATTCCAGTCCGTGCTGGGAGGCACCGAGAGATAAGAGCTGCCGTCAAGCTCTAGGGAAGCACCCCCGAATTCACTATACGCCGTGCTTGTCTGCGCATTCCCGTATCCGGTAACGGTTTTTGGAATCTCCTCCGAATCCGTGAACGTCCTGCCCCCGTTTGGCCCGTTTAAGTGCAGCATGAGCTTTGTATATTGGTCTATTCCAGGGGAATTCACCGTAATGTAATTGGTTTCGGTATTCGTATTCGACCCTCCCGGACCTGCGGCGGTAAGGCTGACAGTATAGGTCCCGGATGTTAAGTAGGTGTAGCTAAGGTTTTGGCTCGTGCTGGTCCCTCCGTCCCCAAAGACCCAAGACCAGCTTGTGACCGGTCCGGTGGAAGCGTCCGTGAATTGAACCGGCAGTGGCGCGGTGCCGCTGATCGGGGTAGCAGAGAAGTCGGCTACCGGAGGAGGGGGAACTACCGTTATGGAAGTAGTCTGAGGGTTTGAGCTCCCTCCGG
Source organism: uncultured delta proteobacterium (assembly GCA_963741035.1). Taxonomy (GTDB): domain Bacteria; phylum Desulfobacterota; class Syntrophobacteria; order Syntrophobacterales; family Syntrophobacteraceae; genus SbD1. The sequence continues at coordinate 50,621 of CAVUGX010000017.1, forward strand.
GGCCGCTGACTGTAAGGGGCACTGTGTAAGTCCCGGGATTTGTGTAGGTGTGGCTGGGGTTCTGACTGGTGCTTGTTGCGCCATCGCCAAAACTCCAGGACCAGCTTGTGAGCGATCCGGTGGAAGCATCCGTGAACTGGACTGTAAGCGGGGCGGTTCCGTTGGTTGGGGAAGCTGAAAAATTGGGGACTGGGGGAGGGGGAATTACCGTAATAGAAGTAGTCTGAGGATTTGAGTTCCCACCGGGGCCGCTGGCTGTAAGGGTCACTGTGTAAGCACCGGGATTGGTGTAGGTGTGGCTGGGGTTTTGGCTCGTGCTTGTTCCGCCATCGCCAAAAGTCCAGGACCAGCTTGTGATATCGCCGGTGGATCTGTCGGTAAATGAAACTGCAAGCGGGATCGTACCGCTGGTAGGAGATGCGATGAAGTTCGCCACGGGCCTTGCGGGATTGACTGTTATGGTTGTCTGATAGGAAGATGACCCGAATGAGTTAGAAACTGTGAGAGTCACCGTGTAAGTCCCGGCGCTGCTGTAAGTATAGGCAGGACTTTGGCTTGTGCTGCTCCCTCCATCTCCGAAGCTCCACGACCAGGAGCTTACAATTCCTACGGATTTATCTGTGAAGGCAACGCTCAGAGGTGCTGTGCCACTTGCAGGACTGGCAGTGAAGTTGGCTTCGGGAGTTTGAGTCACGTTCTGTATGACTCTATTGCCGACATCATCATATCCGTACGAAATTATCGTTCCGTCTGAATTCACAACGCAAATCAGGCGATTGAGCTGATCGTAGGTATAGCTAACGTCGTTGGGATATCCGGTAGCGATAGCTAAGCTGACAAGCAGCAAACCAGCAGCCAACGACAATAAATATTTCTTCATATCAGCCCCTTATGGTAGGTTCTTTTTGACACATGAAATCCCGGAATTAGATTGAAAACTGGGGATATAACTGAAGGTGTAACTATAGGCGTAACTGGATATACAATTAGAAATGTAAAATATCCCAATTTATCATGCATTTGACCGTTTTGTTTCATCGAATTAGCATAGTAATCGAGATTCATAGCCAGAGAACGCAACAGGACAGCTTTAGCTCTTAGATCGATAATCCGAACGTATTTAAGGAAGCCGGCCTTATTTCTACCTTTTCAATAAGACATTGGCATACAGCGTTAAATTGACTATAAGAATAGACCCTAGGGCTATGCTATAAAACCAGCTCAGCAGATGGCGTAAAAGTTTCGGAATGAAATAGCATTTCGGTTTCGGTTAATTTTCTTGTGGCATATTTACTCACTTGTTTTGGGAGTTTTGTCAATCCGATCTTATTGGTGAATAAATAGAAAACCGTGTAAAAAATACATACTCGTCAATTTATTAGGCCATTTCGTAACGGTTTTCAAAATACCATGCCCGCACTGCGTTTCGATAATTACTTAAATAAGAGAAATATTATCAGATATAGACAACTATTTGTAAATTGTCATTGTGCAGCCTCAGGCCGCAAAAGAACCGAAAAACGATTCACCACAGCTTTTCACGTCCCTCTGGGACACCCTGAAACCATGAAAAGGTTTCTAAAAATATGTTATTTTGCCCTTTAGCTAAATGATGGAAGCAGGCCGTATCTCTGTGATGCCACGAGCTCGAACCACAGCTTGGCCCGGACATCGCTTCGAACCCGAAACTGTTGCCGTTCCACCCGGAACGAGCACGCGGAACAGACTGATGCTGTCCCGATGTCCTCCAGCGTTTAGCATCACAACAAAAAGGGAGAACAGCATGGAGCCTATCTACACGAGTTGTTGTGGTCTTGACGTGCACAAAAAGAGCATTCAGGCTTGTGTGCGGCGCGTTGGTAGAGGTGGGAAAATCCAACAGGAGCTCCGCCCCTTCGGCACGATGACACAGGATATCATGGCCCTTGCTGACTGGCTTTCCCAAGAGGAGGTCACCCACGTGGCGATGGAGTCTACCGGAGTTTACTGGAAACCCATCTACAACATTCTGGAGGGTAGATTCAACATCCTTTTGGTAAATGCCAGGCATGTCAAGAATGTCCCTGGAAGAAAGACCGATGTTAAAGACTGCCAGTGGATTGCGCACCTTCTCCAGAGCGGGCTTCTTAAGGGAAGCTTTATCCCTGATAGAGCCCAGAGAGAGTTTCGGGACCTGACTCGGCACCGTAGTAAGTTGGTTGACCAGAGAGCCTCTGTGGTAAATCGGGTTCACAAGGTCCTGGAAGACGCCAACATAAAGCTCGGGGCTGTTGCAACCGACATCATGGGTAAATCTGCAATGGACATGATTCGAGCACTTATCGAAGGCCGACAGGATAGCTCTGAAATGGCTGAGCTTGCCAGAAGACAGATGAGGGGGAAAATCCCACAGCTTCGCCTTGCTCTTGAGGGGCATGTAACCGACCACCACAGATTCATGCTGAGCCAATTGGTTGATCAACTCGATTACCTGGACAGGCAGATCGATCTGTTCAGCCAAAGGATTGAGGAGGCAAGCCGCCCTTTCGCCAGAGCAATTGAGGAGGTGATGCGCCTGCCCGGCTTTCAGAAGGTCGCCTCTGAGAATGTGATAGCTGAGATCGGTTGCAATATGGACCAGTTTCCCTCGGCAGACCACCTCTGTTCCTGGGCCGGAGTCTGTTCGGGCAGTAACGAAAGCGCCGGTAAAAGGAAGAGCGGCAAAACTACCAAGGGAAGCAAATGGCTCCGCGCCACTCTTGCCCAAGCTGCCTGGGCCGCATCGAAGAAGAAAAACTCCTACTTCTATGCCCAGTACGGCCGTTTGGTAGGCCGAAGAGGGAAAAAAAGAGCAGTAATCGCTGTTGCTCATTCTCTTCTCACTGTCATCTATCACGTCCTCAGGGACCATGTTGACTACAAAGACCTTGGTCGAGACTACTTTGATAAACTTAACTCCAAACGTCTCGTGCCCTACCTCGTAAACCGGCTAAAAAACATCGGCTACGAGGTAAATCTGACGCCGCTCGAAAGTGCGGCCTAAAAACTTTTCGGAACAGAGACGTTCGATAATTCCAAAAACCCGGCGGCCCGCTTCGAAGGGCTAGGGTCGATCTTGAGAGACCACTGAGAAAAACGCAGAGAAACAATAACCGCTTAGCCCGGTATTTTTGACAAAATTTCAAAAAACTCGATGACAGTTACACGCGTGTCTACTGCAAAAGATTGCACCTTTTCAATGTTTTGAAGCGGGACCTAAGGGCGCGCGGACAAGCCCTTAGGTCAGTACTATCTAGATTCGCAAGGGCTACGGCAACTCATCGGCAGAATCATCGGTAAGACTTTTCAGCCCGGTTCCCGGACCACGGTCCCGGACATCTGCGCAAGGGCAAGGATGAGCGCCTGGGTGCCCGACTTGCCGTGTCCCTGCGCCTTTACCGCAAGGTACAACTGGTGGGCAAGCGCCAGGCCGGGGAGAAAAAGGCCCATACGCGCCGACTCTTTGAGCGCGATGCCCATATCCTTGATAAAATGCTCTACAAAAAAACCCGGATTGAAATCACCTCGCAGGACACGTGGAGCAAGATTATCCAGGCTCCAGCACTGCGCCGCGCCGCCCTGAATGGAACGCAACATCGTGGGCAGATCGAGGCCGGCCTTGAAAGCGTATAAAAGACTTTCGCACACGCCGATCATCGTTCCGGCAATGACCACCTGGTTGCACATTTTGGCATGCTGGCCCGCTCCCGCCGGTCCCTGGTGGACCAGGTTTTTTCCCATCGCTTCCAGGATAGGCTGAATGGCCTCAACCACTTCCCGGTCCCCTCCCGTCATGATTGAAAGAGTGGCATTGCGAGCCCCCATGTCGCCACCCGAGACGGGAGCATCGACTGCGAAGGCCCCCCTTTCTTTGGCGGCCAGGTAGATTTCCCCCGCCAGCGATGGTTCGGTTGTGGTCATGTCAACGAGAATAACACCCGGGCGGACCGCCTCCAGAATGCCTTCTCTTCCGAAATAAACCTCCCGCACGTCTTCAGGGAACCCCAGCACGGTAAATACGATATCCGACTTTTCCACGACTTCCCGAGGGGAATTTACCCAGACTGCGCCCTTTTCGACCAGGGGAAGAGCCTTTGACCGGGTGCGGTTAAAGACGGTGGCGCTGTAGCCTCTTTCCATTACGTGCCCGCACATGGAAAGCCCCATCACCCCCGTACCGATCCATCCGATGCGTGTTTTCAGAGAAACGGAGGGAAAATCATAAGAGTCGCCGGGCATGACAATCTCCTTTAAAGTTGAGCGATTGGCCTTTAGCCGAAGATGCCTGCTGCAAATGGGCAGAGGCTGAGCGCCGGCCCGCCCCCTGGAATTTGCCCGCATGCAGGCATCATTCTTCCTCAAACAAGCGGGATTCAAAGTACTCCTTCAACTCCATGCATACGGTTCTGTCCGTGGGAAAGGCGAGATCGGGCAAATCGTTCAGGCTGAAGAAAGCTGCCTCGCCGGCGTCAGACCCGGGACGAAGTTTCCCTCCGATCCGGGTTCCCCAAAACCAGATCCCGACCGTTTGGGCTTCAGAGTCGTGGAAGTTGGAGTGAACGGCAAAAACCCGCCCTACTCGGACCTTTATAGAGGTTTCCTCGAAGAACTCACGCGCGGCGGCTTCCCGCACTTCTTCGTCCCACTCGAGGTGGCCGCATGGGATGCACCACCGCCCGGAGTATAAACCGCGCCGTTTGACGAGGAGGATTTTCCCCGCTTCAACCAGCACAACGGCGACACCTGCCTTGGGGTTACGATAGAAAACTTTGCCGCATTCCGGGCAGAAGGACTTTGCACCCTTTTTGTCTGTTTTCTGTATGAGAGATGTGCCGCAATACGGGCAGAAGCTGAAGTTCATCAATTTAAGCTAACCTCCTTTTTGCGATCCGATTTTAAGTATAAATACACTCTTTCTTCAAATGCATAAATCCTATAGTATGTAATATCTTTACAGGCAAATCTGCATACCTCACCGAAAGGAGGCTCCTTATGTCTATGAAGACCTCTCAGGAGTACCTGGAAAGCGTACGGAAGCTCACGCCAAGAGTTTACGTGGCCGGGAAATGGGTTTCGAGCCTGCTGGACCATCCCATTACAAGATCCATGGTTATGGCCAATGCGGCCATTTACGACCTGGCGCAGGACGGTGCAGCCCAAAGCATCATGGTTGCCGGATCTCACCTCACCGGGAACTCGATCAACCGGAACGTTCATGTCTGCCGCAGCAATCACGACCTGGACATGCGGCAGGAAATGGCCCTGCTTACGAGCCGGACGGTTGGCACCTGCAACTACCGCTGCGTCGGCTGCGACGCAATAAACGGGCTTGCCTCCACCACCTGGGAGATGGACCGGGACCTCGGGACGAACTACAACGAGCGCTTCAATAAATGGCTGGCCGGCGTTCAGAAAGACGACCTCGCCGTTTCAGGGGCGATAACCGACGCCAAAGGCGACCGGAAAAAGAGGCCTTCCCAGCAGGATGAGCCTGACGTGTACGTGCACGTCGTCGAGAAGCGTTCAGACGGGATCGTGGTAAGGGGCGCAAAGGTCAGCCAGAGCGGGGCGATAGGGGCCCACGAAACACTCGTTCTTCCCGGCGGTTCACTCAAAGAGGGCGAGGAGGACTTCGCTGTATCCTTCGTCGTCCCGAACGGATCTCCCGGAATTACCTACATCTGCCAGTACAATGCGTATTCGGCAGAAAGGGAGGGGGCCGAAGACGAATCGGAGCTTGGGAACCCTGTATTCGGCCAGCGCGAAACCTCAACCATGGTTTTCGACAATGTTTTCATCCCATGGGACAGAGTTTTCCTCTGTGGGGAAACGAAGTACTGCGGAAAGCTCATCTCCCGGTTCGCCAAAACGCACCGGATGAACTGCGGAGGGGCCTGCAAAGTGGGGTTCGCCGACCTCATCATCGGCGCTACTCTCCTGGCAGCCGAATACAACGGGGTGGAGAAGATACCTCACATACAGGACAAGTTGATCGAAATGGTGCGGCTTAGCGAAACCTCCCATGCGTGCGCGATCGCTGCCGCCGTAAAAGGCCGGGAGGAGCCTGAAGGCTCGGGCGTCTTCTTGCCCGACGACCTCTTCGGAAACGTAGCCAAGCTGAACATCGCCCACGGCTTCTGGGAAATCATGAAGATTGCGGGCGATATCGGCGGCGGCCTGGTTGTGACCATGCCGAGGCTTAAGGACCTGGAGCACCCGGAGGTCGGGCCTGTGCTCAAGAAATTATTTCAGAGCGCGGCGCCTGCGGGCAAGCGGTTAAAAGTAGCCAAATTCCTCCAGCACTGGACAGCCGGGTTGCACGGCCCCGGCACCTGGCACGGAGCGGGCGCGCCCCAGAGCCAGCGCGTAATGATTTCCTACCTCACCGACTTCGAGTCCAAGAAAGAGATGGCAAAAAAACTTATGGGCATGGAAGAAGGGTAGGCAGGGTGACGGAAGGCGAATGATGGAACTGACTGTGGCCCGCTTCTAAAGGGTAAGGAGCGGGCCCTTTTATACACAACGTCGAAAGTATTCCCGAAATGAATGATCCAAGTAGGGTGGGCACAGCGCCTCATCGTGCCCACCGATGTGCACAAACTCCACGCTCTGCGAGATGGTGGGCACGATGAGGCGCTGTGCCCACCCTACACCCGTCGCGCATTTATTTATGTCGTCGTGTACAGTTTGTATAACTCGTCTCAGAAAATGCCGGCAAGAATGGACAAGCGGGAAAAACGGGCGCAATGAAAATAAACCTCGAAAACATAGCAGTCGTGCTAAATGAACCGCACTATCCGGAAAACATAGGTGCGGCGGTTCGGGCCGCCAAAAATATGGGAATATCCCGCTTCCTGGTCGTAAATCCGGCCGACTGCGATCTGGCTCGGATCTTAAAGATGGCCACATATCATGCCGAAGACCTCGTTTTGGGAATGGAAGTCCACGACCGGCTCGAAGAAGCGCTCAAATCCTTTCAGTACGTGGTTGGGAGCACCGCGCGAATGGGGTCCTACCGCCAGTTCGTGAAAAATCCCCGGCAGATTGCCCTTGAACTGATCCCAATCAGCCGGAAAAACCACGTCGCGTTGCTCTTTGGCCCCGAGGCAAGCGGACTGACCAATGAACATATCAGGTACTGCGACGCGCTGGTTAACATTCCGACAGCCGGCTTCTCCTCCATAAACCTGGCGCAGGCGGTCATGATAATGCTCTATGAGATTTTTACCGCTGCATCCGAGAAACAGGAAGGATTCACGCCGCGTCTTGCCACCCGAGGCGAACTCGAAGCCATGTACGTTCATCTGAAAGATACGCTCACAAAAATTAATTTCATAAATCCGGAAAACCCCGATTACTGGATGACCAGCATCAGGCGGTTTTTTAGCAGAATGAATCTTCGCGGGCGTGATATTCGTTTGATTCGGGGTATATGCAGACAGGTGGACTGGTACTGTTTCAAAAGAACGGCAAAAGCCGCGCAAGAAGATAAGTAACGGTCTTGCGCCGACCTTGCCTCTCTTGCGCTCCAAGGAAGTGAGGCGCTACCCTTCAATAACTATCCGGTGATTTACCAGGGACATGCTGCGAATTCGGCCATGGACAGTTTTTTGCTCTCCGAAAATATTTTCGATCTTGATGTGGTCCCCCTCGCTCTCAACCTTGTCAACCGCCTCCAGGATGAGTTCCTCTTGGCCTTCCTTTAGCAGGTAAGCATTTGCTTCACACATTATAGATCTCCTGATGAGTTGGATTTTCAGTTCAATCAGCCCGTAATACTAATACACTTCCGGTGCGAAATTCAATACCATGCTCTTATAGGTCAAACTCCGGCGCAGGACAAAGATTCCCCGCGTTTGAGAGGCCCTATTCCTTAAGAGTCGCTGTGCCGTCCGGAAGCTGCACGAATCTCTTGCCCGGAAGTGTTGCAAAGCGGCAGTTCAACATTTCGTCGAGTTCGTCTATAAGATCTTCAACCCTGGAGATTTTCGTGAAAAGCGCCGGATTTTCAATTCCTTTGGTCACAAACTGAAAATAGAGCGTCTGAAGCTTCCATGTCTCGGGCCAGAGCGACATGGCGTGGCAAAGCGTAAGCAGTCGACGGAAGCGCCCTGCATCCCTCTCGTCGAAGGTCTGGATCAGCTTGGCAATGACCCCCACCAGGAACTTTCCCAGCTTTTGCGAGATTTCCACGAGGCTGAGAGAAACCCCCCATGATTTAGCCTCTTCCTGAAGCGAGTTGAGCCTGGCCATGTGGACCCGGAAAAAGAAATCGGTCGTGTCCCAGGAGGCATCCGTGGAGACGTGCTCCACCTCGTGCATCAGGATGTCTTCCACCAGGCTCTCCGCCTCTTCACTTAGCACACGCCGGATTGAAACCCGAAGATCGTTCGGGATCTTTATTCCCCATTGCCGCAATGATAGAAGCAGCGGCTTATAGGTATTGAACAGGTTGCGCTGAAGGTCTGTGTAGGCGCCAAGTGTTTTGCGGCTTATGTCCAACCCGATCGAAGCCCTCAGGTCCTTCAGGACGTTTTCGAGCCCGAAGTAATCGGTTCCGAATTTTTCATCCAGCACGCGCACCATCTTGATCGTATTCTGCTCTACGATGGAATCCTGCAGAGAGGCGAGAGTGGTTTCATACTCGCCTTCGCTCGGGTCCGGCTTTACCGAACAGCGGAAATCCAGGCCGCCAAAATGGGTCACCGCATAAAGGAAATCCCTGTCGTCCTGCGTCCTGTCGTCTCTCACGGTCACCCGGCCGTAGAGGCACTTCACCGGATTTGACCCTAAATCCTCCTCCTTCTGTGGCAGGATGCTGAAACTGTATATCTGGAATTCCCTATGCGCGGACCTGGCAAGCGACTGTATCGCGTAATTGGCCGCCACCCTTGCCGTACTGACAGCCTCGGGCTTTACCTTTCGCAGAAAAACGTTTGCCCCGTTTCCATATTCGGGCAGGTTACTGGGCGCCTGCGCCAGGATTTCGAGAAACTGCGGCTCCAGGGGGGGCAATCCCGTCTGTTCGGCAAGATGCATTGCCATTGCGGCGTATTTGAGGATCAGGACCGGCTCGAGCTGGCTGATTTCATCGAAAAACCAGCCGCAGGATGTGAACATCAGCAAGGAAAACCGCTGCATCTCCAGCAGTTTCAGGAAACGCGAAACATCGGATGTGCGCGGACCGCCACCGAGATGTTTGGCCAAAAAATCGGCCAGGTGATTTTTTCTGTCCAGGACCAAGTCGACATATTCGTCTCTGACGCCCCACGGTTTAGCACACAGCTTTGACATCTGGATTTCGAAATGAACGGCAAGGCTGTCTCGAACGTATTCGAGCGCTTTGCGCAGGGGACCTCTCCATTTCTGAGTCCAGCCCGGTTCGCCTCCCGTATTGCAGCCGCAGTCGTCGCTCCACCGCCCGAGTCCATGTGCGCAGCTCCAAGCCGTTCGTTCGAAGATTTCAACTTCGGCGACCACCGGGAAAGAAGACAGAAACCATCCGTAATTAACTATTTCTGCCGACGGGTCGCGCCGTAGTTCCTCAAACGCAGAGGCAAGCGCCATGTCACCGAATTTGAAATGATGCCCGTAGGATTCTCCGTCGGTGGCCACGTTGGCCAGCCAGGGTTCCCCGCTGGAAGGGTTTCGCAGGGACCAGGTATTGTCGATCTGTTTCAGCAGCCTGCTGCTGTGTTCGAGCAGCCGATCGAAAGCGATCCCGCGCGCCAGGGTCGGATCGTAAAAAAATATGTGGATATATTCCCCGTCCCCGCAGGAATAACGATAGGCACGCCCGTTGGGAATAGTTCCGTTGGACGCATCCGTCCAGGCGCCGTCTCCCTTGAGAAAACGCCACCGCGCGGCCTGGTAGGGGGACAGTATCGTGAATTTTATTCCTTCCTTTGCCATAAGCAACAGAGTGGTCCGGTCAACGGCCGTTTCGGCCAGCCACATCCCCTCGGGACGCCTGCCGAAGCGGAGTTCGAAATCACGGATTCCCCAGCGGATCTGGGTCAGCTTGTCTCGCTCGTTTGCCAGAGGCATTATTACATGGTTATAGACCTGCGCTATGGCGTTGCCATGCCCCCTGCGAGTGCGCAGGCTTTCGCGGTCGGCGTTCAGAATAGCCTGGTAAACCCAGGGGTCGTGGCGTTCAAGCCAGTGCATCAGGGTGGGACCGAAATTGAAGCTGAAATAACTATAATTGTTCAACAGATCCACAAGTCGATTCTTGTTATCGACGAGCCGGGCCGCCGTGTTTGCCCTGTAGCATTCGAGATCGATTCGTTCGTTCCAGTCATGATAAGGGCTTGCGGAATCCTCACGCTCAGTTTCCTCTATCCAGGGGTTTTCGCGTGGAGGCTGGTAGAAGTGCCCGTGAATGCAAACATATTTTTTTTCAGATGGATTCTTCATCTAGTCCTGGTTTCCAGCCCGGTGAATCGGGTTATGATGAGGGAATATCCATGTCAATGCTGCCTCCCGGGGGTGCTGAGCCCGGTGCATGGACTGTGATTGTACCGCTTGAACCTGCTTTTTTCCAGCATGGTTTGCATAATTTGCGATACGCAACCGATCGATGCTCGATGCTTTCATCCCCGCCTGTTTACAAAACAGGCAGCAACCACTACATTCATGCGCCGGGAAAGCAGGAAAGCTTTCGATACGTTCGCCCCACGGCAACGCATTAAGAACGGGCGCTAAATGAAGTGTAATCTCAATATTCGCGGAATTTTCTGCAACCGCACCCTCAATCTGAACGCTATTCGCGCGATCGGCTACGACATGGACTATACGCTTATCCACTATCGTATGAGGGCCTGGGAGCAGCAAGCCTATAACTATATAAAGGAGGGGCTCAGCCAGGCCGGCTGGCCTCTGGATGCCCTGGTATTCGACCCGGACCTCGTGATGCGGGGACTTGTGATCGACACGGAACTGGGGAACATCGTCAAGGCAAATCGGTTCGGATACATTAAACGCGCATTTCATGGGACAAAACCGCTTGAATTCGAAGAGCAGCGCAGGATCTATCAACGCACGCTGGTGGATCTCAGCGAGTTCCGGTGGTATTTCCTGAACACCCTTTTTTCCATCTCCGAGGCTTGCATTTTCATGCAACTCGTAGATTTGCTGGATTCGGAAAAACTAACCGGATGCATCGGCTACGAGGACCTCTTCCGGGCGGTGCGCCGCGCGGCCGACGATGCTCACATGGAGGGGCGGCTAAAGGCCGAAATCCTCGCGGACCCCGATCAGTTCGTCGAACCTGACAAAGAAACACCCCTGGCCCTGCTGGACCAGAAAAAATCCGGCAAGAAGGTGCTCCTGATAAGCAATTCCGCATGGTCTTACGCGGAACCCATAATGAGCTATGCGTTCGACCCTTTTCTGCCAAAATCCCTTAGATGGCGCGACCTGTTCGACATTATAATCATGGGGGCGAGAAAGCCCGATTTTTTCACCTTCCCGATGCCGATTTTCGAAGTGGTAAATGCTGAGGGCCTCCTTCGGGAGCACCGAGGCCCCCTTTCTCCCGGCCATATCTACCTGGGCGCAAATGCCCGGCTCGTCGAGGAAAGCCTCGGCCTTTCCGGCGAAGAACTTATGTATGTCGGGGATCACATATTTACAGACGTCAATATTTCGAAGAGCATTTCAAGGTGGCGGACCGCCCTGGTCGTTCGAGAGCTAGAGGATGAAATTGCGGCCGTTGACCAATTCCAGCCGAGGTACGAGGAGCTGAACGCGCTGATGGAGTCGAAAGAGCAGATGGCGTCTCAATACTGCTCGCTCCGGCTGGCTGCCCTGCGTGGTCAGCAGGGGTACGAGACCCATGACGGCGCGAAAATCCAGGGGTTCCAGAAGAAAATGTCCGAGCTGCATGGCAGGATAGTCGAAATCGATTCCAGGATTGCGCCAATCGCCCAGGCTTCCGGGCAGCTTCTCAATAAGAACTGGGGGCTGCTCATGCGCACCGGTATAGACAAAAGCCATCTGGCAAGGCAGATCGAGAGTAATGCAGACATTTACACTGCCCGCGTTTCAAATTTCCTGCATGTGACTCCATATGCGTTTCTGCGCTCCAGCCGGGGCAGCCTGCCGCATGATCCGGAGTGCCTGCCCGTGGCGAACAGTCAAAAATGAAGTAAGAAAAGTGAGGTAAGTGCTTTCACCCGGGGCTCGGAGCCGGGGCAGGCCTTTCATTTTTCACGCTTTCTTGACATCTCCCATGCCCATTTTATGTTTAAAAAAGGACATAAAATAAAGGAGATTGCTCTATGGATCGTGAATATAAATTTGAAACGTTCAATGCGAACGGCAGTTCTTTTGACCAGGAATTCACAAGTTTTCTCAACAGTAAATCCAGCGAATCCTGGCACGTGAAGACTTGCACCTACTGCCACGACGAGGGCGCCAGAAAGACATATGCATCCTGCATATTCGAGAAGAAATAAGCGGGAACCGGCATCAGCTTTTTTTACCTTCCATCGTTGCGTTGCGGTTTTAGCCGGGTTCCGTTTCTGACTGTGATTTTGCAGATTACAAAAAGGCCCCATGTTCCGGGGCCTTTTTCACTGGTTTGTAGATCTGCGCCATCCGAGGGGGGGAAGTCTACTGGATTGGCTCGGAAATCGAGTTGTCAGAAGATATCGGCTCTTTTTTTACCGTTTTGCGGGCAGGTCCGGAGGGGCTTTTCGGCAGTTGGACCAAGGCGAACCAGTATTCGCACAGAGACTGCATTGCATTGGCCATCTCGTCAAAGGTCAAGGGCTTCAGCATAAACGAACTCGCCCCGGTATTATATCCGCGAGATACGGATTTTTCGTCCCCGGTTGAGGTAAGTATGACTACGGGAATTTTTCGAAGGTCCTTATGGGCCTTAATATCCTGGAGCACGTCGAAGCCGTTTTTTCCAGGCATGTTCAAATCGAGCAGGATTAAATTCGGAGTGGGAGCATTGACATATTCGGCTTTCCGGAAAAGAAAATTCATCGCCTCATCGCCATCCTGCGCCCAATAGAGGTCCACCTTCAGCCGTCTCGATACGAGAGCCTCCTTGACCAGAGAAAAATCTTCCTCATCGTCATCGATCATGAGAATGACAAAAGATCCGTCTTTTCGTTCTGGGTAGGGCATCGGTCTTCTCCTCGAAGCGGGGTGAAGCATTAATTACGAACAGACTGCATGGAAAGGCGAATCGGGGAAACACTGTCATAGGGACAAGCGGACGCGGGTTTCTGATCGGGAAACAGGACCCGAACGCGCTGAAGCCTGCTCACTGATAGTAAACGATAAATGAAAGATCGGCAAGTCCTCACATCCGGGATAATCGATCCAGCCAAAATGGTGTCCATCAGGCTCAAAGCCCTCGGGAATTTTGGCCGCTCACCGCGCTTTGGTCATAATTCTATGGATTTCCAGGGTAGTCGCAGGATGGGTGGAGCGAAGCGCAAACCAGCAAGTCTTTTCGTAATTCATGTCTCGGTGGGACTTCTTCGCCTCTTCGCGTGCAGAATGGGCAGGGTCAGAAATCTTTCTTCTCGGTCCCTTTCGCCTGATTAAAGAACAAATCGAACAAGGAGTCCCATGGCTTCGCCGCGGGCAGGGTCTTTTGCGCAGCCGAGGAGAAATTCTTGCCAAGATCGAGCCACCTTTGGAATTGTTCGTCAAGAGTGGACCTGTAGAGCAGATAGTTCTTGAGGGTGAGTTCCAGATACTTTTCGAAAAATTCCGCCAGCACGTTGCCATGCTGGATAACCAGGTGGAGAAAAGACACAGGCAGAAGAATATTCTTGTTTTTTGCTTCCTCTACGATGATCTGGGAGAGAATGAAGGCTGTTACATCTTCTTTGGTCCTGGCGTCGATTACGGAAACCTGGCGCCCCTGCCTTATGATTTCGCAGACCTGCTCGAGGGTTATGTAGGCGCTCTTTTCGGGATCGTAGATCCGCCTGTTCGGGTATTTTCGGAGCACAATTTTTTCATCCATCGCCTGCCTCGCGTCGAGTTGAATTTGGTTTGCTGCAGAGCACCATATTTTTAATTAAAATAAGGATAGACTAGTTGTTTCGCCACTATAAAATATTTGTGCAACGCACCATTTTACCCCTTGACTCCTCCGCTTTGGTAATTATACTCCATTTCAGCGTGTTCGATTCCGCATTTTGATGCGACTTACTCAAGAAACGATTGGAGGACTAAAAATGATTCAGTTTGCAATGGCAAAACAGATGATCGATTTCAACCGTACCGCTTTCGAGAACACCTTTGGCGCAATGTGCATGCTTCAGGAGCAGTCGGAAAAAATGGTTAACGCGTTCGTCGAGCAGGCGGAATGGATGCCCGGCGAGGGGAAAAAAGCCATTTCCGATATGGCTGCCATGATGAGGAAAGGCTGCGTGGAATTCAAGAAGGTCGTGGATGAGAACTTCGTGAAGGCGGAAGCTTATTTTGAACAAGCAGGCCAGAAATAGGGCCGCTGAGCCGCCAGTTGTGCGCCGATCTCCGTTGGGTCTATTCGGAGAAGCCGACTGGGATTGGATATGATGCGAATTCCAGTGAGTTTTCCCCAACCGGCGGAACTGTTCACATACATGGTGGACTCGCTCCAGGTCTGGACCGCCAGAATCTGCGAAACTTCATTGAACATGACCGAAAACACCCGAATTTACCGCAAAATCATGCTGAAATACTCAACAGAATTGATGTTTACGTATTGGAACACGCTCGAATTTCTTGCCAAGTGTTGGCAGGAGCCGCCCGGCAGTCGAAAAGCATGATTTGCGCCCGATGCCCCTCCTTTGAAAATCCGCAGCACCTTTAATGCCACTCAGGGACGCTTGAAGCCGGACCGATTCACGGAGCCGGCTCGCGTCCCTGCTTGAGTCCCCGGGACGCTCTGAGCTTGGCTCAGTCCATGGTCGGGACTTCATGCTCACGACCGGGAGGGTCATGGTCTTCTTCCACCTCGCCTTTTACGCTATCCCCTAAAGCCAAAGAACGCTTAGATCGATCTCTATCTCTTGAAATGGTTCGACGCGCACCTTCTCATCTTCGGAAAAGGCGCCCAGTAAAGACCACCTGCCGGATTCGAGTCGAAATACCTCCAGGGTCCGGGCAACGGGATCGATCAGCCAGAAATGCGGTACTCCACATTGGCCGTAGAGGGGCATTTTTTTTACTCTATCAAGGCGCAGTGTGCCGGGTGAGAGTACCTCGCACACCCAGTCGGGAGTGATGGAGATCCAATTGGTCTCGCTCGTCTTCGGATACCGTTCCTTTTTCCATCCGGCCAGGTCGGGGACCACGACATCCCCTCCGAGCTTGACTTCCGGTTCAACGAGAATGACCCAGCCGCCTGGTCCGCCTCCTTCGCCTAATTGATACGGTGATCCAATCTTCTTATCCAGGGTGGAGGCTGTATATACGTGCTTTTGTGATGGCCGGGGAGTGACGATGAGTTCGCCGTTAATGATCTCGCCGGTCATATTTTCCGGGATACCGTGCAGGTCGTCATATACTGCTTTCTTTTTCGCCGGTTCTGACATGGTTTTCCTTTATCAGAGCTCAACCGGTGTGCGTCAGGTCCGCAAACCAGGAACAATGGCGCACTACAGGGTTGACCTGTTCAGCAATTCTCCCAGTTTCTCCGGAAACCTGGGGGACCAGAAAAGTTTGCGGAAGTGATAGCCGTATATGGCCATGGTGACCACATCGCCGAAAGAGTCGTGATAATTGGAGACTGCGTTCCTCATGAGCTTCCAGTAATAGTTTCGGGATTTGTTGTCGACAATGCCCAGGTACCACAGCGAGCGGACAAAAGTCAGCAGGTCATTTTTTTCCAGGTAGATCCTGGCCTTGGGGCGGTAAGTACGAAGAAATGCAAGTATGCGGTTATAATACATTTCAGGAGAATAAACGCTGTTCATGGCCCAGCGGTATCCCTCGATCAATTTTGTCCGGTCCATCCTGGTGATGAAGTTGAGAGATCCGCTCACATCCGTGTTGTCCCCGGAGGAATTGAAGAGCATTCTTCCTTCGCTCTCCAGGCGCGAATGAAGCCGGGTCCCGGGGATTGCGGTAAGCAACCCGATCATGGCGGTCACAATCCCGTTTTTTTGGATGAAGTTCACCTGCCTCTGAAAAACATCCGGCGGATCGCTGTCGAAGCCGATTATGAACCCTCCCATGACGGCCAGCCCGTGGCGGTGTATCGTCGCGACCGATTCGGAGAGGCTGCGCCTGAGGTTCTGCGCCTTGCCGCACTCTTTTAGACCCTCTTCGACGGGCGTCTCGAGGCCGAGGAACACCTTGTTGAACCCAGCCTGCACCATCAGGTCCATCAGTTCCGGATCTTCCGCCAGATTTACGGAAGCCTCCGTAAAAAAATTCAAATGGCGCAGCCGGCCTTTCTGCCATGATATGAGGCTTCTCAGCAGGCTTTTCACCATTTTCGTGTTGCCGATAAAGTTGTCATCGACAATAAAGACCGAACCGCGCCAGCCTCGGGAGCAGAGGGCCTCCAGCTCGGCCAGCACCTGTTCGTTCGGCTTGAGTCTCGGTACCCGTCCATTCATGACGATCACGTCACAAAATTCGCAGTTGAACGGACAGCCCCTGGAATACTGGATGGACATCGACGCATAGTCGTTCAGATTGATGAGTTCCCACAATGGGACAGGGATACCGTCGAGCGAAGGAAACCCTGACGCCCGATAAGACCTCTTGGGCCGGCCCCTCTCAAGGTCCATTACGAGTTCGGAAATTATGGATTCGGCCTCCCCGAAGACCAGGTGGTCCAGATCGGCGAAGGCTTCCGGATACGCACGGAACAAAGGACCGCCTCCGACCACCCTTACGCCGAGCGCGCGGCAGCGGTCCGCGACCTGCCTGGCAGAGTTCTTCTGGGCGATCATGGCGCTGATGAATACGTAATCCGCCCATAGGATGTCCTGGTCTTCAAGCGCTCGCACATTGATGTCGACCAGCTTTTTTTGCCAGGATTGCGGGAGCATTGCCGCTACGGTCAACGCACCGAGAGGCGGGAAGGCCGCTTTCCTTCGGACCACTCTAAGCGCGTGTTTAAAACTCCAGAATGTTTCGGAGACCTGTGGATACACGAAAAGAATATTCATTGGAGGACCCTCTCTCCGGAAGGTAAACGGCAAAAACAATACTGTAGTTTACAGTCAGCTCTTTTCCACGTCAACAATGGATGCCCCAGTGATCGCCGCAGAGATTATACTGTCCGTTGATTGCTTTTTAGTGGACAATTTCTGACATTTTGGTTACTTGCCTATGGTGCTTTTTGCAACCACAGTAAGCATTTCCGCAATACGGAGGAGTTGAAGCAAATGGCGCTTGTTGTGCAGAAGTACGGCGGAACCTCGGTTGCCGACCCCCAACGAATCAACGCGGTGGCCCGGCGGGTTCTGGCGAGGAAAAAAGAGGGAGACCAGTTGGTGGTTGTCCTCTCGGCGCGTGCCGGTGAAACAGACCGGCTGCTAAAGCTGGGCAGCGAGATCACCGACCACCCGGACCCTCGCGAGATGGACGTTCTGCTTGCCACCGGCGAGCAGACCACGATAGCCCTCTTCTGCATGGCCATCAAAGCAATGGGCTCAGAGGCCGTTTCAATGACAGGATACCAGGCCGGGATCATGACCGACGGCCAATTCGGCCAGGCCCGCATAAGCTGGATACAGACCCAGCCCATCATCGAGAAGCTGCAAGAGGACAAAATCGTGGTGGTGGCCGGGTTCCAGGGATTTGATGACGATGGTAACATTACCACGCTGGGGCGGGGAGGGTCCGATACTTCGGCGGTCGCGCTTGCCGCGGCGCTTCATGCCTCCGTTTGCGAGATTTACACTGATGTGGAAGGCGTGTTCACGGCAGACCCCAACATTTGCTCCAAGGCGCGCAAGCTCGAAAAGATAAGCTACGAGGAAATGCTGGAGTTGGCCAGTATGGGCGCCAAGGTTCTCCACCTTCGCTCGGTCGAATTCGGCATCAAGTACGATGTGCCCATAATGGTGCTTTCCTCGTTTACAGATGCTCCGGGAACACTGGTAACACGGGAGGACGAAACCATGGAAAAGGTGGTGGTCTCCGGAATCACCTACAATAAGAACGAAGGCCGGGTCACAATCGCCAATGTCCCCGACCAGCCGGGAGTCGCCGCGAAGGTCTTCCGGCCCCTCTCGGCTGAAAAGATTATCATTGACCTCATTGTCCAGGGCGCAAGCAGCGTTCCGGGCAAGGCTAATATTTCCTTTACGGTTCCCCAGACCGCCTACGATCAGACGATTGGCATCCTGGAGTCGATTGCCCACGAGTTTGGCGACTGCCAGGTGATGGGCGATCCCGGAATTGCGAAGATCTCGATAATCGGGCTCGGAATGAGGAGCCACAGCGGCGTGGCGACCAAGATGTTCGAAACGCTTTCCCGGGAAAACATCAATATCAAGATGATCGCCACCTCGGAGATAAAGATTTCCTGCATAATAGATGAAAAGTATACCGAACTGGCGGTTAGGGTCCTGCATGACGCCTTCGAGCTGGACAAGAAGCTGCAGGGCGGCGGAGACATTCATATTCAGGCGGAAAAGCAATAAACCGAAGGGTCCGGCCTGGGATATGCCATGTGAGACCGCTGTCGCAGGCCCGGCAGAGGACTTGATACTTACGGAACCAATCCCCCCGCGAGCTGCCTCGGTTTTCAAACTCTCTCGCTGCTTATTCTCCAGTCTTACGGCCTCATTGATTTCGGGGATTGAAAAACTTACGAGGGAACTGGCCAATGGTAGTGAAAACCTATGATACTACACTCCGGGATGGGACGCAGGCCGAGGATTTTTGCTTTTCATCCGACGATAAGGTCCGCATAGCTCTCAAACTGGACGATATCGGCATCCATTACATCGAGGGAGGTTGGCCCGGATCAAACCCGAAGGATGCGGACTTTTTCCGGGAAATCCGCAATTATGACCTCAAACAGGCCAGAATTGCGGCTTTCGGAGCAACTCACCATCCGGATTCTACCGCTGCCACCGATCCCAATCTCAAGGCGTTGCTCGATGCAAATACCGAACTGACCACGCTGTTCGGAAAAAGCTGGACGGTGCACGTAAAAGATGCCCTGCATACGACCCTCGAACGCAACCTTCAGCTCATTTCCGATAGCATCAGCTTCCTGCGGCAGCAAGGCAAAACCGTCTTCTACGACGCGGAACATTTTTTTGATGGATTCAACGCCGATCCACAATACGCTCTCGCCACCATTGGAAAGGCGATGGAGGCCGGCGCCGAATGCATCATTCTTTGCGACACGAACGGAGGGAGCCTGCCGAGCCGCATCCAAAACACCATAAAAGCCGTCAAAGAGAAATTTCCTGATATTCCATTTGGAATCCACGCGCACAATGACTCGGACCTTGCCGTCGCAAACACTCTGACGGCCGTTGAGATGGGCGCCGTTCAGGTACAGGGAACGATCAACGGGGTCGGCGAAAGATGCGGAAACGCCGATCTTTGCTCCATAATGGCTAACCTTTGTCTGAAAATGGGAGTCGGCTGCCTCGCCCCCGAGAACCTGAAAAAACTGCGCCAGGTAAGCCGGTTTGTACTGGAGCTTGCAAACGTCACGTCCAACCGTTATCAGCCGTTTGTCGGCCGAAGCGCCTTCGCGCACAAGGGCGGCGTTCACATCAGCGCGGTCGAAAAAAATCCGAAGACCTACGAGCATATCGACCCCGGCCTGGTTGGCAACAAACGCAGAATCCTCATTTCGGATCTTTCCGGACGCACCGCAATAAAGCGAAAAGCCGAAGAATTCGGCCTGAAGCTTTCAAAGAGCGATCCGGTGGCAATGCAGGTGCTCGAAGAACTCAAGGACCTCGAAAACCAGGGGTTCCAGTTCGAAGCGGCGGAGGCGAGTTTCGAGCTTCTTATCAACAAAACGATGGGTACGAGCAAGAAATACTTCGAGCTTGTCAGTTTCCGCGTAATCGATCAGAAGCAGAGCGAAAATAAGGACCCTGTGGCCGAGGCGACCATCCAGATCCGAGTGGGAGGGCAGCTCGAACATACCGCCGCCCTGGGTAAAGGTCCGGTAAACGCCCTGGACAAGGCCCTGCGAAAGTCCCTTGAAAAATTCTATCCCGAACTGAAAAACATGGAACTCAGCGACTATAAAGTGCGCGTCCTGCCCGGCTCTCCCGGTACCGGGGCAAAGGTGCGCGTACTCATCGAATCAACTGACGGAAAAGACCACTGGGGTACGGTAGGAGTCTCCCACGACATCATCGAAGCAAGCTGGCAGGCCCTTGTGGATAGTTACAACTACAAAATGTACAAAGCCGAAAAAACCAACGGCGTTGAAAGCCGGGGGGAGGGAAAAAAGACGTGGTGATGCGGTGATTCTCCCGTCACCTCCCTGGCGGGACCTTGAAAGACCGGTATCAAAACCCGGGCGCGCCGTCATACCCGGTCAGTTCGACGTAGCCTTTTCCCGCTACGGCCCGGCCCTGCGCCCCGGCGCCTTCAGCACTCACGCTTCCTTCCCAGTAAGTTACCCGCGTGCTGCCAGGGGTTTGCATCTCCTGGTCGGCCATATTCGGAATAACGTTTATCCGCAGATCGAGTGGATTTACTTCCATCAGCCATGAAGCCGGATAGAGCACCCCCGAACGGGGGCTCTTCCAGCTCTGAAGGACCCGGACGCGAAAGTCCCCGGCAGATAGCCGGGTAGGATTTCCCTCCCAGTCCACGAATGTTCCGCTCGACACCGGGCTGACCCCGCCGTTTTTGTCGCGCATGAGATAAACCATTAACTCGCTCCCGTCGGAGAACTGCAGGCCGAACCAGTCCCAGCCGGCGAATCGAGGATTGAGCGGGGCGTTCATGAATTCATGGTCCATCCATGCGGTACCGCGAACCTCCCGTTCCCGCCCGCCAACGGTCACTTTTCCAACGGCCTCCAGGCGGGAAATCGAGTAGTAGCAACTGGCCTCCCCGGGTTCCTCGCCCTTGCTGCTCAAGCCCGACTCGCCATGAGCAACCGGGCTTTTCAGAGGAACAAGATCGAGGTTGAACGAAAAATCCGCCGCCCTGGCCGAAAGATTATGAAGCCTCGGGGCAATCGCCGCCCTCCAGTCGTTTACGAACACCTCGAACCGGCCATCTTCCTGCTTCGCGCCGGCAAGTTTCAGCGCGGCCCTGGACATCTTTTCAGAATGAAAGAACTCGTTGGATGAAATATCCGAAAGGGCCGCGTGGGCGGCAAACACCTGGTCGGTGCGCCACGCCGATTGCCGGCCTGATCTTACACTTTCTTTTTGGACCGGGACTGTGCGAATCCGGAAAAATGTAAGCTGAAAACCATAAGCGGCGCCATCTTCAGAGCGCAGATTGCCCGTGTAGTACCACCACTCGATTCGGTAGTCCGGGTGCGAGCCATGGTCATGTGGAAAGCTGAGATTGCAGGGGCCGCAGACAGGCGGATAATCGGAGGCCGGAGCGATTTGCGCCGGGCAAAAGACAATAGCGCCAAGCAAAGCCAGGGCAACGATGACATAAAAGTTTTTCCGTTCAGGCTTCATCGGTCAATCCCTTGCGGCGCACCTGGCCGGCGCTGTCGGCTTGAGGGCAAAGTGAGAGGCGCCAAAATCCGGTCCGAAGACGATCGATCCGCTCCAACCTGCGAAACTGCATCCGGCAATATCTCCCAATCGGTTTTAGCTGTTGAATTTTATGATGGCTGAAAATAAACTTTGCGCATTTTCCGGTCAACAACAGGTATATCGGAAAAAACATCCCAGTCCGGGAAAATCTAACATTTTGTCATTCCGGCAGGGTTTTTGGGCCGGAATCCAGCGTCTTGATTAACTGGCCGGATTAACACGCAATTTGTCCAAAGACGCTGGACCCCGGCTCAAGAGCCCTGCCGGGGTGACGGTTATGGAATTCCCTCGGCCGGCCAAAAACTATTGGGTATGGTGCTTGCGGTCAGAAAGTGTATTCGGGCAACAGACCGTTCCTCCGCAATCTCCAGGCTTCGCCGGTCGGAAGTGGTGTGGGAGCGTAGCTCCCGCGCATTTTCCAGTATTTTATTTGCAGAATTTTGCGCACACAGTCAATTAAGAGTTACCGACTCTCTGCCGCTATCCGGGGGCTCAAGTGAAAAAAATAGGAAAATACATCGTCTGCGGACTGCTCGGCAAGGGCGGGATGAGCACCGTCTACAAGGCCAGGCAGCCTTTTTTTGACAAGATCGTTGCCTTGAAGCTGCTCTCCCCTCATCCGAACCTGACCGGTCTCCTTGGCCCCGATGCCCTTAAAGGCAGATTCATTTCCGAAGCCGCCACCATAGCTTCACTTAGCCACCCTAATATTATCGAGGTGCTTGACTCCGATTTCGATTGCGAAACGCCATTTTTCACCATGGAATACTACTGCCACGACCTCGGCAAATTGATAGGAGAGTCCTACCGGGCTGATCTCCCATGCCGGATCATCAGTCTGGACAAAACGATTTATTACTGCCGCCAGCTTCTTGTCGGCCTCGCGCGCCTTCACCGTGCCAGGGTCGTCCACCGGGATATAAAGCCGGCCAACCTCCTGATTACCGATGACGATCGCATAAAAATATGCGATTTCGGTTTCTCCAGACTGAGGGGCGAAAGACTCGGCAGCCCTTCGAGCCTTCTTATCGGATCTCCTTTTTATGCAGCGCCCGAGCAGGAAAAAGACCCGGACGGAGTTGACCACCGCGCAGACCTTTATTCGGCTGGAGTCATATTTCACCGGATGCTGACGGGGTTCCTGCCGGAAGATGGAATCAAAAATCCGGGAGAATGCCACCCGGAGGCCGACTCAAACTGGGACGCCTTTGTCCACAAAGCCCTGCAAAACGATCCGGATCTCCGTTTTGCCTCGTCAGATGAGATGCTCGCGGCCCTGGACGGCCTTAGCGCGGCCTGGGAGAAAAAAAAGCAGGACTTATGCCGGCTTTCCCCTTCCGGCAATTCTTCCGCGATCCGGGCCGAAAAACAAACCGCTAAAAAACTCCGGAGCGCTCCGCTGAAAGCAAGTCCAAGAGAAGCTGGCCCCATCTTTGGCTGTGACCGGCTGATGAGGCCCGCCCCATACTCTGATGCCGCTTCGAGTATCTCGGTTCAGGGAGACGTGGCATTCGATTTACTCAATGGCCTGGTCTGGCAAAGGTCGGGGTCCGAAGACTCGCTCGACCGGGCAGCCGCGCAGGCTTATGCCGAATCGTTAAAACTGGAAGCTTTCGCCGGGATTTCGGGGTGGAGACTTCCGACAGTCGATGAACTTTTCTCTTTGCTTCGCCGGCCGGGCTTCGGAATCGAGGACTGCCTGCCGCCGGCTTTCGACAAAAAACAGAAGGCCCTCTGGAGTTGCGACCGCGCCACGTTCGTGAGCGGCTGGTACGTCAATGTGGAACTCGGATTTGCCGGATTTGCGGACTTTACCTGCCGCTTTCATGTGCGCGCGGTTGCCGGCGCTGAAGATATCCACGACCCGGCAAAGCGTCCTGTTTGAATCCGGTTGAGCCTAAAGTTCGGACCCTCCCGTTTGGCGCCTCTCCCGCCGTTCAGGCATGGACCATACCGGCTTCCCGATCGACAAGGCCCGCAAACGCTCGGCAACGTTTGCCCCGTTGAAAAGTCCCGCCAAGTCCTTACCATTTTTATAAGGGGAACATTACGAAAACACTATTCAGGACACAGGAGCATTCAGATGGAAGGTATGTGGTTGGAATGCAAGGTATGCGAAACTCTCACTCCGCAACTTAAAGAGTACAGCGCGAGGGCATGCGGACTTTGCGGCACTCTGCATTGCGATGAGTGCCTCAACGAAGCGGGATACTGCACACCGTGCAGTGAGAAGTTGGATTATTCGAAAGAAGATGCAATTCCGGTGTGAACCGGTTCAACTCATTCGGGAAAACACATCAGGCAAAAATAAATGGCGTAGCGTCCCGGAGGGACTTCCACGCCATTATTCTTAGAGTGGTAGATCGATATTGAGTATTTTCGGAGTGAGTTAAATCTTTTTTGCTGCAACCAGCCGGCAGAAATGTTCGAAAGAACGATCGTAAGTCCTTTCGGCATCGGGCGGGAAGCAGCATGCGGGCAGTTGCCTGCTCTTCAGATGGTGCTCGATGCACTCGCAGCAGATGCCCGTCCTGGGGCATCCACTATAGGTGCAGGCACATTTATCGGCATTCTTTTCTTTCCTGCATTCCATCAGTGCGCCTCGGCCTGGTGATGTCCCGAATCGGTTTTACCGCCCTTTATAAGAGCAGCAACGAGCAGGCACAAAAGGATCGCTTCCCAGACAATCACGGCGGTCCAGCTTTGAGTCAGGCCATAAATGATCCCGCCGCCGATAATCGCCGGAACCCCCGAAAGAACTATCATTCCAAAACGCCATGCCCAGTCCATCCGCAAGTCTCCCATATATGGATAGTTAAAAGCGTTTTCCTGATTCCAGCCCGAACTAGTCTCCTAGCATAAGGTCTTCAACGTTGCAATATTTTTCGTATTTCTGGCGGTGGGGCGGTGATGCCGAGTTGCGTTCAAGACGAATTGTCTTTTAATTCGGCTACTTAATTAGGGCACTGGATTCCGGCTCAAAAGCCCTGCCGGAATGACGAAATGTGAATGGCTCTCCTGCATTGCCCGAAAGGGATCAATCTCCCTCATCAGCGTTGCTGGAGCGTTTTCCACAATCGATCCCGTACTTCTTGATCTTGTAGTGGATAGCCCTTCGGCTTATTCCAAGGAGTTTGGCAGCTTCCTTCTGAACGAAGCCCGCCTGCTGGAGAGCCCTCAAAATCGCATTGCGCTCGCTCTCGTCGAGGGATAGCGAGGAAGGGTCTACTGCGGCTGCCGTGGGCTTCTGCGGTGCGTCGGGAAGACCGGAAAGGCTCAGGTCGCTTTTGCGCAGGACCCCGTCGCGGCAAAGGACCACGCTGCCTTCCAGGGCATTCTTGAGTTCCCGCACATTTCCCGGCCAGGGGTATTCGGAAAGCCATTTGATCGTTTCAGAAGGCAGCTTGACCGGCGGAAGGTTCTCGATTTTGCAGAAGTTTTCCACGAACTGCTGTGCAAGTTCCGGTATATCCTCGCGCCGGTCCCGCAGGGGCGGAATTTTCAGGGTTACTACGCGAAGCCGGTAATAGAGGTCCTCGCGAAAGTTTCCGGCGGCAACGTCCTCGGGGAGATCGACGTTGGTTGCAGAGATCACCCGGCAGTTCACCGGAATTTCCCTGAGGTCTCCGATCTTCCTGATTTTCCTGTCTTCGAGGAACCTCAGGAGCCTCATCTGCATGTCCTGGGAAATATTCCCTATCTCATCGAGAAAAAGCGTGCCCCTGTCGGCCGCCTCGATCAGTCCCTTTTTATCCTTGACCGCGTGGGTAAAGGCGCCGCGAACGTGCCCGAAAAGCTCGCTCTCCAGCAATCCACTCGGGGTGGAACCGCAGTCCACTACAACGAATGGTTGCTCGCGGCGGGGGCCTCGCTGGTGCAGCAGACGCGCGACCCGCTCCTTGCCGACCCCACTCTCGCCCAGGAGCAATACGTTTACGTCGCTTCTGGCAATGCGGTCAATCAGATCGTACAACTCGCGCATTACCGCGCTCTTACCGCCCCAGAGCGAATTGCTCAAGGGTGGAAGAGTATCGGGTGCAGGCTTGGGCGCGTTTTTTTTGAGCACCTCCTGGACTTTCGAGATCAAATCGCGTCCATTGAAGGGCTTTGTCAGGTAATCGATGGCCCCGGCTTTCAAAGCCTTTACCGCATCCGGAATCGTCCCATAGGCCGTCAGAAACATGACCGGCAGCCCGGGGCGGACCTCCTGCGAGGCGGAAAACAGGTCCATGCCTCCCATGCCGGGCATCTTGACGTCGGTGATCATGAGGTCGACCTGCCTGGCTTTGAGTACTTCGAGGGCTTCCTCGCCTCCCGTGGCAGTCAGGACCTGGTAGTCGATCGAGGAAAGCCTTGCCTCGAGAACGGCCAGGATATTCAGGTCATCATCGACCACAAGAATTATTGGTTTGTTGGACGTCTTCATCCGCGAGGCGCAGGAATCACTGTGTCGCTTCCTGCTTTTTCTCCTGATATTTGCGATGTATTTCCTCGAGTGATTCGAGCTGGTGACGGAGCCGCCGGATTTCACGCTCGCGCAGATCGAGCTTTGACCGAAGGCTCTGCATCTCCCGCTCCTTGCTCTGGAGCATTTCCCTGGGTCCAACATCTCTAGCCGCTCTGCGGGGTTTTTTCGGTAACAGGCATTCTGCGGCGTCAGCCGGCGGTTGGAGCCGCATCAGGAAAGGCGTCAACATCCTCGGGTCTTCGAACGATATGCTGGAATTAACCTGATCGCTCCATTTCTTCCAGGTGGAGAGGGCATCCCCGTATTCATCGGGACTGTGGGCCGTGATGAGCTTTACGGTCGCAAGCCCGAAAAGAGCCTGGCGGCCGATTTCGGCCGACTGCGGGCTCTCGCTCAGTATTTCGAACGTGGTTTTCGCCTTCATGTAGTTACCCGCAGTGAAAGCGCTCATTGCCTCGTTCAGGGCCTCTTGCTCGACTTCCTGCCGAATGGACCGGGCGAGGGCCGATTTTTCTTCGTCGGCCTGCGCGAACGCAAACAACCCGGAAATCAACAGGCAGACGACCGGCCCAAGAATGATAAATCTGCGCCCAATCCCCGTCTTCAGGATCATCGTTTATTCTTTCTGTACGGGTAGTGTGAAGCTGAAGGTGCTTCCCACGACCGGATTGCTGCAAACGCCAATCTCACCTCCGTGAGCCTCGACAATGTACTTGGAAATGCTCAACCCAAGGCCGACCCCGTCAACCTCGTCCCGAACACCGGATGCCCTGTAATATTTATGAAAGACAAGGGCTTGCTCGGCATCGGGAATCCCCGGGCCTGCGTCTGTGACCGAGAATACCAGGTTCGAGGCTTTTCCCGCGTCGTCCCGCCTTACCGAAACCAGGATTTCACTCCCCTGTGGCGAGAACTTTATAGCATTCCCGAGCAAATTGAGCAAAACCTGCTGCAAATTGTCAGGGTCACACTGAAAATTCGATATTCCGGGAGCGATATCCGAATGGATCGACATATCCTTCGCCTCCGCGGCGGGAATCAACCGGGAGATCGCACCCAGGACGAATTCGCAAAGATCGATCTCGCGCTGATGGATCTCGACCGCTCCGGCCTCCAGGCGCGATATCTGCATCAGATGGTTCAGCAGGATCGTAATGCGCTCCAGTTCGCGGCTGGCTATCAGCAGGAACCGCCTCTGCCTTTCGTTTATATCTCCCATTACCTCTTCGGCGATCAAATTCACCGATTCGCGAATGGAGGTCAGGGGCGTTCGGATTTCATGGCTGAGCATCGAAATGAAATCCGACCTCATGCGCTCCTCTTCCGTAAGCCGGGCCGCCATATCGTTGAAAGCGCCCGCAAGCGCGCCGAACTCGTCATTTGAATAAATTCGGATGGGGGCGGTAAGCCCTGAGCGAGACATGGACTTGATCCCCCGTTGGAGCTCACGCAGCGGCCGGCTCATCCCGAAGCTGAAGCCTATCACTCCGATCAGCCCGATCAACAGGGAGGCCGAAACGCCGACAAGCCCCCACTGCTCTGCGGTGCGGCCCTGCATGCTCAGGTTCTTGACCATGCTCTCGATCTCCCGTTCGTTTGCCGCCCTGGCTTTCTGTATCTTTTCGACCCACTCGTTTATCAGGTCCTCATTGAGCCAGGGAACATCCGAATGTTCGGCCTCGGCCTGTTCCTTGCCCTCGGATGAGAACTGCTCCTGGTATTCCCTGTAAAGACCGTCCCAGGGATTTTCACCAGTGCCGCCGGCGCCCAGCCACAGGATTTCGAACAAATTGGTTTCGTATTCTTTCTTGCCTTCCGCAAAGTACTCCTTATACTCTTCTTTTTTTAGCAGATCGTATTTTTTTTGATTTTCCGCCATCCACCAGAGTGTGTCTATCATCTTCTTGGCCGCGGTTGAAATCCGGTAGTTCCGGTTGGCGATATTCTCGGAAATCTTGCCGAGTTGCTGAATGTGGACGAAAAGAGTCAGAATGGTCCCGTAGAAAATAAGACAGGCCAGAAGATACCAGGCAAAAAGCTTGACAAGTATTCCAATTTTTATCTTCATGAGCGTCTGACGACTTTCATCTCCCCACGGTAGCGCCGCCTTCCACGGCGGCGTTTTTCGTATCGCGCAAAAGGATCTTCACGTACGAACCACCATCGCCATGGTTCCGCCGAAAAAGCGCAAAGAAAAAAAGTAACAATAATAAAGATTTCATTCTAAATCATTGGAAAAGCGCCGAAAAGCGAAAAATACCGTCAGCCCTGTTCCACGGTGTGAACTATACTTCCCTAAAACTAAAGACTATTCAGCACAGAGCCGTTCGATAATTCCAAAAAACCGGTGGCCAGCTTCGAGGGGCCAGGATTGATCTTTAGAGGCTACGGAGAAAACAGTTAAGCGAACAAACAAAACTAAAAGCCGGGCTCCCCTTTGCTTCCGGTTTTTCCCGCATGCCCGTTTCGCTATCTCTCTGCTACTAAAGTGCAGTTTCTTGAAATTCTGTAAAGATTTTTATCTAAGTTGTTGTTTTCTCTGCGTTCCCGCGTCTCCGCGTCTCCGTGTGACATGGTTTTCGCCCTTTAGTTGCGGCCTCAGCCTGCTCTGTGCTACTAATGCGTAGTTTCTTGAACTCAGACTATAGGGGCCACCATCCAAAAGCATATCCATGTGGCTTGCGCCATAATAGAACGAGACGGGCTCGTGCTTGCTGCCAGGCGAAGCGCGTCGATGAGCTTTCCACTCAAATGGGAATTCCCCGGGGGCAAAATCGATCCCGGTGAGTCGCCGCAGGAATGTCTGCATCGTGAGTTGTTGGAAGAAATGGATGTTTCTGTCGGTATAAGGGCAGCTTTGCCGACACATACTCATCGCTATGCGGATTTTTCAGTCACACTCTATCCATTTGTCTGCGCCATAGTTTCCGGCAAGATTACTTTGCACGAGCATGCTGCCGTCAATTGGCTCGCGCCCGAGACGCTGGATTCTCTCGACTGGCTCGAAGCCGATTTCGCAGTGATCCGTTCATACCTTTCCAGGCTCAGAGGCCTGCACCATGAAACCAATTGAATTTGGAATTTACGAAGCGCTTCTCGATGAAGATCTCAGGGAAGCGATCTCTAAGAGACCTGAACTGAGGACTGTCTTCGGAAAAATCGATCCTGAAGAGCAGCCTGCCCGATATGCTGCATTTGTCGCAAGAGTAGTGAAACAGTTACTGAGAGAAGAACCTGACCCGGAGAAGAGACTTCAACTCTGCAATCGATTGCTTGATAACCTGTTTTGCGGATGCGAGGAGGGGCATCTTCTGAAGCACCGCCTGATCGCCGATAAGAAGCCTGTACTGTTGGAGATCACCCCTCCCTATTACGGAACTCCGGGAATACCTCGTCCCCAGACCTCCATGGCGGAGAGCAGCCTTTTCACCGGATCTCCACGAGAACCACAGCTCGTGCTAGAACTGCAGGAAGAAATGCGCTCTGCCGACGGAATGGACATACTTGTATCATTCATCAAGTGGTCAGGCCTGCGCCTGCTTATGACAGCCTTTGAAGATTTACGCGACCGACACGTTCCGGTCAGAGTCATCACGACATCATATATGGGCGCATCCGACGCACCTGCAGTGGAATGGCTGGCGAGCATGCCAAACGTTAAAGTACGCGTATCATACGATACCATCCGGACCCGGCTACACGCCAAGGCTTACCACTTCCGGCGATCCACAGGATTTTCTACCGCTTATATTGGTTCGGCAAACCTTTCTCACGCTGCTGTCACGAGTGGACTCGAATGGAATCTCAAGATTACAGCACAAGATATGGACCACATTCTCAGGAAGTTCGTGGTTGAATTCGAAACCTACTGGAACAGCCGAGAATTTGTTCCGTTTGATCCAGACAATCCGGAACCGCTCCGCCTTGCGATAGCTCGAGCCCGTAACGCTGCCGGATCTCATTCCACGATCTTCTTTGACTTGCGTCCTCATCCCTTCCAGGAGCGGATACTCGAAGCGCTGGACCGAGAGCGAAATGTACACGGTCGCAGCCGTAACCTGGTCATCGCCGCAACTGGGACCGGTAAGACGATTATCGCGGCTTTCGATTTCAAACGATTCTATGAGGAAAAGAGGAGGCAG
This sequence comes from uncultured delta proteobacterium, assembly GCA_963741035.1. Lineage (GTDB taxonomy): Bacteria > Desulfobacterota > Syntrophobacteria > Syntrophobacterales > Syntrophobacteraceae > SbD1. Next base: position 80,938 of record CAVUGX010000017.1, read on the forward strand.
TGCACACTTCTGTTCATAGCGCATAGACAAGAGATCTTAGAACAGGCGTTGACAACCTTCAGGAATGTGCTCCGTGATGGCAATTTTGGTGAATTGCAGGTTGGCCCCCATTCTGCCACACGGTTCGAACATCTTTTCTGCTCCGTGGGAATGTTCTCGAACCGCAGGTTGTGGGAGCAGGTAGCCGGTGATTTTTACGACTATATCGTTATAGATGAGGCGCATCACGAGACGGCAGCGAGTTACAGGCCTATTTTTGAGCATTTTAATCCTTTTATCCTCCTGGGCCTCACCGCGACTCCGGAGCGGATGGATGGTGGGAATGTCGCCGCTGACTTTCACAATCGTTTTGCTGCTGAAATTCGTCTCCCGGAAGCACTCGAAGAAAAACTGCTCTGTCCATTTCATTACTTCGGTGTTGCCGATCCTGTAGCCCTGAACCAGGATTATTTCTGGAAAAATGGCAAGTACGATGCTGTCGCACTGGAAAACATATACACAGGGGCACACGAGCTGGCTCGTCGGCGAGTCGATGCAATTATCAGAGCGATCGAACGATATGAACCGGATATGAATACAGTAAAGGGAATCGGCTTCTGCGTTAGCATTAAACACGCAAGACATATGGCAGAAGCTTTCAGCCTACGGAATATCCCATCTGCGGTCGTTGTCGCCGGCGTTGACAGTGACAGATGTACTGAGCTGCTAAACGATTTCAGGGCTGGACGGCTGATCTTTCTTTTCGCAGTCGATAAACTCAGCGAAGGCCTGGACGTACCGGAGGTCAACACCGTTCTTTTTCTACGTCCTACTGAAAGTCTGACCGTGTTCCTGCAGCAGTTGGGGCGGGGACTGCGCCATGCTCCTGAAAAGGATTGCCTGACAGTTATCGACATGGTGGGACAGGCACACCGACGCTACCGTATAGACACGAAATTGAAGGCTCTCTTGCCAAAGCACCGGTACTCGATAGACCGAGAAGCCGAAATGGACTTTCCACATCTGCCTGCTGGATGCTCTATTCAACTCGATCGGCTTTCCCGCAGATACGTCATCGAAAATATCAGGGAAAACTTGCGCAACCTCTCGGTGCAAATTCCTGAACGGCTCCACACCTTCGCCAATGAGACAGGCCAGGAACTCACCTTTGGTAATTTTGTGCGATACCATGACTATGAGGCTGAGACCCTCCTGATCAGGGAAAGCTGGACCGGCTGGAAAGCAAAAGCACAGCTCGCTGCCGTCCCAACGGACCCTGACATTGTTAGACTGAAAAGGACCCTGGTACGCGCTGCTTTCATGAACGGGCCGAGAGAAATCGCTCTTATTAGACGAATACTGAACAAGATAGTCAGAGGAACGATAGCTGACGCCATTTCAATCGCTGGCGAGGAACTTGTGCCTATTTACTATCGGCTTTGGGGCGACAAAGGAAGCAATCTCGAAATTTCCTCACTGGAAGACGCTTTTATCAGGCTTTCACGAAATTCCTCAATTATGAAAGACCTCGATGAAATACTGGAGTGGGCGGAAACGGAGTCGACGATTGAGGGGCTGGTACCCGAGCTACCGTTCGCATGTTCGTTAGAGCTGCATGGATGGTATGCCATATCCGATATTCTGGCGAAGCTGGGGCAAGCCAGCCTGAGGTCGGCCGGCCAGCGGGGGATCGGCGTTTTACATTTGCCTACCCTCAAAGCGTATGCCTTTCTAGTAACCTACCAAAAAACGGAGCGGGAATTCTCCCCGAGCACGATGTATGCCGATTACCCGATCAGCCGTGAGCTTCTTCATTGGGAGTCCCAGTCGAATACAACCCAGGAATCAGCTACCGGGCAGAACCTCATTCGACATAAGGAGCGCGATTACAAGATACTGTTCTTTGCCAGGTGTCAAAAAAAGCGGAACGGATGCACTCTTCCTTTCACATATTTGGGGCCAGCGGACTTGGTCAGCTTCGAAAGTGAAAAACCGATCGAAATGGTGTGGCGACTGCGCTATTCAATGCCGGTAGATATGTTTGAGGAAAACCGGAGAGGTGGGTAGATCGCCAAATCTCATCTCAGATAGAATCAAACGATTAGCTTCTAACCTGATGGGCCTCGAGTTGAGGAATTGAAAAATCCCTGAATCCTCTAATATCCAAAAGGAATTTTATCAACCTGCTCATCTTTCGAAAGGAACATATTCGGCATCACGTATCAAGCCGGCTGCATAGTGAAGACAAGCCTCGATATCCTGCCTGTCAATCTGGGGGTAATATTCCTGAATAATCCTGTCGGGCGCAAGTCCTGTCTCCAGAAGTTCCAGGACCAGATACACCATAATCCTGGTGCCCTTAATGCACGGCTGGCCATGACGCACATGTGGGGCAACGGCAATGCGCTCCATGAGTCTCTTCATAAAATTATCAAAGCGGGTAAATGGGTGAATCGGTCATACTATTGTAGGATTCAAACGAATTCCCGGTAATCGAGGAATTGGAATTGTAGGATTGGAAATTTTGTTCCCCGTACCCCATCCACCTGAATTCGGCCTGAATTTGCAGGAAAGCGAATTGAGGAATTCTGTTCACTGTTCACTGATTCGAGCGCTTCCGTCCTGCACATTAGCAGTGTCCATCCGGAAACAGTGGATGGACACTGCGCCAAGGGCTACAGGACGGAAATCTTATTATCCCTTTCCCAGATCCCATTTTTGCAGACGAAGCACTCGCTCTCCTGGCATGACTTTTCGAGGTGGGCAAATTCCAGGCCTTCGCAAAAACATGAATTAGATCTCTCAATATTTTCCATTTCGCTCCTCCCTGGCCATCCGGGCCACAGGTTGATTGCAATTTCTACTTAAAATAATCATTTGTTTTGCCCGCCGGGGAGAATTCTCTCAGCCGTTGTCAACGTGGAAACAGCGAACAGGTCCCGCATGCCGGATAGCCGGCGCGCGTTACGTACCGCCACCTTCTCCGGCCGCCATGAACTCACTATTGCTCAAGAAATGCCTCCCTTCAGCTAAAGAAATTCCAAAAAATGCCGACCTTTTTAGTACAGAGAACGAGATTCCAGGACACCCATAAACCGGCTCATCGCCTCCAGGAGCTTTGCCGTGTATTCCATGTTTGTTCCCTTGGTAGTAACACTCATCCCGCCGTGTATAGCCGCTGGGCTGATCTACCTGGTGCGGACCGGCGCCAAACGAAAAAAGATCAGAACGCCCTTGGTAAGATCACTGTTACGGGCTCCAGGAGAATCTTTATCAGCTCAAATAGATGAACGCTCAGAGAGTATCAATTCTTACTTATTGATTCTGACCTTGCTTCCCCTGACAACCTACTCCGTCTACGTCACACAACTCTATCTCGGGCAATTGCAGGCAAACCCGTTCCACATTGGCCTCCTTGCCCTGGCCGTCGTAGGCGTGTCGGCATACTATCTTGTCAAGTTTGTGAGGGCTTGGAAGGAGCGCAGGAAATTGTGTCTGGCCCACGATGGTGAAGTCGCCGTTGCCCAGGAACTCACTCCCTTGATGCTGGAGGGCTACACGGTTTTCCACGACTTCCCGGCCGAAAAGTTCAATATTGACCACATCGTCGTTGGCCGGGCAGGCGTCTTTGCCATTGAGACAAAAGCTCGGACAAAGCGTTCGGCAGGCAATGGAGGAAAGGATGTTGAAGTAGTGTACGACGGGAAGAGTCTGCGATTCCCTTTCCACACGGAGACTGACCCTATCAGGCAAGCAAGGGACCAGGCAGCCTGGCTGTCAAAATGGCTCTCAAGCGCTGTGGGTGAGCGAGTCAAGGCCACCCCTATATTGACTCTGCCGGGATGGTACGTAAAGCGGGTGAAGTATGATGACGTTCCCGTTCTGAACAATAGCGAGATTCAATTCCATATAGCGAAAAAGAAAGAAGAGATCCCGAAAGAGATGATCGCCCGGATTCTCCATCAACTGGATCAGCGATGTAGAGATGTTGAACCGAAGGCTTTTGGCAAGTAGATTTTTGCGCAGGCCGTGAGTCCCTCCGGCCACTGAGTATCAGCATTACTATTTCAGCCCTTGTTATGCATGTGGGGTCCCGCTTCTGCCTCGAAGCCTGGGGCTAAGTCTGACAACCGGCTGTTCCTGCCATCTCCGCTCAAATCCTTCCATGGTTTCGCTTTTCGATGGCATTCCGCGCGGCGAACCGACTGGACAAAACGAATCGTCTCATTTATCCTTTCAAAGTGAAGGTATCGATACCGGATAAAATTACCAAATACCTGTTTCAGAATTTATCGCGATGTAGAATCATTAATATTTAATAAGAATGGAGATTCACAAATGCTCAAACTAGTTATAGTGTCTTCTATTTTACTGATTCTCGGAATATTTTCGTCATCGGCATTTGCTTTTTGTACTTGTTCTAAAAGTTTTATCGACGGTACTGCCAGGATTACATGCTCAGAAAATGGTACAAACAACTACAATGTTGAATTCGACTGGTCCGTAAACACTCAGGCCGGGGTCTGCAAAGAACATGGCAAAGGGCTTCGTTTGCATAAAAACGATAAAAACAAGGTAATTTTTAGTTCCTCTAAATGTCAGGGACATAAGATAATAAGCATAGGCCGTCTTAGCACAAAGTGTACTGCACAGTAAAAGTATTGTTGATGGTGGAAGCTGCGGAACTCCCTTTTGTGCCCGTTATGCTTCACAATCGACGGTCTCGCCCGGCCCCATATCATGCGGCATTGGGGTCGTCCTGGTCGGCCCCGCGAATGCCTGATATTCCACGACAAGAGGCGCAGGGAAGGGCTATTTCGTGGCTTAGAGACCTATTTTAGACATTTTGAAATGGACACTCTAAGCCGGCCCTGGAAACGTCATTCTGCTGAACATTCTGCAATCGGCACCGCCCCTGTATCTTGAGCCGCCGGTGGCCGGTGGCCTCTCCGGGGATGCACATCATATATGATATCCTTCCTGGCCCGTTTTCCGGCAGAAAGGCCAAAAAATATCCTTTCTCTGAACAAGTTCGGGTATGTTGAAGCAATTGAGTAAGCTTGACGTTGATTTCAGAGTAAATCATGCTTATATTATTCATAGTTAATATACATTAGCTCTATGAAATCGAAGGATGCAGTAGCTGCAGGTATTACTAACACTGCTCAAGGGCGAAGGTCATGATCTGCTCTTTATAAGGAGGCTGACATGTTTCTTTCGATGACAATAACCTTTCTAATTTTGACGATCTTCTCAGGGGTATTGGGATTTTGGGTGTTGCCCGGCGACACGGCATGGATTGCAAGGGCGTTCTTTTACGTATTTCTGGTTCCTTTGGGGCTCTCGTTCGTGATGAGAGGACAATCAGATCATGAGAACTCACCGCACGCAGAGACAGAAACGCCCGCATCGCGGTCCGCTTGATGAGCGCGGGCTCACGGTCTAACCCGGTGGCTGACAATTATTCCGAAATCTTGCATGTGCATCCCGGGGGTGAATCATTCTGAGAAAGCCTCCTCAGCGCTTGCACGCTGGTCTGCTTCATTCTTCCTCTCAAAATCTTCTATGCCGCTTACATGGCAATAAATATCCGTAAATATTATAGTATATCAAAGGGAACAGATGGTGATCCGCCGAGCGTAAAGTTTGCCCGAACGTAACCGGATGCCCGTGAACCAATCTGACGACCGAACCCAGAAGGGGAGAACGTGCTTTCCGGCATATCCATTTTGGCGAGTCTGGTTGATTGGAGGATACATCATGAAGTCGAGCACAAAAGATAAAATCAAGGGTGTGACGGAAGAGATCGAAGGAACCGTCAAAAAAGGCGTCGGTCGTCTTTCAGGCGACCGCGGCCTCGAAGAGGAGGGAAAGAAGGACCAATTGAAGGGCGCGGCGCGAAAAAAGGTTGGCGATGTGAAAAAAGTCTTCAATCAATAGCCTGCAGCTTCTTTTTGTCGTTCTCGAACAACAGGCATCATGCAGGTCAGAGATGCTGGTGGACAAATGGTGCATCAATAAAATAACGAGATGCCAATAATGATTGGCAATAAGGAGATTAAAATGAACAGGATTGCAAGTGTATCCTTTTTTGGAATAGCCCTTGCCGTTGTGCTTTCCTTCGGTATCCCCGGCAATGCAAACGCTTTCGATAACGGCACAGGCGGACGGATAATCCTCGTCGGCGTTGAGGCAGGCTTCGATGTTCTAGGCGTTGGGGCAGGCGTTGGTATTGGAAGTGGGGGTGTAGATGCGGGCGCGCATGTCGGAGGTGCGGGGGCGGGCGTCGATGTCGGTGGCTCCAACGGGAACAGGTATGAGCGCCAAAGGGCCTATGATCGAGATCGTGCTGCTGCCCGCAAGCGCGCGGCTGCTCAGAAGCGTGCGGCCGCTCAGAAGCGTGCTGCCGCTCGCAAGCGTGTTAAAGAGCGTGCTGCTCACAAGGGCGCTGCTGATCAAAAGAGTGATGCCGATCGCAACCTGGACAATAGTGGCGCTAAGAACTAGGAAAGCACCGACAGGCAAGAGCGGCTGATCACGTATTTCGCATAATTGAAGCTCAATAACTCTCCGGTCCCGGTCCTTACCATTAATTCCAAGACTCTCAGAGCCGTTTAGAGTCTTGGAGCTATTGGCATGTGCTGTAGACGAAGAGTTGCTTTTTCTGCTTTTCGGCCCAAGTGTCCGCAATCGTGACTTCTACCTCAACCGGAACTTCACCGGGGTAAGCTTCTCCTGCCTGAATCTTGATCTCTTTCAGAATCACGGCAACTCCCCTTGCCATGACAAAATGAAACGGTCTGATTGCTGAACCGGCAATGTCTGGAAAGGAGCATTTTGGTGAAAACCGGAGCCTTGCCAATCCCTGAATTCATCAGAGGAGATATGCGAGTTCTAATCATTGCGATGATGCTTGCTTTGAGCTCATTTTGGACGGTGCCTGCACAGGCTCAGATCAGTGATACGCAGGTCGCTGCGCTTGTTGAAGCACTTCGGCTGGCTGCTCCAAATACCGGAAATCCCAATGACGGGCTCTACAGCGATTGGAAGATCAAATGGGAAAATATTATTCGGTGGTCCAAGCGTTGTACGGGAACAGAAATGGAGCCGGCAGAATTTGAAGCCAACACTCAAAAAGCACGTGAGATTCTTGCCTGCATGATGGGTAAAATACTGCGTGAGCAGTATGAGATCAGCAAAGATGAGTCCGTAGCCGTACGTCGCGCTGCATCCTGGTGGATGACCGGTGATCCCGATCAATACGATGCCCCAAGGACCGGACCCTATACCCGGAAAGTTCTCGATTTTTACAGAAGAGCACGCTGATCAAACCTGTCGCTACGGTGGCAAATAGCCAAAAAAGCGGCTGGAACCACAGGCTCGGGCGAGTTAATTGAGCGTACTGGGAAATATTATCGGCATGTCGCGATATCGTTTCTCGTGACCGGAGTGTTGCCGGCCGGCCGGTTTAGCTTTTGCCAAGCTTTCTGAGATTTCCCATACTTGCTGGAAGATTCTCAAGCCGTATCCATCGACTGCTATTTGAGCGCAGGCTCACGTTCAAGCCAGGTACTCAAGCGCCAACCGCCTTCTTTATGCCGGCGAAGTGCTCGCCCGCCGACGTCAGGACGACGTTTTCGATGAGTTGCAGGGTGCTCACCTCGGTACCCATCGCAGGGAGGTAGCTGGTCCGGTCCAGGCTCGCGTCATCGAGACTTGCCACGAATTGAACCAGGCCATCACCGGTTTTCTGTAAGACTTCAAGGACCTCTTCCTTAGCGCAAGCGGCGTGCTTGCGGGCATGCTCGTTTGCCATGTTGTTGATCTGTTCCATTGTCATTTCAGGGAAGGGCACGCCCTTCACGATCATCCCGGCCATCTTGGCGGCCCCATCGATATGGCCTGCCCCGATGTGACGGGCAACCACACCGATCGGCCAATCCTCCCAGGATGTTTTGCGCCAGTCTTCATCCTTGCACTTCTTGACAAAGGCGATTACTTCCTCGTTAAATTTCCCGAGACGCTCGGCCAGATCTTTTGCTCGTTGACTCACGTTCATCCTCCAGCTCATTGGTTTAATTCGAGATAGTTATTCATGCCTCATTGGGGCTTTTTCGCGTCTCCGCGGCTTCGCGTGAAAGACTGCCTTTTCGAGACCCTCATCCGATCTCCCAGTCATAAGCCTAAGCATCGTTTCGCTGCCTGACCAGTGTCGATATTCGAGGCGGCCTTTCCGGGCAGTCCGCTTTTGGACCTGAATGGGAGCTGATACAAGCGCCACGAAAATCGCCCCTGCCCCCTTCACCATTCACCAGTCACTATTCACCTGCCCGTTATGTCCTGCTTGATATAACGCGTGGCGTATCCTATTCTACGCTCTCGGACAGAACTCACAAAAAGCAGGTGGGTATGAAAAAAAATGGGGTTTTATTGTTGTTTATGCTTGCAGGTGTTCTTTTGACGATTGTCATAGTTGCACCTGCTTTTGGCGCCTACAGCGCGCACAAAAACGACCGGGATATTAACAATTTTCTGGCTGTTTATCCCTTCGCAACCCCGACGAAACTCAATGACTGCTGTCTTTGCCACAAGGGCGGCAATATCACCCGGAATGGAAAAGCCTCCTACTACGGCAGTTGTGACTATTGCCACCAGGTTTATGGCATTCAAGCGCCGCATGGAGACATAACCTCTACATTGAATCCATACGGGATGGATTATCGAAGCGCAGGGAGGGACCAGGCCGCGCTTCTCAGCATAGAACGGAAGGATTCCGACGGAGACGGCTCCGACAACATTACGGAGATCAAAGCCATCACTTTCCCGGGCGATCCGAACGATCGCCCCGGCTTGATGGCTGCTCCGGCTGTTTTGATGGATCACGAACGGCTCCTCCGGCTGCCGGGCTACAGCGAATTTCTCCTGATGAATGCGCCGAAGGGCACGGACTCGTACGCGACATACAGGGGAGTCAAACTGATCGATCTTTTAAAGCATGTGGGGGCCGGCCCAAAGGCTACAGGAATTACGGTGTTTTCGCCTGACGGCTATTCCAGGTTTTTTCCGATCCATGATCCTACCCGCTACGATGTCGTGGGACCTTATCCTCACGGGACCTACTACGCAGGGTTGGATTTCGTCAGCTACGCTTTCCTGCCGGCTAATCTCCTCAAAGGCAATGTAATCCCCGACAAACTCTATATGCTTCTGGCGTACTTGAGGGATGGGGTCCCCCTGGCAACGGGCAGGATAAATCCTGAAACGTTAAGCCTCGACGGAGATGGACAGTACAGGTTGATTACTCCTCAAAGGGTGGCAGGAAGTCCCGACCGGTCCGCAAATGGACCCCCTCTCAATGACGGGTGGGATTACGACCCGAAGAAGGACCACAATGCGGGGCCTTCCGTTCGAAGCGTGGCGGCGATCCGCGTGGAACCGCTTCCCGGCGGGACCACGGATTTCAAATGGACGGACGGAGGATGGAACCTGGTCGATTCCGCGAGACTTCTGATCTACGGCAATATCAATCCCGCCGTCTATCCTGTCGCGGGCGTGGTCCGCGACAGCACCGGGAAACCCATACCCGGAGTGACGGTCGCCTTCGCAATGCTCTGCCTTGGGCAGGTGGGCGCGGCTAAATCAAAAAGTTCGGGGAACTTCCAGATCGATCTACCCTCCGGCGAATACACCCTCATTCCTTCAAGAGATGGCTGCAGTTTCACACCCGGGTCGATTTCAATCAACTTTGAGAAGCCCGGCCGCAAAGGAATAGTTTTTACAGGTTCGTGCAGCCGGTAGGTTTTTTCCCTTCGTGCTTCCGGCATACATCGCCTGTTTTTTATAATCCCAATTTGCTGCTGATTTTCTGCAAAGCACGGAGCACTATTTCAAGAAAATTATCTACGGAAATTCCAGCCTTTTCGCATTCTCCGACCAAATCCCTGTTGCAATTGGCGGCAAACGATCTACTCTTGAATTTCTTTTTTAAGGATGGCAATTGAACGCTGGAAATCTTTTTATCCGGCTGAACCAGAGCTGAGGCAACAATAATTCCAGTTAAGGTTTCTGCGGCTACAAGGCAATGCTCGATGGTGGTTTCACGTTTTTTATCTTTAAGGCCGGGTATCGTTTCATTATCGTATCCATGAGATATGATTGTTTGGATCACAAAAAGTCACTGGCTCCGGCTTGCCGCAAAATCTCTTGAGCTTTTATGCAATGCTGTTCGTGATTACTTTTTGTTAAATCCCAATCAATATCATGCAACAATCCGATTATACCCCATTTCTCTTCATCCTCATTCAAATACCCGGCTAATTCCCTCATAATCGCCTCTGATTCCAAGAGGTGTAATTTTGTCATTGGCTCTTTGATATACTCTTCTACCAACTCATCCGCCCGTTCTTTTGTGATTCCCAAGTCTTCCATAAACAAAAACTCCTCTTTAGAGAAAATTTTCTTGATCGATTGCATCCTTATTTTAGGTAATGATTTCACCGGAAGCAAATGAGTTTTTTCTGAATTTTCACATCTATCCCCGCCAATACGATGTACGTTGCCTTGGCGCGGAAACCAGAACCACTTCGTTCATTATCCCGCATGGCGCCGATTCACTGCCTGCGGCATGGCCTCATGATCCGGCTCATTTTCGGGATCGCAAACCGGCCTCTCCGGAGTGGGCGCCAATACAATAACAATATTTTCCCGGTGCAGGAGGATTACTTCACCGGAGAAAAGCCGTTGTCCGTCACCTCGGAATCGGGATACTTATCGCGCAATTTAATCTCATCCCAAACCCACGTGAGCGGCCTACCGCGCATGGTAAACTGCATTTGCCCCGCTCCGTCCGGCCCTCCCTTGCTGCGGGCTTTTCCCGGGAATCACAAATAAGCATTGAATTCCCGTTATCTAATCATATAATGCCTCCCGTATTTATCACTCTTTCCATTTTCCAATACTTTATCAAGCCGGAAGCAAATCTGCAAAAAAGAGGGGGTTGCCTGAGAATCTGATGAAAGCGATAGAGGCAGGAAGGCAGGCAAAGGCCAAAGCGTTCAAACCAGCGGCCACGGCGACTGTGACGGCGCAGAAACTGGAACGGACGACACTCCGGAAGAAGAAGGCGCCTTAATTCAGGCCGGGCTGCATGGGCGGGAGTAGACTTTACTTTTGATATTTATGTAGCTCGGACAGCGGAACAGAGTTCACTATGGTTTAATCAGTACTTCCCCGGGAGACGTTATGTTGATAGAAGAAAAGAAAAAACTCATCAGTATGCGCACGATAACCCTGCTCGTATGTTTCGCGTGCCTGATCGGGTTGTTGTCCGCCTCTGTGACTTATTTCATTGTGCACGGTAAGTATCAGCCGCAATTGGACAATAAAAACCAGGAACTGCAGACCGTTCAGAAAAATAACCAGGATTTGACGGATCAGAATATTGAGTTGAGGAATTCATTACAGAAATTGCAGGACGAATACGGCAGGCTGGACGCTAAACTGTCGGAAATCGAAGCTCAAAAGGCCGGACAGCAGACCCCGGAGCCACAATATAACAGCCCCGAGGAGATAGTGGTTCTTAAACCGACATGGGTCGGCTCCGGCGAAACGACGCCGGCCTTTGACGGCAAGCTCCGCATCGTTCTTTATAAAGCCTCGGACAAAGGCGAGTGCCAAAAAGATTCGGAAGTTGTCAGCTATCTCACTGGCGATACGGACAAAAAGAAACTCTGCCTCCGGACAGGCAAGCCGGAGAACTTTACATATCAAGGTAAAAACTATTTGTTCAACTTATCTGGAATCGCAGCGCAAGCGAGCGTGTATCGTTACTGTATTTCTATTTCATTAGACCAGCAGAACCAGTGAGCAGTGAGCAGTGAACAGTGAGCGGTGAGCGGGGAATCATAAAGACCTTGAGGTGTGGAAGCAAAGTATCGAACTTGCAAAAGCCGTGTATGATCTCACCAGGAACTTTCCATCATCTGAGATGTGCGGCTTGACTTCCCAAATGAGGCGCTCTGCAGTCTCCATACCAAGCAACATTGCTGAAGGCCGGCAAGAAAAGCTGATATCGAAGGAGGCGGCTTTCAGCACCGGGTTTTATCAGTTCTGCCCCCTTCCCTTTGACAGCCCCCAAACCAGGGAGGCGTAAATGAAAAGCTTCAAATTACTGCTGATAGCGGCTCTACTGGCCGGATCGGTTTCGATTGCCGCTTACTCTCAGGATAGCATCACCACGGAAGAGGCCTCCAAATTCCTCGGCCTGCAAAAGACCGTATGCGGCAAGGTTGTCAGCTCCCATTATTCAGCCCGCGCCAAGGGAAAGCCCACCTTCATCAATCTTGATAAACCATATCCCAACGAAATCTTCACTGTGCTTATCTGGGGATCGGACAGGCGCAAGTTCGAGAAGCCGCCAAGGGAAATGTATGCGGGAAAAGAGGTTTGCGTAACGGGCACGATAAAGAGGTACCACGGCTATCCGTTAATCGTAGTGAACCAGCCCTCGCAGATTATTGAAAAATGATGAGGCGGGCTGTTAATAATGCAACATGCGCCATTGCTTTGCTTGACCCCTTTCTCATTGCTCATCCGCCAGGTCGAAGAGGCCGAATGACAAAATTCAAATTACTGCTTTCTGTGGCTGTGCTCGCCGGATTTTGCGCCCTTGCTTATGCAGGCTTTGATTCCGGTAAAGCGGCCTATGACAGAGGCGATTATGCCGGGGCTTATAAAGAGTTCAAGCCGTTGGCGGGGCGAGGAGATATAGACGCGCAATTCTATCTGGGAGTAATGTACAGCCTTGGCCGGGGGGTATCACAGGACTATACTCAGGCCATGAAGTGGTTCCGCAGGGCGGCTGAGCGGGGAGACGGCGAAGCACAATTTGGATTGGGCTCGGCGTACGCCGAAGGTCAAGGCGCGCCGCAGGATTATGCCGAAGCCGTCAAATGGTACCGCAAGGCTGCCGACAAGGGATTCCCTCCCGCGCAACGTGAACTGGGAGGGCTTTACGCCAACGGTCAAGGCGTGCCGCAGGACCCCGCAGAGGCGATAAAATGGTATCGCAAGGCGGCCGGGCAGGGAGACGACCGGGCACAATTTGAATTGGGCTGGACGTACGCAGACGGTAAGAGCGTCCCGCAGGATTTCATACAGGCGTATATGTGGTTCGATTTGGCTGCGGCACACGAAAATGATTCGTATGCAGAAGATTATGCGGGAGATTTCAGAGACAGTCTCGCCGAGAAAATGACACCCTCCCAGATAGCAGAGGCCCGGCGCCTGGCAAAAGAATGGAAGCCGAAAAGCCGCGATTAGGTAATGTGCCGAAAGTCCTGCAACTAAATATTTTCTTTTGCTTTTTCTCCTCACCCCTCACTATTCACTATTCACTGCTCCTTTGGCTCACGGATTCGGAATTTACACAACGGGCCGATTAATATATAAACGAGCCGTGATCCCCAATTTTGGATCCCTCGGACCGATTTTGCCAATTCGCTTCGGTTCCATCTGGCTGCGCTTACTGGTCTCTGTCTTCGTTTCCCGGTAAAATGTAAGCGAGTTTGCGGAGCGTTAACATGCTCCCGGGCTGTCCTCTGCCTGTTTTGAAATGCCGGGGCATGGCGTAACCTCTCTGTGAGTTGTTCATAACTCTCTCCTCGGGAAGCTCCATTAAATGGTCGCTAACCCCAAAATCTATGTGGCAGGACATCGAGGTCTTGTCGGGTCTGCGTTACTGCGCCGCCTTTATGCCAAAGGCTACTCAAATATCTTGCTTCGGACGCATTGCGAACTCGACTTGGAAGACCCGACGCAGGTCCGGGATTTCTTTGCCGCGGGAAATCCGGAATTCGTTTTCCTTGCCGCCGCCAAAGTTGGCGGAATTCTCGCCAACAGCACGTATCCGGTGGACTTCCTGCTTCGAAACATCAAGATCCAGACAAACGTAATCGAAGCCGCGTGGCGCTATGGCGTAAAAGGGGTCTTATTTTTGGGCAGCGCCTGTATCTTTCCCAAACTCGCCCCTCAACCCATGAAGGAAGAATATCTTCTCACCGGTTCGCTTGAGCCGACCAATGAACCTTATGCGATTGCAAAAATCGCCGGAATCGAGCTTTGCGAAGCCTACAACCGGCAGTACGGCGCCCGATTCTTAAGTGTTATGCCCACAAACCTCTACGGCCCGAATGACAACTACGATCTGCAGGACTCTCACGTGATTCCCGCATTCATACGAAAATTCCATCTTGCCAAAAGCGCAGCCCATGGCGGGTGGGAAGCCATAGCTCGAGACGAGGCGGCCTATGGGCCGATTCCCGGCGATTTCGCCGCCAATCTCATGGCCATTTCCAAATTCAACGGACACGATATTCCGGAATGCTTTGAAAGAGGAGCTGAGGGAATTGAGCCCAATCCCGCCATAAAGCTTTGGGGAACAGGGGCTCCGAGACGTGAATTTCTCTATTCCGACGATCTCGCCGATGCCTGTGTATTTCTCATGGAGAAGCTGGATCGACTCTTCGGGAAGCCCGCGCCACGTGAATTCACCGCATGGGACCACCTGATCAATATCGGATACGGGGAGGACACGACCATTCGCGCGCTTGCAGAAGAGGTCGCCGGTATTGTCGGGTTTGACGGCCCCCTCGATTGGGACGACACGAAGCCCGACGGCGCACCCCGAAAATTTCTCGACAGTAAAAGGATAAATCGCATCGGCTGGACACCCTCCACCCCCCTCAACCAGGGCATCCAATTGGTCTATGCCGATTACCTGTCTAAGATTACGAATTGATCTCAACCGAAGAAGAGAATATGCGGGAACTGCATTTTGGCAATAATATGGAATAACTCCGTCATATTTATCTACTTACTGATCAGGAAAAGCACTGAAGATCCTCTATCATCCAGGACCCATACTCTATGATCTTTGAGCGGCGAGGGCAGGAGGTCGGCAGGATCGAAACTTACTGTAACCCTCCCCGTCTCAGGGTCTTTGGCGGAAAATGTAACCCGGGATTTTTGTTGCCACGGCCACTGTAGCGTACTCTCGTCGAAATTCATGCCGCAGATAAGCATCCGGGAACTTTGAACCGGAAGCAGCAGTCTGTATCTGCCCGTCCGGACCGTGTTGCCTGCATCGAACCCGATCTTGCCGGTCCAGCCGGCCGGAACGGTCGCGGCGACTCCGAGTTCCTGTAGCGGGTTTCCGTCCTGGTCAATTGGAACCAGCTTCAAATCCAAAGCTTTACCCGGGTTTTTTATAAGAATGCTGATAGACTTTGGAGCACGGCTTTCCTGCATGTCGAACTGAATCCACTTGAAATCGGAAGCGTGAATATATCCTTCACGATTAATGGGACCATGCGTTCTGGGACGGCTCAAAGGCGAGTGGATGTATTCCGGATATGTGATGCACTGATCTTTTTCATCCAACCCGCTAAGGCTCGGATGATATACGGTGGGATTGTACGCCACCATGAACTTTAGATCCGGCCTGTGCAGCCAGTTGACGGCCGACTCGTCATTTCCGAAGGCGGGGTGGTAGTAAACGGCGCCGAGGCTCATCGCGCCGTGGAGAAAATAAAAGGACATGGCCATGGTGCTTGTGTAAAGAACCCTGTCGCCGGGTTGTGACAGTGACATCAACAAATCGGCCTGCCGGGAATCGAAGTTGAGCGGTTGGCGTTCCGTCATATACTCAACCGTTGCCTGGATCTGCTCTGCGCCGGAAAGGACCCCATCCACGCAATACCCCAGCAGCAGAGCGAGCACCAATGCAGGCCAGAGCTTCTGTATGCTGAAGCCCTCGGCTGTACCCGGGTTTCTCCGCCATTCTCCCGCCACAGCCAACCCCTCGCGGAGAGCGTACCAGATACCGCTTCCGACGGCCCCGAAGAGGATAACCACCCCGGGGATCCACAGCCGGAAGAATAAATCCGCCGGAGGACTTTGTGCGCTTGTGAGAACCAGGCTGCCCAGGGCGAATAACCCGATAACGCCCAACAGGCCGATTGCCGCCTTTCGAGACGGCCTCGACGCGGTGAGGAAACCGAATGCCACCGCAAAAAGAAACAGCCCGAGCGAACCGAATAGACCGTTCTTCAGCCTCACTATTTCGACAAGCGCCCCAAGGATATTTTTGAGGAAGGTTCCAGCCGTAGTTATGACGCCGGGAAAAGTGATCAAATCGGAAAAGACATTGACCGGAGAGGGCTTCTTGACCGTCGATGCTGTGATAATGACCAGCAAAGCAATAAAAGCGACGGATAAGACTGCGAGCCAGGTGCTTTTCCGGTTCGCTCCGGGCATAAGTAGAGCCAGCAGGGCCGCCATAACCGCATAGAGTCCTCCAATCGGATGAATGGCGAATAGCGCTATCGACCCGAATATAAGAGTCCATGGGGCGTCACCGCGTCTGGACATAATGCGTGCCCAGACCAGTACGGCAATAGCCATGGCGAAATTGGACGGGGTAAGATACTGCAGGCCGGTATCCGGGAACAGCTTGAAAGCAAGCAGGCACATTGCCGCGCCCGCGGCCTGCCTGCCCCAAAGAGTCGTAAGCAGACAGGCAAAGGCTGCGCCAAAAAGAAGAGGACTGAGGCCCCACAGTATCTTGTAGGCAGTGGTGAGGTCTACCCCGAGCTTTGTGATGCCGAGCAGGACCAGGGAAAAACCGGGATGATAGAACGGAAAAGGAAATCCGGCAATTTCGCGCTGCCTTGCTGCCTCGGGGTCGAGCGAACCCTTGTAGACTTGCTCGCGCAGGTCCAGTAAAGCGGGACAATCCTGAAAAAAGCAGCTTTCGATTTCATGAGTCCTCACAAGGTAGGCAAGGCTGTCCTCGACTTCGGGGGGAAGGCTGCGAGTCCTGAGTGGGATCGAGGTCAGATAACTTTGCGCGGCCGTCCAGATCACAAGACCCACGATAAGGGGGAGCCAGGTGACAGCGGATCTGACTTTTGGAGAGGTTTTGACGGCTGCTGAGATGTCAGACAAGTTGAAAACCCGCTATAAGGAAAGATGCTCTTCCCAACCCCGAAGCCCGCTCTCGAGGAGGCAGGCAAACAGGGTGAAAAGCAATGGATCATAAAAGAGGTGAAATTGAGAGTCAATGGAAATGCAATGATTTCAATTTCATTAATATCGCCTCAGAATATCTGTAAGAGTTGCATCAATGTTTCGATTATCCTTGGCCGGCTTTTTGAATTGACTTAGCGGTTGCGGCAATATAAAAGAAACGCGCGGGATCAACAAATCAGAAATTTACCAGATAACCGAATTTTGTGGAAAGCAAGGTCCAACGTCATTGCCGTCTCACCCGAGAGATTTCCTGGACTTGATCCGCAGTGCCAAAAAGCTGGGGTTATATCCTTATTTTCGTCCGATCTCCCGGTCGTTTGGCCCGGAAATGGAGCTGGACGGCAAGCGGTCGGTCATGTTGGCCTCAAACGACTATCTCGGGCTAAGCCGCGACCCGCGTGTACTTGAAGCGTCAATTGCAGCCATGCGTAAGTGGGGTACCGGCCCCGGAGGGTCCAGGTTCCTGTGCGGAAACACCACTTTGCACGAAGCGCTTGAAGAGCGCCTGGCAGCCTTTGTCGGCAAGAAAAAGGCCATTGTCCACACGACCGGTTTCGGTGCAAATCTCGGGTCCCTGAGCTGCCTCTCGTCTTCCGGACACTTCCTTGTCTGTGATAAGGAAAATCACGCCAGTATTTTTGAGGGCTGCCGGGCCTCACGGGCTCGCGTTATTCCATTCGAGCACAACAGCTTCGAAAGCGCGGCCGAGAGACTGGCAAAGGTTTACAAAAAGCACCCTGAAGCCCGTGCCTTTCTGATCACCGAAGGCGTCTTCAGCATGTCGGGCGACCTGGCAATCCTGCCGCAGTTGGTGGAGCTGAAAAAAGAATTCCCTGAACTAATCATCTATCTCGACGACGCCCACGGTCTGGGGGTAATGCACAGCCAGGGCCGAGGAACGACTGCCCACTTCGGCCTGACTCCCGAAATCGACTTCCTCATGGGAACTTTCAGCAAGGCCCTGGCCTCCATCGGCGGTTTTATCGCCTCCGACGACGAAGATGCGCTCGAGTGCCTCAAGCACCAGTCCCGGACCTTGATTTTTTCCGCTGCTCTGCCCGTCGGCAACGCCGCCGCCGCATTGGCAAGCCTTGAAATCCTGGAGCAGGAACCGGAGCGGCTGGAACGGCTCCACAAGAACGCACGGCGCGCGCGCGCCGGATACCGCGAAATCGGACTTCCTATCCTGGATGGCGAAACTCCGATCATCCCCATACCTGTCGGTTCGGAAATAAGAGCCCTCTATTTTGCCAGGGAACTCTTAGATAATGGAATCTTTGCTCTCCCGGCCGTCTATCCCGCCGTTCCCCGGGGACAGGCGATAATCCGCACGGCATTCATGACCACCCATGAAGAGCACCACATCGATTTCGTCCTGGAGACTCTGCATCGATTGTCGAAAAAACAAAGCCGGGCAGAAGAATCGCACAGCCTGGAATCTTTGAGCGCATATTTGAATTACCGGTAATATTCGCCTTGCCGTCTCCAGAAAACCGGTTGCCAACCTGGCCGATTCAGCCATTGAAATTTAAGAATTGGAGGGGGGATAGCCTCATGCCCCGAAAGTCCATATTCTTTGACATCCTGCGCATTAGCATCCATCAGGTAATAATGCAGCGCAGGCGCTATCTGGGTGTTATACTGGCCGTCGCCCTCGGGACAGCGGGTTTCATTGTGATTGTCACTATGGGAACGGACGTCAAGAAAACTCTGAACAGGGACCTGGATCTGCTGGGCGGGGCCACTTTGATCCATGCCTACCTGGATGATGGACACAAGTATTCGAAAACACAGCAGTTTCAGCCCGAAACCATCGACGACTTGCGTGCTCTGCCTGGAATCGAGGCGGTGAGTGTAATAGTGTCGAGGCCCGGTGTTTCCATTCCGTTTCCAAGGCACCGCATTACTTTCTCTCTTGTTGGAGCCGACGGTTCCTTTTGGGACGTAAACAGTTTCACACCCGTTAAAGGGTCTTTCTTCAATGCCGAAGACGTTTCCCTGAAGCGCCGGGTCTGCGTTTTGGGCGCTGCCCTGGCGCTGATGATTTTCGGTAACGCCGACCCGGTTGGTCGAACGTGCTGGATCGAAAACGAGCAATATCGAGTGACAGGAGTGCTGGGAGGCGTTGGAGTCGGGGACCTCGTTGACTTTGCGTTTATCCCGATCACATCGGCGCAGGCATTCATTCCGGGGCTCGCCCCTCCTCAGAAAATCTATATCCGCTGCGCAAGTTGGGATGACGTTAAAAAAGTCGCAGACGCTATCCCTGCTGTGGTCCACCGGCGCCAGCTTACGGACAGCCTCCGCATCGAAGTCAAATGGGAGATACTGAAGAGGGTGCAAAGCATGGCGTGGTGGATCGAGCTTTTTGTCTATTTTTCCACCGTGGCGACTTTAATCCTTGGAGGCTTCGGGATCTGGAACGGAATGATGGCAACGGTCAAGACCCGAAAAGCGGAGATCGGGCTCAAGAAGGCAATTGGGGCGGAGGACAGGGACATTCTGGCCCAATTCCTGGTGGAGGCTGTGTGCCTCAGCTTCACATCCGCGCTGCTGGGGGGTGTTCTTGGCCGAGGAGTAATGGAAATAGGAAGTTACCTCTTAAAAAGCCGCCCGCATGATATTCTCTTTTTTGTCTGTGTCGGGCTGGCCCTTCTCTTTTCGCTGGTTCTGGGAGCGGGAGCCGGTTTGTATCCTTCACTTCGGGCCAGCCGCATGGAAGTTCTAAATGCGATCCGCGATGAATAGTATATCTCCGCACGGAGAGGAAGATATTACTCTGATCCAGGTCGATAGATTGACCCATGCGTACGATAACGGCACGGGACCTATCGTGGTGCTGAAGGGGGTTAGCCTTGGAATCCGAATGGGGGAGATGGTCGCCATAATGGGTCCCTCCGGATCGGGAAAGTCCACGCTTCTTTCGATTCTCGGACTTCTCATGATCCCGACCGCAGGCAGCTACACTGTGCTGGGCAGGGATATTCTCCAATTCGATCGCTCCTCCCAGGCATCTTTTCGCCGAACCTACGTCGGATTTGTTTTCCAGAAGTGCAATCTGGTCGATACGTGCTCCGTGTACGAAAATCTGGAGTTTCCCCTGATATATGCGGGAGTGAAGCGAAGCGAGCGTCCTGAGAGAATTCAAGATGCCCTGTTAAGAGTGAACATGACACATCGTCTTCACCACAGGGCAAATCAGCTCTCGGGTGGTGAACAACAGCGGGTGGCCATCGCTCGCGCACTTGTCAACAGCCCTCTGATTGTGCTGGCGGACGAACCGACGGGCCAATTGGACCGCATGCATGGCGAGCTGGTGATGGATCACTTCGAGCAGATCCTGTCGGATAAAGACAAAGCTGTACTGATAGTTACCCATGATCCGCATGTAGCCTCCCGGTGCAGCAGGGTCTGCTTGCTTGAAGACGGTATGCTCAAGTCGAATTGACATTTTGACTGGTCTGAAGTACACGACGGCAGCGCAACCAAGCTGACTTGTCCTTGTATTTTGAAGTCCAGCGCTACTTTGATCGCGATCTGAAGCGGGAACTGGTTACCCCGATGATTAAGTATTCCCTAGTTATTGTGATCCTTTTCCTGGCTGCGCTTATTCTGCTTGCGCCATATCCTTCAGAGGCGCAGACCAATGCCTGGATGCCGGTCAAGGAAGACCCGCCGATCGAAGGCGTAATGGACTTTGCACGCTGTGTCGGGCTGGCCCTTCAACAATCCCCGTACCTTACCAGCAGTTCGCTGGAAATCGACGTGAAACGCCTTGACGTATCCGATGCCAAATACAGCTTTGTTCCTTCTTTTTCCGTACAGACCTTGTATTTTGTCAACCCACCGTCGGCGCTCCCAGGCAGCACTTTCAGCCCTTATGTAATTCAGTTTGTTACGGAACCGTACAATCCGATTGAAGTTTATTTCAATATGCGCGCGCGCAAATATCTGGCCCAGGTGGCGGTTTATACGCATCTGCAGATTATTGACGATTACCTCCAGCGGTTGGCCCTTGGGTTCCTTCAGTTGGGGTCTCTGGACCAAATGGCCGAGTACCAGAACGAAATCGTTCTTGTAGCCGAACAAAACCTCGCTTTTATCCAAAACCGCTTGACTACGGGTAGTGCAGCTTTGGTGGATGTGGATATTGCCGAGCAGCAACTTGCAGTCGCTCGTGCAGGGAAGGAACGACTTGTTGAATCACGAGCCACTATACAGGAAGGGATCAGGGACCTGATAGGGATCAAGCCAACAGACCCTCCGCTGGAACTCGACCTGAAAAACGCAACATACCAGGTATTGAATGACTTTGACCCGGCGGCTGCGACCCTGGAACAGGCCAAGTCCAATTCGTTCGAGCTCAAGAGTCTTGACGTCAAGAAAAATCTCCAGGAAAAAAATGTCACCTTGACTTACTTGAGATATCTTCCCCATTTGGTGTGGGGAGTGCAAACGTCCAATCCTCTCACGGGAAGAGATGTGAGCGGCCTTTTCTACATTGTCGGGCTCGAGATACCCCTCTGGGATTCAATGAAACGATACCATGATATTTCTCGGCAAAAGGCCGTTCTCAAGCAAGCGATTGCCGCAGATGAGACCAAAGAAATAGATTTTGCCGCCAAGTGGCGTGAGGCGGAGCAAAGGCTTAAAGACTCGTCCTCCGAGCTCAAAATAGCGGAAGCGCAGGAAAGACTGGCTGCCTCGCAGGAGCGCCAGGTTGAAATAAGCTACAGGGCGGGCAGTCAGCAGCTTCCTGCCTATCTGGGGGGAAAAAGAGCACGACTGGATGCACAGAAAGACATCGTGGCGAAAAGGCTCGAACACGATAAAGCTGTTCTCGCGCTGCGCGACCTTTCAGGGGATCTTATTAATCACTTTGTAAGTTATAGTTCTTTTTATGAAAAGATGGATTGAGCCGGCAGGTATCACCATCAGCAAGCCCTTTTCCAATGATATTGCTCCCGGTTATCCTATCAGGAGAAGAATAGTATGAGTTCTGTCCAGGATGTTGTTGTCGTTCCTGTCGATTCGGAAAGGGACAAGGCTGATTTTTTGAACCTGCCATGGCGGATTAAGAAAAACGATCCCTGTTGGGTGCCGCCGATCCTTTCCGAACAAAAAAAAATCCTCGACCCTCGAAAGGGAGCTTTTTTCGAATTCGGGGAAGCGCGGTATTTTCTTGCATATCACCAGGGCCAACCGGCCGGAAGGTTATCGGCACACGTCAGCAGCCGGTACGAAGCGCGACACGACAAGGAGACCGGTTTTTTTGGATTTTTTGAATCCGTGGATGACCGCCGTATTGCGGCCGCGCTCTTCGATGCGGCGGCGGTATGGCTCAAAGAAAAAGGAAAAACGCGGATTCAGGGTCCGCTCAGTTTTACCATCTACGATGAAGTGGGCCTCCTGGTGGAAGGATTTGACACTCTCCCGGTCTTTCTGCAATCACACAATCCCCCCTATTACCAGGACCTGATCACCTCGTGGGGATTTCGCAAAGCCATAGACTGGTATGCTCTGCGTGTCACGAATCGTAATAACGACTTTAGCCTGTTGAAGCGCCGGCTCGATGAGATCATGACCGGGCAGGGCCTGGTTTTGACTTCCCCCAAGCCGCGTGAGCTTGTCAAACGCGCTGAAGAGATGCTCGAAATATTTAACGAATCGTGGGATGACAACTGGGGCCATATACCCTTGACGAAGCGGCAGTTTCAGGACGCATTCAAAGAACTGAGGCCGCTGCTTCGCTCCGAACTGGTCGATCTCATAATGGATGGGGATCGTATAGCCGCATTCATTATCTCTATTCCGGACCTGAACCCTTGCATACAGAAGCTGAATGGTCATCTCTCGGTCTGGGGTAAACTGGGGCTTTTATATGAGGCCAGATTCAAACCGGTCCGCAAGGTCCGCACAATCCTGCTTGGAGTAAAAAAATCCTACCAGCGCAGACAACTCCACCATGCGCTGATCCTGAGCACCATTATCCGCGTTTCGCGCCTGCCTGCGATCGAGATATGCGACTGTTCGTTAATTTGCGAGCAACTGGCATACTTTCTACGCTCGTTGCAAAAATACGGCGCCGAGTGCTACAAGACTTTTCGAATTTTTGAGCGTGAGATCTGAATCCGGCCATACCGCCGAAGCCATTTTTCAAAGACCTTTTGCTCAGCCATGGACCGCGGAAGCGGCATAATGACGCGATCCCGGTCACAGTGTTCGGCACTGGATTGTTCTTTCATGACCCGGCATGTTTTTGCAAATGCGTTGCCGTCGAATTCAGACCTGTTACCTGCGGTTTTCAGCACCGATTCCTGCCTGTAGCGGTTTTGAATACCTCAAAGGTCTCTGATGCCGTTTTCTTCCACGAAAACAACTTAGCTCTTTCGGTACCAGCGTCAACGAGCCGGTCTCTGAGTCCGGAATCGTGAATCACCCGTTCGAGCGAGTGGGCGAGAGCCTCCGGATCGTAAGGATCGATGAGAACGGCGGCATCTCCGGCGACCTCGGGCAGGCTGGCGCAGTTGGTGCAAAGAACAGGGCAGCCGCAGGCCATCGCTTCGAGCACGGGGAGTCCAAAGCCCTCATAGACGCTGGGGTATACGAATGCCGATGCCCCGCCGTACAGACACGCAAGGGTCTCCTCGTCAATGTAACCCGTCAGGATCACCCGGTTTTGGAGTCTCATCCTCTTGACTTCCTCCCACCACTCCCTGTCTCCCCAACCCGACCAGCCGGTAAAAAGCAGGGGGATATCGGAGCCGAGTAATGGAAGGGCCTTGACCAGGAGCTGCAGGTTTTTTCGGGGCTCCAATGTCCCGACAAATAAGATGTAGTCTCTGGGCCACCCGCGGCGGTCAAGCACACTGAGGATCTTCGACTTTGACCGCCGATAGAATGCGGGTCCTTGCGCCAGGTGAATGGTGGTGATTTTATTCGGCGAAATCCCCAGTTCTTCGATCAGTTCGCTCCTTGTAAAATCGGAGATCGAGATAATGTGGGAGGCAAGTGGCAGCCGTCTTTTGAAAAAAAAATCGGAGAACCAGACCCTTTCGCGCGGATGTTTTTCGCGGTGCTTGATCAAAGAGAGGTCGTAGACTGTAAAAACAACCGGAACATCATTAATGACCGGTGGAAAATAGGCGGTTGCGTGGAAAACATCATAATTGGCCTTGCGCTGCTCTCGCCTCAAGCGGCGCTCAAAATTCATTCTATCCAGGATCCTTCCTGCAACGATTACTGAATCCGGGAGTCTCCGAATCAGTCCCATCTTCCTGGACCATTTGCCGGGGCTTGCCTGCTGGGGCATTTCCGGGCCGCAACTCCATCTGCGGCAATAGGATACCGAAACGTCCGGGAAAGATTCCAACTCAGTATAGAGGCACCGGACATAACGCTGTATGCCGGTGACTATTTCAGTCAACGGGATTGCATCCAGGAAAATTTTCATTGGAATAAACTCGGTTCGATTTTTTAGCCCGATCGAAGGCCGCAGCACCGACTATGCTTATTGGGAATCTCAGACTGGCCTACAGCATCATGAACCTTGCAGGGGTTAACTTTATTTCGAAAGCCCTTCGCCGGTTCGCCCAAAACCACCTCTGTCAGTTCAACTAATGGACCTCTAAGAAAAAGCGCACCCTGGTAATTTTACTCCATGTCCACCCCGCAATAAAAAGGGTGCCGGTGATCCATTCGACTTTTTCAGCCACAAACCGCACTGAGATACTTTTGCGACCCATTTTCTCCGTCCATCCGACCAATCCTGTTGCTTATTCGGGGACATGCTACAGTGCGAATATACCGATATTTCTCTTAATTACTGACTTTGATGTAGCTGACGGCCTATATAACTCAAAGCGGATCGCTTGAGAATTACTCATTTGATAGCTCCATCTTTATAGCCATATTTTCATCAGCTTAGAGGATATATAAGAAAGTTTGTCCATGAATCTTTTCCATTTGACAGCCCAGTTTTCCCTGTCTAATATGGCATTTATCCTCACAGTCGGAATAGTGACGTCAGATACCGCCAGTAGAGCCGGAGGTCGACGGATTGTATGCTCAAAGCGGTTGTAAATCATTAGGTCCTTAAAAGACGGCATCGTTCAGGAAGTTTGCAGTTGGTCCGGGACGCTTACCCTCGGCTCCTTGTTCCTTGATGTATTCGAACCGCCTGCGCCACTCCATACTTGGATGGAATAGAGATGATGTGTGAACATGGTCTGATATTAGGCGCCTTTCTTCTATTTTTATTCCCTTTTTTATGGCCAGCGTCCTGAAAACCGGCTTCATGTCCTTCGGAGCTGGTCATAGAGGGCTTTCCTCCTCGTAAACTTTGAGGGATTCACAAGAGGGAGGCTTTCGTATATTCCTGGAAATGTCACAAATCGATCAGGATCGTGCGCTTATTTCGCGGTTAAGGGTATATCCGATCAAAACTGGCTGACTGATGAAAGTCTTAATAATCAACGAGCCATACATTAAAGGTTTCAATAGGACCCAGCGCTGGGCGGGACGGACGCGGGGCCGCGTGCTTCGGGCGCCCGACTGGCTGGCCTATGCTACAGCGGTCCTTGAAAAAGCCGGAATTGGTGCAAAACTGTACGATTTTCCGGCTGAAGGCCTGGACAAACAAGATCTAAGGCGCCTCGTAAAGAATGAAAACCCTGATTTCGTGGTGTTGGATTCCACCACTCCGTCTATTTTTTCGGACATCGAATGCGCCCGCATCTGCAAGGAAGAGAGCCGGGCGAAGGTGATCATGGTTGGCCCCCACGTCTCGGCGCTCCCCGAAGAAACGATGGAGATCTCGAACGGGGTGGTTGATGTGATCTGCGTCGGGGAATATGACCATACGGTTTTGGACATAGTCTCCAATTATCCGGATCTAAAGGAAATAAAGGGCATATGCAGCCTCGAAAACGGCCGTCCCCGGATAACGCAGCCCCGTCCCCTCATAGAGGATCTCGATTCCCTGCCTTTTCCGGCGTGGCATCAACTCGATCTGATGAAGTATTTCGACGGGTCTAAGTTATACCCGTATATCGACATATTTTCCGGCCGGGGATGCCCGCACAAATGCGTCTTTTGCCTCTGGCCTCAAGTTATGCACGGACACAAGGTGAGACTGCGCTCAGCGCGAAACGTCGTAGACGAAATCGAGTACGATATCCGACAGTGTCCTCAAGTCGTTCGCGGCGGCGAATTCTTTTTTGAGGACGATACCTTTACACTGATCAAAGCCAATGCAATGGAGATTTGTGAAGAGATCCTGCGGCGGGATTTGAAAATCACATTCTCCGTTAATGCACGAGCGGATACGGCGGATGAAGAACTCTTCCGGCTCTTGAAAAGAGCGGGTTGCAGACAACTGCTCGTGGGATTCGAATCCGGCGACAATGAGATGCTTGTCCTCATGAACAAAAGAAAAAGCCTCGATGACAGTCTACGATTCATGGAGCTTGCAAAAAAGTCGGGACTGGATGTGCATGGGTGCTTTGTCCTGGGGCTTCCCGGAGAATCGCTTGAGAGCATTGACAGGACCATACGGTTCGCTCTCGGGCTTGGGTTACATACGGCCCAGTTTTCAGCGGCCGTTCCTTTCCCCGGGACCGCTTACTTTGATCACTGCCGCGAAGCTGGACTTTTGAAAGAACTGAGCTGGGACAAGTGGCTCGACAATGGCGAGCAGGCTCCGGTAGTCGAATACCCGGGGCTGAGCAGAAAGGCAGTAGCCGATGGGGTTGACAGGGGGCTCAAGAGCTTCTATTTGCGTCCGACCTACATGATAAGGTTTCTGCTTGCGACGCGAAGTGCTGCTGATCTTTATCGCAAGATGCGAGGAGCCAGGAATTTCTTTTCCTATCTCTGCACGGAGCACCACGGAAAGTGAACAGCTCAGAGCCTTTGATATCGGTCATTGTTGCAGCATACAATTGTCGTGAAACGATCTCAAAGTGCCTTGAATCCCTGAGTAACCAGGATCATCCCAGCTATGAGGTCATCGTCGTGGATGACGGATCAACCGATGGGACGGCAGAACTCTGCGAGACATTCAGCGGCGTAGAAGTGATAAGGCTTGACAGAGGAGGACCCTCACGGGCCAGGAACGCGGGTGTAAAGAAGGCCAGGGGGAAGTTGGTCGCGTTTACCGACAGCGATTGTTTTGCTGATAGCCACTGGCTGCAGGAACTTGAGAAGGGTTTTATCGGCCCGGATGTTGCCGGAGTTGGGGGAGATCAAGTAAGTCCGGCTGATGAATCAGAAATGGGAAAAAGAATACAGGAGTTTCTTAAGATCAGCGGTTTCGTAACCCGATATATCCAAACAGAGGCCGTTTTTGGTGAAACCACGCACAATGCGAGCTGCAATTCGGCCTACCGGAAGATCGTTTTTGAAGAAATTGGAGGATTTGACGAGGCGCAGTTTCCCGGGGAAGACCTGGAACTGGACCTCAAGATTGTGGGGAAAGGATACAGGCTGATTTACAACCCGGCGGCGGTAGTAGGTCATTACCGTCCCGGGACATACCGGGACTTCTGCAGAATGATGAGAAGGTACGGGGCCGGAGAATGGCATCTTGTGAGGAAGCACGGCTTCTTCAGGTTGCCCGATTTCGAACCTTTCGTAGTGGCCGTCGGCCTGGTTTCTTTTTTCGCATTGCTTGTTGTTTATCCCTTTATATGGTTCTTGTTTCTGCTCCCCTGGCCAATTCTGAGTTTGTGGTTCTTCCTCAAGACAGGCAGTCCCGGCAGGACTGTTCAATTTATCTTCTTCTTTGTGATAGTATTGACCAACTGGAATTGGGGCTTCTTTACAGGCTCATGGTACCAACCGGTGAAGCGAACAACTTTTGGGGAACACGGATAATATGGGTAAATCTTTGACGGCAATTCCTGAGAGACCCATTTTGAGTTTGAACTCCCGGCTGGGGCAGAAAGATGGTCGTTCTGTCCCCCAAAGTCTGACCATTGTGATTCCGGCATTGAATGAAGAGGATGCTATCGGGGATACAATAGAGCGATGCCTGGCTGCTAAGGAAAGTATCCTCAGGAATACGACCATCCGCGAGGTCGAGATCATAGTGGTGAGTGACGGAAGCACGGATCGTACCGCTGAGATCGCGTTTTCATACGAATTTGTGAATGTAATCGCTTACGAAAAGAACCTCGGCTATGGGGCTGCCATCAAACACGGATTCTCAAAGGCATCGAGCGACCTTCTATGCTTTTTGGATGCCGATGGGACTTGCGATCCGGAATACTTCGTCGATTTGTGCAACGCAGCCATTAACGATTCCGCCGATCTGGTGCTTGGTTCCCGGATGCATAAAGAAAGCAGGATGCCAGCCCTTCGCTGGTTTGGTAACCGCGTGTTTGCCGCAATGGCTTCCTACCTGTCCGGGAAAAAAATAATCGATACGGCTACGGGAATGCGCGTAATCAGGAAAGAAGCCCTTGCTAAACTCTATCCTTTGCCTACGGGACTTCACTTCACACCAGCCATGACCCTGCGGGCAATGGTTTCCGATCTGCTCATTCGCGAATTGCCGGTTCCATACCATGAAAGAACCGGGCGTTCCAAGCTGAGCATCCTGCGGGATGGCCTGCGTTTTTTTCTTGCCATCATTGAGATTGCCCTGTGCTATTGCCCGTTGAAATTCTTCGGCGCCGCCACCATTATGCTTTGGCTGGTTGCTCTGTGCTACAGCATCGATCCGGTATGGAACTATATTTTTCAACATATTATCGGGGAAAATTTTGTCTACCGCCAAATAGCAATAAACACTTTCTTTCTTGCCGGGCTGCTCACGTTATCCATCGGTGTGATAGCAGAGCATGCGACGGCCGCACTCAACGGTAATAAGCGCAGCCACTCCGCCTTGGGGCGGTTGGTCCTCCGGCTCTGTTCGACCAGGAAAATGCTGGTGGCCGGGTCCGTATCGATTTTTATCGGGGTTTTTGGCAACATCAGCGGTCTCACTGAATATCTTATGACACGGCATGTCAGCTATCACTGGGGCGTTGTGTCATTGGGGTCGCTGTGCGTTCTGGCGGGCCTTCAATTAACGGCCATGGGGATTTTCCAACTCCTCATAGATCGGATTTTGGAAAGGAATACAAACGGCTACAAGGGTAATTAGCTGATATTTATATCGTTTTAAATTCATCGCAAAAGTTGCTCTTGCCCCACGATTTTCGGTCGTAGAGTTGGGAGAGAGTGACGCCTTCCACCGGTCCGGTCCGCACAAGCCAGCTTAAGAATTTTCGGATTTTATCAACCAGAGAGTTAACCGCTCGTTCAGTCGGAAACGATGGGCTCGCTCCCGGTTTGAGCTCGGATGAATGGAGAAACATATTGAGGACTCTCCCGTTGCGAGAGCGGTGCAATCGGGCAGCTAGCTTCATAGACTGCAAGGGGAACCATGCCGGGTGTATGCCGGCCGAGGCCATATATCTGAATCCCGTAAAAACAGCATTCCTGTTTCGCTCAGAGATATTTGAGGCCAGTTGGTGAATCAGTTGAGGTGCGGTGCGCACGAGAGCAACTATTGTCAGCGGGACTTCGAGTATCGAATTATCGGGCCGGGATGGGTCGGAAATGCACCTGAACGGGTCTGCAGGCGCAAGAAAGTGATTGGGGCCTCCGGAAATCCTTCGCAGGGGCACCACACTGCTGTCCACATTTAGCCCGAATTTCAGCAGCAGATCGAAAACCATTTTCCCAATGTCGAATCTCCCCATCCTGAAGGCCTGAGGAACAACTCCCAGGTTGTCTCGCAAGGAGGCCAGAAGTGTTTCGAATTTCGCCTCGAGCAAAGGACGCGGCAGCAGGTCTGAACGGATCGGTTCGGAATAAGGAAGAACCTGAAACGGCGGAGTGCTCCAGTGGTGCATATGGGCTCCGATTTCCGCCCGGTAGAAGTCGCGAAAATATTGGAGAATTTGCTGGCAAGGCCGGGAAACGGCTACCCCGTAGGTAGTCAGGAGTGTAAGAGGAAAGCCGAATTCAGAGGTAATGAACTCCAGCCGGCGCAACTCCCTTACGTTCTCAACCCCGGTAGGCATCCGCAGATATCTGCCCGAAAAAAGGCCTTCTTCTTCCACGTCAATGCTGATTACAAGTTTCAAGAGGCACCTTCATCGGATTGAGAGGCAGCCATCGGTTGCGCCGTTCTTCTTCGCAATTTTTCTCAAGTCGATGGCTACCTTGACGCTCTTGAACCCGGTTTTGTTGAAGGCGGTCTTGAACGCACGGGCAAATGCATTCAAAGAGTAGGTGTGGGTAAGGAGTCCCTCAGTGGGGTATCCTTCCGCCAACAGGTCGATAGCCAACTGGTATGTCCGCACACGTCGGCCCTCATAATTTCCGAAAGCATAGCACGACGAGCCCGTAATGTTCAGTTCTCGAAACCACAGACTGGAAAAATCCACAGGACCGATACGTCCGGCTGTTCCGACCATTATGTATTTTCCGCGGGCTCGCAGGGCGAGAAGCGCTTCCTGAAGAGAGCGCCTACTCGCCACAAAGTCAAAGACCACGTCAGCTCCTCCTTCCAGGTTCCCGCCTCCCAACGTAGTCGGGATGAATTTCGCGCCAACCGCTTTGCCCAGTTCGCCCCGATTGGGTGACTTCAGGACCAGGTCTGCGCCCCCATGTAGTGCCAGTTCCTGCTGAAAAGGGTAGCGCGCCACGGTCGCCAGTCGGGCTCTGGATCCAAGCGCCCTGAGGATTCGGATGGCATGCTGTCCTACAATCCCCGCCCCAAAAACGACCACTGTCTGATCATCCCGGGGGAAATGGTCCAGGATGGGCTGCAAGGCCGAGGCGAGTGAGTCCGCCAGTACAGCCTTCTCATCTGTGAGCGAATCAGGGATGCGGATCAGCCTTCCGGAAGGTGCGAGCATGAACTCGGCCATCCCGCCCCCAAGGCTTGCATTGTACCCAATGACCGGTCCCGCAGCCAGATTCCCGGCTGTGAAAGATTCGCAAAGATTATAGGAACCCAGGCTGCAAAACCGGCATGGAGGCAATCCCCGTTCTGCGCACGAGAGCAGCGGCTCAACCACTACCCGGTCACCAGTATTCCATTCCGAGTCCTTCGGCGCCGCGACTACCTCCGCCGCTATTTCATGGCCCAGCACAGCGGGAAAAGAAGCGTATGGTTCCAGGAGGAATGACTCATTTCCACGAAGGAGCCCAAGATCCGAGCCGCAGATACCGCAAAGGCTGTTTTTCAGGAGAACCCAACCCCTTTCGTTTCCGGGGAGAGGTATTTCCCTGAGTCCAAAAGGAGCCAGGCGGGGGAAGAATCGCCGCGGCCGGATTCTGCTGAGTATTCGGCACAGGAGATAAAGCGGGACGGAACGCCTGTAGACGAGTGCTTTCATGGTTATCTACCTGATTCTTTTGGATCTTTCGGAAATGTCCTGCCCGATTCCCCCGCGTTGCTATGAGGAATGTTGAAATTCAGCTCGATCAGAGTATAATTCGCAGCCTAACCATAGATGTCAGCAAAACTCATAGTTGAAATCAATTCAAGCCCTTGTGCCATAGAAGGCTGAGGGTGTCAAGTTGCCGGCTCAATCCGCGGTCAGCGGCAAGACAGTGTCCTTTTAAAGAGAGAATTTGGGTGAAAGACAGATGCAGCAGTATCGGGCGTGGCGCAGTGCTCAGGAATCTGTGGCGGTTTGGCCGCCATCCCCGGATCGCCGCCAAGCTCGTAGCATTGCAGGCGCAAAAGATATTTTTCAATCAGCTTTCAAAAGGCTACCGTCATGGCTGCGGGGGAAAGATTCTGCAGCTCAGTCTTCGGCTTACCGACTTGTGTAACCTGCGCTGCACCACTTGCGGCCAGTGGGGCGAAGGGGGATTCCTGCGTGACAAAGATCTAAAAGAACTGAAGAAGCAGGAAGTGCCCCTTGGCCGGTATCTGGAGCAAATAGCCGATCTGGTCCATTACGGCCACAGCCCTTTTTTATACCTTTGGGGTGGTGAGCCGATGCTCTACGACGGCGTTCTGGGCCTGATCGAATCTGCGACCGCGATGGGGCTGCCGGTATCGATCGCAACAAACGGCACCCGTATCGCCTCATCTGCCATGCGCCTGGCAAGGGCTCCTCTTTTCCTTCTTCAGGTATCTATCGACGGCCCTACGGAGGAATTGCACAACAGTATTCGCAATGGAGCGGGACGTTGCAACAGCTTTGCAGAAATTAGAGCAGGTCTGGCCGAGATAAACCGGGAACGACGCTCTCAGAAGAATAACCTGCCCCTGATTGCCTCGCTCACAACGATTTCCAGGGCGAATCTGAACAACCTTGTAAATATTTATGAAGCTTTTCGAGAGCATGTCGACCTTTTCGTGTTCTATCTGTCCTGGTGGATCGATCAGGACCATGCCGATGCCCACGAAAAGGATTTCGCACGACGGTTCGGTTCAGTTCCTTCATTGCACCGGGGCTGGATAGGGGATTGGAAACCGGCAGATTACCGCACACTGGATCAGCAGTTGCGAGAGTTGCGGGCCCGGTCCCGCCCCATGAGTTTTCCTCCTGTAATCCTGATTCCGGATATTTCGGGCGAGGAAAACCTCCGGCGCTATTACACCGACCATTCGTGCCGGTTCGGCTTCGACCGGTGTATTTCGATCTACAATGCAGCAGAAGTCAACAGCAACGGGGATCTCTCACCATGCAGGGACTTTCACGATTACGTGGTCGGAAACATCAAGAGGTCCTCCTTTACCGAGCTGTGGAATTCTCCGGCCTACCTTAGATTCAGGCAAAGCATTTCCACTGAAGGCCTGATGCCTGTGTGTTCAAGATGCTGCGGACTGATGGGATACTGAAAGTGGCAAGAGACTGCTTTCCAGCCTTCGATGGACCTCCCGGGAAGAAGTCTGCACGTATTGTCCTGCTGCTGGAAGAACTCAACTTCGGCGGCACTCAGCGCCAGGCGCTGGAGCTTGCACTAAACCTCAACCCAGCCCGGTTCAAAGCAGAAATCTGGACGATGGCCGCAGGCGACGATATGGAGCCTCTTGCCGAAAAGGGAAGAATTCCTGTCGTCCATCTTTCAAAAAAGACCTGGGTCGGGCCGGAATGTCTTTTCAATCTTTGGCGCAGGTTACGGTCGGCTCCCATTGACATCCTTGTGCTCATGACAGTCGTTCCCAATATCTGGGGGCGGCTGCTGGGCCGGCTTGCCCGAGTCCCGATCATTGTCGGCACCTGCCGAGGTGACGGTTCTGCCTTCCGGCAGCACGAAAAACTGCTCTGGCCCCTGGCGGACCACCATATCTGCAATGCAATCGCCCTGAAAAGGCAGCTATCCAATAGGTACCGGATACCTGAGTCGTTAATAACCGTCATCCCGAACGGAGTTAATACGGCGTTTTTCCAACCGCCTCCAATCTCCAGAGAAAAGGACAGGAAAATAGTTCTCTGCATCGCGCGGCTGGTTCCGGAAAAAGACCACCATACCCTTATCACTGCCTTCGACTTGCTCGCTCGACGGCACCCGGATGCCGAATTATGGATAGTGGGAGACGGCAACAGGCGCAAATCCATCTCAGAATATGCAGGGCAGGCGGCCTTCGGAGAACGTATCTGCCTGATGTCGGGCCAATTGGATATCCGCCCCCTGCTGTGGCAGGGTAGCGTGTTAGCTTTGAGCTCACTGGAGGAAGGGCTTCCGAATGTGGTTCTGGAGGCTATGGCCAGTGGCCTGCCGGTTATAGCGACCGAGGTCGGAGGCTTACCGGAAGTGGTTGAACATGGCCGAACGGGTTTGCTGGTTCCCAGCCACAACGCCCATGCCCTTGCGGATGCCTTGAGCCTTTTGCTCAGTGATGAAAAGATTCGGGCCGCCTTCGGTCGGGAAGGCGCAAAGCGTGCCCGGCGTTCTTATTCCAACTCCTGTATGGTCCAAGAATACGAGCAGATATTCGAGCGTCTCCTGAAGACTCGGTAGATAAATAAGTATCCAGGCAACGGCATAAACTTGGAGGGCGTGACCCCGACCCGCCAAGATGGGGCTGGTTCAGGCTTTCCGGATGGAAATTAATTTAACCCGGATGAATCCGTTGGAAGCTTTTTTTCGCGGATGAAGTGGTCCAGCAGCGAATAGACTTCTGCGTTACCCTTGAATTTGCCCAGCTTTATATTAGCCTTTAACTGGCCTAATCGACTCTCGAAAGCCGGGATTCTCTCCAGAGTGGCCTTGAGTCCTTTAGCATTCATTCCGTAGCCTGATTTTTCGATATAAAATGCATTCAGATACTGTTCGAAGAAATTGGCAATAGGAAAAGAAATCACCGGTTTGCCGTAAAAGAGCGCCTCAGAGATCAGGGTGTGACCGCCACCGCAAATGACGTAACTACAGGAAGCCAGATCTTCTAAAAAGCCCTGTTCCGAGTGCTTCTTGAAGTGGAGTTTGCCCTCGGTATGGTCGGAATCAAAGCCATATACCTTGACGGGCCTGCCGAGCATCTGAAGGAAGCGGGAAAACTGTTTGAATGTGGAAGTGCTCTGGTAAGCCAGGATATGCTCCCCGCACCGGGGCTCTATACCAAGTACGCTTTCCCGCAGCAGGGGAGGTGTGAGCTTAACATTTTGGTACTTGACCGGCGCACGGAAGAATGAAATCACCATGTAGTCGGAAGCATTGCTGAAGAGATGACGCACAGCCGAACCAGTTGTAAAATAACTCAATATCTGGCTGGACGGTATGGGATGAGAGCAGAGAGTTATAATATGCTGGTGGTCAAGGGACAGGCACGGTAAACCGACTTGGCGGCTGGCTCGAGGCAAGAGGAATTCATAGTCGCTTATGGCTACGTCCGGCTGAAATTCATCGATCAGCTTCAGAACCGAGCGCATCTGTTTTTTTCGCTGGCTGAAAAACCGCAGATTGCTGACAACAGTGGAAAAAGTATCAACCCGGTGTGCGCGAAATCGCGTGTCCGGATTTGGGAACCAGGCCACCGGGAATTCACATTTCAGAATAGCTGCCCCCCTGTCGTGGCTGACAAACAGGAATTCATGATTGGGATAGTGGCGTGCGATGGTCAGGGCTCTAATCGCGTGACCGTTGTTGGTGCCGTGTACTCCATAGAGAATTTTTGCCACTTCCTTTTCCTTTCCCAACTGCGTGGTCACTGCAAATGCCACGAATCGGGTCGGATTATTTTGCCTGGCCAAGTGCATCGCTTATATATTCCAAATCCGGGGTCCTGGCAACCGCGGTTGAAGAGTGTCGAGTTATGGAACGCATCTAATATGGAGCGAAGAAACTTCTTGAATCCACATCTTCCGAAAGTCGCGTATATTCTCCTATGGTTTCCGGTGCCTTCGGAAACATTTGTCTTCAGCGAGGTAATCAATCTACGGAGGATGGGACTTCCTCTGAAAGTCTATACTTTATACGGAAAACGCACCCGCTGGCTCTCACCCGAAATGCTCGCGGAATCGGCAGATATAGGGAGGCTGGGGCTTAAGGCACTCAAAAGCATCCTTGCCGATTTCGCTTACTGGTTCAGAAAAGACCCGTCAAGAACCTGGTCGCTTCTGCGCCTGGTTCCATTCAGAAAGTGGAGCTGTCTGGAACAGACCGGCGAAAATCTCTGGTCTTTTCTTTGCGGATTCAGGCTCGCGAGACTGTTTGAGGAATCGGGTATTCAACATATTCATTCGCCCTGGGCCAACGGACCGGCCACAGCCGCCTGGGTGGCCTATAGGCTGACCGGGATTCCGTTCAGCTTTACGGCACGGGCCGGTGACATTTATCCCCCTGACGGCGCGCTTGCGGAAAAGATTCATGATGCTCTTTTCGTAAGGACCGAGACGAAAACGAATATCGGCTACCTGGCAGGCTTTGCTGGAGGAAATACGAGCAAATTCCTGCTTACTTATAACGGGCTCCTTTTGAAAACTCACCGGGAAGCTCCCGTCAGGATGTGTGCTCCCTGTAAGATATTGGGGGTTGCCCGGTTCGTGCGAAAAAAAGGCTTTGATGTGCTCCTCCATGCGGCAAAATTGCTGGAAAAGGAGGGGCTCGATTTTCATCTTACACTGGCCGGTGCAGGTCCGATGCGATTCCAACTCGGATACCTGGTGCGAAAGCTTGGCCTCACTAACAAGGTAACCTTTCCCGGGTTCGTTCAACACGATCGTATTTCCGATCTGTTCTATTCTTCGGATGTTCTTGTGATGCCCAGCATCGTCCATTCCACGGGAGATCGGGACGGAATTCCGACAGTGATAATGGAGGCCCTGCTTCACAGGTTGCCCGTGGTGGCGTCCGATGTTTCGGGGATAGGCGAAGTCATTCGTAATGGCGAGACAGGACTGCTGGTTCAACAGAAGGACCCTCATGCTCTGGCAAAAGCAATCCTAACAGTTCTCGGTAACAGGGAAACCGCGCTTAAAAGGGCCGAAAAAGGGCAAAGCCTGGTCCTGGAACTGTTCGATCCGGAAAAAAACCATAAGAAAGTATTCGATCTCTATAACAATGCCGTAGCCGGTCGATCCGCCTTCATCAACGTGGAACAACAGATTGCCGGGATCAATTGTACAGGATAGCCGGATTTGTTAATGCGGGTGCATATGACAAGCAGTAGGAAATTCTATGATTAACGGGATTGCCACATGTGCGGAATAGTCGGTACTGCCTCCCGCTGCTTTCAAACCGATACTGAGTTGCTGTGCCGCATGCGCGATTCCATGTCTCATCGCGGGCCTGACTATGCAGGAATATGGCGGTCACCTGACGGCCATGTGGCACTGGCTCATCGCCGGCTAGCCGTAATAGACCTCTCGCCGGGCGCCCATCAACCAATGACCGACCTTACCGGGCAATTCACTATAGTTTTCAATGGTGAAATCTACAACCATCCACAACTGCGAGAAATTCTGGAATCAAAGGGCCACCGTTTCCGAAGCTCCAGCGATACTGAAGTAATCCTGGAAGCTTACCGGGCCTGGGGCACGGACTGTATCGAGCGTATGGTCGGCGCTTTCGCCTTCTGTCTATATGACGGCGCCGAGAAGAAGCTATTCCTGGCACGGGACCGCGCCGGCGAGAAGCCTTTATACTACTATCACAGAAACGGAAGACTGGTATTCGCTTCGGAAACCAAAGCCATAATGGCCGATC
Organism: uncultured delta proteobacterium; assembly: GCA_963741035.1. Lineage (GTDB taxonomy): Bacteria > Desulfobacterota > Syntrophobacteria > Syntrophobacterales > Syntrophobacteraceae > SbD1. The sequence continues at coordinate 118,168 of CAVUGX010000017.1, forward strand.
AATCTTTTCACAGAGAGATTGACCTCCCTGCGCTCAACTTTTACCTGGCCTACGGGTATGTGCCCGGTGATAGATGTATTCTGAAAGACGTCAATAAACTTCTGCCCGGACATTGGTTAATCCACGATCTCGAGAAAGACGACCTGCGCATCGTGCGTTACTGGCAAGTACCGGAATTCTCTACCGATGCGCCTGCCTCGGATGAACAACTGGTTGATGAACTCGAATCGCTGTTAACAGATGCTGTCCGGTCTCAATTGATCGCCGATGTGCCGCTGGGTATCATGCTGAGCGGCGGGATTGATTCCAGCTTGATAACCGCCATGGCGGCCCAGAATTCTTGCAGACCTGTCAAGACTTTTACCGTCACTTTCCCGGGACATGAAAACCTGAACGAGGCGCCCTTTGCCCGGATAGTGGCGGACTATTTCGGGACAGATCATACCGAACTGGTCGCAGAACCCGCCTCGATCGACCTGATGCCCAAACTGGCCAGGCAATTCGATGAACCGATAGCCGATGATGCAATCGTTCCAATGTATCTGATTTCACGACTGATTCGGGAATCTGCGACCGTAGCGCTGAGTGGAGATGGCGGCGATGAACTGTTTGGAGGCTACGATCATTATTCCTGGCTGCTGAAGGCACAGTATCTAAGAAAGTTTGTTCCAGGCCCGATCAGGGCTTGCATTGCGCGTGCAGCTTCTGCCAATTTTCCTGCCGGTTTTCGCGACAGCAACTTCTCCCTGGGATTTTCGGGAGGTGTGTCAAATAGTATTGCTCACGTGAATGTATATTTCGATCGCGCGAGCAGGTACCGGTTACTCTCGCCAGCCGTAAGGGATGCTATCAATATCTCAGAACCTGAAAACTACAGGGCCCATTTTTGCCACCCTGGCCTATCATTGATAAATACCGCAACCGAGGTCGATTTCAAAACCACGCTGGCGGATGGATATCTGGTAAAAGCAGATCGAGCCAGTATGTTTGCTTCTGTCGAGGTTCGAAATCCTTACCTCGATCACAGACTCATCGAATTTGCTTTCCGGCGCGTGCCGGGAAATCTCAAGGCAACCACAAAAATGCGGAAGATTTTGCTGCGCCGGGTAGCGCAAGTGCGCCTGCCAGCGGCACTGGACCTGAATCGCAAACAGGGTCTCGCAATGCCTTTGGCAAGCTGGTTTAGCGGAAAATGGGGAACTTACCTGAAAGATGTGCTACATGAAACGGATTCGGCAATCTTCAACAAGGACATAATCGCCGGGCTTATCGGGCGCCGTTATCAGAGCCGCGCCAACGCACATCGACTGTTCTCGCTCTTGATGTTCGAGCTGTGGAGAAAAACCTACTCTGTAAAGCTGCCTAATCCATCGCTGTAGATTGATGTAAACCCGGTGCTAGCTCTTTCGAATGATTTCCTTCACCTTCCCGCCCCAGGTCGCCCGGTATGAGATGCCCCGCCAAGAAAGCAAATTGCTGAACCATGTGCCGGTATAGCACAGGATGGCCATGCAATTGACGGCTAAGAAGGCCGGGACCCATCTCCATATCGGAATATCCTCATGAATGAGGGTTCGCCATTTCATGCTGATGGCCGAAAAGGCTGCAACGAATGCGCATCCGGCAACGGTCATGTAATTAGGGGCGAACCCCATAATTCCGGCTGCACAAGCGAGACCTGCCAGAAAAGGTGCGCAAAGAGCGAGTGCTACAATAGCCGCGGCAACCCAGGTGGCCGGCTGGCAGACCTTTAGATAAAAAAGCTGTCTCTTGAGCCATCCGTACCAGCCTCGAAAGGTTACGCCTCCAATCGGCGTTAGCAGGCAGGCTGAAGAAACAGGCCGAACCCTGATTCCGGCTTTCGCCAGGTGTGTGTACATCGACACGTCATCCACCACATTTTTGGCCCAAAGGGCGTTTATCCTGTTTTCTTCGAAAGTTCGCCTACTTATGGCCGTCGCCCCTCCCCATGGCTGGCTAATGGGTTCTATTCCCTGCATCAGATGGATGGCCATAACCGACACGAGCATCCCCAGGGTCGGCAATCGGCAATCCCCGGGAACGACGCGGTGAAATCCAGTGGTCATAACCGTTTTGCCTGAGACAATGGGGCTTACGAGGTCTGTTAGAAAGCGCTGCGGGGCCCAGTGCGTGCTGTCGCAAAAGACCAGTATTTCAATTGACGAATCCAAATCAGCCAGGCCTGCCAGCAGGTTATGATTTTTCTGGCTGCACCTTGACGCAGCCCCGCTCACTATGTGTCGCGCATTTTTTTTTGTTTGAATAACCTGGTTTACAATCTGCACTGCCAAGTCATTACTGCTGCATGTGACAAAAATCGTCTCATAATTGGGATAAGACTGATCGAGGAGCGATCCCAGGCAGGCTTTCATGACAGGAGAATCTCCGGTCAGGGGAATAATCACACCCACCCGGGGCGCGCAATGAGACGGATTGCGCGTGGCGGCGTCAGTGTTTCGAGCCTGCCCGGCAAAACTCCCGCGCACGTGGGCCTTACCGAAAAAGTAGATCCCATAAGGGAGGAGAAGCCCCAGCGCAAGTGTCAGCAAAAAAAAGATTTCCAATAGAATCCCGTCCTATGTTTTTTGCTAAAACGAAACCCACCCGCAACTGCGCCTTCAACGCAAAAGGGACTGGCAGAGGTGGGTCCTGCGCGATTTGTTGAACTCACGCCACCGGTAACATGCCAGAGTCAGTACGGGAAGCAGGGCCAGAATTTCTGAAGCCTCTCTGAACAGGTAAATTCGTGAAAAAAGATAGAGTATTCCGCCCAGGGTGGCTGTGGACGCAACGTGGGACAGGGCCGTTTTAGAAATCAACCCGAAGCGCAACTGACAGGTGGAAACAGTGGCTGCGGCAACAACTGCGTAGGTCAAAACTATTGCAAGTACGCTCCCCAGGAGTGGATTTGCAGGGATGAGAACCGCGCAGCATATAATGTTGAAAGCGAGTCCGCCCAGGTAAAAAGACAACAATAATAATTCGTACTTCATGCTTATCATGAGATAGGCGGCAAGGTTGTGCAGGAATCCCAAGGCGATGGTAGGCACGAGGTATTTCTGCATCCAGACCGCATCGCCGTAAGCGGGGCCGTATATCAGACCGATGAGCCTGTCGCTTTCTATGAACAGGATGAACATAATCGGCAATGCGGCAGCGAGCAGCCATTCTGTCGAATTCCGAACAAGGCGGGCCAGTTCAACGCGGTCGGTTTCCCAGAGTTTCACGAATAGTGGAAACAGGATGTTTTTCAACAGCAAGTTTGCTGTCAGAATTGAGATCCCGTCCACCATTTGCCAGGTTGCCATATACTGGGCGACGTGGGTTGGACCGCCGAACCGCTGGAGGAAGAAGATGTTTGCCTTGTTGTACAGAATGGCCGCAATCGCCATAAGGGTGAAAGCGATACTGCCCCGCCCTGTTGCCCAGATATGGCGGATTCGGGGCAGGCGAAAACGCAGGCTGGCTCTTCTTGCAGACGTGCACAGCACTCCGGCCAGGTTTGCGGCGGTTTCGATGATCTTGTAAAATGCGACGATCAAAGGGGCCGCCCCCAGGAAAAGCAAGGTCAGACCGTAACCGAACCCCAGGCTTGCGCCGATGGCCCTGACCTTTCCTTCCAGGCCCTGATGGCCCTCCACCTGGAAGGCGACGAAAAAGGAACTCGCCAGGGCCTCCATACCGACACCAATCCCAAGCACAAAAACGAGCATCTTCAGGGCGTGCGAATAGCCCTGCCAGTGAACGAAAAAAAGCATGCCGAGGCATCCAAAGGCTAAAAGCATAGCCTTCAGCATGCTCACTTGAACCAGAATGTCACCTCGTACATTCTCTTTACGCACCAAAAGAGGCACCAGGTGCTGGTTCAACCCGAATTCGGTAACGAACAGAATGATCTGCCCCACACTAAGGGCCAGCATGAATTCGCCGTAGGTGGTCGTGCTGTGCCTAGCGAGCAAAATCATAAAGAGGGCCGCCAACCCTTCTCTGACCCCGTGAGCACTCAGGAGGTAAGCGAATTTTCTAAGGACCCCATGCGATGAGCGATTGCCGTCGACGTCCCCGCCCTCCTCTATTGCGCATTCATTCGGTCTGCGGAAGAGTGCCGAGCCAAACACCCTTGCGGCATGCTGCTGAAAAAGGTGAAATGTCGCTTTTGCGCTTCTCAGACGGTCCATGGATATTCCGCGGAGCGAAGACGCCTATAGGGATTTCCGACCCGAAAGCGGCAGGGACATGTGAAGAGGTGATGCTGGTAAAACCGGGTCTTGTGAGACATAGTATGTAATCCGGTCAAGGTATACGTAATAGCATCGCAGCCTGTTTCCTGTTGGGCATCGGGAGTCTGCCTGCAGCAAGGGCGCTTTCCCGGGCCGGCTCACCACCACACCGATAATCATCTGGAAAGGTACGATAAGTTTTCTCTATTTCCAACTTATTTATGGTATTAGAAACTGTTTTGGCCATGCAGGCTGCAGTTGCCCCGAGATCAACTTCTTCCCTTCGATGGCTCGCGTGTAGTTTTTTGATATTCCTTCTGCTCTTCAGGATTGGCATCGAGTTCGATCAATGCCCAAGGTGGAGAATGGCTACGATTGTTCAGCTTGACTTGAACTATGCAGCCAATACTGATATTAAAACGCCAATTAGAGCTGAACCTCCAGGTGAACCGATCCAGGCTTATGCCATATAAAAAAATTTTATATCAGGATAATCGGCACAAGAGCTGAACACGGATTCGGAAAAGGTAGTCGGCAATGCAAGCTAGAGCGGTTTTAAACTCGGCCTCAATCTTTTGCGAACCACTGGCGGCAATCAGAAAATGGTTGAAATATCAGGAGCTTATTTTTCAGCTTACGTCCCGCGAAATTTCTCACAGATACCAGGGGACCTACCTGGGTGTAATCTGGTCTTTTATTACTCCGCTGCTCATGCTTTTGATTTACACGTTCGTTTTTTCCATCATCTTTCAGGCCAGATGGGGCGATCACATCCACGCAGCGCAGAGCATGCCTCAGTTCGCTCTAACACTTTATGCCGGTCTGATTCCGTTTGTGGTGTTTTCCGAAAGTGTCAATCGAGCGTCTACCGTAATCCTGGGTGTACCCAACTACGTGAAAAAGATTGTATTTCCTCTGGAGATACTGCCGATGGTCGTCGTCGGTGGAATACTGGTACATTCACTGATCAGCATCGGTATTTTGATTGTGCTGGCTTATGTGTTCACGGGCACCTGTTCTTACACACTCTTCCTGCTTCCCCTCGTTTATATCCCTTTGGTATTTCTGTGCCTTGGGCTGAGCTGGTTTCTTGCCTCGCTGGGCGTTTACTCCCGGGACATAAGGAATGGTGTTGAAATCATTGTACAAATGCTCATGTTTTTGAGCCCCGTTTTTTATCCGGCCAACATGGTCCCGGAAAAGCTTCGCGCTGTGCTTGGAATCAACCCCCTAACTTCGATCCTGGATAATTTCAGAAGGGTGCTCCTTTGGAACGAATACCCGAACTGGACCCTTTGGGGAATATGGACCGTAGTCACCCTTCTTTTGGCATTGCTGGGATATCTTTGGTTCATGAAGACCAAGGATGGATTTACGGATATCATGTAAGGCACGGGGGACGCTGCAACCGGGCTGGATCGGGAGTTTTCTCTTTGGGTAACCGTACGGGCTATGAACTTGATGGAAATGACGGCTGAAGGGAAATTTGTTGGAGCAAGTGAGACAATTCGGGACGTGAAAGCCGAAATGGATCGCAATATCAATGTCTTAGTAAGTCACGTTGCAAAAATGTATCGCCTCTTCGATCGCCCGGTCGATTTGCTCAAGCACCAGCTTTTTGGAAAACACGGAAAAGGCTACGGAAAGGAATTCTGGGCACTGAGGGATGTCTCCTTCAAAGTCGAAGCAGGCGAGATGTTTGGCGTTGTCGGCCGCAACGGGTCGGGAAAGAGCACTTTGCTGCAGATCATGGCCGGCATACTCAAGCCTACGGCCGGCCAGGCTGATATCAAAGGGCGCGTTTCGGCATTGCTCGAGTTGGGAAGCGGTTTCAACCCGGAATATACCGGCCGCGACAATGTCTTTATGAACGGAGCAATCTCCGGCCTCTCGCGAAAAGAAATGGAAGACCGTTTCGACGAAATAGCTTCATTTGCGGACATAGGCGAATTCATTGACCGGCCCGTAAAGACCTACTCGACCGGCATGCTTGTGAGGCTGGCTTTTTCGGTGAGCACCAATCTTGATCCCGATGTGCTTCTCATTGACGAAGCTTTGGCCGTTGGAGACGTTTTTTTTCGCCAGAGGTGCTACAAGAGGCTCCAAAAACTGCTCGACGGAGGGGGCGCGATCGTCCTGGTATCCCATGCTATGTGTGATGTGGAACAATTCTGTAAGAATGCGCTTGTATTGCAGCACGGCAACATGGTTTTTCGAGGATCCGCCTCCGAGGCGGTCAAACGGTATTACCTGATCGAACAGGAAGATCGCCTGAATTCAACTGTTCCAGTACCCAACCAGGCGCCGCCCGAACCGCAATGCTGCTCGTCAGAAAACGCGGTGTTCTGGCCGTTAGAAGATGCTCTCCTGGATATTTCAGAGGCAGATCAAGTTGCGAACGGCTGGGCAAGGTGTACGGCGATGGGCATTTGCAACCAGGATGGCGATACCAGCCGGGTTTTCCAGCAGGGAGAGACAGCCAGTTTCTTCTATGAGTTTGAGGTGCTCAGGGACATCGAAGTCCCAATCGGTGGAGTTGTAATTCAGAGTGACAAGGGAGTTATTGTTCACGGGAAAAATACGCTGCAGTATGAATGCAGCGTACCAAGCGCCGTATCCAAAGGCACCCGCTTGAGGTTCAGACAGGACATCGCTTTGGAAATTGCGGCAGGGGAGTACACCTTTGAGGTGGGACTTGCTACAATAGACCACTTCCATTATGAGCGCCGGTCTCTATACTCCCATTCCGACTTGAACGAGCAAGAAATACGACTGTGCCATCTGCCGCATGTTTTCAGGTTTGCCGTTGTCTTACGAACAGGCGGAGACCCGGTGCAGTTGCTTCATCATGGTGTGGCCAATCTTCCGGGTTCATGTCAGGTAACTGCAATCACTGGCTGAATTATCAAAGGTGAAAGTACGAAATCTTATTTAATCTTCAGGTGCTCCAGGAATGGCCTATGATTGAACTTCAAAAGTGCTGGTGTGGCAACACAGACCTGGACGCATACTCGGAAGATTATCTGAAGTGCGCTGCCTGTGAAACATTGGTCGCGCGGCACATGCCGCAGCCGGACATTGCCAGGGTCACGGACGATGAAAACGATTTCTATGGACGGGAATACTGGTTTTCCCACATGGAAAAGGACCTTGGATATGTCAATATCACAGTCCGAGCACAAGCCGATCTCCCCGAGCGTTGCCTCTATTGGCTTCGCACCCTGTTAAAGTATAAGCTTCCCCCTGGCGACGTTCTGGAAATTGGCTGCTCCCACGGCGGATTTACGGCTATGCTCCGGATGGCGGGCTTCAAGGCTACAGGCATTGAGCTCAGTCCATGGGTGGTGGACTATGCCCGCAATACCTTCGGCGTCCCTGTCCTGCTCGGCCCGGTCGAGGATCAGCAGATAGAGCCGGGCTCTCTGGATGTCATAGCAATGATGGACGTACTGGAACATTTTCCCGATCCGGTCACGACATTGAGTCACTGCCTGAAGCTGCTCAGGCCCGATGGAGTGATGATCGTTCAGACGCCGCGTTATCCTGAATTCGCCACCTACGATCGTCTCGTTGAAGGAAATGCGCCCTTTATCGAGCAACTTACGAGGAAAGGGGGGCACCTCTATTTATTCAGCGAGACCTCGGTCCGTAGACTCTTAGCGCAACTTGGGTTCGGACACATCCGATTTGAACCGGCGATTTTCGCCCACTATGACATGTTCCTGCTGACAGGCCGGGCGCCGTTAAAGGTCGGCAATTTTGAATCCATTCAGAACATGCTGAGTGCGAATTCGAATGGGCGCATGGTGCAGGCTTTTTTTGACCTGGAACATGAACGTCAGGATTTGCGGAACCAGTGCCTGCAACTGTCGGAACAAAATGCTGCGCTGACCGGCCTGCTCCACGAGTCAGAAGCCGACCGCGCTGCCCGGCTGGAGCAGATCGAGGAGTTGGGCAAACGTCTGAGCGAATCCGATAAAGACCGCGAGGCGCGGTTCGAGCAGATCCAACAGCTCACAAGACTTCTTGAAGAATCCGAAGCGGACCGTGCCGCCAAGGCGGAATACATCGATCGACTTGGTGGTGAATTGGCAGGTGTAAAAGAATTGGTCGAAGGGCGGCAAAAACAGTCGGAATCGCTCCGCTCTGAATTGACGGCACTCCAATCCGCTGTGGAAAAAATGCACGCGACGAGAGCGTACAGGTTATTGCGTAAAATGGGATACTGGGATTCTTAAAAGAAAAAAAGCATAGCGGAAGTTTATCAGAGATTCAGGAAAATAGTGGATGTGCGCGATTAGCTTGAACGACCCGGCGTGTATCGGTGTAGACCTCGTTCCCCTCCTGCCCGGCGGAGACAACGGGGGGGCTAAATTATTGTCGCTGGAGTTGGTGAGGGACCTGAGCCGGATTGCTTCAAACTGGCAGTTTATCCTCCTCACCTCTGAGAGAAGCCACGACGAACTCGCTGTCCTGGAATCCCCCAATGTACGTCGCCTTTGCGTCCTGCAAAATGCTGCACCCAATTCTTCATCGCGCTGGATTGCCCGGATGAGAGGCCGGGTGTATCGCGCGTTGAGGACGATCCTTCCTCTTACAGTCAGCACGAGATTGGATGACGCGCTTACGAGGGTTGCCCGTCATGCGCACCGGGGGAACGTTCTCAGGGAAATAGGCGCCGACCTGTTATTTTGTCCTTTTACAGTACCGTTTTGCTACGATCCGTCAGTCCCCGTGGTGTCAATTGTCTACGATCTGCAATATCGCTACTATCCTCAGTTTTTTTGCGAAGAGGATCGCTGTTGCCGCGATAGGAATTTCAGGGAAACCAACCGCCTCGCAAACAAATTGATCTGTATTTCGGAATACGTGCGGAAAACCGTGATCGAGAGCTCTAACCTTGAGCCGGACAGGGCAATAAGTATACCCATTCAGTTGTCTCACCGCCTGAAAAAGCATCCGATCCGGGATGTCGATTCTGTACTGCAGCGCCTTGGCCTAGGGGGAAATGAGTTTCTCCTGTACCCCGCGAATTTCTGGCCCCATAAGAATCATAGAATGCTGCTCACTGCATTTGGGATGTATCGAGCGCGCCATCCTGAGTCCAACCTGCGCCTGGTGTGCACCGGGGCGCTTGAGAATGAAAAGAATGCCCTGCAGGAAGCCGTATACCGCATGGGGCAGAAAGACTGGATTATTCTGCCGGGATTTCTTACCGAAGAAGAGTTTGCCGCAATTTTCGCCTCATGCTTCGCTCTCATTTTTCCCTCCCTGTACGAGGGCTTCGGAATGCCGGTTCTGGAAGCTATGGCCTCGGAAAAACCCGTTATTTGCAGCAATGTGGCCAGCCTCCCTGAGGTTGCCGGAGATGCGGCTTTTTATGTGGACCCCAGAAAACCTGGGGAGATCGTCAACGCCATCGAGCGTATAGCGTCAGATAAGGACCTGAGGAGAAGGCTTGTCGATAAGGGCCGCCATCGGCTGGCTGAGTCAGGTAGTCCCGAGAAAATGGCGCGCGAGTATCTGGACGTTTTTCTGGATGTGATGCAAAAACCGGGTCCAGGCGCTCACACTTTGCACGGTGTCTATCCGGACGGCTGGGCTGGCGACAGGATTACCCTTTCTTACGGAAAATCATCCGGGGCGAGATGTCTGGAGGTTGTCTTTCATTACCCCCAGTGGGCGCCTCATGGGTACTCGTCAGTAGTAATTTCGGATCAAACCGGCCGCTCGGAGACTCATGTGATCAAAAAAGGCGAGACAGCGGCAATTAGTTATGATCTTTTGGATTGCGGTTCGATTTTGCAATTCCGGATTGATCCCGTGTTTCAGCCTAAGGCGCTCGGAATGAGCGATGACGAGCGCACGCTGAGTTGTATTTGCCGGGAGTGCTGGATCGCTTCTGCAACGGGGCGGGAGAGCCTGGTTTGAGGAAATTGGACTAAGTCGGGGAAAGGGATAGGTTTCACCACGGAGACACAGAGAGCACTGAGAAAAGTATGGTAGAATAGTGGCCCTTTTCGAAGTAAAGAGTACAGAAACAAGTGTGGTGGAAAGGTAAATTTCATGAATTGCGAGTCTCAAAAAACCGCCCTCCTGACGGGAATTACAGGTCAGGATGGCGCATATCTGGCGGAGTTTCTCCTCAATAAAGGCTACATCGTTCATGGCATCAAGAGGCGGGGTTCACTTTTTAACACTCAGCGGGTCGATCACCTCTATGAAGACCCGCATCAGGTGAGCCGGCGGTTTATCATGCACTATGGCGATCTGACGGATTCGACCAGTCTCGTCCGCATCGTCCAGGAAGTTCAGCCGGATGAGATTTACAATCTGGCTGCCCAGAGCCACGTGGGTGTGTCGTTTCAAGCACCGGAATACACAGCCGAAGTGGATGCAGTTGGAACCCTGCGCATGCTGGAGGCTATCCGCCTACTAGGTTTGAAAGAAAAGACGCGCTTCTACCAGGCTTCCACTTCGGAACTCTATGGCAAGGCGCAGGATATCCCCCAAACGGAGCGCACCCCATTTTATCCGCGATCGCCTTACGCCTGTGCCAAACTGTATGCATACTGGATAGCGGTTAATTATCGGGAGTCCTATGGAGTTTTCGCCTGCAACGGCATTCTGTTCAATCACGAGTCGCCCATACGCGGCGAGACGTTCGTAACCAGAAAGATCACACGGGCCGCTGCGCGAATTGCTCTCGGGGTCCAGGATTCCCTCTATCTTGGCAATTTGAGTTCACTACGAGACTGGGGACACGCGAAGGACTATGTAAGAGCACAGTGGCTCATTCTCCAGCAGGATATCCCGGATGATTACGTAATAGCCACCGGCGAGCAGCATTCGGTAAGGGAGTTCTGTCAGAGGGCTTTCGCGGAATTGGGAATCGAACTGGAATGGAAAGGGAAAGGCCGGTCCGAGCAGGGAATTATTGCTGCGCTGAATCCCTCTGCTCTCCTGTCCCGATACTCCGGGCACGGAGGCCTCCACTCAATCAAAACAGGCAAGCCGGTTGTTTTTGTAGATCCACGTTATTTTCGGCCGGCGGAAGTCGATAGCTTATTGGGCGACCCGGCTAAAGCACAAACAAAACTGGGCTGGAAGGCTGAAATCGCCTTTGACGAGCTAGTGAAGGAAATGATGGCTTGTGACCTGCAGGAGGCTGTCCGCGAAAACTTGTGCAGGCGAAGTGGTTTCGAAGTTACATCCAGTTGTGAAGCCCACATGTGAGGCTGACGAGTTTTCAGTTTTTAGTAAGAAATGGATTTTGTGAGAGTATGTGTGCCATTATCTCACAGATGCGCAGGGCCGGGGGCCGTATCTCCAATATCGCCGAAGGTCAGGCCAGGAATAATCCAGGGGAATTCCGCCTCTTTAGGAAACTCAAAACTCAAAACTAAACCGACAAAGGGCATTTATTGAAAAAGGCACTCATCATAGGAGTCTCAGGGCAGGACGGCGCCTATCTCGCCCAGTTTCTGCTGAAAAAAGGTTATCATGTCTTTGGAACTTCCAGGGATGCTCAGATGACCTCTTTTGGAAACCTCAAGACCTTGGGAATTCACCGGGAAATGGAGGTTGGGTCAGTTGCCCTTAACGATTTCCGCAGTGTGTTGCAGGTGCTCGCTAAAGTACGGCCCGATGAAGTATACAATCTGGCAGGGCAAAGTTCCGTAGGCCTTTCTTTTGAACAGCCGGTGGAGACTTTTGAAAGTATTAGCGTTGGGACCTTGAATTTGCTTGAGGCCATACGCTTCATCGGCGAACCGATGAAATTTTATAATGCGAGTTCGAGTGAGTGTTTTGGCAATACGGAAGGATTGCCGGCAGATGAGGGAACTCCGTTCGGCCCCAGGAGCCCTTACGCCGTGGCCAAAGCGGCAGCTTTCTGGCAAGTGGCCAACTATCGTGAGGCCTACGAAATCTTTGCTTGTTCCGGACTTTTCTTCAATCATGAGTCTCCGCTGAGACCTGAAAGGTTCGTCACAAGGAAAATAATTTCCGCTGCCTGCTGCATAGCGAAAGGCGCGACAGAAAAACTCAGACTGGGCAATATCTCCATCCAGAGGGATTGGGGATGGGCGCCGGAATACGTGGAAGCAATGTGGTTGATGATGCAGCAGAAAGAGCCCGAAGATTTTGTAATCGCCACCGGTAAGACACACAAATTGGAAGAATTCCTGGAATTGGCGTTTTCCGCCGTTCGATTGGACTGGCGGGAGCATGTCGAACTCCAGCAACATTTATTGCGTCCTACGGATATTCTGATCAGCAGGGCAAATCCCGCCAAGGCCAAGAGGCTGTTGAACTGGGAGGCAAGATATGGCCTGGCTGATATTGTTACAATGATGGTCGATGCGGATATGGCTGGGGGCGGCAGGAGCGGCGACGCGCCCTCGTGTTCCGGGATCGCTTTACGATGAATAGTTCAAAATTACCGAGACCTATGCAGAATTCTGCCCGGGTCAGTATAGTCACCCCGTCGTACAACCAGGGTAGATACATCGAGAGGACCATCCAAAGCGTTCTATCCCAGGAGGTGCGGGGACTCGAGTATGCGGTCATCGACGGCGCAAGTGCGGACGAGACCATATCGATTTTGAAACGTTACGAGGACCGGCTCTTCTGGATTTCGGAACGGGACAGCGGCCCCTCCGATGCGATCAATAAGGGCTTTCTTCGATCCAAAGGGCCTGTGCTCGGCTGGCTTAACTCCGATGACATTTATTACCCGGGCGCCTTGAAGACGGTTTTAGAGTTCTTCGATGAGAATCCGGATGTGGATGTACTCTACGGCGACACGTACCATATAGATGAGAACGACAGGGTAATTGAAAAATACCCTACCGAGGATTGGAACTGGACTCGTCTTCACGAGACATGTTTCATCAGCCAGCCGGCTGCTTTTTTTCGCAGGAAGGTCTTTGACGAATACGGGCCTCTCGAAGCCGGCGTTCGCTGCATGGATTATGAATACTGGTTGAGGTTGGGAAAGAACGGGGTCCGCTTCGCACATCTTCCGCGAATATTGGCTGCAACACGTTTGCACAAGGAGGCCTTTACGGTTGCAGGGCGGGTGGCCGGCCATAAAGAAATAAATGGTTTCACTCGGAAACACCTTTCGAGAACACCCGATAAATGGTTGTTCAATTACGCCCATGCGATTGCCGAGGCGAAGGGGTACAATCGGAGCCGGCCATTCAGTTTTATATCCACACTGATCGCGTATTCACTCTATGCCTCTTTTCACTGGAACAACAGTGTGACCCCAAACATGGCCAGGATTATCCTGGCATGGCTGAAAGAGCATCTGGTTCCAGGGCCAGAGCGCACCTGAGGAGGCAGATTCACCAGAGAGGCACAGCGCAGCCTTATGGCCGCAACCAAAAGACTAAAAGCTATCACCGATCGATGACTCACAAAACCCGGTAATCCGATTGCGGGGCTGGATCGATCTTGAGAGGGCGTTCGATAATTCCAAAAACCCGGTGGCTCGCTTCGAAGGGCTACGGTCGATCTTTAGAGATCGCTGAGAAAAACGCAGAGGAACAATAACAGCTTAGCCGTATGCTTGCCAAAATTTCAAGAACCTGCACGTTAGTAGTACAGAGGACACGGAGGAGAACTTTATTAGACCGGATTAATGGGACTAACAGGATCGACTGAAATGGCTATTTCCAAGCCCCGAGACCTTGTTGATTTTGTTAAATTTTGGTTTTCTCTGCGCTCTCTGTGTCTCTGCGCTCTCTGTGTCTCTGTGGTGAGCGGTCTTTTGTGGCGAACGAGAGACAAGAAATCTTATGAGAATCGGTTTTGATATAAGCCAAACGGGCAACGGCAAGGCTGGATGCGGATATTTTGCGGACGGCATAATCCAACAGCTTGCCCGGACTGATCTGGAAAACGAATATATTCTTTATCCTACGTTCGGGAATTTTTTCTGGGACCCGGAATGGAGATCCGCCACCCGCCGGATCGATCGCCCGAAGGTAGGCCGTGCCGAGGGACATGCGACCCTCGATAAGGCTCGAGCTTTCTGGTCCAACCCGCCTGCGGATCTGGAAACAAGCCTGGGCAAGCCGGATATAATTCATTCAAATAATTTCTTCTGTCCGCATGGACTGAAGAGTGCCCGCCTGGTTTATACGCTTTACGATCTTTCGTTTTTGGATCATCCGGAATGGCACACCGAAGAAAACCGGCTGGGATGTTTCGAAGGGGTCTTTAATGCCTGTCTGTATGCCGACATGATAGTCTCTATTTCGGAATACAGCCGCAGGCATTTTCTCGAAATATTCCCACATTTTCCCCAGGAGAGGATTGTCGTTGTCCATCTGGCCAGCCGCTTTTCCCGAAAACCGGACCTTAGCCGCCCTGCTTTACTCTCATCTCTTAAGCCGGGAGAGTTTTGGCTGACGGTCGGCACACTGGAGCCGAGGAAAAATCAGCTTCGGCTACTGCGGGCTTACACTCGACTCAAGTCAAGTCTTCCTAAAACCTTTCCTTTGGTGATGGCCGGCGGCAAAGGATGGCTGATGGAGGATATCCACAGAGCAGTGGCGGACCTTGGGCTGGCGGAAGATATCATTATGCCGGGGTACCTCGATGACGCAGCCTTGCAGTGGCTTTATCAAAACTGTTATGCAATGGTCTACCCATCCCTGTTCGAGGGGTTCGGCCTGCCTGTCCTCGAGGCGATGAGCCTCGGCGCGCCGGTGATCAGTTCCAACGTCACCTCCATTCCTGAGATTGCCGGTGATGCAGGTATTCTTGTGAATCCTGAGGCCGAGGAGGATATCTTCGGCGCGATGCTGATGTTGCGGGAGAGTAAAGGGCTGCGGATATCCCTGATCGAACGGGGGAGGGAACAGGCAAAGAGATTTACCTGGGAGAGTGCTGCACGGACTATTCTGGAGTGCTATCGGATATGTACTCGCCGATTAGCTGGTCATCATGACGGTATCTTATTGCAGAGGTAATAAGCCTTTTGCAAACTATGCGCAGGCACGGAAATGGCGGAAGAGCTGATTTGGGAATCTGTGCGAACCCATTTGGGTCAGAAGGAATTTTCCTAGACAGGTATTTTGGAGGCTGGCTGGAGTCACGCGATTCTCGCGAGTCTTTGATTGCACTAGAGAGTTTACGGCCGGTAATTACAGACGGGATTCGGTCGCACGTGAAATCTTTGAGTTCTGCGGAACTTGCACTTGGCGATTCTCTCCATAAAAGAAGGTCGGGTAAATGAAGCGCATACGTGAGGCAGCGGTTTTTTTCGCTCTAGTCACCGCGATTGTCATTATATGGTGCATCATTTATGGCCGGACTTCCCTTGCCGCCTGGAACACCCCTGTGGTGTACGGCGACGACGCGACTTGCGGACTGGCCTACGCACAGGCATTTCTTAACGGCGAGACCGTTCCGGTTCTTCAAAAATTCGTAAAATCCCTCAACGCCCCCTTTGTTGCCAATTGGAACGATTATCCGGTTACCGAAGAGTTAATTTTTGCATTAATAGGTTGGCTGGGACGAGGCATAGGGCTTTTTGCGAGTGCGAATGCCATTCTTTTGCTGGCTCATGTTCTTGCCGGCTTGTCTTTTTTGTGGGTAGCCAGAACCCTTAAGTACAAAACGGCCTTTAGCCTTGCCGGGGCCATTTTATTCGCTTTCTCTCCGCTCATTATTTGGCGAAATCTGGCCCATCTTACCGTCGCCTATTACTCGCATGTCCCTCTTTTTCTCCTGGTAACCTGGTGGACTTATTCGGGGCGGATCACTTTGTGGGGCCGAAAATGGTGGATTGCTGCGGCCGTCTCCTTTATTACGGGAACATTTAACCCGTATTACACCTGCATGTATCTGCAATTCCTGGGGTTTGGAGTTCTTCTTCATTCCGTGCGAAAGCAATGGGGCGAGGCCGCCATGGCACTTAGCCTAGGGTGCCTGGCCATGGCTGCATTTCTGCTCATGAACGCTGACACGCTCAGCTACAGTCTGCAACATGGGAGCAACCTTGTGGCCCGTCCCTTAAACGAACTGATACAATTTGGATTGAAAGTTCCCGATCTCTTCATGCCGCCCCCTTACCATCGCTGGAATTGGTGGGCCTCTTTTGGGCAGTCGAGATATTACCTTGCAAGTGGTCTCACAGGAGAAATGTGGAGCCCTTACCTTGGTTTTGCAGGTATTGCAGGCTTGATTTGGCTTGCAGGTTTGAGCATTTTCAGGCTTTTTCAAGGAAAACCACGTTGTATTCCCGTTCAAGCATGGCAGACCTTATGGGTACTGGCATTTTCGCTCGTTGGCGGCGTCAATTTGATTCTCGGAATTTTAGGCTTTAATCTTTTCCGGGCATCGAACAGATTAAGCATAATTATTCTCTGCGTTTCCTTGCTCTTCCTTATCCGCCAGCTATCGCGCCATTGTCCCCGCCGGCTTGCCCTGCCCGTGGCCTTTATTCTATTGGCAGTCGGTTTGGCCGATCAGTTACCGCCCCCGCCCACCAAGGCGGAGATCGAGCAATACGCGCAACAGATTCAATCAGATCGTGAGTTTACAGCAGGCATGGAATCCGGCCTGCCCCCTGGAGCGATGGTTTTCCAATTGCCGGTGGTGGGCTTCCCGGAGTATGGTCCCGTAAACAAAATGGCCGATTACGAACATCTAATACCATATCTCTACTCGAAGCGACTCCGTTATTCTTATGGGACTGATAAAGGCAGGGCTTCTGAAACCTGGCAAGCGGAAGTTGAGAGGATGCCGCCTTCAGAGATGGCCGCCAAACTTGAGGAGTATGGCTTCGGCGCGGTTTATCTCAACACAAAAGCTTTTAAAGATGGGGGAGCGAAGCTGATTGACGATTTAAGGGATGCCGGCAAGCCGGTCTTGCTCGTGAGCAGCAGGAAGGACCTGGTGGCAATTCGACTGACGCCTGCCGCTATCCCATCTATGCCGGAAATTCCTCCATTCTGCGGCCCAGCCTGGTCGGGAGATGAGCCTGGGGTCGGTAGATGGGCAGTTGCCCGGGAGACGAGCATCGAATTTTGGAATACTCAAAAGGAGAACACAACAATATCTATACAGTTTGGTTTGGCAACCCTAAAACAAAGGCACGTCAGGATTAGCTTTAATTCCGAGTTGTTCGACGATTTCGATCTTCAGCCCAACGCTGAGAGGGCGATTGGGCCTCAAGTTGTCACTCTGGTCCCTGGGAAAAACACGATGCGATTCGTGACGAATGTACCTCCTGAGTTGCCGGGAAATGGCGATGGTCGAAAACTGACTTTTTTGATACGCAACTTAAAAGAGACTCGATTCACCACGGACTCCGACCTGGCAATACAGGTACCCTCTTTGTCTCGATAAGTTTCGGCCGACGACCATGCTCAACTCGTAGCCCTCCGCTTTTGACGGTTTCGGGTGTCCTAATGGAACATGAAGGACTGCAAGCCTCAGGGCGAACGGTTTAATGACTATGCGGATTTATGGAAGCTGCACTGGATTTTGACTAAATCATCGGGATTGCCACATGATCAGCAAACGGTTTACACGTTTTATTCTTATTGGAATTATAAATACGGCATTTGGTTACTCACTTTATGCATTACTGATTCTTATAGGGTTGCGGTTTGATTTGGCCATTTTGATTGCGACCATTTTAGGAATATTATTTAACTTCAAGACGACTGGCACTCTTGTTTTTAATAATGGGCGGAATGGCTTGATTTTAAGATATCTTGGGACTTACTCGTTTATTTATTTATTAAATGTCGTTATTGTTCGGTTGACTCTGAAATCAAATATTAGCTCCTATTTTGCACAAGCATTTGCTATGCCAATTCTCGTGGTGTTATCATATGCCATGCAGAGGAAGTTCGTTTTTAAAATGAGGTCATTGCAATGAATTGCAAGCGAATAACTATCATACCTCCCACTCTCAATGAGGTACTAAATGTAGCATTCTTTTGATTTGAAAGATATACAGATGTGAAGGAGCAGATGAAAATATGATTGCCAATGCCAGCGAATCACATCCAGATCGACGCATCAACCAGTTGTCATACAATCAAATGAATGAGACTGCTTGTTACCTTTGTGGCTCCGAGTCGGACTTTAGTGTGCTTTTTCCCGGTCAGAACTCAATAAAGGAGTTGCGACCAGATCATATTGCCGCTCGAAAAGGGAGCATTAACAAAGAGTTTTCATATAACTGGGTTAAGTGCAATCGTTGCGGTCTTGTTTATGTCAATCCGACACCAGATGCCCGATTTCTTGAACAGATTTATGAGCAAAGCGATCAGGGGCTCTATCAGGATGAAAGTAATAATATCGCCTGGACCTACAGCAGATATCTGCGTCGTTTCTCTGGTCTCCTTAACCGGCGTTGCGCTGCATTGGACGTTGGGGCCGGTGATGGCTTTTTCCTGAAGGAGTTGAGAGATCTTGGCTTCCAGGACGTGCTTGGATTGGAGCCGAGTGCCGATGCTTGCCGCCGAGCTAAGTCGGAAGTCAGCCCCTTCCTTCTCAATCAGTCTTTTCGGGAAAGCGATTTTAGAGCCGGATCGTTTGACTTTATTTCATGCTTTCAGACGCTGGAGCACCTCCCAAATCCCGATCGAATTGTGAGCGGATTCCAACGACTGTTGGCTCCGGGCGGACTGGTTTATTGCGTGGCCCATAACTTTACCTCCTTGTCAGCGAAGTTTCTTGGGGCTCATCACCCGATTGTCAATGCCGGGCACCTAACTCTTTTTGACGAAGTGACCTTAAAGGCTTTCTTTAAGAAATACTTTAATGTCCTGGCAGTCTTCAAGATTGCCAATCGCTATTCCGTTAGATATTGGGTCTCTCTCCTGCCTATACCCGAAAGCATCAAGGGAAATCTGATCGATATTTTAACGTCTTCCGGTTTGTCAACTACGCCTTTGACGCTATCCGCGGGCAACATCGGCTTGGTGGCCCAAAAGACTATCTCCTCACAGAGGGCAGAGTAACCAATGAAAATCGTTTTGGTCAATCCTAGCTACTATTATCAGACACCCTATCAGCAGATTTCCGAGCCTTTGGGTCTGCTCTACTTAGCGGCTTACATAAGACATTATAGCCATCACCGTGTCGCCATTGTTGATTGTTTGGACACCCTCGAGATCTCGAAGGTTTCAGGAGGACCCTACCGCTATGGCGTTAGTCTGGAAAAAATGATCGAACGTGTTGCCCGCGAAAAGCCGAACGTAGTTGGACTAACCAATATATTCAGCCGGAAAAAAAATGATTTCTTCGATTGCGCACAGGAAATCAGGCGGCAATTCCCAGAGGTTACCATTGTCACTGGCGGAACATATTCCTCATTGCAGCCGGAAGAGGTGGTTCGTGAAAGCTGTGTGGATTACGCTATTATCGGCGAGGGGGAGGAGTCCATCGTCTCGTTGTTGGACTCACTAGAGACGGGCGTCACTGCTCCACAAGGCATAGAGGGCCTGGTCTTCCGGTGGCAAGGGGAAGTGCGTTTGACACCTAAGGACCACTACATCAAGGATTTGGATCGCCTGCCGTTTCCGGCTCGAGATCTCATAAATTACGAGTCATACCTGAAATCCAAACAAGTCCTGCATGGTCTGGGATTGAAAAGGGCAGCGTCTATTTTGACAAGCCGGTCCTGTCCAAACCATTGTAACTTCTGCAGCATGTTCAAGGTTCATGGACCAAGATGGAGGGCCAGAAGCGCAGCTAACGTTGTGTCCGAAATCGCCGAGTTGGTCCGTAGATACGGTGTCCATGAACTTTTTATCATGGATGACAACTTTACTCTTAGTAAGCAGCGGATTCTGGATATCTGCGCGGGCATTAGGGAAAAAGGACTGAAAATTCATTGGAACACGCCTAATGGTCTGGCTATCAACACTCTTGACGAGGAAGTCCTAAGAGAAATGAAGGCTGCCGGATTGAGCCATATTTGCGTGGCGATCGAAACCGGCGATAACGAACTGCGCAATATGGTGATCGGCAAACGCCTTAAGGACGAACAGATCGAGAAGGTTGTCCGGACTGCATCAAAACTGAATCTGCATATAACGGCCTTCTATATCATCGGCATGCCGGGTGAGACGGAAGAAAAATTCCGCAAAACTCTGGAACAGATCAGGAGGCTTCCTCTAAACGCCGTGGCTGCAGCCTTCGCCAACCCTTTGCCCGGGACTAAGCTTTATCATGACTGCCAAAAGAATAACTGGGCGATACTGACGGAAGACGACAACAGGGACAATCCTTTCTACAGACCCTTTATCGTAACGGATGATTTCACTGAATCCGATCTCATCAATAGAGAAAAGCGCTTTTACCGCACCTTCGCTAAGGCCAAGTTCGTTACGTTGATCAGAGATGCGTTTTTGTTCCGAAACAAGCTCCTATATCCTCCATTTTTGATGCGAATAGTCAAGGAAAGGCTGATCAGGTAGGGCAATACTGGAGTCAAATACATCCCGGTACAATGCTAGTGGAAAGCGCTGCGTGAAAAAATGGAAAAATTAAGAGAAGCCATCTGGAAGACCCGCAAAAGACTCATCGACATGCACTTCCATAGTTGTATTGGACATATCGGGGGTAATTTATCGGCCATTGACATACTGATGGTCCTCTTTCATACGGTGCTTGAGGCTGAAGACACTTTCATCCTGTCAAAGGGGCATGCAGCAGGCGCACTCTACGCTACACTGTGGTCTATCGGCCGTCTGAAAGATGAGGACCTATTGCAATTCCACAAGGACGATACGAAATTGAGCGGACATCCTGCTCCGGATTTCTTGCCTGAGATTCCTTTTTCCACGGGAAGTCTCGGGCATGGACTGTCGTTGGCTGCGGGGATTGCCTTGGGGAAACGTCTCCAGAAGCAACCCGGAAGAGTATTTTGCCTATTATCGGATGGAGAAATGCAGGAAGGCTCGACGTGGGAAGCGCTGATCTTCCTTGCACATCGCTCGCTTGCTCCTCTGACAATTTTCATCGACAATAATGGACTACAGGGATTCGGAACAACGAAGGAAGTGTCGGGGCTCCAGTTGACTGCCGAGAAGTTCCGGGACTTCGGACTGGCGGCTGAGGAGATCGACGGGCACGATGTAAATGCGATCGCCGCCGCATGCAAACGTTCGAACTCCGGCACTAAGATCTATCTGGCCCACACCTGCAAGGGATGCGGCATCTCCTTTATGGAAAACAAAATGGAGTGGCATTACCTGCCGATGACAGCAGAACAGTACAGGCAGGCTCTGAAGGAGTTGGACTCGGCATGAGAAATATATTATGTCAGGCCCTCGTTGGCTGTGCGTCCGATCCCCAATTCGTGTTCTTGACCGGAGATCTTGGATTTCAAGCCCTGGAGCCCTTACGTGAAGCTTTGGGGGAGCGTTTTGTCAATGCAGGGGTTGCGGAACAAAACATGGTTTCAGTTGCGGCCGGCTTGGCGAGAACAGGTCTAAGGCCTTGGGTATACAGTATCGCCCCTTTTGTCTATGCCCGCCCGTACGAGCAGATTCGCAACGATGTCTGCATGCACCGCTTGCCGGTAATACTAGTCGGCAATGGCGGCGGATACGCATACGGTTCAATGGGAGGAACGCATCACGCGCTGGAAGATTATGGAGCGCTTCTTTGCCTGCAAAATATGAGGGCGTACGTGCCTGCGTTCGCTGCAGACGTGCCGATTATTATAAGTCAACTCATGCGGCAGTCCGGCCCTGGGTACCTGCGTCTAGGACGCTGCGAACTCCCCATGGATATGGAGTTGCCGGAATATGCAGCGTGGCGCTGCCTGCTCAAAGGAAAAGGTCCGACAATGGTCGTTTCAGGGCCGCTGGCGGGAGCCATCTTAGGTGTTACCGCCGCCTTGCCCTGGGAACAGCAGCCTGACTTATGGGTGGTGACCGAGCTGCCGCTTACCCCTGAGTCGATTCCGGAAGGTCTCCTGAACAGCCTGCGTTCATCACAGAGGCTGATCGTCGTGGAAGAGCACGTTTCCAGCGGCGGTGTAGGTCAAATGTTGTCCTATTGCCTGGCGCTTAGGGGTATGATGCCTCCGGTCTTTACACATCGCTGTGCCGTCGGATATGTTTCAGCCCGCTACGGCTCTCAGAAATTCCATCGAAAGGAATGCGGGTTAGATCCGGATAGTATTTTGAAGGAATTATGTCAATGAGCAGGGAACTGGAACAAGCAATAGCCCATTTGCAGGGCCCCATACTGGTCCTGGGGGCTAGCGGATTCATCGGTTCAAACCTTTTTCGGATGATACTGGAACATCGACGGGATGTAGTCGGCACTTCGACTTACCCTGCAGCGTGGCGGCTTGAGAAGCTCCCGGAGGGGAATTTGCGGGCGCTGGACCTCCTGGTCGAATCCAACCTGGACAATCTCCTCGAAGACGTCAAACCGCGCACTATCTTCAACTGTGTTGCATATGGCGCTTATTCATTCCAGCAGGAGAGCGAACTCATATATGAGACCAATTTCAACCTGACGGCAAGATTGCTCGAAAAGTTGGCCCTTCGCAAGATTGCATGTTACGTTCATGCTGGAAGTTCTTCCGAATATGGAGACCACGCTTCGGGGCCCGTAGAAGATGACCTGCCTGCGCCAAACAGTGATTATGCCGTTTCGAAGGTTGCCTGCGCAAATTTGCTTTACTACTATGGCCGGAAGAAAACACTGCCCTGCGCTAATCTCCGTTTGTACTCAGTATACGGCCCCATGGAGGATTCGGCACGTTTAATACCCGCTGTCGTGGGCTGTGGTACGGAAGGGCATTACCCTGAATTCGTCAATCCGGCCATATCGCGTGATTTTGTCTACGTGGATGAAGCCTGCGAAGCTTTCATTAAGACCGCCCTGTATCTTCGTGAAGAGAACTACGGTGATTCTTTCAACATCGGCAGCGGCAAGAAGACGACCATTCACCAGGTGGCCGAGATTGCCAGGGAGCTGTTCGGAATTGAAGATCCACTTTCCTTTTCGATGCCTGCCCGGCAGTGGGACACGAGCCTCGACTGGTTCGCCAATTCCGACAGAGCCAGAGAATTGCTCAACTGGGAATCGAACATCGATTTCAGGGAGGGGCTGATACGGACCATTGAATGGTATAGAAACTTCCCGGAAAAAGAGAAATATCAGCGCCTTTCGAAGCAATACGGCCTGGATACCAAGTACAGCGTTAGTGCAGTCATTGCATGTTACAAGGACGCCCAGGCAATCCCAATAATGTACGAACGGCTCAAGAAGACATTCGAAAAGCTTCGCATCGAACATGAAATTATCTTCGTAAATGATAACAGTCCCGATGAGAGCGAGGAAATCATCCGTGAGTTGACGCGAAAGGACAGGCGGGTGATTGGAGTATCCCACTCACGCAATTTCGGGTCCCAGGCAGCTTTCCGAAGCGGAATGGAGATAACTTCAAAAAATGCGTGCGTGCTCCTGGACGGTGATCTTCAGGACCCACCGGAGCTTATCGAGGCTTTCGTGCTGAAATGGCGCGAGGGCTACGATGTGGTGTATGGAAGGCGAGTGAAACGGGAAGCGCCCTTGCTTATGCAGTTTGCCTATAAGCTTTTCTATCGGGTTTTCGACAAATTCTCGTATCTGTCCATTCCGCAAGATGCTGGCGATTTTTCGCTCTTGGACAAGCAGGTTATGCTGTGCATGCTGCGATTCCCGGAACGCGACCTGTTTCTTCGGGGTGTTCGCGCTTTCGTCGGCTTCAAACAGACCGGTGTAGATTACATACGGCCGGAACGCATGTTCGGGCGCTCGACAAATAATCTCGTCAAGAATGTAGCATGGGCCAAAAAGGGGATACTCTCTTTCAGCACCACTCTTTTGTCAATATTGAGCTTTCTTGGAGGTTGCCTGTTTCTGGCAACACTGCTCCTGGCACTTTTGCAGGTAATATCGAAACTCCTGGTCCCCGGTCTAGTGCCGAAAGGTGTCACGACTTTGCTGATCAGCATATGGTTCTTTGGGTCAATCAATCTCCTGGCGATAGGCATAATCGGAGAATATATCGCCAAGATCTTTGAGGAAGTGAAACGGAGGCCTCATTTTATTCGGCGTAACATAATCAAGAGCGGCCAAGTTCGCGCCTCTGCAAATAGGCGGATCGATGCTTGACCGAGCCAACAAGAAAACAGGCCTTTAAAGACTATAGAGCCGGGGCACGGGTCTTGTGTGACCCGTTTGGTTGTCGAGAATCGGAACTTGGCTTTGACAGCTTGTTTAAACGCAACCACATGATTTAATTATAGAACAGTAGACCGTAATGAAAATAGAAATGGTTACCCGTTTGTGCCCGGTGTGCAGCTCCGCGGATCAGTCATATATTTTTGCTGAGGCTGACTTTGACCCCGCAGGATGGGATGAGTATGCTTTTGCCTCGCGTAAGATGCCAGAATACATGCATTACCGCCTAATCTCCTGCCCTTGTTGTGATCTGCTGTATGCTTCCCCGTTGCCTGTTTTGGAAATGATTGCTCAGGCTTATACGGATGCCGCATATAACAGCGGCACGGAATCAGAGTATGCGAGCAGAACCTATGCAGGGTTTCTGCCGGACATAATGGGCCGGCTCCCGGATCTTGACGGAGCCCTTGATATCGGAACAGGTGATGGTACATTCCTCGCCCGGTTGCTCGCTCACGGTTTTGATCGCGTTGTGGGGGTGGAGCCTTCGGAAGCGGCTATGTCCGCCGCCCCTGATTCCGTGAGGCCCTTGATTCGCCATGGTTTGTTCCGGGTTGAGGACTTCCGGGACGAACGCTTTAGCCTGATCACCTGTTTCCAAACTGTCGAGCATCTTTATGACCCGCTCAAGATTTGCCGTGATGTATTCACACTTTTAAAGCCCGGTGGTGCGTTATTCTTAATATGCCATAACAGGCATTCGTCCTCGGCCCTTTTTCTCGGACTGAAGTCCCCCATCTTCGACGTCGAGCATCTGCAACTGTTCTCGTACAGAAGTGCCACCTTCCTCCTGGATAAGGCCGGTTTTACAAACATAGGGACCATGCAGGTGCTGAATCGATATCCGTTGCACTACTGGCTCAAGCTTTTGCCACTACCTCGAAAACTCAAGCAAGAGTCTTTGGCATACCTGCGCAGGCACCATTTTGGGAATCTGCCCATCCCGTTGCCCGCCGGAAACATGGCAATTGTCGGATACAAATCAATGAGCCATTCAGTTTAGGGAGGCAAAATGCTACCCTCAGTACAGAAGCACTTCTGCTCGAGGCGAAACATGTGCGAAAGGACAGAAGAAGAGTGGCGGCCACCTTTATTCCATGGAGTGGAATCGCACATCGAACGTTTTTTCGCGGCAGCACGCCGTCTTTTGGACCTGCAGGCGGCCTCTATCTGGAGTGACATTGCGCCAGTATTGAGAACGGCATCCGGTGCTGTTCTAGACGTAGGTTGTGGAGCCCAGCCTTATCGATGTTTGCTTCCTCAAGGCACCACGTATACCGGTATTGACATTGTTGATGTCAAAAGGCGCTTTGGCTATGAGATGCCGGACACGTTGTACTATACGGGGGATTTCTGGCCCATTACTAATCATAGTGTTTCAATGATTCTGTGTACCGAGACATTGGAACACGTCAGTAATCCCTCCTTTTTCCTCTCTGAGGCTTACCGGGTGCTGAATCCCGGGGGATCCTTCGTACTGACTGTTCCCTTTGCCGCCCGTTGGCACTTCATTCCTTATGATTATTGGAGATTTACACCGTCATGTTTAAAGCATCTTCTGGAGGAAGCAGGATTCAGGAATGTAGCAGTCTATGCCCGAGGTGATGAGCTAACCGTTGGATGCTATAAAATGATGGCACTGCCCCTTTCCCTTCTACTTAGAAAATCTCCGAGTTTCATCTCGAATTGCATATTCAGACTGCTAGGTGTTGCATTATCACCCCTGTTAGGTTTTTTCGCAATCATTGGCAACGTATCCCTAAAAACAACGAGAGGTGGGGATGACTGCTTGGGTTACACTGTCCTAGCTGAAAAAGGCGACTAGCGATCGGAATCTTATCGATTTTGTAAGTTTGTATTCTTTTTTATGAAAAGGTGGAATTAGAAAGCAGGTGTCGTCATGAACAAGTACTTTTCCAATGATATTCTTGAATGCCGAAGAAGCCTGCCAGCAATCCTAAAAGCGAGCGGGCAGAAAACCGGGTTGTTATCCGGTGTATTGATTGCCTTTTTCCTTTTTTTATCAACAGCCTACACGCCTGCCCGCGCTCAATCGAACGCCTCAAGTACACAGGCCGGAATGCCGGCCGAGGAAGTCCTGACCCCTTTTCCGGATATCGTGCTTCAGGGGAAGGTCCAGTGTTCGCTCAGGCGGCAAGTAGTTATGCCATTTACAGGCGACATAACCAGCTTGAATGTTCGTCCCGGCCAAACCGTAAAGAAGGGACAGGTTCTGGCGCGCTATAAGCTGTGGCCAGATGCTGTTCAGTCACTGCAAAGGCAGGTTGCAGCGCCCCAGATCAGAGATCTGGAGGTGGCATTGGCAAATCTGGATAATACCCTTATCTCGCTCGAAGAAAAGCGTGCCGAGACGGAAAGCCTGGTGAAAGAGAATCTGGCCCCGTCCCAGGGCCTTGTTCAGATCGAGAAGGAAATCCAGGTTCAAGAACAAAGCCGCAAAGCTTATGATGAGCGATTGAAGTCAGAGCGCCAGTTACTGGTCGAGTTCAAAGCGTATGTGAAAGATTTGCTGGGAGGATCGCTCAAGCCCATAGCCGGTTCTGAGGATGCGTCCATAACGGCCCCGATCGCAGGACAGGTGGTATCGATCCAATCTGACCTGCGCGAAGGTTTGCAACTCGTGGGCGGAGTACCCACATTTATAATCGGCGTCATGGACCCCATGGTGATCCATGCGCAGATTCATGAGAGCGACATTGTCAACATTCACGAGGGTGACAGGGCCGAGGTTACAATGGAATCCGTTCCGAACCGCACTTTCGAGGCCACAGTGAGTCGCTTTTCTCTGACCCCTCTGGCCCCGGGGGTGGCAGAACCTTCCTATTACGACATAGAATTTACGATACCGAATCCCGATTTTGTTTTAAAGGAAGGCTTCAAGGGCGAGATCGTATTTAAGCCCTATAAGACGGCCGGATCGCTTTCACCGAAAATCATCACTCCCTGGGGATTCGAGGGCTCGTCAGATAATCCGTTCTTCTGGATGGGAGCCAAGGAAGAAGCAGAAATCCGGATTACCTCGCCTAAAAATGGGAAAGTGGTCATCACGGCCTTCTTTTGGGCGGGCCCAAGTCTACCGGGCACCCCTCGGCGCCGCATTCTCCTGTCCGCTCCGAACTCTCAGGAAAGAGAACTGGTAATCCCGAAAGACGGCTGGTACCAGATTACCGTCCCTGTGTCAGCGGGACCTAACCGCGTCACCCTCCGTTCTCTGGATGAACCAACTCTGATTCAACGGTCCAACGGGGAGAACCGCTCTTTGCTCGTAGGGGTCCGGGGACTTGCCGTGAGTGGGGTCAATTAGAATGAATCCCCGCGGCACTTATCTTTTCTCTCATTCCGACGAGAAATGCGGGACCATACGAACGGCGTAATAAGAGCTGAAGTCAATTGTTATTGTCTCATTGTAAGCGCTATCGAAGTCCTGCCTGAAGGAATCGTCCGTGAACGAGCGGTTAATCACAAGCCATCCGGGTTTCCGAAAGCGCGAAGCGGCGTTGAGAATAATTTTCCGTCGCTCAGCATTGGGGGCATAAATATATGAGGCTATATTATTCAGTCCCGTCCATGACGCGTCGCGCCATTCATGGCGGGGCAGGAGCATTAACGCGTCGATCACCACAGCAGGTTCCCCCCATTCTTCACGGATCATCTTTAATGCGCGGCCGGCGTCCGCCGGTAGCCCGTTCTCTTCATAGGTCATCGGTGACAAAAAGGCGTCTGGCCTGAAGTTCAGGTGCCATTCGGCCTTCGCCGGGTAGTCCCAATTGAAAACCGGCACCCAGGCAATGACTGTCGCCAGGAAGGTCATCGCTACAACTTTTGCCATTGGCGATCGCGCCGCTCTGAAAGAAACCGCAAGCATGCAGACAATAAGAGGCATCAAATTGAGAGCATTGTTTTCGTGGCTGCGTCCCGCGACAAAGTAGGACGATGTGCCAAACAACAATAGAATGCAGACAAACAGATGGCGAAATGTTTTATCCTCGTTCCGCGACGGCCAGGCGTCGAGCGCGGCGGCAATGCCCACAGCAAGTACACCTATGAGACACCACACGACCCCGCGCGTTGAAATATCCAATGGCCCTGGCGGGGACAAAACGTAAGTCAGATAAATGCCGGCTGAAGGAAATGTATGGTAAACGGCATAATAAAGACCGATGGAACCGACAACCAAAACCGCCAGAACTTTGAATAAAAGCAACATCGCCAGTGGTAACCGCATCAGTCTTCTGGCCAAGGACACATCGCGCCGTAGGATGAGCAGATAGAAGGGCCACCAAACGAAAGTGCAATAGAATGCCGACTCTGGCGACCACAGAGTGCCGATCCCCCAAAGCAGATGGCCGAAAACGGGGTTTGGCTGTTCGGCTTTGATTAGATAGGCGGCAAGAATGACGGGGGGCAAAAATCGCAATCCACCAACGCTTGGCGTCGTGAGGCACAGGATAAGGTTTGGCGGGAAGGCTGTGTAATAGAAACAGCCAACCAGACAGGTCAGGAGAATGACTCCTTGCCATATGGCGGATACCGGCCGGTTGCCTACAGCGATCCATCCAATCAACAGCGCGTAGCAAAGATTAGTGAGGCCGGTGAGCCAATACATTCCTGTCCAGCATTCCGTGCCGCAGGTAGCAGCAAGCAACGCCGTCGGACCCAGGCCGTATTGAACCGGAAAATCATAAAAAATTCTCGCGCCGGATAACAGCAATTCGGTTGCCGCAACATAAACACCCCAGTGGTGCCATGCTTGAAGTTGAGCGGTAAAATCGCCCGCGGAGGACGTCGTCATAAAAGCCAGCGTGATTGCCACGCTCCCGTAGACCGCCCACAGCATCGCATTGGCCCGCCGGCTTTTTTTTGCCCATTGCTCGAGCGCGGGGCGGGACAAAAGAAACGCCACTCCGCAAGTCAGCGTCGCAAAAGCAATCAGGTTATAGAATGAAAGCTGAATTCCCAGGGCACTGTCGCGCCGCCAGTATGGAATTGTGGCTGCACTCATGAGCGCTGCAAAGGCGCCAATAGCCATTCCGCCCCAACAGCGCCCTTGCATGCGCCCGATAACTATTGCAATAAGAGCGAAAACGATACCTATCTTCCAATTGTTGATCGCGCGGACCAGCACCATAAGTAATATCCCGCTGGCCGCAAGCATGATTTCCGCAAGGGCAAGGGAGACCTTCGGGGCGCTTCCCCACCGGCCGATAGCCAGAGGAAGGCTGAGAGAAAAACCTTTAAAATCGTGAAGCCGTCGGGAATGAAAGAGCGCGGAGATGCTGGAAGGGACAAGCACAGGCCAAAGGGCCAGCAGCAAACCAACCACGACGTAGATAACCAACGTCACAATCTTAGTTTCGGTCATCACCTTTCCCAGACGTTGGCATCACCCACAGTAATATATCATGTTGTGTGCTATTTATCCGAAACACACTTTCGTGTTGGATTCTGCCCGTAAAAACTTCTGGAACAACCTTAAAGTCTGCAGTCTGCAGAACCTTACAATCTCGCAATCTACGAGGCAAGTGAAAAGTCAAAAACCGGTCCTTTTCAGTTAGACCGAAGTTCCCCGGAAAATCCGACTACAAAATGGGATTAAGTTCCTGATTCGTTTTGGAATATTAACCAGCAGCTATTACGAAGGTCACACATGTCCACTTGCAAAGTTCGGTCACAACGGGGACGGCAAAAAAGGCATGCCGATTATTGTCTACGGGATGCTTGCAGATGAGAGAGGGCGTCCGATTGCAATAGACGTTTATCCTGGCAACACGGGGGATCCGACCACCGTGCCGCCGCAAGTTGAAAAATTCAGAAAGCGCTTCAGCCTCAAGCATCTCGTTATTGTGGGGGATCGGGGAATGCTCACTCAGCCGCAAATCGAAAAGCTGAAAGAGTATCCGGAGATTGGCTGGATATCGGCCCTGCGATCTCAGGCTATACGGAAGCTGACCCGGAATAAACATATACAGATGTCAATCTTTGATAAGAAAAATCTCGCGGAGATCCGCTCACCTGATTTTCCCGGGGAGCGGTTGGTGGCCTGCTATAATCCAGCGCTGGCCGAGGAGCGGAGTCGCAAAAGAACTGAGCTTTTGGCTGCAACTGAAAAAGACCTCGCTAAAATAGTTCGCGAAGTGGCGCGACGGACCAAAACGTCTCTTTCCAAGGTCGAGATCGCAAAGAAAGTGGGCAAAGTATTGAATCGCTTCAAGATGGGCAAGCACTTCAGTTTGACGATTGACGACGGGGTTTTCTCTTATGCGCGTAAAGATGAGGCAATCCTGCGTGAAAGCTAAATGGATGGCCTGTATGTAATCCGAACGAGCGAGCCCGCCGAGAAAGTTTCGGCGGAAGACGCGGTGCGAGGCTACGAGAGCCTTGCCCAAGTGGAACGCGCCTTCCGGTCCCTGAAAGGGGTAGACTTATTAGTGCGGCCAATCCACCACCGCACGGAAAATCATGTGAAGGCACATATATTTCTTCGTATGCTGGCGTATTATGTCGAATGGTACATGCGAAAGGCCTTGGCTCGGCTTCTATTCGAGGATGAAGAACTCGAAGAACTTCGAAAGACGCGCGATGCTGTCAAACCAGCGCAGCCATCAGCATCGTCAAAAAGGAAGAAGACCCTCAAAATGACTGCTGACGGCTTTCCGACACACAGCTTCCAAACGCTCTTGTCCGAACTGGGGACCCTCTGCCGAAACAAATGCCGAACAGGTTCAGACTCGAATAATCCTGTATTTTACCAAATGACTGAACCGACTTCACTTCAAAAAAGAGCCTTTGATCTCTTAGATTTGTACCCAGTAAACGGAAACTGACAAATCTACTAAAGTCTAGTAAAGTCAAGATGTTGTTTTTGTTTTAAGCGGGGAACTTCGGATTAGATTCATCAGGATTCAGCCATTCGTTCATCGATATAGCAATACCGCCAGGTCTCGCCTGGCTCGAACGACCTGATCACCGGGTGCCTGGTGCTGCGAAAGTGCCCGGTGGCATGTTTGTTTTTGGAACTGTCGCAGCAGCCTACATGTCCGCAGGTGTCGCAAAGACGCAGGTGTACCCAGGAATCGCCCATCGGCATACACTCTTCGCAGCCATTAGTTCTCGGCGGAGTTGCCCTTACCTCTTCAAGATGTGAACACTGCCCAGCCATGCCTTACCTCCGTTTCAATCAGCTCTAGCGAGCGAAGTTCCAGCCCTGTATAAAACCCTGGTCCGGTTATAGTTCATCCTCACATTTGCTCGTTCAACACACGATGGACGAACGAGACCGCATTCGATCCCTCCCCCACTGCCGATGCCACACGCTTGAGATTGCCTGCCCTGACGTCGCCGACCGCGAACACCGCAGGTATGCTCGTTTCCAGGAAATAGGGGCTTCGCGCAAGCGACCATTGCGCTACGGTCAGGTCATCTTTTGATAGATCCGGCCCCGTCCTTATGAACCCTTTGTCGTCGAGCGCCACGCACCCGTTGAGCCATTGTGTGTTCGGAACGGCACCGGTCATGAGGAACACGTGGCAGATATCGTGAGTTTCGATCATTCCCGATTGATTGTTACGCCAGCGAACGCGTTCGAGATGGTCACCGCCTTCAAGCGCGGCAACTTCGGTATGCGTTCGCAATACGATTGCGGGACTGTCTTCCATGCGCCTGACGAGATATCGCGACATAGTCTCCGCCAGGCTTCCTGAGCGGACCAGGACATGCACGCGCTTTACGGTCCGAGCCAGAAATACGGCCGCCTGACCCGCGGAGTTACCGCCACCCACCACAATGACTTCCTGGCCGCCGCACAACTGGGCTTCTATGAACGTAGCGCCGTAGTACACACCTGCGCCTTCAAACCGTGATTGGTTCTGAAGGGCGAGCCTCCGGTATTGCGCGCCGGTCGCGATGATCACCGTCCGCGCCTGTATGCGCGAACCTTCGTCTATTTCTATTATGTATGGCCTCTGATTGCCCAGGAGCCGTGTCGCGGATTTCGCGATGAGCACCTGGGCGCCGAACTTCTGTGCCTGGGTGTAGGCACGCGCAGCCAGCTCCTGCCCGGAGATGCCATTCGGAAAGCCAAGGTAGTTCTCGATTCTTGAGCTTGAGCCCGCCTGTCCTCCAGGCGCATTGGTTTCCAGCAGCAAGACATCGAGCCCTTCCGATGCCCCGTACACGGCAGCCGATAGCCCAGCCGGCCCGGCGCCGACGACCACGAGATCGCGGATCTGCGTCCGATCGATGGCTTCGTTGAAGCCAAGGCAGTTCGCGAGTTCCCGGTTACTCGGATTCCGCAAGACTTGCTGACCGTGATAGATTACGATCGGCACGTCTTCGACATCGATCTGAAACCGATCGAGTAACTCCTGGACGTCCGAATCGCGTTCAACGTCGATAGAAGTATAGGGATGAGCGTTGCGTGTGAGAAACTCTTTCAGGCGAAGCGTTCCGGCGGAATGGCTGGAGCCAACGAGCACGACATCCCCGGCTCCACGCTCAATCAACTCCACTCGCCGTAAAATGAAGGCCCTCATGAAGACTTCGCTCAGATCGCTGTCGGCTTGCACAAGACTCATCAGTTGATCGCGGTCGAGTTGAATGATTTCGCCGGACTCGCTCACGCCAAGTCGCACAAGTGCGCGGCGCCCGGAAAGCAGGTTTACCTCGCCGGTGAACTGACCCGTCCGGCAGACGGCTATGACTTGCTCGGTTTCGCCGGATACCTTGACAATGTCAATCTGACCCGTCTTGACGACAAAGAACCGGGTGGTTTCCTCGCCGGCTTCGGTAAGCACCTCTCCGGCTCTAACTCGCCGCGCATGACCATGCAAAGAGATGCGCGCCACTTGCTCCGCCGTCAGCTTCGGAAACATCCGGTCGGGCTGTTCGCCGGCAAGCGGCGCCGATGCTGGTTTTGTGTAGGTCATAATACGATCTGGTCTCCAGCTTGCATGATTGCTTGAAAAATCGACCTGCTTTCATAGTAAGCATTA
This sequence comes from uncultured delta proteobacterium, assembly GCA_963741035.1. Taxonomy (GTDB): domain Bacteria; phylum Desulfobacterota; class Syntrophobacteria; order Syntrophobacterales; family Syntrophobacteraceae; genus SbD1. Next base: position 151,649 of record CAVUGX010000017.1, read on the forward strand.
TCCACCGGGGTTGTGGATAAGGCGTGCCGTGGTGGAAGAGGGGTCACTCCTGAAAAGAAAATATTTGAACCCTTTGGGCTTTCCTGTAAATACAGGCCGAATTCCGGTGAGCAGTGAATAGTGAGTAGTGAGTAGTGAGTAGTGAATAGTGAGCAGTGAACAGTGAACAGTGAGCACAATACCTCAATCCCTCAATTCGCTTAATCCGGCAATAGTGTGCCACGGAGTGATTTGCCCGCCGCAATCGGCTGAGGTGGCGGAATCGTTGATCCTCCAGACATCAATTTGGGGAATGAAAAACGGCGGGGACGGTAAAGCTACACCGCTGCGCTCCCCCACCCTTCTACCAGGCTCCAGTTGCCCGATCGAATCAGTTTGTATTACAATTGTTACCTTTCCATCATGAACTCGAATTAAGCGGCAGTAATACGGATTCCTTAAGACAATGGGGTTGCCGCCCGCCTCCGGCTCGATGTGGTCTTGTCGGGGGCTCTAAGCGCTGGTCCACTTTCCCGGGCAAAGATCGGTTTGATACCCCGCCGGCTGCGCGGGCAATCCGATTGTCCAGGCGATCCAAGATCCAGGAGTGATGAGCAAATGCGACTCGATGAGATTCTGCTGAAAGGGCTTATCCAGTGGTTCCTCAAGCGACGTCCTCGGGGTTCACCTCACAGGAACCCGAGAAGAACAGAATGTTCAAAACAAAAATAGAGCATACCATGATCGTGTGCCATGAAATCGGTCAAACTGGGGCAGGAGATGCATCTTGACCAGGATGGAATCATCCTCGCTCGAATCATGGGACTCTTTCATGATGTCGGCCGCTTCGAGCAGGTGCGGCGCTTTGGCACCTTCACGGATCGAATTTCCCTGGACCATGGCGAACTTGGCGAACGGATAATCCGGGAGAATCAAGTCCTCGACAAACTTGACCGTGAACAGCAGGAACTTGTCTTCAAGGCAGTGCGGCATCACAACCGCAAAGAGCTGCCCCCAGTGGAAAATGAAGCACTTATCTTCTTTACAAGCCTGCTTCGGGATGCCGATAAACTCGACATTTACCGGATTATCTTGAATAGGCTTGCCGGCGATGAGCAATCCGGCATAGGCGCTCCGAGCCGGGCCGGGTTATGCCATGAAAGCTGTTCGCAAAGGGTGCTGCAAAGCCTCGAAAAAGGAAAAATTGTAGATTCCGAAGAAGTGAAAACTGATACTGATTATAACCTGCTTTTTATCAGTTGGGTTTATGACATCAACCACGCACAAACAGCCAGGCGCTTGCAGACACGGGGATATATCACCCGGCTCCAGCAGAGTCTGCCCAGAATCCCACGGATGAACGAAGCTGTGAGCAACGCTTTGGAATTCCTCCGGATAATGGCCGCCAAAGAAAATGGATCGCACGTTCGCGGCCTTGCCAGCTTTTTCCGTGAGCATTCGAATGGAAGTCTCGGGTAGCCTCAGTCCACAATGACGAGACGGGCGACAAGCGTGCGCTTGTCGCCGTGCCGCCCCCCGGTCCAAACATAGCGGCAAAAAGCAGAAGAATGCTGAAGGGTGTATTCTAAGACTGTAGAATGGCCGATTATGGCCACTCTCTCTTTGACCGGCAAGGGTTTGACGTTCTGACCCCGAATCATTTGCTGAACGCAATTTTCCATGATGCCCGCGCCGCCTGGAAATAGGCCCCTCGAACCTATTTCCAGGCAAGCTTGACGTTGGTAGAGCGGATTGTATTAATCGCCTACTCTTTCCGGGGCGGGACACTACTTTTCTTTAGCTCGCAACGCAAGTTTCGCTCCCAACTCGCTGGCTTTCGCGCAGTCCTGCGGAAAAACCTCCTGGTGTCGCCTGGCCTTGGACCCGCTGGGTCAAAGACCGTGCACAGGTATTTCGAGTAGTCCGAGAACTGCAGCGTGTCCGTGCACAGCAACATCTCACAGTTCCCGAAAACGCGAGTCATGATGTCTCGGGAAGCTGTGGTGGAACTGTCCTGACTGTGGGCGGCCATGTTTTCCTCGCTGACATTC
>CAVUGX010000018.1:0-190030 GCA_963741035.1 uncultured delta proteobacterium
ATTTGCTCGTATTCGACAGCGGGGAGCGTAATATCATCCCAAAGTCGATGCAAATGATCGCAGGCCGGACAGCTCAGGAGTTTAACCAAAGGAAAAAGAGAAAAGGGGCTTTCTGGGAAGATCGCTACCATGCAACCGCAGTGGAAACGAACCATCACCTTATCAGTTGTCTTACATACATTGACTTGAACATGGTACGCGCCGGGGCTGTAGCGCACCCATCGCTGTGGGCGTCTTGCGGATACCCGGAAATCCAGAAACCTCGGGAAAGATACTCCATCATTGACCATCGAGCATTAATGGATTTGCTGGGCATAACTTCAATCGAGGCACTTCAGCGGTCACATAGAGCATGGGTGGATCAGGCGCTTGCCGGGAGAGAACAGGCCCGGGAAAGCAAGTGGACTGAGAGCGTTGCTGTTGGAAGCAGAAGTTTTGTTGAGACTATAAAGGGCAAACTCGGGATCAGGGCAAAGCGGCGCCGGTTTTCCGGAACGGACGACGAATCCACGCTCCGCGAACCCCAAGCTGATTATGTTGACGATTTCGAAGCGAAAAACACCTGACGACCCAGCCAAAGAGCCCGCCCGGAATGGATTTCTCTTCACTGCTTACTGCATGGCTTTTTTGTCTCTTCCCGCTTCTCGCTCTTTGCTACCTCTGCTTGCTTTTTGCCGCTTCTGGTTGCCGTTTCTATTTCCGCATCTCGTTGCCGCTTCTGGTTGCCGTTTGGCGGACCCAAACCGCTTTATGCTACAATTAGGACGTGATGAACAGAGGAATCCGGGGATGAAAGATTTGTTCGTCCACGTCCATTGAATTTGGATTGTATTTGCAACAAAACGGTGTCAACGGTTTAGGGTCGAAAGCAACTTGTGGCTCGCCGACCAGCCAATGCTGACTCGTGACATTCAGTTTCACAGCGGAATGTCGGCTCTTTGAAAAATGAAATTGATTACAACGGTTTCCGGGTGAAACACGACAGCCGTCACCGCCTTGTTTTTCACAGGTTTTTCAACTATCTTATGCTACTGTGGATTTTGGAGGCACTATCAGACGTGAAATCTGCAATAGGATTTCATATTGAAGCTTTTGGCCCTCAAGTGCTTGATGACGCTTCTTCGGCAATCGATGTTTTCATAGCTGAGGCAGGAGTTGCAGTCTGACAGACAAGTTCCCTGCAGATGTCCCTATCGACAATGTCATAGAGGCATTCATCGTAAAATTAAGGGTTCGACCTTACGCACAATACTCACCCAGTCCGGCATTCCCCGAGATGAGTTCCTCACGGTATTCAAACGTATGTGACAATACGTGGAAAGAACTTGCCTGGAAGTGTATCCGATCCCGAGTCCACGTTCCAATGTGGTCACGGCGGGGTCGCCGATTCAAGTAACGTGCAGAAAAGAGCACGCCTGTGAGATCGGGAAGTGCTGCCGGCGACCTGACCGGCAAATGGAAACAGTTGCCCAAAAGTTTCCCATATGCTTCCATGATGTTTCCAGAGTGTTTCCATATGTTTCCATGGCAGAGAAAAGGATTGAGGGCATCGGCTGGGGGCAGCTAATCGAGATGGCAAGCCCCTTTCTTCTGTTTACACCCTCCTTTCCCGACTTCCCGAGCGCATTTCGCGGCCCGCGTCGTCGTCGAGTGGAAAATGTTTGTGGCGCTCATTTTGAGGCTCAATGGGGCTATGACGGCAATCAACCAAAATTTCCCATGTGTTTCCAGAATGTTTCCATGGCAGAGAAAAAGATTAATGATGCCACACTTTTACAATTGATTCCGGGATGGAAACAGCCCGGCCGGGGCAGCGCGCCGGCCGGGAGTAGGTCGGGCGGCGGTCTCCCGGCGCCTGAAAGCGCTATACATTGGAGTCACACGCTTCGGCATGGCCTAACGTTGCGCCAAGGCGGGGGCCTCTGGGCGATCGCCGAAAGAGCCGAGTTCTCGGTGTCGCGCGCCCGGCGCGCGACACCGCACCCTTGGGGGTGCGGGGGACGATGCAGTATGTTCTTTCTCTTTATTTTTCACCGCCCACCGCCTTTTTGCTTTTTGCCGTTTCTGGTTGCCGTTTCTATTGCCACTTCTGGTTGCCGCTTCTCGTTGCCGTTTGGCAAGGCCATATGGTTCTTGGTATCCTGTTGTGAATTGAAGAATTCAGGAAATTGGGGATTAACGAATTAAGAAGTTTGATTTTCATTATTCACTATTCATCCTTAAAAGAGTGCGAGGTTTGAGCCATGTGTCTAGGCACATCGTCTCCACAGGCCTCTTTTCCCCTGCCACCGTGGACTCGCAGGGATTATCCGAATACCGGTATGAGTGCCAACGCAGATAACAAAGTGATAGAATCCGGCGGTTCTCCGAACGAGAGCGTTAGCAATGAGCGAGATATGGATAAAGCACCTGGCTCAATCGGCGCCAAGGCCGAGGAGGTTGCCTCCTATTACACTACGGACGAGCGTGCGATGGCTTCCGGAGAATATACTTCCATAGAACTTAAAGCTTGGGAAGACTCTTTCAAAGCCGCCGGGGAAGTTCTGAACGCAAGCCCAAGTTCAAATCCGATCCCTGGAGTTACCCATTTTTACGACATCACTCGGAAAACAAATCCCTGGCCAAGCGCAACGCAGGTTCCTTATGGGTCGGGAACCTTGTTATATTTTAAAGACGTACCGTAGTCGAAAGTTACCGGCACATAGAGCATCACTGACAGAGGAGCAATATAGGGCGCGTGGGAGGTACAGTATGATTGATCTACATTGGATTCCGCACAGGCCGGGAATTTTGAAGGCAGCAGTTCTATTCCTGGTGATGTTACTGCCTCCATCTACCGCATGCGCCCAGAATTACGACGCACTAGTTGAAATGCTGCAGAATCCAGACCCATCAACACAGATTAAAGGCAAGACGATGCTTGCCTTCACTATAAAAAGCCTCGTCATAAGCATGGATCCGGAACAATTAACCGATGATTGCTTTCTGCTCGGCCATTTCATCAATCCAGAAAATCCTGATTTGGCTGTCGGCATCTCTGTGCCCCCGGGTTGGGGCAAATTGGTCATTCTAACCAAAAGAGGCGGACACTACGGGTTAGTAGACCATGTCATCAATGTTGCCTACATAGAGAGTGTTGAATCTGTTAGCCTGTTTCCAGGCTCATTAGAACAAATTGTTCTAAACGTGTATGCTGGAGGGACTGAGACCCGGCAGTGGGGGGAAAATATTTTCCGTTGGGACGGAGCAGCAATGCGAATGGTATGGGAATGGATACGGAAGAGTATAGACAAGAGATCGGCTCCTGAACGGCAAGGAGAATACATTGGCCGCGTTACTGGAAGCGAAATCTCTTTTAATAATTCGAGAAGCGGGGCAGCAAAAGAGATTGTCACGCGGACCGATTTGGACCAGGGAGTTTTTTCCGACAAGAAGGGACAGACGTGGGACTTAAGAAAAGTTACGTCTCACTTTGAGAGTCAGGCAAACCATAAATGGGATGATTCCCTTTTCTTCTTTGTGGCCAAATACGGACAAATCCTGTCTACGAAGATCACCGTTCGCTGCTCGCGGGAGACGGGTGGGAGCGAAAGCGCTGATACGCTCCATGCAGGAATGAAAGTCGGAATTCTGGAGATGCCTGGTACGGCTCTTTCCGAAGGTGAAGACTACGACGCGGTGATAGGTAAAGAGCTTTTCTGTAAAATACCCAAGTCCGCAGTTCGACTTGAGAAGTAACGAATAAATTGTTAATTAAAGGAGTTGTGGGAGGCAACGGTGGTCTGTACTATCTATCCCTTCGCTTTTGTATCAATAGTATCCCCGTTTTAACCAACCCCAGTTTCAGAGCAGCCAACAGTGATGAATGAGCCGTGAGCAGGAAAGGCTTTTTCCAGCTCACTGTCAATCGTGCGATGCTCGGGCCAAACCACGATCCAGCAAGTATCGTTGCTATCCTTCTGTTTTTATGTCAATAATACCCTCCGTTTTGAAACTTCTCCCGGTCTCAAAGGGCATACATGATCGCCAAAACCTACACATGCTCTCTTCTCGGCATTGACGCCATCCTCGTCGAAGTCGAGGTCGACCTCGCCTCAGGCCTTCCCACGTTTGCAACGGTGGGGCTGCCCGATAATATCGTCAAGGAGAGCAAGGATAGGGTCAAAGCCGCGATTCAGAACAGCGGATATCCCTTTCCTTTCGAGCGCATAACCGTAAACCTTGCGCCGGCTTCCCTGAAAAAGGAAGGCGCCGGGTTCGATCTGCCGATTGCGGTCGGGATACTTGCCGCAGTGGGGTGCGTGAACGCGGAAAAAGCCGCCAAAATGATTTTATGCGGTGAGCTTGCGCTCGACGGCAGGGTGAAACCGGTTGCCGGGTGCCTGCCGATGGCCATCCAGGCGCGGGATTCCGGCTATGACAATATCATCCTGCCGGGCGAAAACGCGCAGGAGGCCGCTGTATTGGATACCGTCTCGGTGCGTCCGGTAAATCACCTCTCGGAAGCCGTCGAATTTCTGAACGGCCGCTCCGACCTGCCGGTGGTCAAGACCGACCTGGATTCGATATGGAACGCCGGGGCGCCCGACGAGCTGGATTTCGAAGACGTCAAGGGGCAGGAGCACGCAAAGCGAGGCATGGAGGTCGCCGCGGCCGGATCGCATAACGTTCTCATGATAGGTCCGCCCGGGTCCGGAAAGACTATGCTGGCCCAGCGCGTATCCGGAATACTTCCGCCGTTGAGCTTCGACGAGGCGCTGGAGACCTCCAAGGTGTTCAGCGTCGCTGGAATGCTGAATAGCAGCCCGCTTATCGTTAAGCGGCAGTTCCGCGCCCCTCATCATACCATATCCGATGCCGGTCTGGTCGGCGGCGGCCACATGCCCAAGCCCGGCGAGGTCAGCCTCGCCCACAACGGGGTCCTTTTCCTGGACGAATTCCCGGAATTCCGGCGAAACGTGCTCGATCTTTTGCGTCAGCCGCTCGAAGACGGGCAGGTGACAATCGCCAGGGCTGCGATCACCCTCACCTACCCGGCCAGATTCATGCTCATAGGCGCCATGAACCCGTGTCCGTGCGGCTATTCGGGCGACCCGGTGAGATCTTGCACCTGCCATCCAAGGGCCGTGATGAAATACCGGAGCAGGATTTCAGGACCGATCCTCGATAGAATCGACCTGCACATAGAGGTCCCGTCGCTTAAATACGATCAGTTGCGCGCCGAGGGGAATTCGGAAAAGTCTGCGGCGGTGCGGGAGCGAGTATGCCGGGCAAGGCAGATTCAGTTGAAGCGGCTTGCCGGCGAGGGGATCTACTCGAATTCTCAGATGAAGCCAAAGCACCTGAAAAAATTCTGTCAACTGGAAACCGCCGGGCAGGCCATCCTGGACCAGGCGGTTCAGCAGTTGGGCCTGAGCGCCCGCGCATATCACCGCATACTCAAGGTCGCCCGGACTATAGCGGACCTGGAAACAGAAGAAAACATCCGCTCCATTCACCTGCTCGAGGCGATTCAATACCGGTCTTTGGACAGGAGACTCTTTTGAGAGTTAAATCACCCCAATAACCGGAGCAATTCTACATTAAGGATCGATTGAACTATGCTGAAAAAACTTGGTGTTTTGTTATTGGCTGCCTTTCTGGTGTTGAGCGCGCACCCAGGCTCATACGCCCAACAGGCAAAAACCCTCACCCAGCTTTCGACGATCGATGCCCTGCTGGGCGGCGTCTATGACGGAAGCATGTCCCTGCGGCAGTTGAAGCTCTACGGAGACACCGGCATTGGGACATTCGATGCGCTGGACGGCGAAATGGTAATGTTGGACGGAACGGTCTACCGGATCGGCGCCGACGGATCTGTCCAGGTCCCCGGTCCGGATGAAAAGACGCCTTTCGCGGCAGTCACCTTCTTCACGGCCGACCAGGAGGAATCTTTGCCGAGCGGCATCGGCATGAAAGAAATGACCGGCCGGATCGATTCCATTATCCCTACGCCAAATCTCATTTATGCTATCAAGATAGAAGGCGTCTTCAAAAAAGTGCTGACACGCAGCGTGCCAAGGCAGAAAAAGCCCTATCAGCCGCTCACCGAAATCGTCAAGACTCAGCCGACCTTCCAATTTGAAAACGTAGAGGGAGTAATCGTCGGAATTCGATGTCCCACCTTCATGAAAGGCATCAATGTGACCGGCTACCACCTGCATTTCCTAACCAAAGACCGCAAAGCAGGCGGGCACGTACTCGATCTTACAGTCGGCCGGGCGGTCCTTAAGGTGGACAGGATCAGCAATTTTTATATGGTTCTGCCGGAAGACAAGGATTTCTTCAGATTAAATTTGGAGAAAGACACATCTGAGGCGGTTACCGCAGTCGAGTCTCAAAAGAAGTGATCCCGGGGAAAATCTGTTGATTTAACAGGACCGGCCGGTCCTCTTCTGCAAGTCTGCAATGCCGTTTCTCAAGAGAAGTTAGCGGAGCTTATGCCTATTTATTTGCCTTTCCCGGACTGCCCGGCCCGGAAAGCGATCTCTCTTCTTGACTAGCGCTGAATGGCTAACTATGACATGAAAAGAGCTGATTGAGGCGCCGAAAGCTTTGACTTCAAGAGGAATGAAACGGAAGATGAGTATAAAGGCGAAAGCCTTATTATGGCAGGCGATCACGTTTCTGGTAATGGGTCTGGCCTTGTTTGTTCCGGCCGGAACCGCCGCATGGCTTGCCGCATGGGCCTACCTGATTTTATTCTTCGTCTACGGCGCGGCCCTCACCCTGTGGCTTCTCAGGCATGACCCCGGTTTGCTTGAAGAGCGCATGGGGGTCCGGCCGCAAAAAGCCTGGGATAAGATGTTTATCGCAGTGTTGTTTGTCGTTTTTCTTGTCTGGCTGGTCTTGATGCCGCTGGACGCCGTTCGGTTTCACTGGTCCCGGATGGCCGCATGGCTTCAAGCGGTGGGCGCTATTGTCCTGCTCTTTTCGTACTATATCTTTTATCTCACTTATCGTGAAAACCCATACCTCTCGGGGGTGGTGCGCATCCAGAAAGATAGAGGACAAACGGTGGTTGCAACCGGGCCATATAGCCGTGTGCGTCATCCAATGTACGCCGGCGCCTTCCTTTACTTTCTGGGAACTGCCCTTTTTCTGGGTTCCTGGTACGGGGTGCTTTTCGGGCCGGTATTCGCCGGCATGCTTGCCGTGAGAGCGGTGCTTGAGGAACGGTTGTTGCGCGAACAGCTCAAAGGCTACGACGCCTACATGGCCCGGGTGAAATACCGTTTCATCCCGCATGTCTGGTAATACCGGCTGCTGTCGCCGAGCTTAATGCTATGCTCTGTAAGCGATGACAAATAGCCTTCGGAACGGAAACAGGATTCGGCCGTCGCTTTGTGGAGGATAGGCCAGAGTGTATCTTTCCTGCACCAGTTCTTCAAATTTCTTCCTTTGCTTTTCATTCTCCAGCGCTTCCAGAAACGGACGCATACCTGTTCCTCGAAACCATTCTATAATGGACTGAGGACTGTCAACGACATGGTAGTACTCGGTCTCCCATAATTCGAGGTGCGCCGCCAGAGGCCGAAGCAGATTATAGTAGAAAGACGGAGGTTCTTTGGTCATCGCGCTGAGCGCCTGCCCCATGAGGTGACGCCAGGACGGATCGGCGGCTGTTTCGAGAATCTCCCGATGCAGGGAAGAGTTGAAGTGCGCAGGCATCTGGACCGCCAGGGCGCCGCCGGAGGCTACTTGATCGAAAAGGTTGGGAAAAAGAACGGCATGCCTCGGCACCCACTGCAAGGCAGCGTTCGAGAAGACCACATCGAAGGGAATCCCGGCGCTCCAGGTCGTAATATCTCCGATGAGCCATTTATTATGCGGGTAGGACCTGGAAGCAGCAGCTATCATGTCAGTTGAGTTGTCCAGGCCCGTTATATCGGCTTCGGGCCAGCGCCGCCGAAGGATGGCCGTGCTGTTTCCAGGTCCGCAGCCCAGGTCGATTATCCGCCCGGGAGCAGGAACTGCAATTCGCGCGGTCAAATCCACCGAGGGCTGGGTCCGCTCGCTGGAAAATCTCAAATAAAGTTCGGCATCCCACTTGGGCATACTAATCTCTCCCGCCCGCCTGCAACTAGCTTTGCTCCCTGAACAGCAGCAAAGGAGGATCGTAGATTTCGGGAGGCTCAAGGCCGAGCAGTTGCATGACGGTCGAAGCCACGTTCGTCAGGCCGGGTTCTTCGATCTCCGGGCTGAACTCGATAGAGTCGTTGCCCGTCGGGTCATACACGATGAACCACACAGGGTTCAACGTATGCGCGGTTTTGGCCCTGATTTTACCGTCCGGATAGAGCTTGGGCGTCCTGGTTTTCTCATCTACTTCGAACATTTCCTCGGCATTGCCGTGGTCCGCCGTTACGAGCAGGATTCCCCCAGCCTTGCGGGTCGCATCCATCAGCCTTCCCAGACAGAGATCGACTGTTTCGACCGCTATCTCCGCCGCCTGATAGATGCCCGTGTGCCCGACCATGTCTCCGTTCGGGTAGTTGAGCCTGATAAAATCGAAGCGTTCCGAGAGGATTGCATCCACCGTTTTGTCCGTGATTTCAGCCGCCTTCATCCAGGGCCGTTCCTCGAAAGGCACCCTGTCGGAAGGGATCTCGATATACTCTTCGAGTTTGTCATCTATTTTCCCGGACCTGTTCCCATTCCAGAAATATGTGACATGCCCGAATTTCTGAGTCTCGCTGATAGCCATCTGCTGTTTGTTATTCTTGGCCAGGTACTCGCCGACCGTATGCTCGATGTGAGGCGGTTCAACAAGATAATTCCGCGGAATATGCCCTTCGGTATCATATTCCATCATCCCGGCATAGGCTGTTTTGGGACGAGGCGCCCGCTCGAAATAAGGAAAATTATCATCTTCAAAAGCCCGGCTTATCTCGATTGCCCTGTCACCACGAAAGTTGAAGTACACTACCGAGTCACCATCGCGGATCGGACCCATCGGATTGCCCGATTCATCCGCAATTACGAACGGCGGGAGGTCCTGGTCTATTATTCCCGGATTTTCCTGCCGGTAAGTCTTGATGGCCGTTTCAGCGGAAGGGAACCTCCGTTCCTCCGCGGCGACATGAGTCTTCCATCCCAGCTCGATCATGGGCCAATTCGCCTCGTAGCGATCCATGGTGATCTTCATTCGCCCGCCGCCGCTTGCGATGCGGTAATCGACGCGAGCCTGCTCCCGCACCTTTTGCAAAAAGGTCTCAAGTCTGTTGACGTATTCGAGCGCCGAGACTTCGCCAACATCTCGTCCATCGAGCAGAATGTGCACGCGTGCCCGCGGCACTTTATCCTTGAGGGCGAGGTGCTCCAGCATTGCCTCCAGGTGCTTGATGTGGCTGTGAACATCCCCGTCCGAGAGCAGACCGATGAAATGCATCGTGCCGTTGTTTTCGAAGCAGTACCGGACAAGGCGCGGCCAGGCGCGGCCCTCGAAAATCCTGCCCGATTCGATAGCTTCATTGACCAGTCGCGCTCCCTGGGGGTAGAATCGGCCGGCGCCAAAAGCATTATGCCCCACCTCGGAGTTTCCCATGTCATCATCTGAAGGGAGGCCTACCGCCTTTCCATGGGCGCGCAACAGCCGGTACCGGCAGTTGGCGAGCAGCCAGTCCAGATTGGGAGTGCACGCGCTCGCAACCGCGTTCCCCAGCTTATCCTCGCGGTATCCAACCCCGTCCATGATCACCATCGTGATCGGGCGCGGGGTGCGGTGGGTCAGCAAACTTACCATGCCCTTCATATCGGTTCTCCACATCTTGTAACCCCGCCTTTGATTTAGACGGGTTACAGAATTTTGAATGCAGCTTTGTTTCTAAGGCTGAGAAATTAAAATTTGCGTGACTCCGCCCATCCCGATCATTAAGGATGTCTGAAGCCTTCCACCTTCAAGTTCGCATGGCTCGATATCAAGTCGAAATGTGAATCCACATGCCTAAGGCTGCTTCGCTTTGGCCCCTCGAGGTTTTTCGCCCAAGGTTACGCTTAAGGTTCCCGATGTGCCGTCCCAGCGGACGACCCCCACCTGGACTGTATCGCCCGGATGCATCTTGCGAATTTCACGGATCGCGCTGTCCGCGTCCTGCACCTGGGCCCCGTTGACGCTAACGATCACGTCTCCACCGACGATCACGATATTGTTTCCGATCTGCGCCCGCCGATTTCCTCCCTTTATTCCCGCCTTGTCGGCAGGTCCCCCCGGGGCTACATCGATCACCATTGCGCCTACCCTGACCGGGAGTCTCAACGCCTCGGCGATGTCCGGAAACAGGTTCATCAGTGTTGCGCCCAAAAACGGATAGCCGTAATACCCCTTCTCGATCAAGTCATACACTATCCTTTTGGCCGTATTTACCGGAATGGCGAAACCGATTCCAACGCTTGCCCCGGTTGGGCTGAAAATAGCCGTGGTGATGCCGATCAGTTTGCCGGAGGAGTCGATGAGCGGCCCCCCGGAGTTGCCCGGATTGATCGAGGCGTCTGTCTGGATGATGTCCTCGACTAAAGTGCCGTTATCCGCCCTCATCGTACGTCCGACGGAACTGATCACCCCCGTCGTAAGCGTCTGGCCCAGCCCGAAGGGGTTCCCGATGGCCATGGCTTTCTGGCCGACTTTAAGATCGGCCGAATCGCCCATTGGGATCACGCTCAGGCTTTCTTTGGGGGCCTCTATCTTCAGAACCGCCAGATCGGTATCCGGATCGGAGCCTATAAGTTTGGCCTTGTACTTTTTGCCGTCGGCCAGAGTGACTTCCAGCTTTCCGTCCCCTATCACATGGTTGTTAGTCATAATGTAGCCGCGCGGATCGATTATAGAGCCTGATCCGGTCCCCTTGCGGGGAATTACGTTCAAAAAGAAATCGTGCTCGATAACCGTGCTGGTGATGTTCACTACCCCGGGCGCAAGGCGCTCGTAGAGGTCGATATTGTTCTTCTCTTCCTCGGTCAGAGCAAAGGCCAGGGGCGTACAAACCAGGAAAAACACCAAAAACGCCAAATTGCGAAAAGTCGTAGAACGCATTCCTCTCCCTCGCTTCCAAACGGCTTTCGTACCCGTATAATAAACCTATCCATCATACCGCCGGCTTTGCTTTCTGTAAATCCGCCTTATAAACCAGACCGCCAGCAGTATCGCAAGCATCCACCCCGTTATTCTGCGCCAGGGACGCATAAGTCCCGGGGCTACCGATTTTATGCGATTTACGGGTATAGCAAATCCGATGCGGATGCTCGCGCCGGTGGGACTGAGAATGGCTGCGCAAAGCCCCACCAGTTCCCCGTCCAGATTTATGAGAGCCCCTCCGGAATTGCCCGGGTTAATGGACGCATCGGTCTGAATCAGGTTCCTGAGGACTTGTCTATCATCCTTGATGGTCCGGCCGGTCATGCTGACAATGCCCGAGGTGAGAGTTTGCCCCAATCCGAAAGGATTTCCAACGGCCAGGACTTTTTCTCCTATTTTCAGCTTATCCGAATCTCCCAGCGTGATTGCCTTCAGGGGATTGTCACCCGGATCGACTTTTATTACCGCAAGATCATCGTTTGGGTCGGAAGCGATAGTTCTGGCGTCCAGTCTCCTGCCGTCCGAGAGCACAACCCGGATATTCTGGGCCCCGGTTACCACGTGGTTGTTAGTAATGATAAGACCGTCCTCCCTTAGTACGACCCCCGATCCTGAACCGGTTATGGAGGGAAACGCGCAAAAGAAGAACTCCGTCTCGCATATCTGAGTCGTGATGTTTACCACGGATGGCGCGACCTTTTCGTACGCCTGGATAGTCAGGATTTCATCCTCAGTAAGGGCCGAGGCGTCGTCCCAGCAGGCCGCCGCGATACAGACAAGCAGTATTGATATCGCTACCCGGGGACCTTTTACGCCACGTGAAGATTTCAAGTAGATGCTCGTTTCTTAGCGTCCGGAAATACATACTCCGGGATATTCAGCCCGACCGCGGGCAGTCAGGGAATATACATTTAAACCTGGCGTCAATAAACATGTTTATGGCGGCTCGTTTCATTCAGGGTTTATAACTTAAATCCAGCCTGAATCTCTCTTTCCGACACCCGTCCAGCTTGCTCAAACATAAGGGTAATATGAAATGCCGCAACGTGGCGGGCAACCTCTCCATCGGCAATAACCTTGCTGAATGATGAGTCAGTTGGAAGGCCAATCATCCCGGTACCATGCAATACCCCGCCGGGCGTGGAGAAGCTGAAAGGGTTACTGTGTGTACTTGAGCTGCTATAGATATCGGGAGAAAAAGCAAAGCGGCTTATGCCGGCGTTCTTGCCCTCCGTCCTCCCCATAGATGTTTCCATTTAGGAAAAGTAAGGCTATATTCGGAGGGATAAATTGTTATGATATTGAGCAAATACGATTGGCCAGGCTGGTTTCTGTCCGGAAACCCGGGTGAGTTCCCTGGCAAGCAGCGTACCCGGCTGCGGGTCTCACCACCCCCTGCTCCATTTGCAAAAAGGGATGAACTAAATTAAACCGGAGCTCTGATGGCAGGAGTTTTTGAAGTTTACGTAAAGAGCCACTTTTCGGCCGCTCACAGCCTGAGGGGATACCTCGGCGACTGCGCAAGGGTCCATGGGCACAACTGGATGGTCGAGGTATTTGTCAGGTGCGCCGAACTGGACGAAATCGGGATAGGTATAGACTTCCGCGACATCAAGGCGGCTGTAAAAGAAGTCCTGGCGGGGCTCGACCATTGCGATTTAAATGATCTGCCCCTGTTCGCCGAGCAAAATCCGACTTCCGAAAACATTGCCCGGTTTCTTTACAAGGAATTGTCCCACAGGCTGAACACCTCCAAAATCCGCGTTTCCAGGGTCAAGGTGAGCGAGACCCCGGGAGCCGGCGCTTTTTACTGGGAGGAATAATGGCCGTCAAGGTAAGCGAGATTTTCCACAGCATCCAGGGAGAGTCCTCCTGGGCAGGGACAGCCATGCGTTTTTATACGGCTTACGGGGTGCAATTTAAGGTGCGCTTACTGTGATACGAGCTACGCGTACGAGCAGGGCCTGCTTATGGAAATTCCCGACATCCTGGAGCGGGTCAGGCGGCTGCGGTGCTACCTGGTGGAAGTGACCGGAGGTGAACCCCTTATCCAGGAGGAGACCCCCTCGCTAATCGGCAGGCTGCTCGATGAAGGCTATACGGTTCTGCTCGAAACGAACGGGAGCATCGGCGTAGGTGGGGTTGATCCGAGGTGCATACGAATTGTGGATATAAAATGTCCGTCCAGCGGCATGGCCGGACAAAACGATTTGCGCAACTTGAAAGAACTTGGAATCAATGACGAATTGAAATTCGTAATCGGAAACCGCGAAGATTACGAATTCGCGCGGGACCTTCTGTCAGCTTTACCGGCCGTCGGGTGCAAGGTCAACTTTTCTCCCGTGTTCGGCGCGATTGATCCCCGGTCTCTCGCCGAATGGATTCTCCATGACCACCTGCCGGTTCGGCTGAACCTCCAGCTTCATAAGATTATCTGGGGACCTGAAGCCAGAGGGGTGTGACGAGTTGTCCGTTTTGACATAACCAGTTTTAACGAAAACATTTTCTGCGTAGTATCTTCTGTGAGATTACTCATAATTTGACCCTGCTCTATCGCGTATAGCGGAGAAGGCAGATGCAGTTGTTGAGAGATTATATTAATAGGACTATACGAGTAACAAGCGAGCGGTGGGAGCATATCGAATCCGAACACCCTGAAATGTCCGGTGACTTTGAAAAAGTACTGGAAACGTTGCTGGCTCCCGACAAGGTTGTCCGGTCTCGGACTGACGCCCAAGTGGAGCTCTTCTACAGGAAATACGAGTCCACCCGTGTGGGCCGTAAGCTCATGTGCGTCGCCGTTAAAGTTCTGACGGACGATTTATTTATGATTACAGCCTATTTTACGGATACCGTGAAGAAAGGGGAAACGCTGTGGGAAAAGAAGTGAAGGTTTGGTACGACCAGGAAGCGGACTATCTGGAAGTCCTTTTTGAAAGAAAAGAGGGCTACTTCAGGGAAACGGAGAACGACGCGGTCATGGAAAAGGTCGACACCGACGGCAATATACTTGGCTTTTCCATACTGAGAGTGAGCGCTTTAGAGAGAGGCAAGCCGCTCTCCGTAACGCTTAAAAGCCAAGCGGCCTGAGAATGGCTGATACGCCGGGTGCGAAGTGTAAGAGGCACAATCACAATCGCAGAAATGGCGTTATCGTCCACATCTGCTCCGGGATCTTATCCTGAAACCGGCCTGGCTGATCAAAAAATCCCTCAATCCCTAAATCCTTAAATGCCTCAATCCCTTTATAGAATATATCTGCTCAAATCCTCGTCTTTTATGATTTCGCTGAGAACATTGCGCACATATTGCCGATTGATGTCGACCGTCTGCCCCGACATGTCGGGAGCGCTGAAGGAAACGTCTGAGAGCAGCTTCTCCATGACCGTATGAAGCCGCCTCGCGCCGATGTTTTCGGTCCGCGAGTTTACCTGGTATGCGATTTCAGCGAGTTCGTCAATCGCCTCCCGATCGAAGATAAGCTCCACCTTCTCGGTCTCGAGCAGAGCCTTGTACTGGACTATCAGAGCGTTTTCAGGCTCGGTCAGGATGCGCACGAAATCATCCTTGGTAAGGGAGGTAAGCTCCACGCGGATCGGGAACCGCCCTTGAAGCTCAGGAATGAGGTCGGAAGGCTTTGCGATGTGAAACGCGCCCGAAGCGATGAAGAGAATGTGATCTGTCTTCACCATCCCGTACTTTGTCGTAACGGTTGAGCCTTCAACTATGGGCAGCAGATCTCGCTGGACGCCCTCGCGTGATACGTCCGGGCCTCTGCCACTGCTCTCTCTTCCGGCAATCTTGTCGATTTCATCCAGGAAGATGATCCCGGAATGCTCGACCCGTTCAATTGCCGATTTTATCACGCGATCCATGTCGATCAGGCGCTGCGATTCCTCCCCTGTCAGGATTTCGCGGGCCTCGGGGATTTTGACCTTCCGGCGCTTGGTGCGCCTGGGAAGCATGGAACCAAGCATATCTCTCAGGTTGAGGTCCATTTCTTCCATTCCGGCCCCGGCAAAGATTTCGATCATCGGAATATTACGGTCCGGCACGTCCAGCATGACATAGCGGTCGTCGAGCGCCCCCTCCCGGAGAAGTTTCCTTAGCTTCTCCCTGGTCGAATCGGCCTGTTCGGCGTCATCCTTTGCCACGACCAGTGCGTGCTCCTCCTCGTCCGGAAAGGGATGTTCCCGCACCTCGGCGGTTGTCTTCTTGGGGGGAAGCAAAATATCGAGCAGTTTTTCCTCCGCAAGCTCTTCGGCCTTGATTTTTACTGCTTCCATCTCTTCATTGCGCACCATGCTGACCCCAAGTTCGGTCAGGTCGCGGATCATGGATTCGACGTCACGGCCTACATAGCCGACTTCAGTAAACTTGCTGGCTTCGATTTTGAGAAAAGGCGACTGGGCAAGACGGGCGAGGCGGCGCGCTATTTCGGTTTTGCCCACACCTGTGGGTCCGATCATTATAATATTCTTTGGCGCTATTTCGTCGCGCAGATGCTCCGGCACCTGCTGCCTTCTCCACCTGTTGCGCATAGCTATTGCCACCATGCGCTTGGCGTCCTTCTGGCCAATTATATACTTATCCAGCTCGCGGACGATTTCAGCCGGTGTAAGTGGTTGCTGCATAGATCAAAGCTCCTCGATCACGAATTCCTTGTTAGTATAAATACAGATAGACGCGGCGATACTCATAGCCTCCTCGGCTATCTGGCGCGCCGAAAGGTCCGTATGGCGGCCCAGGGCGCGGGCGGCCGCAAGCGCGTAGGGCGCTCCGGAACCAACAGCCGCAAACCCGTCGTCGGGCTCTATAACATCGCCGGTCCCGCTCAGGATGAAAGAATCCTTCGCATCGGCGGCAAGAAGCAGCGCTTCCAGCCTGCGCAGCGCCCGATCCATTCGCCAATCCTTAGCCAGTTCGACGGCCGCGCGTTTGAGATTGCCGTTGAACTGCTCGAGTTTGGCTTCCAGCCTTTCGAACAGCGTAAAAGCATCGGCAGTCGATCCTGCAAAACCGGTAAGGATCTTGTCATGGTAGAGTCTACGGATCTTCTTGGCCTGATGCTTTACGATGGTCTCTCCCATCGTAACCTGGCCGTCTCCAGCCATTACAACTCGGTCGTCTTTCCGTATGACGATTACGGTTGTGCTGCGTATCATTGAATCCGACATAAGTTGTATCTACTCTCCTCAATCAATGCCATAGCCGACCCTCCGATCGGCCAGATCAAACTAGCACAACGATTACGCTTTTACTTTCAATATAATCACAGGATCTCACCCGGTTTCTTCCTGCTTCGCGGATGGGAGGCGTCGTATACTTTCATCAGCAGATCGATATTTACGTGCGTGTATCGCTGCGTCGTCGACAGGCTCTCGTGGCCGAGCATCTCCTGAATGGCTCTCAAGTCCGCGCCAGCATTCAGAAGGTGGGTTGCAAAACTGTGCCTGAGCCCATGCGGACTGAGGTGCTGCCATAGCCCGCAAGCGATCAACTCCGCCTTGAGTATCCTGTCAACCGAGCGTACCGTAAGTCTTCCACCCCTCGAATTTAGAAAAAGAGCCTGCGAAGCCGCCCTTCCCTTCGGAAATTGAAAATCCACGGCCGAAAGATAATACTTCAAGGCATCCAGCGCTTTTGACCCTATCGGGATTATACGCTCCTTGCGGCCTTTTCCGCTCACGCGAACAGTGGCCTCCGAAAAAGCCACCCCGGAAAGGTTCAGCTTGACAAGTTCGCTCACGCGGACACCGGTCGAGTAGATCGATTCGAACATGGCCCAGTTGCGGGCCTTCCTCCATGAGCTTCCTTGCCGAAGGGCCGCGCGTGAAAGGGCGTCCAGAAAGTGGAAGACTGAATCTACCTGGAGGAAAGAAGGCGTTTTTTGTCCAATCCTTGGATGCGCAACCAGATCGGCCGGATTTTCACTGAAAATGCCGGCGCTGTTAAGGTAATGATAAAAGGAGCGCAATGCGGAGAGCTTACGGGCTCGGCTTGTTTTTTCAAGCGTTTTATAGACCGATGCAAGGTAGCCCCGGACAATATCCGGGCTGATCTGAGACAATTTCACGACCGGGGTGCCGGCCCTGTTTTGTCCATCCCCGCAAATCGGCTCCCCGGGCTCAGGCCCCTCAAAAAGGGTGGAAACATATCCGGCAAACTGGCGCAAATCGCTTGCGTACGCCCTGAGCGTCTCCTGACTAAGATTTCGCTCGTAGCGCAAATACTGGAGGAAAAGCGCCTGAGCGCTGTTCCAGGTAATGCTTTCCATCCCGGATTTCCCAATCTCAAAAACGTGTTGATTATGCCTGTTTATGAAGCATTTGATGCTCAGTTAGCACAGGCGGCAAAAAAATAATAGAGGATTTGAGAGCGGCGCCGATTGTTTTCTTCAATTGTTTTCTTGAGTGTATTGACTTTGCGGTATAATTGAAATAGGTAGAAATACTTTGAACTCTGTTCATAACGGCTCTCCCGTTTTAACCCCGGAAGGGATACTTTTTAGAGATGCTCCAGTGATTTACCCATCACACTAAATCCCCGGAGAACCGGCCTGTTCTTACTCTGGGTTCAATTTCAGCAGAAAGGTTAAACATGACTAAAGAGGACGTCGCAAATGTTCGCACTTTCGCAATAATTTCTCACGGCGGTGCAGGCAAAACCTCCCTGGCTGAAGCGATGCTTTTCGATGCGGGCGCCACGACCCGGTTGGGCAAAGTGGACGAGAACAGCTCGATCCTGGACTTTGAGCCTGAAGAGGTCAAGCGCAAGGCTACTATCAGCAGCTCCGTTTATTCTTTCACCTGGAAGAAACACTCATTCACACTGATTGATACGCCGGGCGATTTCAACTTCATCGCTGAGACAAAGACTTCGATGCAGGGTGGCGACGCTGTGGTGGTGCTTGCCGACGCGGTAGACGGAGTACGTGTTCAGACCGAAAAGGTGTGGGAATTCGCCACCGAATTCGGCCAGCCGAAAATGATCTTCATCAGCAAGATGGATCGCGAGCGGGCCGATTTCGCCAAAACTGTTCAGGCTATCCAGGACAACTTCGGCAAAACATGCGTCCCGCTCCTGATCCCGATTGGCGCTGCTGAGAACTTTAAGGGAATCGTCGATATCCTGAGCGGCAAGGCATATGTATATGGCCAGGGCGACAGCGGAAAATTCGAGACAAAAGAGATGCCCGCAGAGCTTGCCGAGCTCGCCTCCCGTTACAAGGAAGCCATTGTCGAGCACGTAGCCGAATCAAGCGATGAACTCCTGGAAAAATACCTCGAAACCGGCGAACTTTCCCCCGAAGAGATAAAAAGCGCCCTCCGGGCTTCCGTCCAGGGCGGCAAACTCATTCCGATCGCTTGCGGCGCAGGCACCGGAAATATTGGCATTCAGCCCTTCCTGGACCTGATCGCCGAATGCATGCCCTCCCCGCTTGACCGCGGCCCGATCAAAGGCCTTTCCGTAAAGGGAGACGTTGAGTTGACAAGGGAGCCCGATCCCTCTGCGCCGTTCAGCTCCCTCGTAATCAAGACCGTAAGCGATCCCTATGCCGGCAGGCTATCGATTTTGCGTATATTTTCCGGGACCCTCGCCCCCGATTCAACAGTGCTCAACGCCAACAAAGGTGCAAAGGAGCGCTTCGGCCAGCTTCTCAGAGTCAAGGGGAAGAACCAGGAACCGATACAGTCGGCCGGTCCGGGAGACGTCGTTGCCGTCGCCAAACTCAAGGAGACGGTCACCCAGGATTCACTCTGCTCGGAGCGCGACCCTATCGTCTTTCCTTCTGTCGAACTTCCTCCAGCCATCTACTCGCTGGCAGTGGAACCCAAGAGCAAAGGAGACGAGGAAAAGATTTTCTCCTCGCTCTCACGCCTCATGGAAGAAGACCTCACTCTTAAGCTCGAAAGAAACGACGAAACCCGCGAGATGATCCTCTCCGGAATGGGCGAAATCCATATAGAGGCAACCGTTGACAAGCTCAAACGCAAGTTCGGCGTTGAAGTAAACCTGAAGCTGCCCAAGGTGGCATACAAAGAGACGATCAAAGGCAAGGTCCGCGTACAGCACAAATACAAGAAGCAGTCAGGCGGACGAGGCCAGTACGGCGACTGCACGATCGAAATGGAACCGCTGCCGCGAGGCGAGGGGTTCCAGTTTTATGACAAGATTGTCGGCGGGGTGATCCCGAGACAGTACATTCCGGCGGTGGAAAAGGGAATTGCAGAGGCCCTCCATGAGGGCATACTGGCCGGGTGTCCGGTGGTGGACTTCAAGGTTGACCTTGTTGACGGCTCATACCACACTGTAGATTCATCCGAAATGGCCTTCAAGATCGCCGGGTCGATGGCCTTTAAAAAAGCAATGGCGGACGCCAGGCCCACCCTGCTCGAACCCATTATGGAGATGGAAATCACCGTCCCCGACGATGCAATGGGCGACATCATCGGCGATCTCAACTCCAGGCGCGGCAGGGTACTCGGAATGGACACCAAAGGAATCAAGCAGATCGTAAAGGCGCAGGTGCCCCTTTCCGAAGTGCTCAAGTACGCACCGGATCTGCGTTCGATGACAGCGGGCCGAGGCATGTTCACGATGAGATTTTCGCACTATGAAGAAGTCCCGGGACCGCTCCAGGAGAAAATAATCGAGCTTTACAAAAAAGAAAAAGAGGAGAAATAAGCTTCCTGAAGACCTGACTTGGAAAGAAGGCTATGTTCTCTAGAAAAACCGCAGTTATTACGACCAGCGACAAGGGCTTTCGGGGAGAACGCGAGGACCGGTCCGGGCAAGCCCTGGTGGAAAGGCTTGAGGCCGAGGGGTTCGAAGTATTTTTCAAGATTGTCATTCCCGATGAATACACCGAGATCCGAAAGGTGCTGGCCGATCTGGCTGACGGTGAAAAACCGGCCCTCATTCTTACAACAGGCGGCACCGGAGTCTCGCCGCGCGACGTCACTCCGGAGGCTACTCTTTCCGTAATCGAAAGGGCGGTCCCCGGAATGGCCGAGGCCATGCGGGCCGCCGGCCTGCAAAAGACCCCTCATGCCATGATCTCCAGGGCGGTCGCAGGCATTCGCGGTAAAACTCTCATCGTCAATCTTCCGGGAAGCCCGAAAGGGGCGCTCGAAAACCTGGAAGTGATCCTCCCGGCTTTGCCGCACGCGCTGGACAAAATCCAGGGTGACCCGTCAGACTGCGCACAGAGTCGATAAATTCGCTCGCAATAGGTTAAAACAGCGAGGCTATATTGTGCATATGCAGGACGGAAAAGCAAGCCAAACGGCTCAGTACATAGCCTTCTGCAGGGCTTTGGAGACGCAGGAGCAACCGGCTCGGCGCCTCTTCGACGATCCTTACGCCTTCGCTCTGCTGTCGGACTCGTACCGTATGTTCGCTCGTCTGGCCCATCTCCCCATATTGGGCAAACTGGTCTATGCCATCCTCGATCTGGGATGGCCATACACACGGAGTTCCGGCGTGGTGCGCACGCGGGCCATCGACGACCTGGTACGTGATGCGATCCGAAGCGGTGCCCGCCAGTTGGTGCTGTTGGGTGCTGGGTTCGACAGCCGCGGTTGCCGCTTGGAGGAAGCCGGAAAGATCACGGTCTTCGAAGTGGACCATCCAGCCACGCAGCAAGTAAAGAAGGAACGTCTCAAAACCTGCATGGACCGGTTGCCCGCGAATATCCGGTACGTTACCGTCGATTTCGAACGGGACAACCTTGAAGCGAAGCTCGCCGAGTCGGGCTATGATCCTGCTACTCCAGCTATTGCGGTGTGGGAAGGCGTCATCAGTTATCTGACAGAATCTGCTGTGCAGGGCACCTTCGCTGTTCTCGCCCGGCTGCTCGCTCCGTCGAGCTTCCTGATCTTCACCTACACGCATAAGGGGGCTTTGGATGGGTCCAAAGCCTTCCCCGGTGCGCGCCGCTGGCGATCTTGGAGCAGTGTCAGCGGTGAGCCCTTCATTTATGGCCTCAATCCCGATACGTTGGCGGAGATGCTGAAGCCGTATCGATTCCTGCTGCAGAGCGATGCCTCAACGGCAGAGATCGCGCGGCGCTATTGCCCTCCGCTTGGCCGGAGAGAACCGGGCAATCGAGCGTACCGAGTAGCGACAGCCACTCGTATGGAAGCCTAAAGTGAAGAATGGGGTCTCACACCTACACTCTTGACAAAGGTTGTGTTAATCTGACTTGAAAATCTTCTGAAACGGGCCGATAAACCTGCAGTCCCGAGACCGATCCAGAACGGCAAAAACAACCTGCCTGTAGCCCCACTTGAAGTTCTGTTCGAGTGCCCGATGGAACAACCCGGCGATTTTATGGCCATCGTTCTCGAATGCCCCGCAACCCCATGCCCCAAGGACAATGGAGTCATGGGCGTGCTTTACCCCGATGGATAAAACTTTGAGAATACGCAGCCACATGGCGTGGCCTATTTCGCTGCTCCTCTCATGGGCCATTTTACCGGCGTTTACTGCCGCACACGTGATGATTCCAACTGTGTAGGGTTTATCGAGCAGGCTGCCGTCATCGGAGCGAAAGACCGGGACATCGGGAGAATAGATTGCGTAATTCGTGTAAAGAGGGTCCCGGCGAGACCTGTGAAACGCATACATTGCATTGTCTCTTATACAGGCGTAAAGGCCCGAAGATCTGGCCAGGTATTCCTCCTGCGACCTGGCGCCATCGAGAAAGCCGCCGCCGGGATCGGTTGCCGAAGCAAAGTTGAGTACCGCCGGTCGCCACCCTCCAGTAATCAGACGGCGCGCAGCCTCAAGAGTTGTTATGTTCTCGACTGAAATCTTTGTTTGATGATTCCCCCTCGCCGATTCCTGAAAAGGTTGGTCCGGGAGATAGGAGACCGTTCCATCAATTGCTCGTTTGACCGATTGGGAAACGTTCACTAATCGACCGGAAGGCGCCCGGTATTCCCCGGACTCAGCGATCCGGACTGCCTCACGGCCATACTCGGCAGCCAACTCCCGAGATATTCTCGTTTTGAAAGTGCTCACGGCCTGTCTCCCGAAAACCGCCGAATCGAAGACTGGAACACCGCCAGACTTATTCTTCTGCCGATTCTGACACAATTGCTTCTTTTTTGCTCAGGTATTCCTTCTGGATAGCGTCTGTGCGGTCGAGGGCAGCTAACACCTGCGATTCGGCTTCTTCGACGATTTTGAGTTGCTGCTGGATCACGAGAGACTTGAGAAACTCAGTTTCGCCCTGCCGGTGGAGTGAATAGAATTCGGCGCCAAGGCGGGACATTCTCCGATCGAGATTACATTTGGCTCTACCGAGCCTGTGTTTTTGGAAG
Organism: uncultured delta proteobacterium; assembly: GCA_963741035.1. Lineage (GTDB taxonomy): Bacteria > Desulfobacterota > Syntrophobacteria > Syntrophobacterales > Syntrophobacteraceae > SbD1. The sequence goes on from CAVUGX010000018.1 coordinate 22,444, forward strand.
CTTATTTTCACGAACTTCAGGAACCACGCCCAGGCGATTCTGATCCATCTCATAACCAGGCGTGATACTTTGTCTGCAATGTCACTGACCTCCATCTTCCCCCTCCTCGCGCAGGTCCCAGCCTGTTGCGGACTTCAGTTTGTCCATCATTCGTTTCCGGTGACTCCCCGGCCAGTACACCCTTGCGCACTCCGGACACTTGCGAAAATCGCAAACCGTCTCGAAAACGTAGTCGGGAACGGCGCCGAAAGCAGCCTCCCTCGGTATCTGCACCAACTCCGCATTACAGCGGGTGCATCTTGAAAACGGCCGCAATTCGTCAATTCTTACATTCAACGTGGAAACCAATTCTTTAAGCTGCTCGAACTGATGATCGTCTCGAATGAAAAGGACACCCTCGATATGGCGGAATTTCTCTCTTCGAGTAACTGGAATGTATCCCTCCAAAAGCAGCGAATCGATCCGGGCCCGCTCGTCGAGAACCATCGAACGAGCGTCGAATCCGAGCGCTCGTAGCCATTTTGCCAGCTTGCCCAGCATTATGTCCACTGCGAAGCGCTTTCCCGGAATTCCCGCTCTGCTCATTTTATCGTGTCCAGGTCCACCTTTCGCACATTGGGCAGGTTGGGCAGGTAAAATGCCGAAGGCTCGAATTGAGAAACAGGCCTTAGTTCTTCGATGATAATTTCCATGTTCCATTCACTCGAGGAGATTCGAATTTTGTCGGGCACAGCTTCTTTCGAGATCGGCACAGGTGGATCATAGGAAACCATGCCCTCAAACTCGGCGCTGCGAACGAATAACCCTTTCAGAGCTGGTGAACCGGCGGTGATTTGCCATTCGAAATAACCGCCCTCCCCACTCGATATCAGGCGCCACGTGCCGGCGTCAGGCCGGCTTTCGATATGGTCGAGTTGCCTCGGCGGCACCGAAGCGGTGAGCGCGTAGCGAAAGATATCTACCGGCAGTGTGACGCCTAGAAATTCCCGCACCAGGGTCTCAGGACGCTGAGCCGTGAAGATAACCTTTTCAGAAGGAATCAGAAGACTTGGCCCGGTATCATTGGAAACATAAAGCGCGGCAGTCTGGCCGAAAGGGGTGAACGTTTCGAACCTGACGAAATCCCGGCCTTTTACTAAAACAATTGCGCGTGAGCTGAACTTTGAGGTTTTGCTGTTAACCATTAGGCGGAATTTACACTGGTAATCGGGCCAGAAATCCGATCTTTCCTTCAATTTACCGGTTTCGAAAGGCACGCCGGGAGGTCTTTCCACCGGGGCGGGCGGGCGGGCGCAACCCGCTGAGATTATCAGGAGAAGCAGAACGCAAAAAGGCGGGAAAGACAATCGTACGTTTGATAAAAATCCCATCCGCCACAACTCCGACAAGTTAGATGCAAGGGATTGAAGTAGCCTTGAAGGTCCTGGATCAGGTTTCATAGAATCGAACCCCTGAGATGCGGTGCACTACGGAGAGTAAAAACCCGCCCGCGGCGGGACTCAATTATGAAGCCCTTTCCAAAAAGATCTTTCGGTGTTGGGTATTTAGCTGCGCGCCGAGCCGCTCGCATGGCGGCTATCGAGAAGTACGGCTATTTTATCGCGTCGAGCTTTGCCTTTATTTTTTCAGGTTCCGTGTGATTGAACTGGATGGCTTTCTGGTAGGCTTCAGAGGCCTTCGCCTTGTCGCCGAGTTCCAGATAGATGTCTCCGAGGTGCTCCTGAATTACCGGATCGTCCGGCACCCGCTTTATTGCCTCGAGCATCTTGTCCAGGGCCTTTTTGGGCTGACCCATCTTGAAATAGACCCAGCCCAGACTGTCCATGATATATCCATCATCGGGCGAAATATCGAGAGCCTGAGATATCATTTCCTTTGCGATGGGCAGGTTTGTCCCCATTTCCGCGTAGCTGTAGCCTATATAGTTGAGAGCGTTGGCGTTTTTCGGCTCTATGGCCAAAACCTTGCGCATCGTTTCGACGGCTTCTTCCTTCTTGCCTATTTTGTCCAGTACGACCCCTTTGCGGAAAAGCAGTTCGGTATCGTTGGGCAGCTTTTCCAGGCCGCGGTCGAGCGCTTTCAGCGAATCTTCATAATTATTTGCGTCTTCGTCTATGATCGCGAGATAGAGATAGAGATCGCTCACATCAGGACTCTTGGCGATTGCTTCGTTCAGTACCTTTATGCCGCTCGCAAAATCTTTGAGCTTTGCAAAAAGCAGCGCCAGACGCGCCTGCGCTGCATTCCAGACGGGACTGCCCTGGGAAATGAGGCGAAAGTTGCGTATTGCCTGTTCGTAATCCGAATTTTCTTCATATGTGGTAGCCAGATAGTAGATGGCCTGATCGTAACGGGGGTCTTCCTTGAGCAGGTAGGTGAACTCTTTTATGGCGTCTTCGAAATCTTTCCGCTGGAGGTGGATAATGCCGATTTTGAGCCGGCTCTCAAGGTCCTTGCGGTTGATCTTGAGCAACTGGTTGAACTCCCAGATAGCCTCATCGGCCCTGTCCTGCCGCATGTAAAGATTGCCAAGCCTTCCGTGGGCCTGCACGTTTTCCGGATTGCCTGCAAGAATTCTTTTGTAGGTTTTTTCGGCCTCCTTCGGACGGTCGGTCACCTCGAAAATGTAACCCAGGTCAAGCAGGCCGTTCTCAAAACCAGGTTCCTCCGCAAGAAGCTCCTTGTAGATCTGCTCCGCCTGCTTGTAGTATTTCATGTCCATAAAAATCCGCGCCTTATAATAAAGCGATATCGGACTATCGGGGACCACCGCTTTGAGCTGATCGAAAACCTCAACGGCTTCATCGAAACGTTTTTCCTGGGCATAGAGTGCGCCCAGCAGCAGATAGGCATCCTCTTCGGAGGGGTTGATCTCGATGACTCGCTTGTACGCGTCGACAGCCGGCCCGATTTGCCCCTCGTGGGCGTAAAGCTGACCAAGCAGCAGGTATGCCGGGGCGTAATCAGGGGCGGACTGGATGGACTGTTCGGCAAGTTTGAGCGCAGGGTCGATTTTTCCCTGCCTCAGGTAGATCACGGCGAGTTCTGTCAGCAGTATCGGTGACTGCGGGTCGATCTTTAAGGCTTTTTCGTAAGCTTCTATTGCCTTGTCGAACTGCTTTTCGCTAACATAGCTCTGTGCGGCAAGGTAATCATAATAAACTTCGGCCCGCAAACCTACCGCACCCTGCGGGGCAGGGGCAAGCAAACCCGGCCGGGGTAGCGGTTGAGTGCAGCCGGCAATGAGAAACAAGAGGCAAAATAAGAAGCGCGTATAAATCATTTAAGGCACAAATCCTTGTATTGAAGCCGGCGGAAAAAAGCGGTAAGAAAACTCAGTACAACTTTTGGAAATTAACATGTTTGTAGGTTTTCGGTCAATGAATTCCCCTCCTTAACCGGGGAAAGCATGCGGTGAGTTGAACACAACACCCAGGAATTTTCAAGTATGATTGAAAGTGATTATCCTAAGCTTCGGAATGGACTGGAAGCGCACCCAATAGAACATTCCGGGCAAAAAATGTTGCTTCTTCGGGACCGGATCGGTTATGCGCCGGACAATCTGGTCTTTCACCCTGCCGTTGTCTCTATTTTGGCCAATATGAACGGCGGCAACTCCGTGAGAGACCTGCAGGCCGAATTCATGAGACAAACCGGCCAGTTGCTGAATATCGAAGAGTTGCATGCGCTTATAAAAACTCTCGATGAACATCTTTACCTCGATAACGATCGGTTCCGAAACTTTGCGGCAAAAGAGATTTCCACATTTCTCGGCAGCCCGGTGAGAAAAATGCGCCATGCCGGGCAAAGCTACCCGGAAGACCCTGACGAACTGCGAAAAAAACTCGATTCCTTTTTCAGACCCGAACACGGCGGTCCGGGCTTACCCGATCCCGCAGGCGCCCGCACAGCGAAGATGGTTGGCCTGGTGGCGCCACACATTGATCTTAACGCGGGGGGCCCCTGTTTTGCCCACGCCTACAAATCGGCTGCCGAATCTCAGGCCCCTGAAACCTGGATAGTGCTGGGCACGGGACACGATTTTGTCGAAAACTGCTTCGCCCTGACTGTAAAAGATTTCGAAACGCCGCTTGGGCATGTCCGCTGTGATACCGCCATCTGCGATGAACTGCTGCGCAACGTCCAATTTGACATTCGCGCTAGTGAGTATAATCACCGAACAGAGCATACGATAGAATTCCAGGCTGTTTTTCTTTCTTATCTGCAGCCGCTGGCTCGCATAGTCCCCATTCTGTGCTCTTTTGGACATGAAGAATGGGACTCGTGCAAACACCAAGTGGATGATTTTGCGAGGAGTTTGGCGGAGTTGATTTTCGGGGGGCAGTATTCGGTCGGCATCATTGCAAGTGTAGATCTGGCTCACGTTGGCCCGCGCTACGGCGATAGATATAAACCCCATAACGCAACGATTCAGGAAAATCTCTCATCGGACGAATCACTATTGAAACTGCTCGAAAAATGCCGGGCGGACGATTTCATCCAAAAAATCAACCGAGATGCGAACAGCAGAAAGATATGCGGGGTCGCGCCCCTCTATACGATGGCAAAAGCTTTCGAAGGGCGCGCCAATGGAACTACCCTTCGCCAATCTCATGCCATTGTGGATCAACACGGCTCTTTTGTTACCTTTGCGAGCATGGCTTTTTACCATGACGAAGACGCAAAGGGATAGAATGCAAGACACGAAATGCTCTCTTGCCGTTGCGGTCGAAACACTTGGCTGCAAGGTAAATCAGTATGAAACCTCTTACTTTCTGGGGGTCCTGAAGCAGGCGGGCTATAGGATCGTCTCTTTTCGTGAACGCGCCGACATCTATATCGTTCACAGTTGCGCGGTAACAGCCAAGGCGGGATTCCAGACCCGGCAGCTCCTGAGGAGGGCCAGGCGCGCCAATCCAGACGCCCTGATCGTGGCCGCCGGATGCTACGCTCAACTGGAAGCAGATCGGATAGCGGGCGAGAGGCTGGCGACTCACATCCTGGGAAATCCAGGTAAATTCAATCTGTTAAAGTGGCTGAACCTGCCCGGCAGCTTTGAACGGCCCTGCATTGCACCTGCCCCGGCGCCCCGTTCCTGTTCCGAATTCGAAACTCTCCCGATATCGCGCATGCATACGGGCCGAACCAGGGCAATGCTCAAAATTCAGGACGGATGTAATTCCTTCTGTTCTTACTGCGTGGTGCCGCACGTGCGGGGGAGGAGCCGAAGCCTCCCTTTAGGCCTTGTCCTGGCTCAACTGGAGGAACTGGTCGACGCCGGATACCTGGAAGTCGTACTTGCCGGCATTCATCTTGGACAGTGGGGCAAAGACCTCGATCAGGGACTCAGCTTGTCGCATTTACTGGAAAAGATAGGATCGAGCCGCCATCCGCTGCGCCTTCGGCTGAGTTCCCTTGAGCCTCAGGAATTCAATTCCGGAGTGGTCAGCATGATTTCGTCGGCTCCCTGGATTTGCCGCCACTTCCATATTCCCCTCCAAAGTGGAGATCCCGAAATCCTGGACCGAATGCGCCGCCCCTATAATCCGCAATACTACGCTGAACTGATCGCCCGAATCCATGCCGTTCTACCCGATGCCGCAATCGGGGCCGATGTGCTGACCGGATTTCCGGGAGAAAGCGAAACACAGTTTGAAAACACTCTCGATTTTATCGAGCGCCTGCCCCTGAGCTACCTTCATGTATTTCCGTTTTCGCCACGTCCCGGCACTCCCGCCGCCACGTTTTCCGGCCGGATACACGGCACGGAGCTTAAGCGCCGCGCTGGTATTCTGCAGGCCCTTGGCAGGCGGAAAAGGCGGGACTTCCGGGAAAAATTCATCGGCGAATACCTGGATGTCCTGGTTGAGACCGAAGTTCAGCCGGGCTTGTTTGAAGGGCTTTCGAGCAACTATCTAAGAGTGATGCTTCCCCGCGCGTGAAACAACTTGCCAGGGGAAGCTGGTCCGCGTGAAGGCAACCGGCTGCAGGGGTGAAGATCTCGAAGGGGAACGAGTTTAAGAGCTTGTCCGTAATCCGCAGAACGTCGCGGCGGTCCACCAGTGGCCCGAGAACGCAGCGAATCGGCTCCAGCGGCATGATTGGACGATTACTGCCTCAGCTTAGCCATAAATACGAGCTCAACCTGCGGCGATAATCGATCGGAACGAAATATTCGATAACCAAGCCTCTCATATAAGCGTATATTGCCTCCGCTCCTGCTTCCAGTGAACAGTTCAAATCGTCCCGCATATTGGAACTCCGTTTCAATTGCCGAGAGCAGCCGAGTACCCATTCCCTTACGTTGAAAATCCGGATGAACGATTAGCCGGCCGATATTGCAGGTACCGTCACGAATTGATGCTCTAACGGAACCGATGATTCTGCCGGCATCGCATATTTTGAGAAAGGTCATTTCGTCGAAATCTTTTTTGATTTCATCCAGAGTTTGGATCAATGGCGGGATGGACCAGTCGTCATATAAGACGGCCTCACTTTGATAAGCAAGTTTCTGAAGTTCGAGTATTTCTGCCGCATCGGATATATCAGCAGGCAATATTTGGTTCATAGTTCCTCCCCGTTGCCCGGCAATCATCATTCTCTGAACATGAAAAATTTCACCAGATGCGCTTCCGGTGGGTTTTGTCCTGAGAACAGCCTCATTTCAAGGTCGTAATCCCGCAGAATGGGGATGAGGTAAGCTTCCCCTAAAGATCTTTTTTCTCTGCCGGATATGGTGCGGTGGACCCAGTCCATGATAACCCGGTCTATCTCGGGGGGCTGGAGAAGAGGAAATACTTCCGGCCAGGCCGCATAGGAAAGAGGCTCCGCCTCCCATTTCCCGGAAATCAGGCAGTTGGCCGCCGCTGTGAGGACCATTGCCCCAAGTGTAATGTCTTCCGGCGCACGCACCTGCCCCTCGGTCCACAACCTGGTCCCAAGCTCCTTTGGGTCGATGCCCAGCGATCTATAGAGGTCCCCCGCGCCCTCGATCACATCCACAATATGGCTTGCTCTTGCGATGTCCTGAGGGGTCCTGAAAAAGTCGTAGCCCGGCAATGGGCCCGAGGCGCTCTCACCGGGATTGCTCTTCAATATCCTGGGGGTCCTGGCTAAAAGCTCCTCCACTGAGTCGAACCACTCCGTGTCGAGACACTTGATGCCGGTCGGGCATAGCCTCAGCCAACCGGTCTGAACCATCGCCTGAAGCCGTCCGCGGATTCTGGCGACCTCGGCATGGGCGAATCTGAAGAGATGTTCCAGGAAGCAGTCGCGGATAATCTCCGATGCCTTTTCGATATTTGAGCCGGACCGCAACTCCAACCCCAGGTTGAGGTAGGCAAGCGTTTTTTCGACCGCCCGGCGCAGGGCTTCCGCATTGTCGGGAGGAAGCTGGTCGGCAACGATTACTTTGTTCGCAAGAGCAGCCGTTTCGATCTGGAGGATTTCCTTCAGGTCCGGATCTTCGATCCGCCTTACGACACGGCCCAGCAGGTCACCCTCGGGCACGAGAGCCAGAGCAAAAGAAGGCTTGGGCTCATCCTCGTCTACCTCTCTGCGGTACCTTTTTGGGCGCAAATTCGTTGGGCCCGATTGCCCTGTAGATTTCCAGCGCATCGTAAAAATCGGGAATCGCATGATCGGCAAGCCTGGCGCGATGAAAATGGTAGGCGCTCTCCTCCACTTCCAAGGTGGGTGCAAAAATGACGCTGTTCAAGAGTTCCTTGAAAAAACCGTAGTTCGCTTCGAAAATCATCGTGAGCAGAAATGTTATCAGCTCATCGTACTGTGGATATCTCGACTCCCAGAAATAAAGATCGTCGAGCGTCCTCGCCGGAAGCGTTTCGACTGCCTCGACCATGTCGATGTCTTCCGGTGCGGTTTCAACCGTGATCCACTGCTTGAAAAGCGATACCAGCAGCTCGAAATCGACATTGGAGACCCATTCCATCAGCTTGTGGTCCCCGGCTCTGCCGAGCCGCTCGATCCAGGTCAGGGCCTTAGCGGGTTCAAGGGTCTCCTTGCGCCACCACTCGATATCGAAAAGGTGGCTCAACTGTTCGAAGCTCGCCAGGGCCAGTATCGGCAAAGAATCGTCGGCCCCGATTTCCTGCACGGTGTAGAAGAAGTCGTTTGCATCCAGGGCGGCAACCACCGATTGCGCATCCGGCCTTTCAACAATCAACTCCAACCGCCTCTTTGCGGGAAGGCGCATAAGCTCCCGGGCAAGCTGTTCAGGCTTTAACTTTCCCAGCCTTCTTTCCCATAGTTCAACAATATCCGCCGGCATCCTACCCTCCTCCAAATAGATCGGATATCACGAGTTGGAAAAAGCTTCCCCTCCGATATCTGGTTTCCGTACTCTAAACTCATATAGGCAACGCTGCAAGTGTACTTGCTTTGTGATTCCATCGGTCGTAATATGTTACAGGATATAAAGCGCGTGTTTTAGCGCGGCTGCGCGAGATTTGCCGCGCCGCCCGTTTGGGATATGGCACGAAATGTGCTCCCGGATATAGTGGTTTGATCAGGCCTTTCGCAGACTGGTAGGCGGCTTTCGCACAAGGGCGCAGGATGGGTGGAGCGAAGCGCAACTCATCATCTTGAATTGCAGTGCGAAAATCGTAATTCAAAAGTAATTGCACCCGAAGGAGACCGGCATGAAAAGAATCATCATCATCCTGAGCGCCATTGCCATGTTGTCCATGACGGCCCTGCCCGTCCTGGCCCAGGAGCCGCTGCCGCCCGACCCAACCCTGTCCGGGCGTTTTACCGCTGAGCCTCTTGGAGAATTTATTATTTTCGACGCGTTAATTCTCAGACCCCTGGGACTCGTCTCAATGGGCGTGGGCGCAGTGGGCGCAGTCGCTGCCGCTCCATGGGCGGCATCTTCAAACACGCAGGCTCGTGTGAATAGAGAGCTTATTCAGAAACCCCATGATTACACATTCTGCAGGCCGCTAGGGGACATTGACTTCTAAAAAGGGTTCCCAAAAAGCTTGAACTGCTCCAGATGCCGGATAAAAGAGTTGCACTTACGGGAGGCATTGCCACCGGGAAGACAACGGTGGCCAATAAATTCAGGGAGCTCGGCGCAATAATCCTGGATGCGGACGAATACGCAAGGCGTGCCGTGGAACCGGGGACAGACTCTTGCTCCGCCTTGCTGAACCTCATCGGAGAGCAGTATTTCAATCAGGATGGGACTCTCAAACGACGAAAACTGCGCCGGAGAATAATTGAAGAACCGGCCTTGCGCGAAAAAATTGACTCTATCCTGCATCCGTACATCATGGGGGCAATGCGGGCGGAGTGGGAAAGGCAAAAAAAGCTTCACCACCAGGCCGTGATCATATTCGATATCCCCCTGCTGTTCGAGGGCGGGTTTGACAAAGATTTCGATCTTATAATCCTCGTTTACTCAACACCCGAAGTCCAGGTTCAAAGGCTCATCCACAGGGACAAATTATCCCCCGCAGAAGCGGAACATACCCTGTCGATGCAGTTGCCGATCGATTCCAAAAAGCCTCACTCCGATTACATAATTGAAAACAGCGGTGATATCGAACTTACTATGCGGCAGGCTGAGGAGGTTTGGAGCAAAATTTCAGGGTAATCCAAAAAGGCCGATGCGAAACAGCCAACCTCGAATTAAGCCACTCTCAATGGCAAGTGTCAAAATCCCAACGCCTTAGTAGGGTGATGAAAAGAAGCAATTTTCCCGCAATGAGGGGAAAAACTGCACGCACGTCACCCCCGTGAAAACCGGAGTCCAGTGGCTTTTGAATTAAATATCAATCACTTATGAGAAGTCTGGATTCCGGTTTTCCGCCGAAATGACGAGATAATGAGCCCTGTGCAGGTTACCGAAGGCATTTTCGCGTTCATCTGTTCTTATCCGTGTGCATCTGCGTTCATCCGTGGTTCAGTTGTCTCTTTTTGGTTCCTGCGCGTCCGGGTTGGCATGCATTAACTTAAGTATTGGCAGTCCTATCCTTTTCATATATCGGATCGGACCTGCCCACCGGACTTCATAAGGATGAGTTTTAGATTTTCATCTTTCTGGAGTATAATCGTCGATCTCAAATTGGATGCAATACACCAATATTTCAGCGGGGGACTCAAACCTTAATGGAAGAAACGATCAGAACGCTTGGTATTCTCAAGGCAAGGCATTTCAGTGCCAGACTCGACGCCGTGAGGCTCAGGACCGGCAAGGTGACGGAACGGATCAAGATAGACCATCCGGAAGCCTCGGCAATGCTGGCGTTCCCGGACAGGGATCACATCCTGATGGTCCGTCAATGGCGGTATGCGATAGGGGGTGAAACCCTCGAGATACCCGCAGGCAAGGTGGACCCGGGCGAAACGGCAGAAGTGTGCGCCGGCCGTGAACTCATGGAGGAGACGGGGCAAAGGGCCTCGCGGCTGCTCGAAATCTTCAGCTATTATCCCGCCATCGGGTATGCCAACGAAATCATACGAATTTTTGTGGCGGCCGGCTTGGAGAGGATTTCAGACAGGGAGGACAAGGACGAAATATCCGGGGTGGAAATAGTCAAATTGGACCAGGTTCATGATATGATTATTTCAGGCAGGATTCGAGACGGCAAAACCGTCATCGGCGTATCTCTTTTCCGGGCAAAAATGGAAAGAGGAGAAATTCCGGATAGTTTCTTTCTGTGATTTGCAATGAAGCCCAAGATCCCTATCACACGAAACGGCTATCGAAGACTTATAAAAGAGCTTTCCCACCTCAGGAGAGTTGTGCGCCCTGAGGTCCTGGATGAATTGAGCGAGGCCATGGGCTATGGCGTAAAAATCGAGAACCAGCAATATCTGCTGGCGCGCGAACGGCATGCCGGCCTCCAGAAAAAGATCAACGATCTCGAAGAAAAGCTCGCCGGCTGTGAAATAGTCGTTGGCCGCAAGTTCTTTTTCAAACAGGTGAGTTTCGGGACCGTAATAACTATCGAAAACCTGGAATCCGGTGAGGTCAACCGTTATCAAATGGTCGGCCCGTGGGAATCCGACGTATCCGGTGGCAAGCTGTCCATAGACTCCCCGGTAGGCCATGGCTTAATGGGACACCGCGAGGGCGACGAGGTCCTCGTTTACACACCTTCCGGGGCCCGTTCTTACCGGATTGTTTCAATCGAAATTTGAAACCGGACACCGGCCTGCCCCATATCGTTCTCAATCCACCCGGAGCGATTGACATCCTGTCAATCTGTCGAAAAGCGTTTATCGTTGCAGGACTAAAAAGTCACTGCCTTTTGTTACTCTCCGTAATACTGCGCTGAGGGCCGGATGAAGCATCTGATTATCAAACGGCTGATAGTCTTTTCGGTTATCTACTGTACGTTTTGCCTGCCTTTTTCTTCCTGCCTCCCGGCAACAGCGTGCGAAGTTTCGGCGCAGACGCAACCGGAGTCCCGGCCGGCGCAAGCGCCGCAAACACGGGAGAATCTCACTCCCTCGCGCAGGGTGATCCATCTGCACGGGTCTTCGGGGTCCTGGCGTTGATTGTAATCTGCGCAGCCATCGGACGCTTCGGTGCGAGAAAACTCAAACAATCGCCGGTCCTTGGCGAATTGGCGGTAGGGATAATCGTTGGCGCCATATTTTACCAGCTCGGCAGCCCGACAGTCATTATCATCCGGCATTCCGAACTGATTCAGCAGACAGCGGAAAGCTGCCTCATCGAAGGCAAAGACTGGGAGACCACGGTTCGATCCAAGCTTGGGCAGGCCGGCCTGCCCGAAGAGGTTGCCGAAACAGCCGGGCAGGTACTCCTTAGAAAGGACTTTCCCGCCTACCTTTTCCTGGCCAGATCGATTCAGCTCTTCGCCAGCTTTGGAGCCGTAATGCTCCTGTTCATGGTGGGGTTGGAGGTCAGCCTGAAGGAATTAAAGGCAATCGGCGGCAGCGCGTCCGCTGTCGCCATTTCAGGAGTCGGAATAACTTTCAGTCTGTCTTTTTTAACGACTTTTCTTCTCCTGCCAAAAGCCGCTGGATTGATGCCTCCATTGTTTGCCGGCGCCGCCCTCTGCGCTACGAGTATCGGCATTACAGCCAGAATTTTCAAGGACATGAAGCGGATCAGGATGAAGGAGGCCAGGATCGTGCTTGGTGCGGCCGTTCTGGATGATGTTCTGGGGCTCGTCGCACTCGCGGTAGTGACGGCAATTGCCATTCATGGCGCCATTGAAATCGGGCATCTGTTCTGGATCTTGCTGAAGACGGCTCTATTTCTTGCAGCAGTGGTGATTTTCGGGACCCGATTTGTCGCGAAAACAATACAATTCTTCGCAAGGTTGGACCCGGACAACATAAAGCTCCTGTACCCTTTTGCACTCCTGATGCTCCTGGCCTGGCTTGCCGACGCAATCGGATTGGCCGCCATCATCGGGGCATTCGCGGCCGGGGTGATCATTAAAGAGGAGTCCTTTTCCGGATTGGTGCCCGGATCGGAGTGTCCAATCCATCCTGGCGCCCATCGAGGGGGTTCTTGCTCCGATCTTCTTCGTATTGATCGGTTTACAGGTGGACGTTACTACATTTGCGAACGTCAAGGTCCTGCTGACCGGACTGGTTCTCACCGCCGTTGCCGTTGCCGGTAAGCTGGCGTCCTCACTCGGGGTGAGGGGTAGAGCCGACAGGCTGATCGTCGGGATAGGCATGCTTCCGAGAGTTGAGGTCGCGCTGATCGTCGCCAGCATGGGAAAATCGCTTGGCGTACTCGATGATGCCCTCTATTCGGTCATAATCATCGTGGTATTGCTTACCGTTATGATGACCCCGCCCCTGCTGAAATGGTCCATCGAGAGAAAACAAAATTAGTCCCTAGAGAAATTTTCTGCGCTGCTTGAACTGCAAACCACTGCACCAGCGAACACGGAGCGAATTGCCCCGGACGCTTCATTCACTCAATCTGGCTCAGGAACGCCCGATTTTTCTCCTGTTTATGGAAATCTTTTTCGAGAAGAAGTCTTCGACGGCTGCAACCAGAATGGCTGTCCCGACGAGAAGACCTATCAGGAAATCCTTCTTGTTCATTTGATGACCTCCCTGTCAAATCCCTCCAGTATAAGATAAGTATTATTAAATGAACGGGAACATAATGAAGTCCCCTCAAAAGTGCTTTCAATACTCCCACCTTATTGCCCTTGTCCCTTTGGGTGTTTAAATTCTCATCAATTTTGCGAAAACCTTGGGATTTAAATATCAATATCTTCTCTTCCGGAGATCACCATGCGCAATGTCTATGCTGTTTGCGGCGGAGTGAGCAAGTTTGCCAAAGCTCGCCCGGACAAGACCTTTCAGGCCGTTGTCAAGGAGTCTTACGATTACGCAATTTCGAGCATCGGCCTCGAATTTGACAAATTTACCGAAATAGTTGACGGCTCCGTGGCAAGCTATTTCAGCGATCACTTCACCCGCCAGTTGATGGCGGGGATAATGGCGCAGGATTACCTGGGTTTGTGTCCGAAGCCTGGACACAGGGTCGAGGGAGGCGGCGCGACGGGCGGCTTGTGCTTCCAGGAAGCGTGGAAATCCGTGGCGAGCGGCCATATGGACGTCTGTGTCGCCTACGGGTTCGAAACAATGAGCCACGTCGAAACATGGAAGGGTAATGAATTCATTGCCCTGGCTTCCGACGTGAGCTTCGACTACCCGGTTGGAGGCTTCTACAGCGGCTACTACGCCATGATGGTCACGCGCCACATGAAGGACTTCGGCACCACGGTGGAGCAAATGGCCCATGTTTCCGTAAAAAACCATATGAACGCCTTTCACAACCCCTATGCGCAAAAGCGCCGCAAGCTGACCGTAGCTCAGGTACGCAGCGCTCCGATGGTGGCCTGGCCCCTGACCCGGCTGGATATTTGCGTCATGAGCGACGGGGCGGCCTGCTGCATTCTCGCCTCCGAAGAGGGCCTGAAGAAGCTCGAATCAGCCGGGGCAAACATCGCGAGGCCACTGGTCAAGATCACCGGCATAGGCAGAGGGACCGACTCGATGCGCATGGCCGACCGGCCCCACTGCGGCTACGACTACTTCATGAAGCATTATGCTACTGAAGCCGAGAAAAGCTCGGATGAGACGCGCAAATATTACCGGCAACTCTGGGACGGTGGATTTCGATATCCTGGCGTACACAGCTTCCGCGCGGGGCGTTGCGCGGCAAAAATGGCCTACGAAAAACCCGGAGTCGTAGACCCCATGAAGGAAATCGATTTCATCGAATTGCATGACGCCTATACCTCCTCGGAGATACAGACCTATGAGGACATGGGCCTGTGCCGCTACGGTGAGGGCGGCCCTCTTGCCGCAAGCGGGAAAACGGCCATGCCGGGAATCGATTACGGGATCAATTTCGAATCCAGTCCCGAATGCCCGGTGAACCCATCCGGGGGGCTCATCGCCTGCGGACATCCCGTTGGCGCCACCGGCCTCATGCAGGCAGTCTTCGCGATCTGGCAGATACAGGGATCAATCGGGCATCATTTCGGCGATACGGCGCTTCAGGTAAAAGATGCGCGAAAAGGCGCGATCCACAGCCATGCGGGGACAGGGACCTACATTACAGTTACGGTGCTGGAAGCTGAAAAATAAGCCGAAGACCTTTCACCACAGCTTTTCACGTCCCTCTGGGACACCCTGAAACCATGAAAAGGTTTCTAAAAATATGTTATTTTGCCCTTTAGCTAAATGATGGAAGCAGGCCGTATCTCTGTGATGCCACGAGCTCGAACCACAGCTTGGCCCGGACATCGCTTCGAACCCGAAACTGTTGCCGTTCCACCCGGAACGAGCACGCGGAACAGACTGATGCTGTCCCGATGTCCTCCAGCGTTTAGCATCACAACAAAAAGGGAGAACAGCATGGAGCCTATCTACACGAGTTGTTGTGGTCTTGACGTGCACAAAAAGAGCATTCAGGCTTGTGTGCGGCGCGTTGGTAGAGGTGGGAAAATCCAACAGGAGCTCCGCCCCTTCGGCACGATGACACAGGATATCATGGCCCTTGCTGACTGGCTTTCCCAAGAGGAGGTCACCCACGTGGCGATGGAGTCTACCGGAGTTTACTGGAAACCCATCTACAACATTCTGGAGGGTAGATTCAACATCCTTTTGGTAAATGCCAGGCATGTCAAGAATGTCCCTGGAAGAAAGACCGATGTTAAAGACTGCCAGTGGATTGCGCACCTTCTCCAGAGCGGGCTTCTTAAGGGAAGCTTTATCCCTGATAGAGCCCAGAGAGAGTTTCGGGACCTGACTCGGCACCGTAGTAAGTTGGTTGACCAGAGAGCCTCTGTGGTAAATCGGGTTCACAAGGTCCTGGAAGACGCCAACATAAAGCTCGGGGCTGTTGCAACCGACATCATGGGTAAATCTGCAATGGACATGATTCGAGCACTTATCGAAGGCCGACAGGATAGCTCTGAAATGGCTGAGCTTGCCAGAAGACAGATGAGGGGGAAAATCCCACAGCTTCGCCTTGCTCTTGAGGGGCATGTAACCGACCACCACAGATTCATGCTGAGCCAATTGGTTGATCAACTCGATTACCTGGACAGGCAGATCGATCTGTTCAGCCAAAGGATTGAGGAGGCAAGCCGCCCTTTCGCCAGAGCAATTGAGGAGGTGATGCGCCTGCCCGGCTTTCAGAAGGTCGCCTCTGAGAATGTGATAGCTGAGATCGGTTGCAATATGGACCAGTTTCCCTCGGCAGACCACCTCTGTTCCTGGGCCGGAGTCTGTTCGGGCAGTAACGAAAGCGCCGGTAAAAGGAAGAGCGGCAAAACTACCAAGGGAAGCAAATGGCTCCGCGCCACTCTTGCCCAAGCTGCCTGGGCCGCATCGAAGAAGAAAAACTCCTACTTCTATGCCCAGTACGGCCGTTTGGTAGGCCGAAGAGGGAAAAAAAGAGCAGTAATCGCTGTTGCTCATTCTCTTCTCACTGTCATCTATCACGTCCTCAGGGACCATGTTGACTACAAAGACCTTGGTCGAGACTACTTTGATAAACTTAACTCCAAACGTCTCGTGCCCTACCTCGTAAACCGGCTAAAAAACATCGGCTACGAGGTAAATCTGACGCCGCTCGAAAGTGCGGCCTAAAAACTTTTCGGAACAGAGACGTTCGATAACTCCAAAAACCCGGTAGCCTGCTTCGAGGGGCCAGGGTCGATCTTTAGAGGACACAGGGAAATGCAGAAGTGGGAAAAAGCATAGAAAACCGTGCCGTGCTTTTCCCTTTATCTTTGTTCTTATCCGTGTGAATCCACAGCGCTGCGCGCCATCATTCGCGGTTCATTTTTTTCTATGTATTCTCTGTACTCTGTGCCTCTGCGGTGAATAGCTTTTAGCGGTGAACGCTTACATAACAAAAGAGGATAAGATGGCAAAACTACCGAGCAGGCGAGAAGAGAAAATGGGCGGCCAGGTTGTACATAACGTGCCCTTTCCAAAAGATCCGGGCCCGGAAGAACTGGCCGGCCTTAAGAGCACGGAACCGCTCCTCGTAGAGCAGCACTACGCGATAAATTATCTCCACAGCTACGGGCAGGACAGCCCCTTTTTCGCCGGTCTCTCGAACGGGGTTTTTCTGGGCAGCCGCGACCCGGCAACAGGCTACACCTACGCGACCCCGCGAGGGCACGATATGTATTCGGGAAGCGAAACCCAATGGGTACGGCTCCCGGATGAGGGAAAGATCCACGCTTTCACGGTCTGCTTTTTCGGCGGCGAGGAATTCTTGCCGGAAACCCCTTTCGTGCTCATCCTTGTGGAATTCGAAGGGGCGGACACACTGTTTCTTGGACGGCTGATGGGGATCGATCCCGACCAGCCGAACCTCGACTGGATCGGGATGAAAGTACAGGCCAGGTATATTCGCAATTCGCAGCTAAAGCCCACCGATGTTTATTTCACACCCGTGTGAGCATATCTTTAGTAATGAAGGTTTTAGAAAGGACTCCAAATCAAATGGCTAATGACGAGCGGAAACTGACAAGATTGAATCCGCATATTGAAGTAACGTATCTCAAACCGGAAAAAAGGGTCGGCCTGGTGGTCGTGCTCACCGGATATGGAAAAGGCAAGAGTTCCTCGGCCCTGGGCATGGTGCTTCGCGCCTGCGGCCACGGCATGAAGGTCTGCATGCTCCAGTTCATGAAGGGGGACATTTTCACCGGGGAATTGGAAGCATTACAGAAACTGGACTGTGACGTGGAAATAGTCCCTACAGGTATGGGATTTTGCGGAATCCAGGGGAACCCCTACTCGCACGCCCAACACCGCGAAGCAGGGCAGCGCGCCCTTCTCTTAGCAAAAGAACGGATCGTATCCGGGAAATATGACCTCATCGTACTCGATGAGATCAATAACGCCGTCCATCTCAAGCTCGTCGACCTGGAACAGGTGCTCGACCTGCTGCGCAGCAAACCCCCCCTTTTGCACCTCGTACTGACAGGCCGCGACGCAACCCCGGAGGTGCTGGCCCTTGCCGACACGGCGAGCGAGGTAAGGGAGATTACCCACGCCTACCGCAAAGGCATAGAGCCGCAACCCGGGGTGGATTTTTGAGAGGGTGGATAGGAGAAAAGCGGGTGAATGGGTGATTAGGTGAATCGGAGAAAACCGCTAACATCCTGGTAAAAGTTTGAATTGTTTTTGTCCATTCACCCATTCACCTGTTGACCTACTCACCCGCTCTATTCACCCATTCACCTGCTCACCCGTCCTGTTCACCCATTCACCTACTTCTTAGGATATCCCACGCACTGGTCGAGGGTGACCTTTTGATCCGGCCTCAGCTTCAATTCTTTCCCCAGCGCGTTTATGTCTATATTCGCCCGCACGACTGTCGCCAGGCCTTCCGAGGCGCAGAACAGGTAGACATTTTCAGCGATCATCCCGGCGTCCGCGCCCACTAGAATCTGCTTGTCCATTTCTCCCGCGTTGACCTTTACATAATCCGACACATAGATAAGAACGACAGACGCATCTTTAACATATTCCTGATTACCCGTTATGGCCCTGATGTCCTTCGTCAAAATCGTTTCCAGGGTGTTTTTCTTCGCATCCCAGAGATAGGCTCCATCAGCGGTTGCCACATAGATTTCCGTTTCCTGCCAATTTTTTGCCGAGGGGGCGGTTCGCCTGCCGTCCGGACGGTTTATTCCAAAAGCGGCCCAAAGCAGGTTCGACAGGGTCTGCAGCGGCAGTTTTTCCCCGTTGAACGTTTTCGTCGACATTCTGGCACTTAACGCCGCCATGAGGGGCTTTCCGCCCTCCTTTTGAGGATTGGGGAGCTGAATGGTCGCAGGGCCCTCAGCATAGCTTGCAAGAGAACAACTGAGCATGAACACGAACAAGATGCCGGCCAAAGTTACTGATCTGAATTTCATGTAAATCTCCCATTGAGGTGATTTGACTAGGGTGGGCACAACTCTATCGTGCCCACCGGTTTTCATTCATCCACTGCTATTTTGGTGGGCAGATAATACTTTGTCCACCCTAAACTGCTCTTCTACTCATGGTAATACTCAACCGCCGGGATATCCACCAATTCACCGGCAGGCTAAGGCTCCCGTGCCTGCACCGCTCTCACCGCAAAAGAGTTCCGTCCCGCCTCGAACTCGGCATTGGCAGGAACGATTTTTGTTTCAGTCCACTTGAGCTAACTTACCCTGTACCGATTTCAAGGTTAACAGCTTTGCAAGCGCCGGATAGCCGAAAAAGAAGCCGAAAGCACACCATTTCCAGATCCCTCTACCTTTCCGATATGATAAAAACCCGCAGACTATGGGCATCAGGAAGAGTCCGGATACAATGGTGATTCCGACGAAATGGAGGACCTTCATCCTAAAAATAGCGTATCTCACGTCGGCAAAATCCACGATCCCAAAGCCGGCAAAAAAATCATCCCTGCCGGTGAAGCAGTAATAGCTTAGCCCAATTAAGAGGTAGGCTATATGAGATGCCAGTCCAATAAAGAATACAAATTCGACTGAATGCGCCCCCAATCTGAATCTATGGGCAAGCTTAGAGCCCAGATCGAAAAAGATGTCGGCAATGAACAGTACGACGAGATAACCGAGGTAGCAAAGAATAGTATAATCTGAAAAGGTGAATGCTGACCACCACTCGATCTGCCCTGTATGCCCTGTATACATACCGCACCCCCTCTCAAACCTCATGCGCGGAAATTACCCTGGAATTCCTGATGCAGCAATGCGTATTTTACCTTTCTCTTGTGGTTTTGATACTTATATTGGAAGTTCCTATGGGCGTGCAAATGTCCCAGGTCGATATCCATTGGTGGTAAGGTTTAGGCATCATCGGGACCTACAGGAGGCCAAAGGAATTCAAGAATGCGGAACTCCCGGTTGGGAGGCTTCCGGGAAGCAGGGCTTTTTACCGGACTGAATTTCACAGGCGGCATTTTTTACGAAAGGATGACAAATGGCAAAAATACCCAAAGAAATGCAGGAGTTTATGAAGGGCAAAATGGCATGGGTGGCCACGGCCTCGCCCGATGGCGTGCCGAATACCACACCGAAGGGAACCGTGCAGGTTCTTGACGACGAGCACATCATCTTCGCCGATTTGTTTTCCCTCAAAACCCGTGACAACCTGCAGAAGAATCCCAAGGTCGCAGTGACCGTCATCGATATGGAAACGAAGAAAGGGTATCAGTTCAAAGGCGCAGCCCAACTAGTCGATTCAGGCCCGGTATTCGACCAGGTGGTGGAGAAATTGAAGCAAGCGCCGATGAAATTGCCCAATCCGAAATACGTGGTGATAATGACCGTGGATTCGATCTTCGATCAATCCGTGGGTCCCAAAGCAGGTCAACAGATCGTATGACCTGTCGGGGAAGCAGGGACCCGGACATGCCAAACCGGCCCTTTTAACGAAGAGATTTTAACCACGGATGCTCACACGAATAACCACGGATAAAATGATCCACAGGGGCGCTTCTATTCGGCTCCAGGCATGAGGTATGCGCTGGAAGCGTGTGGTGCGCAGATAAGGACAGGGCCAATCCGCGATATTCGTGAAATCCGTGGTTGCTTCAATCCTTCAATTCTTCCCGATCTGCGCCCGCATCCGTAAATAGACCCCTGCTGAAATATCGAAAGGAGCCTCGACTCCCGGCCGGGTCTCAATTTTAATAACACACTCTGAATCGGCTCAGACATTTCTCAGTCCAAGTGTGCGAGCCGGCATGAAATACTTCAGAGCGAGCCGCCGGCGCCGTTTCTTTTGTGATTGGCCAAATCAACGGAAAAATCCAGTATTTCCGAGCTTTCGCGGTAAGCGTTTGCGCAGAAGTCTCCGAGGTGCCGCGCGCTTCGCCGGAAATCCTCCATGAACCCGTCGAGGTTTGCCGAACGGTAGAATTGTTCATAGACCTCCAGACCATCCTTCAACGCGGAAAAAATTTCTTCGGAATTCGGATTCATCTGGGTAATGGCTCCATAGAGTTCCGGACTTTGAGCGAAAATCCTTCCGACCAGGTTCATTTCGATCCGGTAGCTCGGGCTTGTGTATTCCATTGTTTCGTCTATGTCTATATCGAGTTTTCTAAGCGTCCTGCCGATAAGCACGGTCGTGAGGTGAAAAAGCACCTGGATGACGCTCATCATCCTGTCGTGTTCATCCGGGGTGCATTCCTTGACCCGGATGCCGCTCGTGGTGAAAATATCCCGCAGCCACAGCCACTGCGTTTGACCAATGCGAACCGGGCAGGCGGCAAGAGTTTGGCCGGTAAAGCTCGATATTCGGCCTCCAAACATCGGGTGAAGCCCGACGACAGAAGCGGGGGATTGCAGCATCTCCTTCACGGGAGCCGCCTTCAGGCTGGTCAGGTCCATAAGGAGTTGGCCCTGGCGGGTGTACGGAATCAGTTTGCGGATTATCTCGACGGTTTGATGCAGCGGCACCGCAAAAATAACTATATCGGATTCGCTTACGGCCTGCTCGGGCGTAAGCGGCGTGTCCAGGTCGGCAAGATTTACGTGAAATCCACGCGAGCTAAACAATTTCGAAAAAAGCCGGCCCATTTCGCCCAGCCCCCCGATTATGCCAACTGTGGAGCACTCATTCCATTGAGGGACCGAGGTAGTTTGACCACAAAAGTGAGAGTCAGCCATACTTTGTTCCTTTAGACACCTCTTTTTCAAATAACGCGGCCGATTGCTTCGGCAACCCGGCCGCACTGCTCGACCATAGACAGAAAAGCCTGCGGGCGAAGAGATTGCGGACCGTCGCTCATCGCTTCTTCCGGACGCACGTGGACTTCAACCAGAAGCCCGTCGGCGCCTGCCGCAATGGCTGCACGCGAGACGGCTGTCACAAGGTCGGCCCTGCCCACTGCGTGGCTCGGGTCTACTATCACCGGAAGGTGCGTGAGAAGCTTTAGAAGCGGTACCGCGCTGATATCGAGAGTATTTCGGGTTTCGGTTTCAAATGTGCGGATTCCCCTTTCGCACAGGATCACCCTGTCGTTGCCCTGCGCCATGATGTATTCGGCCGACATGAGAAACTCCTTTATGGTCGCGCAGAGACCCCGCTTTAAAATGACCGGTTTATCGATGTTGCCGACCTCCGTAAGGAGCCTGAAATTTTGCATGTTGCGGGTGCCGATCTGGATGATGTCCGCATACTTGCAAACCAGCACGGTGTCTCTCGGGTCCATCAGTTCGGTTACGATCTTCATTCCGGTCCTGTCACGCACTCCAGCCAAAAATTTCAACCCCTTTTCACCCCAACCCTGGAACGCATAGGGAGAAGTGCGCGGCTTGAAAGCGCCGCCGCGCAGAAATCGGACCCCGGCCGGCTCCATGGCTTCGGCGATCTCTTCGAGCACTTCACGGCTCTCGACCGCGCAGGGTCCGGCGATAATCTGAATCTTATTGCCGCCGATCTCCAGGCCGTCTATAGAGATCACGCTGTTTTCACGCTTGAATTCCCTGCTCACCAGCTTATACGGCTTTAGAATGGGGAGTACTTTCTCCACTCCAGGAAAGGACTCCATCGGAATTTCCGCGATAATCCGTTCATCTCCGATCGCCCCGACAATGGTCCGGTGCTCGCCCTTGGAAATATGCGTCTGAAGACCCATGTCCTCGAGGCGCCGCACTATTCTGAGCAGGTCTTCTTCCTCGTGCTCGGGCCGCATTACGATGATCATGACGCTATTCCTCCTATTTATCTTCCGCACTGCACAGCAGGCGGGCTTTCCAGCCGTTCGTCCACTTAAACCGGACCGCTAAATGCAAAAAAGCCGTGAGCGCCTCAGGCGCTCACGGCTTCAAACAAGCCAAATCGAATTGTCAGGATCCGAGCATACCCAAGGCGAACCTCAGAGGGGATAAAAATAATAGTAATAATAAAAGCCGGTATGCATACGTTCTCCTGTCAGCTCTGGAATAGACTTCATCGCGCGCAGTTTGTCAAGAGAAATTCCAAGGCGGAAAACACCGAAAATGAGACTTGCCGGGAGATCGATCCCGTCTCACATCCTGCGTGATCCGCACGGGCATCCGAAAATAACTACACGTATTCCAATTGCTGCATCAGCGAGGATTCATACCCGAACTCGATGGAGTTGCAGCCAATGACCCTTTCCCCGTCGCGAGTCCTCGCGCGAACGCAGACCTCCTCCACCTTCTCGTTGATTCCGGCAGAATCGCCTGAAAAATACAGAATAAGGTCCGGTATGCCGTCGTCATTCAGGTCTTTCAGACTGCGAGCATAAATTTCCTGGTCGGACAGATCCTCGACAGGCCCGGCCTTCCCCGGTCCAATTCTTACCGATAACGGATCCACCATGCCTGGATCAAAGTCGAAGCCGTCCCGTTCTTTCGTCGCGCTCAGAATTACAACCGGGATTCTTCTATCCTCCAGGTTGTTATCACTGACCGAGCCAATAAGGACATTAACCCTGTTCCGGTGAAGGACCTTTACCCATGGATAGAGGCCGAACCACAGAAAACCCGCTCCGGCGACTATGCCTATAATCGGGAGGAAACTCAAGCCGAACGCAATAAAGAGCAAACCGACCGCGCACAGCAGAACACTCCGAACCAAAACCCACCCCCGTTCTTCTTTCGTACTGTCCATGTCTCTACCTCCAAATTTAGAAAACAGTTACCCGGTAATAATTTAAGCAGGGAGAAAAATATTGCCAATCGAGAATAGGAGGCGGCAGCGCAGCTTTGAATCTTCACGCGACAGGAGTGCTTTTTGAACGATGCCTCGTGGCATCGAGCTTCGCGAGAAATTATCTTGTGCTCAGGCGTTTGCGCATCTTCAGCCTTCTTGAAATCGTAGACCCGATGAGCCGATAACTAGATGCGGCGGCGCTCTTAACCCTGAGCAGACTGGAGGCTAATCGTAAATGGGCCGGCCGATATGGAAAGGAAACATCTCTTTTGGACTGGTAAATATACCTATTGCACTCTACCCGGCCGAAGAGAAGAATGAAATGCATTTCAAGCTGCTGGACAAGCGCACCAAATCAGAAATCCACTACGAACGGGTAAGCGCGGAAACCGGGCAGCAGGTACCTTCCGACCAGGTAGTCAAAGGATATAAATATCACGGGGGCGACTATATCGTCCTTACGGAGGATGACTTCAAGAAAGCAGCGGTCGAAGCCACTCAGGCAATAGAAATCTCGGACTTCGTTCCCCTGAATTCTATTGAATACACATACTTCGAGAAACCATACTATGTCGTCCCGGAGAAAAAAGCCGAGAAGGGATATGTGCTGCTGCGTGAAGTACTGAAGCGCGCCGGGAAGGTGGCGATAGCAAAGGTTGTGATACGGTCCCGTCAATACCTCTCGGCCCTCATACCACAGAAAGATGCCCTGGTCCTGAATCTGTTGCGCTACTCCGGCGAACTTCGCGACCCTTCCGAATTCCAATTTCCGTCCGGAAGCATCGAGCAGTACAAAGTATCCGAAAAAGAACTCCAGATAGCCGAGATGCTGGTAGACGGCATGACGAGCGAATGGGAGCCACGGCGGTACCGTGACGAGTACCGCGAAGCGCTCATGGAATGGATAGATAAAAAAGCGCAGGCAGGAGGCGCTATGCCGGCGCCCCAAGGCGAAGTTGAAGGAAAGGAACAGACCGGAAAGGTCGTCGATATGATGGAACTGCTGAAGAAAAGCGTTCAGCGCGCTGCAGTCCGGCGCGGAAAGGAGGGAATTCGAGAAAAGAAGGAGGATGCGGCATAGGCGCTAGTCATGGACAGGGCCTTGGAGCCGCTGCTTTGTGAAACTCGATTATCAAGAAGATAAAACCGAACGTGTACTGCTACAACAAGACCCGGGCAAAAGTGCCCTATTCGAGTTTTCGCAAAAAATTGTGCACGAGATCCTCGGCGCGATAACCTTCAAGGCGTGCGATGTTCACCAGCCGGATAAGGAGACTGCCCAGTTCATCTGGTGAACTGAGGCGGCCGCCTTCGATCGCGTTCGTCAGTTCACTGCTTTCCCTGGCAAATTTGCGTCCCTGTCTTTGGAGGTCGTTCCAGTTTCCATTCTCCTTTTCCGGGAGCCGCGAAAGAATTCTATAGGCTCGAATAAGGGCCGGGAGCGACTCCGGGACGGGTTCGGGGGCTTTGCCGCTTGCTCGCTTCTCCCCGGCTTTTATCTTCTCCCAGTTATCTTTGACCTCTTCGGCCGAACTGACACTCGTTTCTCCGAAAACGTGCGGATGCCTGCGGATCATTTTTTCACTTATTCTCCGGCAGACTACCTCCAGGCTAAAATCTCCCCTCTGCTCGTATAAATAGACGAGGAAAAACGCCATGAACAGGACGTCACCGAGTTCTTCGGCCACATCTTCCACTTTTCCCGCCCGAACTGCTGCCGCGGCTTCGTGGGATTCTTCAACCAGGTAGGTCTGAATTGATTCCGGGGTTTGCTTTCGGTCCCAGGGGCAACCGGTTTCGCTTCGCAGACGCTCGATTATCCGCAGAATTTCCTTTATCGCATTCCAGCGATCACTCTTTGTTTGTTCCACCTTTTTCCTTTGGCTTGGAGCTTTGTCCAAAAAAAGAGTCCAGCAGGGTCGACGTTCGTTCGGACACCATTTTTTTTACTTCGTTCTGCTTTTTGGAAAGCTCCTCCTGCACCTTTGAGGGCGCAATTTTGAAGAGGTATTTTGAGGCCTCCGTGATTCCGGGGGCCAGTTTTGACTGGGCAAGCAGCGGCGAGTTCCCGCCGGTAGAAAACAACGTCAGCACGGAGATCGTAACGATAGCAAAAAGCAGCGCTTTGCAGAACCCGATCATTGCTCCCCAGAGCCGGTCAATAAACCCCAAACCGGCGCTGCGTACGATTCTCACGATCCAGGAGCCCACAACCGCAATGGTGAACCAGGTGCACAGAAAGAGCAAAATAAAGCTCAAAGGCAGGGCGGCAGTAGCGGAAATGGAAGGAAATTGTCCGGTTATAAAAACGCTCACCGGCAGATATTGGTAAGAGGCTACAAGGAAACCGATAAAAATGCCGGCAATTCCGAAAATCTGAGAGATTGCGCCGCGCATAAGGCCTCTGAGTATCCAGAAAGCCCCTATGCAGACGAGGACCCAGTCGAGCATGTTCATAGTTGGCCACCTATGCTGGAAGTGGGCAAGAAGCTGACTGTAATTTGCCATAAAATTGTGCGCAGCCAAGAACCTGGAGTTTGAGTATAGCCGCAACCAAAAATTTCCCAACTGCGAAGGGTATACAATCTCCTGTTATACGAGATTTTTCGGCCCTGAGCACGATTTTATCACCACAAAAAGGGTGTGCAGCGGGGTGAACGTATCGGCAGTGTGACCGCACGCCTCTCGCTTCTTTTCTATCCTGGCAGCATTTATGCATGGTTTCAAGAGTAAAGGCCGGTTTTTTCAAAAGAGTCTGTTGTCAGGTTCACAATTGCGTGATAATAATCTTGGTTCTTGTCAATCCGGTGGCACGGAGCGAGTATCCTTTTCCCGAGGTAAAATAATTTTGGCTCAGGCAATCCACAAACGCCGAAAAGAATCTGACAGTACATCTGCCCAGGTTACCATTGACGATAACAGACTGCTTCAGTTGCTTGCAGGACAACAAAACGCCCATCTCAAAATAATCGAAAGACAGCTTGACGTCCAGGTTCACCTGCGTGGAAATCAGCTTACCATTGCCGGGGATCGAGCCGATGTGGAAATTGGAGAGCGCCTTGTCAACGAATTGGCGGACCTGGTCCAGGGCGGCTACCCACTCTACGAAAGCGATATACTGTTTGCGATTCAGATACTTAGTGATAATATCAACCGCCGTCTCAGGGATATCTTTCTCGACCAGGTTTTTATAGCATCCAACAAGAGAACTATTACTCCAAAGAGTATTACGCAGAAGGAATACATAGAAGCTATTCGCAGCTATGATATCGTATTCGGGGTTGGGCCGGCCGGTACGGGAAAGACCTACCTGGCTATGGCTATGGCGGTTGCAGCAATGTCAAAGGAACTTGTCCGGCGCATAGTGCTTGTCCGCCCCGCTGTTGAGGCTGGTGAAAAACTGGGGTTTTTGCCGGGCGATCTGGCTGAGAAGGTCAATCCTTATCTGCGGCCCCTCTATGACGCCCTGCACGACATGATGGATTACGAACGCGCAAGCAATTTGATTCAGAGAGGGGCCATCGAGGTGGCGCCGCTTGCCTTCATGCGGGGCCGCACTTTAAACGATTCTTTCGCAATTCTGGACGAAGCGCAGAATACGACCGCCGAACAGATGAAGATGTTCCTTACGCGGCTGGGCCTTGGTTCCAAAGCGGTCATAACCGGCGATGTAACCCAGATAGATCTCCCCGAGAATAAACCCTCGGGGCTGGTGGAAGCAATTGAGCTGCTCCAGGGAGTTAAGGGAATCCAAATGGTCTATTTCACAAAACGTGACGTGGTCAGGCACAAACTCGTACAGGACATAATCGACGCCTACGAGAGATCGGGAGAAAGAAAAAGCCAGGCCACAAGGGACGCCGAGAGAAGCTGAGCATGGAAAAGGAGAAGAGGGAGCCGGAAAAGGGCAGGACTAAATCCAGACTGAAGCTCCTGGCCGGGATAATTCCCTGTAATCTGGAAAACCTTTATAGTTCGAAGTGGTTGCTGCTGGCGGCCTTAAGTATCGCTATATCCGCTCTGGTCAGTCCTACATTCATTGTAGAAAATCCTCAATACCTGTTGGGTGATATTGCGGACCGGAACGTAAAAGCAAAACACGATTTTTTGATAGAAGATGAAGAGGCCACGGCCAAGAAACGTGAAGAGGCGATTCGGCAGTCGCCCATTGTTTATGATCTTGACGAGAGAATTACCAGAAATCTTATAGACAAACTCGAAGCGTCGTTTAAGGCGATGCGCGAGACTGAGCTTTCCGCCGAATCCGAATCGCCTCCCGGCTCCCAGGGCCAGCAATCCACCCAATCCGCAAAAGATCAACGCCCTGTCAAATCCGTGACAGATCCGCAAAAGGTCTTATCCGCCCCTCCCAGCGGCACAGAGCAAATGCTGGGCAAGAAAAAGGATTTCGAAGAGTTTCTTGGCTGCTCGCTAACCGGGGACATCTTCAACTGCCTTATCGAACAGCAGTTCAGTCTGGAAGTTCAGGAAAAGATCCAAAATCTCATAAAGACTACCATGGGCCGCGGCATTGCTTCCAGCAAGGCTTGGGGGCATGGCGAGCATGGCGTAAACATTATGATCCGCAAATTGGAAACAGGAGAGGAGATCCTGATTCCTCCTCCGTTTCCTTACCCCGATATCGATGAAGCGCGCAAGATGATCGTTATGCAGGCGTTGGAACCAGGCCGGGACGTAAGGGAACTGATGCTCATATCTTCGGTCGTATCCTCCCTTCTCAAGCCCAATCTTACGTTCAATCTGGAAGCTACCGAAAAAAAGCGGGAGGAAGCATACGCTTCGGTTAAACCCGTTTTTATAAAAATCGCCCGAAATGAAATGCTGGTGCGCGAGGGGCAGAGCATCGGCCGCGAGGAGTTACTGAAGCTAAGATTCCACCTCAAAAACTTATCTGATAAATCCTGGCTCTTTATCTTTATGGCGATTTGCATATTCAGCGCCGTGTGCGTTGGAGTTGTCGCCCATGTCACAAAGCAGAGCTTCCCCTATATACGAATGGACATGCACGACTGTCTATTTCTGGGTATACTTCTCGTTTTCCTGCTGGTGCTGTCCAGAGCAGGGCTTTGGGTCGGAGACAGCATAGGCGACAGTTCAGGAATAATTTCCACAAAGACCTTTATCTACGCTGTTCCCCTGAGCGCAGGCGCGATGATATCGTGCATCTTTTTCGGGGTTACGGTTTCGCTGATCTTTTCACTGGTGCTCACCCTCTTTTCCGGGATGATTTTCGGCAAAGAGTTTGCCATGTTTTTCTATTTCATGATCGGCGCTTTCGTTGCCGCGCACGGTGTTTCGGAGTGCAGGAACCGGACGGTACCCATTAAGGCCGGGCTGTTCGTGGGATTTACAAACGTCGTTCTGATAGTGCTAAGCGCTCTACTTCAGGACCAGTGGATATTTCTGAAAGTACTCTGCGACGCATTTTCCGGATTGTCCGGGGGTATTTTCGCGGGAATTCTGGCAACCGGCCTAACCCCGCTTGCTGAGATTTCTTTCGGCTATACGACCGACATCAAGCTGCTCGAGCTTGCCACAATGGATCAACCGCTGCTTAGGGAACTTATGGTGGAGGCGCCCGGGACTTACCATCACAGTGTCATAGTGGGCAATATGGTCGAGGCGGCGGCAAAGTCGATCGGCGCAAATTCCCTCCTGGCCAAAGTAGCGGCTTATTACCACGATATCGGCAAGACAAAAAAGCCTCTCTATTTCATCGAGAACCAGTTCGAGTGCGAAAACCGGCATGAGAAGCTGGCCCCCTCGATGAGCAGCCTCATCCTCATTTCTCACGTGAAAGACGGGATAGAACTTGCCAGGCAACATCGTCTCGGCAAGGAAATCATAAGTATTATCAGCCAGCACCACGGAAAGAGTTTCATTTCCTTCTTCTACAATAAAGCGGTGGAAGCACGCGAAAAAACTCAGAGCGCCAAGGCTTCACTCCTTCCTCCGATCAACTCTGACGACTTCCGCTACCCCGGCCCCAAACCCCAGACCAAAGAAGCCGGACTGGTGATGCTGGCCGACGTAGTCGAAGCGGCCTGCCGCTCTTTGACAGAGCCTACGCCCGCAAGGATTCAGGGTCTGGTGAACAGGTTGATAAACAGCATATTCAGTGACGGCCAGTTGGACGAATGCGAACTCACTCTCAAGGACCTCCACCAGATAGCCAAGCACTTCAACCAGATCCTGGCAACCATACATCACAAACGGATTGAATACCCGGCAGCGAACGGAAAGGCGAAGGCGGATGCCTCTGATCCAGGTCGTGAACCGAAGCAGGATAAAGATAAGGCCGGCGCAAATAAAGAACGCTGCAAAACGGACCTTAAACGCCTTGGGATACACTGAATCTGAACTGAGCGTCCTGATCGTCGATGACAGTGAAATGGCCAGGCTCAACCAGCAATATCGCCAGATCGCTCATACCACCGACGTGCTTTCCTTTCCGATGCTGGAAGGCCAGTTCGGCGGGATCGCCCCGGAAATGCTCGGCGACGTGGTCATCTCAGCCCAGACCGCCAAAGCGATGAGCGAAGAGACTGGATCAGCGTTCGAATCGGTGCTGGATCTCTTGCTCATTCATGGTATTTTACATTTGCTCGGCCTGGACCATGAAACGGGACCAATCGAAGCCGATAAGATGAAACTGAGGACCGAAGAACTCCTTTCGATGCTCGGCCATAGCAGCGCTGAGTTCGAGTGGTTCTTCGATACGGACGAATAATCAATAGGCTCTAAGCCACGTGGAGCGTGGAGACTGCCAAAAGCTGAAACCTGATAACCGACAGGTAGGGTTTGAGGAGCGAAATTGGCAAGACTTGCCATCAATGTTGACCATATAGCCACGATTCGACAAGCCCGCCTTGCACCCGAACCGGACCCGGTTGCCGCCGCAATGCTTGCCGAACTGGCGGGGGCGCATGGGATAGTGGTTCACCTCAGGGAAGACCGCCGCCACATCCAGGACAGGGACGTTGCCGTCCTGCGCAAGACCATCAAAACTAAAATGAACCTGGAGATGGCGGCAACAAAAGAGATGGTCGATATCGCTCAGAAGATAAAACCCGATGTCGTGACGCTGGTACCCGAAAAGCGCCAGGAGTTGACGACTGAAGGGGGCCTCGACGCGGTCCTTTTCGAAACTCCGCTGGCGGGCGTGATAGAAGCACTTCACGGAAACGGCATTGCCGTCAGCCTCTTTATAGACCCGGACGCCAAACACATCAAAGCCGCACAAAGGCTTGAAGCCGATTACATTGAACTCCATACCGGAGCTTTTGCCGAAGCAAGGTCTTTTGCCAAACGCCAGGAAGAATACGAACGGTTGATCACCTCGGCAAGGCTCGCAAAAAAACTGGAGATCGGAGTTCACGCCGGACACGGGGTCGATTACCAGAATATCCTCTGGCTCAGGAACATAACGGAAATAGAGGAATTCAGCATCGGCCATTCGATAATCGCGCGCGCTGTCCTGGTAGGCATGGATCGGGCCGTTCGCGAAATGCTTCAGTTGATGGGCTGACTTTTTCATTCGACCGGATATGAGATCCCAAGGTCAAATTCCCCCCTATTTCCAAAAGGGGGGCCGGGGGGATTTTGAAGCAGGATGCCGATTTACGGTGTGGGCATAGACTTGGTGCGGGTGGAGCGGATCAAAGAGCTGCTTGAGCGATGGGGCGAGAGATTCGAGACCCGGGTGTTTACAGAATTCGAAAGGCAATTCTGTTCCGGTAGAAAGAACCGAGCCGATTGCCTGGCATTGCGGTTTGCCGCAAAAGAGGCTTTCGTAAAGGCCCTCGGACTGGGGATGAGAAAGCCGGTGCTCTGGCAGGATATTGAAGTCCGGCAAAATGCGCTCGGCAAACCGGAGATTTCCCTCAGCCCCCGCGCGCTCCAATATTGCAGGGACAAAGGCATACACTCCTGGCACCTCAGCCTCACCGACGAAGGGCAGTACGGCGCGGCGGTGGTGGTTATAGAGACCTGATGCGGCGGAGCCGCTCGTCTCTGCCTCGATCCTTTTTAAAAGCAAGCTCTCACCACAGCTTTTCACGTCCCTCTGGGACACCCTGAAACCATGAAAAGGTTTCTAAAAATATGTTATTTTGCCCTTTAGCTAAATGATGGAAGCAGGCCGTATCTCTGTGATGCCACGAGCTCGAACCACAGCTTGGCCCGGACATCGCTTCGAACCCGAAACTGTTGCCGTTCCACCCGGAACGAGCACGCGGAACAGACTGATGCTGTCCCGATGTCCTCCAGCGTTTAGCATCACAACAAAAAGGGAGAACAGCATGGAGCCTATCTACACGAGTTGTTGTGGTCTTGACGTGCACAAAAAGAGCATTCAGGCTTGTGTGCGGCGCGTTGGTAGAGGTGGGAAAATCCAACAGGAGCTCCGCCCCTTCGGCACGATGACACAGGATATCATGGCCCTTGCTGACTGGCTTTCCCAAGAGGAGGTCACCCACGTGGCGATGGAGTCTACCGGAGTTTACTGGAAACCCATCTACAACATTCTGGAGGGTAGATTCAACATCCTTTTGGTAAATGCCAGGCATGTCAAGAATGTCCCTGGAAGAAAGACCGATGTTAAAGACTGCCAGTGGATTGCGCGCCTTCTCCAGAGCGGGCTTCTTAAGGGAAGCTTTATCCCTGATAGAGCCCAGAGAGAGTTTCGGGACCTGACTCGGCACCGTAGTAAGTTGGTTGACCAGAGAGCCTCTGTGGTAAATCGGGTTCACAAGGTCCTGGAAGACGCCAACATAAAGCTCGGGGCTGTTGCAACCGACATCATGGGTAAATCTGCAATGGACATGATTCGAGCACTTATCGAAGGCCGACAGGATAGCTCTGAAATGGCTGAGCTTGCCAGAAGACAGATGAGGGGGAAAATCCCACAGCTTCGCCTTGCTCTTGAGGGGCATGTAACCGACCACCACAGATTCATGCTGAGCCAATTGGTTGATCAACTCGATTACCTGGACAGGCAGATCGATCTGTTCAGCCAAAGGATTGAGGAGGCAAGCCGCCCTTTCGCCAGAGCAATTGAGGAGGTGATGCGCCTGCCCGGCTTTCAGAAGGTCGCCTCTGAGAATGTGATAGCTGAGATCGGTTGCAATATGGACCAGTTTCCCTCGGCAGACCACCTCTGTTCCTGGGCCGGAGTCTGTTCGGGCAGTAACGAAAGCGCCGGTAAAAGGAAGAGCGGCAAAACTACCAAGGGAAGCAAATGGCTCCGCGCCACTCTTGCCCAAGCTGCCTGGGCCGCATCGAAGAAGAAAAACTCCTACTTCTATGCCCAGTACGGCCGTTTGGTAGGCCGAAGAGGGAAAAAAAGAGCAGTAATCGCTGTTGCTCATTCTCTTCTCACTGTCATCTATCACGTCCTCAGGGACCATGTTGACTACAAAGACCTTGGTCGAGACTACTTTGATAAACTTAACTCCAAACGTCTCGTGCCCTACCTCGTAAACCGGCTAAAAAACATCGGCTACGAGGTAAATCTGACGCCGCTCGAAAGTGCGGCCTAAAAACTTTTCGGAACAGAGACCGGTCGTGGACGGGGCATGGAGAGAGCGCAGAGAAAAACGCAGAGAAACAATAACCGCTTAGCCCGTGTGCTTTCCAAAATTTCAAGAATTTGCACCTTAGTAGCACAGAGAATTGCTGATTAAAGAAATTGAAGAATTAATGAATTTAGAATTCCGATTCACCCACTCACCGATTCACCTATTCACCCACTTTTTAAGATATTCGAATGCTCGCCTTGCGGCCTCCTCGGCATTTTCAGAGTAGGTGTAGAGTTCCACCGTGACGAAGCCCGAAAAACCCGTACTCTCGATCGTTTCGAGTATGCCCTGTATATCTATGGCCCCCTCGCCAAGCATCACATGATGATGCCTGCGCGAAGATGCTATATCCTCGAGGTGGAAATGAAACGAGCAATTCTTTAGCTCTAATACGAGGGCGGATGGGTCCTCACCTACGCAGAAAAAGTGACCGATGTCGAAGTTCAGGCCGAAAACCTCCGGATCGAGCATTTTGTAGATTTCCAGGAATTCAGAGCTGTTCTCGATAAGAAGTCCTGGTTCCGGTTCGATTAGTATTCTTATTCCCTTATCGCGCGCCCTGCCTTCTACCGCCCTCAGGCCATCAAAAAAATGAGAGACCCCTTCTTCGCGGGAAATCCCATCCAGTGGTCCGCCGGGTTCTGTTGAGATGTGGGGCGCCCCCAGCTTTTCAGCCAGGTCGATGCACCTGAGCGTATATTCAATTCTTCTTGCCCTCTCGGCCGGGTCCTTTTCTATCCAGGAAGGGTGGTAAGTGTCTCCGTCGGCGTTGTGCATAAAGGCATTTATATTTGAGATTTCAATTCGCTTTTCCGCCAGGAGCTTTCTTGTTTGCCTTATGTCCTGCTCGGTGAAATAGAGCGGATAGGCATGAGGAACGTCGGCCATGATTTCGATTCCCTGGTAGCCGATGCCGGCAAGACAACTTATGGTTTCAGAAAGTGTGCGGTGTAGGAACGCGTTCGAGCTGAAAGCAAATTTCATTTTACAATCCAACCCCCGGGTAGATGTTTGAGGTAATGGAAAGCCTTTTCTGCCGCCTGTACGGGATTTTCCGGACAGGTATAGAGTTCGACCGTTACGAACCCGTCATAATCGATCAGGTCCAGTGCCTTGAAAATTTCTTCGAAGTCGATATCACCCTCTCCGGGAATAAGATGGTAATGCTTCCGGTGGCTGATATCCTCCATGTGGATATGGAAAATCTTAGAAGCAAGCCTTCCCGCTACAAGAGATGGGACCTCCCCCGCGAGATAGCTGTGGCCCAGGTCCAGGTTGGCGCCGAAGTTTTCGGCCCCTATTTCCAGGATCAAACCAACGAGTTCGTCAGCCCGTTCGACAAGAAGCCCGGGCTCATATTCCATGCCCACCCGCACATGTTTTGCTTCGGCGTATTCGACTATCTCAAAGAGGGATTGCTTCAGCAACTCCAACGATTTCTCAGGCCTTACGCCGGGGACCATCCTCCCGGAGGTTACGCTGACGTTTCTGCAGGAGAGAAACCGGGCCATGTCGATGCATTTTTTCGTGAACTCGATCCGCCACTTTCGGGCGTCAAGCTCGGGATTTGCGAGCGACGGCTCGAAAAGAGGCTCCCAGAACTTCGCCCCGTAATAGCCGACAGCGGTGTTGGCGTTTATGTTGGCCGCCTGAATCCGGTTTTTCTCAAGCGAGTCGGCAATTTCGACAAGGTTGGGCTCAGGGGTCGAGAATGGATAGAGATGTGGGATATCGGCAAGGATTTCTACGCCCGAGTACCCTGTTTGGGCAATGATCTCGATTGCCTCGGGGATGGAATACCTGACAAATGCATTGGTGCTGAAGGAAAGTTTCACGCGACCCCGTTGAAAGCTAATATCAAATCCCCATGGTCTGCCTTGTCCTGATCGTGCCTGGAAAAACGGGCATTTGCCCTGGGCGACAGTGGAACTTTTAATGTCAGTTACATTCTTTCAACTTCAACTTTTGCATTTACGATTAGCTCTAATTAAATGCTACTGTTCGCAGATGCCCTCCCACATAACCTATGAATAAATGGCCCACTCCTGGGGCAGGATCGAAATAGATTCGCCACTTGCCTGCCTTAACATGCCAACTGAAGACCCGTTTTTGTCCATCCGGACAGGTGAACTCGCGCTCCTCAGCATATTGCTGCAATGTTGGTGTTGAATCTGGAGAAACATTGCAACCAACCCGATTGGCGTCGAATCCTCCAGATTGCCAACCTACACAGAAGGCGTTCAGGTGAAAAAGTCCCCTTGTTATGCTTGCGAGGGCCAGCTTCGGTAGATTGGCCATCTGTTCCTCGACTTCGGTGCAGCAGTTGAGCAATGGGAAAAAATCACTCATATTACGCCAAAGCACCCTGCCGTCTGAGACTGTAGTTTGGATGCGGTGTAGAATCCAATCAACGTGCTTCAATATATGGTCTCTTGTTGATGCGTGGTGAATGCGATCAACCCGGCAATCGATATCCTCACCCACTATTTCCTGAATTTCGCATGCAATGAGAGGGTTATCCCATTAAGGCCTGGAATGCAAGCTGAGCGCAAGCCCATCAGCGACGTATGCGGCTTTCAGCCCCAGCGCAGGCTGCTTCTGCCAGAGGCAGTCTATTTCAGTCCACTTTATCTGGGCATCGGGTTCTTCGCGGAGAAATGGCGCCTTGGTTGCCAGCGATTGAATATACCGCTGCATTTCGCGATCAACGCGAGTGTCTTTAAGCCACTGATACAAGTCGTAGTTGGGAGCTACAGAGCGGCTGAAAAAATTCTCGGGGACATGGAGTACGCGGCACACGCCGCGCGATGTGGCCGCTTTTATCGTAAGGATAAATTGGTTCAATCGTTTCTGCCCGGATGGTACGTCAGCCGCAATGGGAACAGATGATAGCTCATTGAAGAACATCTCTAATTGCATTTCTATGCCTCTCCGGGTTCAAGCAAACGCTCCAAACTCTTATCCCATTCGTCAAAAAATCCTTCAGGCCATCGGTCGAGCCGGCCGTCTTTGTCAATGACCGGCGATTCCACAATACTGCGGACCCGGCCCGCTTCTGCCGCCCTGGAGAAGTAATAAAGAGCCACACCGTCACACTTGATGACTCCTCCATGGACTGCCAATCGCAATCCGTTAAGGATATGGTCGCTGTGCGTCTCAACGATAACCTGGATGCCCGCAGCTCCTGCTCTTGCCAGTAATTCTCCCAAACGGACCTGGCCTTTTGGATGCAGGTGCGCCTCAGGGTTCTCGACAAGGACGATATCTCCCGGAGACGACGAAAGCACGGCAATGAGCACAGGCAGCACATAGGTTAGGCCAAAACCCACAGAAGTGGCCCGGTATCGATTACTTCGTTGCTCGCCTGTTACAAAAGAATATCGCAGATTAACTAGGTCCATCTCTGAATGCATTTCCAGGTGCAGTTCTGCCCCTGGGCTGATCTCATGTAGCCAGGCTTGAACTTGCGTCCGCAGATCGTGGGGTTCAGTTTCTGCATGAAGCAACCTGAGGTCACGGACATTCTGGCCGCCGTAAACATGGAGGAAGTGCTGTGCGTACTGGCCGGTGGTCCCGATCTGTCGGTGCTCGCGAACCTGATAGTCCGAGACGGCATTCGTAAGTCTCGGCCCAAGCCGCTCAGCCTGCAAGTAGTGAAAACCATCAGTAAACGGGGCCCTTGTGAAGATGCTACGATTCGGAGAGCTGGCAATCCCGAGCACATCAGCTTCCCTGAAGTATTGAATGATAAACTCGGCTGTGGTCTCATCATCCCAGCTAATACCTATTTCAAACTCATCGTTTTGCGCATCTTCATAAAGCACATCTTGTGCTGTGCCCATTTTGACCAGAGACCCGTTGAGTTCCAATCCGGTATCAGGCAGAAGGCCATCCAGGTAAGATTGCCGTATGAGCAGCAACGCTTGGAGAACCGACGACTTGCCCATACCATTGAGACCGGCTAAAAGCGTGAAATTGCGCATATCAAAAGATTGTGATTCAAAGCACTTGAAGTTTTTAAGAACCAGATTGGTAATCATAGAACTGTCTCCAATGCTTTTCGAAAGCTACCGAATCGAAGCCGGACTTTTGCAACATCTCCTGTACCTTGAGAGATCGCGTTTAGGAAGACAGGGGAGCTTCTCATGAAATCGACGATCTTCTCCGTCACTTTTCCGCGAGAGGCTTTAAGCTGCTCGATTCTTTTGTCGGATTGGTGATCCATCGCCACTGTCCAGACCTCGAACAACGCCTTGTTAACTGGAGAGCGAGTGTGCTGTTTTGGCTTGCGAAATGCGGCGTCCCGGAATATCTCGCGAGACGCGTTCAACGATCTGATCAAACGCTTGGAGAGTTGAACCCTTTCACTTTCAGACGCTCGGTTGAGATATCCCATCGAGTCACTCAGAAACGCGTCAAAGTCAGCGGCTTTGTATGTTTCAGGAGAGGTGAGAGTAAAAGCCATAAATCTGAGCACACACTCGCGGGCGGCCATGCGTGAATCGCTTACACCCTCGTATGTTGCCTGTTGAAATTCCTTTGAATCAGCCAAAAGCTTCAAATAAGAAGTGACCGGCCCCTGGTTCAAAGCGTGACGTATCTCTTGCGACGAAAGAGGCAGACCTCCCGTATTGATGCGCTTGAAGATGTTAAACTTAACCTCAGGCGGCGTGCCCCGTTCGATCTGGTAGACAGTGACCTGCGTTTCCTCGATGCGCCGCTGATAGTTTCTCGGCAAACCGTCATATGTGAGATCCTGAAATTGCGTAAGAAACTCAAGATCTCTGAGTTTCATAGTTTTTTTGATGACAAAATCCCTGAGAGTGGAGAGCCTCTGGAGCCCATCGACCACAAGCCAGTTATCCTCGTCGGTGGCGTCCATGTAGAAAGCTGGCAGGGGAATTCGGATAAGGAGAGACTCTATCAGCCGGGATTTCGCTGTGGGTTTCCAGACTTCGGCGCGCTGGAAATCCGGCGCCAAGTCCACCTCTCCCTCCTGAATACGCTTGATGAGAGTGTCCAAGCTCATCTGCTTGGTAGTAATGTTGATCAGGGTGGGGTTAAAAGGCTTGGTGATGCCGGTATCCTCATATTCCGTACCGTCCGCCGTAGTCTCGATGTGGGAAGCGGTACCAGGTTGAGTACCAGGATCATTCTCCAATGCCGCTATTAAATCTCCAGGATTTCTATCGTCGTATTTGTTCATGGGTCGATCTCCGAGCTAAGCGACACCTGTAGGAACTAAGAAACTGGGGCACAGGAGTCTTCGAACTGAAAAATCATTCCTCT
This sequence comes from uncultured delta proteobacterium, assembly GCA_963741035.1. GTDB lineage: Bacteria > Desulfobacterota > Syntrophobacteria > Syntrophobacterales > Syntrophobacteraceae > SbD1. The sequence continues at coordinate 60,516 of CAVUGX010000018.1, forward strand.
GCTATTTTCACCCTTTCCTATAGCCTTGGCTATAAAGCGCGTCACTCTCTTCCCCCCCGGTAGTCTATCTTTCCAAGGGGAAGGATGGTACACGAGGGAGGTAAAATGCCGGTCTCCACCACTACATCTATGGCGATTCCGCCCCTCGAATTCCAGAGGCCGCTCACACGGATGAACTTCGGCGACATGACCTGCCGCAGGCGATCATGAATGTAAACGGTGCAATCTTCGTGGAATGTGCCGAAGTTGCGAAAGCTCCCCAAAAAGAGCTTGAACGATTTGCTTTCCACAAGCCGGTCGGAAGGCACATAATCCACCACTATCGTGGCAAAGTCCGGCTGACCCGTTATCGGACAAAGTGTCGTAAACTCGGGGGCGCTCAGGCGAACCACATAGTCGGTCCCCGAATGTGCGTTTTGAAATGTCTCCAGGACAGCTTCCTGCGGGGTCCCGGCTGTTTTCGCATTTTTTCCGAGCTGCGAAAGCTCGGCGGCATCAGGAGTCATTTTCTATCCATTTCAATCATGGCGCGTATTGCGTCGGGTCAAATATGCCGGCTTCGGTAAAGCCCTTCCTGCGCAACGTGCAACTGTCGCATCTCCCGCATGCCCTGTCAATCGGATCGGGATCGTAGCAGGAGTGGGTCATTGAGAAATCGACCCCCAGTTCCACTCCTTTTTTTATGATCTGCGCCTTCGTCATCTCAATGAGAGGCGTATGAATGCTTACGCGCATTCTGCCCTCTACGCATTCCTTCAGGGCGAGGTTTGCCATCTTTTCGAAAGATTCAATGTATCCAGGCCGGCAATCGGGGTATCCCGAATAATCCAGGGCATTTACTCCTATGAAAATGTCAGGCGCCTTTAGCGTTTCCGCCCACGCAAGGGCCAGGGAAAGGAAGACTGTGTTCCTGGCCGGCACGTAGGTTACGGGGATACGGCTCTGCATCTCGTCGAGGGGAACGTCCTTGGGCACCTCGATAGTCGATGTCAGAGCGGAACCGCCTATCACATCGAGCGGAATGTCCAGGATGAGATGGTCCCTTGCACCGAGCGCCTTTGCAACCCGTTTGGCAGCTTCAAGCTCCGCCCTGTGGCGTTGCCGGTAATTGAAGCTGAGCGCGAAGGCCTCATAGCCTTTGTGTCTGCAGATCGCCAGGCAGGTTGTCGAATCTATCCCTCCTGAAACCAGCACAACGGCCTTCTTCTTACTGTCAACCATCGGAATTCTTTCTCATACCCGCAGCATGTGTGAAGCGAAGCGCAAAACCATCAAGTCTTTCTGAAACACAAACGTATTTCCCATTGGGACATCTTCGCGTCGCTTGAAAGAGTGTCCTTTATCAGCGCCCCGCGCTCCCCGCTCATGCACCCGGCTGCTACTCAAAAAGAAACATGTAAAAATCGACCACATCGATCAGGGCGAAGATTTTGTCCTGGGCAGAGGAAATGATTTCTTCATCCCCTGTAACCAGAAGCATTTTCTTATCCCTTCTTACGGTAATTTTTTCTATTATAACAGCGTCGGCCGATCTTTTAGTCTTATCCGTGTAGATGATTTCCGTATTGGCCTGAAAGTCCCTCGAATCCTCGACTCCATCGAACACAAGATAAACTTTGGCAAAATGCCTGCTCTTGGCCGCGACGGCCTCAATGAACTGTTCCCGAGATTGCGTGAAGCCCGCGCGGGAAAAATGTTCGTTTGCTCCGTGTACCCGAAGCAGCACGTTGTATCCGTCAATGAACAAATCGTACTGCCTGCTCCGGCCCGAGCCGATGAAATCCTCAAGGTGTCGAAAGTGCCGCTCGTGCAGCCGGCTTTCTCCGGTCGGCTCAAACTGCGCATAAAGCCGCTCCATGATTTGCCGTTTCTTGTGCCGCACGGCTTCCTCCACCTGCGCCGGATCGTCCACAAGACCGATTTCCGACAGAGTGCCGACCATCTTAAGCATTCTATTGATTTTAGGCAAATTGACGGGGAGTGGATCCAGAAGGTTGATCCCGGCGACGATTCCCCCGCCGCCCTTAGGCTGGGTCCCGATAACCTTCCATATACCGGGCAGCTTCAGCAACCGGTTTTTTTCAGTCTGGAGGGCGTCTTTTACCTTCTCCACTTCCTTGTGGACTACGATGGAACCGGCGTAGACTGCTTCTATCTGGGCCAGGGAGAGATCGATCTCGAGCAATTTTGCCCTTATATCGGAGATGAGGCCGTATTCTTCATCGGCCTGTTTCTGTAATCCCAGTGCCCGCCTGGTCCTCTGGAGCAGCGATTCGAGCCGCTCGGCTTCCTTGAGCGCCCCTTCCCTGTCGACATATTGATAGCGCTCGAACCATGCTTTTCTCCTCTGAGCAAGCGAGTCACTCAGCTTTTTTTCAAACTCCGTCTCACATTCCCGCAGTTTTTTCCTAAGATCTTCGTTTTCGCTCCTCAGGCTATTTGACTGCTCGCCCGTGCGGGTCAGATCCAACTGGGTCTTTTGCAGTTTCTTTTCTACTTTTTTGAACCGCTCCCTCAATTCAGGATCACCCCGTTGCGCCCCCCGGGTCCCGTGCTCGTTTTGCTCCCCTTCCAGGTCGAAAAGGAAACCGCTGCCCTCGCTGCTCTCAAGAAACTTCTTCGAGAGTTCCGGATGTGTTTCTATGAACTCTCCCCAAACATACAAAGCCGGCGTGAGGAGGTCAAAGAGACTCTCATCGGGGGGTTGCGTCCAGAAGTCGTCTTCTCGGACCGCCTCCATTGCCCACTGACGGTTCAAAAAACCCAACGCGTAAAGGCAGATGCAAAAACGTTCAGGACCGAGCATGCTCTTTATCTTCCGGTGGTTTTCGGCTATGAAATCACCGTCCAGCATGGCGAGATAGGAAACCACGGCCGATTTTTCTTCCTTCCATTCGGCAAGGACGTTTTCGAACAGTACTTTGTCCGTTTGAAGCCTGCGCCGGAGACGGTTCATAATCAGGGGCTGAGGGAGCATCCTGGAGAACTTGGCCGGCTGGAGGGAAAAACCTTCCAAAACCTCCTTTTTTAAACTAGGATTTGAGGCGAGAATACGGACCCAGGTTATGGCCGGGATATCGCTGATTATCCGGTCAAAAAACGGGGCCGGAAATTTTGAAACAATTTCATCGGTTTGGGTGCCGGACTCCATTTCCTGGCCTTTCGCCGGAGGTATTCGAAATGAGCGAAATATCCATCGTCCTTGTAACCGCCGGAAACGAAGAAGAAGCTGCCAAGATCGGGCGCACCCTGGTGGAGGAACATCTTGGAGCGTGCGCCAACATCGTGCCTCGCGTCCGATCCATTTACCGGTGGAAGGGGGAAATTTACGATGAACAGGAGTGTCTTATAATCATCAAGACCAGGACGTCCCTGTTCCATGCCCTGGAAAAAAGGGTCAAACAACTGCACAGCTACGAAGTTCCCGAAATAATATCCTTTCCCGTTCTCCGTGGATTGCCGCAATACATCGAGTGGGTGCTGGGCGAGACGAAAGAGATTTGAACATCGGTCAAATCTCCATCCTCGCAGTTACTGTTTTCCCACCCTTATTCTGACCGACTCAGCGTGTGCCGTCAGACCTTCGAGTTCCGCCAGGCGAATGATAGACGGGGCGTCCCGATCGAAGGCCGCTCGTGAATAGGCAATTACGCTCGTTTTTTTCAAGAAATCGTCAACCCCGAGCGCGGAGGCGAACCGGGCCGTGCCGGCGGTCGGGAGCACATGATTGGGACCTGCGAAGTAATCCCCGACAGGCTCCGGCGAATGGTCCCCGATAAAGACCGCTCCCGCGTTTTCGATCCTGCCCAGCCAGGGGAGAGGATCTTTGATGTGTAGTTCGAGATGTTCCGGCGCTATCCTGTTTGCAAGTCCGACAGCCGCATCCATACTTTTCGCGACGAAAACAGCCCCGTAGCGCTCGATGGATGCTGCGGCCGTCTCGCTCCTGGGCAAGGCGCTCAACTGCTGGGAAACACGAAGCGCAATATCCCCGGACAGGCTTTCTTCAGTGGTTATGCAGATTGCGCTCGCCATGATGTCATGCTCGGCCTGGCTGAGGAGGTCCGCCGCGATATAGTCGGCCCTGGCGCTCGAGTCCGCCAGAACCAGGATTTCACTGGGACCGGCAATCATGTCTATCCCCACTTCGCCCGACACGAGTTTCTTTGCAAGCGCCACGTAAATATTGCCCGGACCGACGATTACATCCACGGGTGGAATCGATTTCGTCCCATACGCAAGGGCCGCAATGCCCCAGGCGCTCCCCGCCCTGTGAATCCGGCTCACGCCCACCTCGCGCGCAGCGGCCAGAAGATAGGGGTTGATGCTGCCGTCGCTTCGCGGAGGAGTAACCATAGCTATCTCGGGCACCCCTGCAAGGCGCGCAGGTATCGCGTTCATCAGGACCGAGGAGATAAGGGGGGTTTCGCCTCCCCGCCCGCCCGGGATATAGAGCCCCGCCGCCCTGACCGGCCTCACTATCTGCCCGAGAAACGTCCCGTCGGGTTTGGTCATGAAATGAGAGTGACGGATCTGCTGTTTATGGAAGTCCTCGATATTGCGGATTGCCGTCCGGATTATGGCCAAAAATTCCGAATCCACATTACCGCATGCGGCATCGATCTCGGCATCGGATACGCGCAACTGCGCCTCTTCCAGTCCGGGAGCGTCAAACCGGCGCGAAAAGCGCAGTACTGCGGCGTCGCCTTCGATCTTAACCGCTTCGATTATCCCGGATACCTCCGCCTCCAGCGCCGGATCGGCCCCCGGCCTGCGCCTTGCGATTTCCGAAATCTTCCGTTCCGCTTCATCAGACGGATATGCAATGATATCGATCACTTTTATTGTCCCTCAACGGCGATAACGAAGGCGCCCGGATAGCCGCTCGACTTGAACCTCTCCGCTTCAGCCTTCGCCATCACCAGGTCATTAAATGAACCGACCTGCACCCTGTACCACAGGCCATTTCTTTCCGGTTGATCGGTCACTCTGGTTTCCCGGTTTTCACCGGTCATTTTGTCCTTCAGCCTGTATGCGTTCCCCTGCTCGCGAAAGGCCCCTATCTGGATGGTAAACCTGCCATAGCGAAACGAGGGCACAGGGTCAACTTTCCAATAGGTTGCATCTCCCACCGTTTGCGGGGTCGCGTACTGGACCGCCTCGACCCTGACCCTTGCCAGCCCCTTTACATGTGTGCCCAGGTCCTGGGCCCCTCTGGCTGAAAGATCGATAATCCTTCCACCTACAAACGGCCCTCTGTCGTTAATCCGCAAGATCGTCGACCTGCCGTTCTCAAGGTTTGTCACCTTGACGTAAGTTCCCAGTGGAAGGGTCTTGTGAGCAGCCGTATTTGCCCACATATCGTAGGGTTCTCCGCATGAGGTGCGCTTGCCATGAAAATCGGCCCCATACCAACTGGCCAGACCCTCTTCGACATATCCGTCGGCGCTCGAAAGAGGATAATACCATATACCGTTTATCAGATAAGGTCTTTGCGATTTCAGGGCTGGAGGAGTCGCAGTGGGTTGGACGTATTGCTTGGAACAGCTCGCCAGAAAAAGGGACACGACGATAAGAACCCAATACCTCCGGACCTTTCGGCTTGCCACCGGTCCCCCCCCCCCGGGAGTAGCGTAAAGCAGGAGCCAACTCCTCTTCACGAGTTGCTGAGTTCGCCGTCTTTCTCCATCTTGGCGAGATCCTCAAAGCGAATGTCTATACCGAGAATTCCCGCTATCTCATCGGTTGAGTCTCTAATAGGGGCAGAAACCGTGATGCAGAGCGCCCCCGTGTAGCGCGAAGTGTAAAAGTCGGTTACGTGCACCTTTCCGTCCTTCATCGGCTCTATGAACCAGGGCCGATCGGAGAGATCCTCTCCCACCTTGGCGCTCTCGTATTTGGATTTATCTACTATATGCGTGATGTTGCGAGATATTTTGCGTCCCTGTCTGTCCGTGACGTAAATGTACTGAATGAACGGATTGAGTTCCAGAAGGGTCTGGAGCAAAGGCTCCATGCGCTCCGAGTCAAGGCCCTTTATCATTTCACTTTCGACAACCTCTTCCACCAGGTGAGCGGCAAGAGTGTGGGCGTGCTGCTTGAGCATGTCGAATTCACTGATGAAATGCTCCGGCAGGTATCGTCTCGACCATCGCTCCAGTTCATCATTGGATATAGAGGTATTGCGCCCTTTTTCGTACTCGCGCATTACCCGCTTGTAGATCTTGAGAATCCCCGGGTGCCTTTTGTCCAGCCGGCGCTCTCCTTCCAGCCGCAGCCGGTGGTTTACCCAGTAGGCTATGCTTGCAACACCGGACTTGTCCGTAACAGTGATTCCGACTGGCCTTTTCAACAACTTCAAAGTATCGAAAATATTATAGATTTCTTCATTTTTTACCAGCCCGTCGGCATGGATGCCCGCCCGGGTTGCATTGAATTCCACACCGGCAAACGGATAGTTGGATGGCACGGTGTAGCCCAGCTCGGCCTGGAAGTATTCGACGATGTCGGTAATGGCAGTTGTATCCGTTCCGTTAGGGTTGCCTTTGAGCCCGATGTATTCGAAAATCAGGCCCTCGATGGGGGCATTGCCGGTACGCTCGCCGAACCCGAGCAGGGTCCCGTTTACTCCGCTGCACCCGTAGAGCCAGGCGGTTGCGGCATTTACCAGCACCTTGTGGAAGTCGTTATGACCGTGCCACTCCAGGAGGTGTCCGGGAACTCCCGCGTCGTCTATGAACGCCCGAACCAGCTTGGGAACACTCCTGGGCAGGGCCGCGCCTGGGTAAGTTACGCCAAAACCCAGCGTATCGCAGAGACGAATCTTGACGTCTACGCCGCTTTCTTCTCTCAGGCGCATCAGCTCGATAGCAAACGGGATACAGAAGCCGTGTATATCGGCGCGTGTGACGTCCTCGAAATGGCACCTTGCAATTATGCCCTTTTCCAACGCGGCTCGGACGATTTTGAGATATTTTTCAAGGACCGTCTTGCGGTCCATGTTGAGCTTCAAAAAGATGTGATAGTCGGAGACCGAGGTGAGAATCCCGGTCTCTTTCAAACCCATCCGGGCCACCAGACCCAGGTCCGCCTCCACCGCCCTTATCCATCCGGTTATCTGCGGATATTCGTACCCTTTGTCAAGGCAGGCCTCCAGCGCCTGCTGGTCCTTATCCGTGTACATGAAGAACTCGGACTGACGAATAACCCCGCTTGGGCCGGACAGGCGGTGAAGCAACTCGAATATTCTTTCGATCTGCTTGGCCGTATAGGGAGGCCGGGCCTGCTGGCCGTCCCGAAAGGTGGTGTCCGTTATGAAAATATCGTCAGCCGGGTCGATAGGCAGGATCTTGTGGTCGAAATCGATGAGAGGGACCTCAGCGTATGGAAAAATATCCCTCATCAGGTTGGGTTCGTCCAAATCCTTACTTTGAGAGCGTTTAAGATCCGGATTTTCGTGGTCCAGCACCCGTTTTCTGGGGTTCCAGCGTGCCATGGCATTACTTTCTCGGGTCGCATTCGACCTTTATGCAAAGTTCCAGAAGTTGATTGATATCCGCCTCGGACGGCGCATACGTCATTAGGCAGGTCGCCTTTTGAGTCTTGGGGAAAGCGATTACGTCGCGTATCGAACCGGCCCCGCACAGAAGCATGACCAGCCGGTCAAGTCCAAAGGCAACTCCGCCATGAGGAGGTGCGCCGTATTGAAGGGCTTCGAGCAAAAACCCGAATTTTTCCCGCGCTTCCTCAGCCGAGATCCCGAGTACGCCAAAAATCCGGCTCTGGACCTCCTGCTGGTGAATACGAATACTGCCGCCGCCGATCTCGATCCCGTTCAACACAAGGTCGTACGCCCTGCTGCGCACCTTTTCGGGGTGTGTTTCGAGCAGGCCCATGTCCGACTCAAGCGGCGCGGTAAAAGGATGGTGGACCGAAGTGTACCTTTTCTCCTCGTGGTCCCATTCGACAAGCGGAAAATCCGTGACCCAGATAAAATTGAATTTATCCGGATCGATCAGTCCCAACTGCTGGCCAAGGCGAACCCGCAGATTTCCGAGGGCGTCATTTACGACTTTAGGCTGATCGGCCACGAAAAAGATGATGTCTCCGGTTTCTATCCCGAGACGCTGCTCCAGCGCCCCCTGAACGCTTTGTTGCAGGAACTTGGCTATCGGAGACTGCCAGCCGTCGGGCTGAATCTTGATCCAGGCCATGCCCTGCGCTCCAAAGATTTTAACAAAATCGATCAGATCATCCAGTTCTTTTCTTGACAGGTCCTTGCCGCCGGGAACGCGCAGAGCCTTGACTATCCCGCCCCGCTCAATCGCCTGCCTGAAAACCCTGAATTCGGACTCAGCAACTATGTCGGTTATTTCAGTCAGCAGAAGACCGAAGCGCGTGTCGGGCCGGTCCGTCCCGTAGCGGCCGATGGCTTCGCTGTAAGTCATCCTGGGAAAAGTCAGTTCGGGAAATGACCGGTCAATCCAGCCGTGCTTCGTCAGCTCGCCGAATATCGATTTGACCCAACCTTCGATGAGCCCGTAAACGTCTTCTTCGCTTATAAAGGACATTTCCAGGTCGAGCTGAGTAAATTCAGGCTGCCTGTCCGCCCGCAGGTCTTCATCACGGAAGCACTTGACGATCTGGTAATACTTTTCGAACCCCGCAATCATGAGAATCTGCTTGAAAAGCTGGGGCGATTGGGGCAAGGCAAAAAATTTTCCCGTATTGACCCGGCTGGGTACAAGGTAGTCTCGAGCCCCTTCCGGCGTACTGCGCGTAAGGACCGGGGTCTCAACCTCGATAAAGCCCAGATCGTTGAAGTAGCCACGCGTCAAATGGGCTACTTTGTGCCGCAGAAAGAGATTCTTGAAGAGCCTCGGGCGGCGCAGATCGAGATACCTGTATTTGAGCCGTATGTTCTCGCTTGCGTCTACGTCGTCTTCGACTTGAAAAGGAGGTGTTTTAGAGCTGTTGAGTATCCGCAGCTCCGTAGCGGCAACCTCGATTTCCCCGGTGGGCAGCTTTGAATTGGCCATTCCCTCGGGTCGAAAGCGCACCTTTCCCTTCGCCGCTATGACGTACTCGCTCCGGAGGTGGCCTGCGCGTTCGTGCGCCTCTTCACTGATCTGCGGATCGAAAACGACCTGGGTTATCCCCTCGCGGTCCCTCAGGTCAACGAATATGAGCCCGCCGTGATCGCGCCGTTTCTGCACCCATCCCATCAGGACGGCCTCGCCGCCGACGTCTCCGGCCCTCAGGCTGTTGCAGTCCGCCGTCTTACGCCATTCGCCAAGCTGATCGAGCGCAACCTGGCTTTCCTGAATATCTATAGAATCATCCCCACCATGGGGTTCAAGCAAATTCACCGGGAGTTCCTCCGAGTATGAAAGTATTACCAAAAAGCATTTTCGTGTTCATCCAAGTTCATCCGTGGTTCGATTGTCCCTTTTTCGATTCTTCAATCCATCAATTGTTTTAATTCGTTCACAATATCATCCAGGGGCAATATCCTCTGAGTTTTGGTCACCATATCACGCAACTGGATTTCACGCCGCGTCATCTCATCTTCGCCGAGCATGATAACATACCTTGCGCCGGATTTGTCGGCCCGGCGCATCTGACTCTTGAGGCTGCGCCCCTCGTAGTCCATTTCGGCCTCGAGGCCGAGCCCGCGGAGTTGCTGCACGAGCAGGAAAGCGGCAGCACGGGGCTGCTCGCCCAAACCGGCGACAAAAAAACGTATTTTGTCATCGTCAGTTATTCTGACCTGCCCGGTTGTTTTCACCTCAAGTGTACGCAACTTTTCACTCTGCTCCTGCTGAAGCAGCATGATAAGCCGTTCCATACCGATCGCAAATCCGACAGCCGGCACATCGGGGCCCCCGAGATCGCGCACCAGGCCATTGTAGCGGCCGCCGCCGCCGATTGCGTTCTGCGAGCCCAGCCGGCCGGTAATCACCTCGAAAGTCGTCCGCATGTAATAATCGAGGCCGCGAACGATTCGGGGGTTAACTACATAGCGCGTCCCGAGTTTTTCAAGATAATCCTTTACCGTATCGAAATGCGCGCGGCATTCTTCGTCTATGTGATCGATCAGCATGGGAGCGCTTTCGAGCAGGGCCTGGCACCTCTCCACCTTGCAGTCGAAAACGCGCAGAGGGTTTGTTTCCCTGCGGCGCAGGCAGTCCGGGCAAAACTGGTCTCCTTTTTCCGTGAGGAAATTCTTCAGAATTTCCCTGTAAGTTTTCCTGCACTCAGGGCAACCCAGCGTGTTGATGTTCAGTGTGACCGCAGAAATGCCGATCCGGTCAAGAAACAGGCGCAGCATGTGCATCATTTCGGCATCGATCATGGGGCTGTCAGAGCCGAAAACCTCGGCGTCGATCTGGTGAAACTGCCTGTAGCGCCCCTTTTGAGGACGCTCATGCCGGAACATCGGGCCGATTTCATAGAGCTTACGGACGGTCGAATCGGCATGAAGCCCATGCTGGACGTAAGACCTCACGATTGAAGCCGTAGCCTCCGGGCGCAGGGCCAGCCGCTCGCCGTTGCGGTCCTCGAAGGCGTACATCTCTTTTTCGACAATATCGGTGCTCTCCCCGATACTTCGCGCAAAAAGCTCCAGCTTCTCCAGCACGGGGGTCCTTATCTCGCGGTAGCCGAAGCTTTCGAGTACCTCCCGTGCCGCAGTTTCAACCTTTTGCCACCAGCCGACCTGGTCGGGCAATATGTCATTCATGCCTCTAACAGCTTGAATACTTTCCATCTTTTTCCCCGGATACATTCCAAAATTTCAGGATAACCGAATACTTCTAAAAAAGGCGCTACTAAAAGTCAAGGAAAACCCTAAAAACAATCTCACCACAAAGACACAGAGAGCACAGAGAAAACGACAGCTTACTTTAAATCAACGGAACCGCTCCCGAAACCTCCGGGGCCGCGAACTTTCGTTGTTTCAATATTTTGGCTGTTTATCCCGGTGCTCTTAATTCACCCACTCACCCACCCTCATTGCCCTGCAATCCGGAATTTATTATTGTATTTCAAAGCGGCTGCGCCGGTATTACTTTTAAATTCAATATAGGGGATGCAGACCCGGCCCCGAAAACAAGGAGCATTACAGGGCATTAACTTTTCATATTGCGTAGAGGAACAGATCATGGTGACCGAAAACGGCGCTGAGCCGCTTACGTGCGATAACACTCCTCATTGGGACCAGCTTGGCCCGACTATCAAAGTCGAAAAGGGTGAAGGAGAGCTCAATTTCACGGATGCCCGGATCATTGCGGACGCGGAGGCGGCGGGGCTGAGCCCCGACCCGATGCTCCTGGCCTGGTATGAGGCCGGGTCGGGCGAGTTCTCGCCCAGGGTGGACTGCTGCTGCGCCAAGAAAAAGCCCGGATGGCTCATATATGCGGAGAGCCGGGGTGGCGAAATTCAAATCGTTATAAACGACCTGGAGTACGTATTCATTTACCGGCCATAGCGGTTTGCGCCCCAGGCAAATTCGGCCTGCCCTTCCCCATTCACCTGCTCACCCGATCTTAATTCACCCCTCCCGCCCCCCGCTTCATTTGTATTTGTTTAACCATACCCTGAATGGTACACTGAATCCGCAAACGCTGCCGCCAAAGCCAGGGGAAATAGGTTTGCCGCAAGCTTGGAGAGCGACCCGAGTCCGACCCGCCTGCGTCCGGGGTGCTTAGTTGTGGGGGAGGGTCGAAAAGTGTTCTATTTCATATAAGTTGTTGTTTTCTCTGCGTCTCTGCGTCTCTGCGTCTCTGCGGTGAATTGTTCTTCGGCTTTTTATTGCGGACAGCTTTCGACGCACGATTTTGCCCACGTTACAGGTGGTTTTCAAAATGGATGCAATTGACGAACTTCGAAAAACCTTAGGCCAAATGAAGGACGCGGACCAAGTCTATATTGCCGTTCTTTATGGGTCCTTCGCGGAGGGCGCCCAACATGTTAGATCGGACATCGATCTTGCCGTCTATCTCAATGCGACGCCCCAGGAAGAAGAATTAGACCTGATCGACCGAATTCTTATGTCTGTCGACCGGGACGTATCCATACTGCGATTAGACGATCCGGACGAATCTCCTTTTGTGGCGCAGGAAGCCCTCAAGGGAATTCACCTGGTGGACCCTGATCTCGAAAGACAGACGCCATGGTGATGACCTCGCGGATGTATTCCATAGCGGCATCGAGGATACGCTCTCCTTCTTCCGTTTCTAGAGTCAAAGTGGTAACAATGACAAGCTTGGCGGGCTATGCAGCCGGAACCTCCTTTTGATCTTCGCGCCGCATCAGATTGATTATGATGTTCGCCAGCTCATTCATATAAAATGGTTTTTGAATGTATGCGCGAACTCCCATCCTAATGGATTCCCGTTTGATCCGCAGATCATCATATCCGGTCATCAGGACAAATGGAGTTTCCGGATACTTGCTTGAGACGTAGCAGAGAAGATCGAGGCCGGATTCTCCTGGCATGTTGAAATCGGAAAGGACCATGTCATATCTGGAATATTTGAGACGATTACGAGCCTGTTCCGCACCAACAGCCAAATCATGTTCCAGGCCGGCTGATTCCAGATATTCACCAATCAAGCGCAGAATGTCTTCATCATCATCGACTATCAAGATTCTAGCCATGGCTTTTCATCCTTTCGTTGTGAGCCACAATTCCGGTTCACAATTTACGAGGAGAGGGGGCGGACCGTTGCTTCGCAATGGAAAACTTCGGAGCACTTGAGAATCCAGCTCAGGCGTGCGAGATACTGACCGGCGTATCTACCTGAGCGATTTCATAAACTCAGATATTTCCCCCAGTCTCGGTTTAGCGGGCACACCCGAGTACTTAAGGCAGAAAAGGGCAACATACATGCCAACCCTCGAAATAATCTCTGGCCATGATCCATGCGGTAATGGTCGAACTCGATTGTAGGCTTTCACCGACAGTAGCGTGTGGCCTTTACTTCACTTCGGACTCTAAGGACCTGAGGAAAAAACAGCGCAGGTCTGGAGGCTGGAAGAACCTGGGCAATATCTGGTTATTAAACATAGCGCAGACTTATATCGAATAGTTTTCGGAAATAAGGGGGATGCTAATCAGAGATTAATCTCGAGGAATTCTTTGATGCAGCCGCCAGTTCATGCTCAGTGAGAGTTCACGCTTTCTTGCCTACATAGTGAGAATTTCACTCACGGCAATTCTGTAAACAAATGATTAGAAAACGGCGCAGATTTAGAGCGCACGATTTCTCAAGGACGAGGTATTTTGAGTTGTTCAAGCCTCGGGTCAGACGGATCTGCGATTTTTTCCGGTCTTTAAGCGCTCAAGGGGCTTGCAAACATTCGACAAAGATAATACCAGATAGCCGCGACGATGAGTCTGTGCGCGACAGCCTCGGGAATCAGCACCCGACCGGGAATTGTCTGCAAAAGATGGATTTCTTAAAGTAAAAGCCGATAGCGTCCGTTTCTGTAGCATGTGGGGTTGATTTTCGGGAAATCCGGATTTCAAAGACCGGGAGGGATTCTTAAATTAAACTAGCCCGAATTATGTGTGAACATAGTGTGGCTGGAAGGGGAATCTCAAATTTGTGATGGATGGCGTGTTTATTGCTAATTTTTGAGACCTGGCTTGTTCGGCTTTGTAATGGGGGCGGGAACCGTGACATATAATTTAAACAGAAGACTTCTATTCTCGGCAGTCTGGGCGATACTGCTTTTTTTCCCTCCGGTTGCGACCGCGGGGAAAGCTCCTATCGACCGCAAGCTTTATTCCGAGCTTCTAAAGTTTCCAACTGACAAAAAAATCGTCGAGGTGGACGGCGTGCCCTGCCTGAAGATATTTCTACCACCGGGGCAGTCGCTCAGCTACTTCTGTCGTTTCGTGCCATACTTCGACAGCAACTTTGACTTTTATCGCCAGCGAATCGCTCTCATAAACCGCCTTGAACCGATGGCGATAATTGACGGCGCCGACACTTTGAGCACGGACGTAAAATTCATCTATGTCCCGCTCAATTTTGCCATACGCCCGCAGATCCTGCCGGAACGGATCGACAGTATTTCTCAACTGCCGCAATTCATTCTGATCGACGTAGGCCAGCAGTGCCTGGGACTTTATGCCTACGGAAGATTGATTTACCTGTTTCCAATTTCATCAGGCGAACACGGAACACCGGCGAGAAAGTTCGTCATCTTATCCAAGGAACAAGACCACTACTCGAGGAAATACGACAATGCCTGGATGCCGTATTCATTGAGACTCTTCGGGGATTATTTCATCCATGGCGGCATTCTCCCGAGCTATGCCGCTTCCCATGGATGCATCCGGATGATCTATGAAAATGCCGTTTTCTTGTACAATTGGGCAAATATTGGAACACCCGGCGAAACAATCAACCAAACAGCTTCAAAGCAAATTGGAACACCCGGCGAAACAATCAACCGGACAGCTTCAGCGCAAAAAGGCATCGTTCCGGATGAGGAGGGACCGAGTATTAAGACACTATACTAACTAAAGCAGTTCAGATAATAACTTCCCGCAAAGAACCCCTTATTGGGCGAATCGAACAGGCTTTATGACCTTTCTCGTCGCATCCATAAAAGCCCGCAAGGTTGGTGATATCCACCTGTCTCGAAACCAGATCATCAATACTGCCACCTCAATTCCGGCCTCGGACCACGGCAGGATGACCAATCTTTTTCGACGGACTTCTTCGGCTACTGCAATTTCGGGGAGAACCGTAACACCCAAACCAGCCATGACACTGCGTTTGATAACTTCCACGCTGTTGAATTCGAACTTGTTGAACCTGACGACCTCTTCATGCTCCAGAATCCGTTCAAAGATTTTCCTGTAACTGCAATCCACCCTCGATAGAAGGATGGTCTCCCCCGTAAGGTCCCGGGTATGAACACTCCTTTTTGCACTCAGGGGGTGCTCAGGGCCTGCAACGAGCACCACGGATTCAAACCCGAGGGTTTCCACCTCGAGATCCGGTGTGTTTATCGTTTCGGCCAGCAGGAAGGCCAAATCGGTAACACCTTTGCGCAGATCGTTAGCAAGCCCCTCAAGAGCACACGTGATGAAATTCAGTTGAACCTTCGGAAACCTGGAGTGAAATCCCTTGAGAACGGCCGGCAGGCGGTGAACCCCAAATGTTTCCGGAATCCTGATCGTGAGTGATCCCACCGGTTCTTTGTTCACCGTGACCGCCGATTGAGTCTCTTCGACCAGATCCAGTATCTTGTTTGCATACTGAAGCAGCATAGTCCCGGTTTCCGTCAATTGGACCCGTTTTCCCAAACGGTCGAAAAGCTGCACGCCGAGTTCTTCTTCAAGGGTCTGAATCTGAACGGAGATGCTGGATTGTGCATAGTTGAGCAGCCCTGCTGCTTTATTGAAACTCAAAAGATTTGCTACCGTCTTGAAGGACTTGAGTTGACGAATCTCCATTTTTTTGGAAACTCCTATCGTTTTTTGCGATTACTATGTTCGAAATAATTCGTTTGACGCGATATTTAGAACTCAATATTCTCATATTACGATCAAAATGGAATTTCAATAAGAAAATATCTGTAAAACCATTGAAGGGAGACAGAAGATGGAAGAGACGAAGCAAGGTGAACAACAGGATCAGTCCCGAATGAAAACCCTGGTGATTTTGACCGCCGATAGTGTGGGGACGGGAAATGACGAACTCGGACGCAATATCGTGACCAACTTCATCAAGACCATGAAGGAAATGGGCGGCAATCTGTGGCGTCTTGTTCTTTTGAACGGAGGGGTCAAACTGGCGGTTGAAGGGGCGGAGGTTTTGCCTCAACTCCAGGCACTGGCCCATGAGGGGCTCGATATCCTGGTATGTGGGAAATGCCTGGAGACTTTCGGACTCTTGGAGAAGAAGCGTGTCGGCGAAGTTACAAACATGTTGGATATCGTGACTTCCATGCAAGTAGCGGAAAAAGTGATTTCTCTTGCCTGATGCCTGTAGATCGTAAAATGCAGTGTTTGAGAATAAGTACCGTTAGCGCCGGAACCAACGGTGGGGGAGCCGATGTTGCTGCCCCCACCACAACCCCGGCCAGAGAAAAGATGCGATATGCCCGACACCCGGCGGCTTGACCAAGTCTATCATTTCATTATGGGAACTCTTGGCGTTCGGTTGTAAACTTTTTCAAATTCGGCTTTATCCGCGTTTATCCGCGCGCATCCGTGGTGATAGATTTTGCATTTCCCCGTGTTCTCTGTGTCTCTGTGGCAAACGGTAACCAGCCACTTATGCGTCCAGGCCCGGCGTCCCAATCGGGACTGAGAGCGAGGTGATTCTCCGGCATGCTCCGGCGGAGCCTCAATTCACATAACAGCCTGAATCTGCGGAACAAACCTCGGCGTCATCAGCATTTTGAATTTGGGTTTCATCAAAAAGCCTCCGCACCTCGAGGGGAGCGGATTGAAGTTGGGCAATCGAGTCTTTGAGCTCGTAGAGTTTTGTCTCAATCATGAATGCAAGTACCGCCATCCGGTTTTCAAATCCCACCGTCTTCTCCAGGATTCGATCTATCTCGTCCTGAAAAGCCTGTAGATGAGGATGCTCTTTCAGAAATTGCTTTCTGGCGTTGAGGGCTTCCTCCAATATCTCCTGAGAAGACATATTCCGCGCTTCACGTTCCGCCATTTTCATTCTCCAATGTATAGCAGGATTAATTATCCATATAATTATCTACATGTTGAGGCTCCTTGCAGATTATGTAAAGGGGGATTGTGCAGGGCAGGAATTGGGTATTTTATCTACCTAATCGCAAGAGTTTAATTTTGTTTCAGAATTCTTGTGGCGAAATCTTTTCCGACCTTTGAGGTCGTAATATTCTGTTTTCGTTTCTTGCCCCGCCCCTTGTGAAGATGCTGTAGCAAGCCCAAAAGGCTTCCCGTTTCTAACTGCTTTAACTTTCAGGGTCGTTCCCGAAAATTCCGCCAACTGCATGACAATCTTCCCATTTTCGATTGCAACTCCTCCAAAATTGAGCTTGGGGCAGTTTGCATCAGATTGGTTTTCAAAGATAATGTCTATCCGACCTCGGGAGACACACGAATCGTTTGACTGGATTAACGCCAATGCGGCGAGCGGTCAGGTTCGTCAGGATTGTCTTTTTTTACCTCCCGAGGATCACTAAATCCTTCAGAAAAAATATTGACCTGCCGATTTGAGAATTGTCTTCATCAGCAAGTCATTCCTAAACCGTCTCCAGGCGGCGGCGAATTGCATACTCTGCGCTGCGATCTGGGCAATCGAGGGATAGCCGCTCCTTTAAGCGGGAACTTGCAAAAAGGGATTCGGCAAAAAACCCGCCTGTCCCGGGAAATGCTCGTCTTCGAGATTCTCCCGGTTCCGGTGGGAACATGTCTTTGCCGCCATTTTCAGGTGCACGAAAGAGAAAGGAGAAACTAATGTCGACGTTGTGGAACGAGAAATACTCCGTGAAGGTGAGAGAATTGGACAATCAGCATAAGAAGATCTTTGAGATTATCGATAAACTGGATAGTCACATGCGCCAGGGCAAAGGCAAGGAAATCCTCGGCAGCGTGCTTAAAGATATGGTGGATTATACGAAAGTCCACTTCGCCGCCGAGGAGCGTATCCTTCGGGATAGCGGCTACCCCGATTATGCTCAGCACAAGGCCATCCATGAAAAGGTCACCGCAAAGGTGAGCGCGATCCACAGCAAATACGTCGAAGGAAATGGACAAAACCTGTCGATTGAGGCCATGAACTATCTTAACGACTGGCTGCAAAAGCATATCCTTGGGACGGACCAGAAGTATTCCCCTCATTTGAATGGCAAAGGGTTGGTGTAGCCGATCCACCGGGGATGAGTGTGCGGCGGCGGGTTTTAGTTTTAAACCGGTTGAACGGGAAATCAGACCGGGTGATCAGAACTTTTTATCCGCAGATGTCACAGATGCCCGCAGATGGTCCTGGGAGAGGATGAGACGCTTGTATTCAAGGCGCGGAATTCCGAAATCGCAGCGCCAATAACGACATAAGTCTGCTGATCTCTCTTTTAAACATCTGCGCTTATCTGCGTCATCTGCGGATCAGTCCTTCAGACGTTGCCGAGTCCCAGACTTCTTAGGTCCTGAGAGGTGATCATAGCTGTTTATCCGCAGATGGCCTTGGGAGAGGATGAGACGCTTGTATTCAAGGTGCGGTACTTCAAAATCGCAGCGCCAATAACGGCATAAGTCTGCTCATCTCTCTTTGAAACATCTGTGCTCATCTGCGTCATCTGCGGATCGGTCCTTCAGACGTTGCCGAGTCCCAGACTTCTTAGGTCCTGAGAGGTGATCAGAACTTTTTATCCGCAGATGTCACAGATGCCCGCAGATGGTCCTGGGAGAGGATGAGACGCTTGTATTCAAGGCGCGGAATTCCGAAATCGCAGCGCCAATAACGACATAAGTCTGCTGATCTCTCTTTTAAACATCTGCGCTTATCTGCGTCATCTGCGGATCAGTCCTTCAGACGTTGCCGAGTCCCAGACTTCTTAGGTCCTGAGAGGTGATCATAGCTGTTTATCCGCAGATGGCCTTGGGAGAGGATGAGACGCTTGTATTCAAGGTGCGGTACTTCAAAATCGCAGCGCCAATAACGGCATAAGTCTGCTCATCTCTCTTTGAAACATCTGTGCTCATCTGCGTCATCTGCGGATCGGTCCTTCAGACGTTGCCGAGTCCCAGACTTCTTAGGTCCTGAGAGGTGATCATAGCTGTTTATCCGCAGATGTCACAAATGCCCTCAGATGGTCTTGGGAGAGGATGAGACGCTTGTATTCAAGGCGAGGAATCCCAAAGTTGAGCAATAGCGCCTTCTGTAGCCCGGAGGCTTTCATATAATTAATGACCTGGGCCTCTTCTACAGACGAAAGCCGTTGGAGCGCCTTCAATTCGACAATCAAAGAGCCGAAGCAAACAAAGTCCGCTCGATAGGTGACGGCGAGGGGTATGCCTCTATAGAACACCGGCATGACGACCTCTCGCTTGAAGGGAATGCCGCGATCCGCGAATTCCCTCTCCAGCGCCTCCTGATAAACAGGCTCCAAAAAACCGTGTCCCAACTCGCCATGAACTGCCATCGCAGCGCCAATAACGGCATAAGTCTGCTCATCTCTCTTTGAAACATCTGTGCCCATCTGCGTCATCTGCGGATCAGTCCCTCGGACGTTGCGGAGTCCCCCGAGCCGGGCTTCCAATACGACGGCTATTTTGTTCCAGCCGATGCCCGCTCGAACTTTGCGCACTGGCTTATATCCTGAAGGCCCCCGTATTCAGCGGTCCACTTCTCCATCCTGTCGTATATCGAACTGCCTTCGTAAAAATCGATAACGCCCATGCGCTTTATCTTCGTGACGTCCTCCTCGGGGAACATCCCCCCGGCTGTAACCCGCACATTATGAATCCCTTTCTTTTTCATTGTATCGAAAAGCCTTACGAAGTCCTCGACTGCTGCCCCGGGCAGGGTGGTTATCCCGATGTGGTCGACGCTTTCCTGAAGGGCGCAGACCGCAATTGCTTCAGGGTCGCTCAAACCGGCGTAAATAACTTCGAACCCCGCCTCGCAGCAATCATGGGCGAGTTTGAGCATTGCACTTTCATAGCCCTCCCCAAACTTCGCGATCAAGACCCTTAGCTTTGCCCTGCGCATACTCATCCTTTACAGCGAAAGTGTTTGACGGTTCGCCCTGAACGGCGTCGGCGGTGACAGTCCCAAACGGCTTACCGTCAATGAATACACCATTTTTTCGCAGATTATACAAATCAATATTTGCCTGCCGACAATCCCGACTTTGGAAATCCGCCTGAAAGGTTCCGCTTCCGCCATTCCCCGCAAATCCCGCCGGCTGACCGCCGCAAACGGGCACATTGTGCAAAATATTTCACAATAGCCATACCAAGGCTATAAAACATTACGCTGCAGCGATTTCAGGCTTTTGATTACTTGCCGTCCCTTTGAATGCGCCAATCTGCCCGAGCGATTCCGAATTCTTGATAAACGCCCAGTAACCCACATCGATCAGGGATTTATGCTGTTTTTCTCTCTTGCGACTTGACGCCAGGGCCAACTTGGCGTAATCGGTTCATTTGTGAAAGTAATCCCATTATCGTATTATCGTGCCACTCGCATTCCATTTCCAGTTCGAGTACCAGGGCTAAGTAGAACGTTCAAACTGCTATGGAGGTCAAAAAATGAAGGGAAAAGTTCAATCGCCAATCTGTAAAGTGTCCTCTCTGGAAGACAATCAAATCAGAACCAGCGAAGACGAATTTTGCTGGTGGGGTCCATCTCCGGAAGAAGCCAGAAAGACGGTGGTGAAAAAACCCAAAGGCCTCATGGACAAGAGAACCACAACCAAAGACGCCGTCGGCAAGTACTTAAAGGACGGCATTAACCTTGCCATAGGCGGATTCGTCAATACCAGGCCTCCGGTCGCCCTTGTGCACGAAATCATCAGGAAAGGGGCAAAAGATTTAACACTCTCATTCCAGTCCAATTCGATCTGTCCTGAACTGCTTGCCGGGGCGATGCTCGTCGCCCCCGATCACCTGTCGATTAAGCGGGTCGAGCTCGCCTGGTGGGGATATGAGGTAATCGGTATTGCTCCACTCTTCCGATATCTGAACGCAAACAGCATGGTCGAACTCGACGACTACACCAACTACGGAATGTCGGCGCGATTCAAAGCAGCAGCAATGGGGCTGGAATTTCTGCCGGTGCGGGATCACGGGGGAGCGGACATGGAGCTGGTAAACCGCGGCAAGATGATCCAGAGTCCCTTTTCGGGCAAGAACACATACCTCGTCCCGGCCTGCTATCCCGATGTCGGAATTCTCAATGTTAGCGCGGCCGATATGCATGGGAACTGCCGCATTTTCGGCGCGCATTGCACCTGCCCCGAAATCGCAATGGCTGCCTGCCACACCATAGTTACCGCCGAGCAGTTGATTCTCAACGAGAACATCCGCACCTATCCGAACCTCACGGAGATTCCCTACACAGCGGTAGACGCGGTTATCGAGCAGCGTTTCGCCAGCTACCCCGGAGCTTGTTACGGCAACTACTGGTTCGACATGGAACACATTCTCATGTTCCGAAGCGCATCCGAAGAGTTCAGGAAATCCGGCAATAAGGACACCCTCAAGAAATACTATGACGAGTACATCTTCGGGTGCGAAACCTATGACGATTTCCTGTCCAAGATTCCTTACAAGACATTGAAAAAAATCAGGGACATGGATGGCGGCCAACCTACGATCCTGTCCTGATGCCCTTTTCCTGTCGAAACGCAGTTTACAAGCTTACGATGGAGGAATGAAACATGCCTGAATATACACCGTTCGAAATGATCGCTTATACCGGTTCCAGAGTCCTCGAGGACAACACCATTGTTTTCGTCGGCACCGGTCTTCCAATCATCGCATCGATCCATGCCCAACTTACTCACGCGCCTGGCCTTGGGATCATTTTTGAGGCCGGCCCCCTCACTCCGATTCTCGAAATGGGCATGCCGCTGTCTGTCGGCGATACCAGGGCATGCCGCAAGGCTTGCTTCCTCAAAGGGCTTTCAGCGGTATTCGAGTTGACCCAGAGAGGTCACGCAGATTACGCTTTTATCGGCGGCGCGCAGATCGACATGTACGGCAACGTCAACTCGACCTTCGAGGGCGGCACCTATAAGGCTGCCAAGACCCGGTTTCCGGGGAGCGGCGGCGCCGGCGCGATGGCTGCCAATTGCGAAAAGTCGATTATCATTATGGCCCTGGAACCAAGGCGATTTACCCCCAAACTCGACTTTCTAACCAGCATAGGCTATGGGGACGGCTCCCCGGATTACCGGGAAAAATCCGGCGTCATGGGGTCCGGACCTTACCGGGTCATCACAAACGAAGCTCTATTCGGTTTTGATGAAAAAACCCACCGCATGATGCTGCTGGAGGTAGAAAAAGGCAAAACCGCTGAGGATATTCAGAAAAAGGTGAGCTTCGAGTTGCTTATTTCGCCCGACCTGAAGGAAATGCAAGGACCCAGCGAAAATGACCTCAAGCTTCTCAGGGAAGAATGCGACCCGGACGGCTACTTTCTTGCCAGAAAGCTGAAATAGCTCCTCGTTTCACAGAACCCTGACCGGTATTTTAAGACCTCCTCTCCGACCGAGAGGAGGTCTTTTTGCGAGCTGAGCGTTCATCTTCCATTATCTTTTGTCTCTCAATGTATTACTTCTCGCAGCACCATGGCCCTTTGAGCCATCGACCAACGATGTTAGAGCGCCCACAAATTCATTCATCCGCTCTGCCTGGGCATTTATTTCCTCGGATGCAGAGGCGGATTCCTCCGCGTTAGCGGCATTTTGCTGGACAACCTTATCTATTTCGCCGACCGCCTTATTTATCTGTTCAATGCCTTGGGATTGTTCGGCGGAGGATGCAGAGATTTGACCGACCAGTTCACTGGACCGTTCAACATTGATCGCAACCTCTCGAAATTCAGCGTCCGTTCTTTGCACCAGTTCCGAACCTTCTTTGATTTTCTTTACAGTACCTTCGATCAGATTCGCGGTGTTCCTTGCAGCTTCAGCCGTTCTCATAGCGAGATTTCTAACCTCGTCGGCGACAACGGCAAAACCGGCTCCAGCCTCTCCTGCACGTGCTGCCTCAACTGCCGCATTGAGGGCAAGGAGGTTGGTTTGAAACGCAATTTCGTCGATTGTCTTGATTATCTTGGAGGTCTCCTCGCTTGCCACGGAAATCTCTCTCATGGAAGTTGTGAGTTTATCCATTATCTGAGTAGAGCGAGCGACCGAGTCTGTTGTGCCTGCCATCAACTGGTCCGCCTGACGTGCGTTATCCGCGTTCTGCCTTATCATCGAAGACATCTCTTCGAGAGATGAAGATGTCTCCTCGATAGATGCCGCCTGTTCGGATGCTCCCTCAGAAAGGGAGAGACTAACTGATGAGAGATCCTGGATTGCGGTGGCGCTCTGCTCCGAAGCCTTCGATACAGCGCAGAGGTGGCTGTGCGCTTTCGAGAGAAGACGAAAGGTTCTGAAAAGAACAAATATAACGGTCGTTATCACGAAAATGGATATTGCTGCCAGGATGATATGCATCGAGGAGGTCATGCGGTCAGCTATCGCCTGTCCTTTGGCGACTTCATCTTGCATCTGTTTTCTCATCTCGATCATCATACAGCGGTACTTTCGCCACAGAGGCGTTTCCTCCCTGTTAAGCACCTGGATTGCCCGCTCCATCTCTTGATTCAACGCAACCTGGTGGATGGCTTTCTGCAAAACGATGTCCTTTTCGAGCTCATTTCGAATGGTCTGCAGGGCATTGTGAAATCGTTGCCCGGAAGAGATCGATTCGTCCAGTGCGCTCATCTGGTCCAGTAGCTCCTTAAAAGCTTTTTCCGATTCCTCATAGTTCTTGTAGGCTGTGGCGTTTGAGGGATCGAGAATGATGTTGCGAGTTGCCTGACCCATCTGCAGTCCATTGGCCAGGAGGCTAGAAGATGCAATTGCCAGGGAGTTTTGGGTCCGAAGCTGTGAGTTCTGCTGCTCGTAGTGCGAGAGAACCCAACTCAGCACCCCGAGACAGGTGATCGTTACCAGGAGCAGTCCCGAAAGACCAATTCTGAGAAATGAGGACAAGCTGCTTCTATATCTCATGGTAGCCCATCTTCTTTCACAATGCGATTCCTCTTTGCCTGCTGTCGTTTAAGAAATCATCGATTTACCCAAACCTTTCGAAACTATCGTAGCTCTTCCGGAAGAACATGGTCCACCTTAGGTGCCGGTTTTGACCGACCGACCCAATGAACCAAACGCAATGATCTTGGGACTGTCCGAGTGTTATGCAAATATTTGGTTGCTTGACTGGTAACCAAGATCGGCATGAGTCGTGGAATTCTATACGGTGAAAGAAAAGCTATAAAATAGTGAGATACGTTCACTGAAGACTTATATCAAACCACTTCTGCCTCTTGGCATTGTCGGTATACATGAAACAAACGCGGCGTGCGACCTCCTGCCCGCCGCTGCTCCCTGCAACTGCCAGACGGCTGATCGAGAACTCCTTTGCATGTCCATTGACCGAACCGGAGTAGACCATCAGCCCTGCTGTCAGAGTTGCCGGTACTAGAGAGAGCATCGTATAGGGCTTCATCATTAGACTCTGCCAAAAGAAGCAACGGCGGTCTTCAGCTCGCCCGATAGGGTTTCACATGCCTTGACCACGTCAGAATGGTCCTCAAATCTCTGGAACATGTCGGCAGTTATCTCGTTGAAGTTCTCGAATTCTTCAGGGCTCATCCGTCTGGCCGGACCTCCGTAGCGACAGGTGGTTCCGTACCCGCAAATGAAACATGGCGGTGTGGCACTATTAAAGAAGACCGAGCCCACTACTCTGTAATTAAAGTAGTGTTTCAAACGATACGTTACATCTCGGGCACATTGCTCGGCCTCATGGCCCCCGACAGATACCACCGCCGCCAGCTTGTCCTGTGTGATCATCCGAACGTGGCGCAAAGCAAACAACCTCTCCAGAAAAGTATGGGTTAATGCGTTTGCGTGGCCGAAATACACGGGGAATCCTACGACCATGGCGTCTGCCGTCGCGATTTTATCGTAGAGAGGGGCCATATCATCTGCTTGAATGCATCGATTTGTGTCGGCACATTTTACGCACCCCATACAAGGGTTGATTCTCAACCTGGCAAGGTGAATCATCTCGTAATCTTCGCCGGTATCCCGGACAACTTTTTCAAGCATCCGGTGAAGATTTCCATGAGGCTTGGGACTTCCATTAATCAGTAAGATCATTGCATGTCCTTTTTGGGGCAGGCTCTCTGTAAAGAACCTCGGAGATCCGCTCGGAGAAAAAACTCTTGCGGCTAGATGGCCGCATCGTTCCAGCGGTTACTTTTTCTTGTCTTCTGCCTTCTCGGCAAGCGTGACTTTCATGCATCAAAGATCGCGCTTTCCATCTTCCGTGATACACGGTTGCTCGGGGGCTCCACCGCCACAAATCCCGCGTTTCGGCATTTTCACTCACCTCCCTTCGCCTTTCAGCATTGTGGGAGTGAGTGTAACAGGATGAAATCACCTTTTCTGTAGTGAATGCTACATCGAAGACCTTTCGTGCCGTATTTTCATGACTTTTTGAACGGATGCCAACGTCTTCCAAAATAGAGACCGGGATGGGGCCGAGGCCACACCAGGCCCTTTGAACAGCCTGAAAACAAGAACCAGGTGCGGTAGCACTTCATAGCGCAGTCTGATTGCGTTTAGTGGTCCCCGGTGATGAGATATGAGGCCGAAATAGAGAGGTGGCTCGAAATTATGCAATCTGTGGTTGTGTCCCAATCCCGCCGGCCTTACGGTCTTTCCGTATCGGGAGGAAAGCCCTTCAGATTTTAGCAAGGTGCATTTAGCAATCATTTGGAACAATGCATTTTCCCTTTGCTGCCTTATGACTAAAGGGGCTGTGGCCGGTCCCGGGGCGCCACGGGGACCTTCAGCCCCAGAATGGGAGCGTGCTGCTGTGCCCCGTATACGTCGGTGTCTCCGGGAGAGCCGGAAATGACAGGCCGCACCATCGTACATTTTATTGCGGACGCGGGGTCGAAGTACACGAGGGCTATAATTTTATCAACTCCGATTCCGTAGAGCCACGCAAAGAGTTTCCTGTCGAAGTAGTTGATTTCCTTAATGAACTCGTAATCGTCCCTGTTCTTGAACAGGATATCGACTGTCAGCTCATAGGGCCCGGCATTCTTGCTGCGGATCACCGCCGCCAGATCGGTCAGAGGAACCGTTTCCATCAGCTCACCTCGTAAACGTTGATGGGGAACAGGCTTTTGGGATCGTCTACTTCCATCAGGTGGTAGATATTGAATTCGTAGACCTGCCCGCAGGAAACGTCCGACGGGCTGTAGAGCAGGGCAAGGTTGCCCGCGGTGGATATGCGTCCCGGGTAGCCGTAGTGTAGAAGAGTGCTGCGGAAAAACGAGCACACCGTGTTCGCCTCTTCCTGGTCCCGGGCGATTACCTCCATTACCAGTCCGAGTTCATGCGAAACGCGGGTTTTTTCGGGCTCGAGCGCTCCCATGACCCCGTCCTTTCCGTATACGTGGAAAAGCAGGGCTCCGGTAAATCCAGTATCTCCCCGAACCTGTTTCGTTACCGAGTCCAGAACGGAATCGATTCCGTCGATCAGTATGGGATCGCGAATGCCCGCTATCGAGATGGTGCGAAATCCCGCGCTCTTTACCCCTTCCAGCTTCACCGTGTAGGGGTCCGAGGCGATGAAGCCGGTCCCCGATACGCGCACGCGGCCGCCTTCAAGGCCCTCGAACCGGGTTTCCATCAAATCGAGCGTCCCTCCGGGGCCGGGCAGCCTGTAGGGGTCGGTTTTTTCATATAGCGTGTGGGCCGCGGTTGAGACGGCCGTAAACTGTCTCTGAGGATTTAGCGATTCCAGCTCGAAGCAGTCCTCATAGAGGGTCCCCATAACGCAGTCACTGCCGCTGCCGGGAGTTGCCGCAATAGAGGCGCATTCGAGGATTTTGCCCATATGCACCGCAAGACCCGGATCGAAGCCTCTCTTCAGGGCCGGCGCGGCAAAAGGAATAGGATCGTAGCACCGGCCGCAGAGAATGACGCGGCAATCCATTTCCAGGGCCTTTATCACCGGCTCGGCCCCCATCTGGGCTACGATTCGAACGCTTTTCGCGATCTCCTCTTCATCTATTTCCGGCGCAGGGTGGAGCGGATGGAGCTTTCCCAGCCTGAGGGCCCGCGCGGCGTCTTCTCTGCTCACATCCGCGTGGATAACCGCCATGCGAAAGGAGTAGCCCTTGGACCTGGCTATTTCCCGAATGATCGATTCGTTCCATTCCACGTGTTCGCGCGCGCCGCACCCGCCGGCGGTCCCGATGATGCAGGGAACGGATAATTCCATTGCCGCCGCCAGCATGAATTCCAGATCGCGCTTTACCGCCGCGCGGCTGGTGAAGGACTTCCCCGCGCCAAGATAGTACGGCCCCGGGTCCGTGCTGCCGGCGTCAACGGCGATACAGTCGGGCCTACTCTCAACACCGGCCTTGAAAGATTTTTCCGGGAACCCGTAGCCGAGAATCGCCGTGGGCGAAAGGACTTTATAACCGGCATTTCTCATAGCTGTGCCTCCGATTTCCGTGCGATAACTTCATCCCGCAGGAGGAGCCCTATTTTATCATCGCTGTATCCCGCAACTTCCCTCAGGACTACCTCGGTATGTTCTCCCAAAAGAGGCGGCGAGGAGTATTGCGTTTCCCCTGCATCCTGCATTCTGATGGGATTTCCGACCGCCTGGAATGTCAGGCCGACCCCTTCGTGCTCGATATCGACGACCATCTTCAACGCTCGGGTGATCTCGTCTTCGAGCGCCGATTTCAAGTCGTTTATGGGAGCGCAGGGCACGCCCTTTGCGTCGAGGATTTCGAGCCACTCCCGGCTTGTTTTTGCCGGGAAAATCTCGTTTAGAATCTTCAGGAGTTCATCGCGGTTCCTGTTGCGGACTTCGAGGGTGTGGAACCTGGGATCATTTTCGATTGCCTCTATCTGAAGCGCGCCGCAAAGCGCGCTCCAGAATTTTGGCAGGTGGGCGTCGATAACTATGTGGCCGTCCCTGGTTCCAACCGCGTTGTAGGGCATCAATGACCTGTGGCCTGACCCCACCGGGCCGGGCACTTCTCCGGAATAGAGGTACAGTGCGGCTTCATAGCTGAGCAGGGAAATCATCGTGCTGAAAAGAGGGACCTCGATCCTGCGGCCCTTTCCTGTTTGAGCACGCTCATGGAGCGCCGCCAGTATTCCGGTTACGGCATATATTCCGGCGACATGGTCGGATATTGAAACACCCATTCTAAGAGGAGGCCCGCCCGCCATGCCAGTCAGGCTCATTCCGCCTCCCCTGGCCTGAACCATTAAATCAAAAGAGGGCTTGGAGCGATCGGGCGAATCCGATCCATAGCCGTTGATGGAACACGAAATAATCCGGGGGTTATATTTCAGCAAAATCTGATGATCGATCTCTAGCTGTTCGAGTACTCCGTACCTCAAATTGTCCAGTACAACATCGGATTCTTTCACCAGGTCATAGAAGACCCGGCGTCCCTCTTTTAAGGCGAGGTCGATTACAACGCTCCTCTTGTTTCTGTTAAGGGCCATGAAATAAATGCTTTCGCCCTTGTAGAAATGAGGTGGCGTGCGCCGGGCGCTGTCGCCTCCTTCGGGCGATTCCACCTTGATGACATCGGCGCCCAGGTCGCCCAGGACCATCCCTGCGTAGGGGCCCGCCAGCACCTGTCCCAATTCAAGTACGCGTATATCGGAAAGGCAGCCCTTCATCCCTGGTTATCCTCAAACAGATCAAGATTATCCAGCCCGAGAGATTACAACTTTTATACGTTACACGTTAATGAAAAATCAAATACCCCCTTTCCGAGCATTCTATTATAGTATTGGGCACAAAATAAGGAGCAGTCCAAAATGAAAAGCCATGAAGTGCTGATAGTTGGAGGGGGGCTGGCGGGGCTCATGGCGGCCCTCAACGCATCGGCCGGTACCGATGTGGCGGTTTTGAGCAAGGTCTATCCCACCCGTTCCCACAGCGGGGCGGCTCAGGGCGGATTCAACGCCGTTCTCCATGAGGATGACAGCATCGAAGCTCACGTTTTCGATACCGTGAAGGGGAGCGATTACCTCGGGGACCAGGATGCCATCGAGGTGCTCTGTTCTGACGGACCTCAGGTGATTTTCGAACTCGAAAAAATGGGAGTGCTCTGGACCCGCGCACCTGACGGCGCCATCGCACAACGCTCGCTCGGCGGGGCCGGTTTCCCCCGTGCGTGTTTCGCAGCTGATTTTTCCGGACACGTAGTCCTGCATACACTTTATGAACAGCTCTTAAAGCGCGGTGTAAAGGTATATTCGGAGTGGCACCTCCTTGAATTGGTCGTCGAAGAAGGTCGGGTGGCGGGCGCGGTCGTCTACGATTTTGCCAATGCCAGGGTGGAAATCATCCGGACAAAGCAGATCGTGCTGGCAACAGGCGGCTACGGCCGGGCATTCGCCAAGACCACGAACGCTCACGCGAACACCGGAGACGGCATGGCTATCGCCTATAGGGCCGGAGCGGTGCTCTCGGACATGGAATTCGTGCAATTCCATCCCACGACGCTATATGGGACCAATATTCTCATATCGGAGGCGGCGCGCGGCGAGGGGGGCTATTTGCGAAACGCCGGGGGTGAAAGATTCATGGCCCGCTATGCGCCCGCGAAGATGGAGCTTGCTCCCCGCGATGTGGTGGCCCGGGCCATTTTCAAGGAGATAAAGGAAGGTCGTGGCCTGGAAGGGCACTACGTCCACCTGGATCTCACTCATCTCGGGGAAGCCCTCGTCGCGGACCGGCTCCCCCAGGTGAGGGACCTCGCCATACGCTATGCGGGAGTCGATCCCGTGACGGCGCCAATGCCCATCGAACCCGCTCAGCACTACAGCATGGGAGGCGTGAGAACGGATACCTCCGGGATGACGACTCTACCGGGCCTCCTTGCCGCCGGCGAAGTTGCAAACGTCAGTGTCCATGGGGCGAACAGGCTTGGAGGCAATTCCCTCCTGGAAACCGTGGTATTTGGGAGGCGGGCCGGCCGAACGGCAGCGGAACTTGCCCGAGAGACCTCTTGCCGGGGTGTTTCCGAGGAAGAGGCAAAGCGTGTCCTGGAGCCCTGGAATGCCTTGCTTTCGGCAAACCCTGCAGGAGGCCGCCCTCAGGGGGACAGCGCCTTTGCCGTCCGGCGCGAAATGGCGGCCCTCATGAACAATCAGGTCGGCGTTTTCAGGACCGGGACAGAACTCGAAAATGCGGTTGCAGGCATCGGGCTGCTCAAAGAGCGCTATTTGAGGCTTTCCCGGCCGGGCGGCGCCAGATCTTTTAATTATGCCTTGATGGACTATTTCGAAGTGGGTTATCTCCTGGACCTTTGCGAAATGATCGCGCGCGGGGCTCTCGCGCGGACCGAGAGCCGGGGGGCGCACTTCCGCCTGGACTACCCGGAGCGTGACGACCTCAACTGGCTGGACCACACCTTTGCGCGCCGGGGAGAGGCCGGGCTGGAGTTTTCCAGAGGCAATGTCAACATTGCCAGTCATAAACCGCAGCAGAGGGGCTACTGACATGGACGTCGCGCTCAAAATATGTCGATACGATCCGGAAAAGGACACCTCTCCTTATTTCCAGGAACTCGCGGTCAGCATCGAGGAAAACCGGACGGTTCTGGATGCCCTTCTACTTGCATGGCAGCAGGACCCGACACTCTCGTTTCGCCGCTCCTGCCGCAGCGCGATCTGCGGCTCGTGTGCGATCCTGATAAACGGCCAGCCCGCCCTCGCCTGCCAGACCCTGATCCGGAAAGCCGCGGCAAATGGCGGCGCCCTGACCCTGGGGCCCCTTTCCCATTTCAGGCAGCTCAAAGATCTTGTGGTGGACCTGGAACCACTTTTTGATTCTCTCAAAGCCGCCGTTCCGTGGCTGCTCCTAAGCGATCAATACAACGGCCGTATGGACCCCGAAGCAGTCGGAAAAATCGAAAACCCGGCCACCTGCATTCTTTGCGGAATCTGCCAGGCGGACCTCGGCGAAGCGGAAATCAAGCCTGCGGGCGTGGTAAAGGCTTTGCGCTTTGCCCTGGACCCGCGCGATACCCTCGGGTCCCATCGCCTCCGCCTTCTTCAGCTTCCGCCCGAGGTTCTCAGATTGTTTATAAAACAACTGCCGAGGAACTGCCCGAAAGGAATCGATATCTCTCCATGCTGAGTTACAAGATCGCCGATTTTACACGAGCACTGCGATTTGAGGAACTACCGCCGCAAACGGTCCGGATGACCAGGCTGGCCTTCCTTGATTGGCTCGGATCTGCCCTGCGGGGCGGGGCGGAAGAACCCGCCAGGATGGCCCTGTCTGTCCTTCAGAGCCAGGGCGGCCTGCCGCAGGCGACAATTTTGCCCTCCGGGGAGAAAACATCGGCGCTGAACGCGGCCCTCGCAAACGGAATCGGATCTCACACCGTGGAATTGGACGACGTTCACCGGGGAGCCATTCTTCATGCCGGGGCGGTCGTCATTCCTGCGGCGCTTGCCGCAGCCGAAATGGTACATGCGGGGGGGCGCGAACTCATCGAGGCAATCGTTGCCGGCTACGAGACGGCGATTCGCCTGGGAGAAGCCGTCTCCCCTTCCCACTACTATTTCTGGCACACTACCGGTACGTGCGGCACCTTTGGCGCCTGCGCCGCGGCGGGAAAGCTCCTGGACCTCGATCGAGACCGGATGGTCTGGGCCATTGGCAACGCGGGTACTCAGGCAGCGGGCCTGTGGGAATTTATCAGCGATGGGGCGATGTCAAAACACCTTCATGCCGGAAAAGCGGCGTATAACGGGTTGCTTGCCGCCTTGCTGGCAAAAGAGGGATTTACCGGCGCCAGGGCCATCATCGACGGCGAGAGAGGTTTTTGCCGGGCAATGGCTCCGGCGTTCGATTTATCAAAAATCACCGGCGGTCTCGGTGAAAGTCCCTATAAAATAGAGGAAAATTCGTTCAAATTTCACGCCTCCTGCCGCCACACTCATCCCGCGATAGACCTCATGCTGGAGCTTGCGGCCCGCAACAACATACGGGCCGATGAGGTCACATGCCTGATCGTCAAGACCTACCGAACGGCCCTTGATATTACGAGCAACCCGGAGCCCCGGTCGGCTTTTGCGGCGAAGTTCAGCCTTCCCTTCTGCGCAGCGCTCGCTCTTGTGCGGGGCAGTTGCGGACTGGAAGATTTTTCCGAGGAATGTCTTCGGGATTCAGAAATTAGACGCCTGGCGGGACGAGTCCGTCTCGAAGTAGACGACGAATGCGAGTCGCTTCACCCCGCCAGGTGGGGCGCCCGGGTCGAGATAGTTACCGGGACGGGCAAATGTTATTCCGCAAAGACCGATTTCCCCAAGGGCGACCCAGAAAATCCACTCGACGATGAAAAACTGATATCCAAGTTTTGCCGGCTAGCGGGACACTCCTGGAGTAAGGAAAAAGTCGAGACCCTACTCGAGGCGGCCCTCAATCTGGAGGGCGTGGAGGACGTCGCGAGTTTATTCAATTAGGCAAAGCCTTCCTGCGTTTGCCGCCGGGACGCCCGGATCGGGAAGACACCCTGCAACCGGCTTCCCCAAGGAGGTTTTTCCCTTCGCGTTCTCCGTGGTCATGGAACTGTGCCCATATCATTCTGTAGTCCCCAATATGCTTAGGTTAACAACATGGGCCGACCCCTTTGCCCTTTATTCCGGCAATCCGGCAACGTAATTGACATTACCTCCGAACTCACTATTTTCCCGCCAGATGATGAATACAGGTGAGCAGCATCCGAAATCCGGCGCTTTGTGAAAGTCGTGATCCGGTAACAACCAAGTAAAGGAATGTGAAATGAAAAGACTGTGCAGTCTCGCTCTGTCTCTATGCTTGCTTATCGTCGTTTGCGGATTGGCCGTCGCTGGGGATCACGGCTCTCGACTCCACGCGGGGAGACAGGGTATCGTCATTTCCGTATCGGATATCCATTTCGATCCGCTCCTGACCACTGACAAGGCCGTGGCGGACAAAATCAAAAATTCCGGTCACCTGCGCTGGCATGAAATCTATTCCTCCTCCAGCGACAAGCATATAAGCCCCGTTGGTGAGGAAACGAACTACAATCTTCTCGCATCCACACTGGTCCAAATGAAGCAAGCCTGCCCTGCTCCGGATTTCATCCTGTTTTCCGGCGACCTGCTGGCTCACAGATTCAAAAAGTATCACACCGAGGTTTTTTCCGGCGACGAACGGGCGTTCAGGGCTTTTGTGAAGGAAACCTTGAAATTCATCGGTGAGGAATTTCACCGCACTTTCCCCCGCGTGCACGTCGTGTTCACACTCGGCAATAACGATTCCTACGAGGACTACAAGATAGAGCCAAACGGAAGTTTTCTTCACAACACAATGGATCTCTACTTCACCCATTACCTGAAGGCCGAGCCCGCCAGGTTGAATTCCTTCGCGAGCACCTTTAGATCCGGAGGAAATTACGCCTTTTCCCCCGCCGTATCGGGCGCGAATCGTGTCCTGTCGATCAACGACGTTTTCTTTTCAGAAAAGAACGGCCACAACGAATATGGATGGCAGCAGCTCAAATGGCTCGAGAAACAATTGAAAGCCGCGAAGAAAAACAAGCAGAACGTATGGATTATTCTCCACATTCCTCCCGGCGTGGATACCTGGAGCACGGTGAAAGAAGGGCATACGGTGGCATACTGGGACGCCCTTCATAAGGATAGGAACTCCAGGACTTTTACGGACAAGTTTCAAGAGCTGGTTCAGACGTATTCGCCCATCATCAAAGGAATGTTCTCGGGCCATACCCATATGGATCACTTCAGACTCATTTTCGACAAGAGTCATCATCCACTGGCCTACGTCCACATTACGCCTGCAATAAGCCCCGAGTACGGCAACAATCCGGGATTTCAGGTGCTGACCTATGACGCCGGGTCCTTCTCCATCGCGGACTTCGATACTCACTACTACGATGGGACGGCCTGGAAAGAAGAATACGATTTCGACAACACCTATGGCAAAGCGCCCTATGATGCGTCGAATTTGGCCGCCATCTACAATCATCTTTCGGATGACTCGGCTCTTCGCCGGTCTTTCGTGGACTACTATGACGTGCACAACCGGCAAGTAAACCCTATTACGGACAGTAACTGGAAAGCCTACTGGTGTGGAATCGGGAGCTTGACCGACGACGATTTCAACGCCTGCTATCGATGAGCCGGAGGCTGACTCTTTTTCTACTTTTCTGCCCGTGTCTCCCCAATGGTAAGATCCACATTGGCGCGCCACTTGCGTGTTGTGATTGGTATGCCATAAGATTTATGGAGTTTGCGCGTTGCAGGAACTTTTTCGGGTGGAATCCTTCGGCCGTCCGTTGGCGACCATTTTGAGGAATTATTCAGGATAATATTGATTACAAAATATGTATTATATGACTCATCTTTTTTCTAATATTAGGTATGTTATCTACCCTCTTTCTACCGCGTAATTTCCCCCTTGTTAATTTCGACAGTCCATCTATATAACAAGCCACCAACGACGATTCCTATAATACTGGACATGGATATACCGGTTTGTTCTGTAGTTACCGAAAGGACTTCGAAATGATTTATGAACGCGATCCGGAATCGCCGTTTTCGAAAATCCTGGTCAAAAACAGTTCGTCAATTGTTGGCATTATCCGAAGGGACTTGACCGGCCATTATCATTTCTACGATAACCGGCGTGATGCGTCGAATCGCCAGATCCTCTTACCGGAAGAGGACATAATGGAGCCAAGAGGGTACGAACGCTACTCTCCCGGGAAAGAGATCCTGGCTGCCCTACGGCTGCCGCCGGAGCGGCAAAACTGGACGTTCATGGGACACATCGTTGATCTCAGCCGGTCAGGTTTGTCTTTCGCCTATTTGCCGATACATAAAGTTCCCGTCAAGACCGCCTGTGAAGTCATGCTCAAAAGTGGCCCAAAGCCTTTTGGGGAACCAATTGCGTGTGAGCCCGTTTATGAAATACCTGCCAAAGAAGCAGGGGGGGCAACCAGCGGCACAATAACATATGAGACTCAGTTCTTCTCCAAGACCTACTCTCTCCCCTTAATGAGACGCTGCGCTGTTAAGTTCTTGAATCCTCTTTCTTTTTCCGATCTTGAAGAGCTGCTCAGTGCCCAGCGTGACTCATTCTCCCGAACCGTGCTTGCCAAACCTTACGAAAAGATCACGGGATCGCCAAAACATTCCTGAAAGATGGCGTTGGCCGGATGCTTGCGAAAAACCGACAGCCGGGGGAGTAGTGCGTCCTCCGGTTGGCAAAAGTAGCCATGTTCGAGCCTATCGTTACATATTTAGTGCATTATTCCTGGCAGTGAGGCACGGCGTTTATTTTAGCCCCATTTGCATATTATTTGCCGCGTTGATTCGAATATAAGATAATTACATGGACCTTCTGAGCGTTTCAGGGGCTTTTTGAGGCAGAATCCGATCCCAAAATGCGGTCCGCCTCCAATTGAGGGTCAAGTTGACCCGTTACTGATTGTTATACCTTCAGGGAGAACGAGGTCTCGGTAGAGCCTTATCTGTTTCTTCGGAATCTGCTGGACAAGCCGGTACGAGTACGTCAAGAACTACCCCACGCCCCGCTTCAACATGGTGGGCGGACCGAAGGTGACGTTATGAGCTGGAAAGTTTTTTCACCGAGAGAACTCGCCTACGGGGGTCTCTTCGGTGCATCGGCGCTGCTGCTGCCGGTGGTCTTTCACTTCGTCCATCTGGGAAATATTTTCATGCCGATGTACCTGCCCCTCGTCGCTCTGGCCTTTTTCGTCCGCCCGCTTCCGGCAGCGCTTACGGCGCTCGTCGTACCCATGCTCTCCGGAGCGGCGACCGGGATGCCGCCCTTCTATCCACCCGTAGCCGTGATTATGGCGGTCGAACTGGCCGTCATGGCGGCGGTTATCGCGGCCATCAAACAATATAAGCCGAAAGGGAACGAATGGGTCATACTGGTCCCTGCTCTGATTCTGGGGCGGATTGTCAACATTAGTCTGATTTACCTCTTCGCCGGGTTCATCGACCTCCCGGCCGGATTCGTCGCCGGAGCGTCCTTTATAAGCGGCTGGCCTGGGATTATATTAATACTGGCGGTCGTTCCACCGCTCGTTCGCCTGGCCGCGCCGAGAAAGATTGCCCTCGGTCCACAAGGAGAAGACAAGTAATGAACAGCGATCCCAAACGCGATTTTTTCGACGGCATCGCCGCCAAGTGGGACGGATGGGTCAATCCGGATGTTTTGAGCTCGGCCTTAAGTAGAGGTTTGAACCGGTTCAATGTCGGCCCGGACGAAACCGTCATCGACCTGGGTTGCGGCACGGGCAACCTGACGCAAGCCCTGCTGATGCGCCTTTCCGACCGTGGCCGGGTGATCGCGGTAGACTTTTCGCCTCGCATGCTCGACGAAGCGAGATGCAAGGTGCGTGACCCGCGGGCGGAATGGATCAATGCCGCAGCGGAGTCGTTGCCGCTTGGAGATGCGTCGGCCAATCGGATTATTTGCTTTTCCGCGTGGCCTCATTTTTCCTCGCCGCATTACGTGGCGCTGGAAATGCGGCGCGCGCTGAAGCCAGGCGGTTTGTTCCACGTTTGGCACACCGAATCGCGGGAAACTATCAACGCCATCCATGCCGGGGCAGGAAAGGCCATTCATCAGGACATGCTTGCACCAGCAGCAGAACTTGCCCGACTGCTCGAGGAATGCGGCTTCGACGTGCTGACGGCGGAGGAAGATGACGAGCAGTACCTCGTCGCCGCCCGAAAACCAGGGGTGAAAGGGTGAGCGGCAACCGCTTCATCGAGATATGGGGCACGGGGTCGGGCCCTCTGAACTGTTTTGCGCCACAGGTCCGCTTGCTGTGTGGGATCGGTTTCTTCGTGGCTTGTCTTATCCCTCCCCCCGACAGACTCACCAGTTTTCTGTTCGTAGCGGTTACGATCATGGCATGGCTGACCGCCGCAAGACCGCCCGCGCGGACATTCGGGCGGTTGGCGGTGTTCGGACTGATCTTCTTCACCCCATTTTTCCTGCTGACCCCTTGGGTTTATACCGCTTCCCGTTCCTTGCCGCTGCTTCAACGTTTCACGGATTGGGAAGCCGTCTCAGTGCCGTTTCGGATTTTCTCGAAGGGGTTCGCTTCGCTGCTGATATTCTCCGCGACCGCCTCCTCTCTGACGCTTTCCGAGTTTTACCAAGCCCTCGCCAGACTGCCTCTGCCATCCTCTGTAGTCCTGCTGGTGTCGCAGATCGTGCAACAAACGGAGTTGCTCCACGGCGAATCAGTGCGGGTGTCCCGCGCGATGGCTGTCCGGGGCGCCACCTCCGGGCTGCGCACTGGGCTTTTGATGCTCCGGCATGCCCCCTCCGCTTGGCTGCACAGGATAATCGCCAGGGCCGACCGCGTTTCGCAGGCAATGGAACTTAGGGGATATGGCGACATCCTGCCGGAGTTCGACCGGCAGGCAATGATCTGGAATGACTACCTCATGCTGATGATCGGATTGCTATGGCCCCTGGCGGCAGTCCTGATTCAATGGGGAGCCATTAAATGACGCACGTCGTTTTGAATTTCGAGCACGTCGCCGTCCGGTATCATGAGGACAGGGCGCCGGCCCTGAATGACGTTTCGTTTGCTATCCATCCCGGCGAGCGGGTCGCCCTGTTCGGCCTGAACGGCTCCGGCAAGACCACACTGTTTCTTGCCGCCGTGGGACTCGTTCCATACCAGGGAATCGTCACGGTTAACGGCCTTGTTCTTGCGAAGAAATCTCTCGCACAGGTTCGATCCAAGATCGGCTTTCTTTTCAATGTGCCCGAGGACCAACTGCTTTTCCCGAAGGTGGTTGACGACGTGGCGTTCACCTTGATCCGCAAGGGAGTGTCCGCTCCTGAGGCCAGGCGAAAGGCGCTCGAAGCCCTGGAGAGCCTGGGTGCGGATTCGTTCGCGGAACTGCCGCCGCATGAACTGTCCCATGGAGAACGATTACGAGCCGCCCTGGCGGGGGTCCTGGTGGGCGACCCGCTGCTCCTGCTTCTGGATGAACCTTCCGCCGGTCTCGATCCCCCGGCAAAAAAAAGGCTTGCCCGACGTCTAGGCGATCACCCCTCGGCCATGCTCGCCGCTACGCACGACATCTCCTTCGCCCGGCTTTTCTGTCAGCGCTATATAGTGCTGGAGCACGGCCGCATCGTCCTGGAGGGTCAGTCATTCGACGAAGTGGAGGCATTTTGGGATTGTCGTCCTGTGTGATAAAGCGTAAGGCAATAAACACGAAGCGGAAGTCAAGATTTCCACAGCCGCTGGATACGGGCCTGCCGGGGTCGCCGCTACGCTCACCGCTTCCGGGATGCCGCCCTAGTTCGAACTACTCATCACCAGCGCTTCCAGTTTTTCTTTCCTGTTGAACTCATCGGCGAATAGTATGGCAGCTTCGCGGGAAGGAAAAAAGCCGATCAGGATGCGGTTCCATTTGGAAGCCCCAAGGTCGAGCGTTTCAATGCGGGGCGAATACCCCTTGGCCCTCAGTTTCTCGATAAGCGCCTGCGCGTCCGTTTCTTTCAGCGAGGCCACAAGCA
The DNA here is from genome assembly GCA_963741035.1 of uncultured delta proteobacterium. Classification (GTDB taxonomy): domain Bacteria; phylum Desulfobacterota; class Syntrophobacteria; order Syntrophobacterales; family Syntrophobacteraceae; genus SbD1. The sequence goes on from CAVUGX010000018.1 coordinate 98,887, forward strand.
GCGTGAACTGCTCTGCGGCAAGTCCCGCCGTCCGGGGCTTGTCCGGCTGAGGGGCCGGCGGTTTTTCGGCCGGCTGTCTGGGCGAGGCTGCATGTCTTGCGGGTTCTTTCACCGGCTCTTTTGGGGATTCAGTCGCGGGAGCGGATTCGATTGCTTTCGGCATGGACGCCAGGGGCGCGCCCCCTTTATGGGTCAAATCCTCATAGTAGTTCAATGATTCGAGCATCTTCCTGGGGTCTTCCCAGGATTGGGCAGCCCGCGCGGAAGGTAGGCCGGTCTGTTTCCCAAGCCCCAGAAACTGCAGGAATCGACCCTTCATGGAAGAATCATCCGAGCTGACCAGGGACACTCCCCTGCCGACAAGAATTCCCAGGCTAAACATAAAGCAAAGGGCCAGGACACAACTAAATGTAAAGAAAACAAGTCTATTTCTGCTCAGATCGAAGCGGTATTTTCTGCCGTCCTGCCATGAACGGGGCTGTTCGTCCGGATCGGTGTTGACGACAACCAGCTTCGGGCGAGTCATTTGTCCTTCCCCCCTGTCGCAGTTTCTACATCTTTTGAGGCGCGGTCACTCCGAGGAGCCCCAGTGCGTTTCCGATCACTTCTTTAATTGCCAGAGCCAGGCAAAGCCGCGCTTTGGTCAGTTCGGCATCCTCGCTCAGGATTCTATTGTCATGATAATAGCTGTGAAACAGTGACACAAGTTGGTGCAGATAATACGGAATATAGTGCGGCTCGAGTGATCTCGCGGATTCTGAAAGCATCTCCGGATATTCCCCGAGCAGCTTGATTATTTCAAATTCCTGCGGAACCTGCAAGAGGTAGAGCACTTCATCAGAAATCTCCCGCCAGTCGAATTCAATTCCGCGCTCCCGCGCAACCTCGAAAATGCTGTAAAGGCGCGCGTGGGCGTATTGCACGTAAAAAACGGGATTATCGTTGCTCCGGGCCTTTGCGACTGCGAGATCGAAGTCCAACGGGCTGTCCGTGCGGCGGGTGAGAAAAATAAAGCGGGTTGCGTCTTTTCCGACCTCATCGACAACTTCACGCAACGTGACGAACTCCCCCCCCCTTGTGCTCATCGCCACAGGCACACCCGCGCGCAGCAGATTTACAAGTTGCACGAGAACGATACGCAGATCGTCTTTCGACCTCCCGAGCGCCTGCACTCCGGCCCGCATCCTGTCCACATATCCGTGGTGGTCCGCGCCCCATATGTCTATCACCGATTCGAAACCGCGTTCGAATTTGTCCAAGTGGTATGCAAGATCGGCGGCAAAATAGGTGCTCGCTCCGTTTGCCCTCACCACAACCCGGTCCTTTTCGTCACCGAATTCGGTGCTCCTGAACCAGACCGCACCTTCGTTCTCATAGATAAAGCCGCGCCCTCTAAGATATTCGATCGTCTTATTGATGGCATCCCGTTTGTGCAGTTCGCGCTCACTGAACCAGTCGTCGAAATGGACCCCGAAGACATCCAGGTCTTCTTTAATCCCGTCGAAGATGCGCTTGCCGGCGTAATCGCTAAAAACCGCGAGAGCATCCTCCAATGGAGTGTTGCGGAACCGGTCTCCATGGTCTCGCATGAAGTCCTTCGCAAGTTCCCTCATGTATTCACCCCGATAGTGGTTATCGGGGAACTCGATGTCTTCGCCAAGCTCCTGACGGTAACGGAAATAGAGGCTGCGGCCCAGAGTATCCATCTGATTTCCGGCGTCGTTTATGTAGTACTCGCGCTGTACCTGACAACCGCGAGCCTGGAGAATGTTCGCGAGCACGTCGCCTATGGCGGCCCCCCGGCCATGTCCTATATGGAGCGGACCTGTGGGATTGGCGCTCACAAACTCCACCTGGACCTTCGGGCCTCCTTTGATTTCAAGCCTTCCGTAATTATCGGGATTGTCGAGAATCTCCCGGATAATCCCGCGCCATGCCGCCGGCTTGACGAAAAAATTGATGAACCCCGGCCCGGCTATTTCGATTCTTTCGAGTATGGAGCCGGAATCATCAAGTTTGGCTACGATTTCAGAGGCGATCTGCCGGGGGTTGCGCTTTAGATGCCTGGTCAGGCCGAGCGCGATATTCGAGGCGTAATCCCCGTGCTCCGGAGTTTTGGGAATGTCGAGTGCTATGCTGACTTCAGGCTGCTTGTCCTGGTCCCCTATAACAGACTTCACCGCCTCAGTTATCATCGATTTGAGGCGGTTGCGAACGATGCCCATGGTGGTTGTATTCCTTCCCGGACTGGATTGAGTCAGGCATATATACCACAGGAAGCGGGGGGCGAGAAGCGGGAAGCGGGGAAAGAGTGAATGGCGAAGAGGTGAATTAAGAGCGGGAGGGTAGTAAATGGTAAAGTGGACCCCAAAGTCCAGACAAAGAATCGGGAGTTTTAAGGAGGACCTGTCACAGCCTGCCATGGCCGTTACAATAGTCATGCCGCACGGAGGGCCACGCTGAGGAGCGACCTACGCACCGGTACTTTGACCATGGCAGTGAAAATTCCGGCTGTAAAGCAGGGAGGCAAGCCCCGGCTTCAAGGCTTGTTCGTAAAATAATCCTCTTAGGGATTGCGCCGGATTTTAAGACTGATTTGGTCGTGAAGATCGAGCAAAACCGACGGCGTAGATGGGCTACATCGAAAAAACCGGATGCAGGCGCAAGGACTTTATTTGCGGACAAGCCCTCAGTTACGATCAAATCAGACTGCAAAATAAAGACAAGAACGCTGCGCGAAACGATCAAACCCGGATCGAAGCGGCAGCGGGCCTCTGCAGGGCGGAATTGTCAACCCGGGAGCCTGGTCTCAAGCGCCATGGCGATTTTTTTCTTTAGCTCGGTTAGATCAAAGCTCTTTACTACGTAGAAGTCGGCCGCAATCGACTTCATATCTTCTTTGAAAGTATCATATGCGGTCGACAGGATGACCGGCAGATCATAAAAACGGTTTCGGATATCCTGGAGGATGTCCAAACCGTTATAGTCCACCATCTTTATGTCCAGAATGACCAAATCCGGTTTTTCATCTTGAATTGTTTCAAGAAGCTTGTAACCACTCTCTGCCGTGATGACTTCGTATCCGGCTTCCTTCAGTTCCTCCGAATAGAGAAGCCTGATGTGTTCCTCATCATCGACAACAAGGATCTTCGGCATAACTCGGCCCCCTTCTCCTCTAGTCCCACACCTTAGTAATATAAGGTTTGTTTTCCTCGAACATCATGCACTCATTTTCAATGTGTTCTTCAGCCTGCTGCAGCGACATCCTCTCCGTCTTCTTCACGTACGAAAGCACTTTGCCGAGGTAAAGCGGGAGCAGTCCATCGAGCAGATTGAGTCTTTCGTCGGGGGGCATCCGGCGATAGGCAACCGCCGAATCGAAGAGGATGGTCAACCAGGTCTGGGTCGGAAACGAAAAATGCTGAAGACCCATCGACCTTATTTCCTGGAGTTTGGGGACTACCATTGGACCGTAAACCCGCTCCCACAGCCCGTTGTATTTGTCAAAGCCTTCAACGAACATCTCGTGCAGGCGCTTTGTATTGATGTCGACCGGAAGCGGGGTTTCAACTTCCTGAAGGTCGGTCCCGGACAGCGCCGTGGGTTTACTCCATTTCACCTGTTCCCAAAAACCCTGATACACCTGCATCAGGTCAAAAATCGTGCTGATCACTTCATGGAAAAGCACCGTAAGGTGCAAGTAACGATCCTTGAGCCGATGCACCTTGGGCGCCCCCATGAATGCCTGGACGATCGGGAGCTTGGAGGCAAGCGCTATGTTGGCCATCCATACGTCCACCCCGAAACTCTCGACCGCTTCGCTCCAAAATGGAGGATCGATGCAGGTGTCAAGCAGCTTCGGACTTAACCCGCAATCCCCTGCGTTCGCCTGCCGCACCCGCCTGCCGTACAAACACCGGAGCAACGGGTAAATTATCGAACTTGTCAGGGTCGCCTCATATTTGTGGCGTACGTAGAGCGGGCAAACGAATCCTGCCCCTTGGAGAATCGGCGCCCCGAGGTTTCGCATCCACACAGGGGATATGTTCTTTATGTCGGCTTCTATGATTATCAGGGCTTTGGGATTGAGCTGACGGGCTTTTTCGAAAAAATTTCGAATATTTCTCCCTTTGCCGCTAAAGCCCGGTTCAGTTGAAATGTAAAGCCTCGGCGTATTTGCCGGTGCGGAGAAAAAAGCTTCCCGCGTGCCGTCGGCGGAGTGGTTATCGGAGTTGACGATGGCACACTTCAAGTCGGGGAAGTACCGGGTCAGACCTTTGTCCACCTGCTCGGTAGTCCTGGCGATGCATTCGACCTCGTTAGCCGAGGGTATGCACACTACCACGTCAGCGCTTGTAATCTCCCCGGGATTTTCTTCGTAAAATGCCATCTCCTGCTCCTGCTCTATTTACGGGGGGTTGCGCCGCTACCCTTCAGATACTTAAAAACATCAGCATCGGTGCTGAGCAAAAAAGAGCTGTTGTTGCTGAAATTTCGATATAATTCCAAAGTCTTGTACAAAGAGAAAAACTCAGGGTCTTTGCCGAAAGCTTCCGCATATATCCGGGTTGCCTCTGCGTCAGCTTTGCCTCGTGTTTCCTGAGATTTCTTGTAGGCCTCCGAAGTCAGCTTAGCCAATTCCCGGTCCATCTGGCCAAGAATCGCGGCCCGCTCGCCCTCGCCCTCGGAACGATACTGAGCGGCGATGCGCTTGCGTTCGGAAATCATCCGGTCGAAAACCGTCCGCTGGACGGACTCAACGTAGTTGATTCGTTTTATGCGGATATCGAGCAACTCCATTCCGAATTCAGGAATAAGCTTTGATGCTTCAGCCACCATCTCGCGAGTGATTTTTTCGCGCCCTTTCACCAGGTGATCGGTCTGCTCAGGCGCCTCAAACCCGGACTCCAGCATCTGAGATTCGGGAATGCCGGCCTCCTTCAGCTTCTGCCTGGCCTCCTCCCAGCCTTCGCTTCTGACCAGTTCCACCAGATCATTCTTGCCGACATAATCCCGGACAACGGAGTCTATTATTTGGTCAAGGCGACCCTGCGCGTTCGATATAGATACCACCCGCATCAGGAAAAGCAGCGGGTCCTTTACTCGCCAGCGCGCTGTGGTATCCACCCAGATTAACTTCTTGTCCCTGGTTGTAATCTGGTCGGGACGTCCGTCCCATTTCATTATGCGTTTTTCGAAAAAATTAGCCGTCTGCCAAGGGAACTTAAAATGAAGTCCCGCCTCGGTGATCGGTTGCCCAACCGGGCGGCCGAATTGCGTGACAACCACCTGCTGGGTTTCACTCACCACGAAAAAGCAAGTTCCAGCCATTATCACCAGAACGATTAACGCCGCTGCACCTATTTTGGCCCCTCGTGGAACCATAATATTTCCTTTCCATATCCAGCCGCCGGCACTTACTGGCCTTTAGGCTGCGCCTGAGGGCTCTGCGTTTTTCCACCCTGCTCGCTGAGCTTGTTCAGATCGAACAGCGGCAGAATGTTTTTTTGCGACTCATCAACTACGTACAGATGGTCGATTCGCCCCAATAAGGCCTCGAACGAGTCGAGGTACATTCTGCGGCGGGTCACATCCGGAGCTTTCTGATACTCGGCAAGGATATCGAGGAAACGCTTGGCTTCGCCTTCGCTCTTGTTCACCCGCTCCAGTGCATAGCCTTCGGCCTGAGTCACCGTTTGCCGGGCTTCGCCCGCGGCCCTTGGAATTTTCTCGTTATAGGACCGTTGCGCCTCGTTTATCATCCGCTCCTTTTCCTGCCCGGCTTCGCTCACCTCATTGAATGAGGCCAGCACAGGATTGGGAACACTCGCATTCTGGAGCTTTACCGCCACGATCTGCAGGCCCGTCATGTAGGCGTCCATGATTTCCTGGATTTCCTTCCTGCACTGATCGGCTACGGATTCGCGGCCAACGGTAATTACCTCGTCCGAATAGCGGTTTCCGACGATCCGGCGCATTACGGACTCAGAAATATCATCCAGAGTCAACTCTACTCCTCTGACCTTGAAAAGATAATTAACAGGATCTCTTATCTGGTATTGCACCACCCACTGGACGTTTACAACGTTGAGATCGCCGCTCAGCATCAGGGACTCTTGCTCGAACCCCTTCTCCTGGAATTGAGAACGAACGTCCGCCTTCTGCGTACGGTAGCCGTATTCGCTATTGAGCACCTGTCCGGTTACTACCTTGCTCACGGAATCGACACCGAATGGGATTTTGAAATGAAGCCCGGCGTCGGCCGTGCCTATATATTTGCCGAATCGCTGAATGACCGCCGTCTCCTGAGGCTCGACCGTATAATACGAGCTAAGGCCGACCACAATGACAAGGACTAAGGCGGCTATCATGATAATCAGGCGGAAGGAAGATGAAGGTGAAGACCGGAATCGTTCCGCGAACCACCGCAAGACCTCTTCGAGGTCTTGCGGTGGACCGCCTTTTTCGGGTGCCCGTCTTACGGGTGGTCTTTCCCAAGCCATGACATTCTCCCGGCGAAAGCCCCCGGCTTTCGCGAAAAAGATTTCTTCTACAAGTCCTTTTTGTGCAGGACTTCGAAAATGTAAGCAAAGACAACCAAAAGGCCGGCAATTAAAAGAATGAGCCAAACGCCCGCTGCCGGGAAAAAGGTCCGTGAAAGCAGCACACCAAAGACCAATCCTAGGATGATCCTTATGAGCAGGACCGACGGGCGTATATTTGTTTTGACCATATCGGCAGCCGTGCTTTCTTTCCAAGGCTATCAAGGATTAACGCGAGGACTCTAACGGGATTGCCGAGTAATGTCAAGGGTTTCACAAAAGCCCGAATCCACCCCTCCCAGTAATGCCAAACCCGCCAACCGACCTGATCGCCGTACGGAAATCTTTTCTATTCTCAGTTTAAAGCGCCTGACAATGAATCGTTTTTAATGCCGGCGAAGTATGCTATTAAGGAGCTGAAATCGAGGGGGCGTTTCCATTGGCAATCCCTTCAGGAGAAGAAAGGGAGCGGTTTTGCCTTCCGCAGGCCGCTAAACGGGAGCTGAGGGGCAGGTGGCAGGTTTTAAGCAATCTCTGGACTATCTCTACGGGCTTCAGAAGTACGGGATCAAATTCGGCCTGAATTGCACGGAAAATCTTCTAGCGCGGGCCGGAAATCCGCACGGTAAGCTCCGTTTCATTCATATCGCCGGGACCAACGGCAAGGGATCCACGGCGGCTGTTCTTTCCAGCATTCTCTGCAACCATGGAATCAAGGCCGGCCTCTATACTTCGCCCCATCTGGTGCGCTTTACCGAACGCTTCCGTATAAATGACGAGGAAGTCTCGGCAGAAAGGATACTGCAGGTTTTTGAAAAGATCCGGGCAACCCTCGATGGCAGCACCCATCCCACTTTTTTTGAGATGGTAACCGCAATGGCCTTCCTCTACTTCGCAGAAGAGAAGATCGATTGGGTCATTGCGGAAACCGGTATGGGAGGCCGCCTTGATGCGACGAACGTCATCACCCCCGAGGTCTGCGTGATTACCAATATCGGATTCGATCACCAGGAGTTCCTCGGGTCGACTCTATCCTCCATCAGCCGTGAAAAGGCGGGAATTATCAAGGAAGGCGTCCCTGTGGTAACTGGTGCGCTCCAACCCGTGGCGCAGGGGATATTGAAAACCACATGTATGAATAAAGGCGCCCCCCTGTACCGGTTTAAGTCTGATTTCCGTGTGAGGCGCAACTCAAACGTGTCGTTTCGATACCTGGGCATCAGCAGGCATTTTCCGTCCCTGAGCCTCAATCTGAAGGGGCCACACCAGGTCGGCAACGCGGCGCTGGCCCTTGCAACCCTTGAGGTTCTCGAAAATAAAGGCCTCCTTTCACTCCGGCCGGAGATCGTGGAGCGCTCGATGCACGAGGTGAGGTGGCCCGGCCGCCTGGAGATTCTCGACACAAACCCGACGATAGTACTGGACGGGGCGCACAACCCGCAGGGCGCCGAATCCCTTCGAGATGCGCTCAAGGTAAGTTTCAAGTACAAAAAGCTTCATTTGGTCATGGGAATAATGGCTGACAAGGACATATTAGGGATTCTCAGACGTTTGCTACCCCTGGCTGAGACCGCAATCTTCACCCGGCCCCGGTATGCCAGGGCCGCCAATCCCGATGACATTCGCAAGATGGCCAGGCCCTATATACAGAAGTATTACGTAATCTCCGACCCGGCTTCCGCCATTGAGGAAGCCAGGCATCTGGCCGGACCTGACGATCTGATCTGTATTACCGGTTCGCTCTATTTTGCCGGAGAGGTAAAGGAAATTTTCGGGGAGCCTGCCCTGTGAGAGAAATCTTTTTTACACGCCAGTTCTCGATATTTGCCACGATTCTTTTTTCTCTGGCTTTCATTGCCTTCCCGGCGGTCTCCGCCCGGGCGGATGGTCCGCAGCCGATTATGGGCGGTTTCAAACAGGCCGGATCTGCCAAGGCAATTTGGACAATCGAGGCTGACAAAGTGGCGTATGACCAGGAAAAAAAGATCTATGAAGCCGACGGAAATGTAAAGATCAGCGCCAAAGACAGAAGGATAGAGGCTGACCATGCGTCCGTGAACAATGAAACACGGCTGGCCGATCTCAGGGGCAAAGTCACCGTTCAGTATGGGAGAAACTGGATCAAAGGCGAACACGTAACCTGGAACCTGGATTCCGAAACCGGGTGGGTGGACTCCGGGATTTTATTTTTCGCCGAGAATAATTTTTTCATTCAAGGAGAATCGATATCCAAACTCGGCCCCAACGAATTTGAACTCAAGAAGGGATTCATCACCAGTTGCAATCCGGCCGACCCCGACTGGAAAATCCAGTTCAACGAGATGTCGGTTACGGTGGGCGGAACGGCTTGGACGACGGATGCTTCCTTTTGGGCTCACGGCACGCCCGTCGCCTATTGGCCTCTATTCGGCATGCCGGTCGAAAACGAGCGACAGTCGGGCTTTCTGATTCCCTGGGCCGGGGAGACCACCCTCAATGGTTATGAGATGGAACTCCCCTATTTCTGGGCCATCCGCGACGACATGGACGCGACCTTTTATGCCCACTATATGCAAGACCGCGGGGTTATGGGAGGAGTTGAGTACCGCATAGACAACCCCGAGTGGGGCAAGGGCGTCTTCCAGTTCAATTTTTTGCACGATGAGGCTAATCCGACTACTTTGGCGGATGACGGCTACCCCTTCCAGGCCCAGAACCGATTCTGGTTGCGCGGCGATTATGATGTTACTCTGCCTTGGAATATTCAGGCGAAAGTCGATCTGGATTTCATAAGCGATCGGAATTTTCTCAATGAATTCACACAAGGATCGACTGCCTTTTACAATACCGACTCAGTATTTCGCCAGTATTTCGGCCGTGGCCTTATGTATGACCAAACATCTCTTGTGCGTGAATCAAGCATTTACCTCGAAAAACGGGACGAATCGGACTTGCTCAGCCTGGACGTTCGATACTGGCAAAATCTGGCAGGTGGGCAGGATGTCATAACGGCCCAGAAGCTGCCGGCCTTCTCTTACACAATTATTCCGACATGGATTGACAGCACGCCTTTCTATTACACTCTTAACAGTTCGGCCGTAAACTACTGGAGGCCGGAAGATACTACTGAGCAGCGACTCGATGCATATCCGCGAATCTACTATCCCCTGCGTTGGGGTAACTACCTGGATGTAGAGTCTTCAGTAGGTTTTCGCACCGACGCCTACGGGATCCAGTGGCCAAGCGAAAATGTCAGCGCCTTCACCATTGGACGCGCGGCGCCTGGTGCCAAGCAGGTAGTTTCTCTCATCAACCCCTATGCGGTCCAATGGCAAAATGAAAATTCAAACGAATCCGAATTCACCGAGCGCACCGTACCTGATGCCAAGGTGGAAATGAGCACGCGCCTCAACAAGGAATGCTCGGTTGATTTCATGGACCTTATCGCTATCCAGCATTCCATCGTGCCGGAGATTTCCTACGAATACGCAACCCAATCCACGTTTGGCAACCAGACTCCCCTAATCGACAGGCTCGACCAGGACCAGGCCAGAAACGGCGTTCGCTACGGTTTTTCGACCTTCCTCACGGGGAAGGAAGTAGTTAAGGATGTCAATGGAAATCCGATTCTGGATGCCAACGGAAACCCCACAACAATTTACAGAGAACTGGTCAGATTTCGCCTTTTTCAGTTTTTCAATATCGAACCGCCTTCTGTGCCGGACCCAATGTTTGAAACACAAAATATTATGCAACGGGGATGGTCACCCGTGGGCATCAGGCTGGATCTTATGCCGAAAAAATACCTCTCGTTTTCCTACGCTATGGACGTGGATTTGAATTCCCAGGGGCAGGGTGGCGCCCAGAGTGTTTACATGACTCTCGACAGCACGAAGGGACAGACCCTCACGCTCAGCTACCAGGAGATTCCGAACCTCGCAGTAAACGAAGTTGCTGTTCTTACGAGTATTAAAGCATACAACAACATCTACCTTAATACCTATCATGATTATTCCCTCGATGCCGGTATTATGTTCCTGCAGGGATACGGGATCAGGTATGTAAGGGGGTGCTGGGCAGTGAGCGGCGGGTACGAACGGCAGGGCGTCGATAACCGGTTTATAGTATCGCTCGAACTGCTTGGGCTTGGCGCTATAGGCAACCAGTCACAGTTTTTCGGCAGACCTCAGTTCGGTGAAGTTCTCCCGGAATATCAGCATGCCGAAACATGGATGCTGACACATTAGCATCATTTTCTCCCTCAAAACAAATACCGGGTTGACAAGCCACCCACATGCATGTATTATTCGCTGCTTCAGGTTAATTCTTTCAGATTCCGGAGTGCTGACCGATGAAAACGCAAAGCGCAAAGTTCGAACCGCAAAAGCGCAAATGGATAATCGTTGATGCCGAAAACCAGGTGCTGGGCCGCCTTGCAACTCAGATCGCGATGCGCATCCGAGGCAAACACCTGCCCACTTTTACTCCACACGTAGACCTCGGCGATTTCGTAGTCGTGGTCAACGCCGACAAGGTCAGGTTGACCGGCGATAAGTGGAACCAGAAAACGTACTACCGCTACAGCGGCTATATGGGCGGAGTCAAAGCCACCGACGCCCGGAAGCTCAACCAGGAAAAACCCGAGCGGATGATCCGCCTGGCCGTCTGGGGAATGCTCCCTAAAACCCGGCTCGGCCGCAAACTGATAAAGAAACTCAAAGTCTACGCCGGCTCTGCTCATCCTCACGAGGCACAGCAGCCCGAAGCTTTTAAACTTGTCGAGAAATACAGCTAGGAGACATTCTTAGATGCCCGAACAACGCTTTTATGCCACAGGAAAAAGAAAGACCTCTATCGCGCGGGTTTGGCTTCAATCCGGAACGGGTCAGATCGTTATAAACAGAAAGTCGTCCGATGAGTATCTGGACAGGGAGACGAGCAAAATGGTAATTGCTCAGCCTCTGGTCCTTACCGGTACGCTCGGCAAGCTCGACGTGTCCATTAACGTGCTTGGCGGTGGGATTTGCGGCCAGGCCGGAGCGATTCGGCATGGTATTTCCAAGGCGCTTCTCGAACTCAATCCTGAATACAGGGAGGTTCTGAAACGGGCCGGTTTCCTTACCCGCGACTCGCGCGTCAAGGAACGCAAAAAGTATGGCCGCAAGAGCGCCAGAGCACGCTTCCAGTATTCGAAGCGTTAATCCCGGTCCCTGGATCGAACCAGTTTTCTCTGCTTCTCCTCCGGAGCCGATTTTTCCTTCCGGGCAACCGAAACCGATTTTTCGGATTGAATATTGGGGTGCTGCACCAACGTGCAAGCGCCCCTCATTTTTGTAAGGGGGGAGTTCCATGCTGAGGGTCGCCATTGCCGGGGCGTCCGGCTACACGGGGTTTGAGCTGGTGCGCATACTCTGCGCGCATCCATCGGTCCGCGTCTCCATGATCAGCTCCAGGCAGCGCCAGGGGCAGCGGATCGACGATTTCTACCCTGCTCTCAAGCGCCACTGCGATCTCGTGTTCCAGGACACAGACCCGGAAAAGCTCGCCGCATCATCCGATCTGGTCTTTACCGCTCTGCCGCATGAGGCCGCCATGGACATAATACCGGGGCTTCTGGATCGGAACGTAAAAGTCGTGGACCTCAGCGCTGATTACCGGCTCAAGGACCCCGAGGTCTACGGAAAATGGTACTCGACGCACAAGACCCCGGGGCTTCTGGCAGAGGCTGTCTACGGGCTCCCCGAGCTGTATCGCGAAAAAATCCGGACCGCCCGCCTCATTGCGAATCCGGGCTGCTATTCGACCAGCGTTATCCTGGCCGTTGCTCCGCTTCTTTGGCGCGGTCTTATCGATCCCGAAACGATAATTGCAGATTGCAAATCGGGTGTCTCGGGCGCCGGGCGCGGCCCATCGCTGGGAGTGCACTTCTGCGAGGTAAACGAAGGCTTTAGAGCTTACAAGGTAGCCGAGCACCGCCACACGCCCGAAATCGAGCAGGAGCTGAGCGTTCTCGCCGGAAAACCGGTCACGATTAGTTTCACCCCTCATCTTGTCCCGATGAGCCGCGGCATCCTGAGCACGGTTTACTCCAATTTGAAGCAGGGGTTCGGGGAAGGCGAGGTAGAGGAAGCCTTCCACAGCTATTACCGGGATGCTCTTTTCGTTCGGCTCAGCAATCGAGGCGACCTGCCCGTGTCGCTTCAGGTGAGGGGCAGCAATTACTGCGACCTCGGCTGGCGGGTTGATGAGCGGACTCGACGGCTGATCGTAATCTCAGTTATTGACAATCTCACCAGGGGCGCAGCCGGCCAGGCCGTCTGTAACATGAACATCATGTGCGGCCTGCCCGAGGACACCGGCCTTAAAGAGGCGCCCTGGCTACCGTAAGAATATTTGAAACTTACAATGAATGAGCGTGCTACTCAAATTCAGCGCAACATAAAGCTCGTTTTTGAATACGACGGCTCCGGGTATCATGGATGGCAACGGCAGGCCGGATCAATCTCCATTCAGGAAGTTATCGAATCGCGCCTTGGGGTCATGCTCGGAAGCAGAGTGGGTATTCACGGGTCCGGCCGTACTGATGCCGGAGTACATGCGAAGGGACAGGTGGTCAATTTCCGTACATGGACATGCCTCAAGGCTGATGAAATCCTGAGGGGGCTAAACAGCCTTCTTCCGGACGACATCGTCGCCCTGAGGGCCGAAGAGGTGGACGAGTCTTTTCACGCGCGTTTTTCAGCCGTGAGCAAGGTGTACGAATATCACATTCTGAACCGTGAGGTACCTTCTGCGCTGCTGCGCAATTACGCATGGCATGTGCGCCGTCCCCTTGAACCGGCGCCAATGGCCGAGTGCCTGAGAATGATTTGCGGCCGCAACGACTTTTCAGCGTTTATGGCCTCGGGGTCACCGACCTCCTCTACGGAGCGCAATATGCTCGTGGCAATGCTGGAGCGCCCGCAGCCCGACCGGCTGAAGTTCACATACGAGGCGAACGGCTTCCTTCGGCGCATGGTCAGGAACCTGACGGGTACGATAGTTGAGGTCGGAAAAGGGAAGCGCAGCGTGGACGATTTTGAACGCGTGCTCAGGAGCGGAGACCGCAAGCAAGCAGGGATGACCGCTCCGGGACATGGTTTATATCTCATTTCTGTGAATTACCGGGAGAACGCAAAATAATTTCACCAGAGGACGTAAAATGAGACTATCCAGAAGAATCGGCAGAATTAAACCCTCAGCGACTCTGTCAGTCAACGCCAAAGCCAAGGCACTCAAGCGAGACGGGATCAGTGTAATCAATTTCGGGGTTGGGGAACCTGATTTCGATACGCCTCAACACATCCGGGACGCAGCAGTGGAAAGCATCCACGGCGGTCATACCCGATATACGGCGGTCGGAGGGATAGACGAGTTGAAGGACGCTGTCTGCCGTACCATCAAAGCCGATTACGGCATCTCCTACGGACGGGAAAACATTCTGATCTCCTGTGGAGGAAAACATGCTCTCTACAACCTGTTCATGACTCTGCTCGATCCCGGAGATGAAGTCATCATCCCTTCGCCTTACTGGGTAAGTTATCCGGAAATGGTCGATCTCGCCGACGCCAAACCGGTCATAGTGAATTGCTCTGAACAAGACGGATTCATACTCCGGCCCGAAGCCCTCGAAAGGGCCATTACCCCGAACACGCGGCTTTTGATCCTGAACAGTCCGTCGAATCCAACCGGTAAGTACTACGGCCCCGATGAACTAAGAGCCTTGGCCGACGTGCTTCTGAGGCATGAGAACGTACTGATCGCCAGCGACGATATTTATTACCGCATTCTTTTCGGCGGCCGGAAATGGGTCAACCTCGGGATGATCGAAGAAAAGTTGCGCGACCGTCTTTTCATCATAAACGGCGTCAGCAAAAGCTATCGTATGACAGGGTGGCGAATAGGCTACCTCATAGGCGACCCGTCAGTAATAAAGGCCGCGACGGATTTCCAGAGCCAGGTTACCAGCAATGCGAGCTCCATCTCCCAGTGGGCAAGTGTCCAGGCGCTCACCGGAGATCAGCATGCAGTACAGGAAATGGCGCAAGTTTTCGAAAAACGATGTAAACGATGCATGGAGCGCATTTCCGACCTCCCTGGCGTAACCTGCCCCGAGCCGGACGGCGCATTCTACATCTTCCCGAACTTCAGCGCTTACTTCGGGAAAAAGTCCGGAGGACGGACGATAAACGGATCGCTCGATCTCGCCGACTATTTCATGGAGGAGGCGCACGTAGCGGTGGTGCCGGGAAGCGCCTTCGGGGAAGACAATTGCACCAGGTTCTCCTATGCGCTCTCGATTGATGAAATCGAGCAGGGATTCGACGCCATCAAGAGGGCATTGCAAAAGCTGTGCTGATGTTCGGGCCGCGAGTCGCGGCAGCCGACCTGCCTGCCGTCTTCGACGGCGGGCGGTCCCGGCAGGCGGTGCCACCGGCCGGCCGGCAGTCCGGACCTACCATACACGTGCTCGCGTAAACTGGTATAAGAATTCCATTATCAGCGAGGTGGGTCTTGTCCGAGATGGCTGGCCGCTTGAGACCGGGACTTTATTTTCTTCTTGTTTTGATCTGCCTCTTTTTCTTCATTCCGGGGCTTTTCACACTCCCGCCCGTAGACCGGGACGAGGCGAGGTTTGCGCAGGCGACGAGCCAGATGCTCGAGACCGGCGACTTCGTCCAGATACGCTTCCAGGACGAACCACGCTATAAGAAGCCAATCGCCATTTACTGGCTGCAGGCCGCTAGTGCGGCACTTTGTGGACCGGCCGAATATCGAAAGATCTGGCCGTATAGACTCCCATCGATCTTTGGAGCGATTCTTTCCGTCCTGCTCACATTTGCCCTCGGAAAGAGGCTGTTCGGTGAGAGAGCCGGCCTGCTCGGGGCCGCTTTTTGCGCAAGCTCGATTCTGCTGGTCGTTGAGGGGCACCTTGCGACAACCGACGCCGTGCTGCTCGCAACGATCATTGCCGCCCAGGGAGCTTTGAGCAGATTTTATCTGCGGCAAGAAAACGAACCTCCGGGAGTCGTAGCTTTCCTGACTTTCTGGACGGCGCAGGCCATCGGGATTCTTGTGAAAGGCCCGGTTACCCCGCTGGTCAGTCTATTGACCATCGGTTGTCTGACAGCGGCGGACAGGGACGCGCGCTGGCTGAGAGCAATGAAGCCGCTTCGTGGCCTGGTGATAGTGGCCGTAATTGCAAGCCCATGGTTGATTGCCATTGCCCTGGCCACAGGAGGCGCTTTCTTTCGGCAGTCGCTGGTTGGTGACATGCTTTCAAAAGTGGCTTCAGGACAGGAATCGCACGGATTCCCGCCGGGCTACTATCTCCTTCTTATGCCGCTTACCCTCTGGCCGGCATCGGCGCTGGTCGGAGTATCAGTTTTTCAGGCATGGAAATCGCGGTCTGCTTCCGCTGTGAGGTTCTGCCTTGCGTGGATAATACCTGCGTGGATTTTGTTTGAACTGGTCCCGACAAAGCTTCCGCATTATATCCTTCCAGTCTATCCCGCGTTGTGCCTTCTGGTAGCGCATTCAATAATCTCCAGCGAAGAGGGCGAAGCCCGCGAATTTGACTCCAGGCTCGTGAAAGCCGGGTTTATTTTGTGCCAACTGGTCATCGTGTTGCTTGGCCTCGGCGCGCTGGCCCTGCCCTACTTTCTGGAGCATCGCTTCGAACCGGCGGGCCTGATCCCGGCAATCGCCGCGATTGCGGGGGCGGGGTTTTCCATCTGGAAATTTTTGAAGCGGCAATACGTCCATGCCGCTGCTGTGGCGATCGCTGCAACGGTGCTTGTCTTGGCTCCTTCACTCCAGTGGATAGTACCCAACCTCGATCGGCTGTGGCTCAGCAGGACCGTCGCCAACGCCGCGAAGCAGTGCGCCGGCGGGAATGTCATGCTCTGTTCGTCGGGCTATCACGAACCCAGCCTGGTATTCTTGCTCGGCACCAGAACCCTGCTCACCAATCCGGCAGGGGCCGCCATTTTCCTCCGCGGCAATCCCGGAGCCGTGGCTTTGATAAATGGCAGCCAGGATGACGCCTTCAAACGGGAGACAAAGAATCTCGGTGTGCAGGTAAAACTGGCAGGCGCATTTTCCGGGTTTAACTATTCAAGTGGGAAAACCATGCTATTGCGTTTGTATGATGTCCGTTCCGACGCGCAGGCCGGAGATTGTCAGTGACTCGATTTCCGATATCCAATTCTCGATTCCGGTTCTCCGTGAAGATTTGGCTTTTGATTGAACGGATTTAAGAGTATTTAACTGGCCTTTCTTCCGGCAAAAATTCGGATGGGGGTAAGCCGGACCTCAGGGGGACAAGCTGATGAAAAGCACCATTTCCTTTATAGTTATTCTGTTCATTTGGGCGCTGGCTTCGGCCTCCCTTGCCCAGACGTCCAGACCTCTTCCGGTGTTTCCACAAAGCAGGCAGTCTGCGCGGCCGGAGGAAACAGAACGGGCAAAAAAGCTATACCAGTTACTCAGGAAAGAAAACCAGGCACTCCTATGGAATAACTGCATGGCCACAAAGGCCACCTCACGCGCCAGGCAATTGGTAAACGAGCGCTATTTTGAGCACGAGGACCCCAAAACCGGCAAAAACCCGGTCTGGAACACTGTCCGCGAATGCTTTTCCAGCACAAGCCGACTCTCGAAGATACCGGCAGGTGAGAACCTGGCAAGAGGTATCGATCCTACGGCAACTCCGGCGGATATTCACAAGGCCCTCATGGAAAGCCCCACGCATCGGAAAAATATCCTGGATCGGCGCTTCAACCGTGTTGGGGTCGGGTGTTATGATCGCGTTTGCGTTGAATTGTTCGCCGGTATTTAGCAAATAGTTTCTTTGTGCCGAAACCCGCCGATTTAGAACACTTACATTTGACAGCCCCGGTCCTTTCCGATAGCATTCCATACTAAAACTAGACCCGAATGATTTTTGTATCACGTCGATTTGAAGAGGTTTTCCAGTCGTCTTTGAACTGCGCGTTCAGGGGAGAAGGATGATAATTGGTCTTGACGTGGGTGGGACTCACACGGATGTTGTGCTGATCGGAAAGGGCCGGATTTTACGTCAGGCCAAGGTCGCGACCGATCATTCAAATCTTTTCGGTTGTGTATGGACCGGTCTGGACAAAGTAACCAGGGACGTGCAGCCCGGAGCAATCCGCCGCGCAGTCCTCAGCACTACTCTTACCACCAATGCCATTGCTGAAGCAAAGCTCGCAAGAACCGGCGTTGTTGTATCGGCCGGACCCGGCATTGACCCGGCCGGTTTCCGCATCGGCAGCCATTACCACTGCGTATCCGGATCGATCGACCATCGCGGCAGAGAGATACAGCCTTTGCGAGAAGGGGAAATCGAACAGATAGCCAGACGATTTCTTGATGAAGATGTCCGCCAGGTCGCTGTGGTGTCAAAGTTCTCTGTGCGAAATCCCGGGCACGAACTCATGATGGCCGAGATTCTCCGCGGTTCGTGCGATCATATAGTTATGGGCCACCGCATTTCCGCAAGCCTTAATTTCCCGCGCCGAATCGCCACGGCATGGCTCAACGCGGCCGTCCAACCTATCCACAGGCGTTTTTTTGAAGCAGTCAAGGATTCGCTCAAGAAGAAAGGCCTCGAAATCCCTATCTTCGTGCTCAAGGCCGACGGCGGAACGATGAGTTTGGAAGCCACTATGGAAGTCCCCGGCCAGACGATTCTCTCCGGCCCCGCGGCAAGCGTAATGGGTGCTCTCCCCTTTGCCGCCGACACCGAAGACACTCTTGTCCTGGATATAGGGGGCACAACGACCGATATGGCCGTCCTCGTCCACCGGGTACCGCTCCTAGAGCCTCTGGGGGCCAAAATCGGGGGACAAAGCACACTCATCCGCGCGCTTAAAACCAGGTCGATCGCTCTCGGAGGTGACAGCGTCGTGAGTGTGGTGGACGGCGAGCTTTTGATCGGCCCCGAGCGCAAAGGCCGGGCGATGGCCTACGGAGGCCCCTTTCCCACGCCTACTGACGCCCTTTTTGTCCTCGGAAGGGCTCAAAACGGTGACGCACAAGCTTCTCGGCTGGGTTTTCAATCTATTTCCGATCAACTTGGAATCACCCTCGAAGAAGCAGCACGCCGAGTTTTTGATTTGTCGTGCGAAAAGATAATTTCCGCCGCCCGTGAAATGATCGACGGCATCAACAGCAGGCCCGTCTATACGGTGAAAGAATTGCTTTCCGGCTACAAGGTCAAGCCCGTCGAAATCCTGGTGCTCGGCGGTCCCGCCCCCTTCTTTGCTTCCCGCCTGGCAAAGCTTACCGGACTTCCGACAAGCGCCGTTCCGCACTGGCATGTGGCTAACGCCATCGGGGCGGCCATGGCCAAGAATACAAGCGAAGTAACTCTTTTCGCCGATACCGAAAGAGGTGTCGCACTGGCTCCCGAGGAAGAATTCAGCCGCCAGGTCGGCAAGGGTTTCGACCGGGAAAACGCAATCGCCCTTGCTTTTGACCTGCTGCGGGCAAAATGCCTTAAAGCCGGCGCCTCGGAATCCGAACTGGATATGGAAGTTGTCGAGGACACTCAATTCAATATGGTCCGGGGGTTTTATACTGCCGGGCGAAACATTCGCGTAAAGGTGCAGACCAGGCCAGGACTGATCCCGGAGTATCGGGAACTGGCGCAGTCCATGTTCAATTACTGCCTTCTGCCTGACGCCATTTAAGGCTAAGAAAATGCTCCCAGCAAAAACTAGAACGGGCCTTGTATTTTTCCCTGCTTTCGACTGGGCGATCAGCCCAACACATCCGGAGCGCGAGGAACGCCTCCTCTACACACAGGACCAGGTATTCGAGGAAGGCATTCTCGACATCGAAGGGATCGTGGAATTCAAACCCGATATCGCTACGGTACAAGATATCCAGCGGGTCCACTTCTGCTTTCCGGATGAGCTTAGCGTTGTCACCGAATCCCACCTGATAAGCGCTGGCGGCGCGAAGACAATCGGCGTTCAGGTTCTCGAAAAAAATATCGAACGCGGTTTCGCCCTGGTTCGTCCGCCCGGCCATCACGCGATGAGGGTGGTGCACGGGGCTAGAGGCTTTTGCAATATCAACATCGAAGCTATAATGATCGAGCACCTGCGCCAGACTTACGGGGTTGACCGCGTGGCGATAGTGGATACCGACTGCCACCACGGTGATGGCACTCAGGACATTTACTGGCACGATCCCGACACGCTCTTCATATCCGTGCACCAGGACGGCCGAACCCTATACCCCGGGTCCGGATTTCAAAACGAGTTTGGCGGGCCCGGGGCGGCCGGAACAACAATCAATCTGCCGCTGCCTCCCCGGACCTCCGAAGAAGGGTTCCTCTATGTGCTTGAAAACGCAATCCTGCCCATCCTGGAGCAATTCAAACCCGATCTCGTTGTGAACTCCGCCGGCCAGGACAACCATTATTCCGATCCGATCACCAACATGAATTTTTCCGCGCATGGCTACGCCGAGCTGACAAAGCGCCTCAAGCCGCACATAGCCGTTCTCGAAGGTGGATATTCCATAGAGGGCGCTCTGCCATACATCAATGTGGGGATCATCCTGGCAATGGCGGGACTCGACTACAGCGGGATTCGAGAACCCGATTACGAACCGGAAAAGCTGCGCCAGGGACCGGAAATCAGACGCCATATCGAAATAGTCGCCAGGGAAGCCCTCGAGGTCTGGAAGAAGGGCGCCGGCATCAGGGAAGACAACCGGAAGAAAAACAAGCTGTTCGAGCGGGATCGCCGGATTTTCTACGATACGGACCAGATATCCGAATCCCAGCGGGAAGTTGTTCGCGCCTGCCCGGACTGCAGCGGTCTTCTCACGATAGACTCACAAACCGACAGCGGCCGCCGAATCTTTGCTGTACACATCCCTCGCAAGGGCTGCAAGGAATGCAGGGAAGCCGGTTATAAAGCATATGACTCTACCGATATAAGGAGATATAATAGTATCTTTCTCCAAGATAGGACTTCAGACCAATATTTATCGAGAAAATAGTCAATTTCGCCATGAAACCTTTATGGATAAAGAATTTTACTCCCGAGCAGCTCGAAGCGTGGGTGCACACTCTCGGTGAGAAGCCCTTCCGCGCTCGCCAGCTCTTCAGACATCTTTATGCGCGAAATATCTCATCATGGAGCCAATGTACGGACCTTAGCCGGGCCTTTCGCGCCCAGCTTGAGTTCGGCTCGGCGCTTGACGCTCTTTCCGTGTCCAGGATTGACGAAGCCCCTGACGGAACCCGCAAGTACCTGTTTCGCCTCTACGACGGCAATTTCATCGAGTCCGTGCTCATTCCCGACCCGCCAAGATGTACACTCTGTTTATCCAGCCAGGTAGGATGCGCGCTCGGGTGCAAGTTTTGCCTGACCGGAAGCCTGGGATTCAAACGCAATCTCGATACCGCAGAGATAGTTGACCAGGTATGCCAGACGCTTCGAGACCCGGTACTGGGGCCGAAGATAAACAGCCTGGTATTTATGGGAATGGGAGAGCCGCTGGCAAACTACGACCCGGTGGTCCGTGCCATCCGCATCATAACGGACCCCAACGGACTTATGTTCTCACACCGGCGGGTGACCCTTTCGACTGTAGGGCTTGTCCCGCAGATGCGGCAACTTGGGATGGAAACATCGGTAAACCTTGCGATAAGCATTCATGCGGCCAACGACAAGCTTAGAGATGAACTCATGCCTGTAAACAGGACATATCCGCTTGCCGAACTTATGCGGTCTTGCCGTGAATACCCGCTTGCGCCAAGAAAGCGGATAACGTTCGAGTATATCCTGCTCGACGGAGTAAACGACAGCCCGGGGCAGGCAAAAGAGTTGGTAAGGATACTGGAGGGCATTCGGGCAAAGGTGAATCTTATTCCTTTTAATCCTCATCCGGGGTCTCCTTACGCGACACCGAGCGAAGAAAGAATCCTGGGGTTTCAGGATGTCTTGCGAAAAGCGAATCTAACTGCGATAATCCGTAGAAGCCGCGGAAATGAAATAAGCGCCGCGTGCGGCCAACTCGCCGCCCGCTCGGGGCAACAATTCCAAAATACGCTAATCGAGTGATGGCGCTGACTCGGCGGCTTGAACTCGAACACGTGGGGACATTGACGTTGGGACCTGATTTTAGTAAACAGAACGGTTTGCTTCCCGTGATCGTCCAAAGCTCTGAAAACGGGAAGGTGCTCATGCTGGCGTACATGAACGAGCTGGCCTGGAACAAAACTCTCGAGACCGGAAAAGCTCACTATTGGAGCAGATCCAGGCAGAAACTCTGGATGAAGGGCGAAGAATCGGGAAACGTTCAGCTCGTTCGCGAAATTTCCATAGACTGCGACTCCGATACCATTCTTCTCAAGGTGGATCAGATAGGGGGAGCGGCTTGCCATACAGGCTTTGAAAGCTGCTTCTACCGATTTTTTGAAGACGGCCGCTTTGAAGTGCGGGGAGTTCGCGTTTTTGACCCCCGGGAGGTTTACAAGAAGTGAAACAACTCATTTTAGGCATTCCGAAGGGAAGTCTTCAGGAATCCACTCTAAGGCTCTTTAAGCAATCCGGCTGGACAATATCGCTTTCCGACAGAAACTATTTTCCGGAAATTAACGATCCGTGCATAAGTTGCTCGATCTGCCGCGCCCAGGAAATGTCGCGTTACGTCGAGAAGGGCACGTTCGACGTTGGGCTGACCGGCCGCGACTGGATCATGGAAAACGACTCCAAAGTTCATGTGGTGACCGATCTGGTTTACTCAAAGGTGAGCCAGCGGCCCGCAAGGTGGGTACTTGCAGTTCCGATGGACTCGAGCATCCAAAGCGAAAAGGACTTGGAGGGGAAGAAAATAGCAACCGAACTGGTCAACTTTACACAGCGCTACTTTCAGTCGAAGGGGGTCAGGGTAGAGGTGGAGTTTTCCTGGGGCGCCACAGAGGCCAAAGTCATTTCCGGCCTTTGTGACGCAATTGTGGAAGTTACCGAAACCGGCTCAACGATGCGCGCAAACGGCCTCAGGATTGTTGATGAACTGATGCAGTCCAATACTCAGCTCATCGCCAACCTCGATTCATGGCAGGATTCATGGAAACGCGAAAAGATAGAGCACATTGCTCTACTGCTCCAGGGCGCGCTGCGCGCCGAAAGCCTCGTCGCGCTCAAGATGAACGTGCCCAAGGAAAA
This sequence comes from uncultured delta proteobacterium, assembly GCA_963741035.1. Classification (GTDB taxonomy): domain Bacteria; phylum Desulfobacterota; class Syntrophobacteria; order Syntrophobacterales; family Syntrophobacteraceae; genus SbD1. The sequence goes on from CAVUGX010000018.1 coordinate 121,661, forward strand.
AATCGAGGGTGTGATCGAGCTTCTCCCAAGCTTGAATGCCCCGACGATCGCACACCTGTACCAGTCCGACTGGCTATCGGTTGAGACGGTAGTATCGAAGCACCAGGTCCGCGAACTCATACCCAATTTGATCAAGAGAGGCGCTGAAGGCATTATCGAGTATTCCTTGAACAAGGTGATCTGAAAGATGAGACGTCCAGCGCTTTTGTCTTTTGCTTTTTTTCTGGCGATTTCAGGCTGCGCCGGTACTACCGCTACCAAACAGCCGGCTTATTCGGCCAGCCAGCTCCGGAATATGGGCGAGAATTACCTTTCAGGCTCAGATACGGCGGGCGCCCTGGAATGCCTTACTCAGGCCGAGCAGAAGAGTCCCAACGACCCCGTCATACAGTACGATCTCGGATTGGCTTACGACCAGCGCGAGTTGCCGGACAAGGCGCTTTCACATTTCCAGAAAGCGCTGACGATTAAACCCGACTATTCCGAAGCTCTGAACGCCATAGGCTCTGTCTATGCCAAACGTGGGCAGGTCGAACTTGCCCGGCAGGCTTTCCAGAAGGCGATGGACAATCCTTTTTATAAGACCCCCGAGATTGCCGCCTACAACATCGGGAGGCTTTACGAAAAAAAAGATGATCTCGAGATGGCGCTGACCAACTACCAGCAGGCCGTAAAGTTCAACCCGCAGTTCGGGACGGCATGGCTTCGGATTGGGCGTGTTCTGGAGAAGTTGAACAGAGCCGATGAGGCCCGGCACGCATACGGAAATGCCGTCAAAGCATCGCCCGATCTGGCCGAAGCCCAGCTGCGCTACGGGATTATGAGCTTCCAGGTGGGTGACATGGACGTTGCGGCTTCCTCACTAAGCCGGGTGAGGAGACTTGTCCCCAATACCGACATGGCCGATGAGGCCAGGAGGTATCTGGAAAAACTCACCGAGGCCACCCGCGCAAAGACCCGTTCCCGAGGCTCATCCTACACGCCTCCCGGCGAAATCGAAGTCATCCCGAACGGGAACATCCAGCGGGAGCAGGCAAATGAAACGCTGCCACCATCACATCCTCCCCAATTGCCGCCACCCTCGATACAGGAGGACGTGAGTTCTCCGCCGGCCCCGGCCCAGCGGGAGATTCCGGAGGAAACGCAGGCGTTTCCGGCAAAAAAAGCCCCTGTTTCCGCCGTTGGCGGTGCTCCGGCACAGGGCCGCGTTGCTGAGGATTCGGGATCGCAATCCTATAAATACATCGTCCAGGTCGGCTCATTTGTAGACAGGGAGAAAGCCGAGGAGTTCAAGAAAAACCTCGATGGGAAAGGCTACAAGGCTATAGTCAAACCGTTGAATCACAAGGTGCTCGGCAAGGTTTTCGTCATCCAACTGCAGCCGGTCGCCAGCGTTGCAAAAGCCACCACTTTGATGACCCAGCTCAGTAATGAGGTCCAGGGCGAACCGGTCATCATTAAAGTGCCTGCTCAGTAGAACCTGTGGAATCCGTCCAGTTTTGTGAAAGCTTTTCATGCGGCGCCTCAAGTTGATAAATCCGAATCGAAAAGGAAATCTTACGTGATCTGTAGAAGACTGGAGGAGATGACCTCATTCATTGTCATGGACGTTCTGGAACGCGCCCAGGAAATGGAGCGAGCCGGAGAATCCGTGATTCACCTGGAGGTGGGCGAGCCGGATTTCAATACTCCTGAGGCCGTGAGACTCTCGGCGATAGAGGCCCTGCGCAGGGGCGATACGCATTATACACACAGCCTGGGCACCCCGGGACTTCGCGAAGCCATTTGTAACTATTATGCTCAGACATACGGCGTTGGCAACATCTCTCCCGACCAGGTGGTAGTTACATCCGGAACCTCCCCTGCCTTCCTGGTCGGGATGAGCGCCATCCTGGACTGCGGGGACGAGGTGATTTTGTCCAATCCTCATTACGCCTGCCATCCTAATTTCGTGAGGTTTCTCGAAGCGGTTCCAAAAATGATTCAGGTCTACGAGGAAGACGGTTTTCAGTACAGGCCGGAATCCATAAAGGCCGCCCTTACTGAGCGAACGAAGGCAATCCTCATAAATTCTCCTGCCAACCCGACCGGAAACCTGCTCGAGGAAGACCGGATGGCAGAAATCGCCGATATCGGCAGGCTGATTCTCAGCGATGAAATTTATCACGGCCTCGTATATGAAGGCCGTGCACGGTCAGTGTTGGAATTTACCCAAAACTGCATCGTCTTTAACGGCTTTTCCAAACTTTTCGCGATGACCGGATGGCGTCTTGGATATCTGATAGTGCCCAGCCACATGATCCGTCCGATACAGAAAATGGTTCAGAACTTCTTCATCTCGGCAAATTCCGTCGCCCAGGCCGCCGGCTATACGGCGCTCACAGACCCGAGCGTCCGGGAAGACATAGCGAAAATGCTGGCGACATACGACCAACGCAGACAGTTTATGATCCCCCGGCTTCGGGAGATCGGGTTCGGAATAACTGTCGAGCCGACCGGGGCCTTCTACGTGTTTGCCAATGCGCGCAAATTTACGCAAGATTCTTATTCCTTCGCCTTTGAAATCCTCGAAAACGCAAAGGTCGGCATAACGCCGGGAGTGGATTTCGGATCGAATGGCGAAGGCTACGTCCGCTTCAGCTATGCCAATTCGATGGAAAACATCGAGGAGGGACTTGACCGCATCGAACGCTATCTCAAAAAACGTGGCTGAACAGGTGACCAGGATAACCGGTCAGAGCTAGAGGCCTGCTTTGGCCTCGATCCATGACTGCTCGATCTTGGTTTTGTCCGTTCACCCGGGAGTTTCTATGGATGAAGGTGAAAATTCTTTCATCATAAAATCGGCTGAATTCATTACATCCGCGGCGCACTACGGCCAGTACCCACAGGATGCATCGCCCGAGGTCGCGTTCGCCGGCAGGTCAAACGTCGGCAAATCCGCGCTCATCAATTGCCTGGTTCAGCGAAAAAATCTCGTCAGGACAAGCCGTACTCCCGGCCGCACCCAACTCATCAACTTTTTCAAAATAAATGATTCCTTCCGGTTCGTTGACCTGCCCGGATACGGATACGCAAAGGTCTCCCAAAGTCTGCGGGCCACCTGGGGGCCAATGATCGAGACCTATCTCGATTCGCGCGAAAACCTCCGCGGGATTATCCACATTATGGACTTGCGCCATCCACCCACACCGGATGACATAAGCCTGTGGTCCTGGCTGAAGGAAAAAAAAATCCCGGCAGTCCCCATCATGACCAAGGCCGATAAACTTCCCCGGGCAAAATGGAACCCTCTCGCCCAAACCGCTAGTCAGATTCTTGGAATATCGCCTGCAGGTTTAATCGTCTTTTCAGCGCAAACTCGACAGGGCAGGAACGAATTGCTCGATAGAATAAAAGAGTTGATCGGAAATTAATTTCCCGGTTTCGGCAGATGTCTCGTTTTCGACCATGATGGCCGGAGCAGCCGGAAGGCCCGGTTCGAAATATTCGCCGGCCTGGTATTGCGCGATGGGTTAGATGTGAGCCTCGATAGGATAGCCGGCGTAATCGGCGCAAGTGACGAAAATCGCCTTTTTTTTGAGCCATAGGAGGTATGCTTCCAGTTTCTTGAGCATCCCCTCGCCGTTCGGATTTTTCAGCCACACGGGCAGGCTCCATGAAGAAAGATCGCTAAATTCCCAGGGATGGAAAAAGATATTCAGATAACCGTTACTATTAAGCGCCCATGATGACATTGCCTTGAAAAGCCTCAGGGGCGAACGCTTGAAGCTAAGCCAGAAGAGAGGATACCGTATTACGGGACTCGTAGATATTGGAAGGACTAGCAAGCCCTTTGAACGGTAAGGCAAGCGAGGGTTGAAGAGATTCATATATCGACCGGGAAGCCATATCGGGTTCTCGGAAGAGTCGTAGGTGTACCCTGCGGCAAGGATTTCATCATGGCGGACAACGCTCAATCGCGGGCTTCGAAATCCGCATACCCTCCTACCTGTCAATCTTTCCAGTTCGATGCGTGAAGCTGACAGGTCGCCTTGTTTAAGGCATGAATGATTAAGGCCGTGGGATGCTATTTCATATCTTCCGGCCATTCCCGCCATCAGGTCCGGCCGGCTCTGCGCAAATTTTGCGGTCACAAAACAGGTTGCCTGGACATCCAGACTTTCAAGCAGGCGAAGCACACGGGTCAGCCCCTCGCTTGTAACTGCTATCTCTTCCTCAGGACCGATCGACAAACCGTATTCATTCGGGAGATCGAACTCTTCAACATCAAGGCTCAGCAATACGCGTTTAGTCATACTGCCCCTTGAAGTTTCTCCACTTGATGTGGAGCAGGTCCCGGAACATGGCTAGGGACATGGAGGGAAGATGCCACCCTTTCTTATATTCATGTTCTCCGCTCGCCCGCACCTCGAACTCTTCAACCCAGAGGCCGCATTTGCGAGCAAGAAAAAGAATCTCCGCATCAAAACTGAACCCGCTCACGTTGCTTTTTCTGAACAGGCATTCTGCGGCATCCCGGCGAAAACCTTTCAAGCCGGCCTGTGTGTCCCGGAAAGGTAGACCCAGCGCTGACCTTACAATCCAGTTGAACGACCTTCCCATAAGCGGCCTTATTATCGCCAACTCTCCTGAAAGGCGGGAGTACAGACTGCGAGACCCGATTACTATATCCGCACCCTCCAGTTTTTCCTTTATGACGTTCAAATAATCAGTGGAATAAGCCATGTCGGCATCCATGAAACAGTATGCATCTGCATCCATCGTCTCGAAGCCGGTCCTGATCGCGTGTCCTTTTCCCTCATTTGTTTCGTAACCAACAAAGGAGACATTGCCTGTCTCGCGTCCATGAAGGGATGTCTTGAGCACTTCAACGGTGCCGTCAGTGGAACCGTCGTCTACGAACAGGAAATGGAAGTTCGGGTTGTGCACAGAAAACTCGATTGCCGAATCCACAGCCTGTCCGATGACCGCACTCTCGTTAAAGGCAGGCAGAATCACGGCTATCTTCTCGATGTTTATCTGAGAAGGCCTCGGCAAGGGTGTCGCGGATACAAAAGGCACGAGAGCGGTCTGTCTGATCGCTACGAGGATTGCCACCCAAAGTGCTAAAGTACTGAGCAAAACAAGGCCGAAATCCCGAAGATACAGAAACGGCCCCATGTCTATCGATGTCAAAATATGACTCACTGCAATGAACCAGAACACGGCCTTCCACCCGGGAGGGATATGCCCATATGAATACCTCTCCCAAAGTATGACAAGGAGCACCATCACCAGCGGGACAGCCATTGCAACATAATGAGGATGAAATACGGGGCTTGCCACAAACATTAACGGGATAAAGGCATAGATGAAAGAAACCTCTGCCATGGTTGCATCTACTTTTCCCGAATACCATCGGCCCTTCCACCCGGAAGCAAACAGGGTAATTGCCAGCATGAGAAAAGCTATCGTCCAATGTGCAGCGCGCACGCCTGGATGGGCTGTCTTCGGGCGGTTTTTCTTATCGGGATGCATAATATTATGCAGCACGACCATCGGTGAGTTGCTGTCCGTACTCGTAATTCCCGTAAGCTCTGCCCCGCGGCTGCCTCCGGCATCACCTTTGATCCCCGCAACTACAATCTCCTGATAGAACGATTTATACGAGGCTACTGTCCTCTCCGGACCTAGTACAATGACGGGCACCAGAATAAGACCCACCAGGAGCCCGACGGCGCATCCGGAAAGCATGCGCCAATCACGGCGCCAGAAGACGAAGGCCAATATAACGGCTGGAAACACTTTCACGCAAATTGCGCCGGAAAGCCAGAGGCCGGCGCGAAACCTCCTGCCTTTGAGAATAGCGGCGGCCAGGCAGCAAAACAAAAATACGATGAGCAGACCCACCTGCCCCCGCATTTGGCATCGCCCGATAGCCGGAAGAAGGACCAACAGGGGAGCGGTCCGCAATGCCCACCAGCGCAGTGAAAAGCGGCGCCCCCTGCCTGCGGCAAGATTCCTGAACGGATCTTCCATGGTCCGGGCAAGGATTCCGATGCCGATCACCCCAAGAGCCATGGTAACGATATACCAGATCCCCACACTTAGTGCGTAAGGCAGGTATCCTGTCCGGTCCTCTCCGTGAGGAGGGTCCGCGAGAGGAGTCATAAGGATGGCGAACAGAGGCGGGTATAAGTAATGCCAGTCATTATCATCGGTGATTTTGTACATATCCCCGCCGGTGCGGACCGTCCATGCGGCTCTCAGGTAAGGGCCGATATCGGTCATACGCCTGTTGGCCAGCGCTCCGCGAAATTCTACCATTGCGCCGAAAAGAATGATCGCAGCGAGAAGCAGGCAAAGCCCGGTCACATGGAGCTTCGAAAGAGGCTCTGAAGAAGTCTTCAAAACGGGTGTTAAAACAGTTTCACTTTCCACAGCCATTATCCAGGATTTTGGGATCAGTTAAACAACTCTGCACGAACGTTATTCATCGGAACCGCATTTTGAGGTCTGATTATTATGCACGAAAAAACTTCGGGAACAACCCCCAAAGGCCGAAAAACCATACGATGTCCAAATCGAACATGCAAGCGATATGTCAATTCCGCCCGCTCCGGGCCTGAATCGCTCGAATCTGGAGCTGCAGCGGCCAGGGCACCGTCGGCTGAATGCGCACGCTTAGCCGCTTCGAACACAACATCTCTCGATGTCGAACTTGCGCAATCAATATTGAATAGCTGTGGCAAGTGTATATCATTTTTATATGTATGCTCACCAATAATCCAGGCTTAAAGGAGTACAGCAAGGTGGAAAATAAAATGACAAAGAAGAACATAGCGGCGCCCGATGAGGTGCGGACTTTTCCAAAGGGGAGACTGGAGTTGGCAAAAGTGGGTGGGATAGTCTTCGGAAAAGCGACCCTGCTGCCCGGGTGGAAATGGTCGGAAAGCCTCAAACCCATTGTCGGAACGGAAAGCTGCATGGCCCCGCACACCCGGTACCACGTCTCGGGCAGGCTTCACGTGGTAATGGATGATGGACACGAAGACGAATTCGGACCGGGGGATTTCAGCAACATCCCTCCGGGGCACGATGCCTGGGTTGTCGGTGATCAACCGGTGGTGGTGATCGATGTAACCGGAATGAAGGAATATGCAAAAGAGATATCCATAGACGAACGCGCAGCTTGAGAAAAACGGCAGCACATAAAGTATTCCCGCTTCTCGCTCCCTACTTCCTGCTCCCCGTATCAATTATTGCTATGTTTCTCGGCTGCGCTTTTGACGATTTCCTCGCGCGCTTTTTCGTAAAATTGGTCTTCTCCGATTTCGCCGTGCACGAACTCCTGCCATGCCGTAAAATTCTTGAAAAAGCATAAGCTCTTGCCCGAATCCACACACGCCTGCCTGTAAATCTTACTGGCGATCCTGGCCTTTCCCGCGGGCTGGTCTTCCTGCGGCGGCTCCGGGGTATCTTCTTCCCTGTCGGAATCGGACCGCAAGTATTTGCCGAACGCCTGGTCCAGTTCGGCAAGTTCCTGTTTGGCTTCAACGGAAAGCTGAGTCTCTGTTATTTCGCCTTTCAGGAATTTCTGCCAGCCGGGCATGTTCTCCCAGCGGCAAATCTTGATGCCTTCCTGGGCGTGTCCGTCACAGTAGGTTTTGTTCGCCTTCTTTATGCGCTCCTGCTTGCTTTTCATCTACCTCACCCTTTTTGAATAAAGTACGGCATAACGGGATTCTTGGAAGTCCGTATTATCTACTAAGTTATTTCTTTTGGCAAGGTTAACTATCGCAGGATAACCAGTGGCGGATTGGCGAGAACATGGATTCCGGCATCCGATGCATTATATCCGCTGTATGATTCATGCCGCGTCAGGCAATCGGGCGCAGGTACCGCCGTGGTCGCCCGTTTCCATAAGATCTTTGAACAATAAAAGGCAACCTGCCACTTCCCTGGACGGGTTGTCTCCAAAAAACCTGGCAACAGCGAACCCCAGGCGGCCGCCGGGAGGAGCGTATTTAAGCGACACTTTGACTTCAGTACCGTCGCCTGCCGGCGAAGAGGCGAACTCCACACGTCCCATACTCTTCACGTCGGCCTTTCCGACGGATCGCCATCCGAGCAGTTTTTCAGGAATGTCATCCGTAAGCTCCGAATCCCACTCCAGTTGTATCCCCAGAGGCCCAGCCACTACCCAGTGCGAACGCTTATCGTCCAAAATCGCAACCTTTTTCACATCGCACATTATTTTAGGGAGATTTTCCGGGTTTCGCCAGAAGCGGTAAACTTCGGCAGCTTGCCTGTTTACTGTAATTGCCCGTTTTATTTCGATTCCCTCGAACTTTTCATAATCGTCGAAGTCCACCCTCCACCCCCTCGAACAAAATCCAATCCTTTTCTGCGCCGAAGATGAGGTCTTAAGATGAAATATACGATTGCGATGAGCATTGTAAACGGTCATTGGATGCCGTATTGAGGGCTTGCCAGCCCGGCCCGTGATGCGCAGCGTAAACTCAGGACGATCCCGGGTGCCCCGGCACACCCGGGTCGCGGTTACCCCTCCTCTCCGTCAGCTCCCTACAATCTTGAACGCTGCTCTGAGAGAGTCACTCGGCATTTATCTTGAACACATCACCCGCACTTCCGGCACAGCCTATGTAGCTTCCAGCAGGAATATACACCTCACCTGCATCAACGAGGCTGTCAAACAATATTGCATCAGTGGTCGAGACCACCACCCTGCCGTCTGCGGGCTCTTGGAAGAACTTTTAAATCCCCGAAGGATTTCTTGATGCCGGTCATTTCAATCATAGTTGTGCTCTACCTGAAGTTATCCGGATTAAGAGGATACTTCGCACACTTTCGCGCCTCCTCCATAAAAGCAAGGGAATTTTCCAGAGGAGCAGTCAGGGGAGTATCACATCCGGTTCCTATGATATACCCCTTCGGGTTATCCCATGCTTTCGCAAAGCATTCTCGTACGTTTTGCCTGACGTCATCGGGAGTGCCGCTACGAAGAATATTGACGGGATCTACATTTCCCAGGAGGTGAACCTTATCTCCGACACGCTCTTTTGCTGCTTTAAGATCTACTGCGTTATCCAGGCTGATGACATCATATCCACATTCCACCATGCCTTCCAAAATACTGGTAGTATCGCCGCATATATGGCCTGTAATGCCGCTTGGACTGATTGCTTTACATCCTTCAATAACTCGTCGAGTATACGGCACGACGAATTCATCAAAGTGTCTCTTTCGAAGAAGGCTTCCGGAGGCAACAGGATCTGCAACACCTAGAGACAAGCCCAGTTCCAGGAATGGTTTAGCCAACTGCAATGAAGCCTGGGTGGTAAATTCCATAAGCTTGTGCACCTGATCCGGATTATTGAGAAGAGCCCTTAAAAGTCTCTCCGGCCCCAGTAGAGCAGAAGCTGAGGTGAAAGGACCGGTTGAGCCAAAAGCACAGCCAACTTCATGGCCGATTTCTTCTAAGAGCATCTGTGCCATTTCATAACATTTCTTAGCATTTGGATCGTTTTTTATAGTGACTTTATCCAAATCGAGAATGCTTAAATCCGTTATATCTTTAATAGGGTGTTCCAAAATTGCCGGACTGTCATTCTCCGGATCGCTCACAATCGCGCCGAAGGCAATCCCCATACCATGCAATCCATATTGAGCGGTAACTATGTCAATTCCAAAGACTTCATAGGTTTTCTTCTGGATATCCGCGCGAGTCCGTGCGCTGGCTTCCGCCTGACGTCTGGTCCATCCCATAAGACGATGTCCGGGAGCAAAATAAAACATACTGATAGGCATACGGTCTACCGCTTCGCCCATATTCAGTGCTGCTCCTCTTTCTCTTGGCGTCATTTGATCATCTTTATGCATGTTGGCTATCCCTCTCCTGTAGACTTACGTTTCGTGACCTGCCCCCCCCGCACTTCGCGTCAAGAATGTGCCTTGCCTCTTTGAAGCAGCAGCTTCTTGGCCAGGCGAGCGGCGCTGATCGCATTTCCTGCGTAGCCGTCGGCGCCAATGCGATCTGCAAAGGCTTGGGAAAGGGGGCCGCCCCCGACCATCACTGTGACTTTTTCCCGGAGGCCGTTACCGTTGAGAAGTTCTATGACCTCGGGTATGGCGTCCATGGTCGTCGACATCAAGGTTGAAACACAGACCATATCGGCATTCACTTCCCTGACTTTGGCAATAAAGTCCTCTGCAGGTACATCTCTACCCAGGTCGTACATTTCGAAGCCCGCCGCTTCACACATGAGAGCCACAAGATTCTTTCCTATATCGTGGACATCCCCCCGGATGACGCCGATCACGACTCTTGCCTTGTGGAGACAGCTCTTGCGTGTGATGTGAGGCCGCAGGATATCCAGCCCGGCATACATTGCGTCCGAGCACAATAAAAGCTCCGAAATGAAATATTCTCCCTCTTCATAAAGCCGCGCCGCTTCGTTCATACCGGCAGCCAACCCCTCATTGATGGCGGTAACAGCATCAACTCGGTTGATCAGCGCATCCCTGGCTGCCGCCCTGGTTGCTTCCTGATCCATGTTGCGAACGCTCAGAGCCAGTCGGTTTAAAAGATCTTCTCGCAAATCGAACCTCCTCTAACAGATTGTCAGTTGTCATTCCAATCGGCTGACATCAAAGGGGACCCTGCTATATAGCCGGGTGGCATCCATCCGCCTCGATAAGGCAGCCGAGCCGGACTAAAAGAGGCCTCAAGCGGGAAAATCAGGCATATGTGGAGATTCGCTGCATCTCCCGGTCAAGCCGGAAGTCTACCATGCACGGGTAGAGTTCATGAGGCCGCTTCAGGTAAAGCCGAAAGGCCGATACATTTATGAACTCCTGCTGTTGGAGGGATTTATTAGGGATTCACGCAAACGGATATACTACTTTTTCCTATCTGTCAAATAGGTATTACCGATCTGAAGGGAGTGTGAGCACACCCGGCGCGCCTTCCATATGGCCGCAAACTGCGGTTTTCAAATTCTCAATGTCAACTTCACTGCGGCCATCGACGATTACGAGCTTAAGCAGTCGTTCATGAATGATCTTGCGACCTGCCGAATCGGGCTGCTCCCGGAGGGTCGGGCCTAGCGTCCTGGGGGGCGGACCCGATGGCCGTTAACTTAAAAAAAAGCGGCGTTTTTTCACTTACTTCCGAACTGGAATTCGGCGCCTTCCGGCTCAGTTATCCGGGCTATGTTGCTCTGGCCGAGAGGTCAGGTAAAGGTAACGATGGGAGCGGGATGGCCGATTTGCAGAGCGACTTCCGGGAAAGAGGGGACAGGGGCACTATGGGACCGGAAGATCCCGGCCTTTGTAAAAGCGGGGGAGGTTATTTAGGTCGCGGGGGGCTGTTTCACTCGCTCTTTCGCCTATGGTCTTTGACTAAAGGGAGTCGATTCTGGTCCATGTCGGGCAGTTGGTCCCTTGGTCGATGCATTCTTGCGGAGCAGCCGGCACAAGCCAGAGATACCAGTCCGTCTTGTCCCTCTTGAAGGCCGCAACCGTCGCTTTGGAGAAGGTCTTATCAGCCGTCAAAGTGATGTGCCAGGGCGTACCCTTTTTCCCCGGGCCCGCCGGATGGTCCGGCCCCTTGATCTTGTCAAATCCCTCAACGTCCAGCTCATTCGCCAATTTATCCAGAATCTCACTTTGAAGAGTCTGTGTCCATAGGCCGCTCCATTGGCTGAGAACGGGAAGGTTCCCATGCAAATGCCAGGGCTTGTCGTTGAAGAGCGACTTAAAATATTTCCTGAGGATAGCCCCGTCGTCGCCGCAGAGGCATAGGGGACTCACGCAATTGTAAGCGGTATCATCGTCGCAATCGCAGGCGTGCATATCGCTGTAGCCTGCTATTGTAATGTGGTAGCCTCCCCATGGGACACCAGTCTCCGGCCCCGGCGAAAGTATGACTGCCCACCTGCCAAGGGCTTCCGGGTCCTGGCAGGACCCACCTTCAGCGCCAACCGAACCGGGAGCGGTAAGATTAACAAGCAAAAGGGCCATGAACATCACTGTGAAGGTGAAGAAATAGAGCCGGCAGCGCATTTTTCCTCCCAACATATTGAACGAAGCGCATTCGTAACAGATTGGAACTATTCTTTAATCGGATAATGTCAGCAGTTACTTAAGAATTCATGTTTTCATAAAGATTCAGGAAAGCGGCTCTCTTAAGTACTTGCAATACAGCTACGCTGCGCTAATGTTGGATTCAAGACTCAGAGACAACCATATCAGTCCGCCGGGAGTCCGCTATGGAGCTAAAGGAGTACAGAATCTGGACAGATAGTTCCAATGCATACCAGCATGTGACCGGCGAAGGCTTTGACGGCGATGAACAACTGAATGGGATAGAAGCGCTTCGCGCTATCCTCATTCACGCTTTGCATTCAGGCTACCGGGAAGTACTGGTCAACGGAAGGAAATTAGACGTCCTCGTAGAGGCCATGGAAGACCGCTACCTCTCAAAGTATTACGACTATTACATAGCCAGGATGCGTTTCACTGAAACTCCACAGAGCCTTGCCAGGAAGAAAGGACTTGACGAAAGCCGAATCCGCCGGTTGGCGCCTGAACTCAAAAAGAAGGGACTGGCCATAAAGGACGGCAGAATTTGGAAGCTTGCGCCCGACGCGCTTGAATCCTAAACTGCGCCAGCTCTCTACTCGCAGCAACCACAAGTTCTCTGCTCTTGTCGACCGCTTCGGCGGCTGTCGGAAAGGTCGGATGCGAACGTGATCGCCGGTTTCTAAAGACATCGGTAGTAAGACTGCCCTTTTAGAGCCAGTTATTCATGTCCCTTCGAAACATCCTGAAACCATGAAAACACTCGGGGAGACCAGCAGGATGGGTGGAGCGAAGCAAAACCCGTCAAGTCTTTTCGAGACATACGGATGGAACCACCCTGAGCACTGACAGCTAAGGGCCTTCGATGCCATATTCCGGGTCCTGAATGTGTTCTCCCTTGCACTTGGGACATTTTCCCGGCGACGTAAAACGGTTTCGGCCCTCGAATTTGAAACCGCATCCCAGGCAACGGGCCGGGGTTATTTTGAGCCTCATTTTCTGTGATTTGAGTGAACGGCCTATATGCTCGAGGTGCTCGAAAACCTCCTTTTCGCTGATGCGAATGATTTTAGAAATATTCTTTGCCCCGTACTCCCCCTCCGACAAAAGGGCCATTATCTCCTGCCTGGTCGTGCTCATATCCGCTCCGTTCTAAAGATCGTCATTGCGCGTGCCTGAAATATTGCTATTTTATTGCGATTCGGTCTCAGTTTTGTGATTTCTATCGGGTCGGGGCGTAGGCAGGGACTTTGCATTTTTTGGCGGCCTTCACGAGGGATGTGTCCGGCGTGGAGAGGGGCAGATCAAGCCTCATGGCGAGGCCCAGGTAGGAAGCGTCACAGGTTGAAAGCCGGTGCTCCCGCGCGAGCGAAACGATCTCCTTGAGCATCCTCTCAGGGGTCTCCTGTCCTACTGCGATGGGCAAACCGCCCGAGAGTTCGAGAAAGCGGACGACTGAAGCGTGGCTGAGGCGCTTTTTCCTTTCTGCGACAAGCAGAACATTGCCCACCTCTTGTGGCCATACGGCGGGGACAAAGGCCTCCCCGGCCTCGAGGCTTTCGAGGACAGCTTCCCCGTAGCTGTTTCCCTCTTCCTCGAAACACCACGACACGACGACCGAATTGTCGACGACAAACCGGGCGGACATCAGCGCCTTCCTTCCTCAATCATATCGCGAATGGAAAGCCCGCCGAGGCGGTGGCCGCTACGAAACCCTTTCAACTGGTCGATAATGTCGCGCACAGGCGTCCTCTTCGAGGCATCTGCGGGCTGCAGGGTCGCCACAGGCACGCCGTGCTTTGTGATCGTTATCTTCTCACCCTTGGCGACACGCTCCAGGAGTTGAGTGAGGTGAGTTTTCGCCTCATAAGCTCCTACCTTTTCCATAAAGCACCTCCAACAAACCGGTCTACTACCAGTCCAATATCTGCCACCTCAAAAAACAAGCTGTATTTTCATCCGGGGCGGGAGCGGGGGCGAGCCCAATGCCGGTTTCCCAATCTCTCTATCTTACTATGGCTCCAAGGCCTTGAGTATTTCTATCTCTTTGCGCAGGATTTCATTGACGATAGAGGACAGATCAGCATCCCTCTTCCTGCCCTGAAGGTATAGCAGAACATCCTCTTCCAGGTAGATAGGGATTTTTAATTCTTCTCTCGGCCTGTAGAACTTGCCCTTTTCAGCATTCGAAAAATTATATTCATCCTTCATGGCAGCCTCTCATGATATTGTTTGATTTCGTTCTTCGTGGCTCTTCGTGCGGATATTACTCTAATATACTCATCAAGATCGGTGCTCTTGCCTCGGAAGGTATGCACCACGACAACGATCGTCCCGCTTGGTAACATCCCCAAGGTAATCCAACGGTCATCTTTGCCGGAGTGTTCATCATCAAACTTGCTCAAAGAATTCCGATCTGTAAAAACAAGGCTTGCATCCGAAAAGAACAAACCATGTTTCTCAATGTTCATTCTCTCTTTGAGCGGGTCCCAATCAAATCTCACAGGCGTCTGCCTTATCGAGGGCGTTTGTCTCAACCGCCCGCGATCCCTGCCGGTGGAAGTGCTGGTATTATACCACAAACAGATCTGACTCTACAAAACATGAGGGTTGGATCTGCAATATCAAGTCTTCCTCCATAGGGCGTGGGGTCGAGGCCCCGAATCGGTCCTTCTTCGCTGCGAGCTTTCGGCGTAAGACCTTCCCGGGACGTGATCCTTTTCGGATGGACCCGGCGAAGGACCTTTATTTCCACATCTCCTTCCGAGGCCCTCGTTTCACGAACCACCTTTAAATAGTGGTAGAGCTTTCGAAGACAGAACCGCATTCCAGGCAACTGGTGGGTATTATTTTGAGCTTCCTGTTCTGCGATTTAACCACGCGGCCTATATGCTCCAGGTGCTCGTAAACCTCCTTTTCGCTAATGCGAATGATTTTGGAAATATTCTTTACCCCGTACTCCCCCTCCGATAAAAGGGCTATTATCTCACGCCTGATGGTGCTCATAACCGCTCCAGCCTCAGATCGTCATTGCGTGTCCGCGAAATGTTGCTATTCTATAGATGATTTGGATTTTTCCGACTTCTTTTTTTTGCGCCTTCGAAAAGGCGCGCCAATAAGGAAAAAGGAGCTGCAATGCTGGAGTTTTTGAGAAAAAGTATGCTTGCCGGAATCGGCGCGGCGGTGCTCACCCGCGATAAAATCCGCGAAGCAACCCGGTCGCTCGTTGAAGAGGGGAAAATAACGAGCGACGAAGCGGAGAAACTGGCCGAAGACATGGTCAAGAGCGGCGAGCGGGAATGGGGGGACGTTAGCTCCAAATTACAGTCGTCCCTGAAGAAAGTCTCCGATAACCTGGAGGTGGTTCGCAAAAAGGAGTTCGCGGACCTGCAGGCCAGGGTGGAACTGCTCGAGCAGCGGCTGAGCGTGCTGGAGGAGGCCCGCGGGAAGGAAAGTGGAGTATCCTGAAGCCTGGTCCGCTTGATAAGCAGGCGTTAAATGTAACTGAACCAGAATTCCTCGACCCTCTTGAAATTCGACTTGACCTGGGCGCTTCCAGAGACGATATCTCCATGCCCGGGCAGGAGCAATTCCAAATCAAGGGATTCGAGTGCTTTAATGCTCTGTTTGAGAGCGCCGCCGCTTCCGCCCGGAAGATCGGTGCGACCAAGGCCGTCCCGGAAAAGCACGTCGCCGCAAAAGAGCGCCTTGCGTGCAGGCCAGTGCAGCACCATCGATCCCGGCGAATGCCCCGGCGAGGGGATTATTTCCAGCCCGATCCCCTTCAGATCCAGGTTGCCCGGTCCCAGGAGAAAATCGGGAGTGTAGGCATCCAGGTCGAACATGGGACCCATGTGTTTGCCTATCTCCTGGATCATGCGCCAGTCTTCGAGACTGATGGCGAAAAGGGCCGGCTGATTCTTGAACAGCCGGGCCGCTTCGAAGTGATCCGGGTGGGCGTGCGTCACCAGGACCAGGTCTATATCGGAAAGCTCGATGCCGAGCACCCGCAACTGGACTTCGACATGCTCGAAGAGGTGCAGATGCCCGGGATCGATCAGTATCCGCGCCGGGCCGTCGATGAGATAGGTATTGCAGTTGTTTGCGGACGGTGAAGTCCAGAGAAAAGCGTGCAGGCCGTCGGTTACTTTCATATTTTTAAGCTCGATGTTTTAAGATTTGAATTTAAGTTAAACCGCAAGATTTTAGTCTACCGATTGATTTTAGACTTAAAGTCTTGAACTTGAAATTCAAAAATTTAACTGGACGAGGCAAATTGCAGCCAGCTAATGAATCACAAAGTGACCGGCCGGAGAAAAAAAAGGCGGACATTCTGTTTCTGAACGGACTCGTGCTGACCCTGGACACGGACTCGACCATCTTCAACCCTGGTGGAATAGCTATCCGGGACGGCAAGATAGAGGCGGCGGGGCCTTCTGACCAGATCGAATCGGCTTTTGAATCATCGGAAACCCTTGACATCTCCGGATGTGCGGCCCTCCCCGGGTTGATAAACGCTCACACGCACGCCGCTATGACGCTCTTTCGCGGCATTGCCGATGACCTTCCACTGATGGACTGGCTTGAGAACCACATTTTCCCCGCGGAAAGAAGGCTGAACGAGCAATGGGTCTACTGGGGCACGATGCTCGCGTGCGCCGAGATGATCCTGTCGGGGACTACGGCTTTTTGCGATATGTACCTCTTCGAACACAAGGTCGCGGAAGCGGCGAAAAAGGCCGGAATGCGCGCATGCGTCGGCGAGGTGCTCTACGATTTTCCTTCTCCCGCTTACGGGGAGATCGAAAACGGCCTGAGGCATACCGAATCGCTCATCGAAAGGTGGCGCGGCGACCCTCTCATTTCCATTGCCGTCGAACCGCATGCCCTCTACACCTGCTCGCCGGACCTTCTGAAGAAATGCCACGATATATCGGCCAGGCATGCGGCGCCGCTTGTAGTCCACCTGTCGGAAAATGAAGAAGAGGTAAAACAGATACTGGACCGATACGGCAGGCGTCCAGTCGAACACCTCGCGGCCCTCGGTCTGCTCGACCAGCGCCTGGTGGCCGATCACTGCGTAGCCCTGAGTGAAACCGATATCGGCCTGCTTGCCGAAAACCAGGTGAAGGTGGTCCATAATCCGGAAAGCAATATGAAGCTTGCCTCCGGAATCGCCCCTGTCCCGCGCCTTCTCGAAGCGGGGATAACGGTCGCCCTGGGCACGGACGGCTGCGCCAGCAACAACAACCTGGATATGTTCGGGGAAATGGACACGTGTGCCAAGCTCCACAAGGCCGCAACACTCGATCCAACGGTCCTCACGGCCGAGACGGCCCTCCGGATGGCGACGGTGTCCGGCGCAAGGGCGCTTGGCTGGGAGGGCCGGACGGGCCAAATCGCCCCGGCGATGCTTGCCGACGTGATAGTGGTGGATTTTAGAAAACCGCACCTTACGCCCGTCTACAACCTGGTAAGTCACCTCGTTTATGCGGCCGGGGCAGCGGATGTACGCCACAGTGTCATTGGCGGGCGGCTCATGATGAAGGACCGTATGCTGCTGACGCTGGATCTGGAGGAAATATTCGGTCATGTCCGGGAATTCGCCCGAAAAACCTGAGGATGCACCGGTCCGGGAAGTCGATTGGCTGCTCTTCAATGCCGACTGGCTGGTTGCATGCGACGCCGCAATGAGCCGGCTGCGCTCCGGGGCCGTTGCAATCGAAGGGGACCGCGTAGCCGCTGCCGGCCCGTCCGGTGAGCTGCGCAATCTTTTCCGGGGGCGCAGGGAGCTTGATCTTTCAGGCTACCTGCTCATGCCCGGTTTGATAAATACGCACACTCATGCTGCGATGAGCCTCTTTCGCGGAGCCGGCGACGATCTTCCCCTGAACAGGTGGCTCGAAGAAATCATCTTCCCCCTCGAGACCGCTTTTGTAAATCCCGAAAGCGTATATCTGGGGACCCTGCTCTCAGCGGTTGAAATGCTCAAAAGCGGCACAACATGTTTCTGCGACGGTTATTTTTTCGAAGAATCGGCCGCGCGCGCAGCCCTTGATTCAGGGATTCGCGCCGTCATGGGCCAGGGTATTCTGAGTTTCCCCACGCCCGATCTGCCTGATCCGGCAAATTTCCAATCACGCGCCGAAGCCTTTCTGTCGAACTTCCCCGGCCAGAGCGGCCGCATCCGCCCGTCCCTTTTCTGCCACGCTCCCTACACCTGCGGCCCGGCGATGCTCAAGCGCGTAAAAGAGCTTTGCCGCAGCCACAAAATCCTCTTTCAGACCCATCTTTCCGAAACAGCGGGCGAGGTCGGCGATATCATCAGAAGATACGGCCGGCGGCCGGCAATGCATCTCGATACGCTCGGGCTGCTGGACGAACTGACGTTGTGCGCTCACGGAATCTGGCTCTCTAGAGATGAAATCCGCTCGATTGCAAAGAGCGGGGCCTCAGTCTCCCACTGCCCGGAGAGCGCAATGAAGCTGGGCTCCGGCATCGCTCCCATCCCGGACATGATCTCATCCGGGGTAAAGGTTGGCCTCGGGACGGACGGGTGCGCGAGCAACAACGACCTGGACCTTTTTTCCGAAATGGCCTTTGCGGCCAAAATCCATAAGGTTTTTAGAAAAGACCCCCTCGCCTGCCCCGCTGAGCAGGCGCTTTGGATGGCGACGCTCGGAGGCGCTTCGGCCCTTGGGCTGGAAAATGAGACCGGGAGCATAGAACCCGGCAAAAAGGCCGACCTGATCGCCCTCGACCTCAATCAACCTCATCTGACACCCATGTATGACCCGGTCAGCCATATCGTCTATGCGGCCCGGGGAAGCGACGTAAGATTCGTCTGGGTGGACGGGCGGCAGGTCCTGGAAGACGGGCGGCTGCTTACGGTGGATGAGGCCGAGGTCATTGCCGAGGCAAAGCGGATGGGCCTTGAGATATCGGGCAAAATACGCTGAGTGCGGTGGAGCTCGTCCCGCATGTCTCACTGAGATCATTGCCAATAAGGCCCATGTCTGTGCTATATATAGTGAAAATATCGGTATTGCCGGAAATAACAGGCGCTTTTGTCAAAGGGCGCGATGTTCCCGATCAATCCGATCGGACTTAGATTATTTAAGTATAGCCTCATTAATGGAGCGTTTCTGATGCTTAAGGCCAAGGACTTAATGACCCGGGAGGTCACCACCGTCACCCCGCAAACGGAAATAACGGAAATTGCCAAGCTGCTGATCGAAAGCCATTTTAACGGCGTACCCGTCGTAGACCAGGAGGGCACTCTGGTTGGCATAATATGCCAGAGTGATCTTATAGCCGAACAGAAGAAACTCCCCATGCCTTCGGTTTTTACAATTCTGGACGCTTTCATTCCAATTTATCCGCCCGGCAAAACCGAAAAAGAAATGCAAAAGATAGCGGCAATAAAGGCTTCGGACGCCATGACGACCGACCCGGTGACAGTCAGCCCGGAAACGGGCATCGATGAGATAGCCTCCATAATGGTCAACAGAAGCATCCATACGATTCCCGTTGTTGAAAGAGGCAAATTGGTGGGAGTAATCGGCAAGGAAGATATTCTGCGGACGCTGGTGGAATCCTCCAAACAAGGCTGATTCGGCGGGGAATTATAACTTTATTGATCTCTAACGGGCCACTTTTTGAGGGAAGTTCCAAGGTATAAACTGTAGCTGTGTTGCCTTCCGGCTCCCGACGATATGTTGTCCAGGCGAGTGACTGCCTGGAAATATCCAGACATGGCGACAGGTCTCCGGGAATCATTTTCCGGGAAAACCATGAGCGCATCCCAGCCGATTTTCGGCCCGTCCCAAATATCGTACTGGTTGTCCGGCAGGCCTCCGGGACCGGGCCAATTGTAGACATTTGGCTGCCCCGGCACATAGAAGGCAAGTTCGGAAGCCAACTGACGATCGAATGTCAGTATAAACGTAGTCTCCGCGCGAGGTACTTGGCCAAGTACCCTGCCCGCTTGAAGGCCGAGTTGCCCCCAGCCCTGCACCCTGGCAACCAGCCTATCCGCCCATGGGAACGGGGCAGCGCCGGCCCAAAACGGTAAAGCATAGGTAAGCAGCGCCATTACCGCCCCAACCATCACGCCTTTTTTAAAGTAAGGTCTCCACGAATCCAGTCCGGAACCAGCCGAGACGTTCCCACAGCCCCAGGCGGCCAGAAGGATCATTCCGGCCGGATAGAATGCGGCGGGCCAGTTGGGTTCGATTCTCTGCTTCAAGCTCAAAACGAGAACCGGGAGCAGAGGGACCAGGCCGAAACACAGCAAGTAGAGCACGCGACGGTCCTGTGCCCTGAAACGGAAGAGCAGCAAGACCGAGAGCACGGCAAACAGAATCCAGGTTACAGGCGAAACGATGCCAATCTGTCCGCCTATGAACTCTGCTGAGGTAGCGATCAAATTGGACGGACCTCTTTCAAAGTGAGAGGCGGTGTGATGGAAGGTGATCCAGCCGTGATGAGCGTTCCAAATGATGGGCGGTATCAGGGCAGCGAGCGCCAAAAGTGAAACCAGATAGGGCCGGGGGGATTTGAGCAGGTATCTATCCCTGCTGTTCACCGCCAAAAACACAAATATGAGACCGATGAAAGCGGCCATCACCTGTTTGCTGAGCAGTCCGAGTCCAATAGCCAGCGCCAGAGCAACCCATTCCACAGAGCTGCCCTCCTCCTTTTCAAGCCCTTTCCAGAATACGTACAGGGCTACAGACCAGAAGCAAACCAGGAGCGCATCGATGGTCATGAAAATGCCCAGAGCGGACCCGCCCGGTGAAGCTATCGCCGCCGCCGCCGCCCAGAAAGCCGTCCGTGAGTCATACATGCGTCTTGCGAGCAGAAAAATCACCGCCGTAGAAACAGCTCCCAGCAGCACTGCTGGTAACCGCACGACTGCTGTAGTAGATCCGATAGTCCTGGAGAAAAGCGCGATGATCCAGGCCACCATGGGAGGCTTACTGAAGTAACCCCAGTCCAACTGCCGGGACCAGTTCCAGTAATAGGCTTCATCTGCAACGAGGTCCAGCGGAGCCGTAAGGATATAAGCAAGCCGAAATGCGGTCACGAAAGCCAGGAGAAGGAAAAAACGCTTATTCCAGTCCATAAAGTGTGCTCTGTCCGGAATGGATTTTATTCTGCAATTCATGCAGATGCCCGGCGAGACCGGGGCAGAAGAGTTCAGCGACAGGAAACTACTACCGATGTCCGGAGAACACAATCACAATGGAACCGAGCCTTCCAGACTCAGTGCAACC
Organism: uncultured delta proteobacterium; assembly: GCA_963741035.1. Lineage (GTDB taxonomy): Bacteria > Desulfobacterota > Syntrophobacteria > Syntrophobacterales > Syntrophobacteraceae > SbD1. Next base: position 143,026 of record CAVUGX010000018.1, read on the forward strand.
AACTTCTGACAGCGCCTTTTGCGCACGATCAAAAGGCTGTCAATCAGGGCAGCCAGGAAAGCTATCGCACCGGTAGAAAGTGTGATAAGGCCGACATGTACTGAATACGATGCGTCGCCTCCACCCTGTCCAATGAGCGAAACACCTGAAGCAACCAGGCCGAGGCCGGCGCCCCCGATAAGCAAAACAAGCAGAACTCTGCCCGGATGCACACCGGTCCTTCGGAGCAACACCCAAAGAACAAAAACGGCCGAGGCCCAGAACCACCATGAAATAACTCGTGCAGGCGACAACTCCTGGGCATATCTCAGAGTCTCGACTACCGGAGAGAAAATCGCGCGCATCCTTGAAGGCACACCCATATATCCGGCAGCCACGGGAATAACGTCCACAGGGTTTCGTTCCCGAAGTTTACCCATTGCAAGGTTCGCCCGTTGTGTACGCGAGAGTGCGGATGCTCCCGGTGCTCTTATGACTGTCCATGTCCTCGTCATCCCGCCCCAGCCGTGCCAGTCCGTTGATGCTACAAGGACGAGCCCGCGGGAACGGCAGGTATTGAGCACCTCTTGACGGAGGTCCGATCGCAGATTCGGGTGGCCGCAATTGACGATCTCGAACCCGTCTACACCGCTATCAGCCAGCCGGGCAATATCGTCTGTGGTCAGATCGTTCTGGGTGACAACAATGACAGCCCCCGCTCCATCCCCATGAATCTGCCTCGCAAACCAGGATGTGGGGTCCTGCAACTGATCCGTTGGCTCCGTGAGTTGAATGCCGGGGTGCAGGCAAAGGCCCAGAAGCATAGCTCTTGGCCCGGAATGAACCTCGAGACCGGAGATGACTGAGGGCGGCGGATCGAGAGATGACCCTGCCGGCATTTCAGTTTCATGCGAGAAAAGCTGGTTGTGTTCGGTAAGCCCAACTAGGTTATAACCGCAGGACGCATGCCATTTGAGGTTTGTTTGCATTGACACCAGGCCGTCGTAAGATTTTACCGTGTGACTGTGAAGATCGGCCACGATAAGATCCGGGTTGTCAACAATTAACCGCCAGCCTGGAATGCGGGCCGCCACAAATAAAAAGATTAAGAGCATAAATGTCGAAGCGGCGACAAAAGCCCACCAGATTCCCTTGAGCACAATCCTCAAAAGCGTTCTCTTGCTTTGAGAACGAAATCCGGCAAACATACCCAACGCTCCTGCGCCCAAGAGTACCCAGATCAGTGTAGAGCCCCCCGCAATGCGAAAATCCGGCGCTCCCGCCACGATCTGGAATGGGGCGCCCAGCGGCTCGATGAGCGCTGTCCATGGATTCTGTTCGACCCTCATTCCTGCAATGCGAGTGTAGTCGCGGGCATCGAACGGCCCCTGAGGAGTGTATGGAAGGCATGACAAAATGGTAAGAATGGCAAGGCCAGCAGCTAATACGACCGCTTGATTCCGGTAATCTTTCAAAATCATCGCTACATGTTCCAAGACAATTCCTGGAGTTCCCCTTTTTTTTGGCCCCACCCAGAATTCCTTTCAAAAAAGCGAACCGGCCAGTTCAACCCGCCGCAATTCACGGTCCGGCATAGACGAATGCGCCGAAAGCGATTCGAGGATCGCCGGCAAGACCGGCCTTTGTCTCACAGGGCGAATACCGCTCATGCGCCAACAAAAAGGGATGGCGCCAAGGCCAGGCGGCGGCGGCTTCCCGTTCAAATCGCGCGGTCGACTGCCGGAACCATCCTTTGTTGCATTGATACTACTGCAACTGAATTTGAAAATCCAGATCCATAGCTCCGGTTCGTCTGCCCTCTCACTACCCGCCCAGCCACGCTCCCCTCAACATGTGACTCCCATTCTCATCCGTCAGGTTTTCTCGGATAGATATCATTTTCTCTTTGAGGCGCAATTTAAACACCCCTGAATGCAGGGATTTGCCGCCTTTCTCAAAACAAGACACACGGGAATGCGGGAACACGCAAAAGGGGTAATAAGAGGACGCCGGGACAAACTGCAAGACGCGGAGACAGGACTCACTCCCCTTCTCCGCGCCGCTTTATGCTTCTACCTGAGGTGGCCGGTCAGACTCAGTACGAAAGAGCCTTTACTGTCATTGGTCAAAAAGAGCACCGATTTCTTGACGTCGCCATGGTTGCACGATGACGGAGTGAGGCTTATGGGAATCGTTACCAGGCCACCGGGAGGTATTGTGTGGTCGAACTGACCGACTTCGGTCCCACATATCTTTATCACTCTTTTTATCTCCAGGGGGGCGGTCCCGACATTTTTGACCACGAAACCGTAAGAATAGTCCACATCTTTCAGCTCTCCAAAACTATGGACCTTCTCGGCGATTTCGGCCAGGGGGCCGCTTTGCGCCTGCAGACCCGCGCCGCTCCCGGCAGGTCCCTGGGCAAATACGGCCGGGCAATTTAACAGGGCCAGGACAAAAAATAATACAACAATGGGCCTCGCTAACTTCATCGGACAATCCTCCTCTTCGGCGATTTTTGTTATTGGTTCGACGTCTTACCGAGTTGCGTCCGCATCAGGCGCCATCCTGATAGCAACCTGGTATCATCTGACTTTCTCAAGAACGGCCAGAATTCCGAAAAACTTTAGCTCGAAGGAAGATTGTATCGAAAAGTTCGCCTCGCCCAGAGCCGTTTTCAGCTCTTCGCTCCCGAAGCGATTCTGGGTAGGATGCAGCAGGATGTGTTTGGTTATGAAGTTCTGATACAGCGTGGGGTATAGCTCTTCGAGGAAGTAAATCCCGCCGGGCTTGAGCACGCGCCCGACTTCAGCAAGCGCGCCCTGCCAGTCGGGTACGTGGTGGAGCACCCCAAAACCGAATACCGCGTCGAAGGCGCCATCCGGTTGCGGCAAATGGAGCGCATCGGACACACAAAAAGAGATCGTTTGCCGTTCCTCGGGCTCCAGATAGTGAAAAGCCCGCCGGATCATCAGGTAGTCCAGATCCATGGCACACAGAAAGCCGGGAGAAAATTCCCTTTGAATTATCGACGCTCCCGCCCCTCGCCCGCATCCGATTTCAAGAAAAGATCCACCAGGTGGAAGCGGCGCATGTTTTCTCATCCAGCGGATTTCGAATCCCTGCTGCCAAACCCGTGACGGGTTATTGACGACCAGCAACTCCGCCCAGTTGAGCTTCATCGCCTCAGCCCGCTTTCCTGCCAAGGTGTATGACCGCGATCCCGTCGGTCAGCCTTCGATATTTTACATTCCTAAACCCGATCTGCTCCAGTATCGATTTCAGTTCTTCGGGATTGGGGAAGAGCCGGATTGATTCCGGAAGATAGGCGTAAGCAGGCTGACAGTTTGCCAGGATCTTGCCCACCAAAGGCATTACATGAAACGAATAAAAATCGTAGAGACGGCGAAACCAGGGTGTAACGGGTTCGGAAAACTCGAGGCACATGAAGACCCCGCCCTTTTTCAGGACGCGGTACATCTCCTTGAAGCCTTTTTCAAAATGAGTGAGATTCCTTATCCCGAAGCCGACCATCGCCGCATCGAAGCTGTGATCGGGAAGTGCGATCTTTTCAGCATCTCCCTGCACGAAGGAAACAAGGCCGCAGTGAGGGGAAGCTGACGTTTTGGGTCGCCCGGCCGACATCATCTCCCAGTTGATATCATAGAGCACCACGCGCCCTGAGGGCGACACTCGCTCGGCGGCCAACCGGGAAAGATCTCCGGTCCCTCCGCACACGTCCAGAACATGGTCCCCGCTTCGCAGATTCATCATGTTTACGGCCATCCGCTTCCACTGGTAATGGATGCCCAGGCTCAGCAAAGTGTTCATGGCATCGTACTTGCGGGCGACTACATCGAAGTGACGGCGGACCCATTCCACCTTTTCCCTTTCCGGAATGGAAAGATATCCGAAATGGGTCATATTTTCAGGATCTGTAATGTTTGATCGAGACATTTTAAAACCGCAGGGATTTCCGGATGAATTATCTCAAAATTCGGGGATAAACCCGGGATGCTCAGACAGGCTTTATAACGAGTCCGGACCGGATGCATCGCGTACAGGCGCGCACATGTCTGACACTGCCGTCCTGGCGGACATGCCTTACCTGTTGCAGATTCGGATACCAAATTCGCTTGGTCTTGTTATTTGCGTGGCTGACGTTGTTACCGACATGAGGCGTCTTGCCGCAGAATTCACATATTCGGCTCATGATTCCAGTTTCCTTTCGGGCACATATAGAGCTGGTGCAGCTCTTCTTGATCGGTCAAAAGATATATGTTTATCAGAACGCGTCTTGAATAACAAGGATAATCTTTCGCGAGCGCACAGGGCTCAGGAAAGGCCCGATAACAGGGGTTAGAGATCAGGCAATGCCCCGCCTCATCTGCGCGCCGCTCCTCCCCATCTTCTATTTGCCCACTACGATTACAGCTTCGGCGCCTGGTTCTCTCGGCACAATGTCTCCAATAATATGAACCCCTATGTTCGTAGCGCTGAGAAAAGACACTGTGTCTTCGGCTTCGGAAGGCTCCACGACCACCACGAAACCAATCCCGTTATTGAACACGCTGTTCATCTCTTCGGGGGAGACGTTGCCCTTTTCACGAAGAAAGTTGAAAATGGGAGGAGCGCTCCACGAATCCTCATGGATGACCGCTCTGCAGGCACGGGGGAGAATCCTTTCGATATTGTCGTAGAAACCGCCCCCTGTAATGTGAGCCATTCCGTGAACGCGGTACTTACGCAGAAGATTCAGAACAGGCTCGACATAGATGCGGGTTGGCTCGAGGAGTTCCTCTGCAACCGTTCTGTTCAGTTCCGAAACGAAGCTGTCGGGTTTCAGGCCGAGTTTATCGAACATAATGCGCCGCACGAGGCTATACCCGTTTGAGTGCAAACCGCTCGAGGCCAGCCCGATAATACGATGCCCGACCCGAATGGTGGAGCCGTCTATAATCTGGGAGTTGTCGACAAGACCGACTGCGAAACCGGCCATATCATATTCGTTTTCTTTATAAAAATCGGGCATTTCTGCCGTTTCCCCTCCTATGAGGGAACATCCCGCCTGTTTACATCCCGTTGCAATCCCTGTGACAAGCTGTTCTACCAGGTCAAGGTCAATGCGCCCCAGGGCGAGGTAATCCAGAAAAAAAAGAGGCCTGGCGCCCTGGACCACGATGTCATTGACGCACATGGCCACCAGGTCTATTCCGACTGTATCGTGCCTGTTTGCAATGGATGCGATTTTGAGCTTGGTCCCCACTCCATCGGTTGAAGAAACCAGCACAGGGTTTTTCACATCCTGTAGATTGAGGGAAAATAGCCCTCCAAAACCACCGATATCGGTGATGACCCCTCCACGGTAGGTGGAGCGGGCTATCGGCCTGATGCGCCGGACAAGTTCGTTAGCTTTGTCGAGGTCAACTCCAGCTTCCCTGTACAGATTTCCCGGCATAAGATCACAAACCCTTTCAAACAGTTGGGAGTGCGCTTCCAGTCCCGTCGAGCTACGGCTCGGGCGCCCCAAAGATCAGGCTGGAACTGCATACGTCAAGGCTTTCCTAATGGATTGCTCAATATATCACGCACTCCGTTTTTTACAATTCAATATTACCCGCGAATGTGCATCCTCGTAAATCGGTCAAGATTGCCAAAACCTGATCTCCTATGTTAAAGGTGACCCAATCCCGGAGGTTAGGATGTCCACACTGAAGAAAGTCTGCATGACGGTTTCCGGATTTTTTCTTATACTTTCCTGCCTAACGACGGTCGCGGCGATCCTTGGTTCTTTTTATTTCTGGCTTTTTTTGCGACTGCCGGCAAAACCTTTTTTCGAGAAAAAGCAATTTTTCATTCCACATACCAGCGCTTTTGGGGTCGCCAAGCTTTTACAGTCTCAGGAGGTCATCCGGGATGCGCGCGCGTTTTATCTCCTGGGCTGGCTGAAGAATTCCCTGCACCACATGCAGACCGGCGAATACGCTTTTTCGACGCTTTTGACCCCCGAACAAGTCCTTGACCAGATCATCAATGGGCGGGTGGTGATTCATACTGTTACCGTGCCCGAAGGGTCCACCCTGTGGGATGTGGCCAGGATTTTCGATCAGAAAGAATTGGCGCCGCGGAATGAAATTATAGAGATTGCCGGGAAACCCGAATTCGCCAGATCGCTCGAAGTTAACGCGAAGGGCCTGGAAGGTTATCTTTTCCCTGACACCTACCAATTCAAAAAACCGGTCACGAGTGCATCCCTCACAACGGCGATGGTCAAGCGGTTCTGGCAGCGACTGCCCCGGGAATGGCCGGGCCGCCTGAAAGAACTCGGACTATCTCTGCATGAAATCGTAATTCTGGCTTCCATGATAGAAAAGGAGGCCGTGGTCGATTCCGAACGTCCCGTCATTGCCGGGGTCTTCTACAATCGGCTAAAGATCAACATGCCGCTTCAAAGCGATCCGACGGCGGTCTACGATATCCCGGACTTTTCCGGACCGGTTACAGCCGCTCATCTGGCGAGACAAAGTCCCTACAATACCTATCATATAAAAGGCCTGCCGCCCGGACCTATCTGCAACCCGGGGGCGAAATCCATCCGGGCGGCCCTCTACCCTGAAAAGGTTCCATACCTGTATTTTGTAAGCAATAATGATGGTACTCACCATTTTTCGGTCACGTCCGACGAGCACCGGAAAGCGGTTTCCTACTATTACGAGCAGAAGAAAAAGGCGGCGGAAGTCAAAAACCACACAACTGGCGATTCGGTGGAAACCGTACCCTCGCAAGGAAGCGCTGAGGCTGGTCCCCACCCGCAAACCGGCGAGGTCAAAATCGACGGTCCTCGATGAGCTTGAAAATCCGGAGGGTTGCATTGAGTAACAAGAGCGCAGTCGCAAGCATCATATTTGCCGCTGGAAAGGGGACCCGCATGACGGGGTACGGCGGCAACAAGACGCTGCTTCCATTGATTCCTGAAAAATCCCGTTACCAAGGCGCCCGTCCCTTTATCAGGGAAGTCCTTGATAACCTTCCTGCCGGTCCCAAAGCGATCGTTGTCAACTTCCTGGCTGAAGAGGTGCGACGCGCAACAGAAGGCCAGGAGATATCTTATGTTCATCAGCCGGCAACGAACGGCACGGGTGGAGCTCTCCTTGCAGCGCGCGCTTTTCTTCATTCCGTCGATGCAGACCGCGTGCTGATCACCATGGGAGATATCCCCCTCATACGGTCGGCCACTTATCGCGGACTGTTAGACATGGTTGGACGCTATGACCTCATGCTGCTGGCGTGCGAAAGCAAGGACCGGGCACAGTACGGCATGATCGAGATGGAAGGCCGGCGGGTCACCGGGATCGTAGAATGGAAATACTGGAAAGACTTCCCTTTAGAGAGACAGAACCGGCTGAGGTACTGCAACGCCGGGGTCTATGCCGCGATGAAGACTACTCTGCTCACCTACATGGACCAGATGGAGAAGAGGCCGCACGATGTCATAAAACAGCATGACGGCGAGTGGCTGACCGTTAAGGAGTATTTCCTGACGGATATTGCTGAAATGATGAGCCAGGACGGCTTGCCGGTGGGAATCTCACTTGCGTCTGAAGAAGAGGTGATCGGGGTGGACACCCCTGAGTCGTTGGAGGCAGTGCAAAGGCTATACGCGAGTATCCAGGGCCGGGGGTCTCAATAAATCCAAAAACTATAAGTTCTGCTAGTCTCATTAGACCTATCGTTGTACTATCAACCTCGCATTAAAGTTTGCTTCGCTGCTCGGTCACAATTTCATGCGCATCACTCAATCGGGGATGAATCCTATGGACCAGAACCTTATCGCCGAGGAATTAAAGAAAGCGAACGCCTACCTGGAAAACATCTTTGAGAATTCACCGGATGCAATAGGCATTGTCGATGACCGGGGAAGATTCATTAAATGGAACAAGATGGCAGCCGAATTGTACGGGTACACTTTTGAACAGCTCCTGGGGAAGTCAAGTTTCGACCTGTATGCGGACAGGAACGAGTTGGAGAAAATGTTGACGCACCTGCGCAGAGAGGGTTCGGTTAAGAAATGGGAAATAGAAATGAAGCGCAAAGACGGCATTGTCCCATTCGAGATTTCCATCAGCCTTCTGCGGGATGACGCAGACCGGACCGTGGGCAGTGTCTGTGTGGCGCGAGATTTGAGCGAAATCAGAAAGGTCCTGGACGAACTCAGAAATTCCAACGAAGAACTGTCTCGGGAGATCAGCGTACGCAAGAATGCCGAAGAGGAAGTAAGGCGGCTGAGCAGGCAAAATCAGCTCACCCTCGATGCTGCAGGCGAAGGGATTGTAGGTTTGGATGTGTTTGGGAGAGTCACTTTCATAAATCCGGCCGGGGCGGAGACGCTCGGGTATGCCATAGAAGAACTGGTGGGAAAGGATTTGCACGACTTGGTCCACCATTCGAGGCCGGACGGCTCTCGTTATCCCGTGCACGAGTGCCCCATGTTCCAAAGCTTGAGCAGTGGCAATAGACTCCGGGAAAGAGATGAAGTGTTCTGGAGAAAGGATGGCTCAAATTACCATGTGGCATACTCGACCACACCCATAAAAGAGAAGAACTACGTCATTGGGGCTGTCCTAACCTTTCGCGATGTCACTCTGCAAAGACGCAAGCTTGAACATCTAAACAGGTATCGCGATCATCTGCAGGACATTGTGAAAGAGCGGACCGCAGAACTGGCCGAAGCAAATGAAATGATTGCCCGCGAGATAGAGCAACGTAAACGGACTGAGGAGGAATTACGAGAAATCTCACAAAAATTAAGACTTCTTGCTTATTCGATTGCGCACGATCTCAAAAATCACGCTGATGAAATTAAGCTGATAACAAAAGCTCTCGATAAGCAATGCAAGAATATCACTGACGAAAAACGTAAAGATAAAATTTTAAGAGTTTTGGAACATGTCTCAGCCTTGACGTCAAAGGTAAATATGTTCGTGGATGCAAATGAAGCTCCCTTTTCAATTGAGACCATGGACCTTCAAGGTGTTCTTCAGATGCTCAAAGAGCGGTTTTCCAGCCACTTGACTACACGCGAAATCAGTTGGCTCGAACCTGAAACCAACATGGAGTTCAAAGCGGACAGGGTCTTTTTACCTATGGCCTTCGGAAACCTGGTGGACAACTGTTTGAAGCACGGTGGAGAAAAGCTCAGTCAGATTAAGATCGGATACGAAGAATCAAATGATTGCCACATCTTTTCGGTAAGCGATGATGGCGTTGGGATGGGAGCGGGTGAGTTCAAGAATTTTTTTGGACTCTTTCAGCAGCATTTTGCATCCGTTCAGGTCGATGGGGCCGGGCTGGGCCTGGCAACAGCGAGCAAAATAGCTGAACGGCTTGGAGGCAATCTGCAGATCAAATCAGGGTCCCGAAGAGAAACCACCTTCTCTATATCCATTCCAAAAGATCTATGAGCCCCAAGCTCCGCATGGTGTGGAGATCTTATTTTTGCAGAACTCCGTCAGGCATAAGAAAGAGATCCTGATGAAAAAAGCCTATGTACACGGGTACGATTCCAGGGAAAGCATTCGCCTTCAGGACCAGGCTTCAACTTTGGCCGACCTGTTACACTCGGACACGTCATTTCCGGCCGGGAGCCGAGTTTTGGAAGCCGGGTGCGGTGTTGGAGCGCAAACCTCAATACTCGCCGGCAACAATGCAGGGGCTGAAATCATAGCCATCGACGTGTCCGAAGCATCCCTTGCCGAAGCTCAAAACAAGTTTGATTCGGCTGGAATCACCAATGTCAGCCTCATACAGACCGACATTTTCAATCTGCCATTTGAAACGGCATCGTTCGATCATGTTTTTGTCTGTTTCGTGTTGGAACATCTGACAAATCCGATCGAGGCGCTGAAATGTCTGAAAAAGGTGATAAAACCCAATGGCACGATCACTGTTATCGAGGGAGATCACGGTTCGGTCTATTTCCATCCCGAGAGCCGGAACGCTCACAGGGCCATAGACTGCCAGATCGCTCTTCAGGCCCGGGAGGGCGGGAACGCACTCATCGGACGCGAACTTTATCCTCTTCTGACCAAAGCCGGTTTCAGAAACTGCCGTGTTTCGCCCCGCATGGTATACGTCGACTCGAGCAGGCCTCATTTCGTTGAAGGCTTTACCAAAAACACCTTCACCGCAATGATCGAGGGTATCCGGGAAAAAGCGCTGGCGGCGGGAATCATGGACCGGGAATCATTCGATAAAGGGATTCGCGACCTGTACAGGACGGCAGAATCCGATGGCGTCTTTTGCTACACTTTCTTCAAAGCCTTTGCCGAACCATAAGGGCCGGAACTTCGACCTAATGGATCGAGCTTCCCTGAGGGTCCTTAAAGCTTAGTCGAATCACCCTGGATAAGGAACGGCGGCCGCCTATCTTCTCATTTTTCGTTAAAGCAAACCCTACCTCTGTTTCCCGCATTCTCCGGAACGGTCACACCCGAAAATCATCTCATCCACATGAGCGCAGATTATGTGCCCGACGGTGATATGACACTCCTGCACCCGCGCTGTCACCGGGGACGGAACGTGCAGGATAATATCACAATACAGATCCATTTCAGTCTCGGACGAGCCTCCCAGACCGATTGTGAGAACACCGTTCTCGCGGGCCCATTTGAGTGCCCTTATCACGTTTGAGGATCGGCCACTTGTGCTTATCCCTAAAGCGACATCCCCGGGTTGCGCTAAAGCCCGCAGTTGCTTTGCGAATATATCACCGAAGTCGAAGTCGTTCGCTATGCTCGTCAGAATTGACGTGTCAACCGTGAGTGCAATTGCAGGCAAAGGAGGCCGGTCTATTTGAAAGCGGTTTACAAACTCGGCCGCCAGGTGTTGGGCGTCTGCGGCGCTGCCGCCATTACCGAAAAGAAAGAGTCGGTGCTTCTCGAGGAAGGCTCGGCTTACCACTACGGCCATCTCCACAATAGTTTCTTTCGCCGCGCTGCAGAGCGCCTGTTTTGCCTGGATGCTTTCCTGAAACATCCGCTCTGTAGCAAGCAAAAACTCTTCCTTTCCGATCAGTTCCATACATTTTCCCCTGGATTGCAGATATTAGTTAAATGGGAGGGCAAACGCCACGTAAATCTGCTTGCCCGACTCCCGAAATTCGACCTTACCACCACTGCCATCTCTGGATGGTGTACAATAAACACTGGGCAGTTAAATCCTTGAAAGGATGCAAATTGAAGATGATCACCGCTCAAGGATGCCAAAGGCGTATTTCCCGCCGAATGAATGGCGGAGAATACTTCGGGAGTGATTCGGAGAAATCGCTTCGAAGGCGGTGCTAAAAGCACAGAACCCTCTGCGGTCACTCACATAGGAGCACCGCAGAGGGTCTTGTCACAAGATGGGGGAATTACAAAGTACGAGAAGGCATCCAGGCGCCGGACTTCATCATGGTTCAAGGGCGCTCGAAACCACTACACTGTTGGTTCTGTTTGAGTCAGGCACCCGGCTGTCAGGGTCGACCACTGCTATCACATATTGCCCTGTAACGGATTTGGCGTAGCTCTTACTAATCTTGAGATTTATGGCACTTCCGGGCTGGATGTGTTTGGTTATCTTAGACGACCCCAAAAGGCTGGTCTTGGAAACCCCGTCCGGGGAAAGATAGAGAAGGACCCGGAACCAGTTAGCCGTTGCCACGTTCCCGATGTTCTGCACCTGGAAAATCCCCCTGACAGTTTTACCCTTAGGGTTGGTATAAATACTTGGGAAGGCGCCGGTCAGATCCGGATCGTAAACAACCGCAGAGGGAGGTGGGTTCGGGGCAGGTGAAGGGGTTCCACCGGCATATTCGATGAAATTTGCGCCGTATCCCACCTGGCTCACTTCATACCCGATGTACATGTATCCTGCCATACCCCATGACGTACCCCATGAGTTGCGAAGGATCCAGTAACCATCGGTCCCATTGTTGTCATTCCAGCCGACCAGAACGACAGCATGGTTAATCACGTCTTGGCCGCAGGATTCACTGGTATTGAAAATGCCACCCGAGTAGGCCTGGAAGTGCGATCCGACACAAACTGCAACAGAAATCGGTCCATAGGTGTAAATGGCCTGCTTGATTGCCTCGGTGCTGGGGACGGCGTAATCGGAGCCAACATAGGCCCAGTTAGTGATCGTGTAAGGATGGGCGTATGTCCCTCCACATGCGGCATCGGTCCCGGTATAGGGATCTGCGGCATTGAGGACAGCCCCTGGTCCATTGTTATCCTGACCGGATATGTCCATGTGGTAGTCGTGTGCAAACCAACCTCCATTGCAGTCCCAACCACTGAGATTGCAGGTAACAAGGTATTGTTCGGAAAGATCAACGGTTCCGCCGCCTTGCAAAAGGATCTGAGACTCCAGAGGTCCGACGGTACTGAATGCCCAGCAGGAGCCGCAGTTTCCCTGGTTCTTGATTGGCGTAACACCATTTGAAAGCCAATCAAAAGAGGACGGCAGGGGCTGAACACTTGAGTCGAGCATCGGGACCGATGGAGCATCGCCTTTGTTCCACCTCTGCGGCGCCTTGAGGGCGGCAAGCTGACTCAAATCCTTATCCATTGCAGCCGAGTAGCCTACCTCGTATGTGCCGCCCTTTGCCTTGACTTCTTCCTTTAATGCCTGAAGCTTTGCTTCCATGTCCTGCGGCAGTGGATAAAAATCCATGGCGCTGCAAAAGGAGGGAACGGCAAAAATAATCGCCGCGATTACAATGCTGGCCGCCTTCTTCATCTCAGTTCCTTTCCACACTTTCTAAAGACTAAAGAAGTACTAAAAATTACCTCGCGAAGAGCTATACGAATCACCGTAATGAGACGCGAGTTACAAAAGCGAATCTTGCTTTCGGTCTGTTTTGCCCGCAGGTTTTCCACCCCAATGGCGTTGTGAAAGCCTGCATTCGCACCGCAAAGCTCAGGAACCCATAATTCCAATAGTCGTCCTATGAACGATTTTTCTTTACGTTTTCATTCAAATGGGTACACGGTGAGTTAGGCGGTGCAAGTTTTCCGCCACCTCGCAACGATCTGCCGGAACGACATCGGCTGCACATGTCATCAGGCCGGGAATTCCGACACACAGCTTTCTATGTCCCGGGGAAATCACGAGTATCGGAAAAATGAGTGCAAACGGAGCATCACATCGGAAGCCGGTCTTTCCCGTTTTCAGGTTCCCGGCATAACTTCGGGGGAGATGTTCTTCCTTTCTTATTCTTCTCCCGATCCCCCTGCCGGCAGGGCTACGCAGACATGGAACCGGTAGACTGATTTTCGTCGTTAGGTACAAGTTGTATTACGGTGATCGGACTCTCTAAGCCGCTGGCACTCTTTCGATCCGACAGCGGAGACACGGTTTTTTTCCAAACCGGCCGACTCGGAAGATCAAAATATTGATCCCCTATTCTTACTTACCGTTACAGACGCTAATGTTAATAGGATTGCTTTGCTTTCGTGGGGTTAACGCTCAGGAGGGATAACTAAATCTACACAATGAAAACGGTATGATACAGCAAAGGCGGCAGCGATCTACTTTCGACAAACCATTTATTTGAAGTGAAAGTCAAGCCATATTCTCTAGAGGATAGATCTTTTGATAGTGACCATCGATTGATAAAGCACACATTGGGAAAATGATGAAGGCGACCATTCAGAGTTCCACCGGCATGGATATATCTTAAGATTGCTCGCTATATTACTTCCCGGAGATTGTGTAGCTCTTCTATTCTCATCTTAATTCTGTCAATCCGTTTTTCATGAAACAGGCAGCTCAGTGCATCGCGCTCGCTTTCGTAGAAATGATAATGGCCTGTTTTCAAGTTCCTTCGGATAATACCAACAACAGAAGGACCGTCTTTAACCAGTATCTTTAAAAAAGGCGATTCCGGATCGTGTTCAAAGCTCATTTTCTCGTCCTTTCGGTAAACAAAAACAACTCGCTGTATTGAATGTCAAAAAAATATGACAATCACCCTACTGGGGCGACTTTAAGCTGACGCTTCAGGATTAACAAGGGGGATTTTGAGCGGTAGAAAAAGAGTATAGAGCATACTCAATAGCCATAAAACTACTATAATATTGCATATTTAGTCCAATGAACATTTCTATGGGCAAATTTAATTTTCCCGCCGTCTGCCCCACCGCATATATCCACACCTCAACACGCGGGGCGGCTCCCGGCGCCCCCTGTCCTCCGGGCGGGCAGATATCGAGGCAGCCGGTTTTTCCGCCTCATGAGAGGTTTCAAAACCTCCTTACGCTTTCCTGATTTTGGTCCGGCAAACGAGACCGGGTCCAGAGGTCCTTATAGACCTGCATCAATTACCCGGTTTCCTTTGGTCTTCATCGTTGATTGAAGTGTCCCCGTGATCGGAAACTCGGTCTTGCCCTTAAAAGGCAATTGAATGAAAAATTTTGTTTACAGTCCAATCCTAAAAAAGTATCCTCGCAGGCCAAACAGGAGATGACCATGTGACCAGTGGGGGACCCTGGAGGGGGGGCTTGCTCCATGGGAAGGGGAAGTTTCGATGGCATTACTCTTTCACCTGGGGGGGTGTGAAAGATCCAAACGGCATTGTTCTTTTCAACTCGGGGCTCTCTTTCTGCTGGCCCTGATCTCCGTATTTTTTCTCAGTGCTACCGCCTACTCTGCTCAGGTATCGATAGGATGGAACCCATCAGCCGATCCTTCAACAATCGGCTATAAGGTATACTACGGCAATCAGAGCGGGGATTATTCCTGGGTAGTGGATGCCGGCACTGGCCACGGCTATACTGTTACCGGGCTTTCTGCATCACTGCCCTGGTACTTCGCGGTTACAGCATATACCGCAAATGCCCAAAGCGGGTTTTCACCGGAGTTGATCTGCTATTTCGTTACAGCCTCAACACTCTCAAACGGGCAGATTACGCCAGCCGGCGCGACCCCGTTGGCAAGTGGAGGTTCGCGGACATTCTCGATAGTCCCCGATGCAGGGTATGAGATTTCCGATGTTTTGATTGACGGAGTATCCGTCGGTGCGGTTTCCCAGTACACGCTATCTAATGTGAGCGCCTGCCACACCATTGTTGCCAATTTCACTTCCCTGACGACAAATCCTTCTATCACCACCAGCACCCTGGGCAGCGGATCGATTTCACCGTCAGGAACAGTTGGTGTCGCCGCTGGAACAAACCAATCGTTTACGATCACTCCAGCAGCCCATTACCAGATTTCCGATGTCGTGGTCGATAATGCCTCGATAGGCCCGGTTTCAAGTTATGCATTCGACAACGTGACAGCCAACCATACCATCGCGGCCACTTTTGTGTCTCATAACAAATTCCATATACGGTCAACCGCCAGGGGCTCCGGGTCAATCAGTCCATCGGGAACAGTTAGCGTGGCCGCAGGAACAAATAAGGCGTTCGTTATCGCCCCGGCCGCCCATCACTTTATTGCGGATGTGCTGGTCGACGGGATATCCACAAGCCCGGCTTCCAGCGGGGGATCGATAATCGCGCCTTCCACTTATTCTTTTGCCTATGTGAGCGCTAATCATATTATTGAGGCCATCTTTTCCAAGATTCCTCCGCCGGTAGCGGATGCCGGACCCGACCAGGATGTAATAAACGGCTCCACAGTCACGCTAAACGGCTCTAATTCTACGAACAGTGTCTGTGGAATAGCTTCCTACGAGTGGACTCAGGTGGCAGGCCCCCTGGTGGTACTATCGAACCCCCTGGCCCCGATATGTACTTTTGCAGCTCCCAATGTGGCGAGCGCATATGTGCTTGGGTTCGTTTTGAAGGTCACTAATAACGGAGGCATCTCAGAAAGTAATTTGTGTCTGATAAATGTCGCGGCAACAAGTAAAGCTCCCTCGGCCAACGCCGGCCCTGATCAGATTGTTATTTCCCACACAATTGTCGACTTGAACGGATCAGGCTCCGTTGACCCTGATGACGGAATAGCCTCATACAGTTGGGTTCAATTACAGGGTCTGCGTGCTACAGTCCATGGTGCCAAGGCCGCTGACGCTTCATTTGAGGCCCCTCATCCCGGCCCCTTGGGCGCCTCTCTGATTTTCCAACTGCAGGTTACCGATCTTTTCGGATTGATAACAAGAGACCAGTGCACAATAAATGTGATAAAGGCGCATCTGCCACCCGTTGCCAGCGCAGGCTCGGACCAGAATGCCGCGACGCTGTCCTCTGTCACGCTCGATGGCTCCGGCTCGAGCGATCCAAGTGGATCGCCCGTTGCATATAGATGGAAGCAAATCCGCGGAGTACCTGTTACTCTGTCCGACCCAACAGCGCAGAACCCGGTTTTTACCGCACCTTCCGTTTCGGGCTCTCAGAACCCTGACCTCTTATTTATGCTCACCGCTACAGGTCCATACGGACTCAGCGCTACCGCCAAATGCACAGTAACGGTACAATAGTGCCGGCGGCCTCCCGTTCGGCCTCCGGATTCTCTCTTAAAGGTACAGTTTTGACCGTCCCCCCCCCGCCTCTGCAGCTCGGCAGATTTTTAACCTTCATTTTTCATTTTTACGTCGGAAACCTTTACAACCAGCCAAAGAGCCAACCAGTGCGGTTTTGGGGTGTTTCTACTGAGTCGTCATCGTCGGAATTGTTTACATTCAGGGTTGGCGGCACAACTGGTCCGTCGACCATATTCTTTATTAAATCAAATAGATATCCCTATACCAATGAGAATGCATGTAAATTGCATACGTGGTCTGTTGTTATTCGATTTTTTTTAAGTTGACCATCTAATTTTTGGGCAGGTTGTGATTTAGGGGATCTCCTTGTGAACTCAGACCACAGAAAGCATAAACGATTCAAAACTGAAGGCGATATTTTTGCTGCGTTTGTGATTCCGAACGAACCGATCGTTGTGGGCAGAATCATGGATTTAAGTCATGGCGGGGCAGGCGTTCAGTATCTTGCAACCACGAAACTAGTAATAGGACCGATCAGTATCAAGATATTCGGCATGGGCTCACATCACATGGAACGAGTACAGTCCATAGTGATCTATGATATGGAAATACCAGAAGAATCATGGAGCATCCCTGCTGTGAGACGTTGCGGAATCAAGTTCGGCCGATTTGCCTCAGGAGCTAAAACCAAGTGGAAAGGATTGATGGAGTCGCATTTGGGAGGCAAACTTGCCGGCGTTAATCACAGGGCATCGGCGCCGGTCAAAAAAGTAGCAGAAATCAGCAGTTAAAAGTGTCCGCTTCAGCCGTTTCGCACAGGCGCGCGTCATGGCGCTTTTAATGTAGAACAAGTCTAGGTTGCACGCGGCGGCGATGCATGTTCGAGCCAAGTGCCAGTGATTTGCCCCATTTAAAACGGGAGTTATGGTCAAGCAGCCATGGAATTTCGGAAGGAAATAATCCGCGATTCAGGACGATGTGCGAGGCTGTCGCACAAAGGTTTCGAAACGAGGCTGTGGATTGGATTTTTACACCCGGTCACCTTGAGATAGCAGCGGTCTGCGATCTGGCCCCAAAGACTTCACAGACCATGATTTCCGAATTATGTAGGAGAGTAACGGCTGCCGAGCTTCTTGGCCGTAGAAGAAAAGGTGCGCTCAAAACCATACAGCGTAACGATCAAATCGCGTAACTTCTTAAATCTGCATGTTTTTTTGTCAACATGAGTATTCGTGTTACCCACTTTGTACCCTCCGAAATACTACTTTACATACGCAGCCAAGACCATTAAGTTTCGACTTATCTTTTTTGGTCGGTTCTCCGATGAGATGTATTATGGCCACTGGGCGATTATTTCATCGGAAAGTGTAATCGAGTTGGCGGAGCTGTGTGCGGCCCTGACCGCTGACCGGGTTCAAAGCAGAAACTGCCTCAGGGAGCTCCTTGTCGTGCCGCAAAAAATAAAAAGTGCATTTTTTTTCGTTTCGGTATTTGCTTTCATTATTCTTTTCCATTCGCATTGCGATGCGTGGCAGGGGACCCTGGTAGGCGTACCGGATGGTGACCTGTGCCTCGTTTCTCATGGAAATCAAACAGATAGAGTTAAGTTGTACGGGATCGAATGTCCCCGGCGAGGCCAGCCCTTTTGGCAGCAGTCGCGTGCGCTCGCATCACATTTGGCATTGCAAAAGATTGTGGAAGTAACTCCTTTATACTTGGGACATGATGGATTAGAAAACGCGCTGGTCAGGATTGAAGGTACCAAAGATTACCTGAATCTCCAGCTTATTTCTTATGGTCTTGCATGGGTGAAGCCCAAGGAATGCAGCGCTCATATATGTGCTGAGTGGAGGGCTATGGAAAGCCTTGCCCAATCAAAAGCAATTGGACTTTGGATAGATCCCTCCCCTATTCCTCCCTGGGAGTGGGAAAAAGAACAAAGACACAAAATTCATGACCGGCTTCAAAACCAGGAAAAGAGTTCTGAATGACTTTTCCTTGCTGCCGATTTTTTTTCGATAGCCTAAAACAGTCAAGTTTTGTAAATTCGACTCTGTATTTCTTATGATTGAAGCGTCGATCATATTCGCACCAGATCGTAAATAGATGAGCAATTCGAAACGGCGTAACCAGTATCAAACCCGACGTGAGCTGTTTAATAAAAATGGAACCTACAGTGGCAAGAATACGAAAGAACTCGAAACCACCTTTTGAACAAGTCTCAAAGTTGAACTCAGCGCCATTTCTCAAGGAAAGCCTCTTCCAGCAGGTACTGGAACTCGAAAGAAAGCGAGCAGAGCGCTCCGGTAACACATCTTTGCTGGTTAAAATTGAGATTCGCCATTTTGCCGAAGCTGAAAAGGACATAATCGCGACGCGGATCGATTCTCTTCTCGGATCGATCATTCGTGAGACGGATATTAAAGGTTGGTACCAAACCGGTTCCGTCATTGGAGTGATTTTTACCGAATTGGGTGAATCAGAATTGATTGAAGCAGAGGGCAAGATCCTGAAAAAAGTTCGAGAAGAATTAAAACAGATTTTCGATGAGCAACAGTCCGTGGTCACCAGAATCAGTTGTGAGTATCTATCCCCCACTACTCCGTGGTCCAGAAATGGACATGGTCACTTGAGAGTGGAACCCGTTTCGGAGCAATTCTCTGATTCTTCTAATCTCAATACAGTTGAACTGATGAAGCTTGCCGTCGGGCAAACATGGTTTTTGTTTTCTGCTGATCTCCTGTTTATATGCATAGCTCATCTTTTGGGCGTCTGGGCAATGCTTGGGCAGGGCCTGGACTATCTTTTTTCGTATTTACCCGCCTTCATTTTTTCAATCCTCCAATTTGTGCTGACACTCTACATTTTCGACCTGTACAATACGGAAAGAACTTTTAAGCCGCGTCAAATCGCATTTCGATTGTTGGCGTCCTCATTCTCCGTTTTTGTCCTTTGCACAATTCTCTTCTTTGTGATTCCTCAATGGCAGTACAGCCGAAGTGTTCTCGCTATGCAAATGATGCTGGTGCCTGCGTTCCTGCTTTTATGGAGAACTGTTTATTTCCGCTTGTTCCAACTTGCAAGAGCAAAATCTCCCACGTTGATAATCGGCGCGGACGAAACAGCCCAAAGAGCCAGGCGGCTGCTGAACTTGCCCGTTTCTCCATTTGAATTCAAGGGGTTTGTTAGTGATGAGCTTACGGCAAAGGAGGACCATACACCTGAGGTCGTGGGCACCACAGGGAAATTGGCTGAAATTATCGCTAAACTGGGGATTAGGACCATCGTTCTTGCAATCCCGCGGTCTCGCTCAACCCGCATAACACGCAGGATACTCGAAGCACGCCTCCTCGGCGCCGAGATAATGGATATGCCGCAGCTCTATCAGCGACTTACGACCAAGCTGCCGGTTCAATACCTCGAGGACCAGTGGTTGTTATTCTCAGATGGATTTAACCTGCTCTCAAAGGGATACGTTCAAAGGATAAAACGTATTCTTGATTTCATTTTTGCGGCGTTGCTGCTCTGCGTTGCATCTCCGTTACTGGTGATCACCGCCATTGCTATTCGCCTTGATTCTCCCGGCCCACTTTTTTATAAGCAGCAAAGAGTCGGGAAAAGCTGCAAGGTCTTTTCGGTTTATAAATTTAGATCTATGACCTACAATGCCGAGCAGCAGGGGGCCATATGGGCTCAGGAAAGGGACCCACGAGTGACCAGAGTGGGGCGCATTATTCGCTTCTGTCGCATTGATGAAATTCCTCAAATATGGAATGTATTTACGGGAGATATGAGTCTGGTTGGCCCACGGCCCGAACGGCCCGAATTTGTGAATGTATTGGATACCCAGATTCCTTATTATAGTGTCCGCCATACTGTGACTCCGGGAATTACTGGATGGGCTCAAATCAATTATCCTTACGGTGCTTCAATCGAGGATGCTTTGCGGAAACTGGAATATGATCTTTTTTATATAAAAAATATGTCAATTTTATTGGATCTCAAGATCTTACTCAAGACCGTGGGGGTAGTGCTTTTAGGCGAGGGGTCGCGGTAATCGATTGCTGGCAAACTGCCCGGATATCGGCTGCTCGCATCGAATCCATGGCATTGATAAACACCGGAAATTTGCAATTGACACAAACAGTTGATTTATCAAAATATTTTCTGCTTACAATTGATGTCGAAGACTGGTTTCAAGTAGAGAATTTCAAAACTTTTATTCCGTTATCTTCCTGGCCATCATGTGAGTCAAGAGTCGAGAAGAATACACATTTGTTCCTGGATTTCCTGGATATGGCGGGAAGCAACACAGCTAACGGCGCCGGGCCGGGCGGACCTCTCAGAGCTACTTTCTTCGTGCTCGGCTGGGTGGCCGAAAGAATTCCACGACTGGTCAGGGAGATTCAGGCAAGAGGTCATGAGGTGGCATCCCACGGGTACCATCATAATTTGTGCAACCAAAGCGCAACGGAGATATTGAAAAAAGATCTGTCGGAAAGTAAGAAGACCCTGGAAGATATTCTTGGGCGTGCTGTCCTGGGATACCGTGCGCCAAGTTTTTCAATAAACGAAGAAGTGCTTGGGATACTTGAAGAATGTGGCTATTCGTACGATTCGAGCTTCAACCCCTTCGCCGGACACAACCGATACGGAAAGATCCGAGTATTCCCGAATGGAAAAAGCGTTGCGTATAAGACGAGCAGGAACATATATGAGCTTCCGATAAGCAATCTTCAAATGGGCAAATACGTCGTGCCGGCGGGCGGAGGGGCCTATTTCAGGCTCATGCCCGTTCGGGTCTTTGAAAAGATCGTCCAATCGGTTCTCAAACACCAGAATGCCTATGTTTTTTACGTCCACCCGTGGGAAGCCGACCCTGACCAGCCCAAAGTAAAAGAGGCTCCGGCCTTTTCACGGTTTCGACATTATACTAATCTGTCAAGGACCCTGCCTCGGCTAAGATTTCTCGTGAGCAGGCTGAGGGATTTTTCGTTTGTTTCGTGCAACGAATATATTCTAAAGACAGCGAAGTGAATTAGTCCCAAGCTCTCCATGCGGTGGGACCACCTGCTGAGAGCAGACTCGATAGATTCCAAAATTTGTTGTTGAGCGGATGAATTCAGAGCTATAATCAGGGCGGCGGCAGATTCCAAGCAAAAGAGCATTTCTCAGGTCTGGGAGCCCATGTATCTCGATTTTTACAAACTTAAGAAGAACCCCTTCCATATAACTCCGGACCCGGAGTTCCTATTTCTCAGCGCGAGCCATAAAGAAGCGTCAGCCTCATTAATTTATGGCATTGAGGAGAGGAAGGGATTTATTGCCATTACCGGTGAAATCGGCGTCGGGAAAACTACCATACTGCGTTCTTATCTCGAGAGCGCAGACCCTGAAAAGCTGAAGGTAGTCTATATCTTTAACGCAATGCTCTCATTTGAGAGCCTCCTCAAACAAATTTTCAACGAACTGGGACTTGCTGCAGCCCAAGGCGATGATGTACCTGAGCTTGTAAACCGCCTTCATCGGTTTCTCATTGAAGAATACAAGCATGACAGGAACGTGGCGCTCATAATCGACGAAGCCCAGAATATGCCGATTGAGACCCTTGAGAATCTGCGGATGCTTTCAAATCTTGAGACCTCCAAAGACAAACTGGTCCAGATAGTAATGGTAGGACAGCCGGAATTCGACAAAAAACTGGAACTGGACGAACTTAGACAGTTGAAACAGAGAATTGCAATTCGTTGCCAGATCAAGCCTCTGAACCGGGATGAAAGTTTTGCATATATACAACACCGCCTTATGAAGGGCTCCTATTTTCATAACCAGATTTTCACAAAGGGCGCCCTCAAGAGCATCGTAAAAGAGGCCAGAGGATTCCCTCGACGAATCAACATACTGTGCGACAACGCCTTGGTCACCGGATTTGGCTACCAGCGTAATCCTGTGGGTGAAAGAATCGTAAGAGAAGTGATATCGGATTTCAGAGGTCCAAAATCTCGGAAGCTTTTCAGAGTATTGCCGGTCGCTGCAGTTTTCGGTGGCATTATTTTGCTTGGTGTTTTCCTCACACAACCGCTTGAGAACCCGCCGGAAAAGAAAGCTCCGCAGGTCCCCTACAAGGCGGAGGTAAAACTGGACTTACCTACGCCCCCATCGCAGCCTATACCCTCGCAGCCTCTCCCTGTTCCACAGATTCCGGTTGTCGACGAAAACGCCAAGGTGCAGCAGCAGGTTTCCGAACCCGGACCTTCTAAAGAAATAGAATCGGCCCCTGAAAGTCACGAAATCCCTCTTCCGGAAAAACAACTTTCCGTACCCATAGAGGAATCTTCCCCCAAAGGCACAGAGGCTCCCAAACAGGAACAACTCTTAACCACGGCTCCCCCTGACCTGGCGAAACAAACAAGCGCAGCAAAGAGAATCGTAAGCAGAGGGGAAAATGTTTCACGTGTCTTGGTGGATACCTACGGCTACTTTGATCCTGATTTGATGAAATTATTCAAAGAAGCCAATCCTCACATAAAAGACGTGAACAAAATAAATGTAGGCGAGCAACTTGTATTGCCTCAGGTGGATCAGTCAAAATCGCGCGCCAGGTAGCGCCTGGAATCCGAGCCTGTAGCCCGGTCCGCCCGGAAATGGCCTCAGTTTTTCTCGATCGATCACCTGCCGCTTCCGGCTCAAGACCTTGAGGCCCTGCGGGCATGCGGCAACTTTGCATAATATTGGAAGTATTTTGAGTTTGGGTCATATCCGCTACCCAATCTCCCCCCCCCATATTAACCCTTTACATGGTGACATCTCTTTTATAAGATGATACTTGATTCAAAAATAGATCTAACGCATCTTCACTTCTCGACCGATTTCATTTGTAATTCGAGTTAGTGGAGTCATATCCCGCTCGGGATGTTCCACCGGCAAGAATGTAATACATCTGAAATACACTTGAAAAGCGTATAAAGCAGTGTTCCGGGACGAAATACAGGTGTTTGATATTCGAAGCCAAAGGTGGGCAAAATGGCAGTCAAGCGCAAAACCTTTTTAAAAGCTGGAATAATGAAAAAAACAAAACTGATTCGGAGTTTGTTTTTGGCGTTGGTTTGCCTGCTTCTGCAAGCATGCAATCCGCAGGTTTACAATACCGTTCCTCTTGGGTCCCCCGGCACCATTGTCCCCCCAATCCCGGAGGAATACAAGATCAATGCCGGTGACCATTTGTCTGTAAAGTTGTTCTACAATCCCGAACTAAATCAGGAAGTAGTAGTTCGCCCCGATGGACGCATCACTCTGCAGCTTGTCAATGAGATCAAAGCTGTAGGCTTGACTCCCGCAAAGCTCTCCGAGATGCTGACCGAGGGGTATGCCAAATACCTTGCGCAGCCGCCCGAAATCAGCGTAATAGTCGCCAGTTTCACCGGGAATAGAATTTTTCTCGGTGGAGAAGTGGGTGGCGGCGGCGGGACCTCCGGCGGCGGCGGGGGTTCAATAAGGGAACTCGACGGACCTACTACGGTTTTGCAGGAGATCATGCTCTCAGGCGGGTTCAAGGATACCGCAGATCGAAACCGGGTAGTTCTGGTGCGCAGAGATGAAAACAACAAACCCGTCTATATGTGCCTGGATATAGAGAAAGCCATGAAGGGCATAGACCCGAATCAGGATATTTACCTGCAGGCTTATGACATGATTCTTGTACCGAGGTCGGACATCGCCAATGTCGATCTATGGATTCAACAGTACATAGGTGGACTTACCGCCCCCTTCAGTTCGTTCGGGTACTATCTTATTCCTAGTGGTGGTATTAGCGGCCATTAGATCGCTGGGCTTTGGCGATTCATCCGGCGGTCTGCGTAACTGTGTTTAGGCTTTGGTTTTACAAACAAATGAAATTGAGGAAAGGCAATGAATCAAAACCCTCCAGTTCAGCGGGTAAACAGTTTAGCTCACGGTCCTTCGGCCCAGGCCAACAGGGTCGTTTCTGCCAATGAGATGGGACCTCGCGAGATCCTGAGCACCATATTCAAACACAAGTCGATGATTCTCGTCTCTTTTGTCCTGCTCACCACCCTGTTTTGCGCTTCTACCATTTTTTATGTGAAGTTCATCTATAAACCGGTCTATGAGGCCAAGTCACTCATACTTATCAGACATGGCTGGGAAAATCAGGATATAGAGCTTACGCCAAACGGGCGGCAGGCGATCGTCAGCAATTCCGAATTGCTGGCCACCGAGACCCGTATTCTGCAGTCCAGGGAGTTGGCGGAAAAGATAATAAATACTATGCCCGAGGTGATTTCTCCGGACCTGGCACAAGGCATTCGCGCAGGGTTGCCCGTCGCTGCGAGAGCGGTCGACCGACTCATGGCGGCTTTCTCGGTCAAAAGCCCCGGCGGAAACATACTGGAAGCCTCATTTAAGGGGCCCAATCCTGCAGTAGCTGCAAGGATTGTCAACGAGATGGTTAATTATTACATCGACAAACGCGGCGATACCTACAGAAACCCGAAAGTTATTCTGTTCCTGGAGCAAAAGACCGAGGAGTACAGGCAAAAGCGCGCAGTGTCCGAGAGCAAACTCAAAGCTTTCCAAGACGAATCGCAAATAATTTCGTTCGATGACCACCGCTCTTTTCTGCTGAACAAGCAGAGGCAAATCGTCGACACTCGCCGTGAAAATGAAACCGCGATTGCCCAAATTCAGGAGAAGAACTCTGAACTTGAAAGGCAATTACCCAACATCCAGAAAACTTCAATTGCCTCCGCTGAGAAGATGACGGATATGGACGGCCGCCTTTTCGCCCTCGAGCTTCAAGAAAGGGAGCTATTGTCGAAATACAAGGAAGATAACCGTTTTGTCACCAACATTCGCGAGCAGATCCGGATGACAAAGGACTATATAAGCACGCATGGCCCCGGTTCGAAGCTGGCGCCCGTCGACCCTGCCTATCAGGATTTACAGAAGCGGATATCGGAAAACAAAGCCGAGCTAAGTGCCCTCAAAATCAAGCAAAAAGGGCTCGATGAACAGGCAAAAGGGGTGGTTGCGGAAATTAAGGCTTTCGAATCTCAAGAGTCCAAATATAAGCAGTTGTTTCGCGATGCTACGGATAATGAAGAGAAATACAAGACTTATCTTGCCAAAGTGGAGGAAGCCCGCATACATGACGAGCTTGACAGGCAAAAAATGACCAGTGTAAGCATTATCGAGTCGGCATCAATACCAACAAAACCTAACAATGTTCCGAAGCCGCTCAATTTACTTATTTCAATAGCCTTTTTCCTTGGGATTGCAGGCAGCATCGGTCTTGCCTTTATTCTGGAGATCATTAGTCCCGGCATGAGCACCCCTGCTCAGGCGGAGAAGCGTCTGGATTTGCCCGTGCTCGCTGTGATTGCTAATAAATGATTTTGGGAGGTCAATTTATCTGCTCGGCCTGCCACTAAAACTGTGAGAATTCGTTACTCGGCTAACCCGAAAACAGGTCTTTACCATAGGAAAGTTCCATCACACCCGTCAGAGGTGAGTTATCATGAGCAAAATTTATGAAGCTTTGCAACAAGCCCACCAGCAAAAGAAGACGAGCGGGAAGAGCCTTGAAGTTATCATTCCCCAAAATCTTCTCAATCTCAAGGAAGTGGATATCGGGGAAGAGATACTCAGTCTCCACAAGGTAATCGACACTCTACTCCCTGACGTAAAGAACCGTGTCATCCAGTTCATAGGGTCCCGCGCAGGGGAAGGTACGTCAACTATCGTAAGGGAATTCGCAAAAATTGCAGCAGATCGGATAGGCCATTCAGTGCTGTTGTTAGATGCGGACCGATACCAGTCGACCCAGTCACAGTTCTATGCCGTCCAATCGCAATATAGCTGGATCGACGTTATCCGGGAATCCGGAGAATTGGACCTCGCAATTCACCACGTAGGTAAATCGAACTTATTCATTTCTCCCTCGTGCAACTCTCATGTTTACACACCTGAGCTATTCAATTCGCCTCGATTCGATGGATTCTGGGCGAACCTGAAGGATAAATTTGATCTTGTCCTTATCGACTCTCCGCCGCTGACTGTTTCACCCGATGCTTTGGCCTTGGCCTCGAAAGCGGATGGAGTAATTCTGGTTGTGGAGGCGGAGAAGACCAAATGGCGGACTGCAAGGTATGTAAGAGAAAAGATCGAGATGGTAGGAGGGAGAATCCTGGGGGTTGTATTCAATAAGAGGCGCTATTATATACCTCAATCCATTTATAACTATCTTTAGGCGAACGAAAGAGCAAAATGCCAAGGGTCTAAGAACGAGTATAATTGTTTCCGATCCAATTGCAGTGAGGAAGATAATGAAAGCGCAGATGCCGTAGTATCGAGAGTTGGCCTGCGAAGCCGTTTCCGTCCTTTTGACACGAGTGCTGCGAGACCACGCCTGTCCATTGAAAACCACAAGTCTACTTCAGATTTGATATTGATACAAAAACGGCTGTCTATTCACGTTATCCATAGCTGGTCTAAAGAGGTCGGCTATAGGTCATTGTGGTCTGATTTGCCTCTTTTTCCTTGCTTATTGGTCACCTTTAAATAAACTTGTGCTCCTAATCAACAGCCAGGCAGGTTGTTAATAGCTCATCGAATTCTTCTATCCGAATTTTTTGAGTATGTCAGCAGTTAACAACCTTTGGACGGAAGGCGATGTTAATAATTAAAATAATATTCTTTTTCAGCGCCCTGGCGCTATTTTATATCTACATCGGTTACCCTGCCATCGTCTTTATGCTCGGCATGATCACTAATCGAGCTGTTGCCAGCGCCCATTTTGAGCCTGCTGTATCCATTCTGATCTCCGCGTACAATGAAGAACAATGTATCGGCCCGACGCTGCAAAACAAGCTCGACCTCAATTATCCATATGATAAACGGGAGATCATTTTAATCTCTGACGGTTCCACAGACAGGACCGACGAAATAGCTGGCGGGTTTGAGGCTGCGGGTGTCAGGCTCTTGCGTCAGGACCCGCGAGCGGGCAAGACGGCTGCGCTCAACAAAGCTGTCACTGTCGCGAAAGGCGATATTATTGTCTTCTCCGACGCCAATTCCATTTTTGATGCAGATGCACTTACGAAACTTGTCGCCAATTTTCGCGATCCTGCCGTCGGGTACGTGACTGGTAAAATGGTTTACTCAACGTGCGAGGATGATCGCTGCAGCGATGGCTGCAGTTCATACATGAGGTATGAAAGTTTCCTGCGGGTCCATGAAACCAGAGTGGGATCTATCGTTGGAGTCAATGGTGGAATCGATGCCGTAAGAAAAGATCTCTACGAACCCATGAGCCCGGATCAGTTGCCCGATTTCGTTCTTCCGCTTAAAACGGTTGAAAAGGGATATCGGGTAGTTTACGAGCCCTCTGCGCTCCTGAAGGAAGACTCGCTCAAGTCATCTTCCGAGGAATACAGGATGCGCGTGAGAGTCTCGCTCAGGGCACTTTGGGCGCTGTACGATATGCGTCAATTGCTCAATTTCCGGAAAAATAGAATATACTGCTGGCAGATTTGGTCTCATAAAGTTTTGAGATATCTTGCGTTTGTTTTCCTGATCGGGCTCTATTTTGCAAACTGGATGGTCTGGGGCGACGGCGCTTTTTACAAAGCTTTTTTCGTGCTTCAGAATGCAATGTATGCCGGGGCGCTAACCTCTATCCTGTTTTCTCTTTTCAACGTAAACCTTCATTACCTTTACTTCCCTAAGTATTTCCTGCTGCTAAATTGCGCCTCCGCCTGTGCTTTAGTCAAATTTCTGCTCGGGCAAAAACAGGTAGTCTGGACTCCGCGGAAGGGGTAAACCGGTCTCCATGAAGATTCTGCATGTTATCGACAGTGCGGGAATATACGGCGCCGAAACCGTGGTCCTTAGCCTCATGGATGAACAACGGGCGATGGGCCTTGAGCCTCAACTCTGCAGTATAGGGCACAGAACTGCTGGGGAAAAGGCTCTCGAGACCGAAGCTTCAAGGAGGGGGTTCCGCGTTGAAAAAGTTCGCATGCGAAACGGCCCTAACATCATGGGCGCGCTGGGCATTCTACGGTTTGCTGTAGCCGAGGGCATACGGGTGATTCATGCTCATGGCTACAAGGCGGATATTCTTCTTGGTCTCATGCCGAAAAGAGTGCGCAGGGTCCCAATGGTTGCTACCGTTCACGGCTGGACCAGCACAAAGCCGATGTCTCGCATGAGCCTTTACGAATGGCTGGATCGTCAAAGCCTCAAGTTTCTGGAAGTCATAATCCTGGTCAGTGAATCAATGCGACCAAAGTTGAAGGAGGGCGGCGCACAAGAACAAAGAATTATGGTCATCAATAACGGTCTGCGAGCGTGGCAGTACAATAGCCTGCCATCAATTGGCGATCCTGAGATTTCAGCCTTTTGTGGTGAAGGTTTCACTATCGGTTCGGTTGGGCGTCTATCGCCGGAAAAAGGTTACGATGTCTTGATCAAGGCCCTTCATACCTTGGTTTCAAAGGACTTGGATGTGCGCCTGATCCTTATAGGTGAGGGGCCCGACAGGGGAATGCTGGAGACTCTTATTGATGATTATGGCCTTAATGGGCATGCGTTCCTTCCCGGGTACAGGGAAAATGGGAGGGTTTATATGTCACTCTTCGACGTTTTCGTCTTGCCCTCATTCACCGAGGGAATGCCACTGGCCTTGTTGGAGGCGATGTGGGCCGGAAGAGCGATTATAGCGACGAGTGTCGGAGAGGTCCCAGACCTTCTGGAAGATGGCCAGGCCGGTCTGCTGGTGGAACCCGGTGACAGCGGGGCGCTGGCTGACGCTATTTCCTCGATGTACCATGAGAGGGATCTGCGGGACAAATTGTCTGCAAAAGCAAAGGCGGCGGCCGAGATCAAGTATTCCAGCCGTAAGATGGCCGAGCAATATCAGACGGCATATGAACTGGCGATCAGTTCCTATTAGTGGTTTAAATCTTCTATCCACATACAGTAAGATGTAATTCCACCTTATTTTAGACCTTAAGCTGTGATTGTATATGTCAATATGTATCAAGCAATGGAAGGAGTCTGTAAATGGAAAAGATTTTAGTCACTGGGGGCGCCGGCTACGTTGGTTCGGTCTTATTGAGACACCTTCTTAATGAGGGTTATTCTGTGAAGTGCCTTGATTGTCTGAGCTTTGGCGGAGAGTCTCTTCTCGGCATCTGGGGCCACCCAAATTTCCAATTTTCAAGCTGTGACATCACCGACTTTGATGCGGTCAGCTCGATAATTGATTCCGGCGATTATTTTGCCGTTATTCATCTGGCCGGCATAGTGGGGGACCCTGCGTGCAAGCGCGAACCCGATTTGGCCAGAAGGGTGAACTGGGATGCATCTGTCCATCTGCTTGAAAAGTCGATTGAGAAGAAAATACCACGTTTCATTTTTGCCTCGACCTGTAGTAATTATGGCAAGATGTCCGATCCGGATGGTTATGTGAATGAAGACTCAGCCCTGGCCCCTGTATCCCTTTATGCCGAACTGAAGGTAAAATTCGAGAAACTGATACTGCAGGGAATCCCCAATTCGAACGAATTCTCCCCCACATCCCTAAGATTTTCCACTGTTTACGGCATGTCGCCCCGGATGCGTTTCGACCTGACCGTGAATGAATTTACCAAAGAACTGGCCCTCTGCAAAGAGTTGGTGATTTTTGGCGAACAATTCTGGCGGCCTTACTGCCACGTGAGTGATTTTTCCAACGCTATGCTGAAAGTGCTGCAGGCGCCTAAAGAGAAGATCGCCTATGAAGTGTTCAATGTCGGCGATACCAGTGAAAATTATACGAAGCAAATGATTGTGGAAGAGATACGGAAGCAGATTCCAGGCAGTCTGATCAAATACGTAAAAAAAGAAGAAGACCCAAGGGACTACCGAGTTGACTTCGCCAAGATTAAAAATGTCTTGGGATTCAATGTTACAAAGCGGGTTCCTGATGGCATCAAAGAAATCAGGGACATTGTCCAAATGAGAGTAATTCCTAATCCTGAGGATCAGAAATACTATAATATTCCTCATTGAGGGCCAAATGTATCAAGAAGTTGTGAATTATATCCGAAGCATTTTCGAAACAGATAAGTTTATACCACTGCACGAACCTAGATTCATCGGAAATGAAAAAAAGTATGTCAATGATGCCATTGACTCCACTTTTGTTTCCTCTGTCGGTGAGTACGTAAACCGCTTTGAGCAGATGATGTGCGAGCTTACCGGTGCGAATTTCGCCGTGGCTACGGTGAACGGCACGTCTGCTCTGCATGTCGCCCTGGGGCTTGTGGGGGTTCGCTCGGATACTGAAGTGATCGCTCCACCCCTCACCTTTGTGGCTACGGCCAATGCTATTCATTATTGTGGTGCAGAGCCCGTCTTCCTTGACGTGGAAAAGAGCACGCTTGGACTCAGTCCAAGCGCGGTGAACGATTTTCTTGAAAAACGGGGCACAATGGGGCAGGACGGCTTTTGTTATAACCGGCATACCGGGAAACGCATCGCTGCTTGCGTACCGGTGCACATCTTTGGCCATCCCTGCCGCATCGATGAAATCGTTGGGATTTGCAGCGAATACAATGTACCCGTTGTGGAAGATGCAGCAGAATCCTTAGGCAGCCTCTACAAGGGGCGCCACACCGGTACGTTTGGCAAGATGGGGGTCTACAGTTTCAACGGAAACAAGACCATAACCTGTGGTGGGGGTGGAGCGATTGTGACCGATGATGAGTCCCTTGCGAAGCGTGCGAAGCACCTGACCACAACCGCGAAAGTCCCCCATCCCTACGAATACGTGCACGACGAAGTGGGATACAATTATCGGCTTCCCAACCTCAACGCCGCCCTTGCCTGTGCTCAGTTGGAACAACTCGAGAAGTTTATTGAAAATAAGCGGGAGCTTGCTCGAAAGTACTCCGGATTTTTCAGGGAATTGGGTATTGGTTTCGTTGAAGAGCCCGAAGGGGCCAGATCAAATTACTGGCTCAACGCAATTATTTTGGACAATCTTGAATCCAGGGACCGATTCTTGGCTTTTACCAATAAATCAGGGGTAATGACCCGCCCGATCTGGAAGTTGACAAATAAGCTGCCAATGTTTCAGAAATGTCAGACAGACGAGCTCAAAAATGCCGAATGGCTGGAAGAGCGGATCGTGAATATTCCGAGTAGTGTGATCCTCTAACACTGGCAAAGTGTGATTTAATTTCTTATTTGCTCCACAAAATTCGATTCATATTAACATACGAACTCGTAACAATTATGATTCTAGAAATGGGTAATATTGTGGTGATTGGCGGAGGAGGACACGCAAGAGTAGTGACAAACATCCTAAAAAAGAATCAGCAATTTAGGGTAATAGGCTATACAGATCATGAAGACAAAGGATCTATACTCGGTTGCCCTTATCTTGGAAATGATTCCATATTGGAAAGCTTGATCGCGCAGCGTCAAGCCTGTGCTGCTGCTATCGGAATAGGTATGGTTAAGGTTATTACGGCTAGAATATGTGTAATGGAAAACTTGGAAATGCTTGGATTTGATATTCCTGCCATCGTGTCTAAAGATGCAGTATTGAACGAGAATGTGATAATCGGCAAAGCTTCAATGGTTGGCGATGGGGCCATTATTAACTGTGGCAGTAAAATTGGTGTATGCTCTATTATAAATACGAACAGCACCGTAGAGCATGACTGCGATATCGGGAGTTATGTACATATTGCACCAGGAGCAATAATAAGTGGGGAAGTTAAAATTGGCAACCACTCTTTCGTAGGGGCTGGAGCCATCATTATTCAGGGCAAGACGATAGGGGAAAACGTTACCATTGGAGCTGGCGCTACAGTGGTCAGGGATTGCTTGTCTCCTGGTACCTACATTGGGACACCTGCGAGAAGAATCAAATGAAAAATAGCAAGATCTTCATCATTGCCGAAGCCGGCGTAAATCACAACGGATCTCTTGACTTGGCGAGAAAGTTGATCGATGCGGCTAAGAGAATAGGTGCCGATGCGATCAAATTTCAAACCTTTAAGGCTAGCCAGCTTGTGTCTCTGAATGCTGAAAAGGCAGATTACCAGAAGGTAACGACTTCTGTTGATGAATCCCAATATGCCATGATCAGGAAGCTGGAGCTGTCAAGGGAGGATCACCTCAATTTAATTGAACACTGCAGGGAGAAGGATATCGCATTTTTATCCAGCCCGTTTAGTGAGGAGAGTGCTGACCTTCTGGAGGCTTTGGGCGTAGATAGGTTCAAGATACCTTCCGGTGAGATCACAAATCACCCGTTTTTAAAACACATCGCTGCCAAGGGTAAGCCGATCATGCTCTCCACAGGGATGTCCACGCTAGGGGAAGTGGAGGATGCTCTCCATGTCATTTTTTCTGCCGGCAACAGGCAGGTCAGTCTACTCCATTGCGTTACTGAATATCCGGCTCCTTTCGAGGAGACCAACCTGATGGCAATGGTTACCATGAAGAATTCATTTCAGCTACCCATAGGGTTTTCTGATCACTCCCCCGGTATCGAAATCGCGGTGGCGGCAGTAGCTCTGGGGGCTCAGATCATCGAAAAGCATTTTACTTTGGACAGGAATATGCAAGGGCCCGACCACAAAGCTTCATTAGAGCCGCAAGACTTCGGACGGATGGTTGCCGGTATCAGAAATGTCGAAGTGGCGCTCGGCACGGGAATCAAGAAACCCGCACCTTGTGAAGTAAAAAATATGCACGTTGCTCGCAAAAGTGTCGTTGCTGTACGAGACATCAAGAGAGGCGAGCGCATAGACGAAACGAAGGTGACAATTAAGAGGCCCGGTTCGGGCATCCAGCCGAAAGATCTTGAAAAGGTTTTGGGGTTGTGTGTTGCAGTTGACGTTCCAGCCGACGGAGTGTTGACTTGGGAACATTTCAAGTGAGTCCAAGGAAGATCTGTGTCGTCACCACCTCGCGTGCCGACTATGGCTTGCTCTACTGGCTCATGAAAGAGATCCAGGACGATGAGGCATTGGATCTGCAGGTCATTGCGACAGGGATGCATCTTGCCCCTGAATTTGGCCTCTCCTATAAGCAGATTGAAAAGGACGGATTTACGATTGATCGAAAGATCGAAATGCTACTCTCTGCGGACAGCGAGCGGGCCATAGCAAAGTCTGTGGGCATCGGGTTGCTGGGCTTTGCGGATGCACTCTGTGAATTACGGCCGGAATTCATGGTGCTCCTTGGCGACCGGTTCGAATTATTGGCTGCCGGCATTGCTGCTCTTGTCAGCAAGGTCCCGATCGCGCACATACACGGAGGAGAGACCAGTCAGGGAGCAATCGATGAGGCCATCAGGCACTCTATCACCAAGATGGCTGTCTTGCACTTTCCGGCAACTGAGGCGTACCGCAGAAGAATTATTCAAATGGGAGAGAGCCCGGGAATGGTTTTTAACTATGGGGCCCCAGGACTGGATAATGTTCATCGGTTGCGGCTGTTGGACAGGCCTGAACTCGAAGACCATCTGCAATTTGATTTGAGCGGGACTGTGGCGATCGTTACATATCATCCGGTTACTCTTGAGAAAAATACGGCCGGCTCTCAAGTCGCGAATATAATAGAGGCCTTGAAATCAACGGGCATAAAGGCAATCTTCACAAAAGCCAACGCAGATCCGAATGGCAGAGAAATCAACACTATCATAGAACATTTTTGCGATGAGAATTCGGATAGATTTCGCCTATACGATAACCTTGGCCAACTTGTATATCTTAGTTGCCTTCGCAATCTGGATCTGATGATCGGTAATTCATCCAGTGGGTTAACGGAAGCACCATCCTTTTCGCTTCCAGTGGTTAATATCGGTGACCGTCAAAAAGGTAGAATTAGAGCGGAGAACATTATTGACGTAGGATACACAGCAGAAGAGATGATCAATGGAATCCACCTTACCTGCTCAGAAACATTTCGAAAAAAGATCGCCAGAACGAGGAATCCCTACAGCAAGTATACCGACGGGAAAACCAGTTACAGGATTAAGGAAAAACTAAAACAAATCGAGATCTCTGGCCACCTCCTCAAGAAAACATTCTGCGACATAGATATAGAGGAGTTAAGATGAAAGAGGACACCCTGCCCTTCTTAATAAGCAAAACTACTACTGTAAAGCAAGCGATGAAACAGATAGAGGTAACAGAGAAGAAGGTTGTTTTTGTTGTTGATGATGATTCACAACTGTTCGGGTCTCTAACGGATGGTGATATAAGAAGGTGGATCTTGGACAGTGGAGACTTGGGGGAAAGCGCCGAGAAGGTTTGCAACAGAAATTGTTATTTCATCAACGAAGGGTACAACCTGCAGGATGTCAAAAGAGATATGCTGAAAAAGCGTATAGGGTGTATTCCAGTTGTAGACCAGAATCATTTGATAGTCGATTTGCTGTTTTGGGAGAAACTTTTTGGGGAAGAGAGCATTGGCATAACTCGAAAGCGGATTGATGTGCCGGTTGTCATTATGGCTGGAGGTAAAGGTACGCGCCTCGATCCGTTTACCAGAATCCTCCCAAAACCATTAATTCCTATCGGAGATAAGACTGTAATAGAGGTGATCATTGACTCTTTTTGTGAATATGGTATCAATGAGTTCTATATCTCAGTCAATCATAAGTCAAAGATCATAAAGTCTTATTTCGAAGAATTGGATCCTCCTTACCATGTTAAATATATATATGAAGAAAAACCACTTGGAACCGCAGGGAGTCTGCAATTCTTACATGGACAGCTATCTGGGTCATTTATTGTCATAAATTGTGATGTAATTATTAAAACCGATTTTTCTGAACTAATGGATTTCCACTATCAAAATAAGAATGCTATAACTTTGGTCGCTTCTCTCAAGAACTATCATATCCCTTATGGGATCTGTGAAATTGAGAATGGCGGCACGCTGATAAGAATTACTGAAAAGCCTGAATACAACCTATTGGTTAATACAGGCATGTACGTTTTAAACGCAAATACTCTGGAATTTATTCCGGAGAATGAGTTTTTCCATATTACTCAGTTGATCGAGAAGGCAAAAGCGCGAGGCGCTAAAATCGGAGTATTTCCTATCAGCGAAGACGCCTGGATCGACACGGGAGAATGGGCTGAATATAAGAAAGCGATCGCCCTATTGAATTCTTAGGAAATCTTCTCGCTGCCCTGACCTAAATGCCGTGAACGTTCACTTCGAGGGACCCCAGTGGAACCATCCAACACGATTGAAGGCTCAGGATATCCTATGTGTTGTGATACCATTAGACCCGGAGCAACCACGGTGAAGCAGAATCGCCCAGCGTCTCCTTTTGGGCGCTCCGTGTTTTCGCGATGTGGTGATATGTTTGAAAAATTGTTCCTTTAACTCTTACGGGAAGGAATATCGCGAATGTTGGGTAATGAGCGCGTTATTGCAGTGATTCCCGCGCGGGGCGGGAGTAAGTCAGTTCCGTATAAGAATATCAAACCTCTTGGCGGCAAGCCGCTGATCGCCTGGGCCATCGAGGTGGGGAAGGGTGCGCCCGAGATAGACCGTGTCATAGTCTCCACCGACGATGAAAAGATCGGCTCTGTAGCAAGGAATTATGGTGCGGAAATCTATTGGCGCCCAGCTCACCTTGCCACAGACGATGCCTTGGTTATTGATGCTCTGAGGGATTTAATCCTAACCCTGAGAAGTGAAGGGGAAAACCCGGAAATAATAGTCTTGCTCGAACCTACCTGCCCTTTTCGCGCGATTGAAGACGTAAGGGAGTGTCTCGCTTTATTAGCGCGTGGGCATGATTCCGCCGCGACATTCCAGGAAAGCGACCTGAATCCTCATCGAGCTTGGGTGATCTGCGACGGCAGGCCTGAAGTTTTCATCAAAGGGGTAAATCCATGGCTTCCTCGACAAAAGCTCCCGAAGGCATATAAACTTAATGGTGGTGTGTACGCTTTTAGAGCTGAGAGATTGCATCCTGAATCCGAGGGATTGCTTTTCGGTTTCTCTGGGGCAATCGTTACTCCGAGTGAACGATCAATCGATATTGACAACGAGACAGATTTCTTGGTGGCCGAGGTCATGATCAGGAATAGGATATGAATGCCAAAATACTAATTACTGGTGCGAGCAGTGGTGTCGGGTTGTCCCTTTGTCGTTATCTATCGGGCAGATTTTTTGTCATTGCGGTAGCGCGAAGGATAGACAAGATGAGGCAGGAATTCAGTGGAAATGATAATATCGTAACTTATAAAGCAGACCTGTCCAATTCTACGGAAGTTGATAACCTCATGGATACAATTCTCAAAAACCATGGATACATCCCCTATGTGATTAATAATGCAGGAGTCAATATACAATCCTCCGTAGAGGGATTAGATTTGAATAAGGTTCTGCAATCGCTTAACGTTAATGCCATCTCGCCACTGATCATTATGAAAACGGTTTTACCCAAAATGAAGGGAAACAATTTCGGAAGAATCATTAACCTTACCTCGGGAGCGCCTCTGAACTGCTTTCCTGAGTATGCGGCATACAGCGGATCGAAAGGGGCCCTCAACGCATACACGGTGACAGCCGCGAAGGAGTGTGCTTCGTACAATATCAAAATCAATCTCATGAGCCCTGGGCCCGTAAAGACTGAAATGGCGCCCAATGCGCAATTGGATCCTTCGGCATGCCATCCTACGGTGGATTACCTTTTATCTATGGATGAGAACGGGCCGACCGGTTGTTTTTTCTGGCTTGGATATGAAATACCGCTTTTTCCGAATTTGGAGGGTGTCGAATGGCTTCAGGGCAAGGCCGATGCGCGCTACCGGAAAGTACTCTAACCGACTCCACCACTCGACTGGGAATGATAGGGCTGAGTGAAGGTAATGGCCATCCTTTTTCTTTTTCTTCCATCATCAATGGCTTTTCTGAGCGTGCCTTGGCGGAATGCGGCTGGAAGGTCATTTATGATTACGTCAGGAGGCGTGACCCGTCCGAGTTCGGAATCGAAGGTTTAAGGGTCACTCATGCGTGGACGCAAGAACATGAGTCCACAAAAAGGCTCTGCAACGCGTGTCTCATTCCCAATGCTGTTTCAAAGTTTGAAGATATGATTGGTGAGGTGGATGCAGTCATCATCGCAAGGGATGATTACGAAAATCATTTTCGCATGGCGATTCCGTTTCTTGAGGCTGGTCTGCATGTATTTGTCGATAAACCTTTATCCTTGGATGTTAACGAACTGAGAACATTCAAGCCCTACCTCGAGAGCGGGCTACTCACCTCGTGTGCCGGAATGCGTTTTGCCAGGGAGCTCGATGAGGCTCGCGCAACTTTGGCGGACTATGGGAAGCTGAAATTGATCCGGGGGGCTGTTGTCCTATCTTGGGAAAAATATGGTGTCCACCTTCTCGACGCAATCTTCAATGTGATAAAGTCCAGGCCTGTTAGCGTGTCCCCCCTGGATTCGGGGCATGCGTCCGTTGCGCTTTCCATGGATGACGGATGCCTGGTGCAAATCGATGCGCTTGGTGACTGCCCCAAGACATTCTCCATAGACCTGTGGGGCGACCGCGGGCGGTCATCTCACGAAATCACAGATAATTTCTCGATGTTTCGCAGGCTTTTGTGGCATTTTTCTGAGACAATTAGAACCGGTCGGCCTGGCATTCCACCGCAGGACACACTCTGCATAATGAAGACACTTATGGCGGGAAGAAACGCCCTTGCCGAGAAGAGAAAGGTGTTTTTGGATGAGCTTGAAATATAGAGATCTCTTTGATCTTAGCGGGAAAACGGCGATCGTGACTGGAGGCATGGGGATACTCGGACAGAATTTTTGCCGGGCGCTTGCGGAGTTCAACGCCGACGTCGCGGTCATAGATTTGGATGGCAGCAAATGCGCCGATTTCGCAGGGGAACTCTCGCGGGAATACGGCGTCAAATCCGCCGGCATCGAATGTGATGTTTCTAATCCCGCTTCGGTAAGGAGCATGGTTGAAAAGGCGGTTGAGTTATTCGGTCAGATAAATATCCTGCACAACAATGCGGCCTCCAAGTCGGTGGACCTCGACGCGTTTTTCGCACCTTTTGAGGAGTATTCCCTCGAAGAGTGGCGTAGAATCATGGCCGTTAACATAGACGGGATGTTTCTGGTCGCACAGGCTGTCGGAAACCAGATGGTCAAACAGGGAACCGCCGGCAGTATTATTCAGACTGCTTCCATCTACGGGCTCTTCGGCTCGGACAAGAGGATATACGAAGGGTCCTTCTACCTTGGCAGACAAATCAGCAATCCCGGTGTGTATTCGACATCCAAGGCCGCGGTCGTCGGATTGACGAAATATCTTTCGGCGTACTGGGGAGACAAGGGGATCAGGGTAAATACCCTCGTTCCAGGCGGGGTTGAAAGTGGACAGAACGAGACATTCAAACAACGCTATAGCGCGCGCGTGCCGATGGGGCGTATGGGCCTGGCCCATGAGCTGGTTGGGGCGGTCATTTTTCTCGCCTCTGATGCCTCAAGTTATGTTACGGGGCAGAGTATCTGTATCGATGGGGGATTGAGTGCCTGGTAGCGGGTACGCTTTATTATGTAAACTCAGATGGTTGACCGAGGGTTAATATCCGAGTAAATATGATGAATCACTCACGGGATGTCTTGGGTTTCCAGTAATTAAAGAGCCCATTTTCCACTGCCAACCTCCAACCTGCTCTATCGGTAGCCATTTCTAATGCGTATTTGTGACTATCTATCTGTAAATCTATACCTACGCACTACAATAGTGCAAGCAATAAGATTCGGTATCGTAGGCATACTCAATACCGGCGTCACGCTTGCAGTGATATTTATCCTCATGAAAGGCCTGAGTGTTCATTACGCCATTTCTAACATCACAGGATATGTGCTCGGTTTTCTCAACAGCTTCGTACTAAATAAAAAGTGGACCTTTCGAAGCAAAGGGAACATTGGCCTCGAAGGCGTGTCGTTTGCAGCGGTATTCGGGGTCTGCTACCTTATTCAACTGGGCGTCCTCGTATTCATGAAAGAAACGGTGGGTATAAATGCCTACTATGCGCAGTTGCTTGCAATGGCAGTGTATACGGGCTTGAGTTTCATATTGAATAAACTCATAACGTTCAAGAATACCCGAGGGCTACTATGAAAGATATCTCGGTATCGGTGATAATACCCTGTTATAATGAAGA
The DNA here is from genome assembly GCA_963741035.1 of uncultured delta proteobacterium. Taxonomy (GTDB): domain Bacteria; phylum Desulfobacterota; class Syntrophobacteria; order Syntrophobacterales; family Syntrophobacteraceae; genus SbD1. The sequence continues at coordinate 182,717 of CAVUGX010000018.1, forward strand.
AGCAGTCATTGCCGAGACTTATGACCGGGTGAAGAAGGTGCTCATAGAGAACTTGTATAAAAAGCACGAGATCCTTTTTATCGACGATGGGAGCAGGGATCGCACGCTGGATATATTGAGGGAACTTGCCGCCGGGGACATGAGTATCAGAGTGCTGGGATTCTCCCGTAACTTCGGGCACCAGGCGGCGGTCTGCGCTGGAATTAATCACTGCAGAGAGGATGTTGCTATCATCATCGACGCCGATCTGCAGGACCCTCCCGAGATTATCCCCGACATGATTCGAATGCACCTCGAGGAAGGGTATAATGTGGTGTACGGGGTTCGCGGGAAACGCCAGGGAGAATCGTTTTTTAAAAGGCTTTCCGCAAAGATATTCTATCGGGTGCTCGCCTCACTGTCTGATGTGCCCATTCCGCTCGACACCGGCGACTTCCGGCTTATCGACCGAGCGGTGATCGAGGAGTTCAAGCGCCTGAGCGAGAAGAATAAATACATTCGCGGACTGATCAGTTGGATCGGGTTCAAGCAGGGACCGATCATGTACTCGCGGGACGCACGTCTTGCGGGGGAGACCAAGTATCCGCTCCATAAGATGCTGCGCTTCGCCATGACCGGGCTGCTCTATTTCTCCAGGAAACCACTGAAGCTTGCGATCACGACAGGCTTTGCATGTATTGCGGTGGGCCTGTTGATGCTGGTGTACGTGTTTATGGCTAAATTCTATCCGGGAATCGGCAGCGTGAAGGGCTGGACCTCGACCCTGATCATCATAATATTTTTCAGTGGAGTGCAACTCATGACGGTGGGTGTGATGGGTGAATACATCGGTAGTATCTTCGACGAGGTGAAAAATCGACCCGAATATATCATCAGTGAACGGCTGAATTATACGCCCCGTGAGCAGTAACCACGACTGACAAAACGATGAACGACCGGTGACACACACTTTGCGCTGCCCTTTTCAAAACGAGGCCCGTTCGTGCCTGCCTTCCCACAAGAATGAAGGAAATAAAGAAGGCACGCAACGCCAACTACCCGCAAATTAATTTCCGAACCACAACTATGTCTAGGCGTCATAGTTGCACACTTGTTATGTTATTCGGGGTACAAACAAAATGGATATTAGGAATCATTCCATTGACTACTTTAAGGTACTTGCAGCATTTCTTGTCGTAGTCGGCCATACGCAGCCATTTCATTATTTTGACGGCGGAGATATTTATAAATATTTTCACATTCTCATAGACCAGAGTATACGGTTTATTATTCCATTTTTTTGCGTGATATCAGGATATTTTTGGGGGAAATCGATACGATCAGGAGCTTCCATCGATCATGTATTCTGGAAATACTCTGTTCGACTTTTCTCAATTTTCTTTTTTTGGTGCTTGGTATACTTGTTTCTTCCCAGCCCCTCGGCAATCCATCAACATGGGCCTATAGCCCTCCTTAAGAAGCCGTATTGGCGACTGATATACTTTTTGGATGATCCTGTAAACTTGCTTCTCAATGGTACAAAAGGACATCTTTGGTTCTTGTCAAGTTTGATATGTTCGATAGGGCTTTGCACCGTTCTTTTAAGATTCAATCTAAAATCCTTACTATTTCCAGTAAGTTTGATACTATATCTATTCGGTGTGCTGGCGGGTTCCTACGCTCCAACTCCCATTGGCATCGTGGTCGATTTTAACATGAAAAGAACATTGCTTTTCACCACACTACCATTTGTCATCGGTTGGCAGCTTTCTTCGAACCAAAACAAATTCACTTTAAAAGTGGCCACAATCGTTTGTCTGATCGGTTTTTTGCTACATTGGTTTGAAGTATATATATTATGGCATTATTATAATATCTACCCGGACAAAAATGAGTATCTTTTTGGTACAATTCTTTATGGAACTGGAGTAGCATTGATATCGTTGTCATGCAATTTTAAGGAATATGATTTATTAGCCGTGGCAGGTCTGTATACCTTAGGTATCTACACTGGACATATGGTATGGGTTTCGCTAATTAGAGAAATCGTTCATATTCATAATTCGTATGCATGGGAGCTATTATTTCCAGTTATTGCATATACCTTGACTTCGCTTATGGTGTTGTTTTTCTCTAGAAGTGCAGTACTGCATAGGTTTGTCAAATAAAATCAATAACCGCTTGAGCTTATCGTCAGCACCTCGAAGCAAGCAGAATGCACTTGCCGGCTACGCAGTTTACACGCATAGCGCAGAAGTTGATGCATTACTCCGGTTTAGGACACAGGAACATTCAGCAAACCGTCATTTACACTGCGACAAATTCGGCGCGGTTTGAGAGGCTTTGGCGGCAATTCCCGTGAATGGAGTACTTTGGTGAAGGCATTAGAAAGCACTGGTAGGGTTTTGTGGATTGATTTTGCAAAAGCATACGGCATGATTTTGGTTTTTTATGCACATTTTGTTGAAAATTACACCCACATTACTCACAGTCATGCTTCACTAATTGAATATAGATTTATCTATTCGTTCCATATGCCACTTTTTTTTATTCTAAGTGGATATGTTGCTAAGTCTTTGGATATTTCTACAGTAGATTTTATTGCGAAAAAGGTTAAACAGAGGGCTATCCCCATACTCTTTTTTAATTCGTTAACTATTCCATTATGGTTTATATGTGACAATTACAGTCATAAAAATATGACATTAAGCTTAGTTGCCAATAAAACTATAAGAACGATTATAGCAGGTCATCCCGCATTCAACTGTATTACATGGTTCATTGTTTGCCTATCAATTATAGAAATATTTGACTATACAGCAAATAAATACTTATCTAAGCGATGCACATATGCTAGTAATATTGTAATTTATGCGATGGGATTTATCGTGGCGTATAAGATAGATTTTATAACAGAATCAACGGGTATTATGGAGAATTTTTGGTGCATTCATACAGCGTTGGTCGCTTATCCATTGTATACTTTAGGAAAACTAATCAATGAAACTAGAGTGTTAATGAGCATAAACAAGATCACGTCACTTGTGTTATTGGTAATTGCGGTATGTTTAACCTACTCAACATTTGATTTAAATCATGCAGGACAATTAAGGGTAGTCACAATGTATGGACTAAGGTATGGGAACCCTGTGTTGTTTTCATTTACGGCAATAATCGGTTCTACTTCTATAATATTATTATCAATGCTAACACCAAAAAATAGAATTCTAAATTTTATTGGAAATAATTCCATTTATTTTCTAGGCTTAAATGGCATCATCGCGATATTTATTAATCACAAAATCATTAGTATACTTAGTCCTATCTTACCTGACAACAATATCTCGATATTCTGTGCATCTAGCCTTATTACCATCGGCTGCTTGGCGGTTTGCTTCCCAGCAACACTTCTTCTACGTAGAGTTTATCCATTTTTCGAGGGAGGTTTTTTGTCTAATTGTAAATCCGCTAAAAATATTATCTCACAGTATATCGTAACCTGAAGAGGTAGACATGAATGCTGCATATTGTTTCTGGCGCTGGTAATATGCCAGGATATGTCTAATCATAATCCATTAGTCAGACAACTACCAAAGAAGCACACGGACCATGCTCTCATGATACTCGACGCCAGAGACCCGGTATCGTAATGCGTCCGGCGCGTGCCTTGATCGGACACGGGCCTTTTGCAATATTTCATACCTTATTATTGCACTCCTGACGGGAGCAGCAATGAGGGCATTTGTGTGGCTTGTCCTCCGTAAGACCCCATTAGGGATCTCTATGCTGAGTATCGCGTCTGTTTTCGTATGGCCACCTTTTCTCAGGTCCATGAACCACTTTGGCTCGGAGTCTTTCATAGTGGCTTTCGGCCTGCCCACGATAGCGGTCTTTTGGAAGAGCCTTGAGCTGAGCGGAGTTCTCCAAAAGCGGTTGTTGTTCGGTTGTGGAATGTGGACCGGGCTGTGCCTCGCAGCAAAGATGACCTTTTCCCTGTTGCCGTTGCTATTGCTGGAGCTTCCTTCCTTGGCAGCTTCGTGACAGCCGGGCGAGGGTCTCAGAGTCTGCTGTTGTTATTAGCCAAGGGCTTGAGTTAATCTGTAGCGACCCACACAAGGACTTAAGATCGATGTGGCTTCATGTTTTTAAATCACCACCTCTATATCTTAGGTTATTTGCGATACTATTGCCGTGGATTGTTATCCTCGGGTTGGTGTCTAAGTTGGTCACGCTTTGCACCTTTTTGCTATTCATCATGGCATTAGCTGGTCTTGGACTACTGGTGCTCAAGACAATTTCTGCGCCTCTCTCAAGAGAAGACAAGATATTTCTCTCGCTCCCAATGGGTTTCATGGTCGCTAGCTGTCTAGTTGCCATTGGCGTTAGATTAGGAGGCGACCCGTCTGCGCTTTTCTGGACAGTCATGGCGTTTGCGGTCTTTGGTCTGATTCAGTGCTTCGTTCGACCCGAAGATGTTCAGGGTGTGCCGGTGCCGGGTTTATGGGGTTTGTGCGTCCTGTCGTTGATAATTGCGCTTGTCTATTTCCTGCCGGGCGCCTTGCGGGATGCCGTTTACCTGCGCGACGGCAGCTACAACTGGATGTATGTTGACACTCAATACAATTGCGCTATGGCGTCCAGCATCAAATCGAGCATAGGTGCCCCAAGACTTCCGGATATGGGCGTCGTCGATCTCAGATATCACTTTGGGCCATATGCTCTGGCCGGGTCTATGTCAGCTGCTTTAGGGATTCCCGTTGGGGATGCAATGGTAAGGGTCGTCCGGCCTGCCGCCCTTCTGGCACTTCTGCTTGCGACTTACTCTCTTGGCAGATTCCTTGGCCGTGAGGTAGGGCATGAGACAACCGGCGGAATTCTCGCAGTGGCCGGATTGTTTTTCTATGGCTCACTTGCTTCATTGTTTGCGAACAACATAAACAGCTCAAGCCTGATTTCGGGAGCTATTCTCTTCCAGTTGCCATATGTTGAGGTGGAAGGTAACGGGGGCCCTTTTGGCCACCTGCTGTTGGGGCACTCTCAGGTGCACGGCTTGAGTGGCTTCCAGTGCCTGCTGGTCGTTTTGCTTGCCAAACTAAGAACCCGAGAGGACCGTTATCTTACGGCCGATTCATTCGCATTGGGGCCTGCCGTCCTCTTTCCCTCAAGTTTGCTTCTGGGTATTGCATCTCTTGGCTTGACCGTAGTGTTGTTAATATGGTTTGGATTTCGAAAGAGGCAAACCTGGTTCACCGTGGGTATTGCTGCCTGTGCGGCAATTTTTAGTGTTTGGGCGATGGGCTATGTAGGCTCCTCGATGACGGCGCAAACAGAGTTTGCACCTGTGCGCCTTACAGCGGAAAGGCTTTTCCAGTTTTTTGTCTGGTTCTATATTGGCTTGGGCATAAGGCTGTATGCCTTCGCAAGAGTCAAGAATCCGCTTCGTGACCCCATTTCAGCGATGCTGATTATTTCGTTTGCTGGTTTCGTTTGCCTAAGCATGTTCTTTCAAGACCATCAATGGGGAAACACGCGCTACGGATTTGTTTTCGCGCAGGATGTTCTCAGCATTTTTGCTTTTGCCTGGCTTTCCGCGCCTGTGCACGCGATCCTCAATAAGAATTGGCCTGAGGTGTATTCAACTCTCACTGAGTTGATACGCGTCGTGTTACTCTCCAGTATTTTATTCCTTGGATGCGCCGCCCTTTTCTCCTGGCTCCCGTCTTTAAGCGACAAGGCTGGCTATCCAATGCGGTTGGCCTTAAAAAGTTCATTCATCCTCGTAGTATCCTCTTTCGCGGTTCTTGTTCTGATGACTAAGGCAAAGAACTTACGATCTGTGATTACAATTATCGCATTTGGGATATGCCTTGTCGGTTTTGCTGCATGGGTGACCGATTGGGTAAATTTTGGCCTTGGCCGGATGCGGATGGACATTACAATCAGCAAAGGGGAGGCCCAAGGGTTGGAGGCCCTGCAGAAGGCATCGGAAAAAGGAGACCTGATCGCTACGAATCAGCATGGGTTACCTGGTTTCAGGTTTGGCTCAGAGAGATCCTATGCATACGGGGCTCTGAGCGGCCGGCCGATGCTGCTCGAAGGGTGGTATGAGGGAGGAGCACGGAATCATCCCCTGTTTGAGAAGATAAAGCAGGCAAATGATTTTTTGTTTTCGACAAAGGATGAAAATGCATTTTGGAATGTCGTTCGGGATTTCAATATCCGGTTTATCGTCGCAAAACCGAATACGGACATTTCTTTACCTGCCCCGCGGCCAAACTGGCTACGCGAACTGGAGGACACCGGCACATTGAAGATCTACAAAGTAATGGAATGAAGGGTTGCACTTCATCGATGTGCATAGCCTTGGAAAATAAATGCTTTGCCAAGTATACAAAACGGGCAGAGCAGCATACAGTTATTATTACATTTCAATTACCTATAGCGGGACAGCAATGAGATTGGACAGGATACAAAGTGTTGATGTGTTTAGACTTGTAGCGATCTCAGCGGTTATATTGGCACATACTAACCCGTTCAGCGACAAGATTTTTCACGAAAAGAGTGAATGGTTTATACGCATTATTATCAATAATTCGACTCGATTTGCAGTCCCATTTTTTTTTGTGATTTCTGGTTACTTTTGGGGAATCAAAGTCCGAGATGGACATCCCATTGACTTAATTTCAAGTAAAATGATTAAGCGATTATTGTTTATATTTTTAGTGTGGTCATTCATTTACTTATTTCCATTTCATGATGTAGGCTATATTTTCCAATATGGCATTCTTGGTCCTATAAAATTGGTATACTGGAATTTATCTCACTTAATATCTAGCCCACTAACCCTAATACTTCAAGGTACAAGGGGACATCTCTGGTTTTTGACTGGATTAATATTCTCTATATCGATTACATCCGCTTTTATTAAACGAGATATGTTTAAACCATTAGCCGCTATTGCAATAGCTCTTTATATTTTTGGTATTTTGGCAAAATCATATTCCCATAGTCCAATTGGTATAAATATTAACTTCAATACAATCCTTGGCCCATTTTTCGGAACTATTTTTTTTGCATCTGGTTATCACCTGTCTAAATATAACCCAACTGATAAGTGGCTATTTATCGGCTTTTACTTGCTATGCGTGGGTATAAGCATGCATTTTATAGAGATATATTTACTTTGGAAACTCTATGGCATTAATCCATGGGGTCACGATTATGTATTCGGAACATATTTCATGGGTTTAGGAGTTTCAATAATGGCTCTATCTAATCACAATTTACTTAGCAGTAATAAACTAGCTAATATTGGCAAGTTAACTCGGCAATTAA
>CAVUGX010000019.1:0-9955 GCA_963741035.1 uncultured delta proteobacterium
CGAATACGGCGCTTCCGTTCATCTTGAAGTACGCCATTCTGGGACTGTTCGTTTTTTCGAAGGGCAGCATGGTGCCGCCTGCAGGAATGCAGATTGCGTTGCTTTTGCTCCCATCGGTCCTGAGGCATGAATGATGGACGCCCCGGTCCGAGTTTCCGGCTCGGAAAAGGATTGCTCCGGCGCCGTCTCCGAAAAGCGGGAAGGTGCCAAAATCCTTTTTATAAAGGATCTTCGAGTACATCTCGGATGCTATGAAGAGAATGTTCTCGAATTTCTCAGACTTGATCAAAGCATCGGCCATACAAATTCCGAAAGTGCTCCCGGAGCAAACCGAATTGATGTCAAAGGCAAAAGCGCCGGTTGCTCCCAGTTCATGTTGAACCCTGGTGGCGGTCGCCGGCTGAATGCGGTCAGGAGATGATGTAGAAAGCACTATCCCCTGGACGCTCTTAGCCGGGAAATCGACTTTTTCCAGGCAGCTCCGGGCGGCTGAGATTGCCAAATCCGAGGTACATTGATCTTCCGATGCGATCCTTCTAGACAAAACTCCGGTCTTTTGAGCTATGAGCTTTAAGGAAGCGGAGGGGAACTGGGCCAGTCCCTCATTTGGCACGACCGACTCGGGCAGATAGCTTCCCGTCGAAAAGATTACGGAGTTTCTCATCTTAATCAGTCACGCTTTTCTTTTAGAGAATTCCGCTCATTTTTTTAAAAACGGATCTATTGAGGTAAACGCCAAAGGACAAACTGAATGTCGTACCGATTGCCGCAATTTTATATCGCGCTGTTAAATCTTCAATGGGGGAAATACTGTATTTCAGGGAGAGAAACTCATTACGAGGCGGACTGGTTATTGACCTGAAGATATAAGGCTCTTGGCACTCTAAGCATCTGGAACCGGGTAATCTTCTCTATCGCTCTCGAGGTGAACTTCAGACGTTGACTCTTGAGGTCGTCTACACACCGGCTATGTAGCCGTTGCTCATACGGTGCCATGAAATGATCTCCTACCGGGGGATGGTCCGTCGGTTGAAAATTCCTGAGCCTGCGTCGTCTTGTTTTCCCGTTTTTGGTCGAGATAGATTCTAAGCTTTTCCGGCAGCCCGCGTTTCTTGGCTGAGCGGCTGCGGAGCCTGGTCAGCATTCTGGCTGAAAGGGGTTGTTTGAGGGGAAATCCCCATTTCTTCTTGTATTCCCTCGGGGTGAGGTGATGGATGCGAAGATGGTTTGCCGTAAGCTGGCGGAACTCGGCCTTGCACTCCATGCAGGTAACTTTGTCTTCCTGAATGGAGGAGTGCGCATCTACTTCGAGGGGAGTGTCAGAAGCCTGGAATACCTGGTCTCCCACCAGGATGGATCGTCCTTCCTCTTCGGCGAGCCTCATATTTTGAAGCGCATTGTAGACTCTCACAAGCGCCTGCTCGATATCTTCCCCCGTCATTTTGCTCATTGAAGCTTGAGCATGAACGATTTCGACCGCCAACTCGAGCAATTTCTTCTCCATTTGGACTGCTCCTTTGATGGAGGATAGAGGTATGCGCTGAATTGAAAAGTTCCAGGTAAAAGCTTCCCCCAATATGCTTATTGGCAATCCAATTGTAAAGAGAAGCAAACCACATAAATTGTGGTGATGAATTTCTTGGAGGCTTGTAAATTGTCAGGTCCCGGATTCGACGCAGAGATGTCTCAGTCAAGGGTCCGCCGGTAACGCTTCACGGCAGTCGTCATAGCGGAGCGGCGGCGATGAAGAGCGCGATTTGCCAGAGCTGCGGGATCATGTCGGGAAGGCCGTTGCCCTTGAGCAGGATGCCCGGACGATGCGCAGAAAATGTGTCAGTGGAAATAATTCGCCGATCGTATTCGACTTTGTATTATCGCCTGGCAAATGGCCCGGCCTCTTAGAGTTTCCCGAAAACTTTTTCCGGCGGTCTCCTTTCAGGGACGTATGAATGTGGGCTTGTCCCCTCATTCCACTCTTTTGAAACATAGAGAGCGCAGTAACAGCTCCCGAACTCCGCAACATCCTGCTCCCTGTAAGCGCAGGGGCAGATTATATCGCGGTCCCAGTCGCGGTCGTTCGAGGCCAGCCTGCACGGGCAGCACATATACCCGTACCTGCTCCTGTTTTCCACTAATCCTTCCAGGAGATTGAAAACCCTGGGCTTATCTTTATTGAATAAATAACCTTTAGGTTCCTGTGTTTTTTCCAGGAACTCGTAGAGCTGCTTTACGTCCATTAAAGGTTCAACGCCTCCCTTATCTCTTCTCTTTTGAATCCGATAATGACTTTACCGCCGATCATGAGCATCGGGAAAGCACACGCCGGGTTGGTTTTCTTTATTTCGTCGAGTATCTGCCGCTTTTCGTCACCATCGAGATTATCGACGTGAACACAATCGTAATCGACACCGCATTTGTCGAGGAATTCAGCCGCATCCTTACAGTGGATGCATGTACTCAGAGCGTAAAGTTTTACGTCGTGATTTTTCATCTTCACCCTCCAATAGACAACAGCGAAGCGAAAAAGTTCGTTGGCGGCGTCCCGCTCTTTATGCCCAGCCGGGTAAGGGCAAAGTCATAGCGAACCGGGTCTGCCGGACGGATTGCGCTGAAAGCCTCCGTAATTTCTATGGCGCATCGCATGTCGGCCTGTTTGCGTGATGTAAGACCCATGGTCCCGGCGATCCTGTGCATGTGAGTATCAAGCGGGACTACCAGGTGAGACGCTGGGATGCCATCCCAGACTCCCGGATCGACATCGTCACTTCTCACCATCCACCGCAAAAAGAGGTTCAGTCTCTTGCACGCGCTTCCCCCATCAGGTGAAGGTAAAAACATCGGCATCGTTCGTCCACCCGCTTTTTCGATTTTTTTTACAAATGCGGTAAGGGCCGGAAGAATATTCCGGTCATTTTCACTAAAACCGGTCAGGAAACAGGACTCCAGGCTCCCATATTCCAGGATCAGTTCTTTGAGACCTTCCATCAGGTTGGATAGTGTCCCGCCCGTGGTGAAGCGGTGCTTGAAGAACCGAAATGCTTTTCTAATGTCGGAACGAGATTTTTCAAGCAGAAAAACTGAAGGACTCGGGCCCATGACATCAAGAACTGCGCGAACGCTCCGGAGGATCTGCTGCACCCTGCCGTATGCCAGAGCCGAGGCGATGAATCCGCTCAGTTCCCTGTCGGGTTTATTATCATAGAGGTAGACGAACTCAAGAGGATCAGGGTGGATGTGCTCGAACCGGTTAAAATGGCTGTAGAGCTCTTCAAAAGCTGTCGCCGGCATTCCGAAGCCGATGGATCCTGAATTGGAACCGGGAGTCAAACCCGGGGCAGCGCCCGTACTCAATGATTTCAAGTAGAAAATACCTCCGAAATGAAGAATGTATTTAAGGATACCATACTGAGAATCCTTCGAATAGATCGCATTCGGGACCTGTGGGTGAGTTCGGGCAATTCTATTGAAACATCAGAGCTTGTGGTATAAACCTTCCAATCAGGGCAGGGCTGTATATAGACGGATAACAACAGGGGACATTCATTTTCGCAGGGCCGATCGGAGCGCAGCGGGGGAACTCTTCGCTCCGCCAGGTGGAGGTGTTAATGCGGCGGCTTCTTCTTTTGTCTTTCCCGGTCATTGTTTTGTTTTCTTTTGGTCTGCGGACAGTGTGTTCGCCGCAGGAGGCGCAGGAAAAAAGTCCTGTCGAGGAACAGGCTCATCCGGTTGCGCCTGTAAATGACCCATGCTCCGAATGCCATATCCGCATCACTCCCGGTATCGTGGTGGATTGGCAATTGAGCAAGCATAGCGCCAATGACGTCGGCTGTGCCGCTTGCCATGGCGACGGGCACAATTCCATGACCGATGTTGCCAAAGCCAGGCTCCCCGGTCCGGAAGTCTGTGCAAAGTGTCACGCTCCCCAGGTCGAGCAGTTCGGCAGGGGAAAGCACGCCCTGGCCTGGGGCGCGATGAAAGCCATGCCCACTCTTCACTGGCAGCCGATGGCTCTGGTCGAGGGGCTGAACGGTTGCAGTTCCTGCCATCGTGTGGGCCTGAAAACCGAAGGAGAAGTCAAGGACCTCGTTGAGAAAGGATCGGGTTTTGGGGCGGGTTCGTGCGACGCGTGCCATACGAGGCATCTTTTCTCGATCGACGAAGCCAGGTCTCCGCAGGCATGCAGGACCTGCCACATGGGAGTGGATCACCCACAGTGGGAAATGTATTCGTCATCCAAGCACGGGGTGCGGTTTTTGCTCAAACAGAGCAGAATACTTCCGGAAGATGCCGCAGCTCCCACCTGCCAGAGTTGTCACTTCAAGGATGGAAACCATGCGAACGTGACTGCCTGGGGATATCTTGCTTTGCGCCTGCCTTATCCTCAAGACGCCAAATGGGCAAGGGACCGAGCCGCGATCCTTCAGGCCCTCGGAATCTTCGACTCCGCCGGAAAGCCGACTCCGAGACTGGCTGCTGTTGAGACCTACAACATGATGAGGTTTACCGAAGAAGATTGGCAGGCTGAGCGGGATAAAGCCCTCAAGTTATGCAATGACTGTCACTCGATAAATTTCGCTCGAGTAGAACTTGGGAAAGGCGATCAGATTATCCGGGAGGCAGACGCCGCTATGGCCGAAGCAATACGCACAGTTGCCGCTCTTTATGAGGAAGGTGTACTGAAAAAGCCGGAAAACTACTCTTACGCTTTTCCCGACCTGCTGGCCCTGGATAACGCGCCCACGGTTATTGAACAAAAACTTTTCGCAATGTTTCATGAGTACAGGATGAGGGCCTTCCAGGGTGCATTCCATTTCAATCCGGATTATTCCTTCTGGTATGGCATGAGCGCAATGCGGATGAGCCTTACCGAAATCAGGGAAAAGGCGGCTGAAATGCGGGCTGCGGCGAAGGCAGGGGAGCATTCCGCCAAAGGTGCGAAAAGATAACCCGTATTTATGATGATTATCTCCGATTTCAGTGCAGCGCTGAACAAAGCGGTAAACAGGCGAATCCTTAGCGCCTGGTATCCTATCGATATCTTACCTCGTGGAGCCGCCTCCCGATCTGAGTTTTCAGAAGGTCCCCCGGCGCTCCTTCGGGCCGCTTCCAGCTTGTATGAAAAGGGCCTGCAAAAAGATCGGACAAGGCGCCTGAGAAAGCGGGTAAAACTGCCGGCTCCGGTCATCAGCATTGGGAATCTTTCCGTGGGAGGTACAGGAAAATCACCGCTTACGATCTGGATCTGCGAATTTCTCTTAAAAATTGGACTTCATCCCGCCGTCTTGTCCAGGGGATACGCAAGAAAGGGACACAGCCCGGGACTTGTACCCTCTCTCGGTAACCCGGCCGAAATCTCAGGTCTTTTCGGCGATGAACCTGTAATGATATCAGAGTACCTGCCATCGGTGCCGGTCTGGGTTGAGAGGAACCGGGCGGCTTCGGGCATGGCTGCCTTGGCGCGAGGCGGAGTGGACGTGCTTGTGCTTGATGACGGCTTCCAGCATCTTGGGCTCTATCGCGACCTGGATATCGTTCTGCTCGACGGCCGCAACGCTTTCGGAAACGGATTTGTCCTTCCGGCCGGCCCCCTGCGCGAACCCCCTTCAAATCTTAAAAGGGCTGATGCTCTCGTGATTACTCACGCAGGCGAAGGTGGCGATGCGGCGGCCCTGGGAGATCAGCTTCGGGGACTTTTTCCCGGAATGCCCGTCTTTGCCTGCCGGCATACTCTGAGAGGAATCAACCTGACAAAAGGCGAACCTCTCTTTCCGCTCAGTTTGCTCTTGAATCGTAAGGCCGTTATTTTTTCAGGGATTGCCCGGCCCGAGGGTTTTTTCAATGACCTTGGAAAGGCCGGGCTGAAGATTTGCGATTCGTTGAGCTTCCCGGACCATCACAGATATACGACGGGTGATTTTTCGAAGATCTTCGGCTCCGCGTCCAAATACGGGGCCGAAGTCATCATAACCACTGCCAAGGATGCGATCCGCATACCTCTACCTTACAGAAACTCAATAGCCGTTGCGGAAATGGGGATCGATTTTGGACCCGACCATGAAGGTTTCTGCAGCCTCGTGCGAGGCAGGCTGGGCATTACCGTGGGTTAAAAGGCTATTTCTTATCTACCGGGTACTTGCTTTCATACCATTCATTCCACCCACCCTTGAGTACCTCGAGTTTCTTGAATCCTGCACTTGCGAGCTGGGACGCCACACGGGCGCTGGTGGCCTCGTTGGGTCAGGCGCAGTATAAGACGATTGTCTTATCCTTCGGATACCTCGTCGCCCATTCACTGACTTGTGCAGGCGACTCCCGCCTCGCCCCCTGTACTTTCCACGGGCTGGAATCCCAGCTACTGGGGGTTCGCACGTCAATTACGATCACATCCTCTTTACCGAGCTCTTTTTTTAGTTGATCCTTGCTGACAACGGTAAATCCGTTGGCGCCGCCCGCGAAAGATGCTGTAAAAATCACAATCAGGCACGCCAGAAACAACAACTTCGAATTCGAATGAACCATCCCGATCTCCTTCTGGAACAGGTTTATAAAATACTAAACGGACACGAAAAATACGAAATAGTCGGATAACCGACCTGTTTTGAAAAATAGTTATCAACTCTAAATAGTCAAAAATGAAATCCGGACTTTCTGAGGTCCGCGTACAGCCTTTCAATCGGGGGAAAGATGTTTATTTAAAGTATTGACAGGTAAGCGGGGTTTATGACCGCTTGTATTTCGGCTCCAGGAAACTTCGTTGATCGAAATCGACGGCGCCAAAAAATCGGGAAGCGGTACTCTGGTAAGATTTGCGGTTGCGCTCTGCTCGCTCACGAACCAGCCGATGCGGATGGTCCGGATTAGAGAAAAGCGTGACAAGCCGGGGCTTCGGCCCCAGCACGTTCGGGCTGTCAAAGCCTGCGCACAGCTTTCGTCCGGACAGTTGGAGGGGGACAAGGTCGGCTCCCGGGAAATAACTTACTATCCCGGGGGGAGCTTAGAGGCCGGCGTTTTCGAATGGGACATTGGAACGGCGGGCTCCGCCACTATGTTAGCTTTTACCCTGATTCCACTGGCTCTTTTCGCGGGAGCGCGAACTAATTTTACAATCAGGGGAGGCCTGTTTCAGGATTTTGCGCCAACTGCATTTCATATGGACAAAGTCCTCCTGCCGCTTTTGGGGCAGATGGGTGCGAAGATAGATCTGAAAATGATTCGCCCGGGATATGTGCCAAAGGGAAATGGCGAGTTGGGCCTGTCGGTCGAATCGGTCAAAGCTCCTCTGAAGGCCTTTGAAAAGACACAAAGAGGACAAATCCGCGGGATTCAGGGCATAGCGCTTGCCTCGCATCTCGAGAGCCAATCGGTGGCCCGGCGCATGGCTGAGACAAGCCGCGAGCTGCTTGCACAAAAAGGCTGCAGTCCTTCGATCGACATTATAGAGGATACCACTGCCGTTCAAAAGGGAGCCGCTTTGCTGCTGTGGGCTGAAACCGAAGGCGGCTGCCTGCTTGGATCGGACATGGCCGGAAAGCGAGGCCGCAGCTCCGAGTCAATAGCCCGAAGTGTAGTGGACGGCCTTTTGACCGGCATCGCAACCGGAGCCACCGTGGACAGGTTTGCGGCCGACCAGTTGATTTTATTCGCCGGCCTGGCGAGCGGTCGAAGTCGCTATATCGTTCCATGGCTCACTGATCATATGGCATCCAACCTCTGGTTGATCGAGAAAATCCTTGGGGCCGGGACTGAATTTAAGGAAAATCTGATTTCCATTGACGGAATCGGCTTTTTTCGAAAATAATCAATATAATCTCAAATGAATCGAGTGGATTGGATTAAGTTCTAAGCTGAAGGGAGATTCGGGATGTTACCCCGCATCAAAATTCGAGGAATTTACAGCACGGCGCTCACAAAACTTGCGCTCGATTACGGGTTCCGGGTCGTCGAGCCTTCCGAAAAAATCCGAGGACGGTTTCATATCGACGCCCATGATGATGGCGAATATGAAATTCTGATTCGCGACAGAGACGATCTCCAGGGAATCGAGATCCGGGGGGCGGCTGACCATCTATGTGAACTGCTGGTTCATATGCAGGGATCGCTCCTGGACGCCGTCATAGTCAGTTTTCTTCCGACAGATGACAGCGAACCGGTCGTCATTGCGAATCTGGAGCTGCCGGGAGGGGCCAAGGAAAAATTGGACTTGATTCGCGCCTGCGTGGTCCCGACTCTTAAGAATCATCACAGATTAAAGATAATCAACCCGGAGCTGCTCGAATCTGCGGAAACCGAATTTGAAAAGCATCCCGAGGACAGGGTGGACCTGGAAAAAAGGCTCCTCAGAGAAGCCATTCTGGACCCATTGATCAAAGAGGGCCGGGTTAGGCTCGAACACATAAGGGCATCCGGCAAACCGATGCGTCCAAGGGAAGGGACCCTTCAGTCCGTGGCCAACAATAAGATAGTATTCAAACGCAGTTTCTCGAAAGGCCGCTATGACGGGCTGGATCTGCCCATCCGCAAGGGCGACTACTGTATCACTGAAATCAAGGACGGCGAATGGTACGTAAGACACGCCTACTTCTCTAAAGAGCATCTTCGAATAGGTGAGTACTTCAACGTAAATACGCCCACAGAGCTTTACCCCTACGGGGCAAGATACATTGACCTCGAAGTGGACGTGATCCGCAGGACCGGTGAAGTCGCCTTCGCTATAGATCGGGAAAAACTCGAGGTGCTTATCCGGAAGGGTTGCATCGGAAAGGATCTGCACAACAAGGCCCTTATTGTAACCGAGCAGATGTTGCGGAGCCTCAATCGTAAAAAGTCACACGACTTACCGGAGCACGAATGAAGTCCAAAATGGCCTGGGCAATTCAATCCTTCTTTTTATGTTTCCTCTTTAACCTGGCTTTTGCCGCAATCATATACCTTATGGCGGACAAAATCCTCGAAGCCTTGAACGTATGGGTTTCGCCTCTGACGGGACCGGGCGCGCCTGCCTCGCCGGAGGATTTACAAATGGCGCTCGGCAGCTTCGGGACCTTTGTCGTTCAGATACGCGGATACCTCATGCCGGTGCTGGCCGCTCTTACAGCAGCCATTACATTGCTGCTATGGTTTTTCCTCTTCCTCACCGGGGGGAGGCAAATCGGCAGGGCAAAGCTCAGCGCCGCTCCAGTTAAGATCGAGATAAGTGCAAAAGCAAAGGAGGAGGGAGAAGAGGCGCGTTAAAATTCTAAAATCCACTTGGGGAAGGATTTAAGTTGACCGGATTGTTCACCGATTCCATGCGCCCCTTCCCGATGGGGTATTCTAACGAGCCATTACAACCGATTTTTATTACATCTTCATGTCGACTTTGTTACTTTTTTACGGAATCTGCCGCCAGCCATGCTACGAGGAGACTGAAAAGCGTACATACAACTCTTTCGGGAATCTGGATTCCCGGTTCCTGCTTCTCGCTTGTTCCTGCGAGAGAAGGGGCTCGGGTCAAACTCCCCGGCCGCGATTCTCACGAGGCTACTTTAATGATACGTAACCGGCTTTCATCTCGGCGCAATGGGTCCGCCTATTCTTAAGATTGACAACCTCCCATTGCAAAAGTATGTTTTGTTGCAGTTTTCTCTCTTTAGAATTTATTGATGTTCTGTTGCCGTTTTTAAGCGGTATTCTATAATTGGTACCTCTTTCCAGAAACCCTGAATGAACCGGCAAGGGGAGAGATGAAAATTGTCAGTTCCGACAAGCGGAAAGAGAAGCGGTCATAACCTCAACGTGGATTATTTTTGCCAGAAGCCGAGTTGGGGGGGTGAGCAAAAGCATGGGGGTGTTACATGTCTATACAGATAACAATTGAGTTGCCTGAAGGTGCCTTGTCAGCCCTCAGGAAGAATCCGGCTGATTATGTAAAGGAGATGCAGCTTGCAGCCGCGGTCAAGTGGTTTGAGATGGGAAC
>CAVUGX010000020.1:0-69806 GCA_963741035.1 uncultured delta proteobacterium
TCCAGGCGTCCTGGGTGACGATGGGTCCCAAAGTTGCCCAATTGGCCCTGTTTTTCGGCGCCAACGACTTCGGGTCCACAATGATAGAAGAAAACGTGGTAGCCGCTGCGGGAGTCCACTTCCGCCTTTCGGTCGAAGAGATCCGCAGGATAATCGAATCCGCCGGTTTCAAGCCGCAGCAGCGCAGGATGGCTTACGAGTGGATATGAGTGAAAAGCAGTGAACAGTGAGCAGTGAACAGTGAGCAGAAAAAACAGAAACAAGACAGGAAACAGGAAGGGAGAAAGTGGTTTTATTCCTGCTCCTTGCTCCTCGCTTCCTGCTCCTTGCTCCTCGCTTCCTGCTCCTTGCTCCGCCCCCCCTGTGATCCACCGGGCCGAATGGATAGTGCCGGTTTGCTCTCCGCCCGTGCGAAACGGCGGCGTGCTGATTCACGGCGGCCGCATTGTGGCGGCGGGACCTTTCCCCGCTGTCCGCAGGGACTCTCCTGCCGGCGCACGATTGGCCGACCACGGGCAAGCCGCCCTCTTTCCCGCCCTGGTGAACGCCCACACGCATCTCGAACTCTCGCCTCTCAGAGGCAAAATACTTTTTCCCCAGCTCGGCTTCCGTGGATGGATCGAACTCTTATTCCAGCTTCTCGCCGCAATGGGACCGCACTGCGCAGATGAAGGCCTGAGGGCCGGCTATGCCGAGCTTTTCGCCGGCGGAACGGGGCTTTGCGGAGATATAACGAACGGCGGAGCAATAGTTGGACCGCCTGCCTTCTCTAAGCTTCCCGAGCGGCAGGTTTTCCTCGAATTGCTTGGATTCAATCTCAACTCGGTTGCAGCCGCCATGCCGGCTTTGCCTGCGTCCGGGCGGGCCGTCGAGATTGACGCGTACACTTTTTCTTCGGCGCCTGAGGCAGGCGGCGGCTCCCCTGCCCTTGTCCCCCACTCGGTCTATTCCGTTTCGCCGGCAATCATCGCGGAATCAAAAGAGTGGACGCGGGCGCGCGGGCTTCCTTTTTCGATTCACGCGGCCGAACATCCCGAAGAAATCGAATTTTTGCGCAGCGGGAAAGGCTTTTGCCGCGAGCTTCTCGAGTTGCTGGGACGTTGGGACCCCGGATGGAAGCCCCCCGGAAAAACCCCTCTTGAGTACCTGGACGGCCTCGGCGCGCTCGATTCCCGCACTCTTCTCGTGCACGCCGTGCATATGACCGAATCGGACTGGGCGCTGGCGGCGCAAAAAAATTGCACTGTTGTTTTCTGTCCGAGAAGCAACCGGAATATTGGCTCGGGGAGTCCGCGTATTGAAAAGGCTCTCTCACTTGGCGTCAATTGCGCCCTGGGGACCGACAGCCTTGCGAGCAACACGGACCTGAATCTTTTTGCCGAAGCCGGCTTTACGCTCGATAACTATCCTTCTATCGATCCCGAAAGGGTGATCGAAATGATTACGCTCAATCCCGCTCGCGCGCTCGGCCGCAAGGGTGATTTTGGCAGCCTGGAGCCCGGAGCAAAAGCTCATCTTCTGGCCGTCACAATCCAGTCCGGTGTTGACGAATCCAATCTCGCTGAATCTCTTATTCAATCCGGAAAAGAAGGAGCATGGAAATGGGTGGACGATTCTCAAAGCTGAGACTCGGAAGGATCGATTTTTTGAATGTTCTTCCGGTCTATTATCCGCTTGAATCCGGCGTAATAGCCAATCCTTTCGCAATAGTTCCGGGCGTCCCGTCGGAGTTGAACGAGCTTTGCGCAAGCGGGGCGCTGGACATCAGCCCTGTTTCTTCCATCGAATACGCTCGGCGGGCCGAACTCTACCACATAGTGCCGGACCTCTCCATCAGCTCGGCGGGCAGGGTGATGAGTGTGCTTCTGCTCAGCCGCGCGCCCATCGAGAGTCTTTCAGGCAAGACGGTCCTGGCAAGCTCTCAGTCGGCCACCTCGGTCGGCCTGCTCAAGGTCCTGAGCAGGCTGCGCTACGGGGTGGATCTTCGGTTTGAAACCGGGTCCTGCTCGGCCCGGTTGGCGGGAAACGAATTTCCCGAAGCGTGCCTTGCAATCGGGGACGAAGCCCTGCGGCTCGGCCGAAGCGGCCTTTTTCCTCACGTGCTGGACATGGGGGAAGCCTGGTATGAGTGGACCGGAGTCCCGTTCGTCTACGCCGTATGGGTGATTCGCAAACAGACGGTTACGGAAAAGAACGGGCGGGTAGCGGGTGCGGTCGAGGCCCTTCTTTCTTCCAAAAGATGGGGCCGCGCAAACATCGGCAGAATTTGTGAGCAGGCCGCGAAGACCGGGCTCTTGGATCTCTCGGAGGCGCAGGATTATTACAGTTGCCTCCAATTCGATTTGAACGAAAGGGAGCGCAAAGGTCTCGAGCTCTTCTACTCCTGTCTTTTTCAGATCGGGGAGCTCGAGCGGGCGCCAAGGCTCGATATCTATACGCCTCTTGCCTCCGTTGCGTGAGGCCGGGTTGCGTTCAAATCGGGCGCTAACGATCAACTCAGCCCCCCGAAAAGATTACAGGATCTTGCGAGTTGCCGGTCGGGAGGGCATACAGCGCTGCGCTCCCCCTCCCCTACGATTGAGCCGCGCGACGATGCCGTAGCGGGATTTATTCCCGCCCGGTCTTGAACACTCTTTACGACTTCCCCCGGCTCTCGATTTCGGGGAGGATGGAAAAACGCTCGTGAACCTCAAAGCGGAATACTCAAATTGAAAAAGCAAAACCTGTTGGTCGCGATCACCGGCGCGAGCGGCGCCGGATACGCCAGAAAACTGCTGCGCTCGATCCCGCGGGAGAGCTATGTTATTCACCTCATGTCGTCCGAGGCGGGCAGGCTTGTCTATGAACTCGAAACCGGTGTGGCGCTTAGCGAGGACCTCCCGGCGCAGGTCCTCACGTACGAGGAATCGGACTTCACCGCCCCGTTCGCCAGCGGATCGTTTCCGTGCGCAGGCATGGTGATCGTGCCGTGCACGATGGGCACCCTGGGCGCGATTGCCGCCGGGCTGTCCCAAAACCTCATCCACAGGGCGGCCGACGTCTGCCTGAAGGAACGCCGCCCCCTCATCGTCGTACCCCGCGAAACGCCTCTAAACCGGGTTCATCTCTCGAACATGCTGAAGGTCGCCGAAGCGGGAGCGATAATCCTTCCCGCCATGCCCGGCTTTTACCACAGGCCCCGCTCGGTTGAGGACATCTTTGATTTTGTGGCCGCGCGAATCCTGGATCAACTCGGGATCGAACATAGTCTTACAAAACCCTGGATGGGGCTGGAAAGCGGGTCCTGACAGACTGCGCGCGACGCGGGACTGGTTTAGGGCCGAACATCGGGCTGCCCCTTGCGGGGCCTTGTGGAAGGCCCTTTCGTAGCACTACCTCATGTCCCCCACGGGACACCCAAAACCAAGAAAAGACCCGTAGACCCGTAGGGTGGGTGGAGCGGAGCGCAACCCATCAATTCTTTTCGAGACATGACAACGAAAGGGGCTAACGGTAATTCCGCTAACCCCTTGATTTCCCCTATGGAGCTACGGGGAGTCGAACCCCGTAGCACATAGACCCAGAGGCAGTTTACAGTGTTATGAAACACCAGTGAAACACCATAGACGAAAACTTTGGATTTAATAGGATGGCTGGATCAGAAGGGGGTTAGAGGATTTGAACCTCCGACATCGCCAGCAAACATTGGCGGGGTAAGGACCGTTTTGAACCTGCACCAAGGTTGCAGCAAAAGGGTAGGACGTGGAAGTTAAAGTGCAAGTAATATTAGAACTCATATCATAAACAAGTAGAGTCCAACTGTTTATTTCTCCAGTGATGGTTTGGTATCCATCGACGTCTTTTTACAAATGGTGTAGCCTCCCCTTTTCATGATAGGCGAGTATTCTGATAAGATGAAATTGTCGAGCAGCTTAACTTTGGTGCTTTCTGCACTTTTATTCGGTTCGTCAGCGTTCTTGTCCCATTTCGTGACCAGAACCACATATTGGACTCGATTATGTATTAATTCCTTGATAATCGAGTTCTGCACTTTGGCAGTAGTTACCTGGCCCGGCGCCATGCAATCGAACATGGTTGCACTTCGGCGTTCGGCCAAGAAGTAAAACATTGCATCGTTAATAGAGACTTTGTCATGTCTTCCGTTTCCGACAAAGATCTTCTGGTCCTCCGGGACGTGTTCCTGGATGAATCGTATAGCGGCGGCCTGGTCCGTTGGGATTATGTATTCCCATGCCCGTGCAGGTCCATTGCATCCAGGAGGAAGTTGCCTCTGCCCGTCAATGACAAATCTATGTGTTGGGTAGACAGCCATCGCAATTAGTGAGATGCCGACAAGAATCCCGGCCGCCTTGCCGGAATTCGTCAAAACTCTGTGAAGTATTACTACACTAAGAACCAGGGATAGGACGATGACGTGTGAGAGGTTGCCAAGACCAGGCCTGATTAAGGACTTGAGAAATTCCAAACTGATCAGAATCACCAGAAATAAGATGCTTAATTTCTTGCAATCCCAAAAACCAGATCCCGAGCGTCGCTCCATGAACCAGGATTTGGTAAGGACAAGCGCAGCCGCTATCAGTATGAAAAAATGGAAATAGAAAGGGATAGTGTAAACGAAACTTTCCCAGAAAAATTGTATGGGAACTCCGTTTAAGCACCTGATGAAGATTCTGAACGGCTTCAATATCGAGGGATACGGGAGGTATCTCATAGATGTATATATTGTCGCCGGGTAGATGAAAAACTGCTCCCAAAGGTTGGAAATAGGTACCTTCGATAACAGATAAACGACGACGGGAACTCCCACTAAACCGGCACCAAGGCCGAATGAGCATAAATTTCTCACAAAACCGGAACCGGCTGGTATGCCATCGGAGGTGTTCCCGTTTGCTGATTTGAAGTTTTGAACTAGGAGCAGCGCTACTTCTGCAAACATTGCGTAGGCACCGATATCATGCCTGAAAGAGGCTGAAGCGGCGGTAGCCAGACCTGCGAAAAACAGCAGCCGGGTTTTGGCCGGTTCAGACAAAAAAGCGATGAAGAAATAGGCGCCTATCATAATGAAGAGCAGCGCCGGTAGTAATGGGAATCCATAGCACCCGATCACCCAGAGCCAAGCCAGGCTAAGGACCCATGCGACTACTGCAAGAGGCTGCGGTACCAGCCGATTAGCAAGTAAATAGCTGAACAGGGCAATCATCGCACGAATGAAAGTATCCCAAACTCGTTCGGTGAGAAGTGATGTGCCGAATAATTTATACAGGGCGGCGAGTATCCAGAATTGTGCTGGACCATACAATTCCCAGAAATCCTTATAAGGTACGTCGCCATCGAGCACTCTTTGCGCACCATGTGCGATTATGCCTTCGTCGTAGACATTGAGTACAGTGTGATCGATACCGACCAGTAACACGATGAATGAAGGCAGAAAAAATAATACGAAGTATTTCAGAATCTTTTTCAATATACCTTATGCCTCGCATGGTTCAGCAAAAATTGCTTAAAACCGTTGCCCGGTGATCCATATTGTTACCTGAAGTGCTATCGGCAAAGTGAATGTATTACTTGAACCTTACTATGCTTTATCACGTGATGATCACTTCTTTTTCGATGGATGAAGAGAACGAAGATACGGTGGATGAACTAGGACTTCATCTGTATGGTCATTCAAACTGGACTTTCGGCGACAGAGCATCCCCAAACCAAATTATGATGCAAATCCAACATGTTAGAGCAGCGAGAATGTAGAACCTATTGGCAATTGTGCCGCCATCCGGTCTGAAGCAATGCGAACAGAATCGCTCACGGTATTCCCGGCAGTGAGCGGCATCAGTGCTGAAGAATACTTTCCGAATCCTGATATATAAGGACGCCGGATTAAATATCAGGAAAAAGACCCCGTCATTGACTGTATCGACTTTTTTCCCGAAAAAGCCCGGTAATTATCTTCTAATTCCATTGCCTTCAAAAATTCTTTTAACCGCGCGGGGAGCTTTGCCCCCCCACCCCTCATCGCACGCTGCGAGTTTCCCTGTGGCTCCGGCGGCGGCCTTCGCCATATCGCCTCAATATGGCACTCTTATTGTATGAACTCCGACGAAATTGCGCAACATTTGCCATTGGAGGTCTGCGAGGGGTGCAAGAAATTACTATCAGGCGACATTTGTCGGAATATATTAAGCTTGCTGACAGCGAACCGCATAATGCATTATTTCAATATGCCTGCGGGGAAAGCTGCCTGCAAATGAGAAATTATGCTCTAGCTCAAAAATATTTTGAAACTTCTTTAGAATTAGAACCTGAGCACATTGATTCCTATCGCGGCCTGGCAATTTGTTTGGTGCAGAATGGACAATGCGAAACTGGATTGAGAATGTGCTTTAATCTCATGAGATGGTCATCTCAGGATTACATTGCAAAGCTGCTTACGGCACAGGCGCACATTACATGTGAACTTTATGATGAGGCAATTGAATATTATTCATAAGCCGCAGCAATAGAGTATGACGCAAGAAACCATATGATATGGCAATACGACCAGGTTTCAGTTAAAAACAAGGAGAAAGGAAAGCTGCTGGCCATAGCGATAACACAACACTTTCCGGAATATAAAGACCAGTTTTCTGATGATAACAATTGATTCGAGTGCAATGGAGGAACGGAGAGTTCTATGAGTGAATCAAATGCAAATGAGCCCAAAGAGAGTGTTATCACGAAAAGCGAATGTCTGATTGATGAGAGCAAACGAAATTTCTTGAAATTTGGAGGCGTGGCAGCGGCAGGACTTACCATCGGTGGCCTCGGCATCGCGGGACAGCAGCTAGGACACTCGGATAAGGCATACATAGGAGTAAGTGATTATACAGGTAACGAACAATTCTTCGACCGTAAACCGTTTGAAGTTGATGTCGCTCCTGGATTTAAGCCTGTCTCGAAGGTCGAAAGACCACACTGGACAACGTATTTTATCGATCGAATATCTGTTGCCGCCACAATTATTGCCCAGGGCAAATGGAATCCAGGAATGGGTCTTGAAACTTTGCCCGGCCCTGTTGGCGATTTTTACAGGAAAAACCCGGAGCGCTACAAGACATTTTTGAAAATATTTGAAACAATACCGAAGCAGGCTAAGATTTATCCGGAAAAGAAAGACCCGCGATATGCGATTGCCGATGCCTATGTCTGGTCGAGTATGTCAACCATGTACCCCGATCTGGATGAAATCTGGGGTGAAATGACCGTCCCGCAAAATCCCGTGACCTCTCCGGACAGCACGCCTGACAAGTGGGACTTCCGTTTTATTCGTCGCAAGCAACCGCTTGAATTCAAATCACCGAAGCATGCAAGTGAACTTTTGAAACTGGTCGCTCATAAATTTGGGGCGACTCTGGTTGGAATTTGTAAGTTCGATCCAACGTTCACATTTTCAAACTACATGCGGGGCATCACAGATGAATGGAGTGATGGCGTCGGTAATCATCCGGGCGTAAAGTACAGAAAGGGACGCGAGGTCTGGGGCACGGAAGTCCCGGGTCACTGGAAAAGCATGATTGTGTATGGCGTTCCGATGCACTGGGACCCCCTCTTGAGCGCACAAGGTTACAGCACTTCATACGATGCCTATTCGCGTGCCGCAAGCATCGCTACAAAGCTCGAACGTTTTATTCAGGAGCTTGGGTACCCTTCAAGGCCCCAGAATCCTCCCACCAACTACGAAGCTGTTATGCCTCCGTACGCAGTCCTGGCCGGCCTTGGTGAAATCGGCCGCATGGGTCTTGTTGTAACGCCGGAACTCGGCGCGAACATCCGCCTGGCAGGCGTAATTACAAACATTGAATTTGAGTACGACAAACCAATTGACTTCGGTCTTATGAGATTCTGCAAAAAATGCAAAATCTGCGCAGATCATTGCCCGGCCGGCGCGCTGCCCAAATCGGACGAACCGGACACAGAGCTTCGTGGTTTCAAAAAGTGGGAAGTAGAAGGAGAGAAATGTTTTTTACAATGGGCCAGCGGTCCACTGCGAATGCCTCATGGTTGTAGAGTATGCGTCGGCGTTTGTCCTTACACGAGAAAAAACACATGGCTGCATACAATTTCTCGCGCGGTCGATGCGAGAGATCCAACCGGTGTCATATCTTCGGGTTTGCTCGCGATGCAAAAAGGCTTTTTTTATATTCCCGATGCTGAAGACTTTAAGTCGGATTGGGATGGTGGAAAGGAAGCGACATATCATAATCCTCCGAAGTGGATGCGTACTGAGGAGTATTTCAAAATCAACAAAGATTGGACATATTACGGAAACGATTAGGAGGATCTATGTACCCCAATGGCACCATTGTTTACATGCTTTTTTGGATGGCAATCGGCATTTTCCAAATTTTTATCTACAATTCCATCAATTATTGGACAAAACGATTCAATCCAAATATCAAATGGTGGCAAGTCGTATTGTTGTATGGGTGCTTGCTTTCGTTCTTTATTGTGGTGTTTGCAGGATTTACCCTGAATGGCGAGTATGAAGGCAACGCCGGTTGGTATTTTATTAGTACCTTTGGAGCAATTCACGTTATTGCCGGCGCGGTGCTTGTAAAGTTGTTTATTTTTAAAAACGCTAAAAGGAAGTATGCGTAAAAACCATGGCAAATTAATTTCGTTCTTAGGATTAAGTTAAGTTTTAGCCGCATGGGCTGCTGGAGCTTTGCGTCCGCGTATCCTGCCTCCGGTTTGAAGAGGGGTTGCGCTTGCTGACTTTTCGCGGCTGATGCCTCGTATGCCACTGCCCCGGGTTGAACGCCCGGGCCTTCTGCCGGCCGGCCGTCTTGAATGAGGCCGTAAGCCGCCAATTTCCCGGAGGCGCGCGGGCGCGGGCCCTCAGCCCGATGTCCGGCAACGGTTGCCGGCTCTCCACGAACGGGATCTTCTTGCCACGACCGCAAATCGCATCTGCAAGCCCGACTCCAAACTCGGGGTATGAGACCATCGGCTCCAAGAGCTGCACCTGCCTTCGCGCGGCGCCTTGAAGCTCTGCCAGGTGTATGAACCGATGGATTTTCGCACCGGAACGCGCGAAGCGTCGAGGATGCGGCCTTTAATGCACGATCTTCATGCCAGGCTTTTACTCGCTCAAACCACTCCTACAATCGCTACGGTACAAGAATTTCCCAGGCCGTGAGCCGCATGGGTGGTTCAACATATTTCCGCAGTCCTGATATATAAGGATGCCTGTTTAAATACCAGAAAAACAGAGGGTCCGTTATTAAGGATTTTCTCGATCTCTTCGACAAGAAAGCCAAGGAACTACATTCGAACGTTGCAAAGAACACATATTACCGGCCCGGCCTGAATACTCATTGCGGCCGGTTTATACACGACGACATAAATAAATGCGCAATGGGTGTAGGGTGGGCACAGCGCCTCATCGTGCCCGCCATCTCGCAGAGCGTGGAGTGCACATCGGTGGGCACGATGAGGCGCTGTGCCCACCCTTCTACATGGATCATTCATTTCGGGAATACTTTCGACTTCGTGTAGCGCTCAAGTTGCAGCCTACCGAACCTGTACTATCTCAGGCAGCTTGCGGGCCGGCGCGGCGGCGTGTCTCATGACGCGGACGACCGATCTTCGATGAACGAATTGATGAGGGGGGCTCGTGACGGTCGAGCGCGGTACACCGGTTGAGGGTGTAACCGCGCCGATGTCTGTCGATATGGTCCAAACTTATTTCCAGAGAGGAACAACAAGGCGAATATTGAACCATTCGCCTGCGAATTCGTTATTCGCATAAATCGGAAAATTATAAGTGAGCTCCAGACTGCACGGGCCGAAATTGTAGCCGATAATCGGGCCTGCAGTCCAGGTAAGTGCCTTGGAGTTCGGCAAGGTGACGCCAAACTGCGAATCGTTATAGAGCTGATTTTCCTCAGCCACGCCGGCGCCAAAGGTCCATTTGCCACAGGTATAGGCCACAGTGTAGTCGACCGCTATCTGATCGCCGGACTGATACTGGGTATCGGTGTTTTTGGTTTGGAAGGTGTAGAAAAACTCGGCGCTCAGGTTCCAGCCCGCGTGCAGCCAGCTAATTCCGACTTCCGGCGTAAACATATAGGTGCCGTTACCGGATGGGGCAACGAAATCCGTATCGGGGCTCCCGGGATGAGTCGTTGCATCGTCTAAAGCAACAGCAAAAGCGGTCTTGACGTGGAAATCACAGGGGAGGCGCCACGACAGAATAAACGGAACAAGAATGGTATTAAATGTGCCCCATTGGTCGCCGGCGCCTACAGATCCCGGAGGCACGCCTATTCTTAAGTTCGTGTAGTCGAACGGCTGAGCTATGGCCAAACCATAATCCGCGCCCAGAAACTTACATCCGGGGACCCACAACAGAGCAGGACCGTCTATGTAAGCGAACACCTTGAAAGCCGGATTTCCCTTTCCCTCGGCAGCCCCGAATAACGGTCCATGCCCTTGCCAGGACGTCGCGAAAAAGGAATCGTTAATGAAATAAAGCCCCGGAGGCGGAAGAGCCCCGGCGGCCAGTCCTTCGTCCAGTCCTCTGAGATGCGGGTCCCACAACTCGCTTGCGAAAGCTGGGGCAGCCAGCACGAGCGCCGCCAAGACTACCAAACACGCGAAAACAAATCTTCTCATCTCTCCCTTTCTAATCTTAAGTAACGTTCATCCTGCGCCAAAGAGCCGTAAAATCAACTTACCCCGGTTCGTCTCATGCACTCCCATGCGGCAGCTATCTGCCGGCACCACCCCCTTTCATCACCGAAATACCGGTTTCGCCACTTGCCGAACGCCATCCATGCCGGACTTCGACAATAGAAGGCTCGCGCCCCTGCTCTCATTTGACTGGAGTTGCCGATCCCGGACATGCCGTGGCTTCGCGTTCGCCGGCAATTTCCCGGGCTTATCGCGTTGCCGGCTTGAACTCTGAACATCCGTGAAAAACGCGGCAGATTAGCGCACCGGTGGCGCCGGCAGCTACTCCGGATATAAAAAAGTGATTTTCAACACTCGATCACTATTCACGTCTCGTCCGACTGCAACGCATTTTTGGTTTGACCGCTTTAGAAAGCTACCCGTCATATACGAGAAGATTGCAGAAACTTTGGTTCATAACTGTTTGACTTTATGTTGGTAGAAATGGCCAACGATATGCAGTGAACTTTCGGCCGCCGAAAAGTCATTCTTTCGCGAGTGAAAATGTACAATCTTCATGCCAGGCTTTTGTTTGCTTAAGATACCCAGACAATAGCTTACGTTATGAGGATCCTCCAGGCAGTAAGCTGTACGATTGGTTTGAAATATTTTATCGTGGCCCTGATATATAAGGATTCAAGCTTAGATATCATGAAAATGGAGGGTCGATTATTCAGGGCTTTCTCGATCTCTTGAACGAGAGACCCCAAGAACTCACGATGTCTCACCACATCATGCGGCCGCCATAATCGCGTTAAGGAAGTCTGGTATTATTTAAGGATAAGTTCTTGACCGGCATCTTATTGAGTTGACTGGTATTTGCCTGACGTGAGCCGCCACGCCAGGCAAATACTCTCAGGACTGGGCCACCGCCTTTCGCACCAGAAATAAACGGGCCAGAATGGCGCCTGCAATGACGTGCAGTGAGCCGAAAAATCCGATCATGTACCAACCTGCGTTGCCCTCGTATTCCCCCTTCAGTGTAAAACCCGCAAAGATCACAACGCATAAAGACAAAAAGCAGCCGTACAATAAAGCAGTCTGCCACCATTTGATCTCTTTGTTAAAATCACTTGCCCATTCATGAACTCCTTTATAGATAAGGATTTGAAGAGCGCCGACAGCCATCCAGAAAAGGTAGTTTACGACCGTGCCGTCCGGATACATGAGTATTCCCTCCCTCCCTAGCTGTTTCCGTAGTATTCCCAGTCCTTGTCGATGTTGAAATACTCTTCCGCCCGAAGCCATTTGGGCGGGTTGTGATAAGTGGCTTCCTTCCCGCCGTCCCAATCGGACTTGAAATCCTGGGCGTCGGGATAATGGAAAAAGCCTTTCTGCATGGCGAGCAAGGCCGAGTTCGTAAGACCGGTTGGATCGCGTGCGTCGATTTCGCGCGAGATAGTGTGGATCCAGGTATTTTTGCGCGTATAAGGGCATATTCCCATGCACACGCGACAGCCGACCGGGGCGTAAGTGGGCGCGCTTGCCCATTGCAGAAAGCATTTATCGCCATCTGCGTACCATTTCTTGAACCCGCGAACCACGATATCAGGCTCGTCGCTTTTGGAGATGGCGCCTTGAGGGCAGTGGTCGGCGCAAATTTTACATTTGCGGCAAAACTTGTTCACACCGAAGTCAACGGGCTTGTCATACTCGAAGTCAATATTGGTCATCATCCCCGCCAAACGGACATTGGTTCCGAGTTCCGGGGTAATCAGAATACCGATGCGTCCCACTTCGCCCAGTCCAGCCAGCGCCCCATAAGGCGGCATGATTATTTCGTAATTCACAGGAGGCATTTGTGGACGCGATGCATAGCCCAGTTCCTGGATGAATCTTTCCAATAAAGCTGAAATATTGAACATTCTCGAATATCCATCGAACGATGTGCTGTACCCGGTGGAGCTGAGCATCGTATCCCAATGCATGGGCGCCCCGAACATTATGAGGCTTTTCCAATGCTTCGGGACTTCGGTTCCCCAGACGTCACGGCCCCGTTGCTTAAACCCCATAGGCTGATTGTCAGCAACGCCGCGCATGTAATTCGTAAACATGAAAGTGGGTTCAAATTTGCAAATTCCAACCAGAGTTGCGCCGAATTTGTGGGTGACCTCTTTAATCAGTTCCGTGGCATGCCTCGGGGATTTGAATTCCAATGGCTTTTTACGCCAGATGTTTCTGAAATCCCATTGTTCGGGAGTATTCTCCGGAGCGTCCACGGGAGACTTGGGCGCCGACACCAGCCCAAACGGGAAATCCATTCCCGGGTACATGGTTGCCAGGTGAGATTTGCAATATGCGTCCGCAATCGCATAGCGGAGATTCTTTTTCTTCGCGAATTCTTCTTCTTGCCTGGGAACAGCCTGCAAAATCTTTAATAAAGTCTGGTATGCTTTTGGGCGTTGTCTGTAATAGTCGCCTACAGGACCGGGGATTGCGCCCACACCCATGCCCGGGTTCCATTTGCCGGACATCAGGAGAGGGACGATCAGGAATGTGCGTTCATGCATGAACAGGCTCCAATGAGGCCGCTCCACCTTGTCAACGGGCTTGAAACCGGGTGACACATCTACCTCAAAGGGCTTACGATCAAAAAATTGTTCTTTCCCGGTACGATATTGATTGCCGTTATAGGCTTTGTTCGAACCTCCAATCTGGTACCCTGCTGCTGACAGTCCTCCCACTGTGAGACCGGCCGCGGCGGCTCCCCCAATCTTGAAGAATTTGCGCCGGTCGACCATGAATTGATTTAATTCCGACTGGTCCTTCTTTTCATGATCATCTACTTTTTTCGTATCTGACATTTACCCCCTCCTTTTCCCGGTAACGAATTCAGTATGCGCCGAAAGAAGTTTTAAATTTGAAACGAGGATGTACTACTCAATCCAATTTGCGTGCCAGCGTTTCGGAGCTATTTTCCCTAGATATTTCAACGTATTAGTAATCTCTGCAAAACTTGATGCCCCCATGGTGGAGGGAGGATCTCCTGTGGGGTTCTTTTTGCGCTATGGCGTGAATTCGCCCCGATGCGAGGGAAGGCCTCGAAGGGATATTGGCGGGCGGGAAGATTTGATGTCTACAGAGTTGCGTTCGAGGCTGACAAAGAAGGGGTTCGATGGGATCGACATGCGCCGGACGCTGGAAAAGGCCGGCGCCTCCCGTTTCAACGCTTGATGTTCGCTACTTTTGCGTGGCGCCGGTCAGGTACGATTTGCATATTCCCAGCTTCAGCATCCGCTTTCGCAGCGTATTGGGATGGAGTTGCAAAATCTCTGCGGCGCCTCCGGGTCCGTTGATCTTGCCCTTGCTCATTATCAAGGCTTTGGTTATGTGCTCGATCATGATCGCATTCAGGCTTTGCACTTTTCCCTGTGCATGGTTTTTTTCGCCCCGGATCTTGGCCGGATAAAACTCTTCTTCCTTCGAGGCTGTTCCGGAATACCCGTTGAGAACGGTCTTCAGGCGGTCATCGATCAAATTTTGGAGATAGTCGTTTCCTTCTTCGGAGTGCAGGTACCAGGCAGGATCTTTCGGAAGATGTTTGGCGAAATTGAGCGGTCCGTTAGGTTCCAGGATCAGCACACGTTCTACGAGATTCACCAGCTCCCGCACATTGCCCGGCCAGGAATAAGACATCAGCCGGTCAAGGGACGCAACATCCAGAGGAGGCGCGGGCATTCCCCACCTGGCGGAAATCAGGGATACGAAGTGGCCGATGAGCAGGGGGATGTCTTCACTCCGCTCGCGCAGCGGCGGGATGCGAACAGGAAAAACGTTCAATCGATAATACAGATCTTCGCGAAACTTACCGCATTGGACCATGTTCTCCATGTTTCGATTGGTGGCTGCGATAATACGGACGTCCACCAAAGTTGTATTGACGCTTCCCAACCGCTGTACCACACCGTCTTGCAACACGCGCAAGAGACGTACCTGGGCTTGTAAAGACAGCTCGCCCAATTCGTCCAGGAAGAGGGTGCCACCGTTTGCCTGTTCAAAACGGCCCGGTCTTGCGCTGTTGGCTCCGGTAAAAGCGCCCTTTTCAAACCCGAAAAGCTCGCTGTCCATAAGCGATTCCGGAATGGCCCCACAATTCACCTTGATAAAAGGACCGCCGCGCCGCGCCGAGACCTGTTGCACGGCATCGGCAACCAACTCTTTACCGGTTCCGGTTTCCCCCAGGATGAGCACGGGAATATCCCGTCCGCCGAGCTGCCGAATAGCGTCAAAGACCCTCTTTAGCCCGACGCTGGTGCCGACCAGGGTGTGTCCGCGCAAAAGCCGGTTTTCGACTTCCAACTGTGTCTTCTCGATATCCAGCCTCTTCTGAAATTCGACGGTCCTCTTGAATTGCAGCATATTGGCCATTGCCAGAGAAAAAGGAGGCAACAGCATCTTGAACAACCGGCCATGCTCTTCCGTAAAGCAATCCGGACCCTTGCCTATAAAGACCATGTGTCCGACTACCTCTGTGCCGAATCCGAGTATCCCGACAAGATAGGCGCGCGGTTTGAGCGGTATATATTCCTGAATTCCGCGGGAATGCAGGGATGCAACCGGACTTTCTTCATTAAGAGGCTCGATCAGAATGGAAAACGGGATATTGAACCCGTTCAACAGTTCTCGTCCGGATTTTGTCGGGATGGGCAGCAGCTTTTCCACATAGAAAAAACCTTTGTCCGTGACCAGAAATAGAAGCTTTAGACCGTTATGTTGCGGAGAGTATTGGTGCAGGGAAAGAGCGCTGATAGGGAAGTATTTTTTCAGGAATTGAAAAGATTTCTCACTCGACACGGCCAGGTCCAGGCTGCTTGTCATGTGCAGCATGGCTTCGCGAAAGAACGTGAAATCATTTAGCATGTCGCAATTCCTTAATGTCTCCAATGATTCCCAATTAAAGCGACTGTCTGCTGGTGGGAGTCGGGGCGGCAGATGCCCAACTTTTTCATCCTGGACTCCAGTGTCTTGGGATTGATGTCCAGGAGCTTCGCGGCGCCACGGGGACCGCTGACACACCACTCGGTCAATTTTAATGCCGCAAGGATCTGATTACGTTCCGCGTCGCGAAGACTCATCGGCCCGGACGAAGGGTTCGCGCTTCCATCCGCGGGGAGTTCAACCGTGGGAAGCACGGAACCATCGGCCCAGATCACGGCACGCTCGATGACATTTCTGAGTTCTCGGATGTTGCCGGGCCAGGAGTAGCTTTGCAACCTTTCCATTGTGCTCCTCGCAATTTGGCTGATGCTTTTGCCCATGGTTTCGCCAAACTCCTGGACAAAAGCCTGGACCAATCGTGGTATGTCTTCCGGGTGCTCCCGAAGCGGCGGCATGGAGATAGGGAAAACGTTCAACCGGTAATAGAGGTCGCGCCGAAACTTTCCCTCTCTGACAGCCCTTGCAAGATCTCTGTTTGTAGCCGCGACTACACGAACATTCACGCGAATCGTCCGGCTGCTTCCGATTCTCTCGAATTCGCCTTCTTGAAGTACTCTGAGCAGCTTTGCCTGCACTTCACAGGGAAGGTCCCCCAATTCATCCAGAAATATGGTGGACCCGTCGGCAAGCTCAAATCGTCCAACACGCCTGGCTGTCGCTCCCGTGTAGGCGCCCTTCTCGTGCCCGAAAAGCTCGGCTTCGATCAGTGTCGACGGAAGAGCGGCACAGTTAACCTTCACCATCGGGCGGTCCCTGCACGCGCTCAGCTTGTGTATGTAGCGCGCAAGCAACTCTTTGCCCGTACCCGTCTCACCTAATATGAGCACTGTGGAGGAAGTCCCTGCAACCTGCGCCGCCGCATCGAGCGCCGACATGATTTTGTCGCTAAGTCCGACGATCTCCCCATGGCCATGCCGGACCTCGATGTCTTCACGAAGCAGATTTTCAGTCTCGAGCCTTTCCTTTAGCGCCATGATCCCCGGGAGTGGCCCTCTCGGCTTTTGTGTGCCCTTCTTCCACCTGCTGATGTCGCGGGTTAAACCCAGGAGGAATCGTTCGGCGCCTATATCCATGCGGTTAAGACGGACCTCGACTGGAAATGTGCTTCCATTTTTACGCATGTGGATGCCTTCGAACGCCACATGCTGCCCGGGGCCAAGCGCCTCCCAGAATCGCTTCCGGTGCCCCCTTTGGTCAACTACTATATCAATCTGGTTTATTGACATTTTCAGGAACTCTTCCCTGGAATAACCCAGATTTTCGCAGGCCCACCGGTTGATGTCGTGGACCTTCCCCGAATAATCGATAAGATAAAATCCCTCGCAGGCTTGTTCGACTAACATTTGAAACCCCTCGTTTGCGTGAAGTGCCCCCTTGGTTCTCCCTCTAATCGTGTCTATCCGGTCTTTTCCGGCCACCTTCCGCTTTTGCGGCAGGTCCCGTTTGAAAGTATCGCGAACATCCCGATTTCCGGTTTATCGGATATATACTGCGCAGCATCTTCAATTGGCATCACGAAAAGTGCCGTTGCCAACGCATCGGCTTCAGCCGCCGTGGGAGCGCTCACGGACATGCTTAAGATACCTTGAGGGCTTTCGCCGGTACGGGGATCGACCAAATGAGCATAACGGCGCTGAGGATCGGCGAGGCTTGCATAATTGCCGGAGGTCCCGATCGCCCGTTCCGAGACACAGTAAAAACAATCGGCAAAAACTCTCCCCTGACGATGAGGGTCCTGAATGCCTATGCGCCAGGCTTTGCCCGGGGCTGCCATGCCTCTTGCCACCAGGTCTCCCCCTGCCATGACCAAATGATTGTCGGCCCCATTCCCGATTAGCAACCCCGAAACCTGGTCGACTATGTAACCCTTGGCTATGCCGTCCAGGGTCATACTCATGCCGTCGGCCGCGAACCGAATACCGGAATCGGTAATTTGAACTTTTCTCCAATCCGTCCGGTTTGCCGCCATTGAATGGAGGTCCTCATAAGTCGCGTTATGGCGCGCCATGGCATTGATAATCGGACCGACTGTTGGATTGAAGTATCCATTCGTATTGCGTGCGAAATCGAGTGCTGTCTTGGTTAAAAACGAAAGTTCCGAAGGTGGGGATTCGAGCCTGCCCATCCGGTTCAATTCATAAAGACGACTGTTTTCCGCATGCCTGGAGAATATATCGGAAAGGCGGTCGATTTCCGAAAAAGCCTTGTCCATCAACGCATGCACATCGTTCAATGTCATCGATCCAGGCGCGGAAACGGTGATGGTCGCCAGGGTCCCCAAACAGTGTTTAGTCTCCGTGTAAACATTGGAAACATCGCCGTGTGGCAACACACTGAAAAAAATGTTTCTCAAACTTGAAAAATGGCTGATTGCCAATCCTGCAAGGGTGACAACTCCCGAAGTCCTCAGAAAGGTTCTGCGTTCCATTGCCGCTATTCTCCTGGAGCCGTCACGCCACAGACATAACGTATCGACTTGAGTCCGGTATTTACGATTGTCCCATATGAGGTCCATAATTCCAACATGCATAGACACAGCAAAGAAATCAGGAGCCCCCACGCCGCAGCTTCACGCGTTTTCATCATTTTTCTTTCGAATAGGGTGTAATGAACCAATTTCTCCCGAAGCGAACGAATTCAAAAATCGATCTCATCGGGCACAGCGTTCCACACCAGGGTCTCAGGAAGAACAGGGATGCGAGTACGGAAATTATGGCTACGGCAAACATGACACCAGAACCGGTAAAGGAGAAAACCTTGCTGAACGGCTCATATGCGGCGTTTCCCGGAGCGCGAAAGAAGAGGCCGAAACAAATGACCGCGAGGACCAACAGACGCGCGATCCACCGCGTCCAGGACGGCAGGACCGGTGCTTTCGGCCTGAAGATGCCGCTCAATCCTTCCTGAAGCGCTCCGAAGGGGCAGACCATCTGGCAGTAGAGGTTATTACCCGTTATCAGGACGATGCATCCGCTCAGCAAAAGGCAGACCAGGGTGGTGTACGAGGCTAAACCGCTTGTCCACAAACCGCTGAGGAAAAGCACCAGCGTCGAAAGATTTGGTTGCGCGGCAAAAACGACCCCGAGCGTGACAAAACTCAGAAAGAGGCATCCTCTGCGCCCCCATTTCCTGGACCATGGAAACCAGTTGGACTTCACCCACAAGGCTAAGACAAAAAGACATACTACCACGGCGGTTTTAGTGATTTCCTTTTCGGAAATATGCCGGCGCGTTTCGGCGTAATCAGCCCCGGACCGGATCGCATCGACGCGGTGCACCGCGTTATCGATGCTTTGTAAAATGGCGATCGAGGTCATCGTCGCTCCGGAAACGGCATGCGCGACAGGCATTTTGTCAATATCCTTTCCGGCAAAAACGTCAATCAATCCGGATTTGATTACATCATTAAGATAGCTTCGGGTTTCTCTTGCTTCCAAAATAGCCAGACGGCAGATCCGTTTATCCTTATCGACAACCACTGCGACTCTTACCGGCCCTCCGTAGCCGGGCACTGCGTCCAGGGCGATGTAGACTTCCCCGTATATACTCTGCGCTCTATAAATGCCGTCCTTTACCATATTTATATCGGCCAAAGACGGTTCCATTTCGTGCAGTTGAACGAGCAAAATATCGCGGGAACTTCTATCACCGGCAAACCACGCCAATGCGATAACCAGTATGGACATGATCCACATGCATTTGCTTTTGTTTATCGCCATAATAGACACCAACGGCCTAAATGCCGGCACAGGATTGCAACCGGTCGATCAGCTTCGAGTCGCACCACCCCCCCATAACTCAGCAGGTTCGCGCAATTATCTAAGAAACCCGTGAGTTTTTCAAGGTATCGATAGAAGTTTCGAGCCCTCAAACCAACTATCAAAATACATGCCAATCGCGTGTATACCGTTATTTCAGACTGTTACATTTATTGGTCGTATCGCATGTAAAACCGTAACCCCATACTAGAATATCCCATCCCCTATGGGGTGATACTTTCACCATGGGGTAAATTGGGATCGGCCGCGAGTTGCGATACTGGAAAGGCTTTCGAGGAAGTCTTTGAAAAAAACGTATGCGCGCTGCAGAAATCGTCTGTCCGGTTTGCCTCTGCTCGATACGGCGCCTTTACGCGACCTGTACGGTCAGCAGAGGCGGCGACATCGGCGGACTCGCCCGGCACATAGGGCACACGACTTTACGAATGGCGACTGATCAGTACCTGCATACCGGTTTTGAGGCGCAAAGGCGGGTTGTGGACACGATACCGGACCTCACCCCCGGGGATGAGGGGGAAAAGGTTATTCCGATCGACAGAGACAATTCTCACAACAGGGATTTTATCCAAAATGTTATCTCACGAAAAAAGGGCCGGAAGCATCCTTCCAACCCTTTGATTTTATTTATGGAGCTGGTCGGCTTCGAACCGACTACCTCTTGAATGCCATTCAAGCGCTCTCCCAACTGAGCTACAGCCCCGTATAGCCGCCCTGCCAAAATCTGGTTTCAGCTCAGGCGTAATCACACCTCTCTATCCAATTTGAGGGCACGTGTCAAGCCGATTTGTCAGGTTTTTAAAAGCCCGCGATCATGAAGAGCATGAGAGATGGTGGAACGGGGTTATTGCGGGTGCCTGCCGCTTCGATCGACGGGTCCCCTCAGGATAGACCATATACTCTCGAAAAAAAGCAGTCATCACTTTATCCGATTCGATCGCCGCTTCCGGCCCGGGCGGCTCCGTGTCAACCCATCTCCCCGTCCGCAGGGCGAAGTCCCTCGTTCGTCGAAACGTGGAGGGCCGGAAGCCAGCGGCCTGAATTCTTAACCCCTGGATATCGTCTGTTAAATCTTCGGTCCGGCTTTTTCGCATTTCCCTTGACACTCGACAAAGCCCCTGACTAAAATCCGATGTAAGCCGGAGTGGTGGAACTGGTAGACGCGCTGGACTCAAAATCCAGTGAGGGCAACCTCGTGTCGGTTCGATTCCGACCTTCGGCATGTAAAAAAATAGGGGTTAGCCAGGTCGTGCTAACTCCTTTTTTATTGCCATGATCTTCCATTACGACCCCTTTGTAACCGTTTCCCCTTCCCGCCCGTTTAGGTACGCTTCATGTTTAGCTTGTTGTCGGGTCCCATTGTACAGGGTGGATGTAAAATGATATAGATGCGAATCTTTCTGTTCCCCCGGTGAAATATCCATTGATTCAGAAGGTTATGCTGAACCGTAACTCCGTGCCAAAAGGAAACGCAGCCCATGGCCGATCGAGAGAGTCTGAAAAATCGAGTCGCCCCGCTTGAGATCTACAAGGTTACTCCGCGAACCAACTGCGGAGAATGCGGCCAAAACACGTGCCTTGCCTTTGCAACCCTGGCAACCGCCGGACAGCAGGACATTGACGCGTGTCCCCACCTGGATCGACGGCAGGTCCAAACCCTGCGGGACCGGTTGAATAAACAGCTTGAGTCCGGCATCGGCGGTAGCCGCGAGGGTTTCGAAAAGACAATGGAATTCCTCTATGAGGAAATCAAGAAGTGTGATTTCCGCGTGGCAGCACAAAGTCTTGGCGCGAAATTCGATGAATCGGCCGGTCAGAGCGCACTCATTATCCCCTATTTTAACCATGTCGTCTCTGTGACCATGTCCGATATAAAGAAGCTCTCCGGCGGCGAACTATCTCCATGGGAAAAGATTTTTATTTTCAATTACGTGATCGCCGGAGCGACTGAACCCTCCGGCGTCTGGGTGGGAATGGAAAGCCTGCCTAATTCGGTTTCCAAGGTCAAGAGCTTGAAAGCGCACTGTGAGGAGCCGTTGAGCAGCCTCTACAGCGGGAAAATGCATCTTCTTGCGCAGGCGGCTTGCCCTTGGGGGCGTGAAGTATCTCTAATAGATCACGGGGTGGATTTTGCGGCTGAATTTCCTGTTTTCCCGAAGCTTGCAATCCGCGTCCTATTCTGGGATGAGGTCAAGGATGAGGGTTATGCGGGCCGGGTGAAATTTCTCTTTGACAGCCGTGTGTTGCAGGTTTTGGACCTGGAGTCGTTGATCTTTGCCTGCGATCAAATCACGGATCGACTCAGCGCGCAACTAAAAGTGGGATAATTGTTTGGGAATTGAAGAATTGAGGGATTGAGGGATTGAAGGATTGAGGGATTGAGGGATTGAAGAATTGAAGGATTGAAGGATTGAAAAATCCGGCTTTAAAACAGGCCTTTGAATACCGGAATCAGCGCCAGTATAATTGGTGCAACGGCGATCGCCGGGACGAGATTGGCCAGAGGCAGGTCTTTTAAATCGAGCAGTTTGATCCCGACCCCGATTATGATCAGACCGCCGGTAGCGGTCATCTCCGTAATCATGGCGTCGTTTAGCGCGCCGGGAAGGACGCCCGCGACAAGCGTCAGCCCTCCCTGGTAGACCAGAATGGAAATCGCCGAAAGCCCGACCCCCCACCCCATGCTCGCCCCGAAGGCAACGGAAGCAAATCCGTCCATCACGGCCTTTACGGAGAGCAGACTGTAGTCGCCACTCAGACCGTCGGCAATCGAACCGAGAACGGCCATGGGACCCACGCAGAATACCAGGCTCGCCGTCACAAATCCTTCGGCGATCGACTGCTCCGAGCTTTTTGAGAACCTTGCCTGAAAGAATTGTCCTAGCTGCTCCAGCCGATCTTCAATTCTCAATGACTCGCCGATTATGCCGCCAATTAATACAGCCCCCAGCACTACAAGGATATTCTGAGTCCGAACGGCCATCTGGAAGCCGAGAAGAATCACTACCAGGCCTATTCCATAAAGTACGATCCGGCGCATCCTCGACGGCAGCCGCGAGCCAGCCGAAGAGCCGATCGCCGTTCCGATGAGGATCGTGCCCACATTGATGAGAGTCCCGGTCATCGTTTAAACGTCCGTACCTTTCAGAACCGATTGCCCACAGATGAGACTTCCCGCGTCCCTTCCAGCGCAGCGACTCTTTCCGCAACGGGTGGATGGGAGTAGTGAAACCAGACATAGAGCGGATGCGGATTGAGGTTGGAGAGGTTATCGGCGGAAAGCCGCTTAAGTGCGCTTATCATCGGGGCGGCGCTTCCGACCATGGCGACTGCGAAAGAGTCTGCTTCTCCTTCAAAACGCCTCGATATTTTCATGTAAAGCGGCTGAAGGAAAAACCCGGCCTTGCGCCAAAAGACTCCGCCCAGGAAAAGCCCGCCGTAAGACAGCGGCGCGCCGAATCCGAATGTGGAGTAAAGAAGCGGCCATTGAATGAAGAGCCATGTGGCATAAAAAGCTGCGAGTGAAAAAGATGCGAAAATGAGAAGCTGCTTCAGGACGTGCTTTTTTCTGTAATGGCCGGCCTCGTGCGCAAGCACCGCAAGAATCTCGTCGTGCGTGTGCGATTCGATCAGTGTATCGAAAAGTACGATCTGTTTGGTCTTCCCTATTCCGGTGAAGTAGGCGTTTGTATGGCGGCTCCGAAGCCCTGCGTTCATCTGCAGAATTTTCTTCACCCGGATGCCGCTTTTTTCCATCTGCGTCCTGATCTTTTCGGAGAGTTCCACGTCCCGGACCGGTTCGAACTTGTTGAAGAGCGGAGCCAGGACCACGGGATAAAGTATCGCCAGCACCAACTGCACGGCCGAAAGAAAAACAAAACCCCAAAACCACCAGAAACGGGGCGACCAGGCGATGAAGAGCAAAAAGATGGACAAAACAGCCGCAAAGAGGACGGCCGATACCAATGCCGCCTTTATGTGGTCCAATATCCAGAGTTTCAGGGTGGATCTGTTGAAGCCGAATTTCTGTTCGACAACGAAAGTATTATAGTAGCCGAAGGGAAGTTCAACCAGGAAATGAATAAACTCGGGGACAAAGAAGAAAAAAAGCCCCGCCGCAATCAGCGGCCACCCCCGGTTATCTGAAAAATGGACGAGCAGGGGCAGCAATCCTGAGAGCAGGATCGCTAAGAGCGTTAAATCCGAAGCGATTTGCTCGAAGAATTCCGATCCGGGTTTTTGCCCGCGCATAGGCCCCGGCGCTGGTTAGCTTTGAAGCGTCGATAAAGCCTTCGAATCCGGCCGGCACCTTGTTCGCATGTTTCTCGGCATGAAGCAGATTGATTCGATCGAGCCAGATGCTGAAAGCGCTCTGCCCCAGGTACAGAAGAAGAAAACAAACAAGGAGCCAGTTTAGTTCGACCATTTCCAACCTCACACCTCAGCATTCCCATTTCGCAAAAATGAGCGTACTCCAATAGAAGAAAGGCGCATTCGATTTGCATTTCTTGAATGCGTCCTTAAGTTGATTGTCTCCGATGCAGAGACGTTTGTAAATGGTGGAGGTTTTGTGTCATGTTTTTTACATACCTTCTATGAATGGGGAGAGAACTATGGAAACCTGGAAATGCAACAAATGTGGAAATACGATCGATGTCGTGGCGCCGCCGGAAACCTGTCCGTCCTGTAAGGCAAAATGCGAGTTCGTCAACGTTAGCTGCTATACCCCCGATTGTGGCGGTCCGGATTCAGGCAACGTAGACGAAAAGGTCTTCCAGGAAAGCTACAAGGCGCCGAAATGATTTAATATTTGAGGAATTAAATCCAACGTCCCCCGAATCCCCGGATAGTTTCCATCCGGAAATCAATCAGCTCCCAAAAAAAGTGTGAAGTTAGAAGAGTGAAAATTTCACCCTTCACACTTCACTCTTTGAGCGAAGCAGCTTCTAAATGCAGAAGGGAGATTTTTAAATTATGTCGGCCGCTTGGGAGTACAAAACCCTCAGGATGGACACTAAATATACTGCTGAATTCTTGAATTCCTGAATCCCTGAACCGCCCCAGGTTGCTTTACTTCC
This sequence comes from uncultured delta proteobacterium, assembly GCA_963741035.1. Lineage (GTDB taxonomy): Bacteria > Desulfobacterota > Syntrophobacteria > Syntrophobacterales > Syntrophobacteraceae > SbD1. Next base: position 24,503 of record CAVUGX010000020.1, read on the forward strand.
GGTTTTCCTTCTCCTTTTTTATGATCTCCTCGGCCAAGGCCTTTGGGACCACATTGTACCTGGAGAATTCCATGGTGAATTCAGCCTTGCCCTGGGTTGAGGAACGCAGCACGGTCGAGTAACCAAACATCTCCGAGAGGGGCACTTCGGCCTCTACCATCGAGAAAACGCCGTCTTCCGATGTAGACTGGATTATTCCGCGTCTCTGGTTCAAGCTCCCCAGCACCGTGCCCTGAAACTCGGAGGGGGTTTCGACCACAACGCGCATGATAGGCTCGAGGAGCACCGGGGCCGATCTTTGGTAGACTTCGCGGAAGGCTCCGATTGCCGCATGCTGGAAAGCCATGTCGGATGAGTCCACCGCATGGGATGCCCCGTCGTTTATCGTAATCCGCGCCCCGACGACCGGAAATCCCGCGAATCCTCCCTTGGCCAGACACTGTCTGAACCCCTTCTCGCATGACGGTATATATTCAGTCGGAATTGACCCGCCGGTGATCTTATTGACAAACTCGAAATCCCCGTCGGAAAGCGGTTCCAAGAACCCGGCAATACGGCCGAACTGACCGGCTCCGCCCGTTTGTTTCTTATGGGTGTAATTGAACTCTGTCCTGCGGGTGGGCGATTCGCGATAGGCAACCTTTGGCATGCCCGTTTCGATCTCTGCATTGTACTCGCGCCTCATCCGCTCGACATAGACTTCAAGGTGAAGCTCCCCCATCCCGCAGATTACAGTCTCGTTGGTTTCCTCATCCAGGTAAACCTTAAATGTGGGGTCCTCTTTGGTAAAGCGGGTGAGCGCCTTGCTCAGGTTCATCTCGGCCTTTTTATCCTTGGGCTTTACTGCAAGCGAAATAACCGGAGCCGGGACATGCATCGATGTCATTGCGTAGCGAACATTTCCGTCTGTGAAGGTATCCCCGGATGCGCAGTCGATCCCGAAAAGGGCCACGATGTCGCCGGCCGTCGCCGACTCGATTTCCTCCATCTCATCGGCGTGCATCCGTACCAGGCGTCCTGCCTTCACGCGCTTGCCCGTTCTCGTGTTGACGATCGTGTCGCCCTTGTTCAGGGTTCCCTGGTAGAGGCGTACATACGTGAGCTGCCCGTAGCGGCTTACTTCGAGTTTGAACGCAAGCATTACCAGAGGCGCATCGGACACGCTTCCAAGAACGACCCGCTCCTCCTCCCGGTCCAGGTCGAGAGCGTCGTTTTCGATATCGAGCGGGCTGGGCAGGTACTTCAGGATCGCGTCTAAAAGCGGCTGGACCCCCTTGTTCTTGTAAGCCGAACCCATAAGAACCGGAGTAAGCTCCAGGGCAAGTGTACCCTTACGGATAGCCTTCTGCACCATATCCTCGGATATCGGTTCCTCGGCCAGAATAGCCTCCGTCAATTCATCGGAATACAGGGATACCGCATCGAGCATCTGCTCCCTTTTGGCATGCGCCATTTCGATAAAGTCAGCCGGTATCTCTGACTCGATCAATTCCTCGCCATGTTCTCCCCCGAAAGTGAGCGCCTTCATCGACACCAGATCGATTACCCCCCGGTGATCGCTCTCGAGGCCCATGGGTATCTGAAGCAGCACCGGATTATGGTTCAACTTATCCTGGAGTTGCCGGGTAACCCGGAAAGGGTCAGCGCCGGTCCTGTCGCACTTATTTACGAAAGCTATCCTGGGGACGCGGTAGCGCACCATCTGACGGTCAACGGTAACCGATTGTGACTGGACCCCGCCGACGGCGCACAGCACGAGGACGGCCCCATCGAGGACCCGTAGCGCCCGTTCCACTTCGATGGTGAAATCGACGTGACCCGGCGTATCGATGATGTTGATCGGGTGGTCGTCCCACGAGCAACAGGTGGCGGCAGACTGGATGGTGATCCCGCGCTCCTTTTCCAGCTCCATGAAATCCATTGTGGCGCCAACGCCGTCTTTGCCCTTCACATCGTGAATGGCGTAAATGCGCCGGGTGTAGAACAAGATCCGTTCCGTAAGAGTCGTTTTCCCGGAATCTATGTGGGCGCTGATGCCGATGTTTCTCAGCCGTTCAATCTTTTCTGCGGTGCTGTTGGACATTTGAACTCCAGACGCTTTTCTCTGAAATGGAACTGTTGCCGTATTCTTCTTCAAACATAAGCACAAAAAAGAACGGGCACCGCATAGTGCCCGTTTAGCTTCTCAGTATATCCTATATTCTAAAAAAGAAAAGGGCTGGTACACGGGAGTTTACTCACGTTCCCGCCGGCCCGGAAAATTTATTTCTTCGCAAGGGTCGTACGCTTCCCGGACTTGCCCGTTTGCTTCACGGCCGGCTTCTTTGCTGCCGCTTTGGCGGACGCCTCAGGGTTTACTTTTCCTTTGGCCTCTGCCGCATGCTTTGCCGAACCTTTTTCTTTTATCGCCGATTTGGAATTTCCCTTGGCTGATGGTTTTGAGGTTGTGGATTTGGCTTTTGCTTCCGATGGCTTCGAAGATTTCTTGTCCGGCTTAACTGCCGCGGGCTTTTTCCCGAGATCTTTGACCGGGCAGGAAGCGCTGCCAAAAGATGGTCTGACCGGCAGATTGGCTTGGGTGAGCTTTATTCTCTGTCCAGACTTAAGATTGGCGTTCCGGCTAAGTCCATTCAACTGGCAAAGGGTGGAAAGTCCAATTCCGGTCTTCTTTGAAACGTCGCGCAGGTTGCCGCCCCTGTTCACAGTGTAGTAGGCAGCAGTTGGCGAGCCGGGCTTTTTGGAATCCGAAGCGAAGCAAATCGATGAAGGTGGCGATCCTCCTCTGCGCGCATCGGGTGCAACCGTGTCGGCGCTTGCATAAACCTTTGCAGTACCGGTTCTTACCCTCAGGCCGGGTTTCAGCGGAGCAGCCTTCTTCATCCCGTTCAACTGACAAAGAAGCTTTACATCCAGATTGTTGCGGCGGGCAATCTTTTCGAGAGTGTCTCCTCTCTTCGCTTTACACGTCCGGAATACAGGGGCTGAAGTAGCCGCGTGCCCGGATTTGCTCTCCTTGGCAACAGGCTCGGCATCAATTTCATCGTCGGCCGAACGAGCTGTATCGGATACACTCGTTGGTTCGGATTCGGTGCGAAGCGAAGCCATTCTGACTGCAGGGGCCTGCGCAATGAATCCAGGCTGCAGTGAACGGGCCAGCATAACCTGCTCGCTTTCGAAACTCCTCTTGTAGAATACGAGGCAACTGCCCGGAACGAGCACGGTCGAAGAGCCTATATGATTCCACCTGCACAGGTCACTCCGGCTAACTCCGAAGCTGCGGGCAAGCTCGTCAAGTCCCTTTTCAGAGCCGTTCACATAGTAATCGACCTTTTTGGGCAGATATGACTGCTGAGCGGCCTCGATAACCGATTGCTTGTCATTCTCACCGGCTCCAATGTGCGCAGCAAGAGTGGACCATGGAGTGAAAAACCGGACGTGCATATGATCGACGTGATTAGGAATATGCTGGATCAAAGACCCTCGCACATTTCCGAAAACGCGATCCAGATACGCCTGATCGTAGCCGCGGGTGACCGCGTAATCATAGAGTACCTTTTGTACGCTCCGGTCCAGGAAAATGTATTGCACGCGCTGCGAGGCAATCAGATTTTCGATGAGGCACCAGGTTTTGGCGGCGTCAAGGTTACCCCTGTTCATCGGAACCAAAGTATTCAGAGGGTGGTTGCCCTCGGCGTACAGCCCGATGTCAACGTCTCTTCCATTCTGATGAGAGCGGTGATGGGCGGCAGATCCGCCATTTCCGACGGTAAAATCTGCGAGAAAAACATCGCACGTGTCAGGAAACTGCGTCCGGACAGCCTCTATCGCGTCGAGCAGAGCGCCCACAACTTCAGGCGTGGTATAGGACCTGCTCTCATCGCGCAGATGGTAACCCGGAAACTGAGTTGGAAATACGACACCATTCTCCAGATGGCCCTTATACGGGCACCCATAAGAGGCGGTAAGTGCTTGACATGTTTGGATAAAAGTTAAAGAAGAGACTACACACACGGCCGTCAGAACCAGGGCATAGTCTAACGCCCTTCGAGATCTGGCTCCCCCCATAAACTTCCCCCTCATGTTTGCCTTTAGAGATTCCCCCACCATTCGCCAAAGCTGTTCAACTATTTCGGGATGCTGTGTCTACTATCAGAAACAAGACGTGCATGTCAATTAGTTTCTCGAGAATTTGCTTTGATTAATTTCAGGCTAGCGTTTAAGTTATTGAAATATCACTAGAAACTGTCCGAGATGAAGGTATATGAAATTTATTTCGGAGGATTAATCATCAATGATGAATTGAGGCACATTAAGCATTTGATATCGTTAGGTAATAATAGCATCTTGTAATCATATATCTAAAACCGGATAAGTCATGAGGCAAAATTTCCTTTGAAAATATAGTAACTTAAAATTGATCTGAGTTTTTGGGACAAAAGACAATTACTTTGGAATCAGGTTTTCACCCTTTCTGGCCGTCATTTTCTCTCAGAATCTCGTAGGGGTCGCCGGCGAAGATCACCTGTGCGCTCGCCTTGGTGACGACCGGAATATATTCGATAAAGATGGGAATAGGACGTGAGAGGTTCACAAAAACCTGGTTGGACCCGGCCCCGGTGACAATCGTATTCATCTTTTCGGCATTCGGGTTGTGGTCATCTCTGAGAAGCCTTTCGGCAAGCTCGATGGCTTTATCCACGCGAATGCAGCCATGGGAAAAGTCCCTGCGCGTCCTCGCGAACAGTTGCTTCAGCGGAGTATCGTGCAGGTAAACGGCATAGGGGTTGGGAAATTCGAATTTTACGCGGCCGAGCGCGTTTTTGGGTCCGGGACTCTGAAAGAGCCTGGGGGAACCAGAAGGATATTTTGAATTCATGCTGACATAGCCGCGCTTGGCAAACCACCCCGGGTCGGATTTGGACTCAACTTCCAACTCCAGCCTGATCCGGTCCGAAACATACCAGCGCGGATTGAGGATTACCCGCTGGATTTCGCTCGTAAGGGTTGGAGTCTGGTTCTCTCCCACCATCCTGCCCCGGAATTTTACCCTCTTCCCGCTCGCCTTGCCGACCACGACCCTGTGGGCTTCCTGTAGTTGCCCATCTTTGTAATATTCCAGCGTGAATTGAGGAATGTTTATTCGGATAAACCGGTTGTGCGCGCGCGAAGGGCTTTGCCGAATGCACTCCAAAGCGTGCGCGATCAACTCGGCCTTGTCCCTGAAGGAGACGTTGAGCCATTCCTGGGTCTGCCGGCCGATAGATCCATCGGGGTCAAGCAGGTGGGCAGCCTGAAATTCTTTCACGCCGTTCTGAGTCTCTTTATCGAAGACCCCGGAGTAATCCGTGGAGTAAAAACCCTCTTGGTGCAGTCTTTTTTGCAAGTCGCGGATGTGATTTCCGGACTCGCCGATATGCACCTTGGGCGGCATTGTGACATGTTGCTGAGTCACCTGGGCTGCGAGCTTTTTGTACCTCTGATACGCTGAAATGAGCGCTTCATAGTTGAATGTTTTCGGCTCGAGATCCTTTAAAAACTCCGAAGTGGGCACCTCCCCCGAAACCACTTTTTGATACTCTTCCTTCTGTAGAAAAGGATTCATTTCCCGGGCGAAGAGAAGAAAAGCCGAGGTAAGCCTGATATCCGCTTCGCTTGCTGCCCGGAAGGTTTCCTCGTATTTTGTCAAAAGGGCGTCGGAATTTGAAAGGGACTCGGCCCTGCTATCCTTGAGGCCGGGGTCGGCGGCTTTGAGCGCAGATCGGGATCGATCCAGCTTCTCGAGGCTTTGGGACACTTCATCCAGCTTGAATGGGCGTGGATCTATGGCCTCGTCTTCGAGCCTTTGCAGGCGGGCAAGAAGCAGCCTTGCACCCTGGTTCGGTTCGAATTGCGAGTCGATGAATATGGGCTTCCAATCATTTTGCTGGTAAGCTTCGCAGGCAGGGGCGGGCTCAGGGCCATTTAAGGTTTCAGTAGGCAGGCTCGCCCAGATGTAGCTGCGCCAAAGCGTAGAGGATCCCCTCTCATCCCGGGCCGCTTCAGGTTCGGCGGCGAGAACTTTTTCGTTCGAAACCTTTTGGCGCTCGTAGTTCAAGGAGTCCGGCGTCTCTCCTGGCGATGGTTCGACCACCCCGGAAAAACCGATAACGGAAACGATGACAAGCGCGGCGAAAACGGTACAGCACCAGGACCGAAGCAACATTTTTTTCATTTGCACTTTTTCGTCAGTAACGGATCGTTAGCGTTAATTTCATCATAGAGTCGAATCTGTTCACTCAAGCTCATTTTGGAACAGCTTCCTGCGGTCTTTGCGCTTCGGCAGCAATTGCAACGTGCATCGCTGCAAAGCTGGCAGAAACTGCAATCCGGACAGGCGTTCTTCTTGGGAGGCGACGGCTCGGCTTGCGAGCACGCCGGGCACAATCTGTCATTGTGGTCCTGTTTCATGGAAAACCACACTCCTTCGTAACTTTTCCGCCCTGGCAGCGGGCCGTTCTCGAATGGGCACTGCCAGTGACTATCGAACGGGCGCCCTCCGGGCTCTGCGGGGAAGTGCCCGCCGCTCGCCCGTAAGCTGTAGCCGGTGTTCCGGATGGGAACCACCATTACTCATAAAGTAATAACGCCGGCACAGCATGCCCCGACGAAAGAGCGGAATACGGAAAGGACTTTTCTATATACTAAAACTGTGCTATTGGCAATCGGTCATGCTGACCGGGTGGATTGAGAGTAGTCTTGGAACGCGATGATTTCTTTATGGGCCTTGCAATCGAGGAGGCCGAAAAAGGTTATTTGCTGGCCGAAGTTCCAGTCGGGGCAGTAGTCGTGGGCGTGGACGGAGAAATCCTCTCAAGAGCGCACAACAAGCCGATTATATCTAATGATCCGACGGCGCATGCCGAAATCCTGGCAATCAGGGACGCCTCCACGATGGCCGGCAACTACAGGTTGCCGGGAACCGTTGTGTATGTCACACTCGAGCCATGTGCCATGTGTGTTGGGGCGATGCTTCATGCCAGGGTGCGTCGCCTGGTTTTCGGCGCTCGCGACCCTCGGAGCGGGGCGGCGGGAAGTGTGCTGGATTTGACGAGGGTGGTTTGCTTCAACCATCAAATTGATGTTACAGAAGGGGTCCTGGCTAAGAGCTGTGCTCGGATTCTGCGCAGGTTCTTCAAGGAGCGCCGGGGCTGAGAAGGTCGTTTTGCCCTTCAGAAATCTGAATCAGACATTTTGGTGCAATTATCATTTGAATTGCTCTCCACTTCCATTAGAATAAGAAGTTCAGGTTCTTCCCCGCATCGGGGTAAAGACGGGTCGTTATTGCGGAGAGGTACCGAAGTGGCCGTACCGGGCTCGACTCGAAATCGAGTTGTCCTGTGAATAGCAGGGCACGTGGGTTCGAATCCCACCCTCTCCGCCACAAATACAAGAACTGGTGGTTTTTGATTTCAGGCAGCAGGATAAAGTCTATTTGCGGAGAGATGTCCGAGAGGCTGAAGGAGCACGACTGGAAATCGTGTGTACGCCCAAAAGGTGTATCGAGGGTTCGAATCCCTCTCTCTCCGCCACTTTTTAGTCCGTGGCCCTTAATCAAAACCCAAAACTGGCGGTCTTTATATTTTTCGCCCAAAACCCTTGGTTCTTTCAGATTGCAAGCTAACTGCCGTTTATGTCCTATCTTGTCATTGCCCGAAAATGGCGGCCTCAGACCTTCGAAGAGGTAATCGGTCAGCCGCATGCCACACGGACGCTCCAGAACGCCGTCAGGCTGGATCGCATAGCTCATGCCTATCTTTTTACCGGAGCCCGCGGGGTGGGGAAAACATCCATCGCGCGAATCCTGGCTAAAGCCCTGAATTGCGAAAAAGGGCCCTCCCCCATTCCGTGCAATCAATGTTCTAACTGCCTCGAAATATCCAAGGGAAACTCAGTTGACGTTATCGAAATCGACGGCGCCTCCAACCGGGGAATCGACAATATACGCGAGTTGAGGGAAACCGTTCGCTACAGGCCGGCAAAGGGGCGCTATAAAGTATATATTATAGACGAAGTGCATATGTTGACCTCGGAAGCTTTCAATGCACTGCTGAAGACCCTCGAAGAACCGCCCCCGCACGTAATCTTTATATTTGCAACGACCGAACCTCATAAAATCCCGGCTACTATCCTCAGCCGGTGCCAGAGGTTCGATTTCCGGCGCCTGGGCCTGCAGCAAATCGTTGAACATCTCAAGACAATTACCTCGCAGGAAGGCGCTGATTTCTCGGAAGGAGTCCTTTACGCCATTGCACGGGAGGCGGACGGAAGCATGCGCGATGCGCAGAGCCTGCTCGAGCAACTCCTGGCTTTCAGCGGCGATGGGCTTCCCGACAGTGAAATCCTTGATATCCTCGGTGTGATCGACAGGCAAAGCGTATTGAGGGCCGCAGAGGCGGTCCTTTCGGGAAACGCCCCGGCCTGCCTGGGTCTTGTCGAAGACGTATACCGGCGAGGAATCGACAGCAGGCGCTTTTGCCAGCATCTTTGTGACCATTTCCGAAATCTGCTTTTCATAGCCATTTCCGATGACCGTGAAACGCGGCTCGATTTGCCCGAAGACGAAATGAAACTGCTGAAGGACCTGGCGGCCACGACGACTCCCGAGTCCCTCCATGTCTATTTCCAGATGCTGCTCAGGGGCGAGGAGGAAATCCGCCGGTCGAGCATGCCAAAGATCGCGCTGGAGATGCTTCTTTTGCGCATGGCCCAACTCCCCAAGCTTGAATCCATAGATGCGGTGCTGGACAGGATCTCAATGCTTGAGCGCAGTCTCAAAGAAGGGCATGAAGCTTCTGCCTGCGTTGTTTCCGAAAGCCGGTCCGGTTTCGATAAGAACGTGCCTTCTTCGCCGTCGTCTGATTCTGCGCCGCCATCGCGTCCCGTCCCGGTTCAGCCTGGTGGCTCCAGTCGTGAAAAACCTGAGGCAAAAAAGGCCGCGCCGCCGTTATCCGGTGTCGCTCCCGATTTCGGGCAGGCTCCACTGTCATCCGGCTTCACTGACAACTACGAACCACCCCCGGCACCGGACCCGGAGTTTCCCGTACAGGCAGACTCTCCTGTTGAAGAGAACAGGAAACTCTCTTTGCCGGTATCGGCCCCGAAAGCCGTCGAAGATTGGCCCGCGTTCGTCGCCTTTCTCGAAAACTACAATCCTATCGTGTGGGCCAAAGTTTCGCACTGTACGGTCAAGGCTTCAGGGGAATCCCTTGAGCTGGAGGTCCCGGACATCTTTGAGAATAGTGCAAATGGTCCGGAATTTATCCAGAAACTCGAAGACGCCTCCCAGGCTTTCTTTGGCTCGCGGCTCCAATGGATTATAGCGAAAAAACCGCCCCGCGCTTCCCGGGGCACAGCGGCCCAGGGCTCCAAAACCGGTAAACCTTCGGGCGCAAAACATGTTGTCAATCATCCTGCCGTTCAGCAGGCAATTGAGATACTGGGGGCCGAACTCATCGAGGTGAAGCCGCCTAAAGGGCTTGAGCCGAACAGATTTCACGGTGTGAAGGATAATAAATAGATTTGACTCATTGCCCTCTCTAGATTTATGTCTTAAGGGTTACCCTTAAAACTTGCGGTTTCTCAAATTCAGTCGGAGGAAAAAAGACAATGGCGAAGGGATTCAACCCGCTCCAGCAGGTTAAGGCGCTGCAGGAGAAGATGGCCAAAATGCAGGAAGACCTGGCTTTCAAGAAAGTCGAGGGAAGCGCCGGGGGAGGCATGGTGACGGCGGTGGTCAACGGCAGGCAGGAAGTTCTCAACATTAAGATAGAACCCCAGGTGATCGACCCTGAAGATATCGAAATGTTGCAGGACTTGATCGTTGCAGCCGTGAACGACGGCTTGAGAAAGGCCCAGGAAATGGCGGCTGCCGAAATGGGAAAACTGGCCGGCGGACTCAACATTCCGGGGCTAAACATACCGGGGCTTTTTTAACGGTAAATGAATGCATATCCGCCGATTTTAAGAAGCCTTATCCGGCAACTGAGCAAACTTCCCGGGCTTGGGGAAAAGAGCGCCACCCGAATCGCCATGTATCTTCTCAAAGCTCCAGGTGGCGAGACCGAGTCGCTTGCGGAAAACATCCGGCAGCTTCGAGACAATATACGAACCTGCTCAATGTGTTTTCATTTCACCGACGAGCCGGTTTGCGCCATTTGCAGCGATCCGGCGCGGGATATCGGGCAAGTCTGCGTCGTGGAAAGCACGGCCGACCTTCTGGCCATCGAGCAATCCGGGGCTTACAAAGGCCGCTATCATGTGCTTCAGGGCGTATTGGCCCCTCTTGACGGGGTCGGTCCCGAGCAAATCCGTATTAAGGAACTTTTTGCCCGCCTCGACCCGGAAAAAATAAGTGAAATTATAATAGCGACCAATCCGAGCAGTGAAGGGGAGGCAACCGCTCATTACCTTCTGCAAATCCTCAAAGACCGCCCCGTGCGCGTAACCCGGATAGCATACGGCATTCCTATGGGGGGCGACCTCAAATACACCGACCGCGTAACTGTCGAAAGGGCGCTGAAGGGAAGACAGGCTTTTTAGCATCGTTGATTTGGAAATCGGCTAAAGGGATTGAGAAACTGAGGAATTGATTCATCAAATTCTCAATCCACTTTAAATGCCTCTAAATACACACTTTTACGTTGACATGGCTCCGATATGAGGAGAAAGCTTGTGTTCATTTTCACGACATACATTCCGCGAATCTTCAGCTAAAATAAAGCAGGACGTCGTTTAACCTATCACGCTTCAGAGACTCATTACGGATTAACAAAATAAGAATCGCTTTTTTCCTATGTCAAACAACGGCTTTACGAAAAGATACGTCGGCCCTGCTTTTGGCCGCGGCAAGACGAATACCCCGCGCCAGTTAGATGGGCAGAAGGCGGATGATTCGGACATGTGCTTTTTCCAGGGCAAGCGGGTGTGCTTTGCTGGCAGGCAATTCAGGCCCGGTTCGCTTGAGAATGCAAAAAACCAAAAAAAGCTTGACTTTTTTTTCACAAAGAATGATAAAATCGCTGCTTAGTTGGAGAACGAGGTGGTTCGCCGTAGCTTGCTCAATGTTGAAGGGCTTCCTGAGGTGAGCGCTATTTGACCTGCAACGCTAGTGTGGAGAAAAACTATGGTTGAAATTCGATTTCATGGACGTGGAGGTCAGGGGGCCGTGACCTCTGCCGAACTTACGGCCCTGGCAGCAATCGGAGAAGGGAAATATGCTCAGGCATTCCCAAGCTTCGGCCCGGAACGACGTGGCGCTCCGGTTATGGCGTTCGTTCGGGTGAGTGAGACCCCGATAGTTACCCGGGAAAAAGTGTATGAACCAAACATCGTCATCGTACTCGACCCCACGCTCCTCAAGATCGTCAATGTTGAAGCGGGGCTGCAAAAAGGTGGGATCGTAATTCTGAACACCACCAAGAGTGTGGAAACGATCCGCAAGGAAACCGGCATAAAGGCCAAGCTCGCCACAGTCGATGCTTCAAAGATTGCCATGGATACCATGCGGGTTCCCATCACCAACACTACTATGCTGGGCGCTCTTGTCAAGGCCACGGGAATTATTCAGATGAGCGGATTGCAGGAGCCGATCAAGCACCGCTTTGGACCCATCGCCGAGAAGAACATTAACGCATGCAACCGCGCTTTCGAAGAAACTAAGGTAGTGGAGGGATAACAGTGGCTAAAGAGACCGGAATCAAGAGTTGGAAAGAATTGACATATGGGATCGCCATTACCAATCCGGGCAATGCGGCAGAGCTGAAAACCGGAGACTGGCGGTCAATGCGGCCCGAAACGGACCGCGAGAAGTGCACCAAGTGCGGTCAGTGCTATATTTTCTGCCCCGATATGGTTTACAGCAAGGACGCCGAGGGCTACTACCCTCAAAACTACTATTGGTGCAAGGGCTGCGGCATTTGCGCCAAGGAATGCCCCGTTGACGCCATCACGATGATTCAGGAGGTCGACTAACATGTCCAAGCCTATTGGTATTGAAGTCTCAATCGCTGTTGCCGAAGCGGTAGGACTGTGTGATGTCGACGTTGTTGCGGCTTACCCGATCACCCCTCAGACGCACATTGTCGAGCACCTCTCCGAACTTGTAGCCGACGGCCACCTGGATGCCGATTTCGTTCCCGTCGAATCCGAGCACAGCGCTATGAGCGCCTGCATCGGCTCTTCGGCTGCCGGAGCGCGCACCTTTACCTCAACCTGTTCCCAAGGCTATGCCCTGATGTCGGAGCTTTGCTATATCGCTTCGGCCCTGCGGCTCCCGATCGTAATGGCCGTTGCAAACCGCGCGTTGAGCGCGCCGATCAACATCTGGAACGACCATGCCGATCTGATGTACGCACGGGATAGCGGCTGGATTCAGCTCGTCTCGGAAAACGGGCAGGAAGCCGTCGATATGTCTGTTCTGGCTTTCCGCATCGGTGAAGACAAAAGGATAAGCCTGCCGGTGCAGGTGAACCTGGACGGCTTTACGATGAGCCACGTGATCGAGCCGATCGCCATACCCGATGCAAAAGAAGTCAAGAAATTCCTGCCGCCTTTCAGGCCGGCGCTCCGCCTCGACCCCGCCAATCCCGTAACTTTCGGTCCCGTGGGCATGCCGGACGTGTACACCGAAGCCCGCATGGCACAGGATCAGGCGCTCATCGCGACAAAGCCTGTGATCCAGGAGATCTTCAATGAATTCGCCAAGAGCTTCGGACGTCAGTACAAGCTGGTCGAAACATACAAGACCGAAGACGCCGAGACCATTATCGTCGCGATAGGCAGCATAGCCCAGACCGCCATGACAGCAATCGATAAGATGCGGGAAAAGGGCAAGAAGGTCGGGATCGCGCGCATCCGTGTTTTCAGGCCTTTCCCCGGAGCAGAGCTTTTCGAGGCGATCAAGGGCGCGAAGAACCTCGTCCTCCTCGACAGGGTCACTGCTTTTGCCGGTGGAGAAGTGTCCGGGCCCGTTGCCCTTGAAATCAAGTCCATCCTTTACGACAAGAAGCATCTGCCGAAGGTGGGCAACTTCCTGGTTGGCCTCGGCGGCCGCGATGTGACGGGACAGAACTTCGAGGAAATGGTCGAAAGAGTGACCTCCGCGAAAAACGGTGACCTTCCAGCCTACGAATTCATCAATGTGAGGGAATAAATGGGAATCGCATCTGACGCTCTAAAGAATTTCAAGGGGTTTAACCTCAAGAATATGCCTGAGGTGGAACCCGTATCACCCGGTCATCGCGCGTGCCAGGGCTGCGGAGAGGTACTGGCTTTGCGGCAGGCAATGAAAGCAATCGGAACCAACACTGTCGTATGCAGCGCTACCGGGTGCATGGAAATTATCACATCTCCTTATCCGCAGTCCGCATGGCGGGTACCCTGGATTCACGTGGCATTTGAAAATGCCGCCGCCGTTGTAAGCGGCGCAGAAGCCGCCTATAAAGCGATGAACCGCAAGAAGATAATCGATCAACCCGGTGTGACCTTCATCGCTTACGGCGGTGACGGCGCAACTGCCGACATTGGAATGCAGGCACTGTCGGGCGCCCTCGAGCGCGGTCACAACTTCATCTATTTCTGCTTCGACAACGAAGCTTACATGAACACGGGTATTCAGCGCTCTTCCTCGACTCCTTTCGGAGCTTCGACCACGACCTCTCCCGCAGGCAAGCAAAGCTCGGGCCAGGCGACCTGGAAGAAGAATATGGCGGAAATCGCTGTAGCCCACGGTACTCCCTACGTAGCCACAGCGACCCCGGCTTACCCGATCGACCTTATGAACAAGGTGAAGAAGGCTTCGCTGGTTCCCGGCCCCGCCTATATCCACATTTACTCTCCATGCCCCACCGGATGGCGGTGCGGGATCGACGAGAGTATCGAAGTGGCAAGGCTGGCCGTGCAGTCGAAAGTCTTCCCGCTCTATGAGGTGATCGACGGCGAGTTCTATCTGTCTCGCAAAGTAGCTAAACCAAAGCCGATTACCGAATACTTCAAGCCGCAGCGCCGATTCCGCCATCTGACCGAAGCCGAAGTTCAGTACATTCAGGGCAGAGTGGACGAGCAGTACGAAAAGCTGCTCAAGAAATGCGTTGTGGAAGACAAGAAGAAAGAAAAAGAATAATAGAGGCTCGATGCCGGCGGGACTTGACTCGAATTCGACCGCCTGCAGCGTGATCTAAGGCTGATCCGGAGGCAGCATGGGTGAAAGCTCATGCTGCCTCTTGCGTTTTAGGGACCACTCCGGCTTCTAATACCAAATAGTTGGTATAAGACGGTTACCTGCGACCCAAACAAAAGTCCCGGTAGCCGGGGAACACCGGCTGCCGGGACATGAGTTGTTGATAAAAAAATTGCTAATCGGTCAGCGGAACCTGCGGGCCGTGGTTTAGCCCGTTCACCGTTCACCTGAATTCGGCCTGAATTGCAGGAAAGCGAATCAAGGGATTCTGCTCACTGTTCGGTGAATTGCGCGAAATCAGGGCCGGACATGCACCTGGGTACCAATGGTTGCGATCTTGAAAAGCTCATCCATATCGCTGTCGTAGAGGGCGATGCAACCTTCGGTCCAGTCCTTGTGTGCGCCTCCTGCGTGAATGTATATCTGTCCGCCCAGTTTGGTGTGCCAGGGAGGTGAAGCCTTGCGTTCGGCGGCGGTAAGTATCTCTTTAAACTCGGGAGGTGAAAGAATACCGGCGAAAAAGGCTCGCTCGGCATGCGGTTTGTCAGGGTAGTTGAGTATGAGCGCCTTGTTGAACCGGCTTACAGGATTTTTCTGGCAAATGAGAAAGTCGCCTTCAGGTGTGCGGCCGTCGACCTCGGTCTCCTTGTCTCCAGTCGGATGAAATCCAAGGCCTATTGGATAGTCCCGGACCAGCACATTGGACTGGATTACGTACAGGCGACGCTTTTCTTTATAGACATAGACTTCGGGACTTACGATGTCGGCTAATGCGGTGAGATAGTCGATCCTGACCGGTTCTTTTTCCCTGGGCGGTTGCTGAACGACGCTGTTTTCGGACTGTTTCCTTGTGCTTGATTTTGACGAATCGAATTGGCTGTCCGGTTTCTGCATGGAACATGCTGAAATCATGAACAAAACCAAGCACAGGAAGATCCCCCCGAACCTTCCCCGCACAATAAGGCCCCTCATAACCGCCCCCTCGGTTGAGTTTCTCTCTCGTAACCCCGCGCAGGCGATATTACACGGCCGTACCTGCCGGGGCAAGCCTAAAATCAGTATCCAATCAAGTATTATCCTGAGGGTTTGAAACCTCCACAATTTTGGGGCTTATGAATATCAGTAACTCGTTTCGGATGTCTTCGGTTTGGTCGTTTTTGAAGAGCCGTCCCAAAATGGGAATATCGCTAAGCCCGGGAGTATCGGACTTGGTGACCGTGTTCGAATTGTTGATAACGCCGCCGATCGCGATTACGTTGCCGTCGTCGACAAGCAGTTCGGTCTGGATTTTCCTTGTATCGATGGAAGGTTCGCCGTTGTAAAGGACCGTATTATCAACCGTATCCTGCTTGGCGTTTATCAGCATTCTTATCTTCCGGTCCGGAGTGATATGAGGCGTAACCTGCAGCTCAAGAGTGGCGTCCTTGAATTGTGTGGCTGTAACATTGGCCGCCGTATCGCCAACCTGAAGGTACGGAACCTCTGAGCCCTGGGTCACAACGGCTTTGACATTGTCCAGGGTAAGGACGCGGGGCGCTGCCACTATGCGCAACAAAGCGACTGACTCAAGCGCATTTATCTGGACGTCGACATTTATCAGGCTTTTGCCAACCATTTGGAAAATGTTGGCGATGAACTGCGGAGTCCCGGGCACCGGGGGATTGACAAAAAAATCCTGGGCATTTCCGCTCCCCGTTGGAGGGGGGCGCTGCGAGGAGAATGACAGGTTCATTCCAAGCGTTCGTTGGGTGTCGCTGTTGAGAGTAACGATACGTGCTTCGATCAGCACCTGCGATGTGGGACGATCGAGCCGTGTCAGCAGTTGCCGGGCATTTGCGATCCTTGCCGGGTAATCGGTGTAGATGATAAGGCTGGTACGATCGTCAACGGAGACTTTCCCGCGCTCGCTTTTGCCATCCGAGATTTTTGTTGCTATTTCGGATGGTTTGCCAAAATTTACTGAGAAATAGACTGTTGAGAGTTCGCCCAGATCGCGGGTCGACTCGGCAAGACTCTGTTTAGCCTTGATGGCCTCCACCTGCTGCATCCATTCCTGACGCAGCTTAGTCTGCTTGGCTATGCGAATGACATTGCCGACCTGTTCCTTGCCAAGATCGTTCATGGAAAGGACCATATCGAGAACCTGGTCCCAAGGGACCTGCTCGACTTTCAAAGTTACTTTGCCCGTGACGTCAGGCTCTATGACGATATTTGTCCCGGTAAGGTCGGAGAGGAGCCGCAAGACATTTCTGAGGTCCGCGTCCATGAGGTCGAGGCTGACGGCTTTGCCAGTGTACTCTTTCCGCGCGGCTGACGGCGTGCCGATTCCTTCGGGAGGCGGACCCGGGTCGCCGGGTTGAGCTGCGGCAGGTTTGACCTTAGTCTTGGGTCGAGCGGGTTTTTTCGGGGGCGGTTCCATAACACCGGCATCGTCGGTCCCGGTTGCGAGTGATGTTGCCCCGGACTGTGTGCCCGCCCCCTGTAAAACGTCCATTTTAGCCCCCTGGGCGCGCACTTCCGCGGAGCACACAAAGCAACCGAGCAAAAGCGCCAGCCCCAGGATAAAAGGAAGAGTGCCGGTCCAGATATTTCCCTGCCTTCGCATGCTTTCCCCCCTGATAAATCCATTTCGTTGTCATTATTGCCAAATAGCAGATCAGACTACTAAAAGGCAGACGCGACTCTGTTATTTCTTCGCATTTGCCTTGGGCACCGGCTTGTCCAAAAACCGGTAAGTAACTATGGTGCACGCCACCTGAAGCAACGAGGCCTGCTTGTCCTTTTGCCGAGTCAAAGTGAGAGACTGAACTTTCAAGATTCTGTTCAGCTTGGAGACACTATCCAGGAACACCCCGATGTCATTAAAGGTACCAACAAGGTCGAGCCGGATCGGAATGACGGCATAAAATTCCTGAGTCACTTCGGGTTGAGGCTGGAAAAGGATGTTTTCGAGGCCCACCTTGGTGCCAAGCCTGGAAATGTTTTCAAGAAGACCCGGGATTTCTTTCTGATCGGGAAGCAACATGAGAAGAGTTGCAAGTTCTTCTTCGGAAAGGGCGATCTCTTTTTCGAGCACCGGCACCTTGGCGGCTGCCGCCTTAAGAGTGACAAGTCTTTGTTGTTGCCCCGTGATCTGACTCTTGAGTTGGTTAAGCCTGTCAAACTGACTCTCGAACTTCAGAAAGTAGAAGCCGGCCCCCATGACCAGCAGAGTGCCCACAAACAACAGCACTTTCTGCACGGGGGTCAGGAGCGAGAGTCTTTCCTGAAATACAGTAAAAGAGATATTTTTCATAGCGGCTACATCTTCAACTTTTTCTGAACTTCGGAAAATGAACAAAAATGATATGACAACTGAAACTCCCTCAATTTCATTTCCTTTACGGCAAACTGCTTCGACTGGACCAGGTTGATACTTCCTTTTTCGATGTAAGGGGAAGACTCGAGATTGCGCATGAACTCAACAATAGCTTCGTTGCTCTGGGCCACACCATCCAGAGTGACCGAGTTGCCTGTCTGAGACAGCTTGTCGAACCACATTTTCTGAGGTGGGACCTGGATTGAGAGAAGGGCAAGCATTCGGACCACCGCGTCGCGGTCGTTCTGGAGGTCTTTTACGACCTGGCGTTTCCTCTCGACGAGTTCTTTACGTTTCTGAAGTTGCTGCAGAGTCACCTCAAACTTGGCGTATTTGCTCACTTCCTGCTGCAGGGAGGAAAGCTCGTGTTCTTTGGAGCCAATTTGCTGATCGTAAGTCCACCATACAAACCCGATAATCGCCACCGCAAGACCGACGGTCAGCAGGTAGATCGAGGCGAATTGCCGGGCGCCTTCCTTCTTCTTTTGTACTCGGACGGGAAGCAGATTTATCTGGATCATTTTTCTTTCGTCTTTCTTAAAGCGAGCCCCAGAGAGATGGCCATTTGCGGGCCTATGTAATCCACGTAAGACGGGTCGAACTGTTTCACATCATACTGAATGCGGGAAATGGGATTGAAGATCTGCACGGGGATCTCCAGGTGTTCCCGAAGTACTTTATCCAGGCCGGGAATACGGCACGAACCGCCACAGAGATAGAGCGCGTCGATATTTTGCTCCGGGTAGTTGTGATAGTAGAAGTCCACTACCCGCCGGCATTCGGTCACCCAGCCGCTTACAGTTGAGACGAAGATCTCTTCCAAATCACGGACGGGATACTTTCCGGCCGCGTCACCCAGCTTGACTGATTCAGCCTCTTCAAAGGAAATGTTAAAAGCATCTTTTATGCTGTCCGTTATCTGGTTTCCGCCTATCGGGATGCTCCTGGTGAAGATGGGTACGCCTTTGTGAGCAATATTCATGGCCGACTTGTTCGCCCCTATGTCGAGCAAAGCAACTCTTTCATCTCCAAACCCGTAGGTAGCCTCAAACGAATTGCTTAGAGCGAAAAAATCAACATCCACAACAAAGGGGTCGAATCCGGAAAGTTTCAAAAGATTGGTGTATTCGGATACGGATTCTTTTTTAGCGGCGACAAGCAAGACATCCATGAAATTGGGGCGATCCTTGGAAACGTCGATGATCTGGTAATCCACATCTACCTCATCAATGCTGTAAGGTATATACTGGCCGAGTTCGGAATGCATCCGTTCGTCCAGTTCATCCTCGGTCATTGTAGGCAGCGGTATCTTTTTGAACATTACATCGTAGCCTGATATGGAGATGGCAACCGTTTTCTGCTTGATTCCCAGATGGCTTGCGAGCACGCGTATAGCCTCGGCTACGAGCTCGGGCTTGGCCGCTCTTCCCTCAACGAATGCATCTCGAGGCAGAGGAGCAATACCCATGCTGACGAGCCTGGGTTTGACATTAACGATGTTGGCCTGCATGAGTTTCACACTGTGAGAACCTATGTCGAGGCCGACGAGGTTTTCTACTTTTGAGAATAAAGAGAGCATATCAAACAATTTCCCCGGTTATTTCCACTATTTCTATCCGCATAATTCCAAGTTTAACATCCTTGCTTGAAAACACGCAAGAAAGTATTTAGTATACAAACTTATGCAAAAATCCAGATCAAAAGGAGCCGCAGTTGAAAAATGTCGTTGAAACTCCGAGCGACCGGGTCAAACGTAAAAGCCTTGTTCGCGAATACAGTGAAGCCATTATCATAGCCGTGTTGCTTGCCCTTTTTATCCGTGCCTTTATTGTTCAGGCTTTCAAAATTCCGTCCGGCTCCATGGAGCCCACCCTGCTGGTCGGGGACCACATCCTCGTCAACAAGTTTATCTACGGAATCAGGGTCCCTATTGTCAATAATGAGATCATCCCGATCAAATCCCCGAAACAATTCGATATTGTCGTATTTCAATATCCAAACGACCGTTCCAAAGATTACATAAAAAGAGTGATAGGGCTGCCTCTTCAAAAGGTTCAAGTAATTAACAAGAAAATTTACATCAATGATCAGCCCCTAAACGACCCCTATGGCTATTTCGACGATCCGAATATTCTGCCTGGCACAAGGGATAATTTCGGCCCGGTCGTCGTTCCTTCGCACAGCTACTTCGTCATGGGTGACAACCGGGACCACAGCTATGACAGCAGATTCTGGGGTTTCGTCGATCACGGCGATCTCGTCGGCGAAGCTTTTATCATTTACTGGTCCTGGAGACAGGAAGGCAATTTCAGCATGGAGCCCTCCGAGAGCTATATCCGCTGGAACAGGTTCGGCAAATTGCTCCTCCAATAAACCATAATCCGTGTCTAAAAAGAGGCTTGAGAGGTTGCTCAAATCCCCTGTTATCAAGGGTAAAGCAAACAGGGTTCGCGCATTTCCCGGAATTTGAGCGAACCCTGCTCCCAGCCCGATTCGATCATGTTGAGATCCTGCCCCTGCTCGACTTCGCGCCGGACTGTATCGCTCCCGATTAGAATATCTATGGGCAGTTTCTCCAGCTCGTATTCGTAAGGAGGGTTGAGCCATCGGAAGTGGTCCGGATGGGTTCTGCGAAGGGCCTGCAAAAGAGCCAGCCCCATCCTGTATGGTTTGAGCCTTTCTTTGTCCGTTATGTGTATCTGGAATCCGAAGCAAGATTCGCCCTTATACTTATCGAAAGCTGGTTCATATACAACCGGTCGAAGGCCTACTCCTTCGAATCCCGTCCCCTGCAACCCTTCACGAAACCTTCTCTGATCTAGAAAAGGTGCTCCGAAAAGCTGAAACGGCAACGTCGTGCCCCGCCCCTCACTGATATTGGTTCCCTCCAGAAGCACCATGCCGGGATAGAACATGGCGGTCTCCCAGGTCGGCATATTGGGCGAAGGGTAAACCCAGTCAATCCCCAGACTGCCAAATAGCCGGCTTCGCCTCCAGCCCTTCATCGAAAAAACATCCAGATCGCAGTCGATATTCCCTTCAGTGCAGACGAAGCGTGCGAATTCCCCCGGGGTCAACCCATGTCGCATGGGAACCGGATACCTTCCCACGAAGGAGCGGAATGCCGGGTCGAGCACGTTACCTTCAATTTCCGTACCATTTATGGGATTGGGCCTGTCCAAAATTACCACCCGGGTCCCGGCAAGCGCTGCTGCTTCGAGGCAAAGACCGATCGTGGTAGTATACGTATAGACCCGCGTTCCCACGTCCTGGAGGTCGATCAGGAGTACGTCGATTTCTTTGAGCGCTTCGACAGAAGGTTGACGGGTATCTGAATAAAGGCTCACTACCCTGACGCCGGTCTCGGGGTCGAACGAATCGGCGGATTCGATCATGTTTGCCTGTTTTTCCGAATAAAATCCGTGCTGTGGCGAAAAAATACAGCTCAGGTTCACTCCGGCTCTCAAGATCAATTTCTTGACGCTTTCAAACGACCTGTCAACGGAAGCCTGATTTGCAAGCAGTCCAAGCCGTCCCGAGCGAAACCAAGGCGGTGGCGAATGCAGCAAAACTTCACAGCCGAAGCGGAATTCTTCGGTTTTCCTGGTTTGATTTTGGCCCGTCATTTCTAATTCAATTCCCTTGCTTTATTGACGATCGGTTACATTGGCGGTTGGGGTAGAGCCATTGAAAACACGTACACGTATAACAGATTACCAACTCTGAAACCAATTAATTACAAATCCGTTATCGAAGTTTTTAGATCCGCAAAGGTTCGGGTTAGACCTGAACGGCCGGTTCAGGATAAAAACTTCTCGATACTCACAGGAATGGCTTGACCTGCAGACCTATATTCACGAAAATCTTTCCGGGTACTGGTCAAAATGGGGGAATGGGAGGATGTTTCCATAAATGCTGTTGCCGTTTCAACAAATCAAGGCCGTTGTGGGCGATGAAAACCTGTTGACCTCGCCGGAAGAACTCTACTGCTACAGCTTCGACGCGAGCAAGATGCGCTTTGTGCCTGAAGCAGTGGCATTCCCGGCTGAGGCGGCACAGATCGCGGCATTGGTCAAGCTGGCGAATGAGCATAGTTTTGCCGTATACCCGAGGGGCTCCGGGTCAGGAATGGTTGGCGCCTGCCTCGCTCAGGGCGGGCTAGTAATCGTGACAAACCGGCTAAATAGAATCCTGGAAATCGACGCCGACAATATGACAGCCGTGGTCGAACCGGGGGTAATCACCGGAGAGTTTCAGAAAGCCGCAGCAAAATACGGCCTTTTTTATCCGCCGGACCCGGCAAGTCTTCCTTTTTCGACAATGGGAGGAAACGTGGCAATGTGCGCCGGAGGTCCGAGGGCCGTGAAATATGGCGTTACCCGGGACTATCTGCTGGGGCTGGAAATGGTCTTGCCCACGGGCGAAATTATCCGGACAGGTACCCGCACTATGAAAGGGGTCGTGGGCTATGATCTGACTCGCCTTATGGCAGGCTCCGAAGGCACGCTGGGAATTTTCACGAAGATAATCGCCCGGTTGATTCCAGCGCCCGAATCGGTTCGTACTCTGACTGCCGTTTTTTCCAACCTTGATTGTGCGGCAAATGCCATCTGCGAGATATTGAGGGACCGCATCATTCCATCCACAATGGAGTTGATGGACCAGGCTACGATCGGCGCAGTCGAGAACCACCTTCGAATCGGACTCCCGGTCGAGGCCGAGGCGTTTATTCTGATCGAGGTGGACGGGCCCGGCGTGTTACTGGACGGTCAGGTTGAAAGAATCGTGGAAATCTGCAAGAAGGCGGGCGCAAACAAAACCGAGGTGGCCCGATGCGATGCCGAGAGGGACCGGCTCTGGCAGGCGCGCAGGTCGATTTCCCCGGCCCTGGGGCGGATCAGGCCAGGCAAGATAAATGAGGATGTTACGGTTCCTCGCACCAGGATACCCGAACTCATCAGATCCATACGCTCGCTGGCTGAAAAATATGACCTGACAATTGTCTGCTTCGGTCACGCCGGGGATGGCAATATTCACACCAATATCATGCTGGACAGAAAGAATGAAGCCGAGCGACGGCGGGCGGGAAAAGCGGTTGAGGAGTTGTTCGCAATCGTCCTCGGACTCGAAGGCACCCTTTCGGGAGAGCACGGCATAGGGATCGCCAAATCACCATTCATCGAACTGGAAGTAGGCCGCGGCGGCCTTGACGCCATGCGGAGAATAAAACAGGCCCTCGATCCGCTAAATATTATGAACCCTGGCAAGATGTTCGTTCCAGACCGAACCTTTTTGGACGGATCTTTTATTTAACCCGCAACCCGGCATTCATCCGCAACAATTCTCTCTCTTTTGATTAAGTTTTCAAAGAGCCGGGCCGTCTTCGCCACCAAGGGTCCGGGGCAACACGGTCGCGACCGAAGGGCGAAAATCATCTCACCACAACAACTCATGTCCCCCAGAGACTCCCTGAAACCATGAAAAGAACCCGCGCTGCAAACGTGCAAACTCATGCCTGTGTCTTCTGATTTATCTGTGTTCATCCGCGGTTCGAGCCTTTCTCTAAAGATCGACCCTCGCCCCTCGAAGCAGGCCTCCGGGTTTTTGAAATTATCGAACGCTCTCTGCGCCTCTGTGGTGGAGTCTTTTCGAGACAGCTTTTCACGTCCCTTCGGGACACCCTGAAGCCATGAAAAGGCGCCTTAACGCGCCGTAGTTTAGCCCCTTGTGGGCGTTCTTTTCGAAGCAGTTATTCATGTCCCTTTGGGACTCCTCAGCGTCTCTGCATGAAAGCCTGTCTTTTCGAAACAGAGGCGCAGAGAGCTCAGAGAGAACAGCGAGCTACAAGACTTCGCGTGGATCATTCCGGCAGAAATCGTTCGCGTTGAAATGCGAAATTGAGCCGCAGACATAAACACTGGCACGTCTTAAGAAAAAACATTTCATCTTTTAGCGAACTGAGATCGATAGATATGTAACGTCAAAATTTGTCTTATGAAAACATTCGGTTGGAATCAGAGGTCCCTCAACGCAGGAAGCAAGGGCAGCAGAAATGGGAGAATTGATATTTCATGATAAGAATTCGTCTGAAAAGAAAGAGGAAAGAGGGACATTTCCTGAAGTCTTCCCCCAGAATTCTGGTCGTAGATGACAGTTCGATGGTCAGGAATGTGCTTCGGAGGGAACTCCAACAAATGGGGGCAAGGGTGACAGAGGCCTTTGACGGACTGAATGGCTTCGAGACTCCAATACGTGAAGATTTTGATCTCGTCATCACAGATATCGAGATGCCGCGAATGGATGGGTTCTCACATTGCAAAAAGCTCAAACACCGCGATACAAAGAAATCAATTCCCATCGTTACCCTAGATGGAGGAAAGATGAGGCGGGACAAAAATTCTTCAATTCAGAAGACCTCACTATAAGCAAGGCCGCCTGTTCCGGCAGGTGCGTGACCGGCACCGCGTAAATTTTCGGGGATTTTACAAACACTACTAGCTGGATGGGAACCAGGCAATGAATGCTCAACATGATTCGGACTCGCTTACCGGGAGAACTGAAAGGCTGTGCGAAACCATCATCGACGCTTTGCACGAGTTGAGATCGGCTACAAGTGAGCCTGTAACGCCTTCTCTGCTCAGTCGGTCTTTAATCAAGCGCGGCTCCTACCTCGATACGATGAATGAAACAGCCCCGCCGGCCGGTTTGCAGGGCGATCCTGTGGATATCGAGCCTCATGTCAGGAGGCTGCAACAGTTTCAGCTTGAGATCCTCAGAGTGTTTAAGGAAGCATTCAGCGAGGCAACCGGCTCTCGCCCCGAGGAGCTTTCCATCCTGGTCAGAAATGCAGCCCATATTGCCGGGGTTCTACAATTAAATGGCCATATCCTCGATTTCATAACGGAAGTGAGCGATAAAGTCAGCTTTCGGCAAAAAGACCTCATGGATCTGATCTCGGAGGTAACCAGAAACCTGGTCGAAGTGGAAAACTTCGTTACAGCTTCCTATTTTAACGCAAGCGAGGTGTATCGGGGCAGCAAGGCCTTTGCAGACACTCTTGAAAACAATATGCAGGAAATCACTGCATCTCTTCAGACGACCCAAAGCACCGATGAGCTCAAAAGCCTGATTGTATCGAAGCTGGATGGCATCAAGGAAAAATCCAAAAAAAAGCTGCAAGCCGATGCAAGACAGTTAAGGAAGTTGGCCGGTGAGATCAAGGAGCTGAAATTGCAGCTCAAAGCTATGAGGATGCAAATCTCAAAAGCTCACCGGAGAGCGGACCAAATGGAACAGGTAAGCCTTCTCGATACCGTGACAGGTATTGCCAATCGCAGGGGTTACCAAAAGTACATCCGTGAAAAGTGGGCCGAATACAGGCTTACAAAGGGCGTTTTCTCTATGCTGGTGGTAGACATAGACAATTTTAAAAGTATAAACGATGTCTTCGGACACTGGGCCGGTGACAAGTGCCTGGCACAATTGGCCAAAAGACTTAAAGTGAATTTGCTTGGAACCGACTTTCTGGCGCGATGTGGAGGTGATGAATTTATAATAGTGCTTCCGCAAACCGAAGCCAAGGGGGCTGAAACGGTTGCACAAAAGCTGTGCGAACATGTGCGGCAGACCCGTTTTCTATTCCGGGGAGAAAGGATCCCTTTGACCATCAGTATTGGCGTCAGTACCGTTAGGGAATCGGACCACAGCATCAATTCGACGTTCGAACGAGCCGATAGGGGGCTCTATAAAACAAAGGAAAATGGCCGGAACTGTGTTTCAGTAGTCTAGCAGGACCCACAATTTGCAGTCTGCTACGTCCAGTTTTGGCATGAACAATGCAATTATAAATCCAGGTTAGATGACTACAGGCATCGCCCGGGTGATTACTTCAAGTACCCTGAAGGAGAACAGAGATGAGTGGCGAAATACTGGTCGTGGATAACGATAATGAAATCTGACCGCATGTTTGAGCTAAATGACTGAGAGGACCACAAACATGATGGGGGAGGTGAAATGCTTGACAAATTTTCTAAGCCAGTTGTTGAGAACCGGGCGCTGAATATTGGAATCGGTACTCGCATGCAGTTTCAGTTGGGTGAAAAAGGGCAGGAATTCAAAGCAGCAGGTTTTTTGGCTGGAATGATTTCCGACGAATACCTCATGATCCGTGTTCCCGCTATTCCCGGAATTTTGAGCAGACTGAATGAAAACGATCTGATAGTGGTGAGATATGTCTATGCCGGAAATGTCTACGGCTTCAACTCAACAATTTCGAACTATATACAGAAGCCTGCGCTCATAGTTTTCCTTCCTTATCCCGCTGCGGTGGAAATCGTCAACCTGCGCAAAGCGCAGCGAGTGGAATGCCTCTTCCCGGCAACGGTGAAGACAGACAAAGGCGACTACAAGGCTGTCATAGTGGACATCAGCCAGGGAGGGTGCCGAATCTGCCTTGATCATGGCGCGAGTCAATCTTCATTATTCGACATCGATCAGATGATCGGGCTATCATTTCATCTGCCTGGAATGGCCGAAGAGCAGGTGATAGAGAGCAGGATTCGAGTTCTGAAAAAAGACGCGCAACTTTCTGAAATGGGAATTAAATTCAACGAGGAAGATAAGGACGTTTTAAATAATGTGAAGCAATATATAGAGACCGCCTCACTGCAGATTATCTAGCTGTTTCCCCTAAAGCGCTTGAGGAACCGGCTTTAACCTCATCAAAGAACCCACAGGCAAGTGGATCCAGAGCCTTCACGAATAATTGCGGTTCGGCGAGGAAAAGCCGAATGGACTTCTCCTTCGAAAGTCAACTGCAGAACTCGGAGGGCAACTGTATGATTCTCACATGCTCAGGATTGCGGAGTTTCATTTCTCATGCGCCCGGAGAGATACAATGTTAACAGCCTGCCGGGTCACCAATTGTTTTACGAGTCACTAAATCATCTCATGAGCCTGGAGAATTCGAACAGACCTCAGAATACTCGATCAGCCCAATCGATCGAATCCGAGTAGACCCCCGGCAAATCCGTTTCCGCCATCCCCAACTGTGAGGTCAAAGGGGTGAAGTTTAACCAGTCTGCTTTTTCGTAGGAGATGGCAAGATCAAGAACTGTTTTGAAAAGATTACTTTTACCAAGCAAAGCTTCCTTGATGGAGGTTTGAATAGGAAGATCTTCAAGAATCTCTTCCATCGGTCTGCCCAGGAGAACGTCCATGCACGAGAATAATCCCATGAAGAAAAATTCGGACTTCTGCTGTTTATATCGAGTTTTAGAAGCCAGATTCTCGCTAAACCGAGCTCTGAGCAAACAGAGCCTAAGGAGTTCCTGGGGCTGGTCATTTCCGAGTTCCATGATGATCGCAAGGGATACCCATCTTCTGATCTCCGCCTCGCCGAGAATCTGCAGAGCATGCATTATGGATGAGATCTCACGACGCAAGCCGAAGAAGGCGGAGTTGACATACCGAAGAAGCTTGAAAGCAAGCGGAGCGTCATGCTCGATGATTTGCTTGACCGTATCGAAGTTGGGATTATCTGCGCTAATTTCTTTCAGAATGCGAACATAGTGTATTTTATGAGAGGAGATATCACGTCTGGCAAGAATTACCGGCTTACAGAAAAAATAACCCTGAAAATAGCTGTATCCCATCTTTAGAGCATTATCGAATTCCTCCCGTGTCTCGGTTTTTTCTGCAAGGAGTTTGACGTTACTTGTATCGGAAAATCTTTTTCCTATGTCCTCCCTCTCCTGTTCGTCTGTTTGGCGTAAATCAACCTTGATGATGTCCACCAGATCCAAAAAAGGACTGTCCTCATTCCCACGGAGAACAAAATCATCCAAAGCCAACGTATAACCTTGCGAGCGGATCGTTTTTATAGCGTCGATCAATTCATCGTCGGGCTCTACATCTTCGAGGATCTCAACGACGCCGATCTTCTTGGGGAGATAGGCAGCAGCATTCTCAAGAAGAAGTTTTCGAGTAAAATTCACAAAAATTCTTTTGCCTTCGGAAATTTGTTTTGCGCCGACGACCAAGAGGGTATTTCCAATTACAGAAAGGGATGCTTTGTCGCCATCAGTATCTGAATACACATTTTCCATGCCGGAGCGGTACAGAAGCTCATAGCCGTATACCCCCTGCTTAGCGTCAAAGATTGGCTGTCTGGCAATGAAGACGTCCATTCCACTTCCTCCGTCAAAACCCGTTCAGAGAATCCAATGCTCTCAGCCCGTACGCTCGAAACCGGGCCGGCATGAGTTAGGAACGAACAAAAGATATGAACGGTACACGGACAGATAGCTGCCCGGGACAAACATTTCCGCGTACAACATTCTAATCGGACGCCGTAATCGATAGCTTTACAATAAAATAGGTGACGCCTGCTACCCCTGGCGCCCCTTCCACCCTGTCCAGTTTCACCGCGAGACCCAATTTGACCAGTTTCCGATGGAAGCAATACGCTGATTTGCCGTTGTTCAGGCCGAGTTCCATCAATCCGGGATTCCGGAATGGGGAGGTAAGCACATTATCATGCCTCCACATTCATCCTCAGTAGCCATGATTTGATCTGACAGGATGAGTTGCACGCACAACCTGGCCTGAGGGGTTTGCTGCAAAAGGCATCATACGGGAAATTCCATTGCGCTCAGACAACACCCAAATTGCGTTTAAATGCGAAAAACGTGACAAAATAGTGATACAAATTCACTAAAATTCTACACATTCCTTCACAAACCCTTAAAGCAAAACCACTAAGCTCCCGATATCAGTAAGTAACGGTAGCGGTTTATAAGTAAGAGAAGACTCAGACGGTTCACTTTAGATTCGTTGCCGGAACGGCTCGTACGTGAGCGATATAGAATGCTGCAAACAGTTCCTCAACGCAGGAAGCAAGGGCGGCAGAAATGGGAGAATTGATCTTTTATGATAAGAATTCGTCCGAAAAGAAAGAGGAAGAGGAACATTTCCTGAAGTCCTCCCCCAGAATTCTGGTCGTAGATGACAGTTCGACGGTCAGGAATGTGCTTCGCAGGGAACTCCAACAAATGGGGGCAAGGGTGACAGAGGCCTTTGACGGACTGAACGGCTTCGAAACTGCAATACGTGAAGATTTTGACCTGGTCATCACAGATATCGAGATGCCGCGAATGGATGGGTTCTCGCTTTGCGAAAAGCTCAAACACCACGACGCCAAGAAATCAATTCCCATCGTCATCCTAAGTTCGAAAGATCAGGAAGAAAATATCGAACGCGGCTTCAAATTGGGTGTTGCCGCGTTTGTCCCGAAAGCCAATGCGAAAATGGAGCTGCGAGAGCGCGTCCGGGAGTTGCTGGGCAGGAATGTACTGCTGAGGAGACGGACGATTCTCGTCGTGGATGATTCTGCTTCCACTCGCCATTTGGTCGAGAAATCACTCCTGGCTGCAGGATTTTACGTGATCTCCGCCGAAAACGGCGCACAGGCACTTAAGCTTCTGGACAACCATCGTCCGGACTTGATCCTGAGCGACTTAAACATGCCTGAACTGGATGGGGCCGGCCTCTGCAAAATGGTTCACGCAAACCCTGCGCTTAGCCTGATACCGTTCATCATCATGAGTTCGAACGGGGATCGAGCTACGATGCGCAGACTTCTCCAATACGGCGCGTCGTCTTATCTGGTCAAACCCTTCAACCTCGACCAACTGGTGGTAACTGCCGAGCAATTTCTCTCCGAACATTTCCATCGCATATCAAGAGAAAAAGAGCGCCTCGAAGCCGAACGTCAAATAATAATCGGAAGCATAACCAGCCTGGTTCTGGCCCTGGAAGCCCGCGACCAGTATACGCGGGGCCATTCGGAGTCTGTAGCCGCAATTCTCGTGGATATGGCCCGTGAGATGTCATTTGATGCGGAACGGGTCGAGAAGGCAAGAATCGCCGGCAAACTGCATGACCTCGGCAAGATAGGTATTCGTGACGACATTTTGCTAAAACCTGCCCCGCCAAGCAAAGAGGAATGGGAAATCCTGAAGCTGCATCCGAGCATCGGCGCCGAAATCCTTTCACCCATTCCAAGCCTGGCAGATATCATACCTGCAATTGCCGGCCACCACGAAAGAATTGACGGAAACGGCTACCCAAAGGGCCTGAAAGGTGATCGTATTGACCTCCTGGCTCGAATGATCGCAGTGGCAGACACGTACGACGCCCTTACAAGCGATCGTCCCTATCGCAAGGGTTTTTCTCATGAGAAGGCCATGACGATAATCGAAGAGGCAAAGGGATCCCAGCTCTGCCCGGACTGTGTACAAAGCTTTTTTAATTTTGTGAAAAAAAAGATGCAGACTTAGCAGCTCTGCTGTGATCGCCGGGAGGAAGGATGACCCGAAACAAGAATTTGCCAATTCGAAGAGCTAATTATAAGCAAGGCCGCCTGTTCCGGCAGGTGCGTGACCGGCACCGCGTAAATTTTCGGGGATTTTACAAACACTACTAGCTGGATGGGAACCAGGCAATGAATGCTCAACATGATTCGGACTCGCTTACCGGGAGAACTGAAAGGCTGTGCGAAACCATCATCGACGCTTTGCACGAGTTGAGATCGGCTACAAGTGAGCCTGTAACGCCTTCTCTGCTCAGTCGGTCTTTAATCAAGCGCGGCTCCTACCTCGATACGATGAATGAAACAGCCCCGCCGGCCGGTTTGCAGGGCGATCCTGTGGATATCGAGCCTCATGTCAGGAGGCTGCAACAGTTTCAGCTTGAGATCCTCAGAGTGTTTAAGGAAGCATTCAGCGAGGCAACCGGCTCTCGCCCCGAGGAGCTTTCCATCCTGGTCAGAAATGCAGCCCATATTGCCGGGGTTCTACAATTAAATGGCCATATCCTCGATTTCATAACGGAAGTGAGCGATAAAGTCAGCTTTCGGCAAAAAGACCTCATGGATCTGATCTCGGAGGTAACCAGAAACCTGGTCGAAGTGGAAAACTTCGTTACAGCTTCCTATTTTAACGCAAGCGAGGTGTATCGGGGCAGCAAGGCCTTTGCAGACACTCTTGAAAACAATATGCAGGAAATCACTGCATCTCTTCAGACGACCCAAAGCACCGATGAGCTCAAAAGCCTGATTGTATCGAAGCTGGATGGCATCAAGGAAAAATCCAAAAAAAAGCTGCAAGCCGATGCAAGACAGTTAAGGAAGTTGGCCGGTGAGATCAAGGAGCTGAAATTGCAGCTCAAAGCTATGAGGATGCAAATCTCAAAAGCTCACCGGAGAGCGGACCAAATGGAACAGGTAAGCCTTCTCGATACCGTGACAGGTATTGCCAATCGCAGGGGTTACCAAAAGTACATCCGTGAAAAGTGGGCCGAATACAGGCTTACAAAGGGCGTTTTCTCTATGCTGGTGGTAGACATAGACAATTTTAAAAGTATAAACGATGTCTTCGGACACTGGGCCGGTGACAAGTGCCTGGCACAATTGGCCAAAAGACTTAAAGTGAATTTGCTTGGAACCGACTTTCTGGCGCGATGTGGAGGTGATGAATTTATAATAGTGCTTCCGCAAACCGAAGCCAAGGGGGCTGAAACGGTTGCACAAAAGCTGTGCGAACATGTGCGGCAGACCCGTTTTCTATTCCGGGGAGAAAGGATCCCTTTGACCATCAGTATTGGCGTCAGTACCGTTAGGGAATCGGACCACAGCATCAATTCGACGTTCGAACGAGCCGATAGGGGGCTCTATAAAACAAAGGAAAATGGCCGGAACTGTGTTTCAGTAGTCTAGCAGGACCCACAATTTGCAGTCTGCTACGTCCAGTTTTGGCATGAACAATGCAATTATAAATCCAGGTTAGATGACTACAGGCATCGCCCGGGTGATTACTTCAAGTACCCTGAAGGAGAACAGAGATGAGTGGCGAAATACTGGTCGTGGATGACGATGAAGAAATCCGAACAATGCTCGGAATTTTTCTGAAGCAGCGAGGGTACATTGTTGAGGAAGCCGAAGGCTTAAAAACTGCTCAAAAACTGCTGGAGATGAATGATTATGAAGTGATTTTACTCGATAAGAGCATGCCAGGCCTCGATAATAACCAGGAAGGAGGGATGGACCTTCTCCGATACATACGCTCTCAGTGCCTTGGCTCCGAAGTTATAATGATTACCGGTCTTGCTACCATTGAATCCGCTATAGCGGCAATGAAACTGGGCGCCTTTGACTATATACAAAAGCCATTTCATATGGAAGAGCTTCAAGAAAAGATAAGCAGACTGATAGAATACCGCAAATTCATAAATTATGAATTAATTATCGATACATATAGAACAACTCGTTCACACATTCTTGACCTTATACAACTCCATGCTAATGGTCAATCTTACGAGACACAAGAAGATACTATAAACAAACTTAATTCTATACTAGACAATTTATTCAAGATGTTCAAGGACATTGAAGGAATAGTCCTTGATATGAGAGAAGCGCTCACAGAGATTGCGAGTAAATCTGAGTCTTTGTGCATCGAAATGCCTAATTCCAGTTGTTTCAAAGTCCTCATCGAGAGTATCTGCTGTGCAGCCAAACACAACATCTAAATCAAACCAACATAAACCGGGATGCTGGATTTAACGGGATTCGCTCGTGCGGCGTAATCCGGACGGCCGCTTCGAGCTCGTGGCGCGTGATCCACGAACCGTATGGTCCGATGCGCTGTTTGCCACCGACACGTATCTTTACGTCACCCTGGAGCAATGGAACAGGCTGCCGGGTTTTAACAACGGCCGGGACCTTCGCCGTCCACCTTATCTTGTCGTGAGAGTTCGCATCGATGTGAAGAGCTATTAGTTTTTAATTATTAATTGCTGGTCGGTAATTGCTGGCAGTTAGTTAATAGTTGCTGGTAACTAAAAAAGAGTGCGCAAAAAAACAACCCTGAAGTTAGTGGCTGACCCGGGTTCCCATTTCCAATTAGAGCGGGGTTTCGGCCTGCATCCTTCCTACGCTTGATCCCCACATAGATCGCATGTTCACCGCCTTAGCCAAATTCTCTTGTATTTTTAGCCACTTGCCGTCAACAGCGCGGTGATTATTGTTTTTTTATGAGCTGCGGTGAGAGTGGCCGAACAGGCGGGAGCACAGCTTGATGAAGAATAGGATGGGAGAAAATAACATGTCAATGTTGACCATGCGTGTTGTGCAAACCACTTGGCCCCGATGGCCCCTTTGAGCCCGTTGAACGCGAAATCCCCGCGCCCGGCGCCGAACCCGATCGGACTTCCGAACAAAGGAGCATCTATGTCAGGCAAGAAAACAGCAATCGTCACGGGAGCATCGCAGGGTATTGGCGCGGGTTTGGTCGAGGGCTTCCTGAAGCAGGGTTATAACGTCGTCGCAACGTCTCTTAACGTCAGTCAATCATTAACTGCCTCACCAGGCCTGGTTCTCGTCGATGGCGATATAGGTAAGCAGGAGACCGCTGCCAAAGCTGTCGAAGCCGCGATCAGGAACTTCGGAACCATCGATGTGCTGGCGAATAACGCCGGAATCTTCCGGGTCAAGCCCTTCACGGAGTTTACTACCGAGGACTTCAATGCCCTGGTCTCAACCAACCTGCTGGGATTCCTGTACATCACTCAGCTCGCTGTGAAACAGATGCTGAAACAGAAATCGGGGAGCGTTGTGAGCATCTCAGCGTCGCTTGTCGATCAGCCGGTCGCCGGCATAAATGCCTCGGTTTCGATGATTACGAAAGGCGGCCTGAATTCAGTCATCCGGAGTCTCGCAATCGAGTATGCAAAAGAAGGTATCCGCTTCAACGCCGTAGCTCCCGGAGTCGTGGACACGCCGCTGCACAAGGATGATCCCAAGGATGTTCTTGAGGCGTCGAATCCAATGGGAAGAATCACGCACGTAAAAGACGTTGTGGACGCGGTTCTCTACCTGGCGCAGGCAGGTCAAGTAAGCGGAGAGATACTCCACGTGGATGGTGGCGCTCACGCCGGCCGTTGGTAGCCGCCGGACAGTTCAATTTCGTCGATTTCGTTTTGGTGCAAAACGATTTCGCTCGCCGCAAATTTGTCGTTCCGGCTGAGACAGGCCCGAACTTTTATAGTTTCGACCGGTATGACAATATACAAGGGTATGCTCATGAGAAGGTCAAAGGCGATCCTGACTCAATGCACTCGAGGTCTTGTTCCGTTAACGAGTTCATAGAGTATTCCCTCACGGGCCATCAGTTCATCGTAAGTTCCAATCTCAGCAATTGTGCCCGCCCGCATAACCGCGATACGATCGAATCCGCGGACGGTGTCCAGACGATGCGCTACAGAGACAATAGTGCACTCCCCCTTCCAGCAGCCTTCCAGCAAATCCTGAATCTGCTGTTGAGAAGCGTTATCGAGTGCGGATGTCGCTTCGTCGAGGATGAGAATTCGGGGCGACTTGAGCAAGACCCTGGCGATAGCGAGTTTTTGTTTTTGGCCGCCGGAAAGCCTTTCCCCTTTAGACCCTACATCGAAGCGAAGTCCGATTTCGACGATTCGCCCGAGCAGATTCTCCTCTTCCAGAAACTGCACTATGCTATCGCTGATGCGCTCCCGTGCTCGCGGGCGTTCTGTTGTGAGCTTTCCGTAAAGGATATTGTCCAGGAGCGGAAGGGAATGAATGTATTCTAAAATATTATAAAAGCTGATTGTCCCCGGACGTTCGGCCATAATTTTTTTTCTGAAAGATTTCCTTCCTTTGAGGATAAGTTCCTCCAGCATCGGATGCATGCCTATATTCATATTTGTTCTTGCTGGGATATAGCGCAGGGCCACGTCCAGAAGTTTCAGAGCGTCCTTCCGGTCGATCTCGTTTGGCTGCATTTCATCGATTCTTGTGCAGACCTTCCTGTATTCTTCAAGCCTTTCGGGAAGCAGCGGGCTATGCAGGAAAAAAGCTTCGTTGGGCGGCATTTTCCCGAGGACATCGATCAAGCTGACTGCCAGGCCTTTTCCCAATTCTATCAGTGGGTTCCGTAACCCGGCTTCAGCGAGGAAATGGTTGAAAAAGGGGCTTGCGGCGAGCCTGTCCATACTGAATTCGGGGTCATTGGGACTCCCCATGAGGATGTTTGCGGCAACAGTGGAAAACTTCAGAAATTTGTCCTGGTCGAAATATTCGGAATATCCTCGATTGACATCCCCGAAGCGTTCTTGAAACATAATCCGGATACGTATAATCTTTTTGACGAAAAATTCTTGCTCTCCCGGACGAAGGACCGTGTTCAGGCCAAAGCGCACGACATCCCTAAAGAGACCCACGCCTCTCAGCATCTCGATTATCCTGTCATACGGCGGCGCCTCCTCAGGGGTAGAATCGGGGCGCCCGGCGCGGAGAGCCTCCCAGGAATACAGAATGTTCTCCCTGATAGTTCCATCAAAGATGAACGGGCTTTGTGAAACTATGCCCAGGTTTGCCGCAATATCTCTTTTGCTGAGTTGTGAGACCTCGTGCTCATCGAACCTGAGGCTCCCGGAAGTGTAACGGGCGAGCTGCCCGATGCACCGCGCAAGAGTGCTTTTGCCGCTTCCGGAATAACCCACCAGTGCGATGCGCTCCCCAGGTTTGACATCCAGACTGATATCCCTGAGCAAGTGGATGTCGCTGTCAACCGCAAGGGAGACACCGCCGGTCCTGATAGCCCCCCGAAGCTCTAACGGCGCGCGGCCGGCCGAGTCGACCTCGTATCCCGGTTCTACGTCGAAGTACTCCATGGTCCTCGTATACCCGACATTCGCATCCTGGTAGGCCTGGTAAAAATCCATCAACTCTTTCCATGGATCATACAGCTTCTCATAAGCCGACAGGAACGCCACCAGGGCGCCGAGGTCGAACCTGCCGTTTATGGCAAGATACCCCCCTACCAGAAAGAGGATAAAAGGCCCCAGGCTCTGGAAGAAATTGTTCAGCACCTTCACAGCGTTCTTGTATGCGATCCAGATCACCCGGATTTTGAACAATTGGTCAACGATAACGCCGAACTTGCGTTCCTCGATGTGATAGCCGGCGTTTGCATGGATTTCGTGAATGCCCGAAACCACCTCGTCGATCAGGTTGCTCATCTTGCGAGTGTTATCGACGCGCGCCTTGTTTGCCTCGTTCGATTTCTTCTGAAGGAAGGGAATAAGCAGCAGGACGATGGGATAGGTCGAGACGCTCAGTATGGCAAGAAGCGGGTTCAGGTAGAACATGTAGGCGACAAAAGTCAGAAGGGTGAGCAGGTTGCTCACGGGGACAGCTATCGCCTGGCCCACGAAATCGCCGGCGGGGGCAATCTCGGTGACGAGCGACGACACCACCATTCCGGGTGGAGACTTTTGGAAGAACTCGAGAGGCAGTGCCAAGATGTGCGAGTAGAGTTCCTTTCGCATTCTGGCCAGCGCCTGCTGGCCGATTCTTGTTTGAATCAGGTTTATAAGGAACTTTAGCCCGGTGGCGGTCAGAACGGCGACGATGTAGGCGGCGCAGTAGAGGAGCAGCAGGTCGATTTTCTGAAACCTGATCGCCTCATTGATAATCCTTTTCTGCATTTCAAGTGGAAGCACTCTTGCGCAGACCGTAACCAGAATAATCAGCAGCAGGAGGATCTGAAGCTTCAGATTGCTTGATTTAACCCACCATAGAAGGGACCGTCGAGTTATCATTTTTCCCTCCGGGCTCATTGAATGAAAAGAACGTTGGCCGTCTCATTCCGTTAAGCTTTTGCCGGAAGACCCGAAATTGTGTGTCAGCATGAGCCCTAGGACCAAGGATTCGCCGCCGCCGGTAAAGCTATGGCCTACGCCAAACTCGACACTATTCGACTCCCCCTTGTAATTGACCACCGCAAAAAGAAGCTACCCTTTCTCCTGACACTCAGGGCAGATGCCGTAAAAGTCCAGCCGGTGACTGATAAGCTTATAGCCGGTTTGGGAGGCAAGTTTTGCGGTCATTTCCGTCAGGCTCTTCAAATCGGGATCGACAATCTTCCTGCATTTGATACAGATCAAATGAGGATGAGGACCAGGCTTTTTCCCGTCGTACCGGTTGTAATCACCGCTAAACCCAAGTTCCAGAACTTCACCTATTGATTTTAGAACAGCCAGCGTCTTGTAGACTGTAGCGATGGTCGTGGTGGGAAAATCCGTTTTTACCGAAGCGTAAATGTCCTCTGCGCCGGGATGGCCTTTGCTCTCAGCCAGGACCTTAAGTATTGCCAGCCGCTGTGGCGTAATGCGGTATCCCTTTTCCCGGAGTTTGCGGAGCATGCTGTCAAGGCGGCTCGGGGTATCTTGCATGGGGGCCTTCCTAATCGAAGGTTATGGAGACTCACTATCACGAGAAACTGATTGTGTCAAATGCGAAAAAGGGGAGTTTTCCTTCTTGAGAATCGGGTCTCACTATTGCGCCAGCAGGTTCGCGGGTACGTTTCCGGCCTTTCATTTACCCGGATTATGAGATAACCTCGATGGTATGGTAAATCAAAGACAGGCATACCTTTACGCTCTAGCCGCAGTCTTATTGTGGTCTACCGTGGCATCCGCGTTCAAGCTGGCCTTGCGATACCTGGATAATGTCGAACTTCTCGTTTTTTCCGAAGCTTTTTCGGTCATGGTTCTGGCAGTTGTCCTCATTTGCAGCCGGGGATTCGGGCAGGTCTTCCGGTGCACACGCAGAGAGTATCTTCGCTCATTTTTGCTGGGCACCCTGAACCCGTTTTTGTATTACCTTATCCTTTTCAGGGCCTATGAGCTTCTCCCGGCCCAGGAGGCACAGCCGCTCAACTATACCTGGGCTATTACTCTTGCGTTGCTCTCCGTTCCTCTCCTTGGACAAAGGATTGGCGCTGCTGATTTTGCGGGCCTGCTTCTGAGCTATTGCGGGGTTCTTATCATTTCCACCCGAGGCGATCTCCTGAACTTTCAAATTTCGGAGCCTGCAGGAGTCACGTTGGCTCTTTGCAGCACTTTGGCCTGGGCAATCTACTGGATCTACAGCACGAAGGACGCCAGGCCACCTGTCCTGTGCCTCTTTATGAGCTTTGCTTTCAGCCTGCCTCCGACCATCCTCTACTATCTATTTTTCCATCCGGC
Organism: uncultured delta proteobacterium; assembly: GCA_963741035.1. Classification (GTDB taxonomy): domain Bacteria; phylum Desulfobacterota; class Syntrophobacteria; order Syntrophobacterales; family Syntrophobacteraceae; genus SbD1. The sequence continues at coordinate 62,182 of CAVUGX010000020.1, forward strand.
GCGAATGCCCGAGTTGCGTGGAATACTGGGGGCTGCCTATGTCGGAGCATTCGAGATGAGCATAACTTATGTGCTGTGGCTCATGGCTTTAAGGACTTCTGAAAACACGGCCAAGGTCTCAGGCTTGATTTTCGCTTCTCCATTTATTTCCCTGATGCTCATACATTTTTTCGTTGGAGAGCAGATACGGGGATCGACAATGGCTGGACTTGTTTTTGTGGTCTCGGGTCTTCTCGTTCAAAAGTACGGATTCCGCCTGAGATTTAAAATCAGCGGCGGCTCCCGGGGAGCGTGAGGAACACGGCTATGATGCTTCGCATTAGGGCTTTCCGCCGAGATAAACCGACTGGATCTCCGGATTGGAGAGCAGAGCGCCCGCCGAATCTTCCAAAACGATTTTTCCGAGTTCCATGACATAGCCTCGATCTGCCAGTTTCAGGGCGGCCCTGGCATTCTGTTCCACCAATACGACCGTTACCCCGGTTTCATTTATTTCCCGTATTGTTTGGAAGATTGCCTTAACCAGCATGGGCGCCAACCCCAGGCTGGGCTCGTCGAGCAACAGGACTTTTGGACGCCCCATGAGCGCCCGGCCAATGGCAAGCATTTGTTGCTCGCCGCCGCTCAAAGTCCCCGCCAACTGATTGCGGCGGTCCTCGAGCACCGGAAAAAGGCTGTAAACCCACTGTTCGGTCTGCTTCACCTGGTTTTGGTCCCGGCAAATATAAGCCCCGAGGTTGATGTTTTCCTGCACGGTGAGAATGCCGAAAATCCTGCGTCCTTCAGGGACCTGTGCGATGCCCCGCCTGACGATTTCGTGCCCCGGAAGCTGGTGAATCGGCACACTGCCAAGGCTTATCTTTCCCTTCGACGGCTTGATCAGACCGCTTATAGTCATGAGCGTAGTGGATTTGCCCGCGCCGTTAGTGCCCAGTATTGCCACGATTTCATTCTGGTTCACCTTGAGGTTTACGCCGTGAAGGGCCTCTATGTTGCCATATTTGACGCACAGGTCGGCGATTTCCAGGAGGGCCATGTTTCAGTACTCTTCCGTGCCCAGGTAGGCTTCGATCACACGGTGGTCCCGCCTGATCTCATCGGGCATCCCTTCGGCAATCTTGCTGCCGTATTCCATTACCACAATGCGTTCACAGACTCTCATCACCAGCGTCATGTCATGTTCTATAAGCAGCACAGTGACTCCCATGGCTCGGATTTTCTCTATGAGCGATACGAGTTGGGTGGTTTCCTGCTCGTTCATGCCGCCCGCGGGTTCGTCCAGGATCAACAGGCGCGGTTCTGTGGCAACGGCTCGGGCGATCTCGAGCAACCGCTGATTTCCATAGGCGAGGTTCTTTGCAATCTGATCCGCCAGGTGTGCTAACCCAACGAGGGCCAATGCATCCAGCGCTCTTTTCAGCGCTTCCCGTTCTTCTCCGCGCTGTCGAGGCAAACGAACAAATGAGCCGAGCACACCGGATTTCAACCTGCAGTGGCAGCCCGCCAAAACATTCTCCAAAACTGAAAGATTCTGAAATAGACGAATCGTCTGGAAGGTGCGAGCAATCCCCAGCCGGACCCTCCGATGGGTGCTCAACCTCAAGAGTGAGCGCCCGTTGAAGAGAATATCTCCCTCATCGAGCCGGTAAATCCCTGTGATAAGGTTGAAAACTGTGGTTTTTCCGGCGCCGTTCGGCCCGATCAGACCCATGATAATGCCGTTGTCCAGCTCGAAAGTGAGGCGGCTGACGGCGTTCAAGCCGCCGAAATTCTTTGTGACGTTGCGGAGCTGGAGCAGACTCATGTCTCCGCTCCTTCGGAGGAAAGGCCGGCAAGTTTATAACTTCGAGGACGCGCGGGCAGCAGGCCCTGGGTTCGGAAAATCATCATCGCAACCATGGCGGCCCCGAAAATCAGCATGCGCGCACTGGCAAACTGCCGAAAGACTTCCGGCATGCCGATGATGAGAAAGGCTCCCAACAGCATCCCGGGGATGCTCGCCGACCCGCCGAGGATGACTATTGCAAACATCAAAACCGACTCCCAGAAGCTGAAGGACTCCGGGGAAATGATGCTCATTTTCGCCGCATAGATATTCCCCGCCATGCCGGCCCAGACCGCTCCCAACACTAAGGCAGCCAGCTTATAATGGGCCGTATCGATTCCACTGCCCTCGGCCGCGACCTCATCTTCGCGCAGGTAGTTGAGCGCTCGGCCCACGCGCGAATACTCGAGCAGATGAAACAGGAACATGGTGATTCCGACAAAAATCCATATAAGATAGAAAAACTGCTGTGGGCTTCGGATGACATAACCGAAAACCGACGGGCGTGATATCCCGAAAATACCGTTGCTTCCGCCCGTTATGCCGAAAATATTATTGATCAGGGCTATGCGGACGATCTCACCCACTCCGATGGTTACGATACAGAGGTAATCGCCCCGCAGGTGGATGATCGGACGGGCAACGATAAGCGCGAACAATCCGGCTGTAAGGCCGCAAACCGGCAGAAGCGCTAAAATCGGTATATGATATGTGGTGTTCAGAATAGCTGCAGTGTATGCGCCGACGGCATAGAACGCAGCATGGCCGAGATTGAACAAACCGGCATGCCCCACGACTAAATTCAAGCTCAGCGCCAGGACCGCATAAATCCCTATGTTGTTCAGCACGTCTGTCCAGTAGGCGTCCAGAAATAGAGGCGCCGCTGCCAGAATGGCCGTGCCGCAGGCAATAACGGCGAGCTTCCGATTCTTCATACTTTTTCAGCCACTCGTTCGCCCAGCAGCCCCGTTGGGCGCAAAATCAGTATCAAAATCAGGACCAGGAAGGCGATGGCGTCCTTGTAGGCCAGGGATATGTATGCTGCGGCCAGCGACTCGATTATCCCGAGCAGAAGCCCTCCAACCATGGCCCCCGGAATGTTGCCGATCCCTCCCAGAATGGCCGCGGTGAAGGCTTTCAAACCGTAGGTCCAGCCCATCGTGAAGTTGATCTGGCCATAGTAGAGACCTACCAGCAACCCGGCGGCTCCGCCCATGGCAGGACCGATCATAAAAACCATCAGGATGACTCGATTGACATCGATACCCATGAGACGCGCAGCCCCCTGATCGATTGCCGCGGCACGAATCGCCGTGCCGATCCTGGTCCTTTGAACGAAGAAATAAAGCGCGCCCATCATAGCCAAAGATACGCAAAGCACCAGGATGCGCACCAGTGGAATATGAAAACCAAAGGCGCTCAGCGCCATTTTGGGTAATATGTTCTGCGGATAGACCTGATTTCTGGCCCCGTAGATCAGCATTATCGCGTTCTGCAGAAAAATTGAAGCTCCCAACGCCGAGACCACGGCTGAAAGACGCGGGGATTGACGCAGCGGGCGGTATGCCACCCGATCGAGTAGAGCTCCCATCAGGGCGATCATACCCATGACCATCAGGGCCAGCAGGGCTGTCCCCCATAGGGGACCGAGACCCTTGAAAAGCCAGGATGTAATGAGAGTCAGACCGAGGTAGGCGCCCAGCGTGAATAGATCGCTATGGGCAAAATTGATCAGCTTGAGGACACCGTATACCATGGTGTAACCCAGGGCAATCAGGGCGTATATGCCGCCCACCGCCAGGCCGTTGGTAAATTGCTGCGCAAACAATTCCATAATTTCGCCGTAGGGGCGGGGTTCTTTTGTCGTCGAAGAATCCCCGCCCTCGTCTGGGTTTGTCCCTGCCCTGGTCTGGGTTTATCCCGCCCGGTCTTAAACGCAAACTGGTATAAGAAATATGCTGGCGCCGGGAGCGGCAGAAACCGCCTCCCGGGCAGGCATTCTCATTCTGCCGTCTAGGGTTGGAGGATGAACTCTCCCTGGGGGTCTACCTTGTAAACTTTGTAGACTTCACCGACGCGGTCGCCCTTTTCGTTAAATGAAATCTTTCCACTCAGGCCGGGGAAGTCCTTGAGTCCCGTGTGCAGATAGTCCGCCAGCTTGTCCGGATCGGTCGTCTTTGTCTGTGCAATCGCATAGGTAATCACCCTGAAACCGTCTCCCGCGAGCACCGAGTAGATAGAACTGGGAGCATTGCCGTATTTTTGGGTGAATGAAGTAACGAACTCCCTGGCCTCTTTGGAAGGCAGGTCCTTCGGCAAAGGGGCGCTGATAAAATAAAAACCGGCGGCCGCATCTTTTCCGGCCCCCTTTACCAGGTCAGGATTATTGGTCGCATCTCCACCCATAAAGGAGACATTCCAGCCCATTTCTTTCTTCTGTTTGAGTAGAAGACCCGCCTCGCCATAATAACCCGTGAAGAAAACGAAGTCAGGACCTGCCGCCTTCATTTTCGTGAGGATGGTCGTATAGTCTTGTTCCTTTGGCGTCAAAGAGTCAAAGAAAACAATTTCGATACCCTTATCATTTGCAAGAAGCCTCTTGGTTTCGTCAGCCAATCCCTTGGCGTAAGTGCTGTTGTCGTGGAGGATGGCGAGCTTTTTTACGCCAAGCTTCCGGATAGTGCCGGCCGCCACATTGGCCTGTTCGTCATCGCGGGGACAGGTACGGAAAAAATATTTCAGCCCTTTTTCCGTAAGCCGTATTGCCGTCGATCCGTTGCCGATCTGGATGATCTTGCCCTCGTTATAGATATTCTGGGTCGCCTCGGTTACCGCGGAACCGTAGGTCCCTATAACCGCGGTTATGCCCATCGTAGCCAGGCGCTGCGCGGCAAGAGCGGCAGTCCGCGGGTCTCCGCCATCATCTTCGGTCATGACCAGAACTTTTTCGCCGTTCAAGCCGCCTGCCGCATTGAGCTCTTCAACAAGAAGATCGAGGACCTGCTTCATTTCCTGACCTTCGCTTGCCCATGGTCCGGTAACAGGCCCCATCAGGCCAATCTTCACCGGCCCAGCGGCCAGAGCCGTGCTAGCCAAAAAACAGATCGACAACAACAAAAACATGGACTTCTTCATCGGCCACCCCCTTTTTTATTGGAAAGACAAGAATGATTCACGATTACCTCGATTCGTAATTGCCCTATTTCAGCCCCATGTTAACAAAAACTGTTCATCCCAGATTAAATAGACCCATGTCAAGTCTTCATTTTTCCTGCGATGAATGTTAATTGGTGAACGTCCGCCTAAACAGCGTTCACAATCGTCTGCTAAAGAGTAAAAATAAAGCAGGACGTCGAGGTTCCTGAGTTAACAGCCGGCAGGGAGCTTCGCAAAACCCGGAAAGCTATATTAATTTGGAATGGCTTAAAAACGAGATTGAAACCGGAATAGCCCGTTGGAAGCGCGACAACGGAGACATGGATTTCTGGCGCAGCCCTTTGGTCGGTATCGCTTCAGCAACCGATCCGCTCATCGGAAGACTTAAACTGGTCGCAGATCCGGAGCATGCCGCGGCCGTTGACATACTCGCCTCGGCAAAGTCGGTCATCGTGTTTTTCCTGCCTTTCCAAAGATGGATCGGAGAGGAAAATGACCGGTCAGGGACTTACTCCGCCCGCATCTGGGCCGAGTCTTATGTGGCGGGCAACCGGTTAATAGCAGCTATAAATCAGCATTTAAAGCAATGCCTGGAAAAAGCAGGGTTCGAGGCCTCGACCACTCCGGCAACCCACAACTTCGATGAGAAAAAGCTCGTCAGCAGATGGTCTCATAAACACCTGGCTTACATAGCGGGACTGGGGAAATTCGGGGTGCATCATTTACTGATTACCCGGGCAGGCTGTTGCGGACGTCTGGGAAGCCTGGTCACCACTATGGACTTACCTCCGTCCAGCCGTTCAGAGGAAGAATTGTGCCTGGCCAAAAGAGGCCTCAAATGCTCGGCCTGCATTTCCAGGTGTACGTACGGAGCACTTCGGGAAAATACCTTCGATCGCCAGGCCTGCTACCGTCAGTGCCTGTTAAACGATGCCCGCTACGGTGACATGCCCATTGTAGACGTATGTGGAAAGTGCGGTTGCAATGTTCCGTGCAGTTACGAAATTCCCGCTCCGCTCGTCAGTCGCACAGGGAGGCAATAACAGGACCATAGCCCTGGAACTGAACGAAGCCCCGCCTGCACCAAGTATTCAAAAGAGTTTTTGCAATCATTGCACTTCATTTCGTATTTACCTCCCACCCTTTCACAACCATGCTTTTCACCTCTACTATCAAAAATGATACGGGCTGCTCACCAAAAACGATAACCGCCGCCCCCGATGACATCTTCTTATGGCGTGCCCCAAAATTTCATATTTTCGTAATAATCAAGCCACAAAGATATGTAACTAAGGGCTGCGGGCGGACGCAAAGCCCTCCCCTACGACAGCCCGGTCTTGAGCAACTCGGCATAATAGGCCCTTTCTCCAGGAAGGGCGAAAGCTTTCGCAACCTTTTACGGGAGTGAAAGAGGGATTCCCGGCGCCCGGCTGGATTCAAGTATTCGATTGCCCGGCGAAAAAACATGCATGCGGTAGCGCAATGCTGGAAAGGAGGTAGCAGGCCGGCGTTTTTCCGGTCAAACATCGCCACGCGATTTTGAAGCAACATCGAAGGTACGTTCGAGGGGTTTTCCATTATGTGCGTGAGATGGACCGCCCATGAGCAATAGGGCGGTCGCGGGAAAAGAACCTGGAATTTGAGGCAGATACAGTTCGATATGCTAATAAGTACATCCAAGTAAAAAAGGAGGAAGAAGTGAAAGACTTCACCAGGAGGAATTTTCTGAAGCTCGGCGCTGCCGGTACGGCAGGACTTGCCACCGTGCTGAATTTTCCGGTGCTGGGGCGGCGATTAGCGCTGGCATGCCCCGGGTCCAATTTTTTCACCATAGCCGTTATCTCGGATACTCAGAACTATGTCGACTTCACCCATACGCAACCGTTCAACGAGGAATTTTTCATATCTCAGGCTCAGTATCTGGCGGACCACAGGGATGAGCTGAACCTGGCGTTCGTCAGCCACGTGGGCGATGTGGTCCAGCACGGCGACGGAACCAACGGCACACCGGGCGACGATTCCTACGGCGCCGGCGCCGAATGGGTCAGCGCCGTGAAGGCGATGGACATCCTGGATGCTACCGGGGTACCCTTCGGCATGACCATCGGCAACCACGACTACGATAACATGTTCCATCTCGCCCCCAGCGCCTATCCTCCGCTGGTGAGCACGGCCCCCTGGTGGAAAACTTACTTTGGTTCGGGCTCGAAGTACTTTCGGCACAAGCCATGGTACGGCGGCGCCTCGGACCACGTGGGATATATCAGTACCGGCGCGGCAGGGAGCGCGGGTATGTGGCCTCCCGCGGGCACGCCCTGTAACTATGGTCTATCCAGCTACCAGTTTTTCCGGGCTGCCGGCAGGAAATTTTTGCACATCTCCCTGGAGATGGAAGCCGGCAACAACGCCATAGCCTGGGCGCAGAAGGTGCTCGATTCCCACCCTGGTCTTGCGACCATCCTGACTACCCACTCCTACGAGAGTCCCCCTGCCTGGGGCGACAACAATCTGCCCCTGGTAGAGCCGGCCGCGCGCAATACCGCCAGCTTCCTGGTCAACTCTCCCAGCGGTTGGAACGATGCCACGACAGTATGGAACAACCTGATCGCGCCTAACGACCAGATCTTCATGGTCCTGTGCGGAC